>NZ_JBSHLB010000002.1:0-617049 GCF_053619935.1 Microbacterium sp. NPDC055455
GGTACTGCAGGGGGGACCCTGTGGGAGAGTAGGACACCGCCGGACACCCATTACACGGAATGGCCACCCAACGCAGGGTGGCCATTCCGCGTTAACACGGTGGATTGCCGACGCAGAACGCATCCGGGAGGATCGAAGAATGGCAGAGCAGGAGCCGCGCGACGATCGACGCGCGCCGCGCGATCGACCCAGCAGCGGGAGGCCCTCGTCGCCGAGTTCGGACCGCAAGCCGTATGGCAAGCGCGACGGCGATCGGAAGCCGTACGCCAAGCGCGACGGCGACCGTAAGCCGTGGGAGAAGCGTGACGGCGATCGGAAGCCTTACGAGAAGCGCGACGGCGATCGGAAGCCGTACGAGAAGCGCGATGGTGACCGCCCGTACGCGAAGCGCGACGGCGACCGGAAGCCGTACGAGAAGCGTGACGGTGACCGTCCGTACGCGAAGCGCGACGGCGACCGGAAGCCGTACGAGAAGCGTGACGGTGACCGTCCGTACGCGAAGCGCGACGGCGACCGTCCCTACGCCAAGCGCGACGGCGACCGCCCGTACGCCAAGCGCGACGGCGACCGCCCGTACGCCAAGCGCGACGGCGACCGCCCGTACGCCAAGCGCGACGGCGACCGCAAGCCGTACGAGAAGCGCGACGGCGACCGCCCGTACGCGAAGCGTGACGGTGACCGCAAGCCGTACGAGAAGCGCGACGGCGACCGCAAGCCGTACGAGAAGCGCGACGGCGACCGCAAGCCGTACGAGCGCAGCGCGCGGCCGACGCGCGGCGGGGCGGACCGGCCTGACCGCGCCGTCCGCGAGGGCGAGATCCGTCCGGTCCGTCCGCGTCACGACGACCCGGTCATCTCCGATGACGTCACGCCGCAGGATCTGCCGCCGTCGGCGCGCAACGAACTGAAGACCCTGAGCAAGGAGAACGCCGAGCAGGTCGCGCGTCATCTCGCCATGGCGGCGCAGCTGATCGACGAGGATCCCGTGCTCGCGCACCAGCATGCCCTGTCGGCGTCGCGTCGCGCGGGCCGGATCGCAGTGGTGCGCGAGACGCTCGCGATCACGGCGTACGCGACGGGCGACTTCGCTCTGGCGCTGCGCGAGTTGCGCACGTACCGCCGCATCTCGGGCAAGGACGACCAGATCGCGCTCATCGTCGACAGCGAGCGCGGTGTGGGACGCCCCGACCGTGCGCTCGAGGTGGGTCGGTCGGTCGACCGCTCCACCCTCGACACCGCCGTCCGCGTCGAACTGGCGATCGCCATGTCCGGCGCCCGGCTCGATCTGGGCGAACCGGAGCGCGCGCTGCAGGAGCTCGACATCCCCGAGCTGGATCCCGACCGCGCCTTCGAATGGAGCCCGGGACTGTTCGCCGCGCGCGCCGCGGTGCTCGAGGAGCTCGGCCGTGCGGAAGACGCGGCTCAGTGGCACCGCCGCGCCGTGGTCGCCGGAGAGGCGCTGGATGCGGCATCGGGCCTCGGCGATCTCGAGACCGTCTTCGTCGAGGAGGTCCTGGAAGAGGAATCCCTCGAGGTCGACGCCGGCCCGGACGATGCCGACACCGGCGCCGACGCCTCCGTGCATGACGCCTTCGTCCATGAATCCTCCGTCCATGACGCCGAGTCCCTCCCCGACGACGCCGACGCCGGCGCCGACGAACCCGCCGGTGCTGAGGCATCCGTCGCCGACGAGGTGAGCGAGATCCTCATCGAGGCCGGCGTCGACGAGCCGGCGGCGGACGAGGCCGACCGCTGATGGCGCTGTTCGGGCGCCGCGCGGTGACGCGCGCCCCGCTCGACGGGGTCGACGTCGTGCTGGCCGACCTCGACGGCGTGGTGTACGCCGGCGCCGGGGCACTGCCGTATGCCGTCGAGAGCTTGAACCGCGCCCGCGACGGCCGCGTGCTCGCGTACATCACCAACAACGCGTCGCGGACGGATGCCTCGGTCGCCGGGCATCTCAGCGAACTCGGCCTCGCCACGGCGCCGCGTGACGTGGTGACCAGTCCGCAGGCCGCGATGCGACTGCTCGCCGACAAGATCGAGCCCGGCGCGACCGTGCTCGTGGTCGGCGGCGACGGTCTCGTGGTGGAGGTGGAGAAGGCGGGTTTCGTCGTCACGCGCAGCGCGGACGACGCCCCTGCTGCGGTCGTGCAGGGCTTCGCTCCCGAGGTCGGGTGGCTGCAGCTCGCCGAGGCGGCCTTCGCGCTCAAGACTCCCGAGGAGGAGGGCGGCATCCCCTGGGTGGCGACCAACACCGACTGGACGATCCCGCAGTCGCGGGGCGTCGCGCCGGGCAACGGCACGCTGGTGTCGGCGGTGCACACCGCCGTCGGCCGGCTCGCGACCGTCGCGGGCAAACCCGAGGCGCCGATCTTCCACGAGGCGGTGGCGCGCTTCGGGGCGCGGCATCCGCTCTTCCTCGGCGACCGGCTCGACACCGACATCCTGGGAGCCAACCGCGCGGGCATCGAATCCGCCCTCGTGCTGACGGGCATCGACCGGCCGAAGCACGTGCTGGCGGCGCCGGAGGGCTCGCGTCCGACGTACATCCTGGGCGACCTGCGCGAACTTCACGAGCCGTACCCGGAGGTGCACGTGAAGGACGGCGTCGCGAAGGTGCGCGATGCGCGCGTCGCGATCGACGGGGCCGACATCCGCATCCTGAGCGCCGGCGACCGGCCGATCGACCTCGTGCGCGCGGGCGCGGCGGCGATCTGGTCGACCGGGCGTGCGATCTTCGGGTTCCGCGTGCCCGAAGAGCTCTACGCCGATCCGTTCCACCGCCCCTGACCGCTGCTCGCCTCCGATCAGCGCGTGCGTGAGCGCGAGGCGCTTCGCGGTACCGTCGCGGCACCGACGTATCCTGGGGACCATGGATCAGCCCCGAGAGCGTGAGGACGAGACCGGCGACCTGCTGTCGACACTCGAGGTGATCGAGGCGCAGCCGCTGGCCACGCGCGCCGCGGCGTACGACACGCTGCACGACACCCTCGCCCGTCGCCTCGAGGCGAGTCCCGGCACCGGGTCATGACGAGCCGCCTCGACGCCGCTCTGGCCGCTCGAGGTCTCGCGCGCTCGCGGACGCACGCTGCGACGCTCATCGCCGAGGGAGTCGTGACCGTCGACGGACGCCCCGTGGTGAAGGCCTCGACGCCCGTGGCCGACGACAGCGTGATCGAGGTCGCCGCCGCCGACCACTACGTGAGCCGTGCCGCCCACAAGCTCATCGCCGGGCTCGACGCCTTCGAGGTCGACGTCCGGGGCCGGCTGGCGCTCGACATGGGCGCCTCGACCGGCGGCTTCACGCAGGTGCTCCGCGAGCGCGGCGCCGAGCCGGTGATCGCCGTGGACGTCGGGCACGGTCAGCTCGCGGCATCCGTCGCGGCAGACCCTGCCGTGAGATCGATCGAGGGCTTCAACGTGCGGTACATGACCGCGGCGTCCCTCGCCGAGGCGAGCGGGATCGCCGATGCGCCGTCCGTGATCACCGGCGACCTGTCGTTCATCTCGCTGGGCCACGTGCTGCCCGCCGCCCGCGCGGTCGCTGCCTCCGATGCCGACCTCGTGCTGCTGATCAAGCCGCAGTTCGAGGTCGGACGCACGGCTGTGAAGGGCGGACTCGTCACCAACCCCGTGCTGCGCGCCGACGCGGTCGCACGCGTGCTGTGGGCGGCGTGGGACGCCGGGCTCGGCACGTGCGGCCTGGTCTCCTCCCCGATCGCGGGCACGCACGGGAATTCGGAGTACATCGCCCACCTCGCGCCGGGCCGGGGGAGCAATCCGACAGAATGGATGAGCACTGTGAACCGACTGGCGGGGAGCCGATGAACAACGCCGACGCACGCGCCGAGCGCAGCATCCTGGTGGTGGCGCACGCGCATCGCGCCGACACGGTGGCCTCCGCCGAGCGCGTCGTGGCCGCCCTCCGCACCGCCGGGGCGACGCCCGTGCTCGCCCCCGACGACAAGCAGGAGCTCGTCGACGCCGGCTCGCCGCTGGGCGATGTCGCGGTCCTCGGCGTCGACGTGCCCGTCCCGCACATCGAGCTGGCGATCGTGCTCGGCGGGGACGGCACGATCCTGCGGGCGGCCGAGCTCGTCCGAGACGGCAGCGCGCCCGTGCTCGGCATCAACATGGGCCACGTCGGCTTCCTCGCCGAGATCGAACGCGACGACATGGATGAGGCGGTGCGGCGGGTGATCGCGCGCGAGTACGAGGTCGAGGAGCGCATGGCGCTCCAGGTGCGCGTGAAGGACACCGGCGACTCCGTCATCTACGAGACGTGGGCGCTCAACGAGGCGACGGTCGAGAAGGCCAGCCGCGAGCGCATGCTCGAGGTCGTGGTCGAGATCGACGGCCGCCCGCTGTCGACCTTCGGCTGCGACGGCATGGTCGTCTCGACGCCGACCGGTTCGACGGCCTACAACTTCTCCGCCGGCGGACCGGTGATCTGGCCGACCGTCGAGGCGATCTCGGTCGTTCCGCTGTCGGCCCACGCGCTCTTCGCCAAGCCGCTCGTCGTCGGGCCCGAGCACGCGGTCGCCATCGAGGTGCTCGAGCGCACGAACGGCACCGGCATCCTCTGGTGCGACGGGCGCCGCTCGCACGATCTGCCCCCCGGCGCGCGAGTCGTGGTCCGGCGGTCCGATCGCCCGGTGCGCCTCGCGCGCCTGCACCCCTCCCAGTTCACCGATCGCCTGGTGCGCAAGTTCCGGCTCCCGGTGGAGGGGTGGCGCGGTCCCGCCGCGATCACGGGTGTGCTGCCGGTGCGCACGGCGCCGGAGACGGATGCCACGCCCACCGCCGGCGCGGAGGCGCCGCTGTGATCGAAGAGATGCGGCTGCGCGACCTGGGCGTCATCGCCGAGGCGACACTGCCGATCGGGCCGGGCTTCACCGCCATCACGGGTGAGACCGGCGCGGGCAAGACGATGGTCGTGACCGGCCTCGGACTGCTGCTCGGCCAGCGGGCGGACTCCGGCGCGGTGCGCGCCGGAGCGTCGCAGGCCACCGTCGACGGCGTGTGGATCGTGCCCGAGGAGGGCCCGGTCGCCTCGCGCGTGCGCGAAGCCGGCGGTGACGTCGAGCCCATCGGCGGCGGGCGGGCCGAGCTGTACGTCGGGCGGTCCATCTCGAGCGAGGGCCGCGGCCGGGCATCCGTCGGCGGTCGCGCCGCGCCGGCGGGCGTGCTGGCCGACCTCGCCGAGCAGCTCGTCGTCGTGCACGGGCAGTCCGAGCAGCTGCGGCTGCGCTCCGCGGCGGCGCAGCGCGACGCGCTGGACCGGTTCGGCGGCGAGGCCGTCCACACCGCCCGCGACGCGTACCGGCGCGCCTACGAGCACTGGCGTGCGGTGGACCGCGAACTGTCGCAGCTCACCGACGACCGCGACGCCCGGGCGCGCGAGGCGGACGAGCTGCGGGCGCAGCTCGCCGAGATCGAGCAGGCGGCGCCCATGGCGGGGGAGGACGCCGACCTCGCGACCCGCGCCGAGCGCCTCGCCAACGCCGAGGAGCTGCGGCTCGCCGCCGCGTCCGCGCATGACGGCCTCTCGGGCGACGGGGACGTCCCCGACGCCGGGTCCCTCCTGGCCGAGGCCCGGCGCGCGCTCGAGCGCGTCCACGACCCCGTGCTCGAGGAGCTCGCGGGGCAGCTGGCCGACGTGGGCTACCGCGTGGCCGACATCGCCGCGGCCCTGGCCGGGTACCTCGCCGATCTCGACGAGTCCGGCCCGCACGAGCTCGCGGCCGTGGAGGAGCGCCGCGCCGTGCTCGCGGGCCTCGTGCGCACGCACGGCACCCTCGACGCCGCGATCGACCTCCTCGACACCGGCTCGGCGCGCCTGGCCGAGCTCGACGACGACGGCGAGCGCATCCAGCGGCTGACCGAGGAGCGGGAGGCTGCGGCATCCGTCCTCGACGACGCGGCGGCCGTCCTCACCGCCGCCCGCACCGACGCCGCCGCGCGCCTGGGCGCCGCCGTGACCGACGAGCTGCGCGCGCTGGCGATGCCCGATGCGCGGCTCGAGGTCGCCGTGACGCCCGGCGCCGACTCGACCCACGGCCGGGACGACGTCGCGATCCTCCTCGCGCCGCACCCGGGAGCGGAGCCCCGCCCGGTCTCGCGCGGGGCGTCGGGCGGCGAGCTCAGCCGCGTCATGCTCGCGATCGAGGTGGTGATCGCCGCGGTCGACCCCGTGCCGACGTTCGTGTTCGACGAGGTCGATGCCGGCATCGGCGGCGCCGCCGCGATCGAGGTCGGCCGCCGGCTCGCGCGGCTCGCCCAGTCGTCGCAGGTGATCGCCGTCACCCACCTCGCGCAGGTCGCGGCGTTCGCGGCCAACCACCTCACCGTCGTGAAGGCGAACGACGGCTCGGTCACGGCATCCGATGTCCGACGCCTGGACGGCGCCGATCGCGAGGCCGAGATGGCGCGGCTGCTGTCGGGCATGCCCGATTCCGACGCCGCGCTCACCCACGCCCGCGAGTTGCTCAGCCTTCGCTCGGATGCGAACGGGTGAGCGCCCCGGCGCCCGCGTGTCCTCCGCTCCCGCGAAGCTCAACGAAACACCGCCTGATAGGATAAAAGCCCGTGATGCAGACTTCTGATTCTTCCCACGGCGACTCCCAGAGCGACACCACCAAGCACATCTTCGTGACCGGTGGTGTCGTTTCCTCTCTGGGCAAGGGCCTCACCGCCGCCAGCCTCGGGAACCTGCTGACCGCGCGGGGTCTGCGCGTCGTGATGCAGAAGCTCGACCCGTACCTGAACGTCGACCCGGGCACGATGAACCCGTTCCAGCACGGCGAGGTCTTCGTGACCGACGACGGCGCCGAGACCGACCTCGACATCGGCCACTACGAGCGCTTCCTCGACATCGAGCTGAGCCAGGCGGCCAACGTCACGACCGGCCAGATCTACTCGCAGGTGATCGCCAAGGAGCGTCGCGGCGAGTACCTCGGCGACACGGTGCAGGTGATCCCGCACATCACCGACGAGATCAAGCGGCGCATGCGCCTGCAGGCGACCGAGGAGCCCCGCCCCGACGTCATCATCACCGAGATCGGCGGCACGGTCGGCGACATCGAGTCGCAGCCGTTCATCGAGTCCGCCCGCCAGATCCGCCACGAGCTCGGCCGCAACAACGTGTTCTTCGTTCACGTCTCGCTGGTGCCGTTCATGGGCGCATCGGGCGAGCAGAAGACCAAGCCGACGCAGCACTCCGTCGCGGCGCTCCGCTCGATCGGCATCCAGCCCGACGCGCTCGTGCTGCGCAGCGACCGGCCGGTCACCGAGTCGAACAAGCGCAAGATCGCGCTCATGTGCGACGTCGACGAGGGCGCCGTCGTGAACGCCGTCGACGTGCCGAGCATCTACGACATCCCGTCGATGCTCAACGAGCAGGGCCTGGACGAGTACATCGTGCGCGCGCTCGGACTGTCGCGTGCCGGCGACGTCGACTGGTCGCGCTGGCAGCGGGTGCTCAACGCCGTGCACAACCCCAAGCACGAGGTGACCATCGGCCTGGTCGGCAAGTACATCGACCTGCCGGACGCCTACCTCTCGGTCACCGAGGCCCTCAAGGCCGGCGGGTTCGCCCAAGAGACCCACGTCAGCATCCGCTGGATCCCGTCCGACGAGTGCGAGACGCCGGAGGGCGCCGCCAAGGCGCTGGGCACCCTCGACGGCATCGTGATCCCCGGCGGCTTCGGCATCCGCGGCATCGAGGGCAAGATCGGCGCGCTGAAGTTCGCGCGCGAGCAGGGCATCCCGACGCTCGGCATCTGCCTGGGCCTGCAGTGCATCGTCATCGAGTACGCCCGGCACGTCGCCGGCATCGAGGACGCGTCGTCGAGCGAGTTCGACCCCGACACCGAGCACCCGGTCATCGCGACCATGGAGGAGCAGGTCGACATCCTCGACCGTGGCGACATGGGCGGCACCATGCGCCTGGGGCTGTATCCCGCCGAGCTCGCCGAGGGCTCCATCGCCGCCGAGGTGTACGGCGCCCGGCGCGTCTCGGAGCGCCACCGGCACCGCTACGAGGTCAACAACCGCTACCGCGAGCAGATCGCCGAGGCGGGACTGGTGTTCTCCGGGATCAACCCCGACCTCGACCTCGTCGAGTACGTCGAGCTGCCGCGCGACGTGCACCCGTACTACATCGCGACGCAGGCGCACCCCGAGCTGCGCTCGCGCCCCACGAACGCGAACCCGCTGTTCCGCGGCCTCGTGGGCGCGGCGCTGGAGCGTCACCGTTCGAGCGAGCTGTTCGAGGTGGAGCCCTTCGAAGAGGTTCAGGAACCGGTCGCGTGACCGGCGGACGGATGCCGCAGCCCGGCGCCTCCGAGACGACCGGGGCGCTCCTGGCCGACGAGCCCGTCGACGCGACCGTCCTCGAGAGCGAGCGCGTCTACGAGGGCCGCGTGTGGGATGTGCGCAGCGACACGGTCGCCTACGGCGACGGGAGGATCGTGCGCCAGTACGTCGATCACCCCGGCGCCGCGGCGGTCGTGGCGGTCGACGACGAGAGCCGCGTGCTGCTGATCCAGCAGTACCGGCATCCGATCCGCCTGCGCGACTGGGAGGTGCCCGCCGGTCTGCTCGACGTGGCGGGTGAGACGCCGCTCGAGACCGCCCGTCGGGAGCTCGCCGAAGAGGCCGACCTGGTCGCCGACTCGTGGGAGCCGCTGCTGAGCATCTTCACCACGCCGGGCGGGAACGACGAGGTCGTGCACCTGTTCCTGGCGCGCGGCCTCTCGCCCGCCGGCGAGGTGCACGCGCGCGAGGACGAGGAGGCCGACATCCGCCTGGAGTGGGTGCCGCTGACCGACGTCGTCGCCGGCATCTTCGCCGGACGCCTTCGCAATGGCATCATGACCGTGGGGGTGCTCGCCGCGGCCGAGCGGCTGCGCGCGGCACAGGGGGCGCCGACGCCCTGACCTGCCGGTGGTGCAGGGCAGGGCACGGGTCGCCCCGGGACGAGGGCGGACGGACATGCGGATCGATCGTGCGGTGGACGCGTACCTGCGGCACATCGCGGTCGAGCGCGGGCTGTCCGAGAACACGGTGGCCGCGTATCGCCGCGACCTCGCCGGCTACGCCGGCTGGCTTCGCGAGCAGGGCGTCGAGGAGACCGGCGAGGTGACCCCGGTCATGCTCGGCAGCTTCGTCGCCGACCGCGCCGCCGCTCAGCCGCCGATGGCCGCGTCGTCGCTGGCGCGGCTGCAGTCGTCGGTGCGCGGGCTGCACCGCTTCCTGGCGCGGGAGGGCATCGAGACCGCGGACCCTTCCGCGAACCTGCGCCCGCCCAAGCAGCCGAAACGACTCCCGAAGGCGCTCACGATCGAGCAGGTGGAGAAGCTGCTGGATGCCGCGGGCCCGCCTCCCGCGACCGGCTCCGGCCCCGATGCGACCGGCGCCGCGGGCGGGGCGACCGGCGACCTGGTGGGGCTGCGCGACCGCGCGCTGCTGGAGCTGCTCTACGCCACCGGCGCCCGCGTGTCGGAGATCGTGCAGCTCGACGTCGACGACATGGCGCACGGCGACGTGCTGCGCGTGCGCGGCAAGGGGTCGAAGGAGCGGATCGTCCCGGTCGGCTCGTACGCGCGGGCCGCCGTCGACGCCTACCTGACCCGGTCGCGGCCCGAGCTGTCGCGTCGCGGGCGCGCCACGCCGCGGCTCTTCCTCGGCGCGCGCGGCGCGCCGCTGTCGCGGCAGAGCGCGTGGCTCGTGATCCATTCCGCCGCCGAGCGCGCCCACCTCACGGCGCACGTCTCGCCGCACACCCTGCGGCACTCGTTCGCGACCCACCTGCTGCAGGGCGGGGCCGACGTGCGGGTGGTGCAGGAGCTTCTCGGGCACGCGTCGGTGGCGACCACGCAGATCTACACGTACGTGTCGGTCGACGCGCTGCGCGACGTCTACGCGACGTCGCACCCGCGGGCGCGCTGACGACTGGCGCGCGAGCGGCTCGATCCGACAGACTGAGCCGCTGGGTCGCCCGCCGGCCGGGCGCCGCGGTGGCGCGCTATGTGCTGTGGCACGGCGCTTCATCGAAGGATTCTCCTAGAGCCGACTAGGATCGAGCGAGCACGAGGAAGCGGGAGCACGGTGGCTGACAGCACGGCGAAGACCAGATCGGGGAAGGCCTCGAAGTCCGAGGTCCCCATCGGGCCTACCGGGCGTCCGTACCAGGGCTTCCCGACGCCGCCGAAGCTGAACGGGCACGGTCCCGCCCGCATCATCGCCCTGTGCAACCAGAAGGGCGGCGTCGGCAAGACGACCACCTCGATCAACCTCGCAGCCGCGCTCGCAAGCTACGGACGCCGCGTGCTCGCGGTCGACTTCGATCCGCAGGGCGCGCTGTCGGCCGGCCTCGGCATCCAGACGCACGAGATCCCGACGATCTACGATCTGCTGCTGGACGGCAAGCGCGACCCGCAGGACGTCATCGTGCAGACGCGCGTCGAGAACCTCGACGTCCTCCCCGCCAACATCGACCTGTCGGCGGCCGAGGTGCACCTGGTCAACGAGGTCGCGCGCGAGCAGACGCTCTCGCGCGTGCTGCGCAAGGTGGCCGGCGAGTACGACGCGATCCTCATCGACTGCCAGCCGTCCCTCGGCCTGCTCACGGTGAACGCGCTGACCGCGAGCCACGGCGTCATCATCCCGCTGGAGTGCGAGTTCTTCGCCCTCCGCGGTGTCGCGATGCTCATCGAGACGATCGACAAGGTGCGCGACCGCCTCAACCCGACGATCCGCCTCGACGGCGTCCTGGCCACCATGTACGACGCCCGCACGCTGCACTCGCGCGAGGTGCTCGAGCGCGTGGTGGACGCGTTCGGCGACGACGTGCTCGAGACCGTCATCGGCCGCACCGTCAAGTTCCCGGACGCCTCGGTGTCGGGCATGCCGATCACCGAGTTCGCGCCCGAGCACGCCGCGGCGCAGGCCTACCTGCGACTGGCGCGGGAGCTGGTCGCCCGTGGTGCCGTCGCCTGACGCTCCGACAGGCTCAGCGCCCGCGGGCGAAGGCCCGGCGGCCGCCGGCGACGGGTTCCGCGTCGCCCTGTCGAACTTCGACGGTCCGTTCGACCTCCTGCTCAGCCTCATCTCCAAGCACGAGCTCGACATCACCGAGGTGTCGCTGTCGCTCGTGACCAACGAGTTCATCGCCTACCTGCGCGAGCTCGGACCCGAGGAGGAGCTCGAGGAGGCGTCGGAGTTCCTCGTGGTGGCAGCGACCCTGCTCGACATGAAGGTCGCGGGGCTCCTGCCGCAGGGGGAGCTCGTGGACGCCGAGTCCGTCGCGCTCCTCGAGGCGCGCGACCTGCTGTTCGCGCGCCTGCTGCAGTACCGCGCGTTCAAGGAGGTCTCGGCCTGGTTCGAGCGGTGCCTGCGTCGCGAGAGCGGGCGTCACACCCGGTCGGTGCGGCTGGACGAGAAGTACCGGCAGGCGGTGCCCGAGCTGGTGTGGTCGCTCAGTGCCGAGGACTTCGCGGCGCTCGCCATGCTCGCCATGACGCCGAAGGAGATCCCGCGGGTCGGCCTCGACCACCTGCATGCGCCGCTGGTGAGCATCCGCGAGCAGGCGGCCATCGTGGTGACGCTGCTGCGGGATGCCGGCTCGCTGAGCTTCCGCGAGCTGATCGCCGGCGTCTCGCAGCCGGGAGTCGTGGTGGCGCGCTTCCTCTCGGTGCTCGAGCTCTACCGCCACGCCGCCCTGTCCTTCGAACAGCTCGAGCCGCTCGGCGAGCTGACGCTCCGCTGGAGCGCGCAGCGCTGGAGCGACGAGAATCTCGCCACCCTGGGAGCCGACTATGACCACTGACACGACGCCCGACCCGCCCGTTGTGGACGCCTCCGACGTCGCGCGGCGCCTCGAGGCGATCCTCCTGATCGTCGAGGAGCCGCAGAGCCTCGTGAGCCTGGCGGCCGCCGTCGGCGCGCCGGTGCCCGCCGTCCGCCAGGCGATCGCGGCGCTCGTCGACGACTACGACGGGCGCAGCGGCGGGCCGGTGCGCGGCTTCGAGCTGCGCGAGGTCGGCGGCGGCTGGCGCCTGTACGTGCGCGAGGAGCTCGACGACCTGGTGAGCGAGTTCGTGGGCGGACAGGCGCCGTCGCGACTGTCGCAGGCCGCGCTGGAGACCCTCGCCGTCATCGCGTACAAGCAGCCGGTGACCCGCAGCCAGGTGGCGTCGATCCGCGCCGTGAACGTGGACTCGGTGGTGCGGACGCTGCTGGCGCGCGGACTGATCACCGAGCTGTTCGCGGATGCCGAGACCGGCGCCATCAACTACGGCACGACGGACGCGCTGCTGGTTCACCTCGGCATCAACTCGCTGGACGAGCTGCCGCACATCTCACCGCTGCTGGACGGCGCGGACGAAGTCGGCGACGGCATGGAAGAGGGGGTGCGTCGATGACGGGCGCAGAAGCGGAGGGCGAGCGCCCTTCGACAGACTCAGGGCAACGCCTGCAGAAGGTGCTCGCGAACGCGGGCGTGGCCTCGCGGCGCGTCGCCGAGAACATGATCGTCGAGGGCCGGGTGCGCGTGAACGGCCGGGTCGTCACCGAGCTGGGCTCGCGCGTGGACCCCGAGAACGACCTCGTCGACGTCGACGGCACGGCCGTCCAGCTGGATCAGTCCAAGCGCTACGTCATGCTCAACAAGCCGACGGGCGTCGTCAGCTCGATGAAGGACGACCGCGGTCGCCCCGACCTGCGGCGCTACACCGAGGAGTGGGACGAGCGGCTGTACAACGTGGGGCGATTGGATGCCGACACCAGCGGCCTCCTCGTGCTCACCAACGACGGCGAGCTCGCGCACGTCCTCGCCCACCCGTCGTTCGGCGTCACCAAGGTCTACATCGCCAAGGTCGAAGGCACCGTGACGGCCCAGACGATCCAGCGGCTGGTGCGCGGGGTCGAGCTCGAGGACGGCCCGATCGCCGCAGACAAGGCGCGGCTCCTGTCCACGTCGGCGGAGGGCGGCGGATCGCTGGTCGAGCTGACGCTGCACTCGGGGCGCAACCGCATCGTGCGGCGGATGATGGCCGAGGTGGGGCATCCGGTCGTCGAACTCGTCAGGCGCCAGTTCGGCCCGCTCCACCTGGGAACCCTGCCAGCCGGGCGCACCCGCGAGTTGACTAAAGTGGAGCGCGGCGCTCTGCTGACCCTCGCGCGCCGGGCCGCCCCACAGGAGGACTAAGTGACCGAGACCCTCCTCGCTGCGCGCGTGCAGGGAACGGTGCGGATCGTCGGCGCCGGCCTGCTCGGCGCCAGCATCGGACACGCCCTCCGGGCGCGCGGCGTCGACGTCGCGCTCGACGACACGTCCCCGTCCCAGCTGCGCCTCGCCATCGACTACGGCGCCGGCCGCGCCGCGGACGATCGCGACGAGCCGGTCCTGGTCGTCGTGGCGGTGCCGCCGGATGTGACCGCCCACGTCATCGAGCGCGAGCTGGCCCGCTTCCCGCGGGCGGTGGTGACGGATGTCGCGAGCGTCAAGCTCGAGCCGCTGCGCGAGCTGCGTGAGCGCGGCGTCGATCTGACCCATTACATCGGCTCCCATCCGCTCGCCGGACGCGAGCGCGGGGGAGCGATCTCGGCGCGCGCCGACATCTTCGTCGGGCGCCCGTGGGTGGTCTGCCGCGACGAGGAGACGTCGTCGTCCGACCTCGCGCTGGTCGAGGGGCTCGCGCTCGACCTCGGTGCGACGCCCATCGAGATGACTCCCGAAGACCACGACCGCGCTGTCGCCCTCGTCTCGCACGTGCCGCAGCTCGTCGCGAGCCTGCTCGCGGGACGCTTCGTCGACGCCCCCGACGGGTCGCTGCGCCTGGCCGGCCAGGGCGTGCGCGACACGACGCGGATCGCGGCATCCGCCCCCGAGCTGTGGGTGCAGATCCTCGGCGCCAACGCGGAGCCGGTCGTTGACGTGCTCGATCAGCTCGCGACCGACCTGACGGCGGTCGCGGACGCCCTGCGCCGGCCGGACGCCCCCGGCGCCCGGCGCGCTGTCGCCGACACCATCCGGCGCGGCAACGACGGCGTCGAGCGGCTCCCGGGCAAGCACGGCCAGAACCGCCGCTTCGAGCAGGTCGTGGTGATGGTCGACGACACTCCCGGTCAGCTCGGACGGCTCTTCGGCGAGCTGGGAGAGCTCGGCGTGAACGTGGAAGACCTGCGCCTGGAGCACTCGCCCGGCGCCCAGTTCGGCCTCGCCGAGATCAGCGTCGTCCCCAGCGCCGTGCGCCGGGCCGTCGACGGCCTCGAGTCGCGCGGCTGGAAGATTGCGAGCACCACCAATGACTGAGTCCCTGACCCGGCCGCCGGCAGACACGCCGGCCCCGACGGTCGTCGCGATCGACGGCCCCGCCGGCAGCGGCAAGTCCAGCGTCTCGAAGCAGGTCGCGCGCCGTCTCGGCTTCGGCTACCTCGACACCGGCGCGGCCTACCGCGCCCTGGCGTGGCACGCCCTCGAGCGCGGCTTCGACACCTCGGATGCGGCATCCGTCCTCGATGCGACCGGCGACTTCGACTACGCCATCTCGCTCGATCCCGACGCGTACTGGGTGCGCGTGGGCGAGGCGGACGTGACCGACGCCATCCGCGAGCCCCGCGTGACCGACGCCGTGAGCGGCGTGGCCCGGGTGCCGGCGGTGCGCGAGTCGGTGAACGCGCTGTTCCGCTCGCTCGTCGCGCGCTCGGGGCGCCCGGGCGTGGTGGTCGAGGGCCGCGACATCACGACCGTCGTCGCCCCCGATGCCCCGGTGCGCATCCTCCTCACGGCGGCGCCGGAGGTGCGCGCCGCGCGGCGCAGCGCCGAACTGACGACGCACGACGCCGCGGCGGTCGCCGCGGCGCTCCACCAGCGCGACGCGAAGGACTCGGCCGTGGTCGACTTCCTCACCGCCGCGCCGGGCGTCGAGGTCGTCGACTCGACCGACCTCGACTTCGATCAGACCGTGGACGCCGTGCTGGCCGTCATCCGCGCGGTCGACTGCGCCGCAGGCGAGACGCCGTCGGCGTCCTCGCGCGGCACCACGACTCACACCCGGACGGGAGCCTGAGATGGCCGCTGACACCACCCCCGACTTCGACGAGTTCGAGGCCGGCGAGGACCACCTCGCCGAGAACCTCGCCGAGCTCGACGACGACCTCGCCGAACAGCGCGCGGCCGCCCTGCGCGCCGGCCTCGAGGACTACGCCCTCGACGCCGAGGACGCGGCCCTGCTGGAGGGGCTCGTCCGCGGCGAGGACGGCGTCGAGTTCCTGCCGGCGCTGCCGGTCGTGGCGATCGTCGGCCGACCG
The DNA here is from genome assembly GCF_053619935.1 of Microbacterium sp. NPDC055455. Classification (NCBI taxonomy): domain Bacteria; kingdom Bacillati; phylum Actinomycetota; class Actinomycetes; order Micrococcales; family Microbacteriaceae; genus Microbacterium; species Microbacterium sp. NPDC055455. The sequence continues at coordinate 15,319 of NZ_JBSHLB010000002.1, forward strand.
AACGTGGGCAAGTCGGCCCTCGTCAACCGCATTCTGGGCCGTCGCGAAGCCGTGGTCGAGGACACGCCGGGGGTCACGCGCGACCGGGTGACGTACAAGGCCGAGTGGATGGACCGCCGCTTCACCCTCGTCGACACCGGCGGCTGGGAGCCCGACGCCCGCGGGATCGACCGCTCGGTCGCCGCGCAGGCGGAGGTCGCCATCGACCTGTCGGACGTCGTGCTGTTCGTCGTCGACGCGATGGTCGGCGCCACCTCCACGGACGAGCACGTCGTGCGACTGCTGCGCAAGGCGAACAAGCCCGTCTTCCTCGTCGCCAACAAGGTGGACGACGCCCGTCAGGAGCCCGAGGCCGCCGCGCTGTGGAACCTGGGCCTGGGCGAGCCCCACCCCGTCTCGGCCATCCACGGCCGCGGCGTCGCCGACCTCCTCGACGAGGTCGTCAAGGTGATGCCGGACGTGTCGGCGGTGGCGAAGGCCGAGATCGGCGGCCCGCGCCGCGTCGCCATCCTGGGCCGCCCCAACGTCGGCAAGTCGTCACTGCTCAACAAGGCCGCCGGCGAGGAGCGCGTCGTCGTGAACGAGCTCGCCGGCACGACGCGCGACCCCGTCGACGAGATCGTCGAGCTCGGCGGCAGGCTGTGGCGCTTCGTCGACACCGCCGGCATCCGCCGCCGCGTGCACCTTCAGCAGGGCGCCGACTTCTACGCGTCGCTGCGCACGTCGGCCGCGCTCGAGAAGGCCGAGGTCGCGATCGTCGTGATCGACGTGACGCAGCCGGTGAGCGTGCAGGACCTCAACATCATCGACCTCGTGCTGGAGTCGGGGCGCGCGCTGGTGATCGCCTACAACAAGTGGGACCGCCTCAACGACGACGACATGGACGGCCAGGACCGTCGCCGCTACCTCGAGCGCGAGATCGAGCAGGACCTGGCGCATGTCACGTGGGCGCCGCGCGTCAACATCTCCGCGCGCACCGGACGCCACCTCGACAAGCTCGTGCCGGCCCTGGAGACGGCGCTGGAGTCGTGGGATCAGCGCATCCCCACCGGCAAGTTCAACGCCTTCCTCACCGAGCTCATCGCCGAGCACCCGCACCCGGTGCGCGGCGGAAAGCAGCCGCGGATCCTCTTCGGCACGCAGGCGTCGACGCGTCCGCCCACCTTCGTGCTGTTCACGACCGGCTTCCTCGACCCGGGCTACCGCCGCTTCATCCAGCGGCGCCTGCGCGAGCTGTACGGCTTCGAGGGGACGCCGATCGTGATCAACATGCGGGTGCGGGAGCGCCGCCAGCGCTGACCGGACTCAGGTGCCCTGGCGGGCCGGGCGGACCATCGCGGTCACGTCCGGCTCGTGGAACCCGAACTGCCGGTAGAGGCCGTGGGCGTCGCCGGTGAACAGCGTCCAGCGCATGTCGGCACCGGGTCCGTCGTCGATCATGAGGCGCAGCAGGCGCTTGCCGAGGCTCTGCCCGCGGTGATCGTCGAGCACGAAGACGTCGGCGAGATAGGCGAATCCGATGCCGTCGGACACCGCGCGGGCGAATGCGACCTGCTCCCCGGTGTCGCGCCGGTAGGCGCCCACGACCCGCCAGGCGCCGTCGATCTGCGTCTCGAGCTGGTCCCGTGTGCGCCAGCGCCCCCAGTACGCCCGGGTGGACAGGAAGTCCCACACCACGTCGCGCTGGATCCGGGCGGGGTCGTCGTCGAGGTCGTAGTCCACGGGGTCCATTGTGGCGAGCCGTCGCGGGACGGCGGGCGGGCCGCCCGAGACCCTGTGGCCCGGTGGTGTGACAGGCTGGCAGGGTGACGATCGAGCCGCCCGCCCCCGGTGAGCCGCGGCGTCCGCACGGGCCTCGCGACGCCGGTGACGCCTGGGTGGTCGCGCCGACGGGGGAGCGGTACTGGGGCCGGTTCGGGGCCGCCGGGCTCCTCGCCGTCGATCCCGGACGCGGCGTGCTGCTGCAGCATCGCGTCTCGTGGAGCCACTTCGGCGACACCTGGGCGCTGCCCGGCGGGGCGCGGCACGAGGGCGAGACCGCCTGCGACGGCGCCCTGCGCGAGTCGGCCGAAGAGGCGGGCGTGCCGGATGCCGCGGTGCGGCCGCGCGTGCTGAGCGTGCTCGATCTCGGCTACTGGACCTATACGACGGTCGTCGGGGATGTCGTCGTGCCCTTCGAGCCCGTCATCAGCGACCCCGAGAGCCGCGAGCTCGCGTGGGTCCCGGTCGACGAGGTCACCCGGTACCCGCTGCACCCCGGGTTCGCCGAATCCTGGGGACGGCTGCGGCAGCTGCTCGACGTGCGCCCGGCGGTGGTCGTCGACATCGCGAACGTCATGGGGTCGGTGCCCGACGGGTGGTGGCGCGACCGATCCGGCGCCGCCGGTCGCTTGCTCGCGCGTCTCGCCGAGCTGGCGGCGCGGGGCGTCGCGGCATCCGCCCTCGACCTCCCCGAGCACACTTGGTATCCGGAGTGGACGGCCGTCGTCGAGGGTCAGGCTCGCAGTGCCGCCGGCGCTGCGGGTGTCGAGGTCGTCCGAGCCGAGGCATCCGGCGACGACGCGATCCTCGCCGCCGCCGAGCGCGCCGTCGCCGCGGGGCGCATGGTGACCGTCGTCACGAGCGATCGCGGCCTGGCGGAGCGGGTGACGGATGCCGGAGCCGCCGTCCGCGGCGCCCGCTGGGTGCTGGAGCTGCTCGAGAAGTGAACCCGAGCTAATCGATGCTCGCCCCGGCGGCGGGGACGCGGAAGTTCGGCCCTTCGTAAGACCACACGGTGGGCCAACGAGCGATCACATCGTCGCGCTCTCGAGCGCTGGCCGTGTAGAAATGATGCTTCGCTGTCTCGCTCCAGAACCGGGCGACAGGGACCGTGTTCGGCTCGGTAGAGGTCGCCGGATACACGTAGTACGCCACTCCCTCGTCGCTCCAGATGCCCGGCCAACGAGCGAGGACCGCGTCGCGCTCGGCCGGATCGGCAGTGTAGAAATGGCCGTTGTACTGAGAGCTCCAGAAGCGATAGAGCGGGATCGTTCCCGGCACCTGGGTGGCGTAGGCCGTGTAGCGCTGGCCCTCATACGTCCACACGTCGGGCCACGAGGCGATCACCCCATCCCGTTCCTTGTGGTCCGCCGTATAGAAGTGGCCCTGGTGGACAGGGCTCCAGAATCGGTACACGATCACCGGTGAGGGAGTGACCGCCGACACCGGGACGTCGGCGCCGCGGTACTCGAGATGCAGGTGATCGCACGCGTCGCTGAAGCGCGTCCATCCGGATGGCAGTGTGAAGTTCTGTCCACAGTTCAGCTGGCCGACGCCCGCGGGTGTGGGCAGAACGTTGGCGAGTGCACGGACGAACTCGACGTCCTGCGGACTAGCACCCGTCGAGGCGACGCCGTTCACGCGAATCAAGTCGATGGCGTGGCCGCCACCGTTGACGATGTGGTACTGCCACCACGCGCTCGCTTCGCTTCCCTCGCACCACCGGTTCAGCGAGATGACGCGGATCGAGAAGCCCTGGTCGACCACCACCTTGCGCAGCGCGTCGAGCAGTACGTCGTTGATGTTGCACGACCGACCGGTGCGCGGATGGACGTACTCGACGCCGTTCGCGTACGCCTGCATCTGGGCTTGCGGTGACGTCGAACCGAAAGTCATCCGCCCGCTGTCGAGAAGCAGCTTCGCGTTCGTCTGAGCTGTCGGGGCTACCGATGCGGCTCGTGCCGGCGTCGGTTCACCGGCGAGGAGTGTGGCGGCGGCGACAACGAGTGTGACAGCGAGCACAAGCAAGAGTGCGCGGGATCGGGTGAGGCGGCGCGGCATGCGTGTCCTTCTTCGTCAACGGTGCAACCAGGGCGCGAACCAGCATCGGCGCGGCTGAGGAAACACTCAGCACCCGAACCTATCGGTTACTTGGTTGCAGGGTCTGTAGGCCGTTTGGCGGACAACGTCTCGCACCCGGGTGCCGCGGCAGGCCCGGTCGCGTCGTCGACGGCGCCACGCCGCTTGCGGGGTCCGAGCTTCGGCGGTACGTTTCCCGCAACATCGGCGGCTGCCGACATCCCGGACGGCTGCGCGACCAGAGGCAGGAGCGATATGATGCCCTCCGACGACCTCGACGCCGGACGGACGGCGGTGGCGGAGCGTCGTTGGGCCGATGCCGTCGAGTTGCTCGCCCGAGTGGACGCGCGCGGAGGGCTCGCGGCATCCGATCTGGATCTGCTGGGGACCGCCGCGCTCCTTCGCGGCGAGCCGCGCGCCGCTGTCGACGCGCTCTCGCGGGCGTACTCCGCCCATCTCGACGGTGACGACCCCGCGAGCGCCGCGCGCTCGGCCGGATGGCTGGCGCTCAACCTGATCGAGCTGGGCGACTTCACGAACAGCGTCTTCTGGGCGGGCCGCGCCATGCAGATCGTGCGCGGGATGCCGTCGCCCGGCACGCTCGCCGGATTCGTCGGACTGGCGCCCGCCGTCGGGCAGCTCGGCAGCGGCGATCCCGGCGAGGCGGTGCGCCGATTCGAGAAGATCCTCGCGATCGCGGAAGCGCACGGCGACGATGAGCTCGCAGCCTTCACCAAGATCGGCCTCGCGAAGTCCCTTATCGAGGTGGGTCGCAGCGCTGACGGGTTCGCCCGCTACGACCAGTGCATGTCGGCGGTCGCCGACGGTGACGTGCAACCGGTGGCGGCGGGAGTGATCGCATGCTCCGCCATCTCCGACGCCTTGACGGCGTTCGATCTGGATCGGGCAGCGGGCTGGGCGCGCGTGCTCGACGTGTGGTGCCGGGAGCAGCCGCAGCTCGTCATGTTCAGCGGTCAGTGCCGCGCCCTCGAGGGTGCACTCCTCATTATCCGAGGGGCGTGGAGCGATGCGGCGACCGCGGTCGAGCTGGCTGTCTCGCGATTCCGTGCGGGAGACTATCGGGCCATCTGGGGCGCGCCCTACTACTCAGCCGAGCTGGCCAGGCTACGGGGAGCGTTCCACTCGGCTGAGGAGTCCTACCGGCGCGCCGCCGAGTCAGGGTGGGAGCCGCTGCCCGGACTGTCGCTCCTGCACCTCGCTGCGGGGCGCACGCAGCGGGCGCGGGAGGAGATCAGACGAAGCGTCGCGGGCGCCGACCCCTTCACGCGCCGTTTTCTGCTGCCGGCGCTGATCGAGATCGAGATCGCCGCGAATGATCCGCAATCCGCGCGCCGGGCGGTGGAAGAGCTTCGCGAGGGCGGCCGCGACGCGATGACGCCCATGCTCTCCGCGACCGTTGTCGCGGCGGAGGCGCGCGTGCTGCTGGCGGAGGGGGAAGCCACACACGCCTGTGTCGCCGCGGGCGACGCGGTGAGGTCGTGGGAAGCCATCGGCGTCCCGTACGAGGCGGCCCGGAGCCGCGTCGTCGCCGGCCGCGCGCTCCGGACGCTCGGCGAGAGGTCCGCGGCGGAAACGGAGTTCGAGGCGGCCCGCGCCGCGTTCCTCGACCTCGGCGCGGAACCCGCCCTCGCCGACCTTGCCGCGCTGACGGGCGATCGGCGCGTCGGCGCCCTCACCCCGCGCGAGCTCGAGGTGCTGCGGCTCGTGTCGACGGGTCTCACGAACCGCGGGATCGGCGCGAGGCTGTCGCTGAGCGAGAAGACGGTCGCCCGGCACGTGGCCAACATCTTCGGCAAGCTCGGCATCTCGAGCCGGGCTGCGGCGACCGCGTACGCGTACGAGAACGGGCTGGTCTGACCAATCGCCCGCCGGGCAGCCGGGCCTACACACAATGACCCATTCGCGGCGCCCGCCGAAGATGGGCTCTTCGCCCGACGCGGTGCGCGGCACCCTGCACCTACCGTGGCGATATGGACATCCCGCTGATCGCAGGCACGGTGGCGACCGTCGTCTTCGCGATCAGCAACCTGCCCATGCTCACCAAGGCGCTGCGCACCCGCGACGTCTCGTCGTACAGCCTCGTGAGCCTCGGGATGATCAATGCGGCCAATGCGGTCTACTCGCTCTACGTGTTCACGCTGCCGGTCGGTCCGATCTGGGCGCTGCACACGTTCTACGTCGTGTCGTGTGCCATCATGCTGGTGCTGTGCGTCGCGCAGCGCCGCGCGGCAACGCGAAGCGAGGCGGGGCACCGCGTGCCGGCGATCACCGTTACGGATGCGCTGGAACGGGTCACTCTCGCCCCCGCAGGCGATCGATCTCCCGACGCTCGCGCTTGGTCGGGCGCCCCGCGCCGCGATCCCGCTGCGCGATGACGGGGGTGGGGTCGCGTGGCGGCGTGCGGTCGTCCATGGCCTCGGCCGCGGGGGCAGCGCCGACCCGCTTGGAGATCGGCTGCTTCACGATCAGGATGCGGTCGAAGCCGCTCACCCGCACGCGGAGCTCGTCGCCCGGCCGCACGGGCTGTGCCGCCTTCGCGCGCTCGCCGTTGACCCGGACATGCCCGGCGCGGCATGCCGTCGTCGCGGCCGAGCGCGTCTTGTAGATGCGCACCGCCCACAGCCAGGCGTCGACGCGGACAGTCTTGGCCGAGGCGGAGGCATCCGTCACGTCGCCACCGCCGCGGTCGTCGCGGCATCGCGCCGCGCCGAGACGCCGACCAGGACGCCCGCCGCGATGAGGCCCTGACCGAGGCAGTACGTCAGCATGACGAGCGGGCTGGTCCAGTCGGGCATGGCATCGGGGAGGAACAGGCGGAAGGCCAGCACGGAGTCCGACGTCAGGAAGAAGACGCTGCCCCACACGATGAGCGGATGGCAGCGGGATGCCGCGACCGCCGTCCCTCCGAGCACCAGTCCGTAGGCGGCGACGGCCACGGCCAGGCCGCCGAGGTGCGGCCACAGGACGGCGAGGAGCACGACCCACCACGCGCCGTAGACAGCGGCCCACAGCGGGACGCGGCGCACCGCCCTCCGGCGCCAGAACAGCCAGATGTAGCAGAGGTGGGCCAGGCCGAAGAAGAGCAGCATCATCGGCACCGTCGGCAGGAACGGCACGAACGTGCCGGCTCCGTCGCCGAGCCACGACAGCGCGAGCGCTGCGATGAGAAGGCTGTGAGAGCTCGTCCAGCCGCGGCCGCGCGCTCCCCACACGACAGCGAGGGCGAGCAGGGGCATGAGCGCGAGCTTCGTCGGCGCCGCGACGCCGTCAGCGCCGGCCGCGAGCGCGATCACGTGGACGATCGACACCACGACGTAGGGCGCGAAGCAGACCCAGAGCCGGTGCATGATCCTCCTCGATACGCAGGGGCGCCGTCCATCGTCGCACGCTTGCCAAAGGGTGCTGCCGCATTCTCGCCCTGTGATCGTCAGGCGGCGAGATCGAGCGCGACGAGCGCCAGATACGGCTTGGGGCGTGCGATCTCGCGGAAGCCGGCCTGCTCGAACGTCGACAGGACGCCGTGGTAGAGGTCGTTGACGGGGATCTTCTTACCGGCATCGGGATCCATGGGGTACGCCTCGATGACGCGCGCGCCGCCCGCCCGGGCGAAGTCGACCGCCGCGTCGAGCAGCCGCGCGTTCAGTCCCTGCCGGCGGAACTCCTTGCGGACGACGAAGCAGCTCACGGCCCACACTGAGTCGTCGTCCCACGGCTCCTCGGAGTGAGCGGTGAAGTTCCGAGTGCGTCCGAGACGGATCTGCCGCGTCCGCGGCCCGACCCGCACCCAGCCCGCCGCCTCGCCGTCGACGTATGCGATCAGCGCTGGAGGGGGCGCGACCTGCATCTCGTCGCGGAGCATCGCCTGGCGCTGCTCGATCGGCGTTCTCTGGAACTCCGCGTTGGTGATGGTCCACCACTGGCACTGGCAGCTGCGGCCGTCGCCTCCGCCGGTGAGGGCGTGCTGCGCGTCGTCGAAGCGGTCCGCGGTGGCCGGCTCGATCGTGATGTTCGCCATGCCGCGAAACTAACGCCGCCCGCCGACACCGGCAAGCGGACGACGGATGCCACGCCCGGGCGCACGCCGGTTCGCGAGGCCTCCGCGGAGCGGGTAGGATGGGGGAGTTGTCCGCGCGAGAGCGGGGGCATCGGGATGTGGCGCAGCTTGGTAGCGCACTTGACTGGGGGTCAAGGGGTCGCAGGTTCAAATCCTGTCATCCCGACAGAAGAGAGATCCCCGGTGAGAAGGTAAGGTCTCACCGGGGATCTGTCGTCGGTGGAGCGTCCTGCCGCTGGTACGAGTCTGGGGACTCGCGGCCGGCGCACATGCTCATGCCGCCGAGACCGACCGCTGACACTGCGAGGCTGCGGCCGAGGCTGCCTGTGTGCACGATGCTGTCGTTCTCTCGATGAGGGCGTATGGGTCAGGGCTCCGGAATCTCGACGTCCCAGGTCGACGGGTCGACTTCGTCGGGATCGGGGCCGCCGCGGACCCCGCGATCGAGCGCATCGATCTCGGTGAGTTCCTGAGCGCTGAGCTCGAAGTCGAACATGTCGATGTTCTGCGCGATTCTTCCCGGATGGGTCGACTTGGGAATCGCCGAGCGTCCCTGCTGCAGGTGCCATCTGAGCATGACTTGTGCGGGGGTCTTTCCGTGCGTCTCGGCGACGCGACGGATGGTGCCGTCCTCGAGAACGCTCGCACGATTCTCGCCCCAGCCGGGGTAGAAGGTGATGCCGCCGATCGGCGACCATGCCTGCGTGAGGGTGCCGCTCTCGGCGTCCGCGCGCTGGACGGCGGGCTGCGTGAAGTACGGATGCAGCTCCACCTGGTTGACGGCAGGTACGACGGTCGTCTGCTCGCGCAGAGCAGCGAGGTGGTGAGGCATGAAGTTGCTGACCCCGATCGACCGAACCCGCCCCTCTTCGAGCAGGCGCTCCAGGGCCCGGTAGGCCCCCACGGTCCGTTCGAAGTGCTGTGGCATCGGCTGGTGCAGGATCAGCAGGTCGATCTGCGAGACCCCGAGCTTGGTCGCGCTCTTCTCATACGCGTGCAGAGTCTGGTCGTAGCCGTAGTCGCTGACCCAGACCTTCGTTTCGACGAACACCTCCGCCGGGTCGACTCCGGATCGACGGATGCCATCGCCGACCTCACGCTCGTTGCCGTATCCGGCCGCGGTGTCGATGTGCCGGTAGCCGGCCCGCACAGCGGTCTCGACCGCGACCGCCGTCTCTTCGGGGGCGCTCTGGAAGACGCCGAAGCCGATCGAGGGGATGCGTACGCCGTTGTTCAGGGTGATGGTCTGGTTCATGAAATCTCCGATTGAGTGGGCCTACGCGCCGCCGGTGGGCGGCCCTGCGGTTTTCGGCGCAGCGTCGTTCTCGACCGCCGCCGTCTTCGCCCACGAGGCGAGGAGCGCCATCCGGTCGGCAGTAGGGGAGTTCGGCTCGATCGTGTAGACGAGCAGGGTGAGTCCGGGCTCGGTGGTGAGGTCGAAGGACTCGTACCCGAACTCGAGGTCGCCGACGTCCGGATGCCGATACCTCTTGGTTCCGCGCTGGTAGCGGATCACGTCGTGCGAGGCCCACAACGCCCGGAACTCGGCACTCTGGGTGGACAGCCGGCCGATGAGACGGATGAGCGCGTCGTTGAAAGGGTCACGCCCAGCGGCTTGATGCAGGAGGGCGACGACGTTCCTCTTGGCCCGGGCGAAGTCGATGGAGAAGTCCTCCGCACGGGGATCGAGGAACTGGAACAGCGCGGCGTTGAACAGCTCGCCGCTCTTGGACGGTTCGGGCAGCGAGTACAGAGCGGCCCCGAGCGCATTGGTGGCCACGAAGTCCAGTCGGGCGTTCTGCACGATCGCGGGCACCGTGATCGCATCGAGGACCGCCTGAGTGCCCGCAGTGACGGCCACCGGGGTCTTCGGGCGCGGCTTTCGCCGGTGCGGGGCGGCCGTGACCTCGACGAGGTTCAGCAGATGCTCCTGCTCGGTGTCGTCGAGCTGGAGCGCGCGGGCGATCGCGTCGAGCACTTCGCGGGACGCGCCGCGGGTGTGTCCGCGCTCCAGCTTCGCGTAGTAGTCGGTGCTCACTCCCGCGAGATGCGCCACTTCCTCCCGCCGAAGCCCCGGGACCCGCCGGGCGCCGCCGAAGGCCGGTACGCCGGCCTGCTCGGGGCTGATCCTGGCGCGCCGTGAGGTGAGGAAGCTGCTGATCTCTTCGGGAGTCGACACGTCAGGCCGCGTCGATCGTGAGGTCGATGACGTCGGGGGTGACATCGCCGGGGTCGACGGCGCCGCGTCGGCCGGTCTCGAGCGCCGCGATGGCCGCGAGGTCGTCGACCGTCAGCCGGAAACCGAAGACATCCAGATTCTCTGCGATCCGCTCGGGCTTGACCGACTTGGGGACGACGCTGCGGCCCTCCTGCAGATGCCAGCGCAGGATCACCTGCGCCGGGGTCTTGTCGTGCGCGGCGGCGATGCTCTGGATCGTCTCGTTCACGAGCGGCGGGACTGCGCCGTTCTCGCCTGCCCATCCGTACACACCGCCGATCGGCGACCAGGCCTGGGTCAGGATTCCCAGCTCTCGGTGCAGGGCGACCTGGTCGGGCTGCTGGAAGTTCGGGTGCAGCTCGATCTGGTTCACGGCGGGCACCACGTCGGCATCACGGATCAGGGCGCGCAGATGCTCGGTCTTGAAGTTGGCCACTCCGATCGCCCGCACCCGGCCGTCGGCGAGGAGGCGTTCGGCCGCCCGGTATGCGGCGACGGTGTCTCTCCAGTTCGCCGGCCACGGCCAGTGCAGCAAGTAGAGGTCGAGGTAGTCGACGTCAAGCTTGGCGATGCTGGTGTCGAACGCGCGCAGAGCGCTGTCGAATCCGTAGTCGGTCATCCAGAGTTTCGTCGTGAGGAACACCTCGGCGCGATCGACTCCTGACTCACGAATGCCCGTCCCCACCTCGCGTTCGTTGAAGTAGGCCGCCGCGGTGTCGATCATCCGGTACCCGGCCCGCAGGGCCGTCGACACGGCCTCCGTCGCCTCAGCGCCCTCGCTCTGCAGCGCACCCAGCCCCACGGCCGGGATCTCCACGCCGCTGTTCAGGGTGATCGTCTTCTCGTTCATCTCAGTCCTCTCACTCGCCTCCTCGAGTCAACTCTGAAGGGCATCTCCGCGGCAGTGCGGGCTGAACAGTGGTCTGGCAGAACACCCCACCGACACGCTGACGTCAGGTCGCGCGACGAATCGTCGCTGTGAAATCCGACGTGACGGCGAGGAGCGCGGCGACGTCGTCGAACCAGCCGACCGGCATGATTCCGGGGAAGGTGCCGACATCCTCGTAGTACAGGACGAGGGACCGGGCGGGTTGGTAGTAGGCGATCGTCGCCGCGGGCGCGTTGCTGCGGCGTGGCGCACCGCTGACTGTCAAGGCGACGGGCAGCTTTGCGATCTTCTCCTGAGCGCCGAAGTCGCTGAAGTGCAGCGTCAGCGGCAGGAGGGCGAGCAGCGACGACGCGATCGGTGTGGAGTGCAAGGTTCCGGTGAGACGGGCGCCCGGGATGTCGATCTCTATAGAGGTGCTGGGTGGGGTCATTTCAGGTCTCCTCGGTCGGAGGTCATTCGTCGACGATTTCGATCATGACCTGGCCTTCGAGGAGGGCGAGCTCGTCGGCGGTGGCGGTGTAGGTGCCGATGTGGACGGTGGCGTCGGAGTAGTCGATGCCGTCGGCGTTGTAGTAGAACCCGATGTTCCCCCAGGAGGAGTAGTAGATGAGGTCGCCGTCCTCCGGATCGGACCCCGGCGAGCCCTCCGTGGTGAGCTCTCTGCTGAAGTAGGCGATCTTCTCGCGGCCGTTGAATTCTTCGAGGGCTACCTCGACCGGCAGCAGCGAGAGGAAGTCGCGGACGGTGGGATTGTCCTCACCGATCGTGACGTCCACCGTGGTCTGGTCGGACGTGAACCGGACGACGGTGCCGACGATCTGATCGACAGCGGCGGATTCCGTCGGGGTCGGCACGGGGGTCGCCGCCTCCGTGGGCGGCGTCACCGATGGGCCGGTCGTCGTGGGAACGGGGGTGGCGTCCCCGGACGTCCCGCACCCGGTGAGGACGACCGCGACCAGCATCGCCGGGGCGTACATGGTGACCTGACGCATGGTGATGTTTCTCCTTAGTTGGTCGAACTCATGAGTGTGGGGCGACTCGAGGCGGCGGCATCCGGCACTGTTCCTCTCGAACGGGCGAGCAGGAAGACGGCGGTGCGCGGCGAAGCCGCGGACGGGGCGGTTTGGTACGGATCGGGCATGCCAACAGCCTCACCGCCCCCGCCGAAGAGCGGGAGTCCCTGATGAGGGGTGTACCGAGAGGGCACCCTTCGTCCGCACTCGCGGGGCTGGCACGAGACGCTTCCAGCATCCGATCGTGGGCCCCGTCCGCCAAGGGGGTCGCAGGTCCGAATCCTGTCATCCCGACAGGAAAAAGGGATCGGCATCAGCGGGTCCCTTTCGTTCTCGGATCCGACGATTCCCACGACACTTGCGTGGGGATACAATCGCGGAACGGGAGCGGCTCCAGGGGGGTGGCCGCTCGGGGAATCATCCGGGGTGTCTTCATGGGGGAAGCGGATCACCGCTGTTCGGCGTCGCCTGAAAAGGCGACTGCCACGTGACCGACAGGAGTCTGACGGCCGCAGGGTGCGCGGTCGGCATCGCCGTCACTGCGCTCGTGCTGTGGAGCCCGATCGTCTCATTCGGCTACAGGAATCCGTCGCTGCATCTGGTGCTCGACACCGTCGACGCCTGCGTCGCCCTCCTCGTGGCGTACCTGGTCTACGGGAGGTACAGCCGCGCGGGGCGGCTGCAGGATCTGCTCCTGTGCGTGGGGCTCGTTCTCCTCGCGGTGGCCGGCCTCGGGCTGACCGCGGTGGCGGGCGCGCTCCTCACCGAGCCCACTGGCCGGTTCGAGGTATGGCTGCCGATCGGCGTCCGCGTGCTCGGCGGGCTGCTGATCGTCGCGGCGGCGCTCGTCCGTGACAGGTCTGCCCGACAGCTGGTGCCCCACCGACCGGCGACGACTGTGTTCGGTGCGGTCGCCTTCGCGGTCGTGCTGTGCGCGCTCGCCCTGTGGTCGGTGCGGCTGGAGCTGCCGCTCGCGCTCGACCCCGCGTACATCCCGACGTCCACCGACCCGCCGTTCGCCGGAGCGCACCCGCTTCTGATCGCGGGCCAGGCCGTCGCGGCGGCATCCTTCTTCATCGCGTCCGCGTCCTTCACCGTTCAGGCGACCGAGCGGGACGACGAGCTGCTCCGGTGGCTCGGTCCGGCCTGCGCCCTCGGCGGGTTCGCGCGACTCAACTACGCGCTGTTCCCTTCGCTCTACACCGACTGGCTCTACACGGGCGACTTCCTGCGCACAGGGTGCTACCTGCTGCTGCTCATCGGCGCGATGCGCGAGATGAACTCCTACTGGACCGCTCAGGCGCGGGCCGCCGTGCTCGACGATCGTCGTCGCCTCGCACGCGAGCTGCACGACGGCGTCGTACAGGAGCTCGGCTACATCCGCGCCGAGAGCCATGCGCTGCCGACGGGCTCGCCGAACGCGCTCCGCATCATCGCGGCGTGCGACAGAGGGCTCGACGAGGCGCGCTCGGCGGTCAACGCGCTGGGCCGCACCGTCGAGGAGGAGCCCTTCGGCTTCACGCTCCACCGCGCGGTGCGCGAGCTCTCCGAGCGCTATCGGGTCAACCTCGAGGTCGATGTCGACGACTCCATCACGGCCGATTCCGACCAGCGTCATGCGCTCATGCGGATCGCTCGCGAGGCGGTGTCGAACGCCGTCCGCCACGGCAAGGCCGAGCGGATCTGGGTGAGGCTGAGTCGCGACGGCGGCGCGCGGCGACTGACCGTCGAGGACGACGGGACCGGGTTCGACGTCGACGCGACGATCGCGGCCGGTTCGGGCTACGGCCTCATCAGCATGCGCGACCGGGCCCAGGGCCTGCCCGGCGTGCTGAGCATGGAATCGCATCGGGGCAAGGGGAGCGTGGTGACGGTCGCATGGTAGGGGAACGTCCGATCGAGGTGGTGCTGGCCGACGATCACGCGCGCGTCCGCGCCCAGGTGCGTGCCGCGCTCGAGGCCGGCGGCTGCGTCGTCGCCGCAGAGGGCGCCAGCGCCGAGGAGGCGGTGGAGCTCGCCCTCGCACACCGGCCCGACGTCGTGCTGCTGGACATCCACATGCCCGGCAACGGGATCACCGCCGCCCAGCAGATCAGCCGTCGGCTCCCGGATGCCGCGATCGTCATGTTGACCCAGTCCGCCGACGACGATGACCTCTTCGACTCGCTCCGGGCGGGGGCATCCGGCTATCTGCTCAAGAGCGCCGATCCCGTGTCGCTTCCCGATGCGCTGCGCGGTGTACTCGCGGGCGAGGCGGCCATGCCGGCCGCTCTGGTGACGCGCATCCTGAACGAGTTCCGTCGGCCCACACGACGCCCGTTCGCGCGTTCGTCGGCGGTTTCGAAGCTGAGTCCACGCGAGAGGGAGGTCATGGAGCTGCTCGCGCAGGGGCTCTCGACCGAGGAGGCCGGCAAGCAGCTGTACCTGTCGCCGACCACCATCCGCGTGCACGTCTCGACGGTGCTGCGCAAGCTGCAGGTGAAGGACCGCGCCGGCGCGTTCAAGCTGCTGAACGAGGGGTAGCACCGACGGCCGCGAGCTGGATGAGGGATGCCCCGAGCTCGGCGGCTTCTGCGAGCGAGTACTCGCGCGTGCCGACGATCACGTACGGTCCGTCGGCCTCGTCGGTTCGCGGGTCGACCGACATGCACAGCCGGGCGATCACGTCGTCGGCCAGGACGAGTGGCTCGCTGACGTGGAGCCAGTCGTCCTCGCCCGCGGCGGCGCCGTGACGGGTGCGGCACCATGTCGGACAGGTCCGTTGCCCGGCCGGGGCGTAGAGTCCGGCATCAAGACCGTCCACAGCCATGAGGTCCTCCCTGCCGGGTCGCCGTGGGCCACGAGGGCGGGGCTCCTCGTCCCCAAGCGAGGAGCCCCGGCAGACCTCCTCCGTCCCCACGAGGAGGAGGTCCGGTCTTCGGTCAGCGCGTCAACGCAGGCCGATGTTGACGTAGTACGTCTTTCCGTCGTCGAACTTCACCCCGATGCGCCAGTAGTTGCCGCCCGAGTTGCCCGTCTTCCAGTTGTAGATGTACTGCTGCGCGGTGGCGTCGTACCGGAACACGTTGCCGCTGTCAGCGGGAACGGTGTAGATCGACTCGTCCACGGCCGCCGAGGTGCTGCTGCCCTTGACGGGCGTGATCCACGTCGGTGCCGCTGCCGGCTGCACGACCTTGCCGTTGGCGTCCTTGAGCTGGAACTTCACCGGCACCGTGCTCCCAGCCTTGAAGATGCTCGTTGAAACGCCGATCTGGTGCGCAGTGTCGTTGATCGGCTGCAGGAACCCGTCGAAACGATAGATGACGGTGAACGACCCCTTGGCGGTCGACGTGTTGCCGGCGACGTCGGTGGCGGTCGCTTGGTAGGTGAACGTGCCCACGCCGCTTGCATTGCCGCCGGATACGGCGACGGTGCAAGATGCGACCCCTGACCCGCCGTCATCGGTGGCGATGCATGTGGGCGTCGGCACTGCGCCGAGGGTGAACTCCTTGCTGTCGACGTTCACGCTTGTGACCTTTGGGCCCACCTTGTCGATGTGTACTCCACTGAGGATCGCGTCGGCCGTGTTTCCGGCCTTATCGATAGCCCTTCCGGACGCAGTCTGACCGTCGGAAGTCAGGACGACGGGGCCGGGGCAGGTCTTCATCCCCGACAGCGCGTCAGCGCAGGTGAATCCCACGGTGACGTCACTGGTGTACCAGCCGTTGCTGCCCAGCGTGCCCGCCGGCTCATCGGCAGAGATAGTCGGGTCCGTCTTGTCAACCCTCACCGTGATGCTGGCGTTCGCTTGGTTGCCAGCCACGTCTCTCACACTGCCCGAGATAACCTGCTCGGCAGTTTCCTCGGTAACGGTCACTGGCTTGGTGAGGGTGTCCTCGTCCACGCCCGATCCGGTGTCCGTCGCCGTGAATGTCACCGTCACGTCGGTGTTGTTCCAGCCGGCATCGTTCGCCTCGGGTGACCTCTTGGCGTCGATCGTGGGCGCTACAAGATCCAGGTTGATCGTGAGCTCATGCACCGCCTCGGTGTTGCCCGCGATGTCGACACTCCAGTACGTGATCTTGTGCTCGCCCGTCGACAGGTTCTCCTCGAAGGGTTCACCGTAGGTCTGCGCCGAGCCGCCATCGATCGTGTAGTAGGTCGCTGCTACACCGGAGTGCTCATCGGAAGCGTCGAACGCGAACGGGATGCCGCTCGTCACGAACCAGCCGCTGGCCGGCGAGATCGGGTCGATCACCTCGGTAGCCGGGGCGGTGGTATCGACCTTCACCTCGATCGACGGACCGGCCTGCTCGACGTTGCCCGCGTTGTCCTTGCTCCAGAACGTGACGGTGTGCTCGCCGTCCGCCGTGATCGAGAACGGACCGGCGTACTCCTGCGTTGCGCCGCCGTCGACGGTGTAGAAGGTGGATGCCACGCCCGAGAGGTTGTCCTTGCCGGTCAGCGTCACCTCGACAGCCGCACTGTGCCAACCGTCGTCGCCCGCGTCGGCGACCGAAGCCGTCGTGACCGGAGCGGTGCGGTCGATCCGGATTCCGGTCACCATCTCGACGGTGGTGTTGCCCGCGACATCCGTGCAGCTCGCGGTGTCGGACAGGTTCGCACCCTCGCCGTCGACCACCCTCGTGCCCGGAGCGTCCGCGACGCCCGATCCGCCATCGTCGGTGCACGTCCACACCACCGCGACGTCGCCGGCGCTCCATGCCGTGGAGTACTCAGCGGTGAGCACGGGAGCGGTCGTGTCGACGTTGATGCCGGTCACGGTGGTCGAGGCGCTGTTGCCCGCGGCATCCGTCGCCGTTCCGGACGCGGTCTGACCGGCACCGTCGCTCAGCACCGCAGCCGGCGAGAGGCTCGCGATCCCCGACAGGGCGTCCTCCGCCGAGAAGCTGACGGTGACGTCCTCGTTGTACCAGCCGGCGTCGTTCTTCGTGCCTCCGACCGTCGCGGTGATGGTGGGGGCGGTCTTGTCGACGCGAACCGTGGCGGTGTCATTCGAGGCGTTGCCCGCATTGTCGGTCGCGGTGCCCACGACGCTCTGCTCGCCCTCGTCGGCGACGATCACATCGTCGGTGCAGCCGGCGATGCCCGAGCCGCCCTGGTCCTCGCACGTGAACGAAACGATCACGGTGGTGTTGATCCAGCCGGCGCCGGTATAGGTGTCGGGGTCGAAGCCGTGGCCGATGGTGGGCGCCGTCATGTCGATGTTGACCGTCGCGGTGTGGAAGCCCTCCTCGTTGCCGGCGGCGTCCACGCTGCGGTAGGTGATCGTGTGTGCGCCCTCGGTGCTGAGCGAGAACGTCGTGCCCTGCTGCACGGCGCCGCCGTCGACGGTGTACTCGGTGCGGGCGACGCCCGAGAGGTTGTCACCGGGCGTGAGGACGACCGCGTTGACCCAGCTGTTCGAGGCACCGGAGATGCCCGTCGTGGGCGCCGTCCGGTCGATGTTCACCGCCGGGCTCGTGGCCGTGGTGGTCAGGCCGACGCCGTTGGTGGCGGACTGCGTGCTCGTGAGAGCCGTGCCCTCGCCGGTGATGGTGGTGTCGGCGGGCTGCGCCGGGATGCCCGACTCGGCATCGCTCGCCGTCCAGTCGATGACGACGTCGCCCTTGTACCAACCGGCACCGTTGGGCTGCGTGGTGGGCAGGCCGGTGAGCACCGGGCCGGTGGTGTCGCCGGCGGGCGAGGTCGAGGATGCCGTGGCGGTGTTGCCCGCCGCATCCTTGGCGGTGCCGTTGACTGTCGTGTTCGGCCCGACCGTCTTGGCGTTGGTCGTCGAACCGTCCGCGATGCAGCCCTGCGTAGTGGCGATGCCCGACGTGGCGTCCGAGCACGTGAACGTGATCGTCGTCGTGCCGTCGGCATTCTTCACCTGCGAAGCCGTGATGGTCGGAACCGTCTTGTCGACGCGGACCGTGACCTCGCCGTTCCCGACGTTGCCGAGCTGGTCCGTGGCGCTGGAGGTTCGGGTGATAGTGCCGTCGGTCGTGACCTCATCCGTGGCGGGGCTGGGGCCGCTCTTGACACCCGCTCCCGCGTCCGTGGCGGTCCAGTTGACCGTCGCGGACGTGTTGTTCCAACCGGCCGCATTGGGCGTCGGTGCGACGGTGGCGCTCAAGACCGGCGCGGTGTTGTCGATCGTGTACGACGCGGGAACAGTCTGGCCCTGGCCACCGCAGTTCGTCCCGTTGTTGTTGGTCACGATCTTGTCGGAGGCGCCCGCGGTCACACCGCGCAGCCCGTCGCTCCCGGTGGCCGTCGTTGTCACCGTCCACAGGCTCTTGCCTGCCGTAGACGTTTGGGTTGCGCTGAACGCCCCCCTCACCTCGACGCACACAGTGTCAGGGGACGTCGCCAGGGTCAGCGTCACGGTTGCCCCGGTCTTGACGAACAGCATCCCCGAAGCGGAGACGTGTCCGGGATCACTCGAGAACGTCGCCGACGTCACGTTCGAGGCTGCGAACGCGGCAGGCGCGCTCAGCCCCGCGACGACGAGCGCCAGCACGGTGGCGATCACCGCCCAGAGGCTCCGCGGCGTCCGAGGTGGTGCCGCGGCGGCGGACGAACGGCGTGCGGGCAGGCGTGACGAATCCATCGCGATTCCTTCGAGTGGAGCGCCGGCGGGTAGCGCAGTTTCGGGTATGTCCCGAACCTATGAGCCGCGTTTGCGCGTGCCTACGCCTGCAGCGTTCAAATACCTAAACGCCGAGGCAACGGCGCGTTCAGATCCATAAACGCCGGATCCTCGGGCGTCAGTCGGCCCAGGCATCCTCGATCGCGACATCCCGTCCGAGCACGTGCTGCGCCGCACGATGGCCCGACAGCATCGCGGCGGTGACGGTCGCGGGGTCGTCGGTCCACGTCGCCTCGCCGGCGAGATGCAGCACGCCGCCGATGGGCGTGGCGAGGTCGTCGTGGTCGGCGGTCGTCGAGCCGACGGTCATGAAGGCGTAGGAGCCGTGCGACCACGGGTCGTCCTGCCAGTCGGTCACGTGCACCGAGGTCGGCTTCGCCACGCGCTCGCCGTAGAGGCGCCGCAGCTGAGCGAGGATCGAGTCGACGATCTCCTCCTCGGTCCAGTCCCGCGTCTCCACCGCCGCGGGACCGGCGGCGAACGTGAGCAGCGTCGGGGTGCCGTGCAGCGCGGTCTGGTCGTACCACGAGTGCCACCAGCGGCCCTCGTCCCCCTGCTGCCGGATCGCGTACACGCCGTCGTCCCAGAACTTCGTCGGGAAGCGCAGGAACACCTTCTCGAACGCGTTCATCCGCAGTCTTCCGAGAGCTCCCGCGACCGGCTCGGGGAGGGCGGGCTCGATCTCGAGGTCGCCGGACTGCAGCACGCCGACCGGCACGGTCACGATCGCGCTGTCCGCCGCGAACAGCCCGTGGTCGGTCGTGACGAGGACGCCCTCCGCTGACCACTGCACCCGCGACACCACGTGGATGAGCCGGATGTCGAGGCCCTCGGCCAGCCGCCGCGGCAGTCGGTCGTACCCGTCGGGGAAGACCACCTCGTCGCCGTCGATGACATCGTCGTCGAGGCCGTGCGCGGCGAGGTCCTCGATCCATGCGCCGTACTGCTCCTCGGTGCGGTGCTCGAGGTATTCGCGGACGCGCTGCGTGCGCTCGGCGTCCCAGCCCTGCGCGTCGAGCGCGGCCTCGGTGACGTCGCGATACGACGCATCGGGAGCGGATGCCGCGACCACATCGATCAGCGCCCGGTCGACGGTGTGGATGTCGGCGATGTACGCCCGGGCCGCGGCATCCGTCAACCGCACGCCGTCGGGCCCGTAGTAGGCGATCGGGCGACTGTCCGGCTGATACCCGCCGACGGTGAACTCGACCATCGGCATGCCGAACGCCTCCGCCGCCGCGGCGACGGGGGAGCCGGTGATCCCGTGGATCCACGACGCGCCCATGTCGGTCGTGAGCCCGTACCGGCGATCGGTCGAGATGCGCCCGCCCACCCGGTCGCGGGCCTCGAGCACCACGACGCGGCGCCCGGCCCTCGCGAGCAGCCGCGCCGCGGTCAGTCCGGCGACGCCTGCGCCGACCACGATCGTGTCGAAGTGCTCCATCGTCGATCCCACCCCTTCGCGCACCGACGCGCGCTCCCGACGCTATCGAGCGGGCGACCGGGTCGCGAATCCGCGTTCACGCCGAGCCGACGGCGCCCTCGGCGTGCGTGAGGAGCAGGCGGCACCGGTGCGCCGTGACGAAGGGCTCGAGACGCTCCATCGCGAGCGGTCCGTCGGCGTGCAGCAGCACGTCCTGCACCAGACGGGCGTGCACGCCGCAGACGAGCGCGCGGTCCTCGTCGATCATGTCGTGGTAGCGGCAGGGCGCGAGGTCGAACGACAGGGTCCGCTCGTCGACGGCCGGGTCGAGACCGGCGTCGTCGAGGTGCTCGTACAGCACGTCGAGCTGGCGGGCGGCGTCGGCGTCGAGCACCGGAGGCTCGGCGCCGGTCACGGCGCGCAGCATCCGTCCCCGCTTCTCGGCCCCCACGACGCGTGCGCTCGCCGCGGCGCTCGGGGCCGATTCGCGTACCGGATGGAACACGACGGGCGGGCGACCGCGCACGCCGACCTGCAGGGCCTCGCTGCGGATCAGGCCCTCGTCCTCGAGCACCCGCAGGTGGTCGCGGACGGTGTTGAGCGGGATGCCGCACTCCGACGCCAGCTCGCCGGCGCGGCGTCCGGGCACCCGCTGGACGGCGCGCAGCAGCTGGAGGCGGCGCGGCTGGGTCAGCCCACGGAAGTCGTGTGCGCGGCGTGGCATCCCTCGACCGTAGCCGGGCAGCCTCCCACGGTGCTGGGGAGAGCGCCGGATAAAACCGGTGGAACGCCCAGCGCTCCCGCGGCGGGCAGACGAGGCTCGAAGGCGTTGCGACCGGAGCGAGAAAGGGAACGCATGAAGCTCTCACCGGAGTCAGAAGCCGTCGTCCGAGCCACCGCGGGTGTCGTCGCCGCGCACGCCGAGGAGATCACCAAGGTCTTCTACCCGGCGATGTTCGCCGCCCACCCCGAGCTGCTGCGGGTGTTCAACCGCGCCAATCAGGCGGTGGGGGAGCAGCCGAAGGCGCTCGCCGCGTCCGTCGTGGCGTTCGCCGTGCACCTCATCGACCCCGATGCCCCCGACTTCACCCCGGTGATGCGCCGGATCGCCCACAAGCACGTGTCGCTCGGCATCCGGGCCCGCCAGTACACGATCGTCGGACACCACCTGCTCGATGCGGTCGGAACCGTGCTCGGCGACGCCGTCACCCCCGAGGTGCGTGCCGCGTGGGACGAGGTG
Source organism: Microbacterium sp. NPDC055455 (assembly GCF_053619935.1). Lineage (NCBI taxonomy): Bacteria > Bacillati > Actinomycetota > Actinomycetes > Micrococcales > Microbacteriaceae > Microbacterium > Microbacterium sp. NPDC055455. The sequence goes on from NZ_JBSHLB010000002.1 coordinate 36,651, forward strand.
TACTGGCTCTTCGGGTGCTCGCTCATCGCCGAGGAGGCCAAGCTGTACGCCCTCGGCGGCACCGACCCGGAGCAGCCGTGGCGGCCGCACCGGGTGGTCGAGCGGTTCGAGGAGTCCGACGAGGTGTTCTCGCTCCTGCTGGCGCCGGTCGACGGCGAGGTGCCGTCGCATCGCACCGGGCAGTATGTCGCGATCGCCGTCGACCTCCCCGACGGGTCGCGCCAGCCCCGCCAGTACACGATCTCTTCCGGCCCTCGCGGCGACTCGCTGCGCGTGACGATCAAGCGCGTCCGCGGGGTGGACGGCGCGCCCGACGGTCAGGTGTCGACGTGGCTGCACGAGAACGCGCAGCCGGGCACCGTGCTGGACGTCTCGCAGCCGGCGGGGGATGTGGTGCTCGACGAGTCCGAGCGGCCGCTCGTGCTCGTCTCGGCGGGCATCGGCATCACTCCGATCGCCGCGATCCTCGAGGACCTGTCGCGGCGCCAGCCTCACCGCACGGTGCGGCTCTTCCACGCCGACCGCGCCCACGACACCCACGCCCTGTACTCGTCGCTGCGGCGCCAGGTCGTGGCGATGGAGGACGCGAAGGCGCAGAACTGGTACGAGACGGATGCCGATCGCGCACCCACGCTCCACCCGGCGCGTCCGGGGTACATGGACCTCAGCGACGTCGAGCTGCCGGAGGGCGCGACGGTCTTCATGTGCGGACCGCTGCCCTTCATGCGCGCTGCGCGCGCCACCCTCGTCGGGCGCGGGATCCCCGGCGAGCGGATCCACTACGAGGTGTTCGGCCCCGACCTGTGGGCGCAGAATCCGGAGGCCGCGGCCGCCTGAACCGTGCGGCGCCCCGGCGTCGGGGTCGTGCGCCGCGCACGGAATCGGAGGTTCTGGCTGACACGCCGGGGGACGGATGCCGCGCCCCGGCGTGTCGCGCACGACCTCCGATCCTGTGCACTGGCGCGGGTGCCGGCGCGTGCCAATATGCTGTGGTCACGGGGCGACGAGGCTCCGAGATCGCAGGGTTCTGGGGAAGGGGCGCCGGCGTGACGCTCATCGGGCGCGAGCGGGACCTCGCGCTGGTCAGAGGTCATCTCGCCGACCCGGGGGCGCGGATCGTCACGATCCACGGACCGGCCGGGTCGGGCACGAGTGCGGTCCTGGGCGCCGCGGCGACCTCGGCCGCCGCGTGGTCGGTCGACCTCGCCGACGCCGAACGCGAGGCGCCGATCTGGGTGACGGTGGCGCGGCGGCTGGGCATCGGCCTGGACGGCGGCGAGGACGCCGAGGCGCGGATCACCGAGGTCGTCGCCCGGAGGCCGATCGCCCTCGCCATCGACCACGCCGACGCCGAGTCGCTCCGTGCGGGGCTGCCGAGGCTCCTCGACCGGTGCCCGACGCTTGCCGTGGTCGTCGCTTCTCGCGCTCCGCTCGGGCTGCCCGAAGAGCGCCACGTGAGACTCCAGCCGCTCCCCGTCCCGCTGCCGGGCGCCGATCTCGAGACGGTCGCCGAGTCGCCGAGCGTGCGACTGTTCGTCCAGCGCGCGCAGGAGGTGGACGCGCACTTCCACCTCGATCCCGGCACCGCAGACGATGTCGCCCGGGTCTGCCGCCTGGTCGGCGGTCTGCCGCTGGCGATCGAGCTCGCGGCGGCTCGCGTGCGACTGCTTCCGCCCGCCGAGCTCGCGGCACGCCTCGCCGCGGACGGGAGCGACCCCGACCTGCTCACGTCGGGTCTGGGGGACGGGACGGGGCGACGGCTCAGCCTCCGCGACGCGCTGGACTCCACGACCGCCGCGCTGACGGGCGGTCAGCGCGCGCTGCTGGTGTGCGCCGCCGGGTTCGAGGGCACGTTCCCTGTCGACGCCCTCGTGTCGCTCGACGGCCGCCCGCTCGGTGAGGTGCTCGACGATCTCGGTGCGCTCGTGGACAGCCGTCTGGTCGAGCCGATCGCCGTCGGAGAGCAGGAGCCGGCGTTCGACCTGCTCCCCATCGTGCGCACGTACGTGCGTGGGGCGGAATGGGCCGACAGCGGACGGGCGGGCGACCTGCGTCGCGCCTATGTCTGCAGGACCGCGGATGCCGCAGCCCGTGCGGCCGCGGACTGCCGGCCGTCGATCGACATCGAGCGGATCCGCGTGCTTCGGCGGGACGTCGTCTCGGTGCTCGACGACCTGGCCGCCGACCCCGTGACGGCGGCGCGCCTCGCCGTGGACGCCGCCGGCGTGCTCGAGGGACTCCCGGAGCGGGCCGCTGTGGAGGCCGTGCTCGGGAGGGTCATCGCGACCGGCGCCGTCGACGGGCTCGAGCCGGCGCTCGCCGCGCGGGTGTGGCTGTGGTCGGCGGCGCTGATGGCCGAGACGCCGGACGCGCAGGGGAGCGCGGCCGAGATCGGCGCGCGGTGGCAGCGCTCGCGCGACCTCGCGGACGAGCTGGGCGATTCGCTGCTCGTCCTCCTCTGCCACTCCGTCGCGGTGGCCATCCACCCGGCCACCGGCGACGTCGCCCGCTTCGTCTCGTCGATCCAGAAGGGCCGCGCCCTCGCGGCGTCGATCGGCCACGCCGCATGGCTCGCGCGCTTCGAGGTGTGGTCGGCCGTGCTCATGCAGACGAGCGGGCGCCTCGACGACGCGATCGACCTCGCCCTGACGGCCCTGCGGCGCGCGACCCGCGTCGCCGACGCCAAGGCCGTCGCCGCCGCGACGGTGCTGCTTCGGACCGCACGCCCCGAGCCCGCCGACCATCCGCTCGCCGTGCCGTCGCTGGAGTCCGCCCTCGAGCTCGGACGCACGTCGGGCGATGCCTACATCGAGTCGATGATCCTGGCGGCGCTCGCCGGGCGCGAGCTGGATGCCGGCAGGATCCCGGAGGCTGCTCACTGGTGCCGCCTCCGGCTCGAGGACACCGCACGGCGCGGCTGGACGAGCGCGGCCGGCCTCTCGGTGGTGCACGCGGCGCTCATCGCCGCGCGGTCGGGCGATGCGGCCTTCGCGGCGCGCCTGCTGGGGGCGGTGGCCGCCGACGAGGAGCGCATCGTCCGGCTCCTGCCGCCGCGGCGACGCGAGGCGTACGAGGCGCTGGCCCCGCAGCTGCGGGCGCACCTCGGCGGCGAGCGCTACGCGGCGCTGGTGGCAGCCGGCAGCGTCGAGTCCTCGGCCGGGGGCGCAGCGCTCGCGCTCGCGTGGCTCCAGCGCGATGTGCCGTCGCCCGCGTCCCCGCAGGCGTCGTCCGGCAGTCTCACGCCGCGCGAGCTCGAGGTGCTCGCGCTCCTGGCGAACGGGCTCACCAATCGCGAGATCGCCGACGAGCTGCTCCTGTCGGTCAAGACGGTCATGCATCACTCGGTCGCGATCTACCGGAAGCTCGATGTCCGCGGCCGTGCCGAGGCGACCGCGTACGCGCATCGCCACGGGCTGGTGACCGCGCGGTAGCCTCCGGCGACCGCGCGGTAGCCTCCGGGCCAGCCGTCGTCAGGGCTTCGGGGGCTTCGGGGTCTTCACCTTCGTGTCCTTCTTGAGGGTGAACTCGAAGGAGTCCGCGGTGTAGTTGCCGGCGGCATCCGTCACCATCAGGTCGAACGTGTGCGTGCCCTGCACCAGCGGGGGAGCCGTCCACGATCCCGAGGCGGCGTCGGCGCAGTCGACGGGCTCGCCGTCGAGGCGGCAGGCGTAGCCGGTGATCGGCGCATCGGGACCGAACGGGGTGGTGCTGAACCGGACGGCGTTCTTCGCCTTGTCCCAGGCGAACGAGTCGATCGTCGGGGGACCGCTGAGGAGGCGGAACGACACGGTGAACGGGGTGTCGTCGGAGTGCTCGTCGCCGGGGATCCGCGCCGTCACCTCGTACCGACCGGTCTCGAGCCCGTCGGGGTCGAACTCGGGGAACGAGATCGCCGAAAGGCGTCCGTCGGCGTCCAGCAGGCTCGCGACGGTTCCGCAGCGCTCGACGGGGCTCGCCGGTATCTCCGTGTACAGCAGGCTGACGCACAGGTCGCCCGTGTAGTCGCCCCACTCCTCACGTCCGCCCATGACGTACGGCACGAGCTCGGGAACGGTGTCGACCGACATGGCGAGCGGGTCGATCTCGTTCGCGACGGCGGCGCGGAAGCGGTCGCCGGACGCCGGGACGAGGTCGATCGTGAGCGGCATCATGGTGCGGGCGCCGGTGACCTGCTGCACGACGACGGGGATGGTGGTCGTCCCCAGATCGTCGAGTCCGGCGGTCACCCGGAGGTCGAGCACCCATTCGCCGTTCGCGGTGTCGTAGCCCGTCGACAGGGTCACGGCGCCGTCGAGGAACTGCACGATCGACTTCGGCGTGTCGTCGGCGGGATCGACGACCCCGAACGACGTGGGCGTCCCGCCGGTGCCGGGAACGATCCGCGCGAGCTCGTAGTTCGGGTTCGCGGTGACCTGCACGGGGATCTCGACGGACGAGTGGACGGGGTCGAACACGACCAAGCCGGGCTGGTCCGCACCGGGGGCGGTGCGGGGCGCCGTGAGGACCGGACGCGCCGGGTCGTCGATCGCGAAGGACTGCGTGGTGGCGGTGCCGAACCGGTCGGTGATCGTCACCTCGACGCCCTGGGTGAGGTCCGCATCGCCGGCGAGCGTGTGCGAGAGCGCGGCCTTCAGCTCGGGGAAGAGGTCCGTCCTCACGCTGGAGCAGCTCATCGGGTCGATCGTGTGGCAGGTGAGGTCCACGCGCGAGTGCTCGCCCGGTTCACCGGTGACGGAGCCTGGCCACGTGACGTCGATGGTGAAGTCGTTCGATGGCACCGCCGCCCCGAGCTGCGCCGAGACACGGAGGCCGGATGTGCCGTCGTCGTGGAACGTGAGCTCCGCGATCTCGGTCTGCGGCGGAACGATGCGGAAGTCGACCGAGCCCCACGCGTCGGGCACGGTGCCGTCCGCCGGATCGGTGTCGTGCGCGCGGACGGCGGCACGGTAGTCGCCCACCTCCGTCGGCTTGAACCTGGTGTCGTAGCTGGTGACCTCGGGGACGACGTCGATCCACGCGCCGGTGATCGGATCGACCCGCTTGACGGTCCACGTATAGCTGTACCCGGTCTCGTGAAGACCGTCGAACGTGCCGTCGGCCGCGACGGGGTTCGGGCGCAGGATCACGGTCCGGCCCGGCGTGAGCGGCCCGACCGCGCTCGGCCGGACGCCGCCGACGCTCGGCACGTCCGGTGCGACGAGCGCGACCGAGACCGAGCGGCCCTCGCGGTCGATGTAGTGGATCGTCGATGCCCGCTGGGCCACGAGCATGCCGTCGCCGTCCAGGCGGGACACGCTGAAGCCACCGTCGGGGGCTGCCGCTCCTTCGGCGGGCGGCACACGGCTGGCCGTCGTCTCGCGCCCGGCGTTGTCGGTGTACCGGAACTCCAGGGCAGGCTTCTCACCGTCGCCCTCGTCGACGATCATCCAGTCGCGGCTGAAGCGGACGGTGGTGTCGCTGTCGCCCATCGGCACCGTGATGGAGTCTTCGACGCGCGGGGTGGTGGTGCCGTCCATCACGAGGAAGCGGTAGTCCTGCTCGGTCGTCTCGTTGGGGGTCCACAGCGCGTCGACGTCGGGGATGAAGGCGCCGTCGATCGTGTTCGACGTCTTGACGAGGATGAGATCGAGGATCCTCGCCACCGCTGGGTCGTCGCGGTACGCCGGCTGGTTCTCGGCTGTCATGCCCTCGCGCAGCTCGAGTCCGGCGTAGTCGTCGCGCAGATCGTCGAGGAAGAAGGGGTCCGTGGCGTCCTTGGCGTTCTTCAGGCGCTCGGCGAGCTTGATGCCGACCTGCTCGTGCTCGGCGAGCTGGATCGAGGCCACCACCGTGACGACGATCGCGAGGATGACGATCCCCACGACGGTCGCCGCCGCGCCGGCCGCCGTGGCGGGGACGAGCGCGCCTCCCCATGCGGCGTGTGGGAACACGCCTGCGAACACCGTCCCCAGAGCGGTCCCGGCTCCGGCGGTGCCGGCCGCCAAGGCGGCGCTGCCCGCAGCGGCGGCGGCCGCGGCAGCGGCCCCTCCCGCGATCGCGGCACCCGCCAGTGCGCCGTACGCCCGCTGCACGTCGGCGATCTCGTCGGCGTAGCCCGACGTCGAAAGCCGGTCCAGCCCGAGCTCCGCGGCGTTGCGGTACATCCCCCACGCCTGGAAGGCGTCGGCCGACGGCTGCGGCGGGGCGAACACGAAGGCGCTCTCGAGCACCGTGTGCCTGCGCGCACACCAGTCGACGACCTCCTTGGGCAGCGGCACGGGATTCGTGATGAACGCGGGCGCCGCCGGCGGCGTGTACCCGCACTCCAAGGCCTTGAACGCCGCGTGCTCCTCGACGGCGTACTGGGCGATCTTGCGGTCGGTGCCGAGCAGCTGGCGGTTGACGTAGTCGAGGGTCGTCTGCTCGTTGGCCGTGAGCTCGACGCCGTAGAGCGAGCGATCGAGGATGTCGAGGATCCGCATCATGACGTAGGCGCGGAGCTGGTCGCCGGCCAGGCGCTGCACGCGGCCGTCGGCCGGAATGTCGTACATGGCGGTGATGACGTCGACGCCCTCACCGATGATCCATCCGAGCGCCTCCGCCGCGCCGCCCTCGTCGCCGAGGGTGTAGCCCGATACCGAGCCGCCGACGTTCAGGTCGCCCGCGAACGGGTCGCCGGTGCCCTGCGTGCCGATGCAGATGGAGCCCGAGCCGCTGTCGATGCACTGCGACCGCACGGTCGACTGGTCGCCGATGGTCGTGAGCGAGCCGTTCGAGCTGATGACGAGCTCCAGCGACCCTTCCGCGACGATCGGGACGGTGAACGACGTGATCGGGTCGTCTGGCTCTGTCGTGTCGGCCGCGGCCGGCGAGGCCGCGAGAGGGGTGAAGAGCGCGGCGACGGTGATCGCGACGATCAGGCGGGTGGTTCGCAGCTTCATCGCAGCTCTCCTCTGCACGCAGAATGCTCGTACTGTGTGCACCCAACCGCGAAGCACCCGGTGCCGCATCGGGCAAATGCCCTATCTTGCATGCCGCGGGGGCGGAGCGCGGGCGCGCACAGCGTCGGAGGTTCTCGCCGACACGCGGGGAACGGATGCCGCCACGCGGCGTGTCGGCGAAGACCTCCGATCTTGTGGATGGGCCGGCAACCGGCCGGCGCTCGGCTAGCGTGCTCGTCCGGTGCTGACAACCCCCTCGCCGCACGCCTGCGATCCGCAGAGGCTGGAATCGATGCAGAGGAGGTCTGCCATGAACAGGAACGCAGACGACATGGGTGCCGTCGACCCCGGCATGCGTGACGCCGAACGCAGCATCGACGCCGTGGGCGAGGGCGAGTACGACACGTCGCGCAGTGAGGTGACGACCGCCACGACCGATCACGACGAGATCCGCCGGTGGGCGGAGGACCGTCATGCGACGCCGGCGACGGTAGGTGACACCGGCGACGCCGTCGGCGACCTGCGGTTCGACTTCGATTTCGGGCCGGAGCTCGACGAGCTGCGGCCGGTGAGCTGGGAGGAGTGGCTCAAGGCGTTCGACGAGCGCGGGCTCGAGTTCGTGCACCACGCGGACACCCGGCCTGACGGATCGGTGTCGTACGACTTCTTCCTGGAGCCGCGCCGCACCGGCGTCTGAAACGGCCTGGCGCAGCCGGCTGACCTCGCCGGCTGCGCCAGACTGAGGTGACAGCTCACCCGAGCCGCGCCGGTCAGGGCGCGGCATCCGTCCCCGCATCGCGGCGCGCCCGGGCGACCACGATGCCGCGCTGCGACGTCTCGAACCGGTCGAGCATCGCCTGCAGCTCGGCGGCGTCGACGTCGGCGCCGAACGCCTCCGCCCCGGGCTCGAGCTTGATGCCCTCGCGCAGCGGACCGGCGAGCACCGGGTCGAATCCGAGGGCGTCGACGATCCGCATCACCGCGCGCACTGCGGCGGCGTCGTCACCCGCCACGGCGATCGCCTTGCGCCCGGGAGCGCCTGCGGGCCTGGCCTCTTCGTCGAGGTCGCGGTAGCCCACGTGGTTGAAGGCCTTCACGACGCGCGACTGCGGGAGGAACCGCTGCACCGTCTCGCTCGTCGTCGTGCGCAGGTCGGCGAGGTCCGAGCGCAGCCCGTCGACCTCCCACCAGTAGTTCATGGCGTCGATCACGATCCTGCCGCGCAGCTCCTCGACGGGAAGCTCCCGGTAGCGGGGGAGCGGCAGCGCGAGCACGACGGCGTCGGCGTCGCGGGCGACGACGGATGCCTCGGCCGCGGTCGCCCCCGGAGCAACGGCCTCGATCGGCACGGCGATGCGGCCGGGGTCTCCCGAGCCGGCGACGAGGACGCGGTATCCGGCCTCGCGGGCGAGCCGCGCGAGCACCCGGCCGACCCGCCCCGCGCCGATGATGCCGAGCGTCCGGATCTGCTCGAGGTCCGCCGACGTGCCGCTCTGGTCGCTGCGTTCCGCCATCCGCTCAGGCTAACCGCCGGACGGATGCCGCGCCCCGCCGACGCGGCATGCGCACGGGCGCGGGGGCGCGTGACTCAGACGAAGGGGCGCGAGACGTCGATGATGCGCCGGACGCACAACTCGACGGCGGCGCCGGTGGCGATGCCGGTGCGGTGCGACGGGTGGGGCGTGCCGAGCGCCCGCTGGTAGGCGGTGAGCGCTTCGTTCGCCTCGCGGAAACGGCGGGGCGCGGCCTCGTCGCCCAGGGGCGTGGCGGTGAGCGCGGCGGCGGAGCGGATGGCCTGGGCGAGCTGGGCGCGCACCTCATCGGTGACGGCGGCGTCGTCGGAGGCCTGCAGCTCCAGCAGCAGGTCGATGAGGTCGCGGGTGAGGAACGCCGTCCGGTCGAGCGCCGCCATGCGCAGCGCGTTCTGCTCCCGTTCGTCGCCGTGGCCTCGGCGGCGCGGGTTGGCGCGGGCGCTCTCGTCGGCCTCGTCGACCTCCACCGTGACGGCCGCCCGCGCCTCGTCGAGCGACTCGAGCGCGGACGTGAAGCGGTCGGGCTCGATGCGGTCCTCGGCGACGGCGTCGGCGGCATCCGTGAGCAGGCCGGTGACCGTGTCGCGGAACGCGGACAGCCGCTCGCCCGCCTGCCGGAGGTACAGCGGCGGCACCACGATGAGGTTGACGGCGATGCCGACGATGACACCGAACGCCACCGTGCCGAGGTACGAGATGGAGAAACCCTCGGGGTCGGAGCCGCCGGTCAGCAGCACGAAGAGCGCCGCGAGCGCCGCCCAGTCTCCGCCGGCGCCCAGGAGCCGGAGACCGCCCAGCAGCACGCCGACGCCGATGACGACGCCGAGCACCAGGCCGCCCGGCAGCCCCAGCCGCAGCCCCGCGACTCCGCACATGCCGAGACCGATGCCGACCGCCAGGCCGAGGAGCACCTGCATGCCCACCGCAGCCGACCGGGCGATCGTCGGGTGCATGGTGACGAGCGCCCCCAGTGGCGCGTAGTAGGTGTACTGGTCCTCGGCGAACGGGATCAGCGGGGCGAGGTACCACGCGATCACCGCCGCGAGCGATGTCTTGATCGCCAGCAGCAGGCGCGGCTGCTGAGCAAGTCGCGCCGTGTACGACACGGCCCGCCTCAGCGGTTCGGCGCGTTCGTCCATGACGACGTCCCTCCCATCGGTCGCTGGCCCCAACCTAGTCTCCGCGCCACAGGGTGCAGGAGGTGGGATGCTGGAACCCGCTCATCTCGATCGCGGAGGATCCCCATGCAGCAGCGCGCACTCGCCCGCACCGGACGCTCGGTGTCGGCGATCGGTCTCGGCACCTGGCAGCTCGGCGCCGACTGGGGGGATGTCAGCGAGGAGGACGCGACGGCCGTGCTCGCGGCATCCGCGGATCACGGCGTCACGCTCTTCGACACCGCCGACGTCTACGGCGACGGGCGGAGCGAGTCGATCATCGGGCGCTTCCTCGCCGGGCGGGGCGACCACGGCATCACCGTCGCGACCAAGATGGGCAGGCGCGCGGCGCAGGAGCCCGAGAACTACACGCCCGAGAACTTCCGCGCGTGGACCGACCGGTCGCGCCGCAACCTCGGCGTCGACACGCTCGATCTGGTGCAGCTGCACTGCCCGCCCACCGCGGTGATCGAGAGCGACACGACGTACGACGCCCTCGACGCGCTCGTCGCGGACGGCGCGATCGCGGCGTACGGCGTATCGGTCGAGACGTGCGCGCAGGCGCTCGCCGCGATCGCCCGCCCGAACGTGACGAACGTCCAGATCATCTTCAACCCGTTCCGGCTGAAGCCGCTCGATGAGGTGCTGCCCGCGGCGCAGGCAGCCGGCGTCGCGATCTTCGCACGCGTGCCCCTCGCGTCGGGCCTGCTGTCGGGGAAGTACACCGCCCAGACGACGTTCGCCGCCGACGATCACCGCACCTACAACCGGCACGGCGAGGCGTTCGATCGCGGCGAGACGTTCTCGGGCGTCGACTTCGAGACCGGCGTCGCGGCCGCCCGCGAGCTGGCCGCCGCTCTTCCGGACGGCGTGTCGCTTCCCGCGGCGACGCTCGCGTGGATCGCCGCGCAGGAGGGCGTGACGAGCGTCATCCCCGGCGCGCGCAACGTGGAGCAGGCCGAGGCGAACGCCGCCGCGGGTGCGCTCCTCGACGACGGCTTCGACGTCGCCGCGTTCGACCGGGTCGTCCGCGACGTCTACGACCGGGATCTGCGGGCGTCCATCCACCCGCTCTGGTGAACACGCGCGACACGCGGATGCCTCGGCCCGGCGTGATCCGCCGGGCCGAGGCATCCGTCATCCGGCCTTACGGCGCGGGGTAGTCCACGACGTACTGCGGCACGCCGATCTTGGTCGTGTCGGCCTGACCGCCGATGCCGTTCACGACGTGCTGGATCGTGCCGGCAGAGAGGTTCACCGTCATGATGTGGTGCAGTTGCACGCCCGGCGTCTCGGGCGCTTCGAACCCGTTCTCGGTGAGGATCGACGGGTTGTTCTGGTTGAACACGTACACGCCGGCGCCGTCGAGGCGGTGGGTCGTGACGTCGTCGGCGACCTTGTAGCCGGGGTAGCCGAGCGTGCCGTCGGGCTGCGTCCAGTCCGCCTGGGTGGGCGGGTCGTACGGCAGCTCGTTCTGGTACAGGACCACGTGGCCGTCCTCGCCGTTCCACTGCGTGTTGAACTGCTGGAAGTGCTCCACGAAGAGGCCGGTCGCCGTCACGCGGTCGCCCTCGACGATGACGCCGTTCGTGCCGGTGTTGGTGTTCCACCGGTCGGTGTCGCCGTTCACGCCTTCGGTGAAGCCCTCGATGCCGTGATCGCCGCGCCACACCCAGGTGTGGTCGATGAGCACGTCGTCGGAGTGGACCTCGAGCGCGGTCGTGACCTTGCCGATGTGCGGTCCGCCGACGCGGAAGTACACGTCGCTGAGGGTGATCGGGTTCGCCGCGTCGAGCACCTTGTCGCTGTCGGGCTCGCCGACGCGCAGCAGCGCGGGCGAGAGCTCGGTGCCCGCGTCGATCGTGACGCCGGCGATCACGATGCCGTCGGCATCCTTGACCTGCATCGGGACGGCGCCGCCCACGGCGGTGAGGGTCGCGTGCCCGAGGCCGAGCACGACGGTGCCCGCGCGCTTGACCTCGATCGTGCGGTCGATGTCGTAGACGCCGGGCGTGAGGATCAGGTGCTGTCCGCGGGCGAGCGCGTTGTTGATGTCCTTGACCGAGTCCGCGGGCGTCGCGATGAAGAAGTCCGTGATCGGGATGCTGCGCCCCGCGGTCTCGCCGTCGGCCCAGGTGATCCCGCGCGTGTCCTCGGCGGCAGCCGGCACCCGCACGTTGTAGCGGCCGTCGTCGTCGACGTAGAGGTACGGCTTCTCGCGGCTGAGCGGCGTCTCGTCGAGGGTCGTGTACGGCGGGTCCGGGAAGGTCGCGTCATCGGGGGCGCCGACGACGCCCGAGAAGACCTGGTTCCACACGCCGTTCGACCAGCCGGCGACCTCGCTGTTGCGGATCAGCCACTGCTGCTGCGACCCGTTGATCACGAACGGCAGCCGCGAGTCGGCGATGAAGCCGCCGCTGGCGTACTGGGGGCCGGCGGTGCAGTAGTCCATGAGCGAGAGGTTCGCGCCCGAGATGTCGAGCCGTCGCATCGAGACCGCCTGCGACACCGCCCAGAACTCCGCGCTCGCGCGGCAGCCGTCCTGCCCGGTCTTGTCGATGTCGATCGACAGGTTCGAGATGGTGCGCCAGAAGTTCACGAGGGCGAGGCAGTTGCTCGTGCCGCCGTTCTCGAGGCACCGGTTGTACACCTCGACGGCGCCGTGGATGGTGACGTCCTCGGGTGAGGCGCCGAGGCCCGCGATCTCGGTGTAGTAGCCGACCTTCGCCTGCAGCGGCTCGGCGGCCGAGCCGTACTGGCCGGGCAGGAAGAACACCGACCGGCGCTCCGAACCCATCTCGGCGTCGACCTGCTGCGCGTGCAGCGCATCGAGCTCGGTCTGGATCTGCGAGACGGGGGTGTCGGGGCTGTAGATCGTGACGTTCGGCCCGAAGTCGGGGTCGAACGGGTCGACCGTCCGCGGCGGCGCGGCGGTGGCGGGGGCGGCGAACAGCGCGCCGGCGACGAGGGCCGCGCCGGTGGCGACGGCCAGGAGGCGCGCCGTCCGGGCGGGGCGCCCGGAGCGCGCCGAAGCGACACCGAGGCGGGGAACAGGTGCGGGCATGGGGAACCTCTCCGTCGAGGGTGGGAAGCGATGTTGCTTACCGGACTGTAACCAATCGTGGGAGCGTTCTCAAGGACTGTTTTCGGACAGCGCTTGCTCGCTCAGAAGTCGCGTCGCATCACGAGACGGCGCTTGGTGGGGTGCGTGATCTCGCGGAATCCGGCCGCGAGGAACGGCCCGACGGCGCCGACGCTCATCTCGTCCCAGATGACCTTCTTGCCCTCTGCCAGAAGCGGATAGCCCTCGACGGCCGCGGCTCCGCGAGCGCGTGCGTGCTCGGCGGCGGCCGCGACGAGCGGGTAGGTGAGACCCTGGCCGCGATGGCCCTTGCGGACCACCAGGCACGGGATCGCCCAGACGGAGTCGTCGTCGGGGTCTTCGGTGCGTCCCTGCCAGGGGACGGGTGATCCGCGCACGCGTCCGTACACCCCGCGGCGGTCGACCGCCGCCCACGCGACGGGCTCGGCGTCGTCGTACCCGACGATGCCGATGGTCTCGGTGGCGCGCGGATCGCCGCAGTGCGTCTCGGCCTCGAGGATCGCGGCCCGCTCGCTCTCGGGCATGTACCACCAGTCGTGGTCGCCGAGTCGTTGCCGCTGGCATTGGCAGCGTCCGGCGGCGCCGGTGAGGATCGCCTGCAGGTCGTCCCACGACGCCTCGTTCGCGGGGACGAAGCGGAGTGCGCTCATGGCGGGAGCGTAGACCCGCCCTCCGACGTGCGCGACGGGAGCGGTCGGCTGCGGCTGCTCGGGCGTACGGTGTTGAGATGCATGAGCTCACCGAAGAGGCGCTGGTCGCGGCATCCGTCGACGTGGTCTGGGCGGAGTTCACGCTCGGCGACCTGCTCGTCAGCTGGTTCTGGCCGCCGCGGTTCGAGACGACCGCGCTCGTCGAGGTGCACGAGCTGGGGCCATGGCAGGTGCGCTCCGAGGTGGCCGGCATCGCGGTCGAGGCGACGGTGCTGGGCTTCGAGGCGCCGCACCGCCTGCGGCTGGCGTGGCGGTGGGCGGGGGAGGAGCACACCACCGACGTCGGGATCGAGCTGGAAGAGGCGGCGGATGCCACGACCCGTGTGATCGTGCGGCATTCCGGGTTCGCGACCGCCGACGAGCGGACGCAGCACGTGGACGGCTGGTCGAGCTGCCTGCAGCGGCTCGTCGACCGGCACGGCGGTCCGCCGGGCGAGCACCTCTGACGGGACGTCCGACCCGCTCGCTACTCTGTGGCTCGTGATCATCGAGTTCGACGGCGAGGTGTGGCGCTGGGATGCCCGTGACGATGCGTCGTGGTTCTTCACGTCGGTGCCGCCCGAGTTGAGCGTGGACATCCGCGAGATTCCGCGGCCGTCTCGCGGTTTCGGGTCGGTGCGCGTGCGGGCGCGGGTGGGCGGCACGGAGTGGGCGACGTCGATCTTCCCGGACTCCGGGTCGGGGTCGTACGTGCTGCCGCTGAAGAAGGCCGTGCGCGATGCCGAGGGGCTCGCCGACGGGGGTCCGGTGACGGTGCGGCTCGAGGTGCTGGACGGCTGACGGGCCGGATCACCACGGTGGCGGCTCGGGGTCGACGATGCGGGCGGTCGGTGTGACCCACCAGGTGACGCCGGTGATCTCATCGCGATAGAGCTTCCACGCGCTCTTCGTCTTGAGCACGTGATGCCGCTCACAGAGCGGAGCGAGATTCGTGTCGGTCGTGGTGCCGCCGTACTGCCAGTCGAGGCGGTGGTCGATGTCGCAGTCGCGGGCGGGGCGGGTGCAGCCGGGGCCGATGCAGACCGGGTCGCGCACGCCGAGCCACCGGCGAAGCGCTGTAGGAACGCGATAGGTGCGCCGGTCGACGTCGAGCACCGTGCCGGTGATGGGGTGCGTGAGGATGCGCACCCAGCTGGTGGCCTCGCCGGCGAGGCGACGGGCGGTGTCGGCGTCGATCGGGCCGTAGCCGTCGAGCGTCGCCGGCTCGTCGTCGTGGCCGAGGAGCGTCATCACCGGGACGGTGACGGCGACCGCTGCGCGAGCGGGCGCGGGGCCGGTCTGCGGAGTCTCGCCGTGCGCCAGGAGGTCGAGCAGCACGTCGGCGCGGATCTGCGCGACGGTGCGCTCTTCACCCGGCTGGTCGCGCAGGTGTTGCGCATGGGCGTCCGCCCGGCGCTGGGCGGCCTGCACCTCGGCGGCGGGGCCGAAGATGCTCAGTGTCGCCATGCCGTCGGGCTCGGCGGTGGTCCAGATCCGGCGGTCTTCGGCGGCCCGACGGTGCCGATCGTCGATGGACTCAGGGTGCACTCGCTCCCGGACGACGCGGGCGCGAAGACGGAACTTGCCGGGCGGCATCCGTCGTGCTCCCTCGATCACCTGCGCGTCGAACTGCGCCCACGCCTCGGACGCGGAACGGGGGAGCGAAGCGGCGTGCTGCGCCGCGGTGTTCGCGTTCTGCTCGGAGACGTCACCGGACGCGAACGCCGCCCACACGAGGGGGCATCGTTCGCGAAGCGTGTCGACGTGGAAGGCGCGCGTGCGCACGATCGCCTCGGACAGCCCGAGCCGCACCGCCACGTCTGCCGCGGCCGAGCGCACCGCGATGTCGCGGCGCTCCGCGCGCACGGCACCGACCGAGCGGCCCTGCGGATCATGCCATTCCAGGTCGAGGGTCGGGTCGGGGCCGGTCCACGGGTCTGGGCAGTCCGCGGCGTCTCGAAGCACGGACGCGATGCCCGCGTACTGCTCGGCGAGAAGGATGCGACTGCGCACCGTCGCGTACTCGATGGCCTTGAGCCCCACCGAGTGCATCTCACCGCTCGCCTGCAGCGCGTCGAGGTCGACGTCGGGAACGAAGTCTTCGAACTCGGGCGCCTCCCATGGGCCGAGCTGGAACCAGGGGTCGTCATCGATCCAGGCCGGCAGCGGCGCCGCGGGATCCGATGAAATCTCCATAACTGAATCGTAGACGCAACCTCCGACATTCGCACCTATATTCGAGAAACGCCTACCTTGCTCAGCTGTGCGTCCGACCGAATCACGCCGGTTCAGACGAAGCGCACCCAGTTCGCCCCGCCGCCGGTCTCGGCCCGCTGCCGCAGCTCGAGCCGGTCTGCGTCCACCGCGTAGAGCGCCACGGACGTCGAGCGCTCGCCCGCCGCGACGAGATACGCGCCGTCCGGGCTGAGCGCGAAGCCACGGGGCTGCTCCTCGGTGACCGTGAACCCGGTGGGGGCAGACACCGACCCGTCGTCCGCGACGGATACCGCACCGAGCGTGCTCTCGGTGCGCTCCGAGGCCCACAGCCACCGGCCCTGCGCACCGAAGTGCAGGTCGGCGCCCCAGATGAGGTGCTCGGCCTTCGGGTCGGCACCGAACCGGCTGTGCTTCAGGCCCTTGGACGGATCGAAAGCGGATGCTGCGCCCACCAGCTCGAGCGTTCCGTTCGAGGTGTCTCGGGCGAAGTGCAGCACTTCGGCCGAGAACTCCGTCAGCACGTACACGGCGTCCTGCGCGTCGTTCAGCACGAGGTGCCGCGGGCCGCTGCCCTTCGGCGCCGCGACGGTCTCGGGCGTCAACGCGACGAGGCGCAGGTCATCGTCGAGGGCGTACTGCGCGACGAGGTCGGCGCCGAGCGACACGAAGTACGCGAAACGGCCGTCCGCGCTGGGCAGCACCGAGTGCAGGTTCGGGAACTCCACCCGCGACACCGGCTCGCCGACCACCCCATCGGTGATTGCGGCGCTGATTCCATATCCTCCGCCGTACGATGCGCCGAGGAGCCCAGCGCCGTCGCGCGTGAGCGCAAGGTAGTTCATACCGCCGTCGGGCAGGTCGCGACGCGACACCTCCGACAGGCGTCCTGAGCGGCGGTCCAGGCGCAAGGTCACGATCGCGGCGGGCTCACCCTTCACCCCGGCATAGACGAGGTCGCGGGCGGCGTCGACGGCGAAGGTGGAGCATCCGTCCAGTCCTTCGGTCACCGAGATCCGCTCCAGAGCGCCGTCCGTCAACTGGAACGTGCTGATGCTGCCGTCACCGGCGTTCGCCACGAGGATGAGGTGCGATTGCGTCATGCGTCGATCGTAGGCGCGCGACACGGCGCCGATGGGGTCGGCCCGGGGCGGAGGCATCCGCTTCCCTCGTCCGCAGGTTCGACGCTCAGCTAGTGGGTGAAGACCGACCCGGCCGCCGTCTGGAGTCTGCCGAGAAGTCGCAGGCGGGCTGCGCCTCGAATACGGGCGTCGGCCAGCTCGCGATGACGTGCGGTTCGGCTTCTGCTACCTCTCTTCCAGGCGCGCGCGGATGTCGTCGGCACACTCCTCGACCGTGTACTGCACCAGGCCGATCAGACCGGCGAACAGCCTCGCGATCTGCCTCGGCAGGTGCTGGCTGATGACCGCATCGCCCACGCGGCGGATGCGACCGGCCTGATCGAGATACGCGATCGGCGCCGGAGCGCACCAGCTCGGCTGCGAGTGCGCCACGGTGGTGTTGCGGTACACGCGGATCTTCTCGTGCAACGCCGCGAACTCTTCGGGCACGACCGACACCGCCCGGAGGGGAGGGCGCACGTTGGAGTGCCCGCGGCGAGCAGGCGCGCGTCGGCGCTGTCGGGCAGACAGGCGAGCCCCGACGGCTTCCCCTCGCCGTCTGGGTCGCCGCTCATCGAGCGCCTTCGGCGCGCGCGTGCTCCGATCATCGGGACCTCCCATGTCCCTGCAGCCGATGAGGGATGTCTGCGGACGACCGTCGCGACCCGCTAAGTTGGCCTCGAGCGAGAATCATTCTGCTGGGGAGCATGATGTCCGATCGGTCTACTGGGGGACCGCCGCCGGGCTGGTACGCCGAGTCACCGGGTGCCAGCCGCCTGAGGTGGTGGAATGGTGCTGCCTGGACGCAGCACTATCGATTCACGACGACGGATGCCGCGGCTCCGCCGCCGTCCGATGGGCCGCTGTCTAGGGCACCCACTGCCGTCGAGCCCGCCGCGAGCGGGTCACGGGGGACGAGTCGTGCGCAGCGTCGTCACACGCGGCGGTCGCATGCCGAGCCGACGGAGGGGCGAAGCGACATTGCGGCGTTCTTCGCCGTGTCGACTCCGGGTGCCGCGACGCCCGCCTCGTCGGCGGCCGAGCAGGTCGCACCGGCGCCGACGGCTGCTGTGCACGCGTGGCCTCCTCCGGTGTCCACTCTGTCCGGTCCGATCCATACGTCGCCCGAGCCGGCGGTGACACGACGCGCCGCGGCCGCGGCGAACGCATCTTCGATGCCCGACGTTCCACCCGGCGCGCTCCCGGATCAGCCGACGGTGTCGACGTTCGAGTCGGCACTGGGTGACGCGTCGCCTCCGGCGCCGCGCGCGGAGTCAGCGAGCCCGAACCTTCCCGCCGGTGAACCGCGTCCCGGCTCAGAGTCGACCGAGCCAGAGGCTTCAGCGGATTCAGCTGCGCTCCGCCGTACCCGCACCGGGTCGACCGCCGACGTCGAGCCGTCTGCGGGTGGCGAACCTACTGAGCCTGCCGTCGCGCCGAGCGCTGAACTCGAGACCGACGAGCCGGATATTCCCGCACCGGCCTCCGACCGCGAGCTGCCGGCCGAGCGGTTCCCCGACCAGATCGTGGTGCGCCCGGCGGCTGCCGCGGACGACGATCGGATGCCGCGTCCGCTCGTCTACCACCCGGTGTCGAGCGCGTACGTCGGTGAACTGACGAGGTCGCTGCCGGAGAAGTCCGCGAGGAATGGTGCCGCCACGGCGTCGCTCATCGTCAGCGGACTGAGCCTGTTGGGCGGAATCGCCGTGGTCTGGTGGCTTTCTGCCTTCGACCCCTTGCTCGCGGGCACCGCGAGCATGGTGAATCTCGGGTTGGCCGTCACGGCCTTCTTCTTGGCGATCGGGGGACTCGTGGTCGCGGTGCAGCGCCCGACGCAGAAGGCGGGATCGGTGGTCGCACTCGTCGTCTCGGCGCTTCTGACGGTGTGGCTCGCGACCGTGCTCATCCTGGTGACGATCGCGATCACCGCGTGACGACGAGCATCACCACTCTTCTTAAGCCATTCTTCAGGAAACCTTGCATTCTGCCGCGTTGACACCGGATGCCTCGACCCGCCATGCTCAGTCCCGGGGAGGGGATTCACGCACGTGTGTGTATCCCTACTGCCCAGCTTCGACTGCTGGGATTTTCGTTATTGGGGAAATGGACGAGCCGGTACTCGGTGTGCCGGTCAGCTGAAGTTGACCTTGACACTCGGAATGGGGAGTAACAACGCTATGCGTGCAACCATCAAGAACTACATCGAAGCCATCAAGGCTCGTCGTGAGGACGAGGATCGCGAGGGCGGCTTCTCGCTCGTCGAGCTCATCGTCGTCGTTGTCGTGATCGGCATCCTGATCGCCGTCGCCTTCCCGATCTTCGGCGCCGTTCAGCACAACGCCGCAGTGGGCTCGCTGAACTCGGCAGCCGCGGAGGGCGCCACAGTCGCGGCTTCGGAAGTCGCACTCGGCAACGCTGACGCTACAACCATCGGCGCAGCGATTGACCAGAGCGAAACGGGCGACTACACACTCGCGCTCGCCCCCAGCTTTGACGACTATGACGACCTGAATGACGTCTGCATCATTGCCACGGCGGACCCCGACGGTGCGCTCAGTGCAGCTGGTGGAGACACCGGCAGCGCCGGCCCCGGCTGCCCGTAAGGATCAACACCGCCTCGTCGGGGTGGACGCGCGACAGCGCGCCGACCCCGACGAGGCGATGCGGGCTCGTAGACGGCACTAAGGCGCTCTCATGACTCGATCGACAGCGGTAGCTAAGCAGGCCAATGACCCAGGGTTTGGCCTAGTCGAGGTCGTCGTCGGGATGCTCCTCCTAATGCTGATTCTCATCGGGCTACTTCCCGCGCTAATTCAGGGGGTTGGTGAAGCCGCCCGTCAGTCGTCGGTCGCAACGGCCACCCGCTTGGCGAACGCACGGGTCGAAGCAGTTCGGGAGAGCCCAAGTTGTCTAGCTGTGCTTGCTGCACTCACGAGCCATTCAGTCGCCGACGGTCAGGGCAATACCCTGACCGCCAGCGGCACGCTGAAGCTCACCGAGGGCCTCGTTGGGCCGAGTGGCACGCTTCCGGCCGGAAGCACCATAAGCAGTTGCTCGGTGCCTCCTCTTCCCGCGCCGCTCACCAAGACACTCATATCGGTCGAGGTCGAAGTGCGTGACCAAGCCAACGTAGTTGTGGCCGAGGCGACAGCCCTCGTATACCTATCATGAGTGGTGAGTCGACCGACCACCGCGATGCCGGGCTCAGCCTGCTGGAGCTCATCATCGCCTTGATGCTGAGCGGCCTCATCATTGCGGCTGTGGCGTCGTTCTTCATCAGCTCACTACGAACGCAGGAGGAGGTGACCAGCGTGACCTCTACGACCAATCGTGGGCAACTTGTCGGTTCAATGATCGAGCGGGCGGTTCGGAACGCCCTCTACGTAGCGCCGATTGGTGCGGCGGGGAGCGACACTCTCACCGTTCGCACCTCGCTCGACGGAGCGTTGACGTGTCAAACGTTCAACTTCTCTGGGGGGTCAATTGCGATAACTACCTCAGGCGACACTTGGACGCCGGAAGTCCAGGAGATCGGCACGAGCCCGGTATTCCGAGAGACGGGCGATCAGGTCTCGTATTCCTTCGACCTGAAGACAGACTCCGCCCCAGTACGCATCTCGGGCGAGGTAGGGCCACGCTCGCGCCAAGAATCCGGATTGGGCGTTTGCTGATGGCGGCAGCGCCAATCCTCGGTCGGCGAGGCCATCGGCTCGATGATGATCGTGGTGCCGTGCTCGTATCGGTGCTCGTGATGATGTTCGTGGGGGTCATCATCGCCACCGCGATCGCCGCTGCGGTAGTCGTAACAATGGGGTCGAACCTCAGGAACAAAGACCGCACACAGTCGTTCATTGCCGCCGAATCCGGCCGCGACGCCGCGGTGGATGCTCTCTCGGACGGGTGCGCGGCCAGTGACTTCACCGGTTCTGGTAGCAACCCCGCATACTCGTATTCGGTTCGAGTGTCGGGCCCGAGTGAAGTAGCTCAGCCCGCAAGCTTCGACGCAGTCAGCGGCACCGTGTGCCCCACGTCGAATGCTTGGGTCGTGGTGCGTTCGACTGGAACTGGTCCCGACGGTTCGACGACCACCATCGACTCGGTGTACCCATGGATTGTTACTTGGGAGCAACAGGCAGGCGGAGTTCTCGCCTACTTCGCGAACGGTGTGAGCCTCCGCGGCACCTACGCGGGCGACATCGTCGTCCGCTCCGGCAACTACACCTGTGAGAACGAAGGCACGCTGGACGGAGACCTGTACGTAACGCGAGGAAGGGCGATCTTCAACCGCGACTGCACCGTTGTCGGCGACGTCTGGAGCTATGACGACGTCGACGGCTCCTCGCAGCGCATCAACATCACAGGCAATGTGAAAGCGGGGGGTGTCACTTCAACGGGAACCACCGTGAGTGCGGATGTGACGTTCACATCGAACGGCACGATCATCGGGACCGAAACAGATCCAGAATCAGGCTCTA
This sequence comes from Microbacterium sp. NPDC055455, assembly GCF_053619935.1. Lineage (NCBI taxonomy): Bacteria > Bacillati > Actinomycetota > Actinomycetes > Micrococcales > Microbacteriaceae > Microbacterium > Microbacterium sp. NPDC055455. The sequence goes on from NZ_JBSHLB010000002.1 coordinate 57,862, forward strand.
TCGAGGCGACCGGAAACATCGACCTCACGAATACCGGTTCGACTGACGGCCGAGGCTGGGGCAACCTTTTGGCCGGCGGCTTGATCAGCGTCGGCAACAAGTGGTCCATCGATCCGACGGCCACCCGCATCCAGTCCACTCCTCCGCCTCCGTTCGACCCCACTCTTGAGTTCATCCGTGCCATCACGGCATGGATGGATTTGGACAAGTCCTCCGGCTGGGGCGCAACATCCATCGTCGCCTGCGACCTCACTCCTGCGCAGATTGTCGCCACTCTGACCACCGGCGGCACCGATGCTGTGGTATTCGACTACTCGAGCTGCAGTTCCGTGCATACCAATGTCACGATTCCGTCAGGAATCCACACGCTGAACAAGGACGCTGCCTTCATCCTGCCTGCCGGCAAAGTTGCCAACATCTCGATCGCTGGCAATCTCAGGAACGATAGGCAGATCGTGTTCATGCACGAGGACGCAAACCGAAGCACCGTTGCGGGTGAAACGCAGCCAACGTGCGGAAACGGAAACCAGCGCGACAACTTCGACATCAGCGCAGGGGTGACGATCGAACCGCGGCTCATGGTTTATACCCCCTGCGGACTCAACGGCACGGTGAACTCGAGTTTCCGCGGCCAGCTCTACTCCAACGACACGAGCGGTGTCACGTTCATCGGAGCTGCAAGCTACACGTGCGCGCTGATGGAGTGGGCGCCGGCGTTCGAGAAGCTTGGTTGCAAGGTGCGTGGCGAAGGCGAGGACGTCGTGATTGAGACCGTGCTCGTGCAGCGGCTTGGAGAACGTGTCTACCAGACTGAGCGGGCACCGACGCCGACGCCGACGCCGACGGTACCGTAGCCTGTGACTTCCTTGATCGCTGCACTCGTCGCCCTTGCTGGTCTGTTCGGTCTTGTCATCGGATCGTTTCTCAACGTGGTCGCATACCGCGTCCCCGCGAAGATCTCGCTCCTTCGTGAGAGCCGGTGCCCACACTGCGACGCGAAGGTAAAGCCGTGGCACAACGTGCCGGTGATCGGGTGGGTATTACTTCGCGGCAAGTGCGCGAGTTGCAGTGCGCCTATCTCAGTGCGCTACCCGATCGTCGAGGGTATCGCGGGACTGGCGTTCGCACTTGTCGCGTGGTGGGCTCTCACCGTATACGACGGTCTTCTCAGCCCGAGCGCGACGCTCGCCGAGTATCTTGCACTTCCCACTGTCGATGGGTTAGTGCGGACGGCGGACCTATGGGCCCTGATACTCATCGTCATCGCTTACCTGTACTTCGCAGCCCTGTCGATTGTGCTTACGCTCATCGATCTCGACACGCACCGCCTTCCCGACAGCATCGTGCTACCGAGTTACCTCGTCGCGGGCACCCTATTCACCGTCTCCGCGATGCTTACGGGGGAGTGGCAGCTCCTGCTCCGTGCGGGAATCGGCATGGCGTCGCTCTATCTGTTCTACCTTGTGCTTCGGTTGATTCGTCCCGGCGGAATGGGGGGCGGCGACGTAAAGCTTGCGGGCGTTATCGGGATGTATCTCGGCTGGCTCGGCTGGGGCGCGCTCGCGGTGGGCACGTTCGCTGCGTTCCTATATGGCGGGGTCTTCGGCGTTATCCTGATTCTCCTTCGCCGAGCCGGCCGCAAGAGCGCCATTCCGTTTGGGCCGTGGATGATCCTCGGTGCTTGGACAGGAGTGTTCGCAGGTGAAGCTATTGGCCGCTGGTATGTGGATCTGGTAACCGGGGCCTGAGCGCCTCGGGTGGGGGAAGGGGAGACGATGGGCAAGTCAATCGTGGCGCTGGAGGTGACCGAGGAGAGCGTGAGAGCGGCCGAACTCTCATTGGGGCGCAAACCGCAGATGATCGCCTATGGCGAAGTGCCGCTGCCCCCAGAAGCAGCCCGTGACTCTGAGGTGCTGGACCCCGGGACCGTGGCGGTTGCATTACGCCAGTTGTGGGCGGGCGCCCGCTTCAAGAGTAAGGACGCGGTGCTCGGTGTTGCGAGCCGTCGCATCCTGGTGCGCGAGTACACGACCCAAGCCATGCGGCCAGACCTACTTCGAGAAGCGCTTCCTTACCAGGTGCAGGATCTTCTCCCGGTGCCTGCGAGTCAGGCGGTGTTGGATTTCTATCCGCTGAGTCAAGACGGTGACCAAGTCTCGGGTCTACTCGTCGCCGCCGTCTCGGAGAACATCGAGCACATCATCTCGACCCTGTCCAAAGTGAAGGTGCGAGTTCATGGCGTGGACCTCACGGCGTTCGGGCTTGCAAGAGTCACCGCACAGATCGCTGCACCCGACGAGACGGTCGCGACGGTATACATTGGCGACCACACCACACAGGTAGTCGTTTCGCGCGGCGGTATCCCTCTCTTCGTGCGCATCCTTCCTGTCGAGGTAGCGACTTCCGCAGCCCTCCGCCACACCGCGGACGAACTTGAACCGGCTCTTGAGTACGCGGGCGGCAACGGCGGGGCAGCGCGCACGCGAGGTGCCAACCGCGCAGCGCAGCCGCCTGGCGTATCAGATCTCGCCGCGCGGCTTCGCAGCACCATCGTCTTCTTCGGGAGTCGCCCGAATGCCACGCCGATCTCCCGAATATACATCTCAGGAGCGGGCGCGGCGGCGGACGGCATCCTGCCGTCACTTACGACCGCGATCGACACTGAGCTGCAGGTCCTGACGGTGGGTGATGTGATCGCGATGTCGACCCCGGCACCCGTTGGCGAGGTTGCGCTCAACCTCGTGTCGACAGTGGGTATCGCGCTCGGGGAGGCTCGCCGATGACTGCGATCGCCCCACCGCTCGGAGGACTCGCGCGCGTCAACCTCATGCCACGCTCTGAGATCGTCCGCCGAGAACGCGACGGACTGATCCGGGTCTGGATCTGGATTGTGCTCGGAGCTATCGTCGTCGCGTTGCTGATCATCGCAGGTGCGCTCACGTTCAAGTTCTTCGCCGACCAACGACTTGCGGCAGAACAGGCCCACACCAACACGCTTCTCGCAGAGATCGCCTCGCTGTCCGATGTCAGCAACGCGCTCACCACGGAGGCGGAGTTGACCGACTATCGGCAGGAGGCGGCGAGCACCGATATCGCCTGGGTTCCGGTGTTGGCCACCATCTCGAGCACTCTCCCGCCCGGCACAACGGTAACCCGGATCGATCTCACCGCCGGCGCGGCGCCCCAGGGGGGTGACCCCACGCTCGAGCAGGGATTGATTGGCGAAGTATCGTTCGACAGCCCCACGCCCCTTGACATCGTTCCGCTTATTCGTTCACTCCGAGCTACTGAGGGTGTTTTCTACGCCGATGGTGAGTCGGTCACCTCTAGTCAGGTTTCAGAGGGCCGCTACGCGTACGTGCTGAATCTACAGTTCGACCAGAACGTCTACACGAACGAGTACGCCGCCGAGCGGGGGAGCGAATGATGCCGAAACAGATCGTTACGGCGCTCGGCCTGATCGTCTCCCTTGGCGTAATCGCGCTTGGCGTCTTCCTCGTAGCGCTGCCGCTCTACTTCCAGGCGATCGGTGTCGATGCGCAGACGTCTACGGTAGCTGCGACCAATGCCCAATATCAGGCGCAGGTCAGCCAGCTGACGGAGCAGCAGCAAAACCTGGACGAGATCAACGCCAGCGTCGCCGAACTGCGGTCGCAGATTCCAGACGAGGCCCAGTTGGATGACGTCTTCGAAGTTGTTGCGCGAGCCGTCGAAACGACGGGCGCCGTGATGTCATCAGTCACCGCGGGGGAGCAGGTTGCATTCGCGGCGCGCACACTCCCGCCCGAGCTCGGCACATCCGCGGCGGCCGAACCCGCCCCGCAGCCAACCCCTGCGGCGACGCCGCCCCCCGCTGACGAGTCCGCGAATCCCGCACCGGCCCCGGCCGCCGTCGCGCCGGCAGGCCGTCAGCAGGTGGACTTCGTGATCACTGTGACGGCGGCCGACATGGCGCAAGCAACCGCCTTCGTCGACGCGCTGCGCGCGGGCCCACGCCTGCTGATCCCGAACGCGGTGATGGCCACTCAGAATGATGATGGAACGGTCGACGTCCAGGTCACGGCGCTGACCTTCAACGATGAAGGATGAGCGATGGACAACGTCAATTTCGAAGCCCTCCTCGCCCTCGGCGCGCGGCACCGCGCGTCGGATGTGCATATCACCGCCGGCGCGCCACCCTTGTTCCGTGTCGACGGTGATCTTGTAGCGGTCCCGGGTTACGCGGAGGCGCTCTCTGAAGAATGGGTGGAGCAGACGGCGTTCGATCTCATGGGCGACGGCCAACGCCAGGAGTTCCTTGAGCACGGCGAGGTCGACCTGGCTCACGCGACGTCCGGGATCGGACGATTCCGGACCAACGTATATCGCCAACTAGGCTCCGTCGCGATCGCATTGCGCTACATTCCAGACCGGGTTTACTCGCTGGAGGAATTGGGTGCACCGGAAATCGCCCGTGACCTTGTGCTCCGCCCACGCGGTCTAGTGCTGCTGACGGGGCCCACCGGATCTGGCAAGTCCACGACGCTTACAGCGATGGTCGACATCGTCAATCAATTGGTGCCTGCCCACATCATCACGATCGAAGACCCGATCGAGTTCCATCACAAGTCCAAGCGCGCGCTCATCCACCAGCGCGAAGTCGGTCGCGACACGAACTCATTCGCTGAAGCACTCCGCCGAGTCCTCCGCCAGGATCCTGACGTGATCCTTATCGGCGAGCTACGCGATCCGGAGTCGATCTCCACGGCGCTGTCAGCGGCGGAAACGGGGCACCTTGTGTTGTCCACGCTGCACACCCAGGGTGCAGCGAAAAGTGTCAACCGAATCATCGATGTCTTCCCGGCCGAGAAGCAGCATCAAATTCGTACCCAGCTCGGCGACACCCTCCAAGGCATCATCAGCCAGACGCTTCTGCCGCTCGCGCAGGTGAATGGACGCACCATCGCGACGGAAGTGCTGATCAACACCCCAGCCGTGGCAAACATGATTCGAGAGGGTCAGGTGGCGCAGATCTACTCGGCTATGCAAGCGGGATCAGAGGTGGGCATGCACACACTCGATCAGGACCTCCGTCGACTCGTCGCCGACGGCACCATTTCGCGGAATGTCGCGATGGATTTTGCGGTCGACCCCAGAAACCTCGACGGCATCTACGTCAAGCCGCGCGACCTGGATGCGGAGGAATGGGCCCACCACGCCGGAGAGTGGCGGCAGGAAGAGCTTGTAACCCCCGCGGCAAACGCAGCGGCAGGCACGGGAGTCGGCATGGGCTCTCGGTTCGGTACGCCAACGGTCGGCGGCCGGGTCGATCCGACAGCGCGCGACATCGATTGGACCGGGGCGAACGACGCTGACGCGTGGGCCGCGGCGAACGGAGAGGGCTGACGGTGGCAGTTGTCCAGGAGTTCACGTATCGGGCCGTCGACGCGCGAGGCGGATCGCTTGTGAAGGGGACCATCGAAGCGGCCAGCGAGTCCGCGGTCACTGGAAAGCTCAGAGCGCAGGGACTCACTCCTCTCGAGGTCACGCTGAAGTCCAACACCGGGCTCAACCGCGAGATCAGGCTGCCTGGATTCAGCCGGACGGTCTCTTCACGTTCACTTGCCGTGTTTGCGCGGCAGATGGCGGGACTCATCAACGCGGGCCTCCCACTGATGCGCACGCTTGCCATTTTGATTGAGCAGACCGACGACAAGAAGCTCCAGCCCGCATTGGTGCAGGTGCATGCCGACGTCGAATCTGGGTCCTCCTTTTCCGCTGCGCTGGCCCGCCACCCCCAGACCTTTCCGCCCCTCATGCTCAGCATCGTGAAAGTGGGTGAGGCGGGAGGATTTCTCGGCGGCGCGCTGAGGTCGATCGCTGACAACTACCAGCGCGAAGCCGAGCTTCAGAACAAAGTCCGTGCGGCAGTCACATATCCCATCATCGTTTTGGTGATCGCGATTGTCGGCGTACTCGTGATGGTGACCTTCATCGTGCCGATCTTTGCGGGTATGTTCGAGTCTTTGGGCAGTGAATTGCCGTTGCCGACGCAGATTCTGGTCACAATCTCGAACAACATGTGGTGGATGCTTCCAGCGCTCGCGCTGATCGCCATCGTCGCCGTGGTGTGGTGGCGCGCGAACCGCCACACCGAGCAGTATCGCCGAGCGGTGGACCCGGTGAAGCTCAAGATGCCCATCTTTGGCAAGCTCACCACGAAGATCGCCGTCGCACGGTTCTCGCGGAACCTCTCGATGATGCTCAACGCCGGCGTGCCTATCATCCAGGCCTTGTCGATCGTCGGCCAGGCCTCGAATAACTGGAAGATCGAGCAAGCCGTTCGCGAGGTGCAGGAATCGATCCGTCAGGGCCGTTCTTTCGCGGCCCCACTTGCCAAGGCGGACGTCTTTCCCGCAATGGTGCCTCAGATGGTGTCGGTGGGCGAAGAGTCGGGCACACTCGTCGACATGTTGGCGTCCATTGCCGACTTCTATGAAGACGAGGTGGAGACCGCCACATCGCAACTTTCATCGACGATCGAGCCGATCCTCATTGTCGGGTTGGGCGTTGTCATCGGTGCGATGGTCATCTCGCTCTACCTGCCGATCTTCACGCTCTATGGAGAACTCTCAAGTCAGGCCTCGTAAGAGTTTCTCCCCGGCCGCTCGGCTCGCACCGTCGGCTCGGTTGGCGTGATCGGACCGGCGTCTGTGGTGCCGAGGCTGACCGAGATGCGTGGTCGCCGCGTCCCCGGGCACTGACGTCCGCTGTCCGCAACTTGGCCAATGAGCCGGAGCAGACGTAGATTCGGATCACCGCGGAGGTGCTGGCAACCGCGGCTCTTCTCCGCCATTCGCGCCCTTGGCGAACGGACCTTGCGCGCTCCTCGGCTGGATCGCGGCTCTGAGTCTCGTGTCAGATCGTGACCCGAAGTACCTCTTCGATCGTGGTCAGCCCCTGAGCGACCTTCGACCAGCCGTCATCGCGGAGCGATACCATGCCCTGCTCGACCGCCACGTGACGGATCTCTTTGCCTGTCGATCGAGTCACCACGAGAGACTCGATCTCGTCGCTGAGCGTCATGATCTCGTGGAGCGCGACACGGCCGCGGTATCCGGTGTTGCTGCAGGCGGGGCATCCGACCGCCTTGTACAGCTCGGGGAGGTCGTGCGGGTCGTGCGGGAAGCCGAGTGAGGTGAGAACCTCGGTCGTCTCGACGAGCGGCTCGCGGCAGCGCATGCACAGCCGGCGCGCCAGACGCTGAGCGATCACGGACGACAGTGCGGTCGCAACGAGGAAGGGCTCGCAGCCGATCTCGGTGAGACGCGTGAGCGCAGACGGTGCGTCGTTGGTGTGCAGCGTCGACAGCACGAGGTGACCGGTGAGCGCCGCCTCGATCGAGATGTTGGCGGTCTCGAAGTCGCGGATCTCACCGACGAGAACGACGTCGGGGTCGGAGCGGAGAATCGATCGCAGCGCCGACGCGAACGTCAGGCCGGCGCGGTTGTTCACCTGCACCTGGTTGATGCCCGCGATGCGGTACTCGACCGGGTCTTCGACCGTGATGACGTTGATCTTCGGGTTCGCGATCGAACGGAGCGCCGTGTAAAGCGTCGTCGACTTGCCCGAACCGGTCGGACCGGTCGCGAGGATCATGCCGTGCGGCTTCGTGATCGCATCCCGGAAGCGTCGATCGTTGACGCCCGAGAACAGCAGGTCGCGCATCGCCATCGTCTGACCGGTGTTGTCGAGGATTCGCATGACGATCTTCTCGCCCCACACGGTGGGCAATGTGGCCACGCGGAGGTCGACGGTGCGGTTCTCGTGCGTGACCGAGAGGCGGCCGTCCTGCGGCTTGCGCTTCTCGGCGATGTCGATCGACGACATGATCTTCAGGCGCGAGATGATGCCGTCCTGAATCGCCCGGTCGGCCTTCTGCATTTCGTGCAGCACGCCGTCGATGCGGAACCGCACCGTCAGCTGCTTCTCGCCCGGCTCGACGTGGATGTCGCTCGCACGGTCGTTGATCGCCTGCGCGATGAGCAGATTCACGAACCGCACGATGGGCGCGGCGTCGTCCTGCTCCTCGAGGCTCTCGGTGAACGCGGCCTGATTGGCCTCGCTCGACTCCTCGATCGACATCGACAGCTCGCTGAGCTCTTCGTCGGAGCGCAGGAACCGCTCGAACATGTTCGTCAGCGCGTCTTCGGCGACGACCACCGGCTCGACGAACAGATCGGTGATGCTCGCCACATCGTCGAGCGCGACGATATCCGTGGGGTCGAGCACGCCGACGGTCAGGCGGTCACCCTTGCGATCCACCGGGATCAGGCTGTACTTGCGACACAGATTCCCGGGAACCAGTGCCACGACGCTCGGGTCGAGCGGCGTGTTCGCCAGATCGACATACCGGTGGCCGGTGTGCAGCGCGATCGCCTCGGCCACCTGCCCCTCGGTCACCAGATGCGAGCTCACCAGCAGGCGCTGCAGCTCGGGCCCTTCGCCCGTCTGCGCCAGCGCCGCTGACATGTCTGCCGCCCGTACCGCCCCAGTCAGTACGAGTGTTTGTGCCAATCCCCTCACAGCGTCCCCCATTGAATCCCCAGATGGTACGACGACGGGCGGAACTGCGGGAGGGGTTGACAGGCGACCGCGAGCTTCGCGACGTGAGCGAAACGGTGCAGCCATGCCTGTCATTATGCCCAAGACCCCCCAGCAGCGATCTCCCCAATCGCCAAGAGACTCCCCAGTCCCTAGACGACATAATACGCATGGCGTCAAGACCGGCGCGCTGAGAAAACGCACTGACTAGTGTGGCGCCATGGCCACGTCGACAGGTTCAGTGACCGAAGACACGAACCCGCCGGGCGCGCCGGCCGGGGGAGCGGTCCCCGCCAGCGGGTTCATCCCGAGGGCGACCGCGTGGGCGCTCTCGCTCAAGCCGGTGCGGGTGTGGCTGCACTACGCCGAGCGCCGCGGACCGATGCTCTCCGACAGCGTCACCTACCGCGCCTTGTTCTCGGTCTTCGCCGGCGTGCTGCTGGGCTTCTCGTTCGCCGCGCTCTGGCTGAGCGACAACCCGGAGGCGTGGCGGTCGCTGGTGTCGGCGGTGGATGCGGCGATCCCCGGCCTCGTCGGCGAGGACGGCCTCGTCGACGTCTCCGACATCGAGGCGCCCGCGGGCCTCACCGTCACCGGCATCATCGCCCTGATCGGTCTGCTCGCAGCGGCCATCGGCGCGATCGGCTCGCTCCGCGTCGCCCTCCGCACCCTCGCCGACAAGGTGCACGACGACGTCTTCTTCGTCTGGGTGCTGCTGCGCAACCTGCTCCTCGCGATCGCGATCGGCGGCGGCTTCGTGCTGTCGGCCGGCGCCACCTTCATCGGCACATCCTTCGTGGGCGGCGTGCTCGACTGGCTCGGCCTCAGCCAGAGCTGGTTCGCGGAACTCGCCACCCGCACCGTCTCGATCCTCGTCGTCTTCCTGCTCGACATGGCGCTCGTCGCCGTCGCGTTCCGCACGCTCAGCGGCGTGCGCCCTCGCGCCAGGTCGCTGTGGACGGGCGCCTTCCTGGGCGCCGTCGGCCTCATCGTGCTGCAGCAGCTGTCGAGCCTCTTCGTGCGGGGCGCCGGAGCCAATCCGCTGCTCGCCTCCTTCGCCGCCCTCATCGCCCTGCTCATCTGGCTGAACCTCTCGGCCCAGGTGATCCTCCTCGCCGGCACCTGGATCATCGTCGGGGAGCGCGAACGCGTCGACCGGGTGCGCGAGCGGTTCGGGTCGCCGACCTTCGCGCTCCGCCGCGTCCGCCAGGCCGAGGACGCTGTGCGCGTCACCACCGAGGAGCTCGCGCACGCCCGCGCCGACGCCGATCGCGAACGCGAGGAGGCGCGCAAGAAGCAGGTCGAACAGGACGCGAAGAAGCAGGCCGAACCGGACGCGAAGAAGCAGGCCGAACAGGACGCAGGAGAGAAGTCATGAGCACCGAGGTTCCCGTCTACACGGCCGAGCAGGTGCGCGCCGCCGAACGACCCCTGCTCGATGAGGGCGTGCCGCTCATGCAGCGCGCGGCCGGCGCCCTGTCGCAGATCATCCGCGCCGAACTCGGGTCCATGAAGTCCGGAGGGGCCGCCCCTGCCTGGCGGGCGCTGGAGCCGACCGTGCCCGGAGCGCCGCAGGAGCACCGACCGCGCATCCTCGTGCTCGCCGGCGGCGGCGACAACGGCGGCGACGCGCTCTACGCCGCCGCCGGACTCACCGACGTCGCCGACGTCGACTTCGTGCTCGTCGGCGACCGCTTCCATGAAGCCGCCTTCACCGCCGCCATCGGATCCGGCGCCCGCCGCATCGAGCTCGACGAGGCCGAGCACGCCGGCGACGCGTACGCCGTGCTCGTCGACGGCGTCGTCGGCATCGGCGCCTCCCGCGACTCGCGTCTGCGCGGCGCCGCCCGCGACGCGGTCACCACCCTTCTCGGATGGGGGGAGCTCGAGCGGATGCCGCGCGTCGTCGCCGTCGACATCCCCAGCGGTCTCCATCCCGACACCGGCGCGGCCGACGACGCCGTGCTGCCGGCATCCGTCACCGTCACGTTCGGCGCGGTCAAGGCCGGGCTCGTCACCGGCCGCGGACCGGACCTCGCCGGCGACATCGTGCTCGTCGACATCGGACTCTCGGACGCCCTGGCTTCGGTGGAACCGGCGGGGGAGGCATCCGTCTCCCGCGTCGTCACCGCCCAGCGCTGACGCCCGCAGCCCGGCAGCCCGCGGGGCGCCGGACGGGGCTAGTCGTCGTCGTCGCGGTCGCCCTTGTTCCCCGGGAAGTCGGGAGAGTCCTTGTCGTGCCCGAACGCGTTTCCGCGTCCGTTGCCGCCAGGGCCGTCCTCGTGCTTCTCGGCGCCGCGTCCGCGCGCGTCGTCGTCGTCGCGACCGCGGTCGTCGTCGCGGGCACCGTTGTTGCCGGGGAAGCCCGGGGAGTCCTTGTCGTGCCCGAACGCGTTCCCGCGCCCGTTCTCGCCCGGTCCGTCGTCGTGCGAGACGAGGAGCGACGAGGGCACTGGCACCAGGGACGTCAGCGGAACACCCGCCGCGATGCTCGGCACGAGGATCGCCGTCGCAGCGACGCCCGCGATCACCGCTCCGGTGATGAGCAGCTTCTTCGAACCCATGACGCACCTCGTTCTCGGGCGGCGGAGGCAGCCGGTGCGGGGAGCGTACCACCGCCCACGGGCCGTGCGAAGAGGCCGAGGCGCTCGCGGACGCGGGGCTCAGCGCGCGTAGCGCTCGACGAACGCGCGGAGGATGCGGCTCGGATGCGACACGGCCGCGCGTCGCACGGCCGACAGCGTCAGCTCCAGCTCGCCCGCGCCGAAGTAGCCGTGGTCGGCGTACGCGTGGATCCGCGTCGTGATCCCCTCGACGTCGAGCTCGGGATGGAACTGCGTCGCGTAGACGTTCTCTCCCACCCGGAACATCTGCACCGGGCATCCCGGCGACGATCCCAGCAGCACGGCCGACGACGGCAGGCGCGTGATCGCCTCCTTGTGCCCGACGAACGCGTTGAACGTGGCGGGCATGCCGGCAAGCAGGGGATCGGATGCCCCCGCCTCGGTCACGGTCACCGGCACGACGCTGATCGGCTCGCCGTAGGTGCGGTCGATCACCGCGCCCTGATGCGCGCCTACGGTGCCCACGCCGTAGCAGGCGCCGAGGAACGGGAAGTCGCGCGCCACCACCTCGTCGAGGAGGGTCTGGAACTCCGCCTCCACCCGGCGCTGGACCGGCGACTTCTTCTCGAGGGGGTCCGACGCGTTGAACGGCCCGCCGCCCACGAAGATGCCCGACAGCGCGTCGAGATCCAGCCGCGGCATGGGCCCGGCTTCGAGCCGCACCCGCACCAGCTGGTCGGGCGTGAGACCGGAGTAGCGCAGGAACAGCGCGTACTCCTCGTCGGCCGGCAGATCCTCGGCGCGCGTGGCGAGGAGGACGAACGGCTTCACCGCACCAGCCTACGTGGGCGCGGGAGCAGAGAATGACGGATGCCCCGACCCGGCGCGAGTCGCCGGGCCGAGGCATCCGCTCCCGGTCGTCAGTCCTTCGCCTGGAACTGGTGGGTCCAGCTCGACTCGGCGCCGGCGTCGACCGCGAAGCCGGCCTTCGGCACCGCCGTCACGGTGACCTCGCTGCCGTCGGCGACCTCGTTCGGCCCCTTGGCGGCGAGCTCGCCGTTCAGGTAGACGTCGAACGCCGCGTCGGGCGCCACGACGACGAGGTCGGTGGCGGCGCCGCGGCGCTCGACGAACCTCGGCTCCTTCGGCGTCGCCGCCGTGGTGAGCACGGGCACGTTCGCGAAGTCCATGTCGCTCGCGAGGTAGTAGCTCGTGTACGACGGCTGGTTGTAGGTGGTGTTCTGGCGGGCCACCTCGGCGCGGTACTGCACGTCGTGCAGCAGCGTCGGCAGCTTGTGCGTCGTCACCTCGGTGCTGGTGAAGATGCGCAGCGCGCTCGAGTCGGCCGTGCGCACCAGCAGCTCCTCGCGCCAGTCGCCGAGCACGTCGGCCACGAGCGACGGGTTGCCCTTCGTGTAGTTGTTCGTGCGAGTGCCGTCGGCAGTCAGCAGGCGGCCGCGGGTCCAGTCGTCGATGGTCGGCGTCTGATCGATGCTGCCGTTCACGATCTGCGTCGTGAGGTCGGCCGCCCACCGGATCGACTGGTTCGTCCCGGGCGTGCTGCCCGGCTGCACGGACTCGCCCGTCGCGCTCAGCAGACCCGAGCCCTCGCTGCCGTTCGGCATGCTCGCCCACACCTCGATGCCCGAGACGTCGGCCCGCACGTCGCCGATCATGCTGCGGCCCGTGTCGCGGCCGGAGTACGCCCCGAACAGGACCTCGCCGGTCGCGGCATCCCGCATCGCCGACCCGTAAGGCGCGTACGTACCGCCCTCGTGCGCCGTCCAGATCTCGAGGCCGGGACGGCTCGGGTCGATGTCGGTGACGTGCATGGCGTCGCCGTGGCCGAGGCGCACGTTCTCACCCGGTGCCGCGCTGCCCTCGGGCAGCACGTCGAACGAGCTGTACAGCAGTCCGCCGTCGTCGTCGATCGTCGCCGCGCCGTACACGATCTCGTGCTTGCCGTCGCCGTCGACATCGGCCGCGCTCAGCGAGTGGAAGCCCTGCGTCGTGATCGAGCCGTACACCGGATCGGTGCCGTCACGGCCGTGCGGCCCGTCGTTGAACGGGTTCGTCATGGGCACGTGGCCGCTGTCGACGAACCAGCGGGTGCTGAGGCTCTCGCCGTCCCAGTCGTACGCCGCGATCGTGGACCGCGTGTAGTAGCCGCGGGCGAAGATCGCCGACGGATGCGTGCCGTCCAGGTACGCCACGCCCGCGAGGAACCGGTCGACCCGGTTGCCCGGCTCGATGCGCGACATCGCGTAGTCGCCCCACAGCAGGCCGTCGTCGCCGCGGCCCGGCTCGTAGCGGACGGTCTCGAGCTCTTCGCCGGTGGCCGAGTCGAAGACCGTCAGGTACTCCGGCCCGTCGACGATGAAGCCCTCGAACGTCGTGAGGTCGTTGCGGCCGCTGCGCGACGGCGCGTAGGTGGTGATGAAGTAGTCGACGAGCTCGGTGGCGGACTCGGTCGACAGCGGGTACTCGTGCGCGACCGGGATGCCGAACGCCTCCTCGAGCGTCGCCGGCCAGTTGCCCGCGACGACCTCGGGATGCTCCGACCAGCCCTCGAACACCTCGATGAGGTGCTCACGGTAGTCGGCGGCGCTCATGCGGTAGTCGTCGGTGTGCGCGTACCCCGCGGCGAGGTCTTCGGCGAGCATCGTGATGGGGGCCGGCGTCTGGGCCGTTCCGTCGGCGTCGTACCGCGTGGAGGTCGTGCCCGGCGCCGTCTTCAGCATCGTCTCGGACCGGCCGTCGCCGTCGAAGTCGTAGACCATGAACTGCGTGTAGTGGGCGCCCGCGCGGATGTTGACGCCGAGGTCGATGCGGTTGAGCAGCGTGCCGTCGAGCTCGTAGGTGTCGACGTACACCGGGCCGGTGTAGCCCTTCTGCGACACGTCCTTCGAGTTGGACGGGTCCCACTTGACCACGAACTCCAGCGCGCCGTCGCCGTCGACGTCGGCGACCGACGCGTCGTTGGCCGAGTAGGTGTACGCCTCGCCGACAGGGGTCACGCCGTCGGCGGGCTTCTGCAGCGGGAGGTCGTAGAACCCGTCGCCCCATACCGAGACCGGCGCCGACTGGTCGCCGGTGATGTCGTGCCACGCCGGCGCGACGGTGTACTCCGAATCGGCGGTGCCGTCGGGGTCGGAGTAGTTCGTGCTGTCGTCGACCGTCGCGATGCGCTCGCCGTCGCGGAACACCGCGAACGACGGGCCGCTCACGCCCGTCTCGGTGGCGGGCCCCGCCTCGGTCGCGAGCAGGCGCCAGCTGAGGAAGACGCCCTCGCCGGTGGACACCGCGACCAGGCCGCGGTCGAGCGCCTCGAGCTGCGGAGAGCTCGGAGCCTCCTCGGCCAGCGCCGGCTGCGCGAGGCCCAGGGTGAGTGCGCACGCGGCAGTGCCTGCCACGAGCGCGCGGACGGATGTTCTGCGGAGATTCATCGTCGAATCGTTCTCCCGAGTCAGTGGCCCGCGTGGGGTACGGACCGTCCATCGTGAAAACGCGAGGAATGCGTTTTCCCGAGCGACGTTAGTCACTGGACGCGGCCCGGTCAACCACCCTTTCGGGGAGATTGGAACGATTTAATGTGCCGGGCCGGTGCGGTCGCGTGAGTTGCCGGGACATAGGATCGGAGGTTGTGCGCGGCACGCCGGGTGGCGGCATCCGTTCCCGGCGTGTCGGTCGAAGTCTCCGATTCTGTGCGCCGGGTGCGGGGTTCCTCCCCAGCGACGCGGAGTCGTCCGAGCGCTCACATCACCGCCCGGATGAACAGAAGTCGGATGCCGCGACCGTGAGTCTGGCCGGATGTGCACTGCCGCCTCGCCCGCCGTCGTGACGTTCCGCGAACTCAGAGGATCCGGGCTGTCGCGGTCGAAGATCGCGGCCGCGGTGCGGGACGGCGTTCTCTCGTCGCCGCGGCGAGGAGTGTACGAACGCCTCGGCGTCTGTGACGAGGTCAAGGCCGCGACGGCCCATGGCGGCTGGATCGCGTGCGTGAGCGCCGCGCGCCACCACGGGCTCTGGGTGACCGACCATGACGACGGCCTGCACGTCGGACTTCGCGCCCACGGGCGCGCCTATGCTCACGACGACTGCTCGTGCGTCGTCCACTGGAGCGACGACGGCGCGAAGCGCAGCGTCTTCGGAGTGCCATCGATTCGAGCGGTGGTGCGGCAAGTGCTTCGATGCCAAGGGCTCGAGTCGTTCTTCGTGGTGCTGGAGTCCGCGCTCCGGTTGCGCAAGCTCTCGAGCGCCGACCTCGTGTGGCTTCGGCAGCACACGAATGCCGCGGCCCGGGACGCGATCGGATTCGCCCGTCGCGACGCCGACAGCGGCCTCGAGTCGTTGCTCCGATGGCGGCTGCGGCCGCATGGGCTCAGTGTGCGGACGCAACAGGCGATCACCTCGGTCGGCCGCGTGGACTTCGTGATCGGCGAGCGCCTGATCGTCGAGGTCGACGGCGCAGACAACCACGACGGCGAGTCGCACCGTCACAAGGACCTCGTCCGCGACGCCAACGCCGCGGCGTGGGGATACGTCACCCTCCGCTTCGACTACGCCATGGTCGTCCACGACTGGGACACGGTCGAGCTCGCCATCCTCGGACTCGTCGACCGCGGGCTCCACCGGGCGTGACGTCGGGTGCACACCGTCGGAGGTCTTCGGCGACTCGCCGGGTCGCAGCATCCGTTCGCGGCGTGTCGGTCAGAACCTCCGATTCTGTGCCCCCAGCCGGGGCGACGGATGCCTCGACCCGGCTAGACGGCCTACGAGGCGTATGTCACCAGGCCGAGCTCCACCGGCGACACCAGCTGCGTGTGGGCCGGGCGCACGCGGACGGTGTAGCCGAAGGTGCCGGTCACCGTGAGGGGGAGCGTGGCCGTGAACGTCGTGACGCCGTCGACAGCGGCGCCCGGCGTGAGACGGTACACCGAGTGGTCGCGGTCGAGGGCGTCGTCCTCGTCGGTGCGTCCGTAGATCAGCTCCACCGCGACGTCGTCGGGCGACAGACCGTCCAGGCGCACGTCGGCGCGCACCTCGAGCGTGTCACCGGCCTGCGCCTGCTGCGGGATGCCCGTGCTGTCGACGCTCGCGATCGACACCCGGCTCCACGCCGCCTTCACGCGCGCGATGAACGCCGACACCGCGCGCGCCTCGGCGAAGTCGCCGGCGCGCAGGGCGACGTCGTGCTGAGCGGCGGGGACGTACAGGCGCTCGACGTAGTCGCGCACCATGCGGTCGCTCGTCGCCTTCTTGCCGAGGTCGGTCATCGTGTGGCGCACCATGCGCAGCCACGCCGTCGGGATGCCGCCCTCGCGGTCGTAGAACCGCGGCACGAGCTGGTGCTCGATGAGGTCGTACAGGGCGGCCGCCTCGGCGTCGTCGCGCTCCTCGTCGTTCGACGCGGTGTCGGCGCTCGGGATCGCCCAGCCGTTCTCGCCGTCGAACCACTCGTCCCACCAGCCGTCGAGGATCGAGAGGTTGAGCGCGCCGTTGAGCGCCGCCTTCATGCCGCTCGTGCCGCACGCCTCGAGCGGACGCAGCGGGTTGTTGAGCCACACGTCGCAGCCCGGATACAGGTCCTTGGCGAGCGTGATGTCGTAGTCCGGCAGGAACACGATGCGCCCGCGCACCTTGGGGTCGCGGCTGAAGCGCACCAGCTGCTGGATCAGGATCTTGCCCGAGTCGTCGGCCGGGTGCGACTTGCCGCCGATCACGATCTGCACCGGCCGCTCGGGGTCGGTGAGCAGCTTCGTGAGGCGCTCCGGGTCGCGCAGCATCAGCGTCAGGCGCTTGTACGTCGGCACGCGGCGCGCGAAGCCGATCGTGAGCACCTCGGGGTCGAGGAGGTCCTCGACCCACGACGGTGCGCGGCCGCTGCCGTTGGTGACGGATGCCGCGACCCGCCGCCGCGCCTCGGCCACGAGCTCGCCCTTCATCTGCTGGCGGACGCCCCACAGCTCGGCGTCGGTGACGACGGCGTGGTCGGTCCAGTCGTGCGCGTCGGTGTGGGCGTCGCCCCACGCGCGCTCGCTCACGGACTTCAGCGCCGGGTGCACCCACGTCGGCGCGTGCACGCCGTTCGTGATCGAGGTGATGGGCACCTCGTCGCTGTCGACGCCGGGCCACAGCATCCCGAACATCCCACGGCTCACCTCGCCGTGCAGCACCGAGACGCCGTTGGCGTGCTGGCCCAGGCGCAGACCGAGCACGGCCATGTTGAAGACGCCCTGGTCGCCGCCCGCCCACGTCTCGAGCCCGAGCGCGATGGCGCGCCCGGCGTCGAGGTTCTGGAAGAGGCCGCTCGCGAGGTAGTCCGCGATGAGGTCGCGCGAGAAGCGGTCGATGCCCGCCGGCACCGGGGTGTGGGTGGTGAAGACCGTGCCCGCGCGCACCTGCGCGAGCGCCTGGTCGAAGTCCAGGCCGTCGTGGGTGATCAGCTCCGACATCCGCTCGAGGCCCTGGAACCCGGCGTGGCCCTCGTTCGTGTGGTAGACGTCGGGCGCGGGGCGGCCGGTGAGCTCCGACCACGCACGCACGGCGCGGACGCCGCCGACGCCGAGCAGCAGCTCCTGCAGCAGGCGGTGCTCGCCGCCGCCGCCGTAGAGGCGGTCGGTCACGCGACGCATCTCGTCGGTGTTCGACGGGGTCTCGGAGTCGAGCAGCAGCAGCGGAATGCGGCCGATGTCGGCGACCCAGACGCGCGCGTGCAGGCGGCGGTCGGCGGGAAGGTCCAGTGCGATCTCGACCGGGGCTCCGCTGCGATCGCGCAGCAGCGTCAGGCCGAGGCCGTACGGGTCGAGCAGCGGATACGCCTCGCGCTGCCAGCCGTCGTCGCCGATCGACTGACGGAAGTAGCCGGCGCGGTAGAAGAGGCCGACGCCGGTCAGCGGCACGCCGAGGTCGGAGGCGCTCTTCAGGTGGTCGCCGGCGAGGATGCCGAGGCCGCCGGAGTACTGCGGCAGCGAGCCGTCGACGCCGAACTCGGGGGAGAAGTACGCGATGTGCGCCGGCTTGTCACCCTCGAGGTGCTGGAACCAGCGGTCGCCGGTGAGGTACGCGGTGAGGCGCTCGTCCTCGGCGGCCACGCGGGCGACGAACTCGTCGTCGCGGGCGAGCTCGTCGAGGCGCTCCTGGCCGAGCGCCCCGAGCATGCGGGCCGGGTTGGCGCCGATCTCGTCCCACAGCTGCGGATCCATCGAGGCGAAGAGGGAGTGGGTCGCCCGGCTCCACGACCAGCGCCAGTTCGACGCGAGGCGGTCGAGCGGGGCGAGGGAGTCGGCGAGGACGGGGCGGACCGTGAACGTTCGGATGGCCTTCACGCGAGCGATTCTAGGGGTACAAGCTGGAAGCGCTTGCACCAGTTGCTGCTCGGACACCTCAGGATCGTGCAAGGGCTGTGCCCGTGACACGTCCGGCGCCAAATCGCAACGGAGCGGGCTCGCGCCGGGCGCCGGGTCTACGCTGACCGTATGGCCATCGCACGACTGCACGGAGGCCCGCTCGACGGGCAGCTCCTCCCGCTGGAAGACCCGGACCTCGACCGCATGATCGTCCCGTACAGCGAGACCCAGGTGGTCTACGAACGCCGAGGCGACCTCGAGCGCACGGGCGACCACGACGGGCCGACCGAGGCCGAGTTCTGGTTCGTCGAGGCCGAGGACGACATCGACCCCGACAGCGACCAGCCCCGTGAGCGCCGCTGACCCGTCCTCGCCCGACGACGCCGGTGCGACGCACTCGGTCGAGATCGAGTTGAAGTTCGACGTCGACGAGTCGACGCCGCTGCCCGACTGGTCCCCTCTGCCCGGCGTCGCGTCGGTCGGCGAGCCGGAGGTCCGCGAGCTCGACGCCGTCTACCTCGACAGCGACGACCTCGCCCTCGCGCACGCCGGGTACGCGGTGCGCCGGCGCACCGGCGGCCCCGACGAGGGCTGGCACATCAAGGGACCCCGTCACGGCGAAGGCGGACGCCTCGAGCAGCAGTGGCCGCTGGGCCCTGCGGACGAGATCCCGGATGCCGTCGCCGCCGCCCTCGCGTCGGTCGCCACCGTCCGCGAACTGGCGCCGATCGCGCGCATCCGCAACAGGCGCGTCGCCTACGCGCTGCGGGATGCCGACGGGGGAGTGGTCGCGGAGTTCGTCGACGACCACGTCGTCGCCACCGACGAGCGGGCCGGCACCGAGCGCACCTGGCGCGAATGGGAGTTCGAGCTCGGACCGGCGGCGCCCGAGCCGGGTCCCGAACGCCGGCGCCTCTTCGCCAAGGCGGGCAGCGCCGTGCTCGCCGCGGGCGGCCGGCCCGCGGCATCCGCCTCCAAGCTCGCCCGTACGCTCGGCTACTGAGCATGCGAGAAGCCCCGAAGCCGAACGGCTCCGGGGCTTCTCTGCGGCTGCTGCGCGGGATGCGTCTCGTCAGCGCGATCCGGCGCGCGTCAGAGGTTGATCATGTGGCCGGCGAGACCGTGGAAGGCCTCCTGCACGGCCTCCGACAGCGTCGGGTGCGTGTGGACGTTGCGCGCCGCCTCGACGGCGGTGAGGTCCCACTTCTGGGCGAGCGTCAGCTCGGGCAGCAGCTCCGAGACGTCGGGGCCGATGAGGTGGCCGCCGAGCAGCTCGAGGTGCTCGCCGTCGGCGATCAGCTTGACGAAGCCGATCGGCTCGCCGAGGCCGTTCGCCTTGCCGTTGGCCGAGAACGGGAACTTCGCGACCTTGACGTCGTAACCGGCGTCGCGGGCCTGCTGCTCGGTGAGCCCGAACGACGCGACCTGCGGCGAGCAGAACGTGGCGCGCGGCATCATGCGGTAGTCGCCGAGCGTCATGGTCTCGGCCTTGCCGATCGTCTCGGCGGCGACGACGCCCTGCGCCTCGGCCACGTGCGCCAGCTGCAGCTTGGCGGTGACGTCGCCGATCGCGTAGATGTGCGGCACGTTCGTGCGCATGTGGTCGTCGATGTCGATGGCGCCGCGGTCGGTGAGCTTGACGCCCGTGGTCTCCAGCCCGAAGCCCTCGACGTTCGGGGCGAAGCCGATCGACATCATGACCTTGTCGGCGTCGATCGACTGCGTGTCGCCGCCCGCCGCCGGGGTGTAGGTCACGGTGACGCGGTCGCCGTGGTCGGTGACCGTCTCGACCTTGGTCGAGGTGAGGATGTCGACGCCGTACTTCTTGTACTGCTTCGCGATCTCCTTCGACACGTCGGCGTCCTCGTTGGGGAGCGCCCGGTCGAGGAACTCGATGATCGTCACCTTGACGCCGTAGTTCACCATCACGAACGCGAACTCCATGCCGATGGCACCGGCGCCGACGATCACGATGGACTTCGGGAGGTCGCGGGCGAGGATCTGCTCCTCGTACGTCACGATGTTGCCGCCGAGCTGCACGCCCGGGAGGAGACGCACCCTGGAGCCGGTCGAGATGATCGCGTTGTCGAACGTGACGTCCTCGGTGGAGCCGTCGGCCTTGGTCACCCGCAGGGCGTTGGGGCCCGTGAACGAGCCTCGGCCCTCGTACTCGGTGACCTTGTTCTTCTTCATCAGGTAGTGGATGCCCTTGACGTGGGTCTCTGCCACCTTGCGGCTGCGGTCCCACGCGACGCCGAAGTCGAAGTGCACGTCACCCGAGATGCCGAACAGGTCGGCCTTGTGGTGGAACTGGTGCGCGAGGTCGGCGTTCTTCAGCAGAGCCTTCGAGGGGATGCAGCCGACGTTGAGGCAGACACCGCCCCAGTACTTCTCTTCGATGATCGCGACCGTGAGGCCGAGCTGAGCAGCACGGACGGCCGCGACGTACCCGCCGGGACCCGCGCCGAGGATGGCGACGTCGTAGTGAGGCATGCTTCCAGCCTAGTGGGCGGCCGGGGGCTCGGAACCGGGCCCGGAGGCGCCTCCCGCCGCGCCGTCACCGGCCTCGCCGGGGCGTCCGTCGCGGCGCCCGCGGGCGACGAGGAGGTAGACGACGACGCCCGCGGCGGCGGCCGCGATGAGGCTGAACAGCACCCACGGCCACACCGCGGCGGCGTCGGCCCCGGCGTCCTCCGGGGCGACCGTGGGGGCGGTGCTCGGAGTCGGCGTCTCGTCGGGCGCCGCGGTCTCGGTCGGCGCGGCGGTGGCCGTCTCGGTCGGGGTGGGTGCGGCGGCCGCGACGGTGAACGAGAACTCGCCCGAGATGGAGTGTCCGTCGCTGGAGACGACCTTCCACAGCACGGTGACGGCACCGGATGCCTCACCCGCGAGAGGCTGGGTGAGCACGTTGTCGCTGACGCTCGGCGAGCCGTCCGCGAGCGTCGTGCCCGCGGCATCCGTCACCTCCACCACCGAGGCTCCCTCGTCGGCGGCGATCCGGGCGCTGAAGGTCAGCGTCAGCTGCGCGGGCAGGGCGTCGAGCGCGGCACCGGCGGCCGGGTCGCTGCCGATGAGGTCGTCGTGGGCCTGCGCGGGGGATGCCGCCGCCAGGGCGACGCCGAACGCCAGGAGCAGTGCGGCGGCCAGCGCCGAGAGGCGCGCTCGGAGGGGCGTGTGAATTGCGTGTGACATCACCCGATCGAGCCTAACCGACCCTTTGCTCCCGACCCTGAGAGGTCTAGCCTGGCCGCAGGCGGGTCACCTGCCCGCCATCCCCACGTTGGAAGGACGGCGGCGATGGACGCGATGATGATGGGCGCCATGTCGAAGGACATGATGTCGATGCCCGGCATGGAGACCATGGACATGTCGGTGATGCAGGCGTGTATGGACGCCTGCTCGGCCTGCGAGCAGGCATGCACGGTCTGCTCCACGCAGATGATGTCGTGCGCTCCGGCGTGCATGAACTGCGCCGACATGTGCAACACGATGATGCGCGCCATGATGCGCCCGCAGGGCATGACCCCGGCCGCCATGATGTCGATGCTCGACGCGTGCATCGCGATGTGCCAGGTCTGCATGGACGAGTGCATGGAGCACGCCGACCACAGCGAGGTCTGCAAGATGTGCGCGCAGTCGTGCCAGGCGTGCATGGACGCGTGCATGAAGATGCGCGAGTCGATGATGGCGATGGGCTGAGCCCGTCGCCTTCGTCATGACGGGCGCGGCGCGCCACGGACGCTGAGCCCGCGGGCCCGGTCGGTGCGAGGCGTCAGCCCCGGAGGACGTTGAACCGCGCCCCGCCGACGGCGAGCACGTGGTAGCGCTCGTGGAGCGCGACGGGGGTGCCCGCGGTCGCGACCGCTGCGGCCCCCGTGCCGTTCCACAGCGCGACAGCCGTGCCGTCGGCGACCGTGCGGACGATCACGAAGCCGGAGCGGGCGTCGGATGCCTCGACGATCGCGTCTGCCCATTCGGACGGCGTGGCCGACGCGAGGCGCGCCTGGATCAGGTGCAGCGCGTGGCCGGGCGCGAACGAGGAGCAGCTGTCGCCGTGGTCGCACATGCACGCCGCACGCTCACGCACCTCGAGGGGCGGGATGTGGCGGTGCTGGCTGGACACGATCGACTCCTTGGGTCGCTGAGCGGCTGAGGTTTCTGCCAGGCTAGGCGGGCATGCTTTTCATGGCATCTCAGGTGACACGTGGCGAAACATTGCGTGTACGAGTTCTTCCTGCGCGGCTGGGGCGGCACGGCGAAGCGAACCGGTGAAGGCCTCTTCCGAGGCTGGGGCGATCGGATAGGCTGAACAGACAAGAGGAGGAAACCGTGGAGCACGACCGCCGACCCGATGAGGGCGAGATCCGCCGCGCAGCCGGGGCCGACGCACGGGATTCCGACCGCGCATCCGACACGACCCAGACGTTCGGCCATGATTCCGATCTGTCGTTCGTCCCGTTCGGCAGCGAACTGGCAGACGCAGAGCTCGACGCGATCGATGCCCTGCCGTCCGGTGCCGCTCTGCTGCTCGTGCGTTCCGGACCCACCGCCGGCGCCCGCTACCTCCTCGACTCCGACGTGACCACCGTCGGGCGTCACCCCGAGGCCGACATCTTCTTCGACGACGTGACCGTCTCGCGTCGGCACGCGGAGATCACGCGCAACGGCACGTCGTTCGAGCTCGTCGACCAGCGCTCGCTCAACGGCACCTACGTCAACGGCGAGCGGGTCGACCGTGCCACGCTCACCAACGGCGCCGAAGTGCGGGTCGGCAAGTTCCGCCTCAACTTCTTCGTCTCACCGGCCGACCTTACGCAGGCAGCGGAGGCCTGATGCCCGCGGCATCCGCCCGTGAGCGGGCGTCGTCCGCGGGTCTTCTCAGCATCGGTCAGGTTCTCGCCCGGCTGTCGCCGGAGTTCCCGTCGCTGACCTCGAGCAAGCTGCGCTTCCTCGAGGTGCAGGGGATCGTGACGCCGCTTCGCACCGAGTCCGGCTACCGCAAGTTCTCGCAGGACGACCTCGAGCGCCTGCGCCTCGCGCTCACGCTGCAACGCGACCACTACCTGCCGCTGTCGGTGATCCGCGAGTACCTCGAGGACGTCGACGCCGGACGCGACCCGGCGACCCCGACCGCCGTGCCGCCGCCGTCGATCGTGCCCGCACCGCGCCGGTACCGCCGCGAGGAACTGCTCTCCGCCGCGGGCGCCGCGCCGCAGCTGCTCAACGACGCCATCAGCACCGGGATCCTCGCGGGAGCCGAGAGCTACACCGAGCAGTCGGTCACGCTGCTGCGCGCCCTCGTGGCGCTGGACCGTCACGGCATCGAGCCGCGACACGTCAGGGCCCTGCGCCAGAGCGCGGAGCGCGACGTCGCGCTGGTCGAGTCGGCTCTCGCTCCGCTGCTGCGCCGGACGGATGCCTCGTCCCGGGGCCGCGCCGGCGAGCTCGCGCCCGAGCTCGTCCGCCGGCTCGACGACGTGCGGGCCATGTTCGTGCGCAGCGCGCTGGACCGCATGCTCTCTTGACGCCCACGCGACGGACGTCGCCGGCCGGAGCCGCGCGACACGCCGACCTCCGAACAGCGGATGTCGTTGCCGCGAGGGGGAGGCTGATCTAGCGTTGAGGTATTCGATCCGGAGGGGGGAACGAGCATGACCGGAGATGCTGCTGAAGGCGAGCGTTTCGGTGCAGACCTCCTCTTCACGGACGGCCTGCCCGCGATGGACGACGAGGTCGGGTACCGCGGGGCGGTCGCAGCCCGCGCCGCCGGCATCACGTACCGTCAGCTCGACTACTGGGCCCGCACCGAACTGGTCGAGCCGACCGTGCGCGGCGCGAGCGGCTCCGGGTCGCAGCGTCTGTACGGCTTCCGCGACATCCTCGTGCTCAAGCTCGTCAAGCGTCTGCTCGACACCGGGATCTCGCTCCAGCAGATCCGCACCGCCGTCGACCAGCTCCGTGCCGCGGGCATCCGCGATCTCGCCGGCACGACCCTCATGAGCGACGGCGCGTCCGTCTACCTGTGCACGTCCAACGACGAGGTCATCGACCTCGTCAGCCGGGGCCAGGGCGTCTTCGGCATCGCCGTCGGCAAGGTGCTGCGCGAGGTCGAGTCCGAGCTCGTCGAGTTCGAGGTCGAGAAGCCCGACGCCATGGACGAGCTCGCGGTGCGCCGCGCCGCCCGCACCGCCTGACGCGCACAGGCCCGGCTCAGCCGCGCACCGCTTCGACGCCGGCGGTCGCCGATGCGCCGACGGTGAGCGCCTGAGCGAGATCGGCGATGAGGTCGGCGGGGTCCTCCAGTCCGATCGACAGCCGCACGAGCGCATCCGAGGGCTTGGCCTCCGACGCGACGGGGCGGTGGGTGAGCGCCGCGGGGTGCTGGATGAGCGAGTCCACGCTGCCGAGCGACACCGCGTGGGTGAACAGGCGGACGGATGCCGTGAGCGCGGCCGCCGCATCGAAGCCCTCGGCCAGTTCGATGGCGATCATCGCGCCCGGGCCGTCCTGCTGCGTCCCGACCAGCCCGAGCGGGTCGCTGGAAGAGAACCCGGGGAAGTGCACGCGCGAGACCTCGGGGCGCGTCGTCAGCCACTCCGCCACCGTGCGGGCACCCGCCTGCTGCGCGCGCATCCGCACCGGCAGCGTCGCGAGTCCCCGGTGCAGGAGGTAGGCCGCGAGGGGATGCATGATCGCGCCGGTGATGGCGCGGGTGCGGCGAAGCGCTGCGGCCGTCCGCGCGTCGCAGGCGACCACGCCGCCCACCACGTCGCCGTGCCCGCCGAGGTACTTCGTCGCGCTGTGCAGCGAGAGCGATGCGCCGAGGTCGAGCGGCCGCTGCAGCACCGGCGTCGCGAACGTGTTGTCGACGAGCACCGGCACCGAGCCCGCCGCGGCCACGACGGCGGCGATGTCGACGAGGTCCAGCGTCGGGTTCGCCGGCGTCTCGAGCACGACGAGCGCGGTGTCGCGGCGGACGGCGGAGGCGACGGCATCCGGAGCGCAGTACGTCGTCTCGACGTCGAGCAGGCCCGACGCCAGCAGGTGGTCGGTGCCGCCGTAGAGCGGGCGGACGGCGACGATGTGCCGGCGCTTCGACTCGTGCGCCAACGCGAGGATCACCGCGGTGACGGCCGCCATCCCCGACGAGAACGCCACGGCCTCCTCGGCGTGCTCGAGTCGTGCGAGCGCCTCCTCGAACCGGGCGACCGTCGGGTTCCACAGCCGGGCATAGACGTGGGACCCGCCCTCGAACGGATGCCCGCCGGTCGCGAGCACCTCGTACGACATGCCGCCGAGCTCGATGCCGGGAAGCGGGTTCGTCGACGAGAGGTCGAGGGGGAGGGCGTGGACGCCGAGGCTCGCGAGGTCTTCGCGGCCGGCGTGCACGGCAAGGCTGTCGGGGTGCAACGTCATCGGTGCCATGGCGATATGGTCAGCGAGTTCGCCGCGAAAGGCAAATCGTGTTCAGCGCGGCGTGCACAAAGCGTGCAGACTGATCATCTGCTGAGCAGACTGATCAGCAGACGGATGCCGCGGGCCGCGGCATCCGTCCCCGGGAGGGTCAGGAGCGGGTGTCCTCGGGAACCGGGATGCGGCCGGTGCGCATGACGCGGTCGAGCAGGGAGTCGAAGTCCGCCGCGAGCTCCTGCGCGGAATCGCCCGGCCAGATGTGCAGGGGCTTCGCGGCGCCCTGCGCCTGCTGCAGCGACGTGCGCTCGGGCAGCTGCGGCGAGAGCACCAGCGGGCCGAACATGTCGCGCAGCTCCTTGATGCGGAACTGGTGCTCGATGGACTGCGGGCGCACGCGGTTGACCACGATGCCCAGCGGCTGCAGACGGGGGGAGAGGCCGCGGCGGATCTCCTCGATGGCGCGCAGGGCGCGGTCGGCGGCGGCCACCGAGAACAGGCCCGGCTCGGTGACGACGATCACGCGGTCGGAGGCCGCCCAGGCCGTGCGCGTCAGCGCGTTGAGTGACGGGGCGCAATCGATCAGCACGAGGTCGTAGTCGGCCTCGATGGTCGCCAGGGCCTCTTCGAGCTTCCAGACGTCGCGCACGCTCGGGTGCGGGCCGTCGAAGTTGATCGCGGACGGGCTGCCGATCAGCACGTCGATCGTGCCGGGATGCACCTTGGCCCAGCCGCTGGAGGTGATGGCCTGGCGGACCGTCTTCTCTTTGGGATTCCCGAGGACGTCGGCGACGTTGAGGCGCCCGGCGACCTGGATGTCCATGCCCGTCGAGACGTCGGACTGCGGGTCGAGGTCGACGACGAGCGTGCGGACCCCGCGGGCGAAAGCCGCCGACGCGAGTCCGAGAGTCACGGTCGTCTTGCCGACTCCACCCTTGAGCGAGCTGACGGATAGGACGTGCACAAGGCACCACGTTACCGTCCCCTAGGCTGAGAGCACACTCAGCCTGATTATTCAGGGGCCCGCCTGCGTCGCCGCACACGGAGGTCGAATGTTCCGCAAGATCCTGGTCGCGAACCGAGGCGAGATCGCCATCCGCGCATTCCGCGCCGCCTACGAGCTCGGAGCCCGCACCGTCGCGGTGTTCCCCTTCGAGGATCGCGGGTCTCTGCACCGCCAGAAGGCCGACGAATCGTACGAGATCGGCGAGAAGGGGCATCCCGTCCGCGCCTATCTCGACGTGGACGAGATCGTGCGGGTCGCCAAGGAGGCCGGCGCCGACGCCATCTACCCGGGCTACGGCTTCCTCTCGGAGAACCCCGAGCTCGCCGAGAAGGCCGCCGCGAACGGGATCGCCTTCATCGGACCCCCGTCCCACGTGCTGGAGATGGCGGGCAACAAGGTCACCGCGAAGCAGCACGCCATCGCCGCCGGCGTGCCGGTGCTGCGCTCGACCGAGGCATCCGACGACGTCGACGAGCTGCTCGGCCAGGCCGACGACATCGGATTCCCCATCTTCGTCAAGGCTGTCGCCGGAGGCGGCGGGCGCGGCATGCGCCGCGTCGAGCGGCCCGAGGAGCTCGCCCCCGCCCTCGCCGAGGCCATGCGCGAGGCGGGCAGCGCGTTCGGCGACGCCCGCGTCTTCCTCGAGCAGGCGGTGCAGCGGCCGCGGCACGTGGAGGTGCAGGTGCTCGCCGACGGCACGGGCGAGACCGTCCATCTCTTCGAGCGCGACTGCTCGGTGCAGCGCCGTCACCAGAAGGTGATCGAGATCGCGCCCGCGCCGAACCTCGACCCCGCTGTGCGCGACGCGCTCCACGGGTACGCGGTGGCGTTCGCGCGCTCCATCGGCTACGAGAACGCCGGCACCGTCGAGTTCCTGCTCGAGACGGCCGGTCCGCGCACCGGCGAGGTCGTCTTCATCGAGATGAACCCGCGGATCCAGGTGGAGCACACCGTCACCGAAGAGGTGACGGACGTCGACCTCGTGCAGTCGCAGATCCGCATCGCGGCGGGGGAGACCCTCGCCGACCTCGGCCTGACCCAGGACCGCATCCAGCTGCGCGGCGCGGCATTGCAGTGCCGCATCACCACGGAGGACCCGGCGCAGGGCTTCCGCCCCGACACCGGGCGCATCACCACGTACCGCTCGCCCGGCGGCGCCGGAATCCGCCTCGACGGCGGCACCACGGCCGCCGGCTCGCAGATCAGCCCGCACTTCGACTCGATGCTCGCGAAGCTCACCTGCCGGGCACGGGACTTCCCCGCCGCCGTCGCGCGCGCGCGCCGGGCGTTGGCGGAGTTCCGCATCCGCGGCGTCGCGACCAACATCCCGTTCCTCCGCGCGGTGCTCGACGACCCGGCGTTCGTCGCGGGCGACGTCAGCACCTCCTTCATCGACGAACGGCCCGCGCTGCTCACGAGCAACCCGTCGCGCGACCGTGCGACGAAGCTGCTCAACTGGCTGGGCGACGTCACGGTCAACCGCCCGTATGGCGAGAAGCCGCTGTCGGTGTCGCCGGGCAGCAAGCTGCCCGAGATCGACCTCGCCTCGGCCCCGCCCGCAGGCACGCTCGACCGCCTGCGCGAGCTCGGGCCGGAGGGCTTCGCGAAGGCGCTGCGCGAGCAGCGCAGCCTCGCGGTCACCGAGACCACCTTCCGCGACGCGCACCAGTCGCTGCTGGCCACCCGCGTGCGCACGCGCGACCTCGTGCGCGTCGGGCCGCACGTCTCGCGCATGACGCCGCAGCTGCTGTCGGTCGAGGCGTGGGGCGGGGCGACCTACGACGTCGCGCTGCGCTTCCTCGCGGAGGACCCGTGGGAGCGCCTGGAGGCCCTGCGCACCGCGATGCCCAACATCCCGATCCAGATGCTGCTGCGGGGCAGGAACACGGTGGGCTACACCCCTCGGCCGGTCGAGGTGACGGACGCCTTCGTGCGCGAAGCCGCGGCCACGGGGGTCGACATCTTCCGCATCTTCGACGCGCTCAACGACGTGTCGCAGATGCGGCCCGCCATCGACGCGGTGCGCTCGACCGGCACCGCGCTGGCCGAAGTCGCCCTGTGCTACACCGCCGACCTGCTCGACCCGTCGGAGAAGCTGTACACGCTCGACTACTACCTGCGCCTGGCCGAGCAGATCGTGCAGTCGGGGGCGCACATCCTCGCCATCAAGGACATGGCCGGGCTCGTCCGGCCGGCAGCGGCGGCGAAGCTCGTCAGCGCGCTGCGCGAGAACTTCGACCTGCCGGTGCACCTGCACACCCACGACACCGCGGGCGGCCAGCTCGCGACGCTGCTGGCGGCGAGTGCCGCGGGAGTGGATGCGGTGGATGCCGCGGCTGCGCCCATGTCGGGAACCACGAGCCAGCCGTCGCTCTCGGCCCTCGTCGCGGCGCTCGCGCACACCGACCGCGACACCGGGCTCGACCTCCAGGCCGTCAGCGACCTGGAGCCGTACTGGGAGGCCGTCCGGCAGCTCTACCGGCCGTTCGAGTCGGGCCTTCCCGCGCCGACGGGCCGCGTGTACCACCACGAGATCCCCGGCGGTCAGCTCTCCAACCTGCGCCAGCAGGCGATCGCGTTGGGGCTGGCCGACGACTTCGAGCTCATCGAGGACATGTACGCCGCGGCCGACCGCATCCTCGGGCGCATCCCGAAGGTGACGCCGT
Organism: Microbacterium sp. NPDC055455; assembly: GCF_053619935.1. Taxonomy (NCBI): domain Bacteria; kingdom Bacillati; phylum Actinomycetota; class Actinomycetes; order Micrococcales; family Microbacteriaceae; genus Microbacterium; species Microbacterium sp. NPDC055455. The sequence goes on from NZ_JBSHLB010000002.1 coordinate 87,440, forward strand.
CGTCGAAGGTCGTCGGCGACCTCGCGCTCGCCCTCGTCGCGGTGCGCGCGGACCCCGCGGACTTCGAGGCGAACCCCCAGGGCTACGACATCCCGGATTCCGTCGTCGGCTTCATGGCGGGCGAGCTGGGCGACCTGCCGGGCGGCTGGCCCGAGCCCTTCCGCACGAAGGTGCTCGAGGGGCGCACGATCTCGATCGACGTGCCGCCGCTGACCGACGAGGAGCGCGACGGCCTGGCCGGAGACGCGGCGAGCCGCCGGCGCACCCTCAACCGGCTGCTGTTCCCCGGCCCTGCCCGTGAGTTCGAGAAGAACCGCGAGACCTACGGCGATCTCACCGCGCTCGGCACCCCCGACTACCTGTACGGCCTCAAGCCCGGCGAGGAGCACGTCGCCGAGATCGACCCGGGCGTGCAGCTGTACGTCGGACTCGAGGCGATCGGTGAAGCCGACGACAAGGGCATCCGCACCGTCATGACGACGCTCAACGGCCAGCTGCGGCCGGTCTTCGTCCGCGATCGCAGCATCAAGGTCGAGACGCGTCAGGCGGAGAGGGCCGACACGTCGAAGCCGGGGCAGGTCGCCGCGCCGTTCTCTGGCGTCGTCACCCTCAAGACGGGCGTCGGCGACAAGGTCTCGGCGGGTCAGCCGGTCGCGTCGATCGAGGCGATGAAGATGGAGGCGGCCATCACCGCACCCATCGACGGGGTCATCGAGCGCCTCGCGATCGCCGAGACGACGCAGGTCGATGCCGGCGACCTTTTGGTCGTGATCCGCCCCTCGCAGTAGCCTGGAAGGCGGCATATGCCCGTATGCGCCGTTCCGCCCTGCCCAGGAGTACCGCCCAGTGACGCCCGACCGCAACGACCACACGCACGACGAGCCTGAGAACGGCGTGCTCTCCGACACGGGGAGTCTCGACACCACAGGCCTCGGCATCCTCGGCGGTGGGACGGCACAGGTCAACGTCGAGCTGCCGACGGAGTCCGAGGACGACCTCGACGACGACGCGGTGATCGACGGCGAGGTCCCCTTCGTCATCGAGATCCCGGCCGACGCGGACCTGCCGGTCATCATGCCGGTCGCGGTCGAGGAGCCCGGCACGCACACCACCGAGGCCGAGATCGTGGACGACACCGCCGACCTCGAGGAGTGGACCGTGGAGGGCGAGGGCTTCGGTTCGGAGGCTCCCGCGGAGGACGTCGCGGATGCCGACATCGTGGAGTACGAGGCATCCGTCGTCGCGCACGACTCCGCCGCCGAGCCCGAGACGTACGGCGAGGGGGAGGGTGAGCCTGTCGCCGACGAGCACCACGCCGCGGAGTCCGTCGACCCTGAGCCCGAGGTGCAGGACGAGCCCGCGGCCGACGCGCACGCCGAGCCCGAGCCCGTGTTCGTCGCCGAGCCCGGTCCAGTGTTCGTCGCAGAGCCCGAGGTTCACGTCGAGCCCGAGCCCGAACCTGAGGCGGCGCCGGCACCGGTGCCGGACGACTCCCACACCCGGGCCGAGGACTTCCCGGTGGACTTCGAGGACGTGGAGTTCGAGGACGCCGACTTCGACGGGGAGTTCGACCCCGCCGAGTTCGAGCTCGTGCTCGACGACGACGGCGCAGAGGCCGCTCCGGCTGACGCCGCCCTGGCGGAGAATCCCGCCGCAGGAGACGATGTCATCGCGACCGACGACACCGCGGAGGACCCCATGACTGCGAAGACCCCGGCCGACGACGCGAAGGATGCCGCGCCCGCCCCGGTGACCCCTCCGGCGGCGCCGTCGGTTCCCGCCGCCGCTGCGGCGGCCGCGAGCCCGGCGACGGGGCCGGTGTCGAGCCGGCGCCGGTCGACGCACGGCACGGGCGCGCAGCCGGTCGTTGATCGCTCCGCCGAGCGCGCGGTCGAGCGCTCGGTCCCGCGCGCCGACGTGGCGCTCGCGTCGAAGCGGCTCGGCGAGCTCGAGTCGAGCCGCGAGACCGCGGACCTGCTCACCGCCGACCGACTGCTCGACCCGCATCAGGTGGTGCGTCCCGAGCCCGAGGGTGCCTGGCAGCAGTTCGTCTACTCGATCTCGGGCCGGCGCATCAACCTCGGCGACAGCAAGCGCGCGCGGGCGCGCAAGGAGCTCGACCGCCGCATCGCCGCGCCGCTGCCCGGCGGGGCGCGCTTCGTGCCGGTGGTCTCGCGCAAGGGCGGCGTCGGCAAGACGACCGTGACCACGCTGCTCGGCATGGCGCTCGCCGACGCCCGTGACGATCGCGTCATCGCCGTCGACGCCAACCCCGACCGCGGCACACTCGCCGAGCGCATCACCCGCGAGAGCGGCAAGACCGTGCGCGACCTGGTGCGCATCCGCGGCGAGGTCGTGGGCTTCAACGACCTCTCCAACATGGTGGCCCGCGACGAGACCAGGCTCGACGTCGTCGCCTCCGACGCCGACCCGCGCGTCTCGGAGGCGTTCAACGACGCCGACTACCGCGACGTGGCGAGCCTCGCCGCGCACTACTACTCGGTCGTCCTCACCGACACCGGCACGGGCATCGTCCACTCCGTCATGGAGGCCACGCTCGATCTGGCCGACCAGCTCGTCATCGTGGCGGGCCTCAGCGTCGACGAGGCCCGGCTGGCGTCCGAGACGCTCACGTGGCTCGAGACCAACGGGCACTCCGAGAAGGTGCGCAACGCGGTGGTGGTGCTCAACAGCGCCCGGCCGGGGCATCCGCTCGTCCAGCTCGACGAGCTCGAGACGCACTTCCGCACCCGCGTGCGCGCGGTGGTGCGCGTGCCGTACGACGCGCACATCGCGGCCGGCAGCGCCATCGTGTTCCGCGAGCTGCAGCCGGCGACGCGCCTGGCGGCCCGCGAGCTCGCCGCGATCGTGGTCGAGGGTCTCCGTTCGCTGCGGCCGGCGGCCTGAGCGCAGATGGCCGTCCGTCCCATCCGCCTCTTCGGCGACCCTGTCCTGAAGTCCGTCAGCGCCCCCATCGATGACATCGACGACGGCGTCCGCGCCCTCGTGCGCGACCTCGTCGACACCGTCGAGCTGCCCGGGCGCGCCGGTGTCGCAGCACCCCAGATCGGCGTCGGCCTCCGCGCCTTCAGCTACAACATCGACGGCGACATCGGGTACGTCCTGAACCCCGTGCTCGTGGAGGTGTCGGGCGAGCCCGAGCCCGTCGGCGAGGGCTGCCTGTCGGTGCCGGGCCTGTGGCATGAGGCCCTCCGCTACCCGTGGGCCAAGGTCGTCGGCATCGACCTCGACGGCGGCGAGGTCGTCATCGAGGGGGAGGGGCTGCTCGCGCAGGCGCTGCAGCACGAGACCGACCACCTCGACGGCACGCTCTACATCGACCGGCTCCCGCCCGAGCACCGTCGCGTCGCCATGCGCGAGATCCGCGAGTCCGACTGGTTTTGACGCGGTGCGGATCAATGCGACGAAGGAGCGTTGATGCGTGCCGGGTCAAGATCGAGTAGGCGAGGAACGAGCCGTATCGAGATCCCGCCGGACGGGTCGAGCCGCTAGGCCGTCAGGATGACCTTGAGCGCCTTGGTCTCGGCCGCGCGGCCGAACGTGTCGTAGGCGTCCATGATGTCCTCGAGCGAGAAGCCGTCCCCGCAGGGCCGGGATACTCATCGTCCGCTTCGCGGCGAGTCCTCGGCAGGGACCTTCGACCTGCGGTGATTCGCGGGCGACAGACGGCACAGGGACGAATGAAGAAAGCGGATGCCGGGAGCCCCGGCATCCGCTCTCTTCGTCGTTGATCAGCTCAGCGACACGTTCGATGTGCTGACCGGCACGGCGTAGAGCTCCTCGATGTCGGAGGCGAAGTCCGCGAGGATCACGTTGCGCTTGATGCTCATCTTCGGCGTGAGGTGTCCGCTGGCCTCGGTCCACTCGCTGGGGAGGATGGTGAACTTGCGGATGGACTCGGCGCGCGAGACGAACTTGTTCGCGTGGTCGATCGCCCGCTGCACCTCGGCGCGGACGGCCTCGTTCTTGGCGGCGTCCTCGAGGGACATGTCGGCGGGCAGGCCGTTGTTCGCCAGCCAGGCCGGCAGCATCTCGGGGTCGAGGGTGACCAGGGCCGCGATGAACGGCTTCTGGTCGCCGACCACCACGACCTGGCCCACGATCGGGTTGGCGCGGATGGGGTCCTCGAGGGCGGCGGGGGCGACGTTCTTGCCGCCCGCCGTGACGATGATCTCCTTCTTGCGGCCGGTGATCGTGAGGAAGCCCTCGTCGTCGAACGAGCCCAGGTCGCCGGTCTTGAACCACTCGCCGTCGAAGGCGGCCGCGGTCGCCTCGGGATTGCGCCAGTACTCCTTGAAGACGTTGATGCCGCGGACCTCGAGCTCGCCGTCGTCGGCGAGCCGCATGCCGACACCGGGGAGCACCGGGCCCACCGTGCCGATCTTCGACTTCGTCGCCAGGTTCACCGTCGCGGGCGCCGTGGTCTCGGTGAGGCCGTAGCCCTCGAGGATCGTCACGCCGAGGCTGTGGAAGAAGTGACCGAGACGCGGTCCGAGCGGTGCCGAACCCGACACCGCGTAGACCACGCGGCCGCCCATCGCGGTGCGCAGCTTGCTGTAGACGAGCCGGTCGAACAGCGCGAACTTGATCTTGGTGCCGAGGGGCACCTTCTTGCCCTCCTGCTGCAGACGCGAGTGCTCGATCGCGGTGTGCGCGGCGGCGCGGAAGATCTTGCCCTTGCCGCCCGCCTCGGCCTTCTGCTCGGCCGAGTTGTACACCTTCTCGAACACGCGCGGAACGGCGAGGAGGAACGTGGGCTTGAACGACCCGAGCGCGGGCAGGAGCTGCTTGGTGTCGGGCTGGTGGCCCGTCTTGACGCCGGCGTGGATGTCGAGGATCGAGATGAAGCGCGCGAAGATGTGCGCCGTCGTGATGAACAGCAGCGTCGATGCTCCGGGCACCTCGACGACCTCGTGCAGCGCCTTGGCCGAATTGCGCGTGAGCTCGACGAAGTTGCTGTGGGTCAGCACGCAGCCCTTCGGGCGCCCGGTCGAGCCGGACGTGTAGATGAGCGTGGCGATGTCGGCGCCGTTGGCGATGTTCCGCCGGCGCTCGATCTCGTCGTCGGCCACGGAGGCGCCCTCGGCGATGAGCGTGTCGAGGTCACCGGCCTGCATCTCCCACGCCGAGCGCACGAGGGGCAGCTCCCCCTTCACCTCGGTGAAGCGGGCGGTGTGCTCCGGGCTCTCGGTGATGATGGCCACGGCGCCGGAGTCGGTGAGGATCCAGGCGATCTGCGACGCCGAGCTCGTCTCGTAGACGGGGACCATCACGGCGCCGGCATAGAACAGCGCGAAGTCGACGAGCGTCCACTGATAGGTGGTGCGCGCGACGAATCCGATCTTGTCACCCGGCTGGATGCCGCCGGCGACGAAGCCCTTCGCGAGGGCGATGACCTGCTTCTGGAACTCCGACGCGGTGATATCGCGCCAGCCGTCGCCCTCGGGGACGGCGAAGAGCGCGAGGCCGGGCGTCTTCTTGACACGCTCGACCAGCAGGTCGGTGACGTTCGCCTGCGGATCGGCGGGGACGATGGCAGGGACTTCGAATTGGACCACGGCAGCTCCTTCGGTACCGGATTGCGGGAATCTCGGGTGGGTCTGAGCAGAGTCTAATCGGCTGTCACATCCGACTCACCGGCGGATGTGGACAGCGCCGCCTGGATAGACTTCAAGGCGCCGTCGCGGGCGCGCCGGCCGGAGAGGGAGACTGTGCTCAAAGTCGGCATCGACATCGGCGGGACCAAGATCGCGGGAGGCGTCGTCGACCCCGACGGGCACATCGTCGAGAAGGTCCGCGTCGACACCCCCGCCGACACCGCAGCACTGGCTCAGGCCGTCATCGACATGGCTCGCCACTTCCGCGCCGGCCACGACATCGCCGCCGTCGGCGTCGCCGCGGCCGGCTTCATCGACCGCCGGCGTGCGACCGTCATCCACGCGCCCAACATCGCGTGGCGCAACGAGCCCCTCAAGGCCACGCTGGAGGCCGGCATCGGCCTGCCCGTCGCCATCGAGAACGACGCCAACGCGGCCGGCTGGGCCGAGTACCGGTTCGGCGCCGGCCGGGACGTCGGGCACATGGTCATGCTCACGATGGGGACCGGCGTCGGCGGGGCCATCGTCCTCGACGGCGAGCTCTTCCGCGGCGGCCACGGCATCGCGGCGGAGCTCGGCCACATGCGCTTCATCCGCGGCGGCATCCTGTGCGGCTGCGGACAGAGCGGATGCCTCGAGCAGTACGCGTCCGGACGCGCCCTGCAGCGCGAGGCCAACGACATCGCCGATGCGGGCGGCATCGGCGACGCCCTCGCGCGGCTGCGGTCGGAGAAGGGCTCGATCTCGGGCCCGGCCGTCTCCCGGCTCGTGCTGGCCGGCGACCCCGGGGCCATCGAGGCGCTGCGGCGTGTGGCGACGGCTCTCGGCGAGGCGTGCGGCGGGTTCCAGGCCGTCCTCGACCCCGAGCTGTTCGTCATCGGCGGCGGCGTCGCGCAGCTCGGCGAGGACCTGCTCGCGCCGGTCCGCCTCGCCTACGAGACGTCGCTGCCGGGGTATGGCGACCGCCCCGTCGCGCAGTTCGCGATCGCCCAGCTCGTCAACGACGCCGGGCTCATCGGCGCAGCCGACCTGGCCACGCCGGAGGGCTGAGCGCGCGATGTTCTACTGGCTGATGAAGTACGTGGTGATCGGACCGATCGTCAAGGCGATCTGGCGCCCGTGGATCATCGGCCGCCGGAACGTCCCCGCCGAGGGCGCGGCGATCCTCGCGAGCAACCATCTGTCGTTCGTGGACTCGGTGTTCCTGCCGCTCATGATCGACCGGCCCGTCGCGTTCCTCGCCAAGAGCGACTACTTCACGGGCAAGGGCCTCAAAGGCTGGGCGACCCGCATGTTCTTCAAGGGCACCGGCCAGCTGCCCATCGACCGGTCCGGCGGCAAGGCATCCGAGGCATCCCTCAACACCGGTCTCCAGGTGCTCGGACGCGGCGATCTGCTCGGCATCTACCCCGAGGGCACCCGCAGCCCCGACGGCAAGCTCTACCGCGGCCGCACCGGCATCGCGCGCATGGCGCTGGAGGCGCACGTGCCCGTCGTGCCGGTGGTCATGGTCGACACCGACACGATGATGCCGATCGGCACCACGGTGCCGCGCATCGTGCGCGTGGGCATCGTGATCGGCGAGCCGCTGGACTTCTCACGCTTCCAGGGGATGGAGGGCGACCGGTACATCCTGCGCTCCATCACCGACGAGATCATGGTGGCCCTGCAGCGGCTGGGGGAGCAGGAGTACGAGGACGTCTACGCCTCGACGGTGAAGGACCGGCTGTCGACGCGCACGCGGACCGACGCCCGATAGCCGCGCCCTGACGCCTCGGCGAACAGCGCGTCACAGCGCACCGGGGCGCCGCGCCCCGCGGCTAGAATCGAGGGATGCTTCAGCAGCTCGATGCCCTCGACCACTGGCGGACCCTGCCCATCAAGCAGCAGCCCGCGTGGCCCGACGCAGAGGCGGTGGCTGCGGTGTCCGCTGAGCTGGCGACCCTGCCCCCGCTCGTCTTCGCCGGCGAGGTCGACAACCTGCGCGACCGGCTCGCGCGCGCCGCATCGGGCAACGCGTTCCTGTTGCAGGGCGGCGACTGCGCCGAGACCTTCGCCGGCGCCACGGCCGAGCAGATCCGCAACCGCATCAAGACGGTGCTGCAGATGGCGGTCGTGCTCACGTACGGCGCCTCCATGCCGATCGTGAAGATGGGGCGCATGGCGGGTCAGTTCGCCAAGCCCCGCTCGAGCGACACCGAGACGCGGGGCGACGTCACCCTGCCGGCGTACCGCGGCGACATCGTCAACGGCTACGACTTCACCGAGAACTCGCGGCAGGCCAACCCCGAGCGGCTGCTGAAGGGGTACCACACGGCGGCGTCGACGATCAACCTGATCCGCGCCTTCACGACCGGTGGTTTCGCCGACCTCCGCGAGGTGCACTCGTGGAACAAGGGCTTCGCGCAGAACCCGGCCAACCAGCAGTACGAGCGCCTCGCCACCGAGATCGACCGGGCCATCAAGTTCATGGAGGCTGCCGGCGCCGACTTCGACGAGCTCAAGCGCGTCGAGTTCTACACCGGGCACGAGGGCCTGCTCATGGACTACGAGCGCCCGATGACGCGCATCGACTCCCGCACGAACACGCCGTACAACACGTCGGCGCACTTCCTGTGGATCGGCGAGCGCACCCGCGAGCTCGATGGCGCTCACGTCGACTACTTCTCGAAGATCCGCAACCCGATCGGCGTGAAGCTCGGCCCGACGACCTCGCCCGAGACGACCCTCGCGCTCATCGACAAGCTCGACCCCGAACGCGAGCCCGGCCGGCTCACGTTCATCACGCGCATGGGCGCCGGCAAGATCCGCGATGCGCTGCCGCCGCTGCTGGAGGCCGTCAAGGACTCCGGAGCCGTGCCGCTGTGGGTCACCGACCCCATGCACGGCAACGGCATCACCACGCCCACCGGCTACAAGACACGTCGCTTCGACGACGTCGTCGACGAGGTCCGCGGCTTCTTCGAGGCGCACCGCGCGGTCGGCACGTTCCCGGGCGGCATCCACGTCGAGCTCACCGGCGACGACGTGACCGAGTGCCTGGGCGGCTCCGAGCAGATCGACGAGGCCACCCTCGCCACCCGCTACGAGTCGCTGTGCGACCCGCGCCTGAACCACATGCAGAGCCTGGAGCTCGCCTTCCTCGTGGCCGAGGAGCTCGAGAAGCGCTGATCTCGCACCGCTGACACGACGACGATCCCGGATGCCTCTCGCCGAGGCATCCGGGATCTTCTCCTTTCGCTCGCTCGCTGGAGCAGGCGGAGGTCAGCCGGCGTCGGTAAGGAGGAGATCGATTCGGGTGCCCTTTACGCGCCACTCTCCGGCCGCGGGGTCGGTGCCTGTCGCTTCGGTGAGGAAGTCGGGGAACGCCCCCCACCAGATGGGGTAATCCACCTGAAAACCTGCTGCCTCGAGTTCCGCGATCGCCTGGTCGCGGGTAAGACCCTGCACGTTCGGCACCTCGAACAGCGGGGGACCGGTCGACACCACGAGCGTGACCATGTCGTTCGGCTGCCACGAGCGTCCTTCGGGGCCGCTGACGCGGATCACGCGGCCCTCCTCGATCGCGTCGCTCGCCTCGGTGGCACTCTCGTCGGCCACGACGAGTCCGACACCCTCGAGCGCGCTCCGCGCGGAGCCCTCGCTCCGATCCACCACGTCCGGGACCGGTCCGACCGAGACCGAGAGCCGCGCGGTGTCGCCCTGGTGCACGACGCATCCCTCGAAGCAGGCGACGTCCTGCGAGCCGTCCTCCGGCGCTCCGGCCGGACGGATCGAGACGTTGACGACCGTGCCGGCAGCGTCGTCGGTGAAGAACTCGGCGTTCTCGTCGACCGTCTGGACGGACTGCTCGCTCAGCACACTGCGGGCGTCGGTCTCGGACATGCCCGCGAACGACGTGAACGTCGCCTCGGCCGGGCCGAGCGAGACGAAGACGTTGACCTGGGCCTCGCGGTCGACGCGCGAGCCCTGCGGCGGATCGGTGCGGATGACGAGACCGGCGGCGACGTCGAGGCTGCTCTCACCCTGCTGCACGGCGACGAGCGTGTCCTGCTGCAGGCGGGCGGATGCCTCTTCATACGTCATGCCGGACACGTCGGCGACGGCCACGAGCGACCCGGGACCGGACCCGAAGTACCAGCCGAGCCCGCCGGCGAGCGTCGCCAGCAAGAGCACCGCGATCAGGAGCCAGGCGCCGCGCGTGCGCCGGCGCTGGGTCGCCCGGCGCAGGCGCCCGGCGTTGTCGACGTCGCCCATGGCGGTGGTGGGTCCGGTCGGCGTGCCGGGCAGGACCGCCGTGAGCTCGCCCGTCGAGGCGCCGTCGTCGCGCACGATCCCGATGGGGCCGGTGCGGGCGACGACGGGCGCGACGCCGAGCTCCCGCTCTATCTCGCGCAGGCGCTGCAGCATCTCGCGCGCGTCGAGGGGACGGTCGTCGGGCGACCTCTCGGTCGCCCACAGCACGAGCTCGTCGAGCGGCTCGGGAACGCCCGGATTCTTCACGCTCGGGCGGGGGACCGAGTCGGTCGCGTGCTGGAAGGCGATCTGCATCGGCTGCTCGCCCTTGTAGGGCTGCTCGCCGGTGAGCATCTCGTACAGCATGATGCCGATGGCGTAGATGTCGCTGCGCGCGTCGGCGGTGCCGCGAGTGACCAGCTCGGGGGCGAGGTACGCGATCGTGCCGAGGAGCTGGGCGCCCGAGGCGGTGTTGGCCGTCGTGGCGCGAGCGAGCCCGAAGTCGCCGATCTTGATGCGGCCGTCCTCGGCCAGCAGGACGTTCTCGGGCTTGACGTCCCGGTGCACGATGCCGGCCTTGTGCGCGGCGGCGAGGCCCGACAGCACCGCGTCGAGGATCGAGATCGCCTGCGGGACGGTCAGCCGACGCTGCTCGCGCAGGAGCTCGCGCAGGGTGATGCCCGGCAGGTACTCCATGACGAGGTACGCCATGTCGCCGTCCTGGCCCTGGTCGAACACGTTGACGACGTTCGGATCGGCCAGTCGGGCGGCCGCGCGGGCCTCCTGGATGAACCGGCTCTGGAACACGGTGTCGTCGCTGAGGTGCCCGTGCATCACCTTGAGGGCGACGCGGCGCTCCAGCCTCAGGTCGGTCGCGACGTACACGGTGGCCATGCCGCCGCGCGCGATGCGAGCACGCACCCGGTACCGGCCGTCGACCAGACGGCCGATCAGCGGGTCCGTCTGCTGACTCGTGCTCACGCTGAGAGTCTACGGACGCGCACCTGCGAGCCGGCGGAGCGCCTCACCCTGCGACCGTACCGTTACCGACGGTTCGGCGGGCTCGGGCCTCACCCGAGGGCGGCGAGCCACGAGAAGGCGGGCGCCTCCCACTGGGCATACGCGTCGGGGTACGCCGAGATCTGCACGGCCTGCGCGGCCTGGGCGAACGACATGCCCTCCCAGCCGGGGATGTCCAGGAGACCGCGCGTGCGCGCGCCGTTCGGGTCGCCCGCGCCGCCGAAGAAGACCCGCGTCGCGCGCGCCGCGTCCTGCACCTCGGCCTCGGTGCCCCAGCCGTAGCTGGGACGCTGCTGGAAGAGCCCCAGCGAGTCCCGGTCGCCCCACGTCACGTTGCGCAGCGAGGACTCCTGCATCGCGGTGCCGAGTGCGATCGCGATGGCGCGGTCCGAGGCGCCGAGCTCGCGGCCGATCCGCACGATGAGGTGCGCGTTGGCCGCCTGCTCGGATGTCAGCCCGGGGACGGACGGACCCGATGCCGGGATCTTCAGCGTCTGGCCGGGGTAGATGATCGACGCCCGGCTGAGGCCGTTGGCCGAGAGCACCGCGTCGACGGAGACGCCGTGGCGGCCCGCGATCGCGCTGACGGTGTCGCCCGCGGCGACGGTGTACGACCCGGCCGCGGCGCCCGGGGCCGGAGCCGGAGCAGGGGAGGGGGCGGATGCCGCCGGCGCCGACGCACCCGGGATCGAGATCGTCTGTCCGGGGTAGATGATCGACGACCACCCCAGGCCGTTGGCCGACAGCACGGCGCCGACGGTGGTGCCGTGCCGCCGGGCGATGGAGCTGACGGTGTCGCCGGCGGCGACGGTGTACGCGCCGGCTGCGGGTGCGGCCGGCGCCGGCGTGGTCGGTGCCGGGGCGGGGCTCGCCGTTCCGGTGAGCTTCAGCACCTGACCCGGCTGGATGATCGACGACCAGCCGAGTCCGTTGAAGGCGAGGACATCGGCGACCCTCAGGCCGAAGCGCGCGGCGATCGCGCTGACCGTGTCGCCCGGCTGAACCGTGTAGGTCGCCGATGCCGCGTGGGTCGGGCGCACGGAGGCGGTCACGCCCACCGCGGCGGAGAGGGGCGTCGGCAGTGCGCGCACGGTCGCCGGCGCGCCGGGCCCGTGCAGCGTAGCGGGGAGGGGGTCGCGGGAGGCGGCATCCGTCCCCAGGGCGTGAGCCGGAGCGCCCGAGAGCGCGAGGGCGATCGAGCCGACGACGGCCGCCGAGACGCCGACGGGGATGCCGCGCGAGGCGGCGACGCCCTGGTGGACCTGGTTGCTGGTACTCCGGACTGATCGCACGAGACTCCCCCTCCGTCGACTCCGAAAACGCTGTCACGGATGTCTATTGGTGTCAACGCCTGTGAAAAAGGGGGCTTGTGTGACTGATGGGACAGGAGTCGCCGGATCCGGCCCGCGCGCGATCTGGGATAGTTGCATTCGTGACCGCTGACGACTCTTCGCGTTTCGAGACCGATTGGCTCACCCTTCCTGAGCTCGTGGAGGTGCTGGGCGAACCCCTGGGCCGGGTGCGCCGGCTCCTCGACGAGTCCCACCTGGTGGGCTCGCGCCGGGACGGCGTGCTCAAGGTGCCGGCCGTCTTCGTGGTCGACGGGCACCCGCTGTCGTCGCTGCGGGGCACCGCGATCGTGCTCCACGACGCCGGCTTCTCGGACGACGAGGTGATCGACTGGCTTCTGACGCCGGAGGAGACCATCGGCGCCGCGCCGATCGAGGCGCTCCTGGCCGGTCGCAAGAGCGAGGTCCGCCGGGTCGCCCGCACCCTCGCCTGATCGGGGGCGTCTCCGCCGGGGAAGAGGCGGGCCTCAGGTCGTCCGGACGGTCGCGGCGTGTGCCAGGTCGCGCAGCGCACCCACCGCCGCGTTGCCGAGGCGGGCGCCCGAGAGCGCGCGGTCGGCCTCATGGGCGTACTGCGCGATGAGCTGCTCGACCCGGTCCAGCGCGCCGGTGTCGACGATCGTCTGCTGCAGCGAGGCGATCTGCTGCGCGTCCAGCCCGGGGTCGCCCACCATCTCGTCGAGGATCCGCCGCGCGGGGGCCGCCAGGGCCTCTCGCGCGTAGGCGATCAGCACCGTGCGCTTGCCCTCGCGCAGGTCGTCGCCGGACGGCTTGCCGGTCGCGGCCTCGTCGCCGAACACCCCGAGCACATCGTCGCGCAGCTGGAAGGCCATGCCGAGCGGATGCCCGAACGCGGCGAGGGCGGCCTCCTGCGCGGCATCCGCCCCGGCCAGCGCGGCACCGATCGCGAGCGGCTGCTGCACGCTGTACCGCGCGGACTTGTACGACGCGACGCGCAGCGCGCGCTCGGCGTGGCGGTCGTCCGGCTCGCTCACGAACGCCGACTCCTCGGCGATGTCGAGGAACTGCCCGAGCGTGACCTCGCGGCGCATCAGCGCGTACTGGCGGCGGGCGGCGGCGGCGCGGTCGGGGGAGAGCCCGGTCAGGCCCTCCTCGAGGAGGTCGTCGCTCCACGCCACGAGCAGGTCGCCGACCAGGATCGCCGCCGAGCGGCCGAAGTCGTCCGCGTCGCCGGCCCAGCCGGCGCGGCGGTGGCCCTCCTCCAGCGCGCGATGCGCGGACGGGCGGCCGCGGCGGGTGTCGGAGTTGTCGATGACGTCGTCGTGCACGAGCGCCGCGGCGTGGAAGACCTCCAGTGCCGCGGCGGCCGCGAGCACCGGCTCGGGGGCGTCGCCCGCGGGTGACGCCGCTTCCTCCACCGCCCTCCACCCGGCGATGCAGAATCGGCCGCGCAGGCGCTTCCCGCCCGTCACCGCATCGGCGGCCGCATCGACGAAGCGGGCGGCCTCGGGGCCGGCGTCGGCGACATCCTGTCGCCTGACCGTGACGAACATGTCCACTCGCTGGGAAATGGCTTCGATCGGCTCTGCGAGGGCGGACACGGGCCTAGCCTAGTGACGAAAGGCACGCGTACAATCGAGCCACCGAAGTACAGAGGGGGATGCATGCCACTCTCCGAACAGGAGCAGCGCCTGCTGGACGAGATGGAACGCCATCTCATGCGCAACGACGCGGACGTCGTCAGCGCGCCCCGCGGCGGACGCTCACTGAGCTATCGCAACATCGTCTACGGCACGATCCTCGTGCTGCTCGGCCTCGGTGGGCTCATCGTCGGCGTCTCGCAGCAGCTGATCGTCGTCGGCGTCATCGGGTTCGTCGTGATGCTGGGCGGCGTGATCCTCGCGATCACCCCCGGCCGCGGTCCCGGCAAGGCGCGCGTCGAGCCCGAGCGGCCCCCCAGAGCGCAGTCCAACTCTTCGTTCATGGATCGCATGAACGATCGCTGGGACAGGCGGCAGGAGGAGCGCTGAGCGTCCCCGCCGCCTGAGCAGCAGAACAAAGCACCGACCTTCGGGTCGGTGCTTTTTTTCGTGCCCGCAGGCACCCCGAGCGGTGCCGAGTGGGGGCGGCGGAGAACCGGTAGCGAGAAATGGTGGTCAAGTGGAGGAGAGTGGAGTAAAGTGGCGGACATCCCGGGGGGCCGGATTGAAGGGGGTGTGATGTACCGATGCTTTTGGGTACCCACACACCCAAGCTGGATGACAAAGGGCGCGTCATCCTCCCGGCCAAGTTCCGCGACGACCTTGGTGGGGGTGTCGTCGTGACGCGCGGACAGGACCGCTGCCTGTACGTGTTCAGCGAGAAGGAGTTCGAGCGGGTGCATGACCGCATCCGCGAGGCGCCGCTCGCGAACAAGCAGGCGCGCGACTTCCTGCGCATGTTCCTCTCGGGTGCCAGTGCCGAGAAGCCCGACGGTCAGAACCGCATCACGATCCCCCCTCCGCTGCGCGCATATGCCGGCCTGGAGCGCGACCTCGTCGTCACCGGCGTGGGCGCTCATGCCGAGATCTGGGACGCCGCTGCGTGGAACACCTACGCAGAGGCCAACGAAGAGAGCTACGCCGAGCTGGAGCAGGAGGTGATTCCGGGCCTGTTCTGAGGCTCACGTCGCCTGAAGCCCGACTCCCAGCCGCTCCCGCCCTGACGCCACTTCCCCGGTGCCAGGTCAGAGCGGATGGGGATCAGGCTCCAGGGGACGGGATCCGCGGATGCCCTGTCGATCATGAACCTGCGCGACATCCACACCCCGGTCATGCTCGAGCGCTGCATCGAGCTGCTCGCCCCCGCCCTCAAGCGGGACGGCGCGGTCTTCGTCGACGCGACCCTCGGCATGGGTGGGCACTCCGAGGCGTTCCTCGAGCGATTCCCCGGGCTCCACCTGGTCGGACTCGACCGCGACACCGACGCGCTGCGGATCGCGGGGGAGCGGCTCGCCCGCTTCGGCGACCGCGTGCACCTCGTGCACACCGTCTACGACGGGATCGCGGATGCCGTCGCCTCGGCCGGCTTCGCCGCAGCCGACGGCATCCTGTTCGACCTCGGCGTCTCGTCGCTGCAGCTGGACGTGGCCGATCGCGGCTTCGCCTACGCGCAGGACGCGCCGCTGGACATGCGCATGGACCAGTCCGCCGGCACCACCGCGGCCGAGGTGCTCGCGACCTACGGCGAGGGCGACCTGCGCCGCATCTTCGAGCGGTACGGCGAGGAGAAGCTCGCCGGACGCTACGCCCGCGCCATCATCGCCGCCCGGGCGGAGGCGCCGATCGAGCGCTCCGGCCGGCTGGTCGAGATCCTCCAGGCGGCGACGCCGGCGGCCGCGCAGCGCACCGGGCACCCCGCCAAGCGGGTCTTCCAGGCGCTGCGCATCGAGGTCAACCGCGAGCTGTCGGTGCTCGAGCGGGCCATCCCGTCGGCGCTCGGCATCCTGCCGGTCGGCGGTCGCATCGTCGTGCTGTCGTACCAGTCGCTCGAGGACCGGCTCGTCAAGCGCGCCCTCGCGGATGCCTCGGCCTCGACCGCGCCCCGGGGCCTGCCGGTCGAGCTCCCCGAGCACGCCCCCAGGTTCCGGCTGCTCGTCAAAGGCGCCGAGCTGGCCACCGACGAAGAGCGCGCGGTCAACCCGCGCGCGACGCCGGTGCGCCTGCGTGCCGCCGAGCGAGTGAAGGAGGACTCATGAGCACCGCGAACGCCCTCGCCGCTCCCGCGCGGACCAGGGGTGCCGTCGCGCCGGATCGCGTCGGCGACCCGCGCCGCGGACTGCGGGTCGTCGAGGCTCCCGCCCGGCGCCGCCGCCCCAAGCTCCTCTACGGCGTCATCGCGGTGCTCGGGGCGTTCCTCATCGCCGGCGCGCAGATGGCGCTGTCGATCATGACGACCCAGGGGACGTACGAGATCGCCGCCCTGACGAGCCAGCAGCGCGACCTGACGTACGAGAAGCAGATCCTCTACGACGACGTCGCGGGCCTCAGCTCGCCGCAGTACCTCGCGGCCAACGCCGCCGCGCTGGGCATGGTGATCAATGAGGCGCCGAGCTACCTGCGGCTGAGCGACGGTGCGATCCTCGGGCCCTCGGAGGTCGCGATGGGGGCCTCGTCGGTCGACGCTATCGGCCGCGGCGCGGTGCCCAACGCCCTCATCACCGACACACCGCTGGTCACCGTCCCCGACGCCACCATCGACGGCGTCCCGGTTCAGACGGCGGGTCCCGGCGACGCCGGTGTCGGCAACACACCGCCGCCGATCACCGAGGGACTGCCGGTCCCGAGCACACACTGAACCCGGACACACCCCACGGCGATCGAGACCGAGACGACGACTCACGCAGATGACGACACGCAGCACGAGAAGCCCCCGCCGCCGGACCGTCGTGGCCCTCGCCGTCGTCCTCGCCGTCCTCGCCGGCTTCATCGTGCGCCTGGTCGACATCCAGGTCGTCAACGCCGACGAGCACATCCAGGACTCGCTGGACACGGCGTTCGCAAGCTCCCAGACCCTCTACGGGACGCGCGGGCAGATCGTCGATGAGAGCGGGCAGACGCTGGCCGGCAGCATCCTCCGCTACGACTGCCAGCTCGACCCCCTGCTGATCACGCAGATCGACGCCCAGGTGCTGGAGGGCGAGTCCGACGCGCCGCTGTGGGGGGACCTGTCCAGCGACGTCGCCCGCATCACCGGTCAGACTCCGGAGGAGGTGCGCGAGATCGTCGGCACCGCCCTGGCCGCCGACCAGTACTCGCGCTACGCGCAGCTGAAGAAGGGCGTATCGACCGAGCAGTTCCGGGCTCTCGCCGACCTCGAGGCACCGTACATCACGTGCATCTCCCACCCGGCGCGCGCGTACCCCGACGGTGCCGTCGCGGGCAACCTCGTCGGGTTCATGGGCACCGACGGCGAGGCGCTCGAGGGACTGGAGAAGTCGCAGAACGACTGCCTGGCCGCCGAGAACGGCATCCGCAGCTACGAGAAGGGCAAGGACGGCGTCGTCATCCCCGGCACCGAGACGGAGGTGCCCGCGCAGGACGGCGGCACGCTGCAGCTGACCATCAACCGCGACCTGCAGTGGTACCTGCAGCAGCTCATCGCCGAGCAGACGCAGAACATGGCCGCCCAGCACGGGTCGGTCCTCGTCTACGAGGTGAAGACCGGCAAGGTGCGTGCGGCGGCGGAGTACCCGACCGTCGACCCCAACGACGTGGACGCCACCGATGCGGAGGACCGGACCAGCGAGATCTTCCGCGGCTCCTTCGAGCCCGGGTCGACGTTCAAGGCGCTCACCGCCGCCACCGTCATCGACGCCGGCGGTCAGACGCCGCAGTCCACGGTCACCGCCTCGGGGCTGGAGACCTTCCCGAACGGTGCGCGCGTGCGCGACGCGTTCCAGCACCCCGCGAACCTCTACACGCTGACCGGCGTGCTCATCGACTCCTCGAACGTCGGCATCTCGAAGTTCAGCGAACGGGTCGACAACCAGACGCGCTTCGACTACCTGACGCGCTTCGGCATCGGCGCCGGCACCGGCTCGACCTACCCGCTCGAGGGCAACGGACTGATCCACCCGGTGTCGGAGTGGGGCGCGCAGACCGCATACAACACGTCGTTCGGGCAGGGCGTCACGACCACGATGCCCGAGCTCGCCCGTGCCTACGGGGCGATCGTGAACGACGGCGTGATGATGCCGCTGACGATCGTCGAGTCGTGCACCCGGCCCGACGGCACCGTGGTGACGCCGGAGCTCGCCGAGCCCGAGCAGGTGATCAGCGAGACCACGTCGGCGCACATGCGCGAGATGCTCGAGAACGTCTTCCTGCAGGCGCCGTACGCCAAGACGGTCGAGATCCCGGGCTATCGCCTGGGCGGCAAGACGGGTACCGGTGAGAAGCCCGACCTCGTCAACGGCGGCTACAAGGCGGGCGTTTACTACACGACCATGGTCGGGTTCGCGCCCGCCGACGATCCCGAGTACGTGGTGGTCGTCACCCTCGACGAGCCGACGAAGGTAACATCGTCTGCGGCCAATGCGACCGCGTTCCAGAAGGCCATGACCCAGGTTCTGAAGACGTATCGCGTCATGCCCTCGACGTCGTCGCCGGAGCTGCTGCCCAAGTTCGGGTAGTCCCGTGCCGGATTCCAGCTGAGGGCCGGAGTACTCCCCACATGATCGCGCTCACCATCGCCCAGATCGCCCACGCCGTCTCGGGCGAGCTTCATCTCGCCCCCGGCGCCACCGCCGACACCGTCATCTCGGGGGCCGTCGACACCGACTCCCGGCTCATCGAGGCGGGCGGCGTGTTCGTCGCGAAGCCCGGCGAGGAGACCGACGGCCACCTGTTCGTCGATGCCGCCGCCGGGAAGGGCGCGGCCCTCGCGATCGTGGAGCGGACGGTCGAGGCTCCGGTGAGCCAGATCGTCGTGGCCGACGCCGTGGAGGCGCTGGCCGATCTCGCCCGCGACGTCGTGAAGCGGGTGAAGGATGCCGGTGACCTGCGCGTCGTCGGCATCACCGGGTCCAACGGCAAGACGACGACGAAGAACCTGCTCGCCCGCATCCTGGAGGGGGAGGGCGAGACCGTCTCGCCGAAGGCGTCGTTCAACAACGAGGTCGGCGCGCCCCTGACCATGCTCCGCGTGACCGCGTCGACGAGGTACCTCGTGAGCGAGTTCGGGGCGAGCGGCCCCGGCGCCATCGCGCGCCTCGCAGGCCTCGTCGACCCTGACGTCGCCGTCGTGCTCATGGTCGGGATGGCCCACGCCGGCGGGTTCGGCGGGATCGAGGGGACCTTCCACGCGAAGTCCGAGCTGGTGAAGTCGCTGCGGGCGGGCGGCGTGGCCGTCCTCAACGCCGACGACGCCCGGGTCGCCGCGATGGCGCCCATCGCGTCCGAGGCGGGTGCGGGTGTCCGCTGGTTCGGCCGCGGCCAGGGTGCGACCGACGTGCGGGCGGACGACGTCGTGGTGACGGCATCCGGAACCTCGTTCACCGTGACCGCCGACGGCGTCTCGCTGCCGCTGCGACTGCGGGTGCTCGGCGAGCACCACGTGATGAACGCGCTGGCCGCCATCGCCGCGGCCACGACGCTCGGCGTGTCCCTCGCCGACGCCGTCGCGCGCCTGGAGACGGTCGAGATCGCCGAGCGCTGGCGGATGCAGCCGCTGGGCTCGGACCGCGTGCGCATCATCAACGACGCCTACAACGCCAGCCCTGACTCCATGGCGGCAGCCCTGCGCACACTCGCGCAGATCACCGGTCCGGGCGAGCGCACGGTGGCGGTGCTGGGCGCGATGAGCGAGCTCGGCGAGTACTCCGAGGAGGAGCACGACCGCGTCGGGCTGCTGGCGGTGCGCCTGGGCATCCAGCGGATCGTGGTGGTGGGCGACGCGGCGCGCCGCATGTACCTCGAGGCCGTCGCGCAGGGTTCGTGGGACAACGAGGCGGTCTTCTTCTCGACCGCCGACGAGGCGTTCGACTACCTGCGGGGCGAGCTGCGCGAGGGCGACCGCGTGCTGGTGAAGTCCTCCAACTCGGCGGGACTGCGGTTCCTCGGCGATCGTCTGGGAGAATCGTTCTCGTGAGATCACTCCTTACCGCGGCAGCGATCTCGCTGGCATTCACCCTGTTCCTCACGCCGGTCTTCCTCCGGCTCTTCCGCCGATGGGGCTGGGGCCAGGTGATCCGGACCCCGGAGGACATCCGCAACCCCAATCACCAGACCAAGCGCGGCACGCCCACCATGGGCGGGACGATCTTCATCGTCGGAACCATCGTCGGATACCTCGTCGGCGGCTTCGCGGGCAACAACCCGCCCACGATCTCGGGCCTGCTGGTGATATGGATGATGGTCGGCCTCGGCGCGGTCGGCTTCATCGACGACTACATGAAGGTTCGTCAGCAGAAGTTCATGGGACTGAGCGGCTGGCGCAAGATCCTCGGCCAGGTGATCGTGACGGTGCCGTTCGGCATCGTGGCGCTCAGCTTCCCCAACCAGTACGGGCAGACCCCCGCCTCGCCCTACATCTCCGTCTTCCGAGACGTGCCCGTGCTCTCGTTCATGGCGCTCGGTCTCATCGTCGGCTGGATCCTCTACCTCGCCTGGGTGTCGTTCATCGGCGTCGCCTTCTCGAACAGCACCAACGTGACCGACGGGCTCGACGGGCTCGCGGCCGGCTCGGGCATCTTCGTCGCGGGCGCCTACAGCCTGATCGCCTTCTGGCAGTTCAACCAGGCGTGCTGGGGAGGCGAGGCGCTGTCGGCCGCGGCGAAGGCCGCGTGCTACCCGACGCGCGACCCCTTCGACCTGGCCATCGTCTCCGCGTCGTTCGTCGGCGCCCTGGTCGGCTTCCTGTGGTGGAACGCGCCCAAGGCGAACGTCTTCATGGGCGACGTCGGATCGATGGCGATCGGCGGAGTCCTGGCCGCCATGGCGATCCTGACCCGCACCGAGCTGCTGGCGGTCCTCGTCGCCGGCGTCTTCGTCATCGCCCCCGGCTCGGTGATCCTCCAGCGGCTGTACTTCAAGATCACCCGCGGCAAGCGGCTCTTCCTGATGAGCCCCTTCCACCATCACCTCGAGATGCGCGGCTGGTCCGAGGTGACCATCGTGGTCCGCATGTGGATCATCGCCGGCCTGCTCGCGGTGTCGGGTGTCGGATTCTTCTACGTCGAATGGCTCTCCCGCACATGACCTCGGAACGCCTGGCCACCCTGACCAGCTGGAACGCCGACTGGAAGGGGCTGCGGGTCGCCGTGCTCGGGCTCTCGGTCACCGGCTTCTCGGTCGCCGACACGCTCGCCGAGCTCGGCGCCGACGTCCTCGTCGTGACCGAGAGGGCCGACGAGGAGTACGAGCGCCTGCTGCCCGTCATCGGCGTCCGGCTCTGGACCGGGCCCCTCGGCTCCGTGCCGGCCGAGCTCTCCGGGTTCGAGCCCGACGTCGTCGTCGCCTCCCCGGGCTTCTCGCCGAGGCATCCGGTCATCACGTGGGCGCGCGAGCGCGGCATCGCGCTGTGGGGCGACGTCGAGCTGGCATGGCGCGTCCGCGACAAGGTGCTGCGCGCGGACGGCACCCCGGCGGACTGGATCCTCATCACCGGGACGAACGGCAAGACGACCACGACGCGCCTGACGGCCGCCATGCTCGTCGGCGGCGGGCTGCGGGCGGCGCCGGTCGGCAACATCGGCACGCCGGTCCTCGATGCGGTGCGCGACCCCTCGGGATTCGACGCGCTCGTGGTCGAGGTCTCGAGCCACCAGCTCTGGTACCTGGGCCTGCAGAGCGGTCCCGAGCCGGTCTCGCCGCACGCGGCGGTGTGCCTGAACCTCGCCGACGACCACCTCGAGTGGCACGGCTCGTTCGACGACTACCGCGACGCGAAGGCGCACGTCTACGACAACACCCGCGTCGCGTGCGTGTACAACAAGGCGGATGCCGCGACCAGGCGCATGGTCGAGGACGCCGATGTGATCGAGGGCGCGCGGGCCATCGGCTTCGATCTCGGCGTGCCCGGCCCGAGCGACCTCGGCGTCGTCGAGGGCATCCTCGTCGACCGCGCCTTCCTCGAGGACCGGCACAAGAGCGCACTGGAGCTGTCGACGGTCGACGAGCTGACGCAGCTCGGGCTGGCGGCACCCCACATCGTGGCGAACATCCTCGCCGCCGCCGCCCTCGCGCGCTCGCTGGGCGTGCCGCCGCTCGCGATCCGCGACGCGCTGCGCGGCTTCCGCCTCGACCCCCACCGCATCGAGGTGGTCGCCCGGCACGCCGGCATCACCTGGATCGACGACTCGAAGGCCACGAACCCGCACGCCGCCGCGTCGTCGCTCGCGGCGTATCCCGGTGCGGTGTGGGTGGTCGGCGGCCTGCTGAAGGGCGTCGACATCTCGGCTCTCGTCGCCGGCAGGGGCGCCGGAACGAAGGCGGCCATCGTCATCGGCCTCGAGCGGGCGGAGGTGGTCGCCGCGTTCGAGCGACACGCGCCGGCGGTGCCCGTGTTCGAGGTCGAGGCCGATGAGACTGAAGAGGTCATGGCGCAGGTCGTCGAACTGGCGGCGGCGGTGGCGCGCGACGGGGACGTGGTTCTCCTCGCTCCCGCCGCAGCATCCTTCGACCAGTTCACGTCATACGCAGACCGCGGCCGCAGGTTCGCCGCCGCGGTACGGGATCGGATCGGGACAGGGGAGACGGGTGACCACGACGCAGCCGCCTCGGACCCGGCCGACCCGGACGGGTCCGACACCGACGAGCGCCGAGGACACTGACTCCGCGCGCCGCGGGCTCGCCGCGCGGGTCTCCCTCGGGCGCATCTTCGCCCCGGTGCCGAGCGAGTTCCTGCTCATCGCGTCCACGACGCTGCTGCTGACGGTCTTCGGGCTGGTGATGGTGCTGTCGGCGACGTCGGCGATCGCGACCGCGCGCGGCGTGGCGCCGTGGGAGGACGTCATCAAGCAGGTCGCCTTCGCCGCGATCGGCATCCCGCTCATGCTCATCGCCAGCCGGCTGCCGCTGACCTTCTTCAAACGGGTGGCCTGGCCGGCCCTCATCGCGGCGATCGCGCTGCAGCTCCTGGTGTTCACGCCGCTGGGCATCGACATGGACGGCAACCGCAACTGGATCAACGTCGGCGGCGTGCAGGCGCAGCCGTCGGAGTTCCTCAAGCTCGCCCTCGCCCTGTGGGTGGCGTTCGTGCTGTTCCGCAAGCGCACGCTGCTGGCCGACTGGCGCCACGTCTACATCCCGCTCGTGCCGGTGGCGGGGCTGGCGATCGCGACCGTGATCGCGGGCCGTGACCTCGGCACCGCGATGATCCTCGTCCTGGTGGTGCTCGGCGGGCTCTTCTTCTCCGGCGTGAAGCTGCGCGTGTTCATCCTGCCGATGGTGGCCGCGGTCGGCTTCGTCGCGTTCTACTTCCTGACGAGCCCCGACCGCATGCGGCGGTTCATGAGCTTCCTCAACCCCAACTGCCTCGACGACTACTTCAACGACTGCTACCAGCCGCTGCACGGCATCTGGGGTCTCGCCAGCGGCGGCATCTTCGGGCTCGGGCTCGGCAACTCGCGCGAGAAGTACGACTGGCTGCCCGCGGCGGCCAACGACTACATCTTCGCGATCGTCGGCGAGGAGCTCGGGCTCATCGGCTGCGCGGTGGTGCTGACGCTGTTCGCCCTCTTCGCGGTCGGCGCGTTCCACATCATCCGCAAGACGGACGACCCGTTCGTGCGCATCGCCGCCGGCGGCATCACGGTCTGGATCGTCGGCCAGGCGCTCATCAACATCGGCGTGGTGCTGCGCGTCTTCCCGGTGCTGGGCGTGCCCCTGCCGTTCATGTCGCAGGGCGGCACGTCGCTGCTGTCGGTGCTCGTGGCGGCCGGCGTCCTGCTGGCCTTCGCCCGCACCCTGCCGGCCTCCGTCGCGCGACGCGAGGCGCGCATCGCCGAGGTGCGCGCCGCGCGCGAGCGGGCGAAGCTGCGCGCCGTCCGCTGACCGCGGTCGTTGCCGCCGGCCTCGGACGCCCCCGGTCTCTTCTCCCAGGTTTGGGGCGCGCCCCGTGCGCTCGGGGCGCGCGAGGTGCGCCCCGAACGGACGCGGTGCGCCCCGAACCCGGAAAGACCGAGCCGGGTAGGCTCGGGGAGTGACGACGTACCTCCTGGCCGGCGGCGGCACCGCCGGACACGTGAACCCGCTCCTGGCGGTCGCCGATGCACTGCGCGCCCGTGACCCGGAGGCCGTGGTGCTCGTCCTCGGCACCCGAGAAGGGCTCGAGGCGCGCCTCGTGCCCGAGCGGGGCTACGAGCTGCTGTTCGTCGACAAGGTGCCGTTCCCGCGGCGCCCCGACAAGGCCGCCGCAGCCTTTCCGGCGCGGTTCCCGCGCGCGATCGCACAGGTGCGCGCCCACATCCGCGCACGCGGCGTCGACGTCGTCGTGGGCTTCGGCGGCTACGCCTCGGCACCCGCCTACGTCGCGGCGCGCCGTGAGCGCGTGCCGTTCGTGGTCCACGAGGCGAATGCGCGCCCGGGACTGGCGAACGTGCTCGGCGCCCGCCGGGCCGCCGGCGTCGGCGTGGCCTTCGAGGGCACCCCGCTCAAGCGATCGCGGGTGGTGGGGATGCCGCTGCGCCGCGAGATCGTCACTCTCGACCGCGCCGCACTCCGCGCCGAGGCGGCCGCCCACTTCGGGCTCGACCCCGCCCGGCCCGTGCTGCTGGTGTTCGGCGGGTCACTCGGGGCTCAGCGTCTCAACGAGGCCTTCGGCGAGGGCCACGGCACCGCCTGGCGCGACGTCCTCGACGCCGGCTGGCAGCTGCTGCACATCACGGGGGAGCGTTCCGAACTCTCCGACCCCGGTGTGCCCGGCTACGTCGTGCGCCGCTACGTCGACCGCATGGACCTCGCGTTCGCCCTCGCCGACGCGATCGTGTCGCGCGCGGGCGCCGCGACCGTCAGCGAGATCAGCGCCCTCGGCATCCCGACGGTCTACGTGCCCTACGCCGTCGGCAACGGCGAGCAGGCGCTCAACGCGTCGTCCGCCGTCCGCGCGGGCGCGGCCGTGCTGATCCCGGATGCCGACTTCACGGGCGATCGCGTCCGCTCCGAGGTCATCCCGCTCCTGGGCGACGACGCCCGGCGTGCGGCGATGACGGCGGCCGCGGCATCCGTCGGCACGCGCTCGGGGACGCAGAACGTCGTCGCGATGATCGACGCCGCACTCCGGGGCTGACGAGGACCTCCGAGCCGGGGACGGTCAGCGCGCCCTGCCCGAGGCGCCGGCCGCCCAACTTAGGATTGGACGGTCATGATCAGACCCGATCTCACCCTCCCCATTCCCGACGACATCTCCGCGGCCCACTTCATCGGCATCGGCGGATCCGGCATGTCGGGGCTGGCCCGCATGTTCCTCGAGCGCGGCATCCGCGTGTCGGGGTCCGACCGCGCCGACAGCGCGGCGCTTCGCGAGCTGGCCGGACTCGGAGCCACGGTGCACGTCGGGCACGACGCGGCGAACCTCGCCGACGACGTCGACACCGTCGTGCACACCGGTGCGATCTGGCCCGAGAACCCGGAGTTCGTGCTGGCGAAGCAGCGCGGCCTGCACGTCATCCACCGCTCCCAGGCGCTGTACTGGCTCATCGGCGGGCGGCGCCTCGTCTCGGTCGCCGGAGCCCACGGCAAGACGACGTCGACGGGCATGATCGTCACGGCCCTGCACGACCTCGGCGTCCAGCCGACGTTCGTCAACGGCGGCGTCATCGCCCAGCTCGGCGTGTCCAGCGGCAGCGGCTCGGACGACCTCTTCGTCATCGAGGCCGACGAGTCCGACGGCACGTTCCTGCTCTACGACACGTCGGTCGCGCTCATCACGAACGTCGACCCCGACCATCTCGACCACTGGGGCACCCGCGAGGCGTTCTACGAGGCGTTCGCGCGCTTCGCCGACGAGGCGCGCGAGGCCGTCGTGATCTCGTCCGACGACCCCGGTGCGCAGCTGGTCGCCGCCCGCCTCACGCACGCGCACGTCGTCACGTTCGGCGAGGCCGACGACGCCGCCGTGCGCGTGAGCGACGTCGTCACCGACGGCCCCGTGGCGTTCCGCGTCACCTACGACGGGCGCACCGTCGACGCGCAGCTGCCGGTCCCCGGCGCGCACAACGCGATCAACGCCGCCGGCGCCGTCGCGGTGCTGCTGACCCTCGGCCACGACCTCGAGCCGGCCGTCCGTGCCGTGGAGGGGTTCGCGGGCACGGTCCGCCGGTTCGAGCTGCACGGCGTCGAGCGCGGCGTCAGCGTCTTCGATGACTACGCCCACCACCCCACCGAGGTCGCCGCGGCGCTGGCCGCCGCACGGACGGTCGTCGGCGACGGCCGCATCATCGCGATCCAGCAGCCCCACACCTATTCGCGGACGCAGGAGATGTACCGCGAGTTCGCCGAGGTGCTAGAGCGGTACGCCGACCACACGGTCATGCTGGACGTGTACGGGGCGCGCGAGGACCCGGTGCCCGGCGTGACGGGCGAGCTCGTCAGCGGCGCGTTCGCCGACCCGTCGCACGTGCACTTCGTGCCCGACTGGCAGCAGGCGGCCGACTACACGGCGTCGGTGGCCCGCGACGGCGACTACGTCATCACCCTGGGCTGCGGCAACGTCTACCAGATCATCCCGCAGGTCCTCGAGGCTCTCGGCCGCACGCGCACGGGGGAGTAGCAGCCGATGCGCCGTCCGTCGCCGTTGCCGCAGCCGCCGGTCGCCTCGCGCACCCCTGCGCAGCCGGCCGCGCCGGCGCGCCGGAAGCGCGAGCGGGCCGAGACGGCACCGGCCGCAGCCGCCCCCGAGGATCACGCCGGCACCGGCGTGGACGAGGGTGCGCCGGCGCCCGTCATCCCGCTCGCGGCACCGACGCCCGCCGCGCCCGGGACCAGCCCGGACGACAGCGGCGAGGCCGCCGATCCGGCGGAGGCGGCCGAGGTCGGCTTCCGCGAGGTGTGGAAGGCGGCGCACGCGCGACGCAAGGCGCTGCGCGCCGAGATCCGCCGCTTCACCGCGCGCCAGCGACGTCGCCGCATGATGTGGGTCGGGGCCGCGGCATCCGTGCTGGTCCTCGCGCTCGGAACCCTCGGTGCCGCCTACAGCCCGCTGTTCGCCGTCGAGGAGATCACCGTCACCGGGGCGCAGCAGCTCGACGTCGCCGCGGTCGAGACGGCCCTGGCCGGTCAGCTGGGCACGCCGCTTCCGCTGGTGGACGAGAGCGAGGTCAAGGCGGAGCTCGTCGCCTTCCCCCTCATCGAGACGTACGCCCTCGAGGCGCGTCCGCCGCACGAGCTCGTCGTGCGCATCGTCGAGCGCACGCCGATCGGGCTCATCGAGACGCGCGCGGGATACACGCTGGTCGATGCCGCGGGAGTCGCGCTGTCGACCACCGCCACGCCGGCGGCGGGGACGCCGCTGCTGTCGATCGAGGGCGGCGTCGACTCCGACGCGTTCGCCGCGGCCGGACAGGTGATGCGCTCGCTCCCCGCCGACATCCGCGCCCAGGTCACCGAGGTCTCGGCGACCACCCCGGACGACGTGACCCTCGCGCTCGGCGGCTCCAACGCGCAGATCGTATGGGGAAGCGCCGCGGACTCGGCCGAGAAGGCCGTGAACCTCGCCAAGATGATGGCCGCCCGGCCCCCGGCGGAGGTCTCCACGTACGACGTGTCGTCGCCCGACGTCGTCGTCGTCCGCTGATCGAGCACGTCTCCGCGAAAGTTCGGCACCGGATGCCGCGACACGCCGATCCGCTCCCGGCGCGGGGGCGGCGTCCGCATACTTTCGAGTCGAGGAATTGCATACCGGGCAATTCTTTATACCTCTACTAGAGGTTGAAGGTTTAGAAGGTCCAGGGCTACGGAGGCCGGCATGAGCCAGAACCAGAACTACCTCGCCGTGATCAAGGTCGTCGGCGTCGGCGGCGGCGGTGTCAACGCGGTCAACCGCATGATCGAGCTCGGCCTGCGGGGCGTCGAGTTCATCGCCATCAACACCGACGCCCAGGCGCTGCTGATGAGCGACGCCGACGTCAAGCTCGACGTCGGGCGCGAGCTCACGCGCGGGCTCGGCGCAGGCGCCGACCCCGAGGTGGGCCGTCGGGCCGCGGAGGACCACGCCGAAGAGATCGAGGAGGCCCTGCGCGGCGCCGACATGGTCTTCGTCACCGCGGGCGAGGGCGGCGGAACCGGCACCGGCGGCGCCCCCGTCGTCGCGAAGATCGCGAAGTCGATAGGAGCGCTCACGATCGGTGTCGTGACGAAGCCCTTCTCGTTCGAGGGTCGTCGCCGCCAGCAGCAGGCCGAGACGGGCGTCTCGCGCCTGAAGGAAGAGGTCGACACCCTCATCGTGGTGCCGAACGACCGCCTGCTCGAGATCAGCGACCGCGGCATCTCGATGATCGAGGCGTTCGCCACGGCCGACCAGGTGCTCCTCGCCGGTGTGCAGGGCATCACCGACCTCATCACCACGCCGGGTCTGATCAACCTCGACTTCGCCGACGTCAAGTCCGTCATGCAGGGAGCGGGGTCCGCCCTCATGGGCATCGGCTCGGCGCGGGGGGCGGATCGCGCCATCAAGGCCGCCGAGCTCGCCGTGGAGTCTCCGCTGCTCGAGGCGTCGATCGAGGGTGCGCACGGCGTGCTGCTGTCGATCCAGGGCGGATCGAACCTCGGCATCTTCGAGATCAACGACGCCGCCCAGCTGGTGAAGGAGGCCGCGCACCCCGAGGCCAACATCATCTTCGGAACGGTCATCGACGACACGCTCGGCGACGAGGTGCGCGTCACCGTCATCGCCGCGGGATTCGACGGCGGCGAGCCGCAGACGCGCATCGAGCCGATCACGGCCGCCCGCGTGGTCTCCACGCCCGCGATCCCCGTCACCCCCGCCGAGGAGGCGGCGAAGGACCACCGCGAGACGACCGAGCAGGCGCCGGTGCCCGTCTCGGTGGGCGCGGCCACCGAGTCGTCGTACGACACGGCCTTCGGCGACGACGACCTCGACATCCCCGACTTCCTGAAGTAAGCCCTGCGGCGCGCTCAGGACAGGCTCAGAAGGTCATGGGAGATCTCCGGGCGCGCCTCGCGGCGGTCGACGACAGGATCGCGGATGCCGCGCGCGCGGCCGGTCGCGATCCCGCGGCGCTGACCCGCATCGTCGTCACGAAGTTCCACCCGGCGTCGCTGGTCGCCGAGCTGCATCGGCTCGGCGTCCGCGACGTGGGGGAGAACCGCCAGCAGGAGCTCAGCCGCAAGGTCGTCGAGGCCGGCGACCTCGACGGCCTCCGGTGGCACTTCATCGGGCAGGCGCAGACCAACAAGGCGCGGGCGATCCGGGCCGCGGCATCCGTCGTCCACTCCGTCGACCGTGCCCGCCTCGCCGACGCGCTCCACGCCGCCGCAGAGCCGGGGGAGCCGGCGCTGGACGTGCTCCTGCAGGTCAACCTGACCGACGATCCCGGCCGCGGCGGCGTGGCCCCGGCGGAGCTGGAGTCTCTGGCCGCACATGCCGCCGGGCTGCCGTCGCTGCGCGTGCGCGGGATCATGGCCGTCGCCCCCCTCGACGAGCCGCCCGCGCCCGCGTTCGAGCGTCTGCGCGGCCTCGCCGAGACGCTGCGCACCGTGGTGCCCGACGCCGGCTGGATCTCGGCCGGCATGACCGCCGACTTCGCCGAAGCCGTCGCGGCCGGCGCGACACACCTACGCATCGGCTCGGCAATCACGGGCCCCAGACCACAACGCGGTTAACCTCGGAACAGATGAGCACTACGGAGGATCAGATGTCGAACCCGCTCAAGAAGACCATGGTGTACCTCGGACTCGCGGACGAGGAAGAGGTCTACGAAGAGCCGGCCCCGCAGCCCCGTGCTCGCACGTCCGAGAAGGCGGTCGAGAAGCCGGCCGCCCCGGTGACGCCGATCCACCGCCCTGCCGTCGTGCGGCAGCCGGCGCCCGCGACGATCAACGAGATCCTCACCGTGCACCCGAAGCAGTATCGCGATGCGCAGATCATCGCCGAGAACTTCCGCGACGGCATCCCGGTGATCATCAACCTCTCGCAGATGAGCGATGCCGACGCGCGCCGCCTGATCGACTTCGCCAGCGGACTCTCGCTGGGGCTCTACGGGCGCATCGAGCGCGTCACGAGCAAGGTCTTCCTGCTGTCGCCCGAGAACGTCGCCGTGTCGGGCGATGGGGCGGTTGCACAGGCGGATCCGGAGTCGGTTCCCTTCGCGCAGCCGTAATCTGGCTACGTGGCAGTCGTCCAACTCATCGCAGCGATCCTCAACCTCGCGCTGCTGCTCTATGTCTTCGTGTTGCTCGCCCGGCTGATCCTCGACTGGATCCCGTTCTTCAATCGGGAGTGGCGCCCTCGCGGCGCCGGCCTGGTGGCCGCCGAGATCGTCTACACCGTCACCGATCCGCCCATCAAGCTGTTCCGCCGCTTCATTCCGCCGCTCCGCGTGGGCGCGATCGCGATCGACTTCGGATTCGCGCTGACGATGCTGCTCGTGTTCATCCTGCTCAGCGTCACGCGCACCGTCGCGGGCTGAGCCGAAGGGCGGCATCCGACGCGCCGGTGCCCTTCGACACTCTCCGGACCGGTGACTATGCTTGCCTGATACGCACCGCCGTCCACCGGCGGTCGGCCCCGACATCGGCCAGCGACCAGAGCGCTCGAAAGAGGAATCACCATGGCATTGACCCCCGATGACGTCGTCACCAAGCAGTTCCAGCACGTCCGCTTCAAGGAGGGCTTCGACCCGGACGAGGTCGATGACTTCCTCGACGAGATCGTCGTCGAGTGGCGCAAGGCTCTGGCTGAGAACGAGGAGCTGAAGGCCAAGCTGGCGGCGTACGAGTCGGGCTCCGCTCCCGCGCCGGCCGCCGCCCCGGCCCCTGCCCCCGTCGAGGCCGCTCCTGCCGCCGCCGCCACCGCCGGCGGCCCCGCCGCGAGCGCCGGCATCATCGAGCTCGCGCAGCGTCTCCACGACGAGCACGTCGCCGAGGGCATCGCCCAGCGCGACCAGCTCATCGCCGACGCCAAGGCGCAGGCCGCCTCGATCGTGTCGGAGGCCGAGACCCGCGGTCGCGAGGAGGTCGCCCGTCTCGAGCGCGAGCGCACCAACCTCGAGGGCCGCATCTCCGAGCTGCGCAACTTCGAGCGCGACTACCGTGCGCAGCTCCGCAGCTACATCGAGGGCAAGCTGCGCGACCTCGAGACCACGGCGACGACGTCCGGCGCACAGCCGGTCTCGGCGCTCGGTCTCTAGGCCCGGTCCTTGACGGGCCGACCTCCCCTTCGTCAGGCGGCGGCCGGCACCATCATCGCGACTCTCGCGGTGCTGGTGCTGGCCGCCGACCAGTTGGCGAAGCAATCCGCTCTGCAGAACCTCCCGTACCAGGAGCCGGTGCACGTCATCGGCGACTTCCTGATCTTCTACCTCACGCGCAACCCGGGCGCCGCCTTCTCGCTGGGCGCCGAGGTCACGTGGATCTTCACCATCGCCCTGGCCGCCGTCGCCGTCGTGATCGGCTGGCTCGCGGCCACGCGGGTGCGCTCACGCCTCTGGGCGGTCGCGCTGGGACTCCTCCTCGGCGGCGTCCTCGGCAACCTGACCGACCGTCTGCTGCGTGAGCCCGGTTTCGCCGTCGGGCACGTCATCGACTTCATCAACACGCCGTGGCTCTGGTTCTTCCCGGGGATGTCGCCGGCGATCTACAACATCGCCGACATCTTCATCGTGTCGATGATGATCGGCGTCGCGATCCTCGTGGTGGTGGGCCTGCACCTCGACGGCACGCGCGAGCCGCGCCGCGGGGCCGCTGCGGCCGATGACGAGCAGGCGGATGCCGCGGCATCCGGCTCTCCCGAGGACTGACGTGGAGTCGCGCAGCCTTCCCGTGCCCGACGGCCTCGACGGCGCCCGCGTCGACGCCGCGCTTGCCAAGATGCTCGGCTTCTCGCGGACCTTCGCGGCCGACGTCGCCGAGGCCGGCGGGGTGTCGATGGACGGCCGCACGCTCGCGAAGTCCGACAAGCTGCGCGGCGGCGCCTGGCTGGACGTCTCGTGGGCGCCGAAGGAGGAGCCGCGGGTGGTGCCCGTCGAGGTCCCCGACCTCGGCATCGCCCACGACGACGACGACATCGTGGTGGTCGACAAGCCGGCCGGCGTCGCGGCCCATCCCTCGCTCGGGTGGGAGGGGCCGACGGTGCTCGGCGCCCTCGCCGCGGGCGGCTTCCGCATCGCCACGACGGGCGCGGCCGAGCGCCGGGGGGTCGTGCACCGCCTCGACGTCGGCACCAGCGGGCTGATGGTCGTGGCCAAGACCGAGCGCGCGTATGTCGCGCTGAAGCGGGCGTTCAAGGAGCGCGAGGTCGAGAAGATCTACCACGCGGTCGTGCAGGGCCACCCCGACCCGCTCGTCGGCACGATCGACGCGCCGATCGGGAGGCATCCGTCCCACTCCTGGAAGTTCGCGGTCACACCCGACGGCAAGGACTCCATCACGCACTACGAGACGCTCGAGGCGTTCCCGGGGGCGTCGCTTCTGGAGATCCACCTCGAGACGGGGCGGACGCACCAGATCCGCGTGCACATGGCCGCGCACCGGCATCCGTGCGTCGGCGATCCGCTGTACGGGGCGGACCCGACGATCTCGGCCCGGCTGGGGCTCACGCGCCAGTGGCTGCACGCGCGCGAGCTGTCGTTCGTCCACCCGGCGACCGGCGAATGGGCCACCTACACGTCGGAGTACCCGGCCGACCTGGCGCACGCGCTGGACGTGCTGCGCGGCGACTGAGCCCGGGGCCGTCGAGCACGGAATCGGACATTTCGTGCGACACGCGGCGAACGGATGCCGCGGCCCGGCGTGTCGGCGGAACCCTCCGATTCCGTGTCAGCGGCCGCCCTCGAACCGGGCGACGTCGTCGTCGGTCAGCGCAGACTCGATGCGCCGCCGCATGTCGTCCTGCTCGAACGCCGGCAGGGCGCCCAGGTCGTACCAGCCGACTTCGGTCATCTCGCCGTCGACCGGGAACGGGTCGCCTGACACCCAGCGGCAGCGGAAGGTCAGATCCAGGTAGTCGCTCTGGTCGCCGTTGCTGTAGGTGATCCGCGGGATCTGGTGCACCCACGCGAGGCGCTCCACGCGGCAGCGGACGCCGGCCTCCTCGAGGGTCTCGCGGACGGCGGCGTCGGCGGGCTCCTCGCCGGGGTCGACGATGCCCGTGACCGGCGTGAGATGGCCGTTGTCGCTGCGGCGGCCGAGGAGCACGCGGTCGTCGCGGAGCACGACCGCCGTCACGCCCACCAGCGGCAGCGGGTCGGTGCCGATCTTGCGGCGGAGCTCGAGGACGAAGTCGGGGGTGGGCACGCACCCACCCTAGGCGCGGATGTCGGAGCCGCCGGTCAGACTGGGGGCATGGCGATCGAGGTGCGGCCGGCGACGGTGTTCGAAGACGTCGCGACGCTGGTGGGCCCCAAGAACCCGCAGTCGAGCGTGTGCTTCTGCCTGAGCTACCGCATCCCCTCGAAGGAGAACGTCGCGCTCAAGGGCCCGGAGCGGGCAGACCGCGTGCGCCGGCTCATGGCGGAGGAAGGACCCATCGGCGTGCTCGCGTACGACGGCGACGAGCCGGTCGGGTGGGCGGCCGTCGCACCGCGCCGCCGGACGCACTTCGCCACCTTCCGCAAGATCCCGCACGTCGACGACCTCGACGTGTGGTCGCTGTGGTGCTTCCGCGTGCGCCCCGGGCACCGCAAGAAGGGCGTCATGCACGCCCTCATCGACGGTGCGGTGGAGTTCGCCCGTGCGCAGGGCGCCCCGGCGATCGAGGGGTACCCGGTCGACAACGGCGGCGAGAAGGTCGACCTCACCATGGCGTACGTCGGAACCCGCGGCCTGTTCGAGAAGGCAGGCTTCGCCAAGGCGGCCGACACCGCGTCGGTGCTCTCGGGGTTTCCGCGCGTGCTGATGCGACGCGACCTCTAGCGTGGACGCGTGAACGACCTGCTGCGCCGGCGCTTCGAGCGCTCGAACACCCTGTACCTCGACTTCCTCGACACCGTGCCCGAGAGCCGCCTCGGCTCGAGGCTGGCCGACCTTCCGTCCGACACGATCGGGCATCAGCTGTGGTGCGTGCTCGGCGCGCGCGAGAGCTACCCGCGCGCGGCGAAGGCGGGCCAGTGGCAGGGCTTCACGAGCCCCGTCACGGCGGAGCAGACGACGGATGCCGGGGCCCTGCGATCCGCGTTCGTCCAGACTGCCGCCGACCTCGACCCGTGGATCGCCGGCCTCGCCGCCGACGACGAGGAGTCCCTGCGGTACGTGCTCGCCCTCCTCGAGCACGAGACGCAGCACCAGGGCCAGCTCATCCGCTACCTGTACGGATTGGGCATCGACCGTCCGCACACGTGGCAGCAGCAGTACGCCCTCGACGAGGAGTTCTGACGCGCCGACCCTCACCCTCCACTCGAGGGTGAGGCGTATCCGCCGGGCGGCTCGCGGACCCGCCGACAGCGGCCCGCCCATGTCGGCGCCGGTTCGTAGACTCGTTGCGTGGCATCCGACTCCTTCGTTCATCTGCACGTCCACAGCGAGTACTCGATGCTCGACGGAGCCGCCAAGATCGGCGCGATGACGCAGGCGGCAGCCGACTACGGCATGCCCGCGATCGCCGTGACCGACCACGGCAACACGTTCGCGGCGTTCGAGTTCTACAACGCGGCCAAGGCGGCCGGGGTCAAGCCCATCATCGGGCTCGAGGCGTACGTCACGCCCGGCACGCACCGCAGCGACAAGTCGCGCGTCGCGTGGGGCACGCCCGAGCAGAAGAGCGACGACGTCTCGGGCTCAGGCGCCTACACCCACATGACGATGTGGAGCCAGAGCACCGAGGGCATGCACAACCTCTTCCGGCTGAGCTCGCTGTCGAGCATGGAGGGCTACTACTTCAAGCCCCGCATGGACCGGGAGCTGCTCGAGACGTACGGCAAAGGGCTCATAGCCACGACGGGATGCCCCTCCGGCGAGGTGCAGACGCGTCTGCGGCTCGGCCAGTACGACGCCGCCCGCGCGGCCGCCGCGGAGTTCCAGGACATCTTCGGCAAGGAGAACTACTTCGCCGAGATCATGGACCACGGGCTGTCCATCGAGCGTCGCGTGATGACCGACCTGCTCCGGCTGGCCAAGGACCTCGACATCCCCCTGGTCGCGACCAACGACTCCCACTACACGCACCAGCACGAGGCGGACGCGCACGCGGCCCTCCTCTGCGTGCAGTCCGGCTCCACGCTCGACGACCCCAACCGTTTCAAGTTCGACGGCGACGGCTACTACGTCAAGACCGCGCAGGAGATGCGGCAGATCTTCCGCGACCACCCGGAGGCCTGCGACAACACGCTGCTCATCGCCGAGCGGTGCGAGGTCGAGTTCAACACGTCGGCCAACTACATGCCCCGCTTCCCGGTGCCCGACGGCGAGACCGAAGACAGCTGGCTCGTCAAAGAGGTCGAGGCGGGGCTGCACTACCGGTATCCCCAGGGCATCCCCGACCGGGTGCGCAAGCAGGCCGAGTACGAGACGGGCATCATCCTCCAGATGGGGTTCCCCGGCTACTTCCTCGTCGTCGCCGACTTCATCAACTGGGCCAAGGACAACGGCATCCGCGTGGGTCCGGGCCGCGGTTCCGGAGCCGGGTCGATGGTCGCGTACGCGATGCGCATCACCGACCTCGACCCGCTCGAGCACGGACTGATCTTCGAGCGCTTCCTCAACCCCGACCGCGTCTCGATGCCCGACTTCGACGTCGACTTCGACGACCGTCGCCGTGGCGAGGTGATCGACTACGTCACCGAGAAGTACGGCTCCGAGCGGGTTGCGCAGATCGTGACCTACGGGACGATCAAGTCCAAGCAGGCGCTGAAGGACGCCGGCCGCGTGCTCGGCTTCCCGTTCAGCATGGGGGAGCGGCTCACCAAGGCGATGCCCCCGGCCGTCATGGGCAAGGACATGCCGCTGAGCGGCATGTTCGACCCGCAGCATCCGCGGTTCAAAGAGGCCAGCGAGTTCCGCGCCCTCATCGACACCGACCCCGAGGCCAAGACGGTCTTCGATCGCGCGCTCGGTCTGGAAGGGCTGAAGCGGCAGTGGGGCGTGCACGCGGCGGGCGTCATCATGTCCAGCGAGCCGCTCCTGGACATCATCCCCATCATGCGCCGCGAGCAGGACGGCCAGATCGTCACGCAGTTCGACTATCCGTCGTGCGAGACGCTGGGCCTGATCAAGATGGACTTCCTGGGGCTGCGCAACCTCACGATCATCTCCGACGCGCTCGACAACATCCGCATGAACAGGGGCGAAGAGCTCGACCTCGAGCATCTCGCCCTCGACGATCGCGCCGCGTACGACCTGCTCACGCGGGGTGACACCCTCGGGGTGTTCCAGCTCGACGGCGGGCCGATGCGGTCGCTGCTGCGGCTGATGAAGCCCGACAACTTCGAGGACGTCTCCGCCGTCATCGCGCTGTACCGGCCCGGGCCCATGGGCGCGAACTCGCACATCAACTACGCCCTGCGCAAGAACGGCCAGCAGGAGGTGACGCCCATCCACCCCGAGCTCGAGGAGCCGCTGCGAGAGATCCTCGACATCAGCTACGGCCTGATCATCTATCAGGAGCAGGTCATGGCGATCGCCCAGAAGGTGGCGGGCTTCTCTCTCGGACAGGCCGACATCCTCCGCCGCGCGATGGGCAAGAAGAAGAAGTCCGAGCTCGACAAGCAGTACGAGGGCTTCTCCGGCGGCATGAAGGAGCGCGGGTTCGGCGACGCCGCGATCAAGGCGCTGTGGGACATCCTGCTCCCGTTCTCCGATTACGCCTTCAACAAGGCGCACTCGGCCGCCTACGGCCTGGTGTCGTACTGGACCGCGTACCTGAAGGCGCACTATCCGGCCGAGTACATGGCCGCGCTGCTGACGAGTGTGGGCGACTCGAAGGACAAGATGGCCGTGTACCTCAACGAATGCCGTCGCATGGGCATCAAGGTGCTGCCGCCCGACGTCGGGGAGTCGATCCGGTACTTCGCGGCCGTCGGCGAAGACATCCGCTTCGGGCTGGGCGCCGTCCGCAACGTCGGCACCAACGTGGTCGATGCGATCGTCGAGGCGCGGGCCGATGCGCCGTTCACGTCGTTCCACGACTTCCTCGCCAAGGTGCCCGTCCCCGTCGCCAACAAGCGCACGGTGGAGTCGCTCATCAAGGCGGGGGCGTTCGATTCGCTCGGTTCCACCCGCCGCGCGCTCATGGAGATCCACGAGGACGCCACCGAGGCGGCCGTGCTCGACAAGCGCCGCGAGGCCAACGGCGAGGTCGGCTTCGACTTCGACTCGCTGTGGGGCGAGGACGAGCCGCAGCAGGCGGCGAAGGTCCCCGAGCGTCCCGAGTGGACCAAGAAGGACAAGCTGGCGTTCGAGCGCGAGATGCTGGGCCTGTACGTGTCGGACCACCCGCTGGCCGGGCTCGAGATCCCCCTCGCGAAGCACGCCTCCACGAGCATCCACGACCTCCTCGCCTCCGAAGACATCGGCGACGGCGACCAGGTCACGGTCGCCGGCCTGGTCACGAGCGTCCAGCATCGCGTGGCCAAGCAGAGCGGCAACCCGTACGGCATGATCACCGTCGAGGACTTCGACGGCGAGATCACCGTCATGTTCATGGGCAAGACCTACACCGAGTTCCAGCACATGCTGCAGGGCGATGCGATCCTGGTCGTGCGGGGACGGGTGTCGCGCCGCGACGACGGCATGAACCTGCACGCGCAGTCGGCCTTCACCCCCGACCTCGGGTCGCTGGACGAATCCGGCTCCCTCGTGCTCGTCATGCCCGAGAGACGGGCGAGCGAGGACGTGATCGGCGAGCTGCTGCAGACGCTGCAGCGTCACGGCGGCGATACGGAGGTATCGCTCAAGCTCCACAGCGGCAGCGTCGCGAAGGTGTTCGAGGTGCCCCACACCGTGCGGATCACCCCGGACCTCTACGGCGAGCTCAAGGGCCTGCTGGGGCCGCAGTGCCTGGGCTGAGCTCCCGCCCGCGTTCGAGCGTCCGTGATGTGGCATTGGATCGCGTGGTCTCATCGCGGTCTCATGCGCGCTGAGTAAAATCGGCTCGACGCGGGCCTCGCGGGCCCGCCGGAAGGAACAGACATCGTGACGGACGAGAATCAGAACGTGCAGGTCGACAGAACGGCAGCCGACGAGCCGCAGTACGGGGTGGGTCCGTTCTCGATAAGGGAGGTCGCACTCGTCGGCACCTGGCTCGTCGCGTTCGTCGTCTCGTTCTTCCCCATCATCGGCGAGCTCGGCGAGGGGCCGTCGGTGTGGACCCACGGGATCGACTGGGTGCTGACCATCGGCCTTCCCACCGTGGCGGTCTTCCTCATCGTGCTGCGCCGCCTCTCCCCGCAGGGCATCCGCCGCGTCGGCTCGCTCGGCATCGACCAGTTCGCGTCGGTGGCCTTCTCGGTCGCCGCCGTGACGTGGCTGAACATCCTGTGGCACTCCTTCGTCTCCCTCGCCGAAGAGCGCTTCTTCATCGCGACGTGGGTCGTGTGGGTCGAGTTCTTCCTCATGCTCGCCGGTGTGGTGCTGACCGTCGCCGCGCCGTTCATCGCCCCGTTCGCCCAGGACTTCCAGGGGCGCCCCGAGGCTCCGGCGCACCGCAACGCGCGGCAGGTCCGTCCGGTCACCCCGCGTCCGCCCGTCGAGCGCCCCGAGCGAGCGCCCGAGCAGCCCGAGCCCGCGCCGTACGATGCGACGGCCGCCGCGCCGTACCCGCCCGAGGCGTCGCCCTCCGCGTCCGAGGCGGCTCCGGCGGCGAACGAGCCGGCTCCGGCGTACGTGCCCGATCGCGAGGATGCGGCCGCCGCCCGCGGTGCCTCGAGCGCCGAGGCCACCACCACGGTGATCCCGGTCGACCGCGAGACGGATGCCGTCGCCGCGGACGACGCCGCCGCCGCGGACACGGCGCCCACCGTGGCCGAGCCGGTGCAGACGCGCGAGTCGTTCGAGCACGTCGAGAACCCGAGCTCCACGGTCGAGCCGGCGGCCGCGACGACGCCGCAGAGCCAGGCCTTCTGGGCGCTCGTGCCCGAGGAGCGCGACGTCGTCGACGAGATCGGCATCCCGGTGTTCCGCATCGGCCCGACCGCGTGGGCCCTCGTGATCGAGGACCGCGGTGACGCGTTCGTCGTCCGTCACGAAGACGGCCGCATCGGCTACCTGCACGACGTCTCCGGCGTCACGCGGGGCTGACGGCGCGACGACCGATCCCGCGGCGACCGCGCGATACCGTAGAAGGATGCTCCGGACGATCGACCTGCGGGGACGCACGCTGTCTCCCGCGGAACTCCTCGCCACCGTTCCCCGCGCCGCCGCCGCCCGCGAGGAGGCGCTCGCCACCGCGGCGCACATCGTCGACGACGTCGCGGCGCGCGGCGAAGCAGCTCTCCGCGAGCAGGCCGAGCGCTTCGACGGGGTGGCCGGCCACGACCTCCGGGTGCCGGCGGAGCACCTCGACGAGGCGCTCGCGGCGCTCGATCCCGCCGTCCGCGCGGCACTGGAGGAGGCCATCCAGCGCGTGCGGAAGGCATCCGCCGCGCAGGTGCCGTCGCCCTCGGTGACCGAGCTCGGCCCGGGCGCACGGGTGACGCAGCGGTGGCAGCCGGTCCGCCGCGTCGGCCTCTACGTGCCGGGCGGCAAGGCGGTCTACCCGTCGAGCGTCGTCATGAACGTCGTCCCCGCGCAGGTCGCCGGCGTCGCCGAGATCGCCCTGGCCTCGCCGCCGCAGCGCGGATTCGGGGGCCGCGTGCACCCGGTGATCCTGGGGGCCGCGCGCCTCCTCGGCGTCACCGAGGTCTATGCGATGGGAGGCGCCGGCGCGATCGGCGCGCTGGCGCACGGCGTGCCGGCGCTCCGCCTCGAGCCCGTCGACGTCGTCACCGGTCCCGGAAACAACTTCGTCGCCGCCGCCAAGCGCGCCGTGGCGGGCCTGGTCGGGACGGATGCCGAGGCCGGCGCCACCGAGATCCTCATCGTCGCGGACGACAGCGCCGACGCCGACCTTGTCGCCGTCGACCTCATCAGCCAGGCCGAGCACGACGAGCAGGCCTCTGCCGTGCTCGTGACCACGTCGGAGCGCCTCGCGCAGGACGTGGTCGCCGCGATCGCGCCGCGCGCAGCGGCGACCCGCCACGCGGAGCGTGTGGCGGCCGCGCTCGGTGGACCGCAGTCCGCGATCGTCCTGGTCGACGACCTCGCCGCCGCGACCGCGTTCAGCAACGCGTACGCCCCCGAGCACCTCGAGCTGCACGTGACCGACCCGCGCCCGCAGGACTTCGTGCACGCCGGGGCCGTCTTCGTGGGCGCCGACTCGCCGGTGAGCCTCGGCGACTACCTGGCGGGGAGCAACCACGTGCTGCCGACCGGCGGGCAGGCGCGCTACTCGGCGGGGCTCTCCGCCGCCACGTTCCTGCGCCCGCAGCAGGTGATCGAGTACGACCGCGGGGCGCTGGCGGCCGTCCGCGACGCGATCGTCACCCTCGCCGAGGCGGAGGCGCTCCCCGCGCACGGCGAGGCGATCACCGCGAGGTTCGGCGCTCGGCAGGGCCAGGAGCCCGTCGTCGAGGACCCGGCGTAGGCTGTCTGCACCATGCACTGCCCCTTCTGCCGTCACGCCGATTCGCGGGTGATCGACTCCCGCACGAGCGACGACGGGCTCAGCATCCGTCGCCGTCGTCAATGCCCGCAGTGCGGGGGCCGGTTCACCACCGTCGAGACGGCGAGCCTGAACGTCATCAAGCGCTCCGGCGTGATCGAGCCGTTCAGCCGCGAGAAGGTCATGTCGGGGGTCCGCAAGGCCTGCCAGGGCCGCCCGGTGACCGAGGCCGACCTCGCGGTGCTCGCGCAGACCGTCGAGGAGAGCATCCGCCAGACCGGAGCGTCGCAGCTGGATGCGAACGAGATCGGGCTGGCCATCCTGGGTCCGCTGCGCGACCTCGACGAGGTGGCCTACCTGCGCTTCGCGAGCGTCTACCAGGCGTTCGACTCGCTGGAGGACTTCGAGTCGGCGATCGAGCAGCTCCGCGTCGACCACGGACGCGCTCCCGCGCGCGCCGAGGGCGTCGCCGGGGACTGACCGCCGAGGCCCGGAGTGCCGAGCCGATAATCTAGGGGGGATGTATCCCCTCCTCTTCCGCACCGTGCTGTCGCGCATGGATCCCGAATCCGCCCACCACGCCGCGATGCGGGTCATCCGGGTGCTCGGCGTGCCGCCGTTCTCATGGGCCGCCCGTGCGGTGACGCGCCCGGCGCTGGAGCTGGCCACCACCGCGCTCGGCCTCCGGTTCGACTCGCCGTTCGGCGTGGCCGCCGGATTCGACAAGGACGTGAAGGGCGCCGCGGGGCTCTTCGCGCTGGGATTCGGGCACGTGGAGGTGGGCACCGTCACGGCCATCCCGCAGGAGGGCAACCCGCGACCCCGGCTCTTCCGACTCATCCCCGACCGCGCCGTCGTGAACCGCATGGGGTTCAACAACCACGGGGCGGAGGCGGCCGCGGACCGCCTGCGCAAGCTGCGTGCACGCAGGCGCCGTGGCGTGATCGGGGTCAACATCGGCAAGAGCCGCGTGGTCGAGGTGGCCGACGCGACCGCCGACTACGTGCGCAGTGCGACGCTCCTGGCTCCGCTCGCGGACTACCTCGTCGTGAACGTCTCGTCCCCGAACACGCCCGGCCTGCGCGGCCTGCAGGCCGCCGAGACGCTGCGTCCGCTCCTGGAGGCGGTCCGCGAGGCGGCCGGCGCGACCCCGCTGCTGGTGAAGATCGCCCCCGATCTGCCCGATGACGAGATCGTCGCGATCGCCGGGCTCGCCGTGGACGCGGGCCTCGCCGGCATCATCGCCACCAACACGACGGTCTCGCGCGACGGGCTGATCACAGACCCCGGGACCGTCGCCGCGGCGGGTGAGGGGGGAGTGTCGGGTGCGCCGCTGAAGGTGCGCTCGCTCGAGGTGCTGAGGCTGCTGCGTGCGAGCATTCCCGCGGACTTCTGCGTCATCTCGGTCGGCGGCGTCGAGACGGCCGCCGACGTGCAGGAGCGGTTGGATGCCGGTGCCACGCTCGTGCAGGGCTACACGGCGTTCCTCTACCGCGGCCCGCTCTGGGCGCGTCAGATCAACCGCGGGCTCGTCGGGCGACGCTGAGCGCGCTGGGCCGGGGAGGCGCCTCGCTCAGGCGGGCTTCTGGCCGCGCTTGACCTGCGGCTTGGGCAGCCGGAGGAAGCGCATCTGGACGGTGCGCATCGCGGCGTACCAGCCGAGGCCCTTCTCCATCTTGTCGGCGCCGAACTTCTTCTTCACGGCGCGCTTGACCGAGATCGAGGTGATCACCATGTCGCCGATGACGAAGAGGATGAAGATCCACAGACCGACGAACGCGTAGTACTGCAGCGCGGCGAGGGGCAGGAACGTGGCGAGGATGACGAGCACCATGGCCGGCATCACGGCCTCACCGAGGTGCCACCCGGCGTCCACCCAGTCGCGGGCGAACTTGCGCTGGGCGCCCTGATCGCGCGCCGGGAGGTAGCGGGGGTCGCCGGCCGCCATGCCGAGACGGGCCTTCTCGCGCTGGGCGGCGAGGTCGGCGCGGGCGCGGGCCTTCGCCTCCTTCGTGTCGGGCACGAGCGGCCGCTTGCGGGCGGCCTCCCGCTCGGCGCGGGACGGCGTGGCGCGGCCCTTGCCGGCGGGCGTGCCGTTCAGGACGGTTCCCTCGCTGGGAGCGTCATTCGGAACGGGGGCGGAGTTCTTGGCCACGGATCATCCTCGAGTGCGGAGAAGGGGTGCACTTAAGATTACCCGCATGACCTCTGAGCTCTCCCGACAGGATGCTGTGCGTGACGCGGCGGCCTCCGGCATCCCCTCCGCCCTGGCCGATCTCGGCACCCTCGTGCGCATCCCCTCCATCGCCTTCCCCGGATTCGACCCGGCAACGGTGCAGCGCAGCGCCGAGGCGGTCGCCGAGCTCGTTCGCGAGACCGGGCTGTTCGAGACCGTCGAGATCCGCCGCGCGACCATCCCGGAGACGGGGGAGCAGGGCAACCCCGCCGTGCTGGCGACGCGCGCGGCCCGCAACGGCCGCCCGACGATCCTGCTCTACGCGCACCACGACGTGCAGCCCGTCGGCGACGAGGCGCTCTGGGAGTCGGCGCCGTTCGAGCCCACGGTGCGCGGCGGCCGTCTCTACGGGCGCGGCGCCGCCGACGACAAGGCCGGCATCATGGCGCACGTCGCCGCGCTCCGCGCGCTCAAGGAGGCGCTGGGCGAGGACTTCGACCTCGGGGTCGCACTCTTCTTCGAGGGCGAGGAGGAGGCGGGATCCCGCTCCTTCGCCCAGTTCCTCTCGGACAACGCCGCCGCCCTGCGCGCCGATGTGATCGTGGTGGCGGACTCCGGCAACTGGGACGACAAGACGCCGGCGCTCACGGTGTCGCTGCGCGGCAACACCCGGTTCACGCTGCGCGTGCGCACGCTCGAGCATGCATCCCACTCCGGGATGTTCGGGGGAGCGGTGCCCGACGCCATGATGGCGACGGTGAAGCTCCTCGCGACGCTCTGGGACGCCGACGGCGCGGTCGCCGTCGCGGGCCTGACCGAGCGGGATGCCGAGACCCCTCCGTACAGCGAGGAGACCCTGCGCGACGAGGCGGGCCTTCCCGACGGCGTCTCGCCCGTCGGCCGCGGAACGATCCTCGGCCGCATCTGGAACAAGCCGTCGATCACGGTGACGGGCATCGACGCGCCGAGCGTCGTGAACGCCTCGAACACGCTCACGCCCGAGGTCTCGGTGGTCATCAGCGCTCGCATCGCCCCTGGGCAGCCGGCGCGCGAGGCCTACGCCGCCATCGAGGCGCACCTGCGCGCACACGCGCCGTTCGGCGCGCAGCTGGAGTTCAGCGACCAGGACTACGGAGACGCCTTCCTCGTCGACACGAGCGGCTGGGCCGTCGCGGCGGCACGCGAGGCGCTCCACGAGGGCTACGGGGTCGCGCCGGTCGACATCGGCGTGGGCGGGTCGATCCCGTTCATCGCCGACCTCGTGCGCGAGTTCCCGGGTGCGCAGATCCTCGTCACCGGCGTGGAGGACCCGCACTCGAAGGCGCACAGCCCCAACGAGTCCCTGCACCTGGACACGTTCCGCAACGCGGTGCTCGCGGAGGCGCTCCTGCTGGAGAAGCTCGACGGCCGGACCCCGCACGAGGGGTAGGCCGCGGGCCGCCGCACCGCAAACCGGGGTCGCGGAGCCTCCTCCCGGCGGGCGCGCGTACAATCGAGGCATCCCGCCGCCGATCGCCTCGGCGGCCCGTCCGGAGGAGTGCCATGACCGACACCGCACTGACGACCGAGCAGACCGCCCGCGACCACGGTGTGCTGCTGACCGATGCCGCCGCCGGAAAGGTGAAGAGCCTGCTCGAGCAGGAAGGACGCGACGACCTGCGTCTGCGCGTCGCCGTCCAGCCGGGCGGATGCAGCGGCCTGATCTACCAGCTCTACTTCGACGAGCGCTATCTCGACGGCGACAAGACGGTGGACTTCGACGGCGTCGAGGTCATCATCGACGACATGAGCGTCCCGTACCTCGACGGCGCCACCAT
Organism: Microbacterium sp. NPDC055455; assembly: GCF_053619935.1. NCBI lineage: Bacteria > Bacillati > Actinomycetota > Actinomycetes > Micrococcales > Microbacteriaceae > Microbacterium > Microbacterium sp. NPDC055455. The sequence continues at coordinate 131,904 of NZ_JBSHLB010000002.1, forward strand.
CGACTTCAAGGACACGATCTCGGAGCAGGGCTTCACGATCGACAACCCGAACGCCGCCGGCTCGTGCGCGTGCGGCGACAGCTTCCACTGAGTCAGCGCCGACCGGCGGTCGGCTGAGGATCCGAGCACTTCGCGGCGGGTCCGGTGCGCCTTTTTATGGCGCCCGGGCCCGCCTTTTTCGTCTCCGCACGCCGATTCAGCCTGAGTGAATGGCCTGAATGGCCTGGGCGCTTGCCCTAGACTTGCAGGAGTCCTGTTCGTGATCGGAAAGGTGCAACGTGCCTTCGAAACGCCGTATCCGCTGGGCCGTTCTCCCGCTCGGGATCGCGGCGGCTGCAGTCCTCGCCGGATGCACCCCGACCGAGCTCAACGGCTTCCTGCCCGGGTTCACCGAAGACGGCCAGGCGGCCACGAACCGCACCGACATGGTGAGCGGGCTCTGGGTCAACTCGTGGATCGTGCTGCTCGTCGTGGGCGTCATCACGTGGGGTCTCATGGGCTGGGCGGCGATCGCGTACCGGCGTCGCAAGGGCCAGATGGGACTTCCGGTCCAGCTGCGCTACAACATGCCCATCGAGATCTTCTACACGGTGGTGCCGCTCATCCTCGTGATCGGGTTCTTCGCATTCACCGCGCGCGACCAGACGATCCTCGAGACGCAGTACGACGACCCGGACGTCGAGATCACGGCGATCGGCAAGCAGTGGTCGTGGGACTTCCAGTACGAGGGCGAGTCCGAGGACGACACGGTGTGGACCATGGGCGTCCAGGCCGAGACCGACGAGCGCGGCGACGTCGTCAGCGACCTGCCGACACTGGTCCTCCCCGTCGACCAGACGGTGAAGATCAAGCTCCAGTCGCGCGACGTCATCCACTCCTTCTGGATCATCGACTTCCTGTACAAGAAGGACATGTACATCGGGAAGGACAACTACTGGTCCTTCACACCCACCCGCGAGGGCAGCTACGCCGGCAAGTGCGCCGAGCTCTGCGGCGAGTACCACTCCATGATGCTGTTCAACGTGGAGGTCGTGAGCGAGGCCGAGTACGACGAGTACCTCGCGACGCTCCGCGACGCCGGCCAGACCGGCGACATCAACGACGCCTACGACCGCCTCCAGAACCTCCCGGGCACGGGATCGGGCGAGGCGTCCGAGGAAGAGGGAGACAACTGATCATGGCGACGACGCTTCCGCTTCAGGAACCGACGCAGGGTCGCCCGACCACCCTGCCGCCGCGTCAGGCTGCGCTGCTCAGCGCCACGCGCGTCGAGGACAAGGGCAACATCATCGTCAAGTGGATCACCTCCACCGACCACAAGACGATCGGCTACCTCTACCTCATCTCGTCGGTCCTGTTCTTCCTCCTCGGCGGGGTGATGGCGCTGATCATCCGCGCCGAGCTGTTCGAGCCGGGGATGCAGATCATCCCGACCAAGGAGCAGTACAACCAGCTGTTCACCATGCATGGCACGATCATGCTGCTGATGTTCGCGACGCCGCTGTTCGCGGGCTTCGCCAACGCGATCCTGCCGCTGCAGATCGGCGCCCCCGACGTCGCCTTCCCGCGCCTGAACGCGTTCGCATTCTGGCTGTTCCTGTTCGGCTCGACCATCGCGGTCGCCGGCTTCCTCACCCCGCAGGGCGCCGCGTCGTTCGGCTGGTTCGCCTATCAGCCGCTCGCGAACGCCTCGTTCTCGCCCGGCGCCGGCGGCAACCTCTGGATGCTCGGGCTCGGCATGAGCGGCTTCGGCACGATCCTCGGTGCCGTGAACTTCATCACGACGATCATCACGATGCGCGCGCCCGGCATGACCATGTGGCGGATGCCGATCTTCTCGTGGAACACGCTGGTCACCAGCATCCTGATCCTGATGGCGTTCCCCGTGCTCGCCGCGGCGATCCTGGCCGCCGCCGCCGACCGCGTGCTCGGCGCCCACATCTACGACCCGCAGAACGGCGGCGTGCTGCTGTGGCAGCACCTGTTCTGGTTCTTCGGCCACCCCGAGGTGTACATCATCGCGCTGCCGTTCTTCGGCATCGTGTCGGAGATCTTCCCGGTCTTCAGCCGCAAGCCGATCTTCGGCTACAAGACGCTCGTCTACGCGACGATCGCCATCGCGGCGCTGTCGGTCGCCGTGTGGGCGCACCACATGTACGTCACCGGTGGAGTGCTGCTGCCGTTCTTCGCCCTCATGACGATGCTCATCGCGGTGCCCACGGGCGTGAAGATCTTCAACTGGATCGGCACGATGTGGCGAGGCTCGGTGACGTTCGAGACGCCGATGGTGTTCGCGCTCGGCTTCCTGGTGTCGTTCGTGTTCGGCGGTCTCACCGGCGTCATCCTGGCGTCGCCGCCGCTGGACTTCCACCTGTCCGACTCGTACTTCGTGGTCGCGCACTTCCACTACGTCGTGTTCGGCACCGTCGTGTTCGCGATGTTCGCCGGCTTCTACTTCTGGTGGCCCAAGTGGACGGGCAAGATGCTGAACGAGCGTCTGGGGTACGTCCACTTCTGGATGCTCTTCATCGGGTTCCACATGACCTTCCTCATCCAGCACTGGCTGGGCGTGGACGGCATGGTCCGCCGCTACGCCGACTACTCGGAGGCGGACGGCTGGACGTGGCAGAACCAGGTCTCGACGGTCGGTGCCATCCTCCTCGGCGCCTCGATGATCCCGTTCCTGTTCAACGTGTGGATCACCGCCCGCAAGGCGCCGAAGGTGACCGTGAACGACCCGTGGGGCTATGGGGCATCGCTCGAGTGGGCGACCTCCTGCCCGCCGCCGCGCCACAACTTCACGTCGATCCCGCGCATCCGCAGCGAGCGTCCCGCGTTCGACCTGAACCACCCCGAGGCGGGCATCCCCGTGGGCGTGGGGCCGGCCAAGGACGCTCCCGAAGCCCCGACTGTCGACCTCGCCGAGGGAGAGGTGAAGTAAGTGCGTACCAACGCCGGACTCTGGTGGCTGCTGTCCGCCTTCTTCCTCGTCGTCGCGGTGGTGTACACCGCGTGGAACCTGCTGTCGCACTGGGACACCAACGCCACCGGCGGCCAGCAGATGTGGGAGACGGTCACCCTCTCGATCGAGTGGGTCGGCAGCATCGCCCTGCTGTTCACCGCCTTCATGGCCGCGCTCATCGCGTTCTACGTGGGCAAGGTGCACAAGGCGCAGGGCGGTGAGCTGCCCGAGGACCTGCTCACGGCGGACATCGACGACGGCGACCCCGAGCTCGGCGAGTTCAGCCCGTGGTCGTGGTGGCCGATCGTCCTGGCGTTCTCGGCGGCTCTCGCCATGATCGGCCTCGCGGTGGGCGCCTGGCTCATGCCGATCGGCATCGCGGTCTTCGTCGTCGCGATCGTCGGCTGGGTCTACGAGTACTACCGCGGCTACTTCGCCCGCTGATCCGGGATCAGCCGAACTGAGCGACTTCTCGCGCGACGTACGCGGGGTTCCGTCACCGACGGGACCCCGCGTACGGCTGCATGCGGCCGCATCCTCCGACATCGGCCCCCACCGGGCGGTGAACCAGGATGCGGCGTTCACGGCCCCCTGGGGCGCTGCCGTGGCGGACGGCGTCGGAGGCGGCCCCGCAGGCGACCTCGCCTCGGCCGCATTCGTCCACCGGCTGGCCGCCGGACGCGTCGGCGCTGTGGAGCCGGAGGCGCTGGCGACGAGCGTCCGGGCGGCGAACTGGGACCTGCGTGCGCACGTGGAGCGGGACGTGACCCTCAGCGGCATGGCCACCACATTCACCGGACTGTTCGTGTCGAGTGCCGGGGATCTCCTCCTGGCGCACACGGGCGACTCCCGTGCGTACCGGCTTCGGGACGCGGCGCTCGTGCAGCAGAGCCGCGACGACTCGCTCGTCCAGGCGCTGCTGGAGCAGGGGCTGGTGTCGGCGGAGGACGCGCTGGCGCATCCGCACCGGAACATCATCACGGCGTCGCTGGGCGGCAGGGAGCGCGACGCGGCCAGTGTCGACGTGCACGAGGCGCGCATCGGCGACAGGTGGATGCTGTGCAGTGACGGGCTCACCGACTACGTTCCCGAGGCCGAGATCCACGCGATGCTCGCCTGGCACGCCGATCCCGCCGTGGCCGCACGTGCGTGCGTGGAGCTGGCGCTGACCGCCGGAACGCACGACAACGTTACGGTCGTCGTGTGCGACGTGCTCCCGGACTCCGGGGCCGATGCCGGCGAGACGGCGGGCACGGCGTTCTACGGGGCCGCCGCCGTGCGCTTCATGGAGGGGCTGTAGGACGAGCCGCTACCCGGGGAGCGGTACGCTCAGCCGGCCACGGGCGCGCGCACGACCATGACCTGCGCGTCGAAGACGCGGGGGAGCGGGCCTTCGTCGTTCTCGACGGGCTGTCCTTCGCGGACCCAGTACTCGTAGCCGCCGATCATCTCCCTGACGCTGTACCCGAGCTTCGCGAACTCCACCGCGCCCTTCGCTCCGGCGTTGCAGCCGGGGCTCCAGCAGTACACGACGACAGGGGTCGACCGGTCGATCTCCTGCGGAGCACGCTCGGCGATCTCGCGGTAGGGCATGTGGACGGCCCCGGGAACGCGTCCCTGCGCCCACGCCTCGTCGCCCCGCACATCGACGAGCACGAACTGCTCGCCGGCCTTCTGGGCGGCGTACACGTCGGAGGCATCGGTCTCGAGGGCGAGTTTGGCGGAGAAGTACGAGAGCGCGTCGATCATGCTTCCACGCTAAGGCAGGCGCGCCGCGGCGGCCGTCCGGACGTCGGACACCGGCCGTGCGATTCCTGCCGTTCGAGACGAGGTGGCGTCGTCGCGCACCTATCAGGCCGACATGACGGATGCCCCGGCACGATCTGGGCGATCGTGCCGAGGCATCCGTCGGCGAAGCGTCGAGCTCTACGCGCCGGGCTCCTTCTCGCGGTTGCGCGGCGCCTTGGTGCCTGCATCCGGCTCGGGGACGATGACGTTCGAGGGGCGCACCGGGATCTCGCCGTGCTTGCCGTCATCGATCGGCTTGTGCGGGGCATCCGGCACACCGGCGCGCTCGTGGGCGCCCTGCAGCTCGAGGTCTTCCTCCGCCGCGATGTGCTCGAGGTCGTGGTGCTGGTGGGCCAGCGCCGCGTCCAGCTCGCTCTGCGTCACCGGGGTGAGGCGGTCCTCGAAGAACCAGCGCGAGATGGACGCGCGGAGGTTCTCGTGCCACGGAATGCGGCCCTTGGCGTTCGGACGCACGACGAGCGGCTCGTAGGAGTCGAAGTCGGCGAGCTTGAAGCGCTCGTACTCGTCGACCGGCTGGTGCACCTCGATGTACTCGCCGCCCGGGAGGCGGACGATGCGGCCCGACTCGTAGCCGTGCAGCACGATCTCGCGGTCCTTCTTCTGAAGGGCGATGCAGATGCGCTTGGTGACGAAGTACGCGATGATCGGGCCGATGATCAGCAGCACCTGGAGGGTGTGGATGACACCTTCCATCGTGAGCCAGAAGTGCGTGGCGATGATGTCGGACGAGGCCGCCGCCCACATGACCGCGTAGAACGTGACACCGGCCGCGCCGATGGCGGTGCGGGTGGCCGCGTTGCGCGGGCGCTGGGCGATGTGGTGCTCGCGCTTGTCGCCGGTCACCCACGCCTCGATGAAGGGGTAGATGATGACCAGCAGCAGGAAGATGCCGATGATGCCGAGCGGAACCAGGATGTTGAACGACCACGTGCGGTCGAGGAAGACGACCTCCCAGCCCGGCGGGATGAGGCGCAGCATGCCGTCCGCGAAGCCGATGTACCAGTCCGGCTGGGTGCCGGCGGACACGGGGGACGGGTCGTAGGGCCCGTAGTTCCAGATCGGGTTGATCGTGAACAGCGACGCGATGAGCACGATCACGCCGAACGTGATGAACAGGAAGCCGCCCATCTTCGACATGTACACGGGCATCATCGGGTAGCCGACGACGACGCTGTTGGTGCGACCGGCCCCCGCGAACTGCGTGTGCTTGTTGATCACCATCAGCATGAGGTGCACGACCAGCAGGGCCACCAGGATCGCCGGCAGCAGCAGGATGTGCAGGGTGTACAGGCGTCCGACGATGGCGGTGCCGGGGAACTCGCCGCCGAACAGCAGGAACGAGGTCCACGTGCCGATCAGCGGGATGCCCTTGACCATGCCGTCGATGATGCGCAGGCCGTTGCCCGACAGGACGTCATCGGGGAGCGAGTATCCGGTGAAGCCCTCGCCCATCGCCAGGACGAACAGGACGAAGCCGATCACCCAGTTGAGCTCGCGCGGCTTGCGGAAGGCGCCGGTGAAGAACACGCGGAGCATGTGCACGCCGATGCCGGCGACGAACACGAGCGCGCCCCAGTGGTGGATCTGGCGGACGAGGAGGCCGCCGCGCAGGTCGAACGAGATCTCGAGCGTCGAGGCCATCGCCGCCGACATCTCGATGCCGCGCATGGGCAGGTACGCGCCGTCGTAGTGCGTCTCGGTCATCGAGGCCTGGAAGAAGAACGTCAGGAACGTTCCCGAGAGCAGGACGACGACGAACGCCCACATCGCGATCTCGCCCAGCATGAACGACCAGTGGTCGGGGAAGATCTTGCGTCCGAGCTCCTTCACGAAGCCGGAGAGGCTCGTGCGCTCGTCGATGTAATTGGCGGTGGCGCCGATGAAGCGGCCGCCGAGAGGCTTGTCGCGCCCGTTCGAGGAGACGGGAGCGCCGGGAGCCTCAGGCTGGGTGACGGTTGGGGTGCTCAATGACGCTCCCAGAAGCTCGGGCCGACGGGTTCGGTGAAGTCGCTGCGCGCGACGAGGTAGCCCTCATCGTCGACGGTGATGGGCAGCTGCGGCAGCGGGCGGGCGGCCGGGCCGAAGATGACCTTCGCCTGGTCGGTCACGTCGAACTGCGACTGGTGGCAGGGGCACAGCAGGTGGTGGGTCTGCTGCTCGTACAGCGCGACCGGGCAGCCGACGTGCGTGCACACCTTGGAGTAGGCGACGATGCCGTCGTACGACCAGTCCTTGCGGTCCTCGGGCTCGGTCAGCTGCTCGGGGAGCAGACGGACGAGGAGGACGAGGGCCTTCGCCTTCTCTTCGAGGTAGCCCTCGCTGTGCGACAGCTCGGCCAGCGCCTCGGGGATGACGTGCACGGCGGAGCCGAGGGTCAGATCGGCGGCGCGGATCGGCTCGCCGGTCGGGTCGTGCGCGAGACGCATTCCCTCGGTCCACATGGTGTGCTCGAGGAGGAACACCGGGTCGCCCGCGTGCGGATGCTCGGGGGAGCTGAAGGGCGCGAGGCCGCGGAACAGCACGACACCGGGCACGATCGAGGCGGCCAGCGCGGCGAACAGCGAGTTGCGGATCATGACCCGGCGACCGAAGCCCGAGTCGGCGTCGGCGTCGGCGAACGCCTGGATGGCGGCCGCACGCGTCGTGTCGCGTCCGCGGGTCGCGTGGCGGGGCTCGACGAACTCCTTGTCGGACATGACGGCCTTCGACCAGTGGATCGCGCCGATGCCGATGGCCAGCAGCGCGAACGCGATGCCGAGACCGATGAAGAGGTTGTTCGCGCGGATGTCGACGATCCGCCCGCTCTCGATGGGGAACAGCATGTAGGCGGCGACCGCCCAGATGCTGCCCGCGATCGACAGGTAGAACAGGGTGTAGACCGTGCGGACCGCGCGCTTCATCGAAGCGGGGTCCTTGTCGGTCATCCGCTCGCGGTGCGGGGGGAGGCCAGGGTTGGTGACCGGGTCGGGGACCGCGACGGCGAGCCCGGGGGAGGGCTTCCAGGTAGCCCTCTCGTGCTCGAGCGGGTCGTCCACGTGGGCCATGCTGCTCCTCGTCAAGTGTTGCTGTGGTGTTCGTCGATCAGTTGGACTTCGCCGTGATCCACACGGTGATGGCGATCAGCGAACCGATCCCGAAGATCCAGATGAAGAGGCCCTCGGAGACCGGGCCGAGCGAGCCGAGCGAGAACCCGCCCGCGGACTCGTTGTCCTGCAGGTAGAGCAGGTAGGTGATGATGTCGCGCTTCTCTTCGGTGGTCAGCGTCATGTCGTTGAACACCGGCATGTTCTGCGGACCGGTGACCATGGCCGCGTACATGTTGAGAGGCGTCGTGGTGTGCAGTGCCGGGGCGTACTTGCCCTCGGTGAGCGCACCGCCGGCGCCGGCGACGTTGTGGCACATCGCGCAGTTGATGCGGAACAGCTCGCCGCCCTCGGCCGCGTTGCCCTCGCCGTCCAGGACCTCCTCGTCGGGGAAGGTCGGTCCGGGTGCGATCGACTGGATGTAGGCGCCGATCGCCTCGATCTGCTCGTCGGTGAACTGCACCGGCTTCTGCGGGGCCTGCGGCCCCTGCGCCTGCAGCGGCATGCGGCCCGTGCTCATCTGGAAGTGCACCGCCAGCTCGCCGACGCCGTAGAGCGACGGGCCGTCCTCGGTGCCCTGCACGTCGAGCCCGTGGCAGGTGGCGCAGTTGGCCTGGAACAGCCGCTCGCCGTCCTCGACGGTCAGCGCGGAGTCCACCGCGGTCTCGGTGGTCGTGGCGGCCATCGCGGCGGAGGCGCCCGCGTAGACGCCGCCGGTGATGAGCAGGCCGATGCCGATGAGCGCTGCGGCGGCCCAGGGGCTGCGGCGGCCTTTCGAGCGGCGCGTGGTCTCTCGTGCCATGTCGGGGTTCAGCTCCGCTCTCACTTGAGGAAGTAGATGACGAGGAAGAGGGCGATCCAGACGACGTCGACGAAGTGCCAGTAGTACGACACGACGATCGAGGACGTCATCTCTTTGCGCCCGAAGTTCTTGACGGCGTACGCGCGCCCGATGACGAGCAGGAACGCGATGAGGCCGCCGGTGACGTGGAGGGCGTGGAAGCCGGTGGTCAGGTAGAAGGCGGACGCGTAGGCGTTGGCCGTGATGGGCATGCCCTCGGCGACGAGCTGTGCGTACTCCCACACCTGGCCCGAGACGAAGATCGCGCCGAGCGCGAAGGTCAGCCAGAACCACTCGACCATGCCCCAGCCCAGCCAGCCGCGCTTCTTGGTCGAATACGGCTGGAAGCGCTCGGCGGCGAAGACGCCCATCTGGCACGTGACGGACGACAGCACGAGGATGATCGTGTTGACGGTCGCGTACGGGATGTTCAGAAGCTGCGTCTCTTCCGCCCACAGTTCGGGGGAGGTGCTTCGGAGGGTGAAGTAGATCGCGAACAGGCCCGCGAAGAACATCACCTCGCTGCCGAGCCACACGATGGTGCCGACAGCGACCGGATCCGGCCGCTTGACGGACCGCATGGCCTGGGAGTAGGTCGCTGTGGAGGTCGTCACGCTCCCCATTATGGCCGATTCGGGACGCAGAGTTCCGCACCGCGGACCATCTCTTCGGCCGGATGTGAAGTTAGGAGAACCTAAGAGTTCCCTGCGACTCTGCCCTGAACACGTGGTGAAGACGCGGAATCGGCGCCGCCGGGACGCCGTGTCACGAAAAGGTTCCGATTCACGGGCCCGGCTAGGCTTCTTCGTTATGGCGGAGTTGTACACCTGGCCGGCGATCCTGACCGCGCTCCTCGAGCGCCGCGACCTCAGCGTGTCGGAGTCGACGTGGGCGATGCGGCAGATCATGTCGGGCAGTGCGACGCCCTCGCAGCTGGCCGGTTTCCTGATCGCGCTGCGGGCGAAGGGCGAGACGGTCGACGAGATCGTGGGCTTCCGCGACGCGATCCTCGAGGCGGCCCTCCCGCTCCCCGTCGACGCCGCGGTGCTCGACATCGTGGGCACCGGCGGCGATCGCTTCGGCACGGTGAACGTCTCGACCATGGCCGCACTGGTGGCCGCGGCGTCCGGCGTCCCCGTGGTCAAGCACGGCAACAAGGCGGCGAGCTCGTCGTCGGGCTCGTCGGACGTTCTGGCCGCCCTCGGGGTCGACCTCGCGCTCCCGCCCGAGGCGGTGGCCGAGACGCTGTCCCGCGCGGGCATCACGTTCGCGTTCGCGGCGGCCTTCCACCCCGGCTTCCGTCACGCCGGCGCCACGCGCGCCGAGCTGGGCGTGCCGACCGTGTTCAACTTCCTCGGCCCGCTGTGCAACCCGGCGCGTGCGGAGGCCAACGCCGTCGGCGTCGCGCACCTCGACCGGGTGCCCCTCATCACGGGCGTCTTCCGCACCCGGGGGGCCACGGCGCTCGTCTTCCGCGGCGACGACGGGCTGGACGAGCTCACCACGACCGGCCACAGCCGGCTGTGGGAGGTCAGCCGCGGCGACATCCACGAGCACGACCTCGACCCGCGCGATCTGGGCATCCCGCTCGCTGACATCGACGACCTGCTCGGCGGCGACCCGGCGCACAACGCGAAGGTGGTGCGGCGCGTGCTCGACGGCGAGGCGGGCGCCGTGCGCGACATCGTGCTGCTGAATGCCGCCGCCGGAATCGTCGCGTACCGGCTGTTCCGCGATGCGACGCAGGTGCAGCGGCCCATCCTGGAGCGCCTGGCCGAGGCCCGGGACGACGCCGCGCTGGCGATCGACAGCGGCGCCGCGACGGCGACGCTCGACCGCTGGGTCGAGGCCACGCGGTCGTTCGCGGCCTGAGCCCCGGCGCGACCCCTCCCGGCGCGTGGTCTTCCGCGGCGCGCGGCGTCCCCGCTAACGTGTGGCGCAAGACGTCCCGTTCCGAGGAGGCAGCATGAGCCAGGTTGAGCCCCGCACCGCCGACGTGATCGAACCCCCCGAGAAGAAGGTCGGCCTCGTGAAGGCCGTGGGCATCCTCGGAATCGTCGGCGGAATCCTGCTGATCGTCGTGAGCATCATCGCCTGGATCGGCGTCACCACCCAGCTGACGGCCGAGAACATCACGATCCCCGATGACGCCGCGGCGTTCCAGGGGCAGCAGGTGACGGGGCCCTTCACCGCCTATGTGCAGGCCGACATCATCAACCAGCACGCGCTGGAGGCGTCCGGCGGGAAGACCTACGCCGAGCTCGAGCAGGACGACCCGGTGCGCGCGACGGTGATGCAGGCGTCCTTCCTCCGGGCGTCGCTCTTCACCTCCGTGGTCGCCTACGGGGTCGCCCTCTTCGCCGCCGGCATGGGAGTGCTGGCGATCCTGTTCGGGTGGGCGATCCACCGCCTCGCCGACGTCCCCGTCGTGATCAAGCGGGCGAATGTCGCCTGACCTCGCCCGCAGCCACGCGTGAACCCGCACGACGCGCTCACCGAGATCGCGACGCTGCTCGAGCGAGAGCGGTCGTCGCGGTACAAGTCCAAGGCGTTCCGGGCCGCAGCCGACGCGATCGCGGGGCTGAGCGACGAGGAGCTGCGGGATTCCGCATCGCTGCGCCGGCGCAAGGGCATCGGCGAGTCCACGTTCGCTGTCATCCAGCAGGCGCTGTCGGGCGAGGTGCCCGGGTACCTCGCCGACCTGCGGGAGCGCGCGGGGGTGCAGCGGACGTCGTCGCTGCGGCCCCTGCTGCGCGGTGACCTGCACTCGCACAGCGACTGGTCCGACGGCCTGACCTCGATCGACCTCATGGTGGCGGCCGCGCGGTCGCTCGGGCACGAGTACCTCGCCCTGACCGACCACTCGCCCCGGCTGCGGGTAGCGAACGGACTGTCGCCCGAGCGCCTGCGGGCGCAGCTCGAGGTCGTCGGGGGGATGAGCGGGGACGGGTTCACGCTGCTGTCGGGGATCGAGGTCGACATCCTCGAGGACGGCGCGCTCGACCAGGAGCCGGAGCTGCTGGGAGAGCTCGACGTCGTGGTGGCCTCGGCCCACTCGAAGCTGCGCATGGAGCGCGGGCCGATGACCAGACGCCTGGTCGCGGCGGCGCGCAACCCGCACGTGGACGTGCTCGGGCACGTCACCGGGCGTCTGGTGGAGGGCTCCCGCGGCACGCGCCCGCCCTCGACGTTCGATCCCCGCGCGGTCTTCGAGGCGTGCGCCGAGCACGGCGTCGCCGTGGAGATCAACTCGCGCCCCGAGCGGCAGGACCCGCCGGACGAGCTGATGGCGCTGGCGCTGGAGATCGGATGCCTCTTCTCCATCGATTCGGACGCCCATGCGCCCGGGCAGCTCTCGCTGCTGGACTACGGCGCCGAACGGGCGGAGCGGCTGGGCGTACCCGCCGAGCGCATCGTCACGACGTGGCCGCTGGAGCGGCTGCGTGCGTGGACGGGCCGCGACCGCTGACGGCAGCGCGACGGCTGACGGCAGCGCGACGGCTGACGGCAGCCCGACTGCTGCCTACAGCGCGTCCAGGGCGTCGACGATGCGCGTCATCGCGCTGGTGAGGGCCCACCGCTCGGCCAGCGCGGCGGCATCCGCTCTCGCGCTGTCGTCCAGGGGGCGCAGACGGGGATCGGGGACCTCGAGCGGCAGGTCGCGGACGACCGCGACCACCTGTGGTGCGACGGCCAGATAGGGCAGACCCGCCAGCACCTTGGAGCGCACCCCCGCCGACATGCCCTCGCCCGCCTGCGCGGCGGCGATGATGCCCTCGAGATCGCCGTGGGTCGCGAGCAGGCCGGCCGCGGTCTTCTCGCCGATACCGGCGACGCCCGGCAGTCCGTCCGACGAGTCGCCGCGCAGCGTCGCGTAGTCGGCGTACTGCGAGGGGAGGACGCCGTACTTCGCCACGACCGACGCGTCGGTGAGCACTTCGAGGTTGCTCATGCCCCGGGCGGTGTAGATCACGCGAGCGTCGCGTCCGTCGTCGACGAGCTGGAACAGGTCGCGGTCGCCCGTGACGATGTCGACGGGCATCGCGGCGGTCGTCGCGAGGGTGCCGATCACGTCGTCGGCCTCATGCGCCGGCGCGCCGACGATCCGGATGCCGAGGGTGTCCAGCGCCTCGCGGATCACCGGCACCTGCACCTCGAGGGGGTCGGGGACCACCTCGACGTCGGGCCCGCCGGCGACGACCTCGGCGACGCGGTGCGTCTTGTAGGTGGGGATGAGATCGACCCGCCACTGCGGCCGCCAATCGTCGTCCCAGCAGGCGACGAGGTGGGAGGGGCGGTAGGTGGACACGAGCCTCGTGATGATGTCGAGGAAGCCGCGCACCGCGTTGACGGGCGTGCCGTCTGGCGCCCGCACGGTGTCGGGGACGCCGTAGAACGCGCGGAAGTACAGCGAGGCGGAGTCCAGCAGCATGAGGCGTTCTGTCACGCGTTCATCCTCGCACGCGGGTCCGACGACGCGCCGACCGGGGCCGCGGCACGCGTCGTTCACCCGCCGGACCTCCGTCGGTCGCCTGCCGGCACCCGTCGCGTTCACGTCTCGCGCCCACCGTGGGGAGACAGCGGTGAGAGGAGACGCCATGGGCCGCGAGGACGTGCTGGCGTGGGTGGAGTCGCCGCTCCAGCTCATCGGCGCCGCCGAGTGGGCCGCCGCGCATCGCACGGCGGTCCCGGTCGCTGGGCGCCTCACGGCGCAGATCTCGGCGACCGCCGACGAGCTGCTCGCCCGCGGGGCCGCGTTCGGCGAGCTCGCGCCGTACCTCGGCATCCCGTGGAGCCTGCTCGCCCGCCATGACCACTGGCTCGTGGGCGACGGCTTCTCGGGGCAGTTCCGTCTGGCCGCCGCCGTCCTGCGACCGCGTCGGATCACGTTCCTCGACGACGGCGGACTCGCCGTCGCGTTCGCCGACACGCTCTTGGGCCGGCGCCCGTACGCGCGGCCGCACGTCGACGAGCGCGGTCTCACGACGATGGTCGCCCCGCTGGCCGCGGAGCTGGTGCACCGTCGCGCCGCGGCGCGGCGGGTGAGCGTGTTCACCGCCTTCGACCTGGGCGCGGACCGCTTCGACGCGCTGGCCGACCGCGGCTTCGGCATCCGTCGACACGATTTCTCCTGGACGCGCGCGACGGCGCCCGCCGCGCCCGAGCTCGGGCCGCGCATCGTGCTCGGCAGTGCGCTGCCGGTCGACGGCCGCATGATGCTGGTGGACTACCTGCGCTGGGTGCGGGATGCCACGGCCGGCGCCGCGGTCTATCTGCCGCATCGCCGCGAGACGCAGGAGCAGCTCGACGCCGTCGCGACGCTGCCCGGAGTGCGGATCCATACGACAGGGCTGCCGGTCGAGCTGGTGCTCGCGGGCGCCCGCGAGGCGCTGGACGTCCACACGCTGCCGTCGAGCACCGCAACGACGCTGCCGCTGGTGCTGGCGGGCACGGGCGCCGTCGTGCGCACGGGTGCCGCGCGGCCCTCCGCGCGAGGGGCGGCCGCATGAGCGAGGCCGTCGCGATCATCCCCGCGCGGGGCGGGTCGAAGGGCATCCTGCGCAAGAACCTGCAGCGCGTGGGCGGGGTGCCGCTGGTGGCGCGCGCCGTCGACGCCGCCCGCCGATGCCCCGCCATCGACCGCGTGGTGGTGACCACCGACGACGCCGACATCGCCGCCGTCGCCGCCGAGTGGGGCGCCGAGATCGTCGAGCGCCCCGCCGACCTCTCGGGCGACGAGGCCGGCTCCGAGAGCGCGCTGCTGCACGCCCTCGACGTGCTCGAGGCGCGGCGGGTGGATGCGGGGATCGTGGCCTTCCTGCAGGCGACGTCGCCGTTCCTCGACGTCGACGCGCTGACCACCGCGGTGCAGCTGGTGCGCTCCCGCCGGCGCGACAGCGTCTTCTCCGCGGTCGAGACCTACGGGTTCCTGTGGCGGAAGGGCGGCGGGGGCGCAGCAGAGGCCATCAACCACGACGCCGACGTGCGCCCGCGCCGCCAGGACCGCGATCCGCACCACCTCGAGACGGGCGGCTTCTACGTCCTGCGGGCCTCCGGTCTCCGCGCCGCGCGCCACCGCTTCTTCGGAAGCATCGGCATCGTCGAGGTCGACCCGCGCACGGCGATCGAGATCGACAGCCTCCAGGAGCTCGAGACGGCCCGCGCGGTCGCCGGCCTGATCGACCGGGCGCACGACGGCCACGGCGCGGCGATCGCCGCCGACGCCGTCGTCACCGACTTCGACGGCGTGCACACCGATGACCGGGTGCGGGTCGATCAGGACGGCATCGAGTCGGTCGCCGTCAGCAGGTCCGACGGCATGGGCGTGTCGCAGCTGCGTGCGGCCGGCATCCCCTTCCTCATCCTCTCCACCGAGGCGAACCCGGTCGTCGCCGCGCGCGGCCGCAAGCTCGGCGTCGAGGTGCGACAGGGAGCGGCCGACAAGGCGGCCGTCCTGCGCGACTGGGCGGCGGGGCGCGGCATCCCGCTCTCCCGCATCGCCTATCTCGGCAACGACGTCAACGACCTCTCCTGCCTCGAGCTCGTCGGATGGCCGGTCGCCGTCCCCGACGCGCACCCGCTCGTGCTCTCCGCCGCGCGCGTCGT
Source organism: Microbacterium sp. NPDC055455 (assembly GCF_053619935.1). Lineage (NCBI taxonomy): Bacteria > Bacillati > Actinomycetota > Actinomycetes > Micrococcales > Microbacteriaceae > Microbacterium > Microbacterium sp. NPDC055455. The sequence goes on from NZ_JBSHLB010000002.1 coordinate 147,205, forward strand.
CCTCGACCGGCCCGGGGGCTCCGGCGCCGTCCGGGACCTCGCCGAGCGCGTGCTCGCCGGACGCAGGCCCGCGACGCCCGCAGGAGCACCCCGACAGGTCCACGAACACGCCGCCGACGCGGCATCCGATCACCCCACCGCACCACTGGAGGCCTCATGACCGTCACCATCGGATCCCGCGTCGTCGGGGGCGGACGCCCCGCCTACGTCATCGCCGAGATCGGACTGAACCACAACGGCGACGTCGAGCTCGCCAAGCGGCTCATCGACGTCGCCGCCGACGCCGGCGCGGACGCGGTGAAGTTCCAGAAGCGCACCCCCGAGATCGCGACGCCCGAGCACATGCGCGACGTCGCCCGCGAGACCCCGTGGGGCACGATGTCGTACCTCGAGTACCGCCGGCGCGTGGAGTTCGACCGGGATCAGTACATCGAGATCTCCGATCACGCACTGCTGCGCGGCCTCGAGTGGTTCGCCTCGCCGTGGGACGTGCCGAGCATCGCGTTCCTCGAGGACCTCGGCGTCGTCGCCCACAAGGTGGCGTCGGCATCGGTGACCGACCGCGAGCTGCTGGAGGCGCTGCGCGACACCGGCAAGCCCGTGATCCTCTCCACCGGCATGTCGACGATCGAGCAGATCGACGCGGCGATCGACATCGTGGGAACCGACCGTCTGCTGCTGATGCACGCCACCTCGACCTACCCGATGGAGCCTGCCGAGGCGAACCTGCGCATGATCCCGACTCTCCGCGACCGGTATCCGGGCGTGCCCGTCGGGTATTCGGGGCACGAGCGCGGCCTGCAGATCTCGCTCGCCGCCGTCGCCCTCGGCGCGGTGGCCGTCGAGCGGCACATCACCCTCGACCGTACCATGTGGGGCTCGGACCACGCGGCGTCCCTCGAGCCGACGGGCCTCGCGCACCTCGTGCGCGACATCCGCGTCATCGAGGCCGCGCTCGGCGACGGCGTCAAGCGGGTGTACCCCGGCGAGCTCGCGCCGATGGCGAAGCTGCGCCGCGTGCCGGCGTGACGGCGACGACCGGCGACGGCGCGCGGCTGCGGATCGTCGCGATCGCCGACACCGACTCGTACGTGAAGTGGGCCGCGGCGCTGCTCGGCGGCGTCGCGGACCGGTGGGATGCCTCGCTCCTGGTGCTCGAGACGCCGCTCGTGGTCAGCGCACCGCAGCTGGGCGCGGCGCTCCGGGGCAGCGGCCTGGATCGGGACCGGGTCGAGGGCGTGACGTACGACGAGCTCGCCGCGCGGCTGTCGGAGCTGCGCGCCGACGTCGTCGTCCTCGGCGCGCGCGGGCCGCTCGTCCGCGTGCTCGCCCGCGATGTCGCCGCCCTGACGCCGCGCCCTGTCGTCGTCACGGGGTTGCCCGGGATCTCGATCCCCGCCACGCGCAAGGCCGTCGTGTACCGCCTGCAGTGCGACCTGTTCGTGGTGCACTCCCGACGCGAGCTGCGCGAGTTCGCCGCCTTGTCGGCACGCACCGGCTACGCGCACCGCTACGCCCTCGCGACGCTGCCGTTCGCACGCGGCGCGGCGGTGGCGGGGACAGGCGCGCGCGATGAGCGCGGGGTGACGGGCGGCACCGACCTCGTCTTCGCCCCGCAGGCCAAAGTGCCCGCCGACCGCTCCGACCGACTCGGGATCGCGCGGCTCATGGTGCGGGCGGCTGTCGCCGATCCGTCGCGGCGGGTGGTCGTGAAGCTGCGGGCCGCGAGCGGGGAGCACCAGACCCACCTCGAGCAGGACGGATACCCCGAGCTGATCGCCTCGCTGGGGCCGCTGCCGCCCAACCTCGTCACCTCGACGGGCCCGATGGGGGAGGCGCTCTCGACGGCCGAGGGGCTCGTGACGGTCAGCTCGACCGCCGCGATCGAGGCGGTCGCCCGCGGCATCCCCGTCATCGCGCTGGACACCTACGGAGTGTCGCCGCAGCTGATCAACGAGGCGCTCGCCGACGCTGATCTGCTGGCCTCCGAGCACGACGTCGTCGCGCGGCGGTTCCGCCATCCCGACCCGGAGTGGCTCGACGACAACTACTTCCACGATCCGGCCGAGGACGACTGGACCGACCGGGTCGAGGAGCTGGTCGCGGCGCGCCGGGCCGGGATGCTGCCGGGGCGCGCCGCCTTCGCACGGCGCGGCGGCGCCCTCCGCGACGCGTGGGAGCGGAAGGTCGCCCTCGGACGCAGCGACACCTCTCCGGTGGGTGCGGTCGCCCTCGTCATCGGCGTGCCGCTGCGGGCGCTCGCGCGCCTCGCCGGCCGGCTGCGCGCCGCGATCGGGTTCGGCGCTCAGCAGCCCGCCGCGGAGGAGTCCTCGGCGCACGTCCGGTCGACGAGCGCTGTGCGCGCCTCGACGATGCGGACGCCGTAGCCCGGCCCGGCCGCGCGGACGACACCCGGCACGGCGTGCCACGCGCCGCTGCCGAAGTCGACGGATGCCGCGTACTCGACGGTCACCGACACGTCGTAGGTGCCGCGCTCCCGGTACACGTGGCTCGTCGCGGTCGGCGTGAACTGCCCCTGTCCGAGCGACGTCCACGACGCGCCCCCGGTCGTGGAGCGTCCGACGGTGCCGTCGCCGTGGTCGAACACGTACGCGGTCGGCAGGAACCGCACCGTCACGTCCCAGCCCAGCACGGTCCCCGGGATGCGCTCCTCGGATGCCGTCGCCACCAGGTTCGTCGGCATGCCCACGACCCCGAAGCCGGCCGGCTCGCCGCCGAGGGTCGGCGGCGAGGGGCGGAACGACGCGAGATCGGCGAGCGTCACGTCGGGGATCCCGACCACGCTGTACTCGATGCAGCGGTTCAGCGGCCCGCAGTCCTCGGGCGGCGCGGGGGATGGCGTGAAACCCGCTCGGTCGCGATCCTCCTGTGGGTTGCTGCCTGTCCCATCCGTGCCCGGCCTGCTGGCATTGCCTGACACCACCACGTGTTCGTCCGTGGCATAAGAGCAGAGGCCCGCCTGCAGTTGTGCAGCTGTGCACTGATTAGCCGAGAATGCCGCCGTGTTAGGCAAGAGCATCGTTGCCGCCAACAAGGCCACAACCCTCAGCATGTCTGAGTACTTGCCACTACGCTGCGGGTGATCGCCAAGTCGCCCCCCAGGTCCGCAAACTCGACGTCTAGAGCGAGGATGTCGGGGCGGTCAGTCGGGGTGACGTCGTTGCTCTCGGCGTCGATAACGCGCGACATAGTGACGTCGAGACAAACGACGGCCTTAATCCGCTCCATTTCATGTGACGTGCTGGTTCCAGAGAAGCGCATCACCGTCGCCGGGCCTTCGATCTTGAGTGAGCGTTGAGCGAGCGTCTCTTGCGTCTCCAACTCGGATTCGAGGGCTTCGCCGATAAGAAAGTCGGTCGGTGCTGGGGCAGCGTTTGGATCGTCGTGACTTGCGTTCAGCGCATCCACGTACGCCCGGTAGGTCTCCTCGGCGGCGGCGAAGGCTTCTTCCTCGGTGGAGAAGGCCGCCGTGGGAGTCGGCGTGGCGGGCTCGGGGGTCGTGCACCCGGACAGAGCGAGCAGCACCGCAGTGCCGATGACTGCGAGCGCGCGATTCCTCACGCCCCCACGGTAACCGGCACGCAGCGAGCGGCTCGCGAGTTATCCACACCCGAAGACAGAGAAGCCGGCGATCACGACGGGGGCTCGGATCGCCGGCTTCGGGCGGGTCCGCGGGAAGCCGGCGCTAGGGGGACGCACGGTCCGGGCGAGACGCATCGCCGTTCGGTGCACGAGACGAAACCGGACAGCTCCGCCTGGTGAACGAAACCATGGTGGCACTCCCGCCTGTGAGCCGGCCATGCCTCCGCCGTGCAAACACCGGACGCGCGCGCGGGCACTGCCGGGGCGCCGCCACGCGGCCGCGCCGGAATCGTCCACGGCACGCCGCCGCGGCGGTGGCGGCATCCGGGCGTATCCTCGTGCGATGACCACCGCCGCGGGCCGGCGCGAGCTGCGCGCGCTCCTCGACGAGCTGCACGACGCGGCGACGGCCCGCCTGGCCACGCTGGACGACACGCTCGCCGAGCTCCGCGCCGACCGCGGTGCCGATGTCGCCGACGACGAGCACGACCCCGATGGTGTCACGCTGTCGGGCGAGTGGGCGCGCGCCGTCGGTCTGGCCGAGGCCGCGCGCAGGGAGATCGGGGAGATCGACGAGGCTGTCCGGCGCTGGGAGGCGGGCACCTACGGGGTCTGCGTGGACTGCGGGCGAGGCATCCCGATCGCACGCCTCCGGGCGCGCCCCTTCGCGACCCGCTGCGTCTCGTGCGCCGAGAAGGCGGGTGCGTGACATGCCGTCCGGCGCCGCCCGCGGCAGGCCGGGAACCGGCTTCCCGCGCGTCGCAGACACGGACCCCTGCCCGTGCGGCAGCGGAGACTCTTTCGGCGGCTGCTGCGCCCCGCTGCTGCGCGGGACTCCGGCCCCGACAGCCGAGCGCCTCATGCGCTCGCGCTACACCGCTTTCGTCGTCGGAGACGAGCGTCACCTGTCCGACACGTGGCATCCGGGCACCCGGCCCGAGGAGCTGACCCTCGACCCCGCGCAGCGCTGGACGGGCCTGGAGATCATCGAGGTGGACGCCGGGGCGGAGGGCGACAAGCGCGGGATCGTCGAGTTCCGCGCCGGCTGGCGGTCCGGCGCCGAGCGTGGCGTGCTGCACGAGCGCAGCCGGTTCGTCACGCAGAGCGGGCGGTGGTGGTACCTGGACGGATGCATCGATCCGGGCTGATCGAGCCGCGGCATGCTCGGGCGCCGATAGCGTGAAACCCATGACCACTCACGCCGAGAAAGCACTGACCCTCGCCCGGCTGCACGCCGCCCCCGAGATCCTGCGCCTGGTGAACGTCTGGGATGCCGTGTCGACCCGGACCATCGCCGCGCTCCCCGAGACGCGGGCCATCGCGACCGCCGGGCACTCGATCGCCGCGTCGTTCGGCTACCGTGACGGCACCATCCCCCTCGACGTCTCCCTCGACATGCTCGGCCGCATCGTCGAAGCCGCCGGCGACCTGCCGGTGAGCGCCGACCTCGACGCCGGCTACGACGACGCGGGCGAGACCGTCCGCCGGGCGATCGGCGTGGGTGTGGTGGGCGGCAACGTCGAGGACCGGCTGCGACCCCTCGACGAAGCCGTCGCGGCCGTGAAGGCCATCGTCGCCGCCGGTGAGGCCGAGGGCGTGCCGTTCGTGCTCAACGCCCGCACCGACGCCTTCGTGCGTGCGGGGGACCGGCCCGTGGAGGAGTCGATCGCGGACGCGATCGAGCGCGGGCGCGCCTACCTCGACGCCGGCGCCGACCTCGTGTTCGTACCGGGAGTGCTGAACGCCGACGTCACCCGGCAGCTCGTGGACGGCATCGGGGAGCGCAAGATCAGCGTCATCGGCCTGCCCGGCGCCCTCTCGTCGACGGAGTACGAGCAGCTCGGGGTCGCTCGCATCTCGTACGGCCCGACGACGCAGCGCGTGGCGCTGACGGCGCTGCAGGACACCGCGGCCGATCTCTACCGGGGTGGCGTCATCCCGTCGTCGACGCGCGCCCTCAACTGACACCGGCCCGGCCCGGGAATCCCCTCGGGCCGGGGAAGGTTGTCGGGGGTATGGAGCCCGCACCCGTCGACGTCGTCGTGATCGGCGCCGGGCAGGCGGGCCTGTCCGCCGCCTACCACCTGCAGCGGCGCGGCTTCGTGCCGCTCGCGCGAGCGGCGGCCTCCGATCCGTCGTTCGTCGTCCTCGACGCCGATGCGCGGCCCGGCGGCGCGTGGCAGCACCGGTGGGCGTCGCTGCGCATGGCGACGGTCAACGGCATCCACGAGCTGCCGGGCTTCCCGGTCCCGCCCGCCGACCCGGCGGCCGCCAGCCGCGACGTCCTGCCGGCGTACTTCGCCGCGTACGAGGAGCGCTTCGCGCTCGACGTGCTCCGCCCGGTCAGGGTGAGGGCGGTGCGACGCGCCGACTCGGACGGCCGCCTCGTGGTCGAGAGCGACAGCGGCTCCTGGGCCGCAAGGCACGTCGTCAACGCCACCGGCACGTGACGACGTCCCTTCTGGCCGCACTATCGCGGGCAGGAGCGGTTCCGCGGCCGGCAGCTCCACGTCGCGGACTACGTCTCGGCGGAGGAGCTCCGCGGCAAGCGTGTCGTGATCGTCGGTGCCGGGATCTCGGCCGTGCAGCTGCTCGACGAGATCTCGCACGTGGCCGACACGTTCTGGGTCACCCGGCGGGAACCCCACTGGGTCGACGAGGACTTCGACGTCCCCGCCCGCGTCGCCGCCATCGCCGGGGTCGAGGATCGGGTCCGTCGCGGTCTGCCGCCGGGCAGCGTCATCTCGGTGACGGGCATGCACTGGACGCCGTGGGCGCGCGCCGCCGAGGCGCGTGGCGTGCTCGTGCGCCATCCGATGTTCACCGGGATCGAGGAGCACGGCGTGCGCATGCCGGACGGGTCCTTCGAGCCGGCCGATGCGATCCTGTGGGCCACGGGCTTCCGGCCTGCGCTCGACCACCTCGCCCCGCTGCGGCTGCGCACCCCCGAGGGAGGCGTCCGTGTCGAGAACGGCCGGTCGATCGACGAGCCACGGCTGTTCCTCATCGGCTACGGACCGTCGCAGTCGACGGTCGGCGCCAATCGCGCCGGGCGCGACGCGGTGCGCGCGATCGTCGCCGAGCGCGAGGCGCTCGCCGCCTGATCCTCAGCGGGGCGCGACGGCGTCCAGAAGCAGGTCGAGGGCGTCATGCGCGGACGCCCGGGCCCGGGCGTCGCCCGGGCCGTCAGCCAGCCACAGCGCCGCCTCGTTCATGGCGCCGCTCAGCTGGCGGGTCACGGCGTCGACGAGACCCGGCGGAACGGTGCCGAGCGCCGCGATCGCCTCGCGCAGCTCACGCCCCGCGGCTTGCGCGTCGAGCTCCCGCCACTGCGCCCACCCCAGGACGGCGGGTGCGTCGACGAGGAGCACGCGCACCGCGCGATCGTCGGTGATCGCGTCGAGGAAGGCATGGCTTCCGGCGCGCAGCTGGTCCGCGGCATCCGTCTCGCTCTCCGCCGCCGCGACGACCCGCGCGGCGACCTCGCCCTGCAGCCGCTCGGCGACGGCGCGGAACAGCCCGGGCTTGCTGCCGTAGTGGTGGTAGACCGCCCCGCGGGTGACGCGCGCGCGGCGGGCGATGTCGTCGACGGATGCCGCGGCGAAGCCATCCGCGGCGAAGCGCTCCTGCGCCGCCTCGAGCACGCGGCGTGAAGTCTCGGCGGCGTCGGCAGCACTTGCGCGCGGCATGGGTTCCTTTACGTGCGTGGTGTATGTATCGTTGCTTACGAACTCATCGTATGTAAAGGAGCCGGCCGATGGAGACGATGACGAGCTTCTACCCGGTGGTCATGACGACGGATGCCTCGGCCGCCGCGCGCTTCTTCGAGGAGCGCTTCGGCTTCACGCGGACGTTCGCGGCCGACTGGTACGTCAGCCTCGTGCGGGACGGAGCAGAGCTGGCGTTCCTCGCGAGCGACCACGACTCGATCCCGGCAGGTTTCGGCGCGCCGGTGCGGGGCGTGCTGCTGAACGTGGAGGTCGACGACGCGCGGGCGGCGTACGAGCGCCTGGTCACCGGCGGCGGAGCGGAATGCGTGCTGGCGCTGCGCGACGAGCCGTTCGGACAGCGGCACTTCATCCTCGCCGCACCCGGCGGCGTGCTCGTAGACGTCATCGAGCCGATCGAGCCCTCGGAGGAGTTCGCCGCGGCGTTCGCGTGAGCAGCGACCGCGACCGTGCCGGGAGGGGCGGCCTGCGTGCGCCCGCGGACCGGAGGCGGTGACCCGGACGATGGCCCGCTGGCGTAGCGTGGGTGGTCCGACGGAGGGAGTCCCATGGCCCGCATCCTGATCCTCGGTGGCCACGGCAGGGTCGCGCTGCTGCTCGAGCCGCTGCTGGTGTCGCGAGGACACACCGTGACCGCGGTGATCCGCAACCCCGACCATGCCGCCGAGGTCGCGGCGACCGGCGCGCAGGCGCTCGTCGCCGACATCGAGACCTTCGACCTCGACCAGCTGACCAACCTCGTCGCGGGGAACGACGTCGTCGTGTGGTCCGCCGGCGCCGGCGGCGGAGACCCGGCGCGCACGTACGCCGTCGATCGGGATGCGGCGATCCGCTCGATGGACGCCGCCGCGGCCGCGGGCGCGCTGCGGTACGTGATGGTGTCGTGGATCGGCTCCCGGCAGGACCACGGCGTCGCCCGCGACAGCTCGTTCTTCCCGTACGCCGACGCGAAATGGGCCGCCGACGCGCACCTCGCGCAGAGCGGCCTCGACTGGACCATCCTGGCCCCGGGGACGCTGACGCTCGACCCGCCCACCGGACGCATCGCGATCGACCCCGAGGGCTCCGGCGAGGTGCCGCGTGCCGACGTCGCGGCGGTGATCGCGGCGGCGATCGCGGACGACTCGACCATCGGCCGCACCATCCGCTTCGGAGCCGGGGACGAGGCCATCGGCCACGCGGTGTCCGGCTGAGCTCAGTCCTCGCTCGAATGCAGCCCGCGGTGGGCCGAGAGCAGGGTCACCTCGGGCCGCTCGGCCACCAGCCGCTCGGCGTGGTCGAGGACGTCGCGCACGTGCGACGCCCCGGATGCCACGACCGACACGCCGATCCGGGCGCGTCGGTGCAGGTCGTGCTCGCCGACCTCGGCCGCGGCCGCCTCGGTGCGGCGGCTGAGCTCGGCGATCAGCGGCCGCAGCACGCTGCGCTTCTCCTTCAGCGATCGCACGTCGCCCAGGAGCAGGTCGAACTCGATCCATCCGATCCACATGGGTACATGCTGACAGGGGCCGGGCCGGGGACACCCTATCGTCGGGACGTCTCGCGTCGAGCGGCAGCGCAGCCCGCCGCCCGACCGGGGCCCTTAGGCTCGGAAGCATGCTCGCCACCGTCATCCACGCAGCCCGCGACATCCGCGTCGAGTCCGTCCCCGATCCGGTGCTGTCCACCGGCGGCGATGCGATCGTCCGCGTCGTCGCCGCCTGTGTGTGCGGCTCTGACCTCTGGCCGTACCGCGGCGTGACCCCGACGACCGAGCCGCACCGGATCGGCCACGAGTTCGTCGGCGTGGTCGAGGAGGTCGGCCCCGACGTGAGGATCGTGCGTCCCGGCGACTTCGTGATCGCGCCGTTCTACGTGTGCGACGGCACCTGCGCGAACTGCCGCAACGGCGTCAGCACCTCTTGCCTCACCGGCGGCTGGTGGGGGAGCGACGACCGCTTCGGCGGCTTCGCCGACGGCGGACAGGGCGAGCGCGTCCGCGTGCCGCTCGCGGACGGCACCCTCGCCGTCGTCCCGGGACCGGTGGCCGACGACGAGATCCCCGGTCTGCTCACGCTCAGCGACGTCATGGGCACCGGCCACCACGCCGCCGTCTCTGCCGGAGTCCGGCCCGGCGACAGCGTCGCGGTCGTCGGCGACGGCGCGGTGGGACTGTGCGCGATCATCGCGGCCAAGCGGCTGGGCGCCGGGACCATCATCGCGATGTCGCGCCACCCGCAGCGACAGGCGCTCGCCCGCGAGCTCGGCGCCACCCACATCGTGCAGGAGCGCGGCGATGCGGGCGTCGAGGCCGTCCGCGAGCTCACCGACGGCGTCGGCGCAGACCGCGTGCTCGAGTGCGTCGGCACCAAGGAGTCGATGGATCAGGCGCTGCGCTCCACCCGGCCCGGCGGGATGGTCGGATACGTGGGCGTGCCCAACGGCGGCCCCGAGCTGCCGGTGCGTGAGATGTTCGGTCGCAACGTCGGGGTCAACGGCGGCGTCGCGCCGGTCCGCGGCTACATCGAGGAGCTGCTGCCCGACGTCCGCTCGGGCGCGATCCGGCCCGGGCGCGTGTTCGACCTCGTGCTCCCGCTGTCGGAGGCCGCCGAGGCGTATGCCGCGATGGACGAACGACGCGCCGTCAAGGTGCTCCTGCGGCCGTGAGCAGGGACGCGCGCAGCGGCCGATCCGGTGCGCCGGCGATCCGCGACGCGCCCGCGCGCCTGCGCGCGACCGGCCGCGCGTGCGGTAGAACAGCAGAAGTCGAAGGGACACCCGAACCGTGAAGCTCGTCAAGCGCATCGTGCTGCTGCTCGTCATCGCGTTCGCGGTCTTCTACCTCATCACCAGGCCGCAGGACGCGGCGAACGCCGTGCAGGGCGCCATCGGTGCGGTGTGGGGTGCGGGTGCCGCCGTGGTCGACTTCTTCGTGGCCCTCGCCCAGGGCTGACCGTGTTCGATCCGCGGATCGACAAGCACCTGATCACGGATCAGGGGGAGCGGATCGTCGACGAGGTGCGCAAGCACTGGGCCGCCAGCGCCTCGGCCGCGCTCGAGCTGTTCGCCGGCATCGTCGTGCTGCTCCTGACGTTCTCCGTCCCCGCGCAGGCGTGGTGGGTGCCCGCGGTGCTCGGCGGCGCGGTGATGGTGCACGCCGTCTGGCGCCTCTTCGAACAGCACACCGACCGGTTCGTGATCACCAACATGCGGGTGTTCCGCGTGCACGGCATCGTGTCGCAGCGCATCGCGACGATGCCGCTCACGCGCATCCTCGACATCTCGGTGCACAAGCCCGCCATCGGCCGCATCTTCGGCTATGGGCACTTCGTCTTCGAATCGGCCGCCCAGGAGCAGGGCCTTCGCGACATCCGCTACGTGGGCGATCCCGACGGACGCGGTCTGACGATCCAGCGGGTGATCCAGCAGGCGGGCCTGCGCGGTGCCGCCGGGCGGCCCGACTTCGCCGGCGCGCCGATGATGCCCGCTCCGCAGCCGGCGCCCGCCGCGTCGCTCACCACCGCCGAGACTGCGCACGAGACCCATGCCACGGCGCCGGTGCCCGAGGTCCGGCACGCCGCCGCGGCCTCGGGGTGGGACTGGCTCGCCGAGGCGCAGCGGCGCGAGGACGAGCGGCTGGCGCAGCTGCGCGGAGAGCCCGCCCCTGCCGCCGAGGCCTTCGATCCCGACCGCACCAGCACCGCGCCGATCGACCTGCCGCGGTGAGCCGCGGGTCGCCGGCGGCGCCCGAGCCGCGCTTCGCGGGAACATCGCGGGCGACCCCGTCGTTCTGATACCCTGGATCGTCACTCGTGTGGCTGTTTCGCCACGCCTGAGTACCGGTTCGCGCCGGTGACCGGACCCCGCAAGGGCCGGGTGGCATCGCTTTACACAATCCGCTTCGCCTCGGCTCGAGGCATCCGTTCGCGCTCGCGTGGCCGGCTGCCGCTGAAAGCCGCGGCCCGACTCCCAACCCAACAAGGACAACCCACTACATGACTAGCGCAACGACCGCCACGGCCACCAAGCAGGTCGCGATCAACGACATCGGCTCTGCTGAGGACTTCCTGGCCGCGGTCGAGAAGACTCTGAAGTTCTTCAACGACGGCGACCTGATCGAGGGCACCGTGGTGAAGATCGACCGCGACGAGGTCCTCCTCGACGTCGGCTACAAGACCGAGGGTGTCATCCCCTCGCGCGAGCTCTCCATCAAGCACGACGTCGACCCCAACGAGGTCGTCAAGGTCGGCGACGAGGTCGAAGCCCTCGTTCTCCAGAAGGAGGACAAGGAAGGCCGCCTCATCCTCTCCAAGAAGCGTGCGCAGTACGAGCGCGCGTGGGGCGACGTCGAGAAGATCAAGGAGAACGACGGTGTGGTCACCGGCTCCGTGATCGAGGTCGTCAAGGGCGGTCTGATCGTCGATATCGGCCTGCGCGGCTTCCTCCCCGCCTCGCTCATCGAGCTCCGCCGCGTCCGCGACCTCACGCCGTACCTCGGCCAGGAGATCGAGGCGAAGATCCTCGAGCTCGACAAGAACCGCAACAACGTGGTGCTCTCGCGCCGCGCGCTGCTCGAGCAGACGCAGTCCGAGTCGCGCACGACGTTCCTCAACAACCTCCACAAGGGCCAGGTCCGCAAGGGCACGGTCTCGTCGATCGTCAACTTCGGTGCGTTCGTCGACCTCGGTGGCGTCGACGGTCTCGTCCACGTCTCGGAGCTGTCGTGGAAGCACATCGAGCACGCGTCCGAGGTCGTCGAGGTGGGCCAGGAGGTCACCGTCGAGATCCTCGAGGTCGACCTGGACCGCGAGCGCGTCTCGCTGTCGCTCAAGGCGACGCAGGAGGACCCGTGGCAGGTCTTCGCCCGCACGCACGCGATCGGCCAGGTCGCGCCGGGCAAGGTCACCAAGCTCGTTCCGTTCGGCGCGTTCGTGCGCGTCGCGGACGGCATCGAGGGCCTCGTGCACATCTCGGAGCTGTCGGGCAAGCACGTCGAGCTCGCCGAGCAGGTCGTGTCGGTCGGTGAAGAGGTCTTCGTCAAGATCATCGACATCGACCTCGAGCGTCGCCGCATCTCGCTCTCGCTCAAGCAGGCGAACGAGTCGGTCGACCCCAACGGCACCGAGTTCGACCCGGCCCTCTACGGCATGGTCACGGAGTACGACGAGAACGGCGAGTACAAGTACCCCGAGGGCTTCGACCCCGAGACCAACGCGTGGCTCGACGGCTTCGACGAGCAGCGCGAGAAGTGGGAGCAGGAGTACGCCGCCGCCCACGCTCGCTGGGAGGCCCACAAGGCCGCCGTCACGAAGGCTCTCGAGGCCGAGGCTGCTGCCCCGGCCGAGACCGGCTCGTCGACCTTCTCGTCCGACAGCAGCCCGGTGGGCACGCTGGCCGATGACGAGGCGCTCGCCGCTCTGCGCGAGAAGCTCTCGGGTCGCTGATCCCGGGCTGAGCCCCGCGGTTCGCTGAACCTCTGGTCGAAGGGCCGTCACCTGCCGGTGGCGGCCCTTTCGCCTGCCTGCCGGGTATCCGCCGTCGCCTCGGCAGCGGCGTCGGTGGTCGTGGGTAGTGTCGCGGTGTGCCCGTGAACCCCGCTCCCGTCCGCTGCGCCGTGGACGACGTCGGATGCCGCGGCCCGGTGCCCGCCGGCGCTCCGGTGCCGCTGTGCGAGGCCCACCTGGCGATGGCGGGGGAGTGGGCCGGGGAGGAGTACGGTCTCACCGACGTGCTGCCGTCGCCCTGCCTGCTCTGCGGGTCGCGCCTGGGAGTGCACTACGCATCGGGATGGCTGTGCGCGGTGTGCGAGTGGCGCCACGGCGAGATACCCGACGGCGAGCTGGCGCCCCCGCGCGTGGACGTCGTCTACTACCTCGGCTACGCCGACCGCATCAAGATCGGAACGAGCTCGAACCCGAGGCAGCGCCTGTCGGCGATCTGGCACGACGAGCTCCTCGCCTTCGAACGCGGCGGGCGCGCGCTCGAGCAGCGTCGGCACGCGCAGTTCGCGGCCGACCGCCACCCGCGCACGGAGTGGTTCCGACGCTCCGAAGCCCTCACCGCCCACATCGCCGTGCTCGCCGCCGGGGTCGACGACCCGTGGGATCAGCACGCCCGGTGGCTGAGCGAGGCGCTCGCCGCGCGCGGGTAGGAACCCTACGCTGGGCGGACGGCGGCGGTCGACCCTCCAGCCCGCTCAGAGGAACCGCCTCTAGCGTGTGAGACACCGCACCACCCCGCAGGACGGAGCAGACCATGGGATTCCTCGATCGACTCTTCGGAGGCTCGGACGACGCGCGCCAGGCCCCGCCGGTGCCGCAGAACTCCGACGGCGGGCAGACTCCGCCGTCCCGGCCGGGCATGCAGCCGCCGCGCAGCCAGGACGAGATCGCGGTCGAGCGCTACCGCTACCTGCTGCGGACGGCGCCGCCCGAGACGATCGAACAGGTGCACGCGGAGGCCTTCGCGAAGCTCACCGAGCCGCAGCGGCAGCAGGTGCTCGCCGAGCTCTCCGCGGGCCTGCCGCCGTACGAGCAGCCTCGCTCGACCGACCCGCAGGCGATGGCGCGGGCCGCGACGCGGGCCGAGTACCAGAACCCCGGCTTCATGGAGCGCACCCTCGGGCCGCAGCGACAGGGCGGCGGCCCCTCGTTCGGGTCGATGCTCGGCTCGTCGATCCTCGGCACCGTCGTCGGCTACGTCATCGGCTCCGCGCTCGTGAGCTCGTTCCTGGCGCCCGGCATGGCGTACGACCAGGGCTACCAGGACGCCTCGGCCGCCGAGGACGGCTCCGGCGACGGCGGGGGAGACACCGGAGCGGATGCCGCGGGCGACGCCGGGGCGGGCGACGCCGGGGCGGGCGACGCCGGCTGGGGCGACCCCGGCTCCGGGTGGGGCGGCGACGCGGCCGGCGACATGGGCGGATTCGGAGACATGGGCGGCGACTTCGGCGGCGACTTCGGGTTCTGACCCCTCGCGGGGCGTCCCGCCCGCTGTCGCGGGACAGGAATGCCGCGCGCGCCCCGCACACGTGCGGGCGGGCATCCGTTAGCGTCGCGGTATGACCGCCGCGAGACCGCGCGAACCGGGCGTGCTCACCGGCCGCCCGCGCCCGGGAGTGACGGCACCCGACGCGGCCGACCGCACGCGCGGTCGCACGGCGACGCTCAATCAGCTGCTGCTGGCGGCCGTCGTCTTCGTCCTCGGCGTGTTCGTCGCGATCGGGCCGTTCGCGGGCGACCCGCAGCTGTTCTTCCTCGGCGTGGTGATCGTGGTCGTCGTCGCGGCGGCGACCGTCGTCATCCCGTGGGGCCGGATCAGCTACGGCTGGGTCGCGCTGGTGCCGGCTGTCGACATCCTCGCGATCACACTGATGCAGGTCGCAGCACCCGACACCGTCATCGGCCTCCTGTGGATCTTCCCCACGACCTGGCTCGCCGGCGGCTTCGGGCTGATGGGGCTGTCGGGGGTGATCGTGGCGATCGCGGGCATCGCCAGCGTGCTGGCCGCGCTCAGCGCGACGGAGGTCACGTACCTCACCTTCCTGCTCCCGCTCGTGCTGACCGCGCTCGCGGCGACGAGCCACCTCAACGCGCGGCGCTCGGACGCGCAGCGGATGCTGCTGGCCAAGCAGTCCGAGCTGCTGCGGAGCGTCCTGGCCCGTACCCGCCGACAGGAGCAGGTCGTCACCGAGGTGCTCGACGCCGTCGACTTCGGAGTCGTGCGGCTGCGCCCCGACGGGCGGGTCACGATCACCAACGAGGCGCACGGCAGACTGCAGCTGGGCCTCGAACCGGACGAGGCGTCCGAGGTGCCCGCCTTCCGCGACGACGGCACCTCCCGGATGCCGCACGACGAGCTTCCGCTCGAACGGGCGCGGCGCGGCGAGGCGTTCGACGATCAGGTGGTGTGGTTCGGTGAGGAGCCCGGCCCGCGCCGCGCGCTGAACATCACGGCACGGCGCATCACCGACCCGGACGGGGGCGACGCGGGCGCCGTGGTCGTGTCGCGCGACGTGACCGCCGAGCTGACCGCCCTCCGTGCCCGGGACGACCTGGTCGCCTCGGTCTCGCACGAGCTGCGCACCCCCCTCACGTCGATCCTCGGCTACCTCGATCTGGCGATCGAGGACCCCGACACCCCCGAGACCGTGCGTGCCGGGCTCGACATCGCCGAGCGCAACGCCGAGCGACTGCTGCGGATCGTCGCCGACATCCTGGCGGCGTCAAGCTCGTCCCCGTCCTCGGTGGAGGCCTCGCTCGTGCCCCAGCTGCTCGACGCGCGCGAGCTCGTGGGCGCCGCCGCAGCCGATGCGGCGCCTCGTGCCGCGGCACGCGCCATCACGATCGACCAGACGGGGCTGGAGCCGGCGGCGGCGTGGGCGGACCCGCTGCGGCTCCGGCAGGTCGTCGACAACCTGGTCTCCAACGCCATCGCGTACAACAAGGACGGCGGCACCGTGTTCGTCGGTACTACCAGTGACGGGACGTCGAGCTGGATCCTGGTGCGCGACACCGGCGTCGGCATCTCGGACGCCGATCGCTCGCGCCTGTTCCAGCGGTACTACAAGGCGGGAGGGGAGCGCCGCGCCGGGACCGGGCTGGGCCTGGCGATCACCCGCGACATCGTGCGGGCCCACGGGGGCGAGCTCGCCCTGCACACCGCTCCCGGTGTGGGCTCGACGTTCATCGTCAAGCTGCCCGCGGTCGCCCCGGAAGGAGACGGATCATGACGCTCGACCTCGCCAGCGTCCACCTCATCACCGCGCTCGTGGTCAATGTCAGCGGCGTGCTGTTCATCATCGAGACGATCCTCCGCCGCGACGAGGGCGCCGGCCGGACCTGGTCGCTCGCCTTCCTCGCCGGCATGCTCACGACGCTCGCCTACACCGTCTGGGTGCTGTCGGAGGGCGCCTGGTGGGCCATCGCCGTCGGGAACGCCTCCTTCGTCGCCGGCACGGGGTGCATGTGGCTCGGATGCCGCCGCTTCAACGGCCGCCGCATGCAGTGGGCGTCGCTCGTGGTCGTGGCCGGGGTGATCGGGGCCGCTGCGGCGGTCGCGGTGGAGGGCGCGCAGGGCGGGGACTGGGCGGGCGCGCTGTGGATGTTCGTGCCGCTGCTGGCCTTCGCCGCGGCCGGCGCGGTGGAGTGCTTCCGTGGCGACATGCGGGAGTCGCGCACCGCGTGGGTGCTGGGCGCGGTCCTCGGCTTCCAATCGCTGTATTACGTGTCGCGCACGACGGCATTCGTGACCTCGGGACCCGACAGCGCGCTGTTCCGGACCGCGTTCGGCACCATCAGCACGAGCTTCCTCACCGTCACCCTCACCATCGTCGCGGTCGTCGTGACCTCGGTGCTGCGGGCGAGCCGCGCGCCGATGCGGGGCTACCTCATGCGCGCTCCGTCCGGCGACGCCGAATCGGGCATCGTCGACGGGTCCTCCTTCCCCGCCCTCCTCGAGATGCTGTGCGACCGGGCGTCGCGGCGCGGAGAGCTCGTGGCCGTGACGTCCGTGCGACTGGACGACCTCGACGAGATCTCCACGGCCTTCGGAAGCGATGTGGCCGGCGCGGTCTCGGAGACGTGGCGTGCAGGGGTCCGGCGGCACGCGCCCACCAACGCGGTCGTCGCCGAGGACGGCCCCACCGGGTTCGTCGTGGCCCTCGCGGTCGCCTCCGGGCCGGAGGCGCGCCGCCAGGCCGGCGCGATCTACCGCGCGCTGTTCGACGACCTCGCCAAGGTCGGCGAAGGCGTGATCCCCGTCGTCGGCGTCGGGGTCGCCCTGAGCGACTCCGCCGGCTACGAGCCCGCCCGCCTCGTCGGCGCGGCGCGCGACGCCGCCAGCCGGGCGGCTGCGAACGTCGAGACCTCGGTGCTGGTCGACGAGGGCGAGTGACCGGCGTGGACGGCGGGGTGGTCAGGCGGTGAGCCGGTAGCCGACGCCCCGCACCGTCTCGATCCACCGCGGCTGAGACGGCGACTCGCCGAGCTTGCGCCGCAGATTGGCCATGTGCACCTCGATGGCGCGGGCGTCGCTGTCGCTGACGAAGTCATTCGCCACGTACTGGTCGCCGCGCAGCATGATCGCGAGGTCCGCCTTCGCGCGCACGCGCCGGCCGGCGACCAGCAGGTCGGCGAGGATGTCGAACTCGCTGCGCGTCAGCTCGATGTCGTGGCCGTCGATGGTGACGATGTGCGTCTCGGCGTTGAGCCTGAGGCCGCGGTGCTCGAGCCACGAACCGTCGTCGTCGGCGGGCGGCGCGGCATCCGCAGACTCGGCCGGCGCGACGTGGCGGGGCCTGCGCAGCATGGCGTCGATCCGCGCGCGCAGCTCGCGGGGCCGGAACGGCTTCGCGACGTAGTCGTCGGCTCCCGCTTCGAGGCCCTGCAGGGCGTCGATCTCCTCCGTGCGCGCGCTCAGCATGACGATGTAGGTCGAGCTGATGGCGCGGATGCGCTTGGCCGTCTCGAAGCCGTCCATGCCGGGCATGTTGACGTCGAGGGTCGTCACCAGCGGTCGGCGCTCGCGCACGAGCTGGACCCCGTCGGCACCGTTGGCCGCGCCGTGAACCTCGAACCCGGCCTGTCCGAGGACGGTGGACAGGAGCGACCGGATGTCTGCCTCGTCTTCGATGACGACGGCGATGCGGGATTCCTTCACCGTTGCACCTTCCCCGAACGGTGTCGCGGACGACCGGTCCTGGACGTCCGAAATGATATCCCAGAACACGGTCTGGAATCCGCGGGGCCGATCGTCCATCAGCGGACGCGGCGAGGAAGGAAGCCGGCGGCGGCGAGCGCACGGCGGCTCGTCGCCGCTGGAAGACAGGGCGCGCGGAGGGCGGGAGATGCCCCCATTCCCCGCCCCACGCGCGTCCTCGACGTGCGGGGCCCGGCCGCCTTCGTCCCCACGCGAGCGGCCGGCCCGCACTCCCGGACGATCCCACCGCGCCTGCCATCGAGCTGACGGGCGGCGCGGCGTGTGCGGAGGGGCGGATCGGCGTCGTGCGCAACGTGGTCGCGTCCGGCGCTCATCCTCCGCCCTCCCCAGCTCCGCACCTGCGGATCTGTCCTTCGGGTGCCCCCGACGCTACTCCCGGCCCCTCAACTCCCGCTCAGCGCAGCCTCAAGAAGTCCGCAGGCTTGCCGGCGCCGGGGACGGCGGCGGACGTGGCATCCTCGACTCATGCCGCTCGTCGCCCTCACCGGAGGCATCGCCTCGGGAAAGTCCACGATCGCCCGCCGCCTGGCCGAGCACGGCGCCGTCGTGATCGACGCCGACCAGCTCGTGCGCGAAGTGCAGGCACCCGGCTCGCCGGTGCTCGACGCGATCGCCGACGCCTTCGGCGACGAGATGCTGCGACCCGACGGATCCCTCGACCGCGCGGCGCTGGGCAGCCGTGTCTTCGGCGATGAGGCGGCGATCCGCCGGCTCAACGCCATCGTGCATCCCGCCGTCCGGGCGGAGTCGGCGCGCCGTTTCGCCGAGGCCTTCGCGGCCGACCCTGCCGCGATCGTCGTCTACGACGTGCCGCTCCTGGTGGAGGCCCGCGCGGAGGACCCGTGGGAGCTCGTCGTCGTGGCGCACGCTCCCGCGGACATCCGGGCCGCCCGGCTCGTCGAGCTGCGCGGGCTCAGCGAGGCGGAGGCCGCCGCGCGGATCGCGTCGCAGGCTCCTGACGAGGCGCGCCTTCGCATCGCCGACGTGGTGATCGACACCGCGGGAACGCTCGACGAGACGCTGCGCCAGACCGACGAGCTGTGGAACCGCCTGCCGGAGCACGTCGGCGGACGCACGGGCCGGCGCTAGCCTCGGGAGCTCTCTGTGTCCGGAGGGGGCGGGGGAGCGGCATCCGTCGTCGTACCGAGCCGCCGCCGGCGCCGTGCCCGCAGGGCGAGCGCGACCGCGACGACGAGCGCGATCATGATGACGAGCGCGACGACGGGCAGCAGGATCGCGAACACCGACAGGCCGAGCGCTGTCGCGTCCTCGGCGGTGCTGACGGCGGGCGCGGCCATGCCCGCCGTGGCCAGGTTGGCCGCCGGACGGACGGCCGTCTTCGCGACGTGGACGGCCAGTGCGATGACGACGCCGACGACGATCGGGATCCAGGCCGTCCCCGCGAACAGGTCCGGGTCGTCCACCCGGACCGTCTCGGCGCTCGAGCCCGCGCCGAACGCGATGCCTCCCGCCACCGGCCGCACCGCGGTCTGGATCACGTCGTTGACGGAGTCGACGGCGGGGATCTTGTCGGCGACGATCTCCACGACGAGGAGCACGCCGACGATCCACAGTGCGGCATCCGACGACAGCCACGCCCAGCCGGCGGGCAGCTCGACGGCCGGAACGAAGCGATCGGCGATCCCCAGCACGAACAGCGGCATCCACGCGTTCAGGCCCGCCGCGGTGGCCAGCCCCGAGCCGACGATGAACTCCAGCACGCGTCCACTCTAGATTCCCGCCGCCCAGACCGACCCGCGCACGCGCGCGTACCGCGGCGGGGCCGCGCGGCGTACCCTGGGAGCGGATCCTGGGGGTGTCACATGGGCGTGTTCTCGAGACTCAGACGGCGTCGCGACCCGTACCGGTCGGTGACGGAGGAGGAGCGCATCTCGCGCTACGTCTATCTGCTCAACACGCTGCCCGCGTCGGTGATCGAGAGCGCGCACGCGTCGGCGTTCAAGGACGTGCCGCCCGAGCGACGCCGTGAGATGTTCGAGCAGCTCCGGCCCTTCCTGTCCGATTCCGAGCGGGACGCCGCCGCCGAGGACCCGACCGTCATCGCGCGGCTCGTCCGCAGGGCCGAGGAGCACCGGGCGCGCCGCGCGCAGGCCGCCGAGACGGATGCCGCGACCCGCGCTGCGCCCGAGACGGCGCGCACGGCGGTCGGCGTCGAGGACGGTGATCCTCGTGACGGGGTCGACGCGCGCGCGATGCTGATGAACGTGGGCGTGATGGCCTTCGTCGCGAATCAGTTCCTGCTGTCGAGCTCGGTGGCCGCGTACTACACGGTCGGCGCGGGATCGCTCCAGATCGGGTCCGAGCCCGGCTGGGTGGGCGAGACCTTCGACCCGGCTTCGGCGGGGCTCGACGGCGGCTTCGGCGGAGGCTTCGACGGCGGCGGATCCGGGGGAGCGGACGGCGGCGGGTTCGCAGGCTTCGACGCCGGCGGCTTCAGCGGAGGCTTCGACGGCGGGGGCGGCTTCGGCGGATAGCCGGTGAGACCGCGGGCCCTCCCCGGGCGAGGCATCCGCTCGCGGCGAACGCCGCCCCGGTGTCGGTGGTGACGCCTACGCTGGATCGAGTGCAGACCACACGATCCGTGCGACCGTTCGAGGTCGTGAGCGAATTCGCCCCGTCGGGCGATCAGCCACAGGCGATCGCCGAGCTGGCGGCGCGCATCAATGCCGGCGAGACGGACGTCGTGCTGCTCGGGGCGACGGGTACCGGCAAGTCCGCCACCACGGCGTGGCTCGTCGAGGCGGTCCAGCGCCCGACGCTCGTGCTCGCCCACAACAAGACGCTGGCGGCGCAGCTCGCGAACGAGTTCCGCGAGCTCATGCCCCACAACGCCGTCGAGTACTTCGTCAGCTACTACGACTACTACCAGCCCGAGGCGTACGTCCCCCAGACCGACACCTTCATCGAGAAGGACTCCTCGATCAACGCCGAGGTCGAGCGCCTGCGGCACTCCACCACCAACTCGCTGCTGAGCCGCCGCGACGTCGTCGTGGTCAGCACCGTCTCGTGCATCTACGGCCTCGGCTCCCCCGAGGAGTACCTGCGCGCGATGGTGGCGCTCCAGGTCGGCGAGCGGTACGACCGCGACGCGCTGATCCGCAAGTTCATCGCGATGCAGTACAACCGCAACGACGTCGACTTCTCGCGCGGCAACTTCCGCGTCCGCGGCGACACGATCGAGATCATCCCGGTCTACGAGGAGTACGCCATCCGCGTCGAGATGTTCGGCGACGAGATCGAGGCCCTCTTCATGCTCCACCCGCTCACCGGCGACGTCGTGCAGCGCCTGGACTCCGTGCCGATCTTCCCCGCGACGCACTACGCGGCCGGCACCGAGACGGTGCAGCGCGCGATCGGCACCATCGAGCACGAGCTCGAGCAGCGTCTGAAAGAGCTCGAGTCGCAGAACAAGCTCCTCGAGGCGCAGCGCCTGCGGATGCGCACGACGTTCGACCTCGAGATGCTCCAGCAGCTCGGCTTCTGCTCGGGCATCGAGAACTACTCCCGCCACCTCGACGGTCGCATGGCGGGGGAGCCGCCCCATACGCTGCTGGACTTCTTCCCCGACGACTTCCTCATGGTGATCGACGAGTCGCACGTGACCGTGCCGCAGATCGGTGCGATGTACGAGGGGGATGCCTCCCGCAAGCGCACGCTCGTCGAGCACGGCTTCCGGCTGCCGAGCGCGATGGACAACCGGCCGCTGCGGTGGGACGAGTTCAAGGAGCGCGTGGGGCAGACGGTCTACCTGTCGGCCACACCGGGGCGCTACGAGATGGGGATCGCCGACGGCGTGGTGGAGCAGATCATCCGGCCGACGGGCCTGGTCGACCCCGAGATCATCGTCAAGCCGTCCAAGGGCCAGATCGACGATCTGCTCGAAGAGATCCGCCTGCGCGTCGAGCGCGACGAGCGCGTGCTGGTGACGACGCTCACCAAGAAGATGGCCGAGGAGCTCACCGACTTCCTCGGTGAGCACGGCGTGCGCGTGCGCTACCTCCACTCCGACGTCGACACGCTGCGCCGTGTCGAACTGCTCAGCGAGCTGCGGGCCGGCGTGTACGACGTGCTGGTCGGCATCAACCTCCTCCGCGAGGGCCTGGACCTGCCCGAGGTGTCGCTGGTGTCGATCCTCGACGCCGACAAAGAGGGCTTCCTCCGCAGCGGCACGTCCCTCATCCAGACGATCGGCCGTGCGGCCCGGAACGTGTCGGGCCAGGTGCACATGTACGCCGACACCGTCACCGACTCGATGCGCAACGCGATCGAAGAGACCGACCGTCGCCGCGAGAAGCAGGTCGCGTACAACACGGCGCACGGCATCGATCCGCAGCCGCTGCGCAAGCGCATCGCCGACATCACCGAGGTCCTCGCACGGGAGGCTTCCGACACCGATCGGATGCTCCGGGGCAAGGCCGCCGCCAAGACGAAGTCGGGCGTCGGCAAGAGCCCGACCCCGCAGCTGCGCCGGGAGGGAATCGCCGCCGAGGGTGCGGAGCAGCTCGAGGCGACGATCGCCGACCTCAGCCAGCAGATGCTCGCGGCGGCGGGGGAGCTGAAGTTCGAGCTCGCAGCCCGGCTGCGCGACGAGGTGCAGGACCTCAAGAAGGAGCTGCGCGCGATGGAGCGGGCCGGCCACGCCTAGCGCCCGCGCAAGCGGTCGACGCGACGACGTCGATGCCGCGACGGCTGCCGCGGGGCTGTGCGGATGCTACGGGCAGTGCATGAGCGGCTTGGGGCCGGACCGGTCGAAGGTGTGCTGCGTGATCGGCGCACCGCACAGGGGGCACGCCCGCTCCGCACGCTCCGCGGGACTCGGCGGCGGAGCCGTCTCGTACGGTCCCACGGCGGCGGGTCCCGCGAGGCGGATCAGGTTCGCGTTGAGGAAGGCGTACCAGCCGCCGGCCTCGCGGACGCGCTCGCGGAGCGGTCGGCGGTCAGGGGCTGCGGCATCCGGTGTCGGCATACTCATTAGTGTACTAACGATTCGTGCGCGATAGACTCATCCGCGTGACGACCGCCCCGCCGACGCCCGACGATCTGCTCAAACTCGACAACCAGCTGTGCTTCGCCCTCGTGACCGCAGCGCGCAACGTCGTCGGGCTCTACCGCCCGATCCTCGAGCCGCTGGGGCTCACGCATCCGCAATACCTGGTCATGCTGGCGCTGTGGGAGCGGTCGCCGCGCTCCCTGCGCGAGCTGGCGGGGGAGCTGGCGCTCGAGCCGGCCACGCTGTCGCCCCTGGTGAAGCGGCTCGAGGCGCAGGGGCTCGTCACCCGCGCGCGTCGCGAAGGGGACGAACGCGTCCTGGACGTCGCGCTCACCGACGACGGAAGGGCGCTCCGCCGCCGCGCGCTGGCGGTGCCGGAGCAGGTCATGGCGCGTACCGGCATGACGGTCGACGACCTGGCGACGCTGCGCGATACGCTCAAGGATTTCGCCGGCGCGGAGCCGAAATGGGGGGCCGCGCTGCGAGACGACTGACCAATGTGTGAACTCCTGCTGATGACTCTTCCCGAATTCCCAGGAAGTTCTTAGGCTCGACATCGGTGCGAGGGTGTCCCGAGGATTCGCCCGAGCCCGTCCCGTCCTTCACAGAGGAGATCCCGCCCATGCACGTCAGGTCACACCCAGACCGCTCACCCGCCATCCGGCGAGCCGCGACCGCGGCCGCCGCTGCCGCGGCACTCGGAGCGGGCCTGCTCGCCGCGCCCCCCGCCTACGCCGCCGACACCGAGATCCAGATCGTCGCCACCAACGACTTCCACGGCCGGATCCTCGACGAGGGTGCGCAGGCCGGAGCGGCGAAGCTCGCCGGCGCGCTGGACGCGCTGCGCGCCGCCAACCCCAACACGGTCTTCGCCGCGGCGGGCGACCTGATCGGCGCCTCGACGTTCGAGTCGTTCATCCAGAACGACAAGCCGACGATCGACTCGCTGAACGCCGCGGGCCTCGAGGTCTCGGCTGTCGGAAACCACGAGCTCGACCAGGGCTACGACGACCTGGTGAACCGCGTGCTCGCCCCGTACGATCCCGAGACGAACCCGTACGGCGGGGCCGAGTGGGAGTACATCGCGGCGAACCTGAAGATGCGCGCGACGGGTGAGCCGGCGGTGCCCGCCACGTGGATCAAGGAGTTCGGCGACGTCGAGGTCGGCTTCGTGGGCGCGGTGACCGAAGACCTTCCCACGCTCGTCAGCCCTGACGGCATCGCCGACATCCAGGTCGACGGCATCGTGGAGTCGGTCAACACCGAGGCGGCCGCCCTGGTGGCAGAGGGTGCCGACCTGGTCGTCATGCTCGTGCACGAGGGCGCCCCGTCGACCTCGTGCGAGACGATGGACGACTCCGGGCGGTGGGCGGACATCATCAACACCGTGTCGCCGGACGTCGACGCCATCGTGTCGGGCCACACCCACCTCGCGTACAACTGCGCCTTCCCCGTCGCCCAGTGGGCGACCGAGGGGCGGGCCGTGACGGAGCGGCCCGTGGTCTCGGCGGGGCAGTACGGCACGAGCCTGAACCGGCTCATCTTCACGGTGGACGGCGCGACCGGCGAGGTGAAGGCGAAGGCACACGACATCCTGGCCGTCGCCGGCTACCCGGCCGACTCCGAGGTGGCGGCGCTCGTCGCCGACGCCGAGGCTGTCGCCGAGGACCTGGGCTCGGTCCCGATCGGCGAGATCGCCGGTGCGTTCAACCGTGCCCAGCTCTCGACCATCAACCCGACGACGGGTCTGCCGAACGAGAACCGCGGCGGCGAGTCGACGTTGGGCAACCTGGTCGCCGAGGTCCAGCAGACCGCGACGGAGAGCGCGGAGTCCGGGGCGGCCCAGATCGCCTTCATGAACCCGGGCGGACTTCGGGCCGACATGGTCGGGACGCCTGCCGGCGACCCGTACCCGCGAGAGCTCACCTACCGGGAGGCCGCAGAGGTGCAGCCGTTCGCGAACACGCTGGTCAACATGTCGCTCACGGGCGCTCAGATCGAGACGCTCCTCGAGCAGCAGTGGCAGCGTGACAGCCTCAACCGGGTCGGCACGCGTCCGTTCCTGCGGCTGGGCGTCTCGGAGGGCTTCGAGTACACGTACACGCAGCGCATGGTGACGGAGTACCCGCTCGACAACCCGGCGACCGCCGACGTCGACGAGTCGCTCACGCCGTACACGGCGCCGCGCGGGTTCATCACCGGCATGTGGCTGAACGGCCAGCCGATCGACCCGGCCGCGACGTACTCGGTGACCGCGAACGCGTTCCTCGCAGCCGGCGGCGACAACTTCCGCGAGTTCGGCAACGCGACGGGCAAGCGCGACACCGGCAAGATCGACCTCGCCGGGATGGTCGACTACATGGAGGACGCGGCGGCGACCGGCGCGGTGCCGGTGGACTACTCGCAGCGCGCCGTCGAGGTCACCTTCGGCGAAGGCGCCGCCACCGAGTACGCGGGCGGGTCGACCGTCGCCTTCGACGTGAAGTCGTGGTCGATGTCCACCGCCGCCGATCTCACGGACAGCGAGATCGTCGTGACCCTCGGCGACCAGACGCTGGGCACCTTCCCGGTGGCCACCGTGCTGGGAACCGACCCGTACGACAACCTGGGCACCGCGCGCGTGTCTGTCCAGCTTCCCGCCGGCCTGCCGGCCGGTCAGGCGACGCTGGTGCTCTCCGGAGCGACGACGGGCACCGAGGTCCTCGTCCCGCTCACGGTCGTGGAGGGCGTCAAGACGAACGTCTCGGGCAAGCTCACGGGCGGCAAGAAGGGCGAGCCGTACGTCCTGGACGTCACGGTGAAGGCGCGGGGGATGTTCGCCCCGGGCTCGGTCACCATCACCGTCCCGGGCCTGGACCCCATCGTCGCGCCGCTCACCGACGGCACCGCGTCGGTGGAGCTGCCCGCGCTGCCTGCCGGTAAGACGGAGATCACCGTCTCCTACCCCGGAAACGGCGTCTTCATCGCAGCGGAGACCACGGTCAAGGCGAACGTGAAGTGACCCGGGTGTGATCGACGGCGGATGCCGCGGAGCCCGGGCCCCGCGGCATCCGTCGTCTTCGCCCGCGGCGAACGGCTCACAGGCCCTATGTCGGAGGCCCCGCCTAGACTTGTCTGGTGCCCATCGTCCCTGTCGCCCTGCCCGGAAACATGCCTGGCAACACGCCCGGAACCGCCCTCGGCGGCACCAGCGGAAAGCTCAGCGTCCGCGGTGCCCGAGTGCACAACCTGAAGGACGTCGACCTCGACATCCCGCGGGATTCGCTCGTGGTGTTCACCGGCCTGTCCGGCTCGGGCAAGTCGAGCCTCGCGTTCGACACGATCTTCGCCGAGGGCCAGCGCCGCTACGTCGAGTCGCTCAGCGCGTACGCGCGCCAGTTCCTCGGCCAGGTCGACCGTCCCGACGTCGACTTCATCGAGGGACTGAGCCCCGCCGTCTCGATCGACCAGAAGTCCACGAACCGCAACCCGCGCTCGACGGTGGGCACGATCACCGAGATCCACGACTACATGCGCCTGCTGTGGGCGCGCATCGGCGTGCCGCACTGCCCGGAGTGCGGCGAGGTCATCCAGCGCCAGACCGTGCAGCAGATCGCCGACCAGCTCATGGAGCTGCCCGAGCGCACGCGGTACCAGATCGTCGCGCCCGTCGTCACGCAGAAGAAGGGCGAGTTCGTCGACCTCTTCAAGGAGCTCGGCGCCAAGGGCTACGCCCGCGCCATCGTCGACGGCGAGCTGATCCAGCTGGCCGAGCCGCCGACGCTCAAGAAGAGCTACAAGCACGACATCGCCGTGGTCGTCGACCGCCTCGTGGCGGCGCCCGGCATCCTCGACCGCGTCACCGACTCGGTCGAGACGGCGCTGTCGCTCGCCGGCGGCGTGCTCCAGATCAACTTCGTCGACGAGGAGGGCGATGCCGCATGGCAGTCCTTCTCCGAGAAGCTCGCGTGCCCGAACGGGCACCCGCTGCAGCTGACCGAGATCGAGCCGCGCACCTTCTCGTTCAACGCGCCCTTCGGCGCCTGTCCCGCCTGCTCCGGCCTCGGCACCCGCATGTCGGTCGACGTCGAGCTGATGCTCGGCGATGAGGACCTCTCGATCCGCGAGGGCGTGCTCATCCCGTGGACGACGCAGGGCAAGGGGCTCTTCCAGTACTACGAGCGACTGCTCGAGGGTCTGGCGAACGACCTCGGCTTCTCGCTGGACACCCCGTGGAAGCGCCTCCCGTCGGCGGTGCGCGAGGCCGTGCTGCGCGGCGAGAACTACAAGGTCACGGTGAAGTGGAAGAACCGCTACGGCCGTGAGATGCGGTACTCGTCGGGCTTCGAGGGGGTCGTGCCCTACATCGAACGGCAGTACACGCAGGCCGAGTCCGACACGCAGCGCCAGCGCTGGTCGGAGTACCTGCGCGAGGTGCCGTGCCCGGTCTGCAACGGCGACCGCCTGAAGCCCGAGGTGCTCGCGGTGCTCGTCCACGGGCACTCGATCGCGGATGCCTCGCACCTCAGCCTCGGCGAGGCGCGCGAGTACTTCGCCAAGCTCACCCTGACCGAGCGCGAGGCGACGATCGCCGCGCAGGTGCTTCGCGAGATCCGCGTCCGCCTGGACTTCCTGATCCGCGTGGGGCTGGACTATCTCAGCCTCAGCCGCGCGGCAGGCACCCTGTCCGGCGGTGAGGCGCAGCGGATCCGGCTGGCCACGCAGATCGGCTCGGGCCTGACCGGAGTGCTGTACGTGCTCGACGAGCCGTCGATCGGCCTGCACCAGCGCGACAACCGGCGGCTCATCGAGACGCTCGTCGCGCTGCGCGACCTCGGCAACACGCTCATCGTCGTCGAGCACGACGAGGAGACCATCCACGCCGCCGACTGGGTCGTCGACATCGGGCCCGGTGCCGGCGTCAACGGCGGCGAGGTCGTCCACTCCGGGCCGATCGAAGAGCTGCTCACGGACCCCGACTCGATCACCGGCGACTACCTCGCGGGGCGCCGCGAGATCCCGACGCCGAAGAAGCGCCGCAAGATCGACAAGAGCCGTCAGGTGAGCGTCGTCGGCGCGCGCGAGAACAACCTCAAGAACGTGACGGTGGACTTCCCGCTCGGCGTGCTCACCTCGGTCACCGGGGTGAGCGGGTCGGGCAAGTCGTCGCTCGTCAACGGCATCCTGTACCAGGTGCTCGCGACGCGGCTCAACGGCGCCCGCCGGGTCGCCGGCAAGCACACCCGCGTGACGGGTCTGGACAACCTCGACAAGGTCGTGCACGTCGACCAGGCGCCGATCGGCCGCACGCCCCGATCGAACCCCGCCACCTACACCGGCGTCTTCGACCGGATCCGGACGCTGTTCAGCGAGACGCCCGAGGCGAAGGTGCGCGGCTACCAGCCGGGGCGGTTCAGCTTCAACGTCAAGGGCGGCCGCTGCGAGGCGTGCTCGGGCGACGGCACGATCAAGATCGAGATGAACTTCCTGCCCGACGTGTACGTCGACTGCGAGGTGTGCCACGGCAAGCGGTACAACCGCGACACGCTGGCCGTGCACTACAAGGGCAAGAACATCGCCGAGGTGCTCGAGATGCCGATCGCCGAGGCGGCGGAGTTCTTCGAGCCGATCCAGGCGATCCACCGGTACCTCAAGACGCTCGTCGACGTCGGGCTGGGCTACGTGCGGCTCGGGCAGTCGGCCACGACGCTCTCGGGCGGCGAGGCGCAGCGCGTCAAGCTCGCCACGGAGCTCCAGCGGCGCACGAACGGCCGGTCGATCTACGTGCTCGACGAGCCGACGACGGGTCTGCACTTCGAAGACGTGCGCAAGCTCCTCGAGGTGCTGAACGGCCTCGTCGAGAAGGGCAACACGGTCATCGTCATCGAGCACAACCTGGACGTCATCAAGTCGTCCGACTGGGTGATCGACCTCGGGCCCGAGGGCGGCGCCGGCGGCGGTCAGGTCATCGCCACCGGCACGCCGGAGCAGGTCGCGCGTGCCGAGGGCAGCCACACCGGCGCCTTCCTCGCGGAGGTGCTCGGCGTCCGTGCGCCGGCAGGCCCGGTCGCCGAGCTCGTCGGGGCCCGCAAGGCCGGCTGAGCCGGGCGAGGCCTGACACCATGGCGCGATCCGCTCCCACGGTCCCGTACAAGCCGAAGCCCGGCGAGATCCCCACCAATCCCGGGGTCTACCGCTTCCGCGACCGCGACGGCCGCGTGCTGTACGTCGGCAAGGCGAAGAACCTGCGTGCCCGCCTGTCGAACTACTTCGCACCGCTGCACACGCTGCACGAGCGCACGCGGCGCATGGTGACGACCGCGGCCTCCGTGGAGTGGACGGTCGTCGCGACCGACGTCGACTCGCTGCAACTGGAGTACCAGTGGATCAAGGAGTTCGATCCGCCCTTCAACGTGCGGTACCGCGACGACAAGTCGTATCCGTTCATGGCGATCACCCTCGCCGACGAGGCGCCGCGCGTGATCGTCACCCGCAACCGCCGCATCGCCGGGGCGAAGTACTTCGGGCCCTACCCGAAGGTGTGGGCGGTCCACGACACCATCGACCTGATGATCAGGGTGTTCCCGATCCGCACCTGCAGCGACTCGTCGTACAAGAAGGCGATGTCGACCGGACGCCCCTGCTTCCCCGGCCAGATCGGGCGGTGCGGAGGCCCCTGCTCGATGAAGGTCACGATCGAGGAGCACCGCGCGATCGTCGAGGACTTCATCGCGTTCATGTCCGGCGGCGATCAGCGGTTCACCAAGGAGCTGACGGCCCGCATGCGCGAGGCGTCCGCCGCGATGGACTACGAGGCGGCCGCCGTCTACCGCGACCGGCTGCAGGCCATCGACGCCGTGCTGAACAAGAGCGCGCTCGTGCTCGCCGCCGACACCGACGCCGACCTGTTCGGCATCGCCGAGGACGAGCTGGCCGCCACCGTGCAGCACTTCGTCGTCCGCGGTGGCCGCGTGCGGGGCGTCCGGGCGACCACGATCGAGAAGGAGATCGACATCTCGGGCGGGGACCTCGTCGACCAGGTGCTGCAGCGCACGTACGGCAACGCCGCCGGCGCCGACATCCCGCGCCAGGTGCTCGTGCCCGCGATGCCCGAGGACGCCGCGGACCTGGAGGAATGGCTCCGCGGCCGCCGGGGCAAGGCCGTGACCATCCAGGTGGCCCAGCGAGGCCGCAAGGCCGATCTGATGCGCACCGCCAGCCTCAACGCGCAGCAGGCGCTGATGCTGCACAAGACCCGTCGCACCAGCGACTACGTCGCGCGCACGCAGGCGCTCACCGATCTCCAGGAGGCGCTGGACCTCGCCGAGGCGCCGCTGCGCATCGAGTGCTTCGACGTGTCGCACCTCAGCGGCACCAACGTCGTCGCGTCGATGGTGGTCTTCGAGGACGGTCTGCCGAGGAAGGACCAGTACCGCTCCTTCGGCGTCGGCGAGACGACGGACGACACCGATTCGCTCTACCAGGTGCTCACCCGCCGGCTCGCCTACCTCGACCGCCCGGATGAGCAGGACGAGACGACGGATGCCGCACCCCGCGCCATCCCGGACGGCGAGGAGCCGGTCGTCACCACGCGCAAGCGTCCCCGTTTCGCCTATCGGCCGCAGCTCCTCGTCGTGGACGGCGGCAGACCGCAGGTCGAGGCGGCCGCCCGCGCCCTCCGCGACGCCGGCCACGAGGAGATCGCGCTGTGCGGGATCGCGAAGCGCCTGGAGGAGGTGTGGCTGCCGGGGGAGGACTTCCCGGTGATCCTGCCGCGCACCTCCGAGGCCCTCTACCTCCTGCAGCGCCTCCGCGACGAGGCGCACCGGTTCGCCATCACGCATCAGCGCAGGCGGCGGCGGCGCGACATCCAGAGCGTGCTCGCCGAGGTGCCCGGCCTCGGCGAGGCCCGGATCAAGGCGCTGCTGCGGCATTTCGGCTCGGTGACGGCCCTGAAGAATGCGACGGCGGACGAGATCACCGAGCTTCCGGGAGTCGGGCCGAAGCTCGCCGCGGCGATCCATGCGCACCTCGCGCAGTCGCCTGCCCTGCCGGACGGCCAGGAGGCACCCGCGCGCGAGCATGCCGCCGCCACCAGTGACTAGGCTGGTGAGGACGGGGGTGGTCATGGTCGAGGCGACGCGTCACGACGTCGGAGAAGTGCTGATCGTCACGGGCATGTCGGGCGCCGGTCGGTCGACCGCGGCGAACGCGCTCGAGGATCTCGACTGGTACGTCGTCGACAACCTCCCCCCGCAGATGCTCAAGCCGCTGCTGGAGCTCACCGAGCTCGCCGGGGGAGTGCTGCCCCGCGTGGCGGTCGTGGTCGACGTGCGCGGCCGGGACCTGTTCTTCGATCTGCCCGACGCGATGCGGGCGCTCCGCGAGCGCCGGCAGATCCGCCTGATGTTCCTCGACGCGTCCGACGAGGTGCTGGTGCGTCGGTTCGAGGCTGTGCGCCGCCCGCACCCGCTGCAGGCGGACGGGACGCTGCTGGACGGCATCCGTCGCGAGCGTGCCCGGCTGGCAGCCGTCCGCGAGAGCGCCGACGTGATCATCGACACGTCCTCGTTCAACATCCACCAGCTCGCCACGAAGGTCGCCGATCTCTTCACCGAAGAGGGCGCCGCGCGCCACACCGTGACGCTGCAGAGCTTCGGCTTCAAGTACGGGCTGCCGGCCGACGCGGACATCGTCGCCGACATGCGGTTCCTGCCGAACCCGTTCTGGGACGAGCGGCTGCGGCCCTTCACCGGCGAGGACGCCGAGGTGCGCGAGTACGTGCTCGCGCAAGAGGGCGCGAAGGAGTTCCTCGACGCCTACAGCGCGGCGCTGCGGCCCGTCCTGGAGGGGTACCAGCGAGAGAACAAGAGCCACTCCGTGATCGCCGTCGGGTGCACGGGCGGCAAGCACCGCTCGGTCGTGATGGTGCGCGAGCTCGCCGGTCGCCTGGCCGCCGTGCCGGGCGTGGCCGTGCGAATGACCGACCGAGACCTCGGTCGCGAGTGATGCCCGCCGACCCGGCCGACCCGGCCGGGTAGGCTTGACGGTCGTTCCCGGAAGACCCTTGAGAAGGAGAGTCGTGTCGCTGACCGCTGACGTGAAGGCCGAGCTGATCACCGTGCGAGACCCGCGCCCCACCGCGCGGGTGGCCGAGCTCACGTCGCTGCTGCGGTTCTCGGGAGGCCTGCACTCGATCGCGAACCGCGTGGCGGTCGAGGCGGAGCTGGACTCCGACATCCTCGCGCGCCGCACCGCGCGCGATCTCGTCGAGCTCTACGGCGTGCGCCCCGAGCTCGTGCACGTGCAGGGCTCCGGGGCCCGCAGCGGCAGCCACTACGCCGTGCGCGTCATCGAGGGCGGCGAGACGCTCGCCCGTCAGACCGGACTGCTCGACCAGCGCCGCCGCCCCGTCCGCGGCCTCCCCAACAAGCTCACGACCGGCTCCCGCGGCGACCTCGCCGCCATCTGGCGGGGCGCGTTCCTCGCCGCCGGCAGCCTCAGCGACCCCGGCCGCTCGGCGGCGCTGGAGATCACGTGCCCGTCCTCGGAGGCCGCCATGGCGCTCGTCGGCGCCGCCCACCGCCTCGGCATCGCGGGGAAGGCCCGCGAGGTGCGCGGCATCCCCCGGGTGGTCGTGCGCGAGGGCGAGGCCATCCGCGCCGCCCTGGCAGCCATGGGCGCCGTCCGCGCGGCGGCCGAATGGGATCAGATGCGCCAGCGCCGCGAGGTGCGGGCGGGGGTCAACCGCCTCGTGAACTTCGACGACGCCAATCTGCGGCGTTCCGCCCAGGCCGCGGTCGCCGCGTGCGCCCGCGTGGAGCGCGCGCTGGAGATCCTCGGCGACGAGGTGCCCGAGCACCTCCGCCAGGCAGGCGACCTGCGTCTGGCCCACCGGGATGCGAGCCTCGACGAGCTCGGCCACCACGCCGACCCGCCCCTGACGAAGGACGCCGTGGCCGGTCGCATCCGCCGGCTGCTGGCCATGGCCGACAAGAAGGCCGAGGCCGAGGGCCTCCCCGGCACGGAGTCCGCCGTCCCCGCCGGCATGGAGGACTGATCCGCCGCCGGCGAGGCATCCGTCTTCCACACGTCATGGAGGGAAGCAACCCCGGCGCGCGCGCGTTGCCGCTCAGTAGGATGAGTCCGTCACCCTCGCTGCGCCGGGGAATCGGCGCGCGCCGACAGGAAGAAGAGAACATGGCGAAGTACACCTTGCCCGACCTCCCCTACGACTACGCGGCGCTCGAGCCGCACATCAGCGGCAAGATCATGGAGCTGCACCACAGCAAGCACCACCAGGCGTACGTCACCGGTGCCAACACCGCGCTCGAGCAGCTCGCGGAGGCCCGCGAGACCGGCAGCCTGGCGAACGTGAACAAGCTCGAGAAGGACCTCGCGTTCAACCTCGGCGGTCACGTGAACCACTCCATCTTCTGGACCAACCTCTCTCCCGAGGGCGGCGGCGAGCCCGAGGGCGAGCTGCGCGCCGCCATCGACGAGTTCTTCGGCGGCTTCGACAAGTTCCAGGCGCACTTCACCACCGCCGCGACCGGCATCCAGGGCTCGGGCTGGGCCGTGCTCAGCTGGGACCCGATCGGCGAGCAGCTGATCATCCAGCAGCTCTTCGACCAGCAGAGCAACACCGCGCAGGGCACAGTGCCGATCTTCCAGCTCGACATGTGGGAGCACGCGTTCTACCTCGACTACCTCAACGTCAAGGCCGACTACGTCAAGGCGGTCTGGAACATCGCGAACTGGCAGAACGTCGCGCAGCGCCTCACCGCCGCCCGTCAGAAGACCGCTGGCCTGCTGGTACTGTCCTAGTAGGCGCGGCCGTCCCGGCGGGATGATGCCCGCCGGGACGCCGTTGTCCTCGTTCGAATCGCAACAACCGCGCACTCGCGCACGACACACTCAGGAGAAACTCCGTGGCTGTCAAGATCGGCATCAACGGCTTCGGCCGAATCGGACGCAATTACCTCCGCGCGGCCCTCGCGCAGGGCGCGGACCTCGACATCGTGGCGGTGAACGACCTCACCGACAACAAGACCCTGGCCCACCTGCTCAAGTACGACTCGGTGGGCGGCGTGCTCGACGCCGACGTCTCGTACGACGCGGACTCGATCACCGTCGGCGACAAGAAGATCAAGGTCTTCGAAGAGCGCGACCCCGCCAACCTGCCCTGGGGCGAGCTGGGCGTCGACATCGTCATCGAGTCCACCGGCCGCTTCACCAAGGCCGACGACGCCAAGAAGCATGTCGCGGGCGGCGCGAAGAAGGTCCTCATCTCGGCACCCGCGACCGGTGACGACGTGACCGTCGTGATGGGCGTCAACGAGGGCGACTACGACCCCGCGAACCACGTCATCATCTCCAACGCGTCGTGCACGACGAACTGCCTCGCGCCCCTCGCGAAGGTCTTCAACGACGCCTTCGGCATCGAGCGCGGCTTCATGATGACGGCGCACGCCTACACCGCCGACCAGAACCTGCAGGACGGCCCGCACAGCGACCTCCGCCGTGCGCGCGGCGCCGCGATCAACATCGTGCCCGCCTCGACGGGTGCCGCCAAGGCCATCGGCCACGTGCTCCCCGAGCTGAACGGCAAGCTCAGCGGCTCGTCCTATCGCGTGCCGGTGCCCACCGGCTCGATCGTCGACCTCACGATCGTCACCCCGGCCGAGGGCCTCACGGTCGACCAGGTCAACGCGGCCTACCAGGCCGCCGCGGCCGACGGTCGCCTCGCGGGCTACCTCCAGTACACCGAGGACCCGATCGTCTCCAGCGACATCCAGGGCAACCCGCACTCGTCGATCTTCGACTCGGAGCTGACCAACGTCAGCGGCAACCTGGTCAAGGTCTCGGCCTGGTACGACAACGAGTGGGGCTACTCCAACCGTCTCGTCGACCTCACCGAGTACGTGGCCGAGCGCCTCTAAGCGATCACCATGGCTCTGCGCACCCTCGACTCGCTGGGTTCGCTGGCCGGCAAGCGCGTCATCGTCCGTGCTGACCTCAACGTCCCCCTCAAGGACGCGGTCATCACGGACGATGGCCGTGTGCGGGCCACGCTCCCCACGCTGAACGCCCTCATCAACCAGGGCGCCCGCGTCATCGTCTGCTCGCACCTCGGCCGCCCCGACGGCGCGCCCGACCCGAAGTACAGCCTCGCGCCGGTGGCGCAGCGCCTGTCGGAGCTCCTCGGCAAGCCCGTCGCCTTCGCGCGGGACACCGTGGGGGAGTCGGCTCATGAGGCCGTCGCCGCGCTCGAGGACGGCGACGTGGCGATCATCGAGAACCTGCGGTTCAACGCCGGCGAGACCGCGAAGGACGACGCCACACGCCGTGCCTTCGCGGAGGAGCTGGCCGCCCTGGGCGACGTCCTCGTGTCCGACGGCTTCGGCGTCGTGCACCGCAAGCAGGCGTCCGTCTACGATCTCGCCGAGATCCTCCCTTCGGCCGCCGGCTTCCTCATCGAGAAGGAGGTCGACGTCCTCGACCGCCTCACCGAGAACCCCGAGCGCCCCTACACGGTCGTGCTCGGCGGCTCGAAGGTCAGCGACAAGCTCGGCGTCATCGACCACCTGCTGCCGCGGGTGGACCGGCTGCTCATCGGCGGGGGGATGCTGTTCACCTTCCTCGCCGCGCAGGGGCACAAGGTCGGGTCGAGCCTCCTCGAGGCCGACCAGCTCGACACCGTGCGCGAGTACATGACGCGTGCCGAGGAGTCCGGAGTCGAGCTCGTGCTGCCCACCGATGTCGTCGTCGCCTCGAAGTTCGGCGCCGACGCGGAGCACGTGGTGACCAGGGCCGACGCGATCGAGGAGACGCCGTTCGCGGCATCCGGCCTGGGACTGGACATCGGACCCGAGACGGGCGAGCGCTTCGCCGCGCTGGTCCGCGACTCGAAGACGGTGTTCTGGAACGGTCCGATGGGCGTGTTCGAACTCGCCCCCTTCGCCGCGGGCACGAAGGCTGTCGCTCAGGCGCTCACCGCGGTCGACGGCCTGTCCGTCGTCGGCGGCGGCGATTCCGCCGCGGCGGTCCGCCAGCTCGGATTCGCCGACGACGCGTTCGGTCACATCTCGACCGGCGGCGGCGCCAGCCTCGAGTTCCTCGAGGGCAAGAAGCTCCCCGGACTGGAGGTCCTCGGATGGCAGTGAGCACGCGAACCCCGCTCATCGCGGGCAACTGGAAGATGAACCTCGACCACCTGCAGGCGGTCGCGTTCGTGCAGAAGCTGCACTGGACGCTCAAGGACGCCAAGCACGACGACGCGTCGGTCGAGGTCGCGGTCTTCCCGCCCTTCACCGACCTGCGCACCGTGCAGACGCTCCTCGACGCCGACAAGATCCCGTTCGCGCTCGGCGCGCAGGACGTGTCGACGCACGACTCCGGCGCCTACACCGGCGAGGTCTCGGGCGCGTTCCTGGCGAAGCTCGACGCGCGCTACGTCATCATCGGCCACTCCGAGCGGCGCCAGTACCACGCCGAGACCGACGAGGTCGTGGCCTCGAAGGTGAAGGCGGCGATCAAGCACGGGCTCGTCCCGGTGATCTGCGTCGGCGAGACCAGCGAGGATCTCGAGAAGTTCGGTGCGAGCGCCGTTCCGGTCAGCCAGCTGTCCATCGCGCTGGAGGGCCTGAAGCCCGACGCCGACATCGTCGTCGCCTACGAGCCGGTGTGGGCCATCGGCTCGGGTCAGGCCGCGACGCCGGAGCAGGCGCAGGACGTCTGCGCCAAGCTGCGCGACGTCATCGCGGACAAGCTCGGGGCGGATGCCGCGGCCCGCACCCGTGTGCTCTACGGCGGGTCCGTCAAGGCGGCCAACATCGCAAGCTTCATGCGCGAGCCCGATGTCGACGGCGCCCTCGTCGGCGGTGCGAGCCTCGTCGTCGACGAGTTCGCCGCCATCATCCGGTACCAGAAGCACGTCGGCGTCTGACGCCGTGGCCGGCGGACCGCGGGGCTCCTCGCGGTCCGTCGGCCGACACGTATACTTGACCCTTGTGCGATCGGCGACCGATCGCAGCGAAAGGCTTCAACGACTGTGCAGATCCTCGAGTTCGTCCTGCAGGTGCTTCTCGGCATCACGAGTCTCCTGCTGACCCTCCTCATCCTGCTCCACAAGGGACGCGGTGGCGGCCTGTCCGACATGTTCGGCGGCGGCATGACCTCGGCCCTCGGCTCGTCCGGGCTCGCTGAGCGCAACCTCAACCGGTTCACGGTGGTCCTCGCCCTGGCGTGGTTCGCCTCGATCGTCGCGCTCGGCCTGATCACGAAGTTCCAGGCCCTCTGATGGCGACCGGAGGCAACGCGATCCGCGGCACCCGCGTCGGCGCGGGCCCGATGGGCGAACAGGACCACGGCTTCCACGCGGAGCGCATCGCGATCTCGTACTGGGACGCCCTGGGCAACGAGACGGTGCGCCACTTCGCCGCGGGCATCCCCGAGGAGGAGATCCCCGAGATCATCGACTCGCCGCACTCGGGTCTTCCCGCCGGTCGAGACAAGGACAACCCGCCCGCGGTCGCCAAGACCGAGCCGTACAAGACGCACCTGGCCTATGTGAAGGAGCGTCGTACCGAGGAGGAGGCCGAGAGCCTCCTCGAGGACGCCCTCAAGCAGCTGCGCGAGCGTCGCGGCCAGGAGTGACCTCCTGAACAGACAAGAAGAGCGGATGCCGACGGCATCCGCTCTTCTCGCCTATGCGCTCGCATGTGATCCGAGCCGCGTCAGTACTCCCGGTCGATGAGCTCGGGCGGAACCTGCGAGGCAGCGGCCTCGTCGACGAAGAAGGTCGTGCGCTTGCGGCCCTTCGCGCCGGCGGCGGGCACGCTGGCGTAGCTCGCCCCGGCGAGCGCGAGGCCCAGTGCGGCGGCCTTGTCGGCGCCGGCGAGGACGAGCCACACGCGCTTGGAGCTGTTGATGACCGGGCGGGTCATCGAGATGCGCTCCGGCGGCGGCTTGGGGGAGTCGCGCACGGGGACCACCGCGCGATCGGTGATCTGGATCTCGGCTCGATCGGGGAACAGCGAGGCGATGTGCCCGTCCGGGCCGACGCCGAGGAAGCAGACGTCGAACGACGGCCAGGCACCCTCGCTGCCGGGGAACGCGGCGAGCTCCTCGGCGTACGCGGCGACAGCGGCGTCGAGATCGGCGCCGTCGTCGCTGCCCAAGGGCGAGTGGATGTTGCCGGCCGGGATGTCGAGGGCGTCGAGGAACGCCGCGCGCGCCGGTGCGTCGTTGCGGTCGGCGTGCCCGCGCGGCACGAACCGCTCGTCGCTCCACCAGAAGTGCACGCGCGACCAGTCGATGTCGGCCACGCGCGGGCTGCGGGCTGCGACGGCGAGCACCGCGGCCCCCATCGATCCGCCGGTGAGGGAGACGTGGGCGAGCTTGCCCTCGTCGACCCGCTTGGCCACGCGGCTCAGGAAGCGCGGAGCGACCGACTCGGCGAGTGCCGCGGGATCAGGACTGATGATGACGCGCTTCTCGGCCCAGCCTTCAGGCATTCGCAATCCCGTCCGTCACCCGCACGTCGCTCATCTGGCCAGCGTCTCCTTCGTCGCCGGAGAGTCGAGCAGGTCCCAGCCCTCCGTGATGACTCGACCATACAGGAGGTCCGGGTCCAGGCGACGGAGCTCCTCGGCGAGGCACTCGCGCAGCGTGCGGCGCGGGAAAGCCAGCTCGTGGCTCGGCTGCCCCGGCTGCGTCAGGATCGCGACACCGGGCGTCGGACGCTCCAGCAGCACCTCGCCGCTGGGGCGGACGAGTGCCACCGACTTGATGCCGTGCGGCCACTCCTCGGGATCGAGGTACGCCCAGTCGACCGGCACGTCGAGGGTGAGCCGCAGCCAGGCCGCGAGCAGCGCGGTGGACGGCGAGTCCGATGCGCCGCGCACCCGCACGCTGAGCACGGGCTCGTACGGCGGCTGGTCGAGGATCGCGGCGAGCTGCTCGCGCCACCGCGTCAGACGCGTCCACGCGAGGTCGGTGTCACCGGGCGCGTACTGCTCGCCGAGGTCCGCGACCCACGCCGACGGGTCGGCCTGCGCGGCGGCATCCGTGATCCGTCGCTGTGCGATGCGGCCGATCGAGGTCTTCGAGATGTGGGCGGGCGTGCGGTTCGGCCACCAGACCACCACCGGCGCGTCCGGCAGCAGCAGTCCGGTGACGAGGCTCTCGAGGTTCGAGCGCCCGGCGTCGCCGAACGCGCGGAGCGTGACGACCTCGCTCGCCCCCGCGTCGCCGCCCACGCGGATCTGCGCGTCCAGGCGCGGATCCTCGTCGTAGCCGTCGGCGATCATCAGCACGATCACGCGCATGGGGTGCTCGCGGGACGCGTCGTTGGCGGCCTCGATGACCTCTTCGACGGCGCCCTCGCGGGTCAGGATGATGAGGGTCAGCACACGGCCGAGCGCGACCGCGCCGCCCTCCTCGCGCACGTTGACCAGTGCGCGGGAGATCTTGCTGACGGTGGTGTCGGGAAGATCGACGATCACGGGCGCCTCCAGCTCCGTCCGTCGCGGGCGAGCATCTCGTCCGCGGATGCCGGGCCCCACGACCCGGGCGAGTACTGTTCGAGCGGACCGCCCTGAGCGTCCCAGAAGCGCTCGATGGGGTCGAGGATCTTCCACGACAGTTCGACCTCTTCGTGCCGCGGGAACAGCGGCGGGTCGCCGAGCAGCACGTCGAGGATGAGTCGCTCATAAGCCTCGGGGCTCGCCTCGGTGAAGGCGTGGCCGTAGCCGAAGTCCATCGTGACGTCGCGCACCTGGGCGCCGGCACCCGGCACCTTCGAGCCGAAGCGGATCGTGACGCCCTCGTCGGGCTGCACGCGGATGACCAGGGCGTTCTGCCCCTGTCCCGAGGTCTGGCTGCGCGGGAACAGGAGCTCGGGCGCGCGCTTGAACACCACGGCGATCTCGGTCACCCGCCGCCCGAGGCGCTTGCCGGTGCGGAGGTAGAACGGCACGCCCGCCCAGCGGCGGGTGTTCACCTCGAGGGTCACCGCGGCGTACGTCTCGGTGGTGGAGTGCGGGTTCATGCCGTCCTCCTCGAGGAAGCCCAGCACCTTCTCGCCGCCCTGCCAGCCGCCCGCGTACTGCCCGCGCGCGGTCGAGCGCGCGAGGTCCGCGGGGAGCGTGACGGCCGCGAGGACCTTCTCCTTCTCGGCGCGGAGGTCCTTGGCCTCGAACGAGATGGGCTCCTCCATCGCCGTCAGCGCCATGAGCTGCAGCAGGTGGTTCTGGATGACGTCGCGTGCCGCGCCGACGCCGTCGTAGTAGCCCGCGCGTCCGCCCACCCCGATGTCCTCGGCCATGGTGATCTGCACGTGGTCGACGTAGTTGCGGTTCCAGATCGGCTCGTACAGCTCGTTGGCGAAGCGCAGCGCCAGGATGTTCTGGACCGTCTCCTTGCCGAGGTAGTGGTCGATGCGGAAGATCGAGTCCGTCGGGAACGCCGAGCGCAGCACGTCGTTGAGTGCGCGCGCGGACTCCTGGTCATGGCCGAACGGCTTCTCGATGACCACGCGGCGCCAGCGGTCCGGCCGGTCGGCGGTGTCGTCGACGAGGCCGGATGCCTTCAGCTGCTCGGCGACGAGCGGGAACGCCTTGGGCGGGATCGACAGGTAGAACGCGTGGTTGCCCATCGTGCCGCGCTCGGTGTCGAGCTTGTCGACGGTCTCGCGCAGGCGCCGGAACGCGTCGGGGTCGTCGAACTCCCCGGACACGAACCGGATGCCCTGCAGCAGCTGCTGCCAGGTCTCCTCGCGGAACTCGGTGCGCGCGTGCTGGCGCACCGCGTCGTAGACGACCTTGGCGAAGTCCTGGTCCTCCCAGTCGCGGCGGGCGAAGCCCACCAGGGCGAACCCGGGGGGCAGCAGACCGCGGTTGGCGAGGTCGTAGACGGCGGGCATGAGCTTCTTGCGGGAGAGGTCTCCCGTGACGCCGAAGATGACGAGCGCGCTCGGGCCGGCGATGCGGTTGAGGCGACGGTCTTCGGGGTCGCGCAGCGGGTTGTGCCCGCGCGCAATCTCGACGGTCATGGGGCGGTGAGCTCCTACTGGGCCGCTTCGAAGAGCGAGAGCACTTCGATCTGGGGATCGGTCAGGGTGAGGGTGACGACCGGGCGGTCATGGCCTTCGGCGAGCACGCTCGCATCGCCGGCGGCCTGCGCCTGGATGAGCTGGCCGAAGGTGAACGGCCGGCCGGGGATCTCGAGATCGACGTCGGTCTGCTCGAGGATCTGGAGGAAGACGCCGTTCGCCGGTCCGCCCTTGTGGTACTGGCCGGTCGAATGCAGGAACCGGGGTCCCCATCCGAAGGTGGTGGGCCGGCCGGAGTCCGCGGCGACGAGCTCGCGCAGTCCCGAGAGCTGCGGCAGCTCGAGGCGGTTGACGTAGGCGTGGATGGCGACGTAGCCGCCCGCCGGGATCCGCGCCCAGAGCGCGTCCAGGACGCCGGCGACGGTCCCGGATGCCGCCAGAGCGGGGTCGGACACGCGGACCTCGACGCCCTCCGCCGAGAACGCGGGGGCGGTGGGCTCGGGCCGTGCGTCGAGCAGACCTCGCGCGGCGACCTTGGCGGACTCGACGTCGGGCTGGTCGAAGGGGTTGATCCCCAGCATCCGGCCGACGATCGCCGTGGCGTACTCCCACACGACGAACTGCGCGCCGAGCGAGCCGCTCACGAGGACCTCGCCCTCGTGGTGCTCGAAGAGGTGGAACTGCTTGGCCTCGTCGACGAAGCGCACGATCTGCACATCGTCCGGCCGGGTCTCGACCTCGGGGGAGACCGGCAGCATGACGACCGGCAGCACACCGGTCCCGTCCTTGCCGGTGGACTCGGCGACGAGCTGCTCGATCCAATCCGGCAGCCCCTCGATGTGGGTGCCGTCGGTGACGAGACCGAGCTTGTCGCGGCGCGGCTCGTCGCCGGCGATCGCGGCGGCCAGGACCAGCGCCGGGTTGTCGGGGCTGTCGATCGCCACCTCGAGGAGCGACGCCTCGGCCTCGTCGAGCAGCTCGGCGATGTCGGCGCCGGCGAGACCGGCCGGCACCAGGCCGAACGCGGTGAGTGCGGAGTAGCGCCCGCCGACCGTCGGGTCGGCGTTGAACACCGTGTAGCCGTCGGCGCGCGCGGACTCGTCCAGCGGGGAGCCCGGGTCGGTGACCACGACGATCCGCTCGGCCGGGTCGATGCCCAGGTCGCGGAACGCCGCCTCGAAGGCCCGCTTGGCCGAGTCCGTCTCGATGGTCGATCCCGACTTGGACGACA
Organism: Microbacterium sp. NPDC055455; assembly: GCF_053619935.1. NCBI lineage: Bacteria > Bacillati > Actinomycetota > Actinomycetes > Micrococcales > Microbacteriaceae > Microbacterium > Microbacterium sp. NPDC055455. Next base: position 189,510 of record NZ_JBSHLB010000002.1, read on the forward strand.
CCACGAGCGCCGTCCGCGTGAGGTCGCCGCTCTCGGCGTCGCCATCGATGGCGGCGAGCACCTGGCCCGGCGCCGTCGAGTCCAGGATCACCAGCGGCACGCCCGCGGTCTGCGCGATCACCTCGGGAGCCAGCGACGAGCCGCCCATGCCCGCGAGCACGACACGCGTGACCCCGCGCGAGCGGAGGCGCTCGCGCAGCGCGAGGATCTCCGGCACCAGGGGGCGGGAGACGCTGACCGCCTCCACCCAGCCCAGACGCCGGGACGCCTCGTCCTCGGCGGCCGGCCCCCACAGGGACGCGTCGGCGGCCGTGATGCCCGACGCGACGAGGCTTGAGACCAGGCCGGGGAGCGTCTCCTCGACGACCGACTTGACGCGTCCCGACAGGTGGATGTCGAAGCTCATCGGGTGCCCTGGAGGGCGTCCTCGAGGGCGGTCTTCACGGTGCCCTGGAGGTCGTGCCAGGAGGCGATGAACTTGTCGACGCCCTCGTCCTCGAGCACCTGAGTGACGTCGGCGAAGTCGACGCCGGCCGCCGCGAGGTCCGCGAACACCTTGTGGGCGGCCTCGTAGGTGCCGGTGACGGCGTCGCCGGCGATCTGACCGTGGTCGAACGTGGCCTCGAGCGTCTTCTCGGGCATCGTGTTGACGGTTCCCGGGGCGACGAGCTCGGTGACGTACAGCGTGTCGGGCAGCGACGGGTCCTTGACGCCGGTCGAGGCCCAGAGCGGGCGCTGGACGTGGGCGCCGGCATCCGTCAGCGCCTTCGCGCGGTCGGTGGCGAACTCCTTCTCGAACAGCTCGTACGCCAGTCGCGCGTTGGCGACGCCGGCGAGCGACTTCAGCTCCGCGGCCTCGTCGGTGCCGATCGCCGTGAGGCGCTTGTCGACCTCGGTGTCCACGCGCGAGACGAAGAACGACGCGACGGAGTGGATCTTCGAGATGTCCTTGCCGTTCGCCTGCGCCTGCTCGAGGCCCGCGAGGAAGGCCTCGATGACCTCGGCGTACCGCTCGAGGCTGAAGATCAGCGTCACGTTGACCGAGATGCCCTCGGCGAGCACCGCGGTGATGGCGGGCAGGCCCGCCTTCGTCGCGGGGATCTTGATGTGCACGTTCGGGCGGTCGACCTTCGCCCACAGCTCCTTGGCCTGGGCGACGGTGGCGTCGGTGTCGTGGGCGAGGTCGGGGGAGACCTCGATCGAGACCCGGCCGTCCACCCCGTCGGTCGCGTCGTAGACCGGACGGAAGATGTCGGCGGCGTCGCGGACGTCGTCGGTCGTCGCCGCGAAGATCGCGTCGTCGACCGAGGCGCCGGCGCGAGCCAGCTCGCCGATCTGGTCGGCGTAGGCGTGCCCGCCGCCGCCGATCGCGCCCTGGAAGATCGTCGGGTTCGTCGTGACGCCGGAGACGTTGCGCATCGAGATGAGCTCGGTCAGGTTGCCCGACGTGATCCGCTCGCGCGACAGGTCGTCGAGCCAGATGCTCACGCCCTCGGCGACCAGCTTCTCGGTGGGGGTGCTCATGCTGCCTTCTCCTCGTGCTTACTCTGCCGCGGCGGCCGCGATGGTCTCGCGGGCAGCCTCGACGACGGCGTCGGCGGTGATGCCGAACTTCTGGAACAGGGTCTTGTAGTCGGCCGACGCGCCGAAGTGGTCGATCGCGACCGAGCGGCCGGCGTCGCCCACGATGCCGCGCCAGGTGAGCGCGGAGCCGGCCTCGACCGACACGCGCGCCTTGACCGCGGCGGGGAGGACCTTCTCGCGGTACGCCTCGTCCTGCTCGTCGAACCACTCCAGCGAGGGGGCCGACACCACGCGGGCGTTCACGCCCTCCGCGGCGAGGGTCTCGCGTGCGGCGACGGCGAGCTGGACCTCGGAGCCCGTCGCGATGAGGATCACGTCGGGGGTGCCGTTCGGCGCCTCGGCGAGGATGTACGCGCCCTTGGCGACGCCCGCGGTCGAGGCGAATTCGTCACCGGATGCCTCGCCCTCGCCGCGCGGGAACACGGGGATGTTCTGGCGGGTCAGTGCGATGCCCGACGGCCCGCCCTGGCGGCGCAGGATCTCGAGCCACGCCGCAGACGTCTCGTTCGCGTCGGCCGGGCGCACCACGGTGAAGTTCGGGATCGCGCGCAGCGTCGCGAGCTGCTCGACCGGCTGGTGCGTGGGCCCGTCCTCGCCGAGCGCGACGGAGTCGTGCGTCCACACGAAGATCGACGGGATGTCCATCAGCGCGGCCAGACGCACCGAGGGGCGCATGTAGTCGCTGAAGATGAGGAAGGTGCCGCCGAACGGACGCGTCGGGCCGTGCAGCTTGATGCCGTTGACGATCGCGCCCATCGCGTGCTCGCGGATGCCGAAGTGCAGCACGCGGCCGTACCGGTCGCCCGACCACTCGTGCGTCGACCATTCGGACGGGATGAAGGACTTGGCGTCCTTGATCGTCGTCAGGTTGGACTCGGCGAGGTCGGCCGAGCCGCCCCACAGCTCCGGGAGCTCCGCCGCGAGTGCGTTGATCACGACACCCGACGCGGCACGGGTCGAGACGTCCTTGCCCGCCTCGAACGAGGGGAGGGCGGATGCCACGTCCGCGGGCAGCTCGCCCGCCTCCAGGCGGTCCAGCAGCGCCTTGCGCTCGGGGTTGGCCTTCGCCCACGCGTCGAAGGACTCCTGCCAGGCGGCGCGCGCCTCGGCGGCGCGGTCCTTCAGCGCACGGGTGCGGGCCAGCACGTCGTCGGCGACGACGAACGACTGCTCGGGGTCGAAGCCGAGGACCTTCTTGGTCGCGGCCAGCTCGTCCGCGCCGAGGGCGGAGCCGTGGATCTTGCCGGTGTTCTGCTTGCCGGGCGACGGCCAGCCGATGATGGTCCGCAGGACGATGAGCGACGGCTTGTCGGTCTCGCCCTGCGCGGCCTCGATCGCGGCGTGCAGCTCGGCTACGTCCTCGACGTACTCGCCGGTCTTCTTCCAGTCGACGGTCTGGACGTGCCAGCCGTATGCCTCGTAGCGCGCTGCGACGTCCTCGGTGAAGGCGACATCGGTGTCGTCCTCGATCGAGATCTGGTTGGAGTCGTAGATCGCGATGAGGTTGCCCAGCTGCTGGTGGCCCGCCAGCGAGGACGCCTCGCTGGTGACGCCCTCCTGCAGGTCGCCGTCACCGGCCACCACGTAGACGAAGTGGTCGAACGGAGACTCGCCCGCGGGCGCCTCCGGGTCGAACAGGCCGCGCTCGTAGCGGGCCGCGTACGCGAAGCCCACCGCCGACGCGAGCCCCTGGCCGAGCGGGCCGGTGGTGATCTCGACGCCCTTGGTGTGGCCGTACTCGGGGTGGCCCGGGGTCTTCGAGCCCCACGTGCGCAGCGCCTTCAGGTCGTCGAGCTCCAGCCCGAAACCGCCCAGATAGAGCTGCACGTACTGCGTCAGCGACGAGTGCCCGGCCGAGAGGATGAACCGGTCACGGCCCAGCCAGTCGGTGTCGGCGGGGTCGTGGCGGAGCACGCGCTGGTAGAGCAGGTACGCCGCCGGCGCCAGGCTCATCGCGGTGCCGGGGTGGCCGTTGCCCACCTTCTCGACCGCGTCCGCTGCCAGCACGCGTGCGGTGTCCACCGCGCGCCGATCGATCTCATCCCACCGCAGTTCCGACACCCGGCCGCCTTTCTCGAGGAGGTTGCGCCCAGAAGCCGGCCGGCTCGCGGCCCTTGTCCGGACGGAGAAGGGGGAATCGGCGACGGGCGCGCGTGGTCTCAGCATAGCGAAGCGGTATACCACCGAGGCCATGCGAGAGGTCTATGTGACGCAGTCTTGCGAAGGCCCTGTCGCCGCCTGTGACATGGCGGTGTCCTGGACGTCACGTTCTGCTCACGCTCGCGGCAGGCGTCATGTGATCCGCGGGCCGCGACCGGGAAGGGGGCGGGCGGGCAGGGCGCGACACGCCGATGACATAGACTTGGGAGGATTCTGCAGGCGGCGATTGCGGGGGCCATGGACATCACGAAGACGGCCGGCGCCGGGGCGCTCGTCGACGGTTCGCACCGGCCGCGTCAGAGCTTCGGCCGCACCGTCCGGGCCTACATCGCCCTGATGAAGCCGCGCGTCCTCGAGCTTCTGCTGGTGACCACCGTCCCGGTCATGATCCTCGCCGAGGGCGGGCTCCCCGACATCTGGCTGGTCATCGCCACCGTCATCGGCGGAACCGCGAGCGCGGGCTCGGCCGCCGCGTTCAACATGTATCTCGACCGCGACATCGACGCGCACATGCAGCGCACGGTGAACCGGCCGCTCGTGACGGGCGAGGTGTCGCCCCGCGGCGCGCTGATCTTCGCGTGGACGCTCGCGGTGTTCTCGACGGTGTGGCTGTGGGTGACCACCAACTGGCTCGCCGCGACCCTGTCCGCCGCGGCGATCTTCTTCTACGTCGTGATCTACACGATGATCCTCAAGCGCCGCACCGAGCAGAACATCGTGTGGGGCGGCATCGCAGGCTGCTTCCCGGTGGTGATCGGCTGGACCGCAGTGACCGGCTCGCTGGCCTGGCCGCCGATCATCCTCTTCGCGCTGGTGTTCCTGTGGACGCCGCCGCACTACTGGCCGCTGTCGATGAAGTACAAGGACCAGTACGAAGAGGTCGACGTTCCGATGCTGGGGGCCACGCGCGCCGGCTCGCAGGTCGGGCTCCAGGTGATCCTGTACGCGTGGGCGACCGTGGTGTGCTCGCTCCTGCTCATCCCCGTCGCCGGGATGGGCGTGGTGTACACGGTCTCGGCGCTGGTGTTCGGCGGCTGGTTCATCTACGAGTCGCACGTTCTGTACAACCGCGCGGTGCGCGGGACCGAGCCGCGACCGATGCGCGTCTTCCACGCGTCGATCACGTACCTCACGCTGCTCTTCGTCGCCATCGCGGTCGACCCGCTGCTCCCGTTCTGACAGGAACGCGAAGAGGCCGCCCGGCTTACCGGGCGGCCTCTTCGTGAACGTGCGATCAGCGCGAGAGCGCGGACTCCTCGGCGGCCGGCTCCGCCTCGGCGGGCGACTCGTCAGCGATCTCGGACTCGGTCCGGTCGGTGAGCTCCACGACCTCGACGGGCGGGTGGGGACGCAGCGTCGAGAGGGCGGCGACGGCCAGCGTGAGCAGCACGCCGATGACTCCCGCGCCGATGAGGGTCCCGCCGAGCTGGGCGATCGACTGGCCGACGTAGACGTCGACACCGGTCGCGGTGCCGTCGGTCAGCGTCGTCGTCATCGAGGCGAGCTCGCCGGTCGTGAGGAACCAGCCGGCGGCGATCGTCGCCAGCGAGACGACGAGAAGGCCCCAGAACGGGATGCTGCGGATGAGACGGGGACGGGTGGGCATAGGGTCGATCACTCCTCGGGATGTGCGACCCGGGTGGCCGCGGCATCCCACCCTCCCAAACGCGCCCGTGCGGCGCCAATCCTCGCGCTATGAATCAGCTGTGGGCGGCGTCGGCCGCGGCGGCCCGCTCCGGCGCCTTCAGGTGCAGCACCACGACGGTCATCGTGGCCGCGGCGAGGGCCGCCAGCACCATGTGCGCGCCGACGGCGAGTTCGGGAAGGCCGTTCCTGGCCTGGTACAGGCCGACGCCGATCTGGACGAACTCGACCGCGAGCAGGACGACCGTCCAGCGCAGCAGCCGGGGCGCCGCGGTCCGCGAGCGCCGGCCCGCGACCAGCAGAGCGACGGTGAGGGCGAACAGCGCATAGCCCGGCCACGCGTGGACGTGCTCGAGGATCGAGGCGTCGAAGCCGTTGCGGCCGGCGTCGGCGTCGCCGGAGTGCGGCCCGGCGCCGGTCGTCAGCACGCCGAAGGCGATGGTCAGCGCCATCGCGAGGGAGGTCGCGTGGGCGAGCACCTCGTGCCAGCGCGGCACGAGCAGTACGCGCGGTCCGGCGGGCTGCGACATCCGCACCAGGAAGGCCGCCGTCACGCACACCAGGGCGAGCGACGCGACGTAGTGGAAGCCGACGATGAACGGGTTGAGCCCGGTGAGCACCGTGATGCCGCCGACGATGGCCTGCGCGGCGACACCGCCCACCACGACCACGGCGAGCACGTACAGGTCGCGCCGCCGCGTGCGCAGCTTGAGCAGGAGGATCAGAACCGCCAGGGCGATCAGCCCGACGACGCCCGTCATCAGCCGATTGCCGAACTCGATGATCGAGTGGATGCCCTCGTCGATCCCCGGCGTGGGGACGAGCGAGTCGGCCGTGCACAGCGGCCAGGTGGGGCAGCCGAGGCCCGACCCGGTGAGGCGCACGGCGCCGCCGGTGCCGATGATGATCACCTCGGCGAGGAACGAGAGCCACGCGAACACGCGGATCCGCCGGTCGACCCGATCGGGCAGCCAGCGCCAGAAGCGCTGCCACAGGCCGGGGTCGGTCTGGGTGGTCTGCTGCGCGGACATGCCGGTCTTGCCTCCAGGGAGAGGCTCCGCGCTCCCCGTGTGACGGACGTCGCGCGTCCGCGGCGGGGTGGAACCTGTAGAATCGAGGGGTCGGTCGCGCGCGCCCTCGGCGCCGCGCACCACCGACAGTCTAGGCGCGATGGTCGGCGCCACTTGAGAGGGCCCGAGAAGCGGCATCCCCCCTCCGGTATCTCCACCGGAGATCACGGATGCCGGGACGGATGACACCGCCAGGGCCCGGAGGAGAACGTGACGATGACTGATGTGCTGATCGATCGCCCGGAGCTGGAAGGCCTGGGTGTCTACGAGTTCGGATGGCACGATGCCGACGCCGCGGGCGCCGTGGCGAAGCGCGGCATCGACGAGGGCGTGGTGCGCGGCATCTCCGCTCTCAAGAACGAACCGGAGTGGATGCTGAAGACCCGTCTGAAGGGCTATCAGCTCTTCGGCCGCAAGCCGATGCCCACGTGGGGGGCTGATCTCAGCGAGATCGACTTCGACAACATCAAGTACTTCGTGCGCTCCACCGAGAAGCAGGCGCAGTCGTGGGAGGACCTCCCCGAGGACATCCGCAACACCTACGAGAAGCTGGGCATCCCGGAGGCGGAGCGTCAGCGCCTCGTCGCCGGCGTCGCCGCGCAGTACGAGTCCGAGGTGGTGTACCACCAGATCCGCGAAGACCTCGAGGCGCAGGGCGTCATCTTCATGGACACCGACACGGCGCTGCGCGAGCACCCGGAGTTCTTCGAGGAGTACTTCGGCACCGTGATCCCCGCCGGGGACAACAAGTTCGCCGCCCTGAACACCGCGGTGTGGTCGGGCGGGTCGTTCGTGTACGTCCCGCCGGGCGTCCACGTCGAGATCCCGCTGCAGGCCTACTTCCGCATCAACACCGAGAACATGGGCCAGTTCGAGCGGACGCTCATCATCGCCGACGAGGGCTCGTACGTGCACTACATCGAGGGCTGCACCGCCCCGATCTACAAGAGCGACTCGCTGCACTCGGCCGTGGTCGAGATCATCGTGAAGAAGAACGCCCGTGTGCGCTACACGACGATCCAGAACTGGTCGAACAACGTCTACAACCTCGTCACCAAGCGGGCCGTGGCCCACGAGGGCGCGACGATGGAGTGGATCGACGGCAACATCGGCTCCAAGGTGACGATGAAGTACCCGTCGATCTTCCTGATGGGCGAGCACGCCAAGGGCGAGACCCTGTCGGTCGCCTTCGCGGGACCCGGCCAGCACCAGGACGCCGGCGCGAAGATGATCCACATGGCGCCCTACACGCAGTCCTCGATCGTCTCGAAGTCGATCGCCCGCGGGGGCGGCCGTGCCGGCTACCGCGGCGAGGTGCGCGTCGACGCCAACGCCCACCACTCGGCCAACACCGTCCGCTGCGATGCGCTGCTGGTCGACACGATCTCCCGCTCCGACACGTACCCCGCGATCGACATCCGGGTCGACGACGTGCAGCTCGGCCACGAGGCGACCGTCTCGAAGGTCAGCGAGGAGCAGCTGTTCTACCTCATGAGCCGGGGACTGCCCGAGGACGAGGCCATGGCCATGATCGTGCGCGGCTTCATCGAGCCGATCGCGCGCGAGCTGCCCATGGAGTACGCGCTCGAACTCAACAAGCTCATCGAGATGGGCATGGAAGGATCCGTCGGCTAGATGAGCCCCACCACCGAGGCCCCCACCATTCCCGGCGCGAAGGGCCACTCCGATGGCGCCGGTGCGTTCGTGCCGGTGCAGACGCGCTCCGAGCGTCCCCGTTCCTACGACCCGGCCGCCTTCGAGGCACCGACCGGGCGTGAGGTGAACTGGAAGCACACCCCCACGAGCCGCCTGGCGCCGCTGTTCGCCGACCAGCCCGCGCCCCACGGCGTGATCCAGGTCGACGTCCAGGCGCCGTCCGAGCTGGTCCAGGAGCGGCTCGGCCACGGCACCCGGCCGCGCGGAGAGGTCTTCCAGCCCGAGGACCTGCCCGCCGCGATCGCCTGGAAGCAGGAGGCCGAGGCGCCGCTGCTGCGCATCCCCGCCGGCGTGGAGCTCTCCGAGCCGGTCGTCGTGAACCTGCGGGGGACCGGCGGGCTGGCGCACGCCCACGTCGTGGTCGAGGCGCTGCCGAACTCCCACGCCACCGTGGTGTTCCGCCACACCGGCGCGGCGCAGCACGCCCAGAACGTCGAGATCATCGTCCGCGACGGCGCCCATCTCACCCTGGTGTCGGTGCAGGAGTGGGACGACGACGCCGTGCACGCGGCATCCCACCAGGCCCGCGTCGAGCGCGACGCGACCCTCCGCCACGTGGTCGTCAGCTTCGGCGGCGGCGTCGTGCGCGTCAACCCGAGCGTCGAGCTCGCCGGAACCGGCTCGCGCGGCGAGCTGTACGGCCTCAGCTATTCCGACGCCGGTCAGCACCTCGAGAGCCAGGTGTACCTGCACCACAAGGGCGCCGAGACCAGCGGCGACGTCCTGTACAAGGGCGCGCTGCAGGGGGAGGGCGCGCGCAGCGTCTGGATCGGCGACGTGCTCATCGGACCGGATGCCGTCGGCACGGACTCGTACGAGGCCAACCGCAACCTGGTGCTCACCGACGGCGCGCGCGCCGAGTCGATCCCGAACCTCGAGATCGAGACGGGCGACATCCGCGGTGCCGGACACGCCAGCGCCACCGGGCGCTTCGACGACGAGCAGCTGTTCTACCTGCAGTCCCGCGGCATCGGCGAGGACGAGGCACGGCGCCTGGTCGTGCTCGGCTTCCTCGCGGAGATCGTGCAGAAGATCGGCGTCGCCGAGCTCGAGTCCGAGCTGTTCGCCGCGATCGAGGCTGAACTCGCCAAGGAGGTCGTGCGATGACAGCGCAGCGCGTGTGCGCCCTCAGCGACCTCGTCCAGGACGAAGCCCGCCGCGTCGAGGTGGACGGCGTCGCCATCGCCGTCGTGCTCGACTCCAACGGCGAGGTGCACGCCATCGGCGACGTCTGCACCCACGGCGACATCTCGCTGTCCGAGGGCTTCGTCGACGGCGAGACGCTCGAGTGCTGGGCCCACGGCTCGGCGTTCTCGCTGCGCACCGGAAAGCCCCTCAACCTCCCCGCGTACGAGCCGGTCCCGGTCTTCGCGGTCACCGTCGACGGCGATGACGTGCTCATCGACCCGACCGTCAAGCTCGAAGTGAACTGAAGAAGGTACTGAACAATGTCTGTCCTCGAGATCCGCGACCTGCATGTGACGGTCGAGACGGATGCCGGCACCACCCCGATCCTCAACGGCGTGACGCTCACGATCCGCACGGGTGAGACCCACGCGATCATGGGCCCCAACGGCTCCGGCAAGTCCACGCTCGCCTACACGATCGCCGGCCACCCGAAGTACACCGTGACGAGCGGTACGATCACGCTCGACGGCGAGGACGTCCTGGAGATGTCCGTCGACGAGCGCGCACGCGCGGGCCTGTTCCTGGCCATGCAGTACCCGGTCGAGATCCCCGGCGTCACCGTCACCAACTTCCTGCGCACCGCGAAGACGGCGGTCGACGGCGAGGCGCCGTCGATCCGCACGTGGACCAAGGACGTCAAGGCGTCGATGAAGAACCTGCGGATGGACCCGAAGTTCGCCCAGCGCAACGTCAACGAGGGCTTCTCCGGCGGAGAGAAGAAGCGCCACGAGATCCTCCAGCTCGAGCTGCTGAAGCCGCAGATCGCCGTCCTCGACGAGACCGACTCGGGGCTCGACGTCGACGCGCTGAAGGTCGTCTCGGAGGGCGTCAACCGCGCCAAGGCCGAGACCGACCTCGGCGTGCTGCTCATCACGCACTACACGCGCATCCTCCGCTACATCCACCCCGACTTCGTGCACGTCATGGTGGGCGGCCGTATCGTCGAGGAGGGCGGACCCGAGCTCGCCGACCGCCTCGAGGACGAGGGCTACGACCGCTTCCTGCCCGCGGGCGAAGAAGAGCCGGCCGCGGCCGAGGCCCCCGTCGGCAGCGAAGCGTAGGATCGTCTCATGACGGCGACGCTCACGCCCGAGAAGTACGACGAGGTCACCGAGGCCCTGAAGGACGTCATGGACCCGGAGCTCGGGATCAACGTCGTCGATCTCGGTCTCATCTACGATCTCGCCTGGGATGACGAGAACGATGCTCTGGTCATCCACATGACCCTGACATCGGCCGGCTGCCCGCTGACCGACGTGCTCGAGGAGCAGACGGCGCAGGCGCTCGACGAGGTCGTCGATCGGTTCCGCATCAACTGGGTGTGGATGCCGCCGTGGGGTCCCGAGCGGATCACCGACGACGGCCGCGACATGATGCGCGCGCTCGGCTTCGCCATCTGACCGAGGCTGGTCGCCACGACGGCGGTGACGTTTCGCACGGTGACGCCTCGGCGATGCGGCGGCGCACCCGTCGCTAGGCTCGAACGGTGAGCGTCATCACCCCCCTGCAGGCACTTCCCGTCGATCAGCTGCGCCGGCGCTCGAGCACGAAGTGGCGCCGGTATCCGGAGGACGCGCTGCCGATGTTCGTCGCCGAGACGGACTTCGTGCCCGCCCCTGCCGTCACGGCGGCGCTCGCGCGGGCGGTGGAGCTCGGCGACACCGGCTACACGCCCCCCGACCCCGGCATCCGCGACGCCTACGCGGGCTTCGCGGAGCGACGCTTCGGATGGACCGTCGACCCGGCGCGCATCCGCACCACGTGCGATGTGATGATGGGCGTCGTCGAGATCCTGCGGCGGGTCGTCGAGCCCGGGAGCCGCGTCGTCGTGACGCCGCCGGTCTACCCGCCGTTCTACGACTGCGTGCCCGAGGCGGGCGCGGTCGTGGAACGGGTGCCGCTCCGTGACACCGGCGACGCGTGGGAGCTCGACCTGGCCGGCATCGAGGCGGCGTTCGCGGACGGGGCGCGCGCGATCCTGCTCTGCAACCCGCACAACCCGACCGGCACCGTCCACTCCCGCGCGACGCTGGGGGCTCTCGCCGAGATCGCGTCGAAGCACGGCGCCGTCGTCGTCAGCGACGAGATCCACGCCCCCCTCACCGGACGCGGCGCCACCTTCACGCCGTTCCTCGACGCGTCGCCGACGGCCGCGCGGGTCGGGTACGCCGTCGTGAGCGCGAGCAAGGCGTTCAACCTCGCGGGCCTGAAGTGCGCGCTGATGGTCACCGCCGACGACGCGACCGCGGCGGTCGTGCGCTCCCTGCCCGACGAGGTCGAATGGCGCACAGGCCTCTTCGGAGCACTCGCGGCCGTCGCCGCCTTCTCTCCGGAGAGCGACGGCTGGCTCGACGCGCAACTGGCGGCCCTCGACGAGAACCGGCTCCTGCTGGCCGACCTCCTCGCCGAGCATGTGCCGGCGGCGCGGTACCGGATCCCGGATGCCGGATTCCTCGCGTGGATCGACCTCTCCGCGTTGGGCTGGGGCGAGAACCCCGCGGTGAAGGTGCTCCGGGATGCGAAGGTCGCGCTGCACTTCGGCCCGCTCTTCGGCGAGGAGGGCAGGGGCCACGTCCGTCTGAACTTCGGCTGCTCACCCGACGTGCTGCGCGAGGCGGTGCAGCGCCTGGGCGCCCTGGCGCGGTCGTGACCGGCCCGCCGCAGACGAGCATCTGGCAGGCGCGCTACGTCTGGGTGACCGTCGGCGCCGTCGCGCTGATCTTCCTCGCGGCCATGCAGTCGCTGGCGATCACGACGGTCATGCCCGTCGTCAGCGCAGACCTCGACGGCGATCGGCTCTACGCCGTGGCGTTCGCGGGCACGCTCGCCACGAGCGTCATCGGCATGGTGGCGGTCGGCGCCTGGTGCGACCGCGGCGGCGTGCTGGCCCCGCTCACCACCGCGGTGGGACTCTTCGTCGTCGGGCTGGTGCTGTCAGGGCTCGCCCCGAGCATGCCCGTGCTCGTCGCGGGCCGTCTCGTGCAGGGGCTCGGCACCGGCGGGCAGACGGTGGCGCTGTACGTCGTGGTGGCGCGGGTGTACCCGGGCGCCGTGCACGGGCGCGTGTTCGCCGCGTTCTCGGCGGCGTGGGTCGTGCCCTCGCTCATCGGTCCGTTCCTGGCCGGCGCGGTCACCGAGTTCCTCCACTGGCGCTGGGTGTTCCTCGGTGTCGCCGCGCTCACGGTCGTCGCGTTCGTCATGGTCGTGGCGCGCCTGTATGGGCTGCCTCTGCACACCGATCAGCCTGCGACGGGGCGCGTCGGGCCACGGCTGGCGTGCGCCGTCGCCCTGGCGATCGGCGCCCTCGGGCTCAGTCTCGCCGGAGAGCTGGGGGTCTGGGCGGGAGTCGCGGTCGCGGCATCCGTCGCCGTCATCGCCCTCGCCTCGCGACCTCTGCTGCCGCGCGGGACCCTGCGCGCGGCGCGCGGTCTTCCCAGCGTGGTGCTCATGCGCGGGCTGATCGCGGGGGCGCTGTTCGGAGCAGAGATCTACGTGCCGTACCTGCTCATCGACGACTACGGGTTCTCGCCGACGTGGGCCGGTCTGGGCCTGACCGCCGCGGCACTCGCGTGGGCGGCCGCCGCCGACGTGCAGGGCCGGTTCGGCGACCTGATCGGGAACGCGCGGATCACGCTCATCGGCACCGCGCTGCTCGTCGCCTCGCTCACCGTCGCCGCGGCCACAGCGCTCCTCGGGCTGCACCCGGCGATCCTCATCGCCGGGTGGGGGCTCGCCGGCGGCGGCATGGGACTGATGTATCCGCGGCTGACTGTGCTGACGCTCGCGTACTCGACGGCGCAGAACCAGGGGTTCAACTCATCGGCGCTGTCGATCTCCGACGCGGTCGGCTCGGCGTCGTCGATCGCCGTGATGGGACTCGTCTTCACGATGCTGGCGGCGACGGATGCCGGGTTCCCCGCCGTGTTCGCGATCGGCATCGTGCTCGCGCTCGCGGCCCTCATCCCCGGGCTCCGTCTCGGCCACGCCCATGAGGCTGCGCGCGCGTGACGGCGGATGACGACGCGCGATTTGGGGGAGCGAGGCAGGTAAGGCTAGCCTAACCGGGTGAGCACTTCGACCGAGACCCGCACACGTCCCGCCTATCGTCCCTACCGGACCAGCGTCGTCGCGGTCGAGCGGCTCGCGCCGCACTTCGTGCGCGTGACCTTCACCGGCCCCGACCTCGACGTCTTCGGAACCGCCGGTCTCGACCAGCGGATCAAGCTCATCCTCCCGCTGCCCGACGGCTCCCTCAGCGACATCGGGCAGGACGACCCCGCCGCGGTCGACGACGGGAGCTGGTACCTCCGCTGGCGCTCGGTGCCGGGCGCGTCCCGCAGCCCCCTCCGCACGTACACCGTCCGGCGCATCGACCCCGTCGAGCGCCGGCTGGTGGTGGACTTCGTCGTCCACCACGACGCCGGGCCGGCCGGTTCGTGGGCGGAATCCGCCGCCGCCGGACAGGAGCTCGTCATCGTCGGACCCGACGAGCGCAGCGAGGACCGCCGCTCCGGTCTGGACTGGCATCCCGGTACCGCACAGCGCGTGCTGCTCGCCGGCGACGAGACGGCGACGCCGGCGATCTGCGCCATCCTCGAGTCGCTGGACGACTCCTACGACGTGGACGCCTTCCTCGAGGTCCCCACGGCGGCGGATCGCCTGGACCTCGACGTGCCCGGCCACTTCCGTGTCACGTGGCTCGCCCGCGACGCCCGGCCGCACGGCGAGAGCCTGATGTCCGCGGTGTCGGCCTGGACGGATGCCTCGCCGGACGTCCTCGCCAAGGCCGCGGCGCCGCGGACGCAGGACCTCGTCGACGTCGACGTGGACACCGACCTGCTGTGGGACAGCCCTGCCGACGCCGACGGCGACTTCTACGCATGGATCGCGGGCGAGGCGGCGATGGTCAAGGGACTGCGCCGTCACCTCGTCCAGGGGTGCGGCGTCGACCGCAAGCGCGTCGCGTTCATGGGGTACTGGCGCCTGGGTCAGTCCGAGCGGCAGGAATGACCGGCGCCCGCACGCGGCGCGCGCGGGCCATCTTCGCGGCGGCCCTCGTCGTGCTCGCGATCGCCGTGCTCCTGAGCCTGGCAGTGGGGGCGCGGCCGATACCGCCGTGGGTGGTCTGGGACGCGCTGACCGCGCCGGACCTGACGATGGCGGACCACTCCGTCGTGCTGACGCAGCGCATCCCTCGCACCGTGATCGGGATCCTTGCCGGAGCGGCGCTCGCCGCGGCCGGGGCGGTGATGCAGGGGCTCACGCGCAACCCGCTCGCCGATCCCGGACTGCTGGGCATCAACGCGGGGGCTTCGCTCGCCGTCCTCGCGGCCATCACCCTCCTCGGCATCACCACCCCCGCCGGGTTCGTGTGGTTCGCCTTCGCCGGAGCGGCCGCCGCCGCCGTCCTCGTCGCCGCGATCGGCTCACGCGGGGCGGACGGCTCGAACCCGGCCAAGCTCGCGCTCACGGGCGCCGCCGTCACCGCCGGTCTGACCTCGGTGTCGATCCTCATCCTGACGACGGACATCGTCGCGCTGGAGGTCTACCGCTACTGGTCGGTCGGAGCCCTCACCGCTCGCGGCCTCGACGCCGTCGCCGCGGTGGCCGGGCCGGTCGTCGTCGGGCTCGCGCTGGCGGTCGTCTCGATCCGCGGACTGGACCTGATGGCGCTCGGTGAGGACACGGCGCGCGGCCTCGGCCATGATGTGACGCGCACCCGGGTGGTGGGGATCCTCGCGACGGTGCTGCTCTGCGGCGGGGCGACCGCGATCGCCGGGCCGATCGTGTTCCTCGGCCTGCTGGTCCCGCACGTGCTGCGCGCATTCGTCGGAGACAGCTACCGCGACCTCGTGCTGATCGGCATCCCGCTCGGCGCCGCGGTGCTGGTGCTGGCGGACGTCATCGGACGCGTCATCGCGCCACCGGGGGAGGTCCAGGCGGGCATCGTGGTCGCCTTCCTCGGGGCGCCGATGCTCATCGCCCTCGTCCTGCGGCGGAAGCAGGTCACGCTGTGAGCGTCGTCGAGGCCGTCCGCACGAGGACGCGAACCCGTCGCCGCTGGGTCGTGCTGGCGCTGAGCGCGGTGCTCGTCCTCATCGCCGCGCTCTCGCTCTCGCTCGGGGACTACCCGCTCTCGCCCGATCAGGTCTGGCGGACGCTGTGGGGCGGTGGCGAGCGCGTCGAGGCCTACGTGGTGTTCCAGGTGCGGGCTCCGCGCTTGACGATGGCCCTCACCGCCGGCGCCGCGCTCGGCACCGCGGGTGCGCTGCTCCAGGCGCTGCTGCGCAATCCGCTGGCCAGCCCCGATCTCCTCGGGATCTCGGGCGGCAGCGGCGTGGCGGCGGTGTTCGCCCTGCTGGTGCTGGGGACGACCGGGCCCGTCCTGACGGTCTTCGCGTTCGCGGGCGGCCTCACCGTCGCGGTCCTCCTGCTGTTCGCGGGGCGGGGCCAGCGCGCCGGCGGCTACCGGCTGATCCTCGCCGGCATCGGGGTGGCGTTCCTGTGCACGGCGATCACGAACTTCCTCATGGTGCGCGCGCAGGTGGAGCAGACGCAGACCGCGCTGCTGTGGCTCACGGGAAGCCTGTCCTCCACCCCGTGGTGGCAGGTCGTGACGCTCGTGCTGGTCGGGGTCGCCGCCGTCCCCGCCGTCATCGCGTCCGCCCGCTGGCTCCCGATCAACCAGATGGGACCCGCGACGGCGGCGGGACTCGGCATCCATCCCTCCCGGGTGCAGCTGGTGGCGGTCGGGGCGGCCGTGCTCCTGACCGCTGCGACCTGCGCGTTCATCGGCCCCGTCGGCTTCATCGCGCTGTGCGCGCCGGCGATCGCACGACCGCTGCTCGGGCACGGGGCCATCGGCGTCGGCTCGAGCGCGGTCGTCGGTGCGACGCTGCTCGCCGCCGCCGACCTCGTCGCGCAGTTCGCCATCCCCGGCCTGCAGCTGCCGGTCGGGGTCGTGACGGGTGCGCTCGGCGCCGTCTTCCTCCTGTGGCTTCTCGGCACGTCGAAAGGACGCAACCTGTGAGCACCGACACTCTTTCTCCGCGGCTGGTGGCGCGCGGACTGTCGGCCGGCTACCCGGGTCGACGGGTGATCGAGGATCTCGACCTCACGATCGCCCCGGGTCGCGTCACGATGATCATCGGCGCGAACGCCTGCGGGAAGTCGACGCTGCTGGGCGTGCTCGCCCGTCTCCGCCCCCCGATGGCGGGCACCGTCGAGCTGGACGGCGTCGACGCGACGACCCTGTCGCGGCGGCGGTTCGCGCGAGCGGTCGGCCTGCTGCCTCAGCAGCCGTCGGCGCCCGAGGGGCTCACCGTGGCAGAGCTCGTCTCGCGCGGTCGGCATCCGCACCGAGGCGTGTTCCAACGGTGGAGCCCGGAGGACTCCGCGATCGTGGACTCGGCGCTGGCGAGCACGGGGATGACCGAGCTCGCCGACCGCCCCGTCGGCGACCTCTCCGGCGGCCAGCGGCAGCGCGCGTGGATCGCGATGGCGCTCGCGCAGGACCCGCGGATCCTGCTGCTGGACGAGCCGACCACGTTCCTCGACCTCAGCCACCAGATCGAGGTGCTCGATCTGCTCCGAGAGCTCAACCGCACGCAGGGCACGACGATCGTGGTGGTGCTGCACGAGCTCAACCTGGCGGCGCGATACGCCGACGAGCTCGTCGTCATGTCGCACGGTCGTGTCGTTGCCCATGGCGCGCCCGCCGATGTGCTGACGGCGGAGGTGGTCGCCGAGGCCTTCTCGCTCGACGCCTTGGTCATGCCGGACCCGCTGACCGGCACCCCGCTGATCGTCCCCGTCCCCGGCGGCGCCCACAGCGCCGCCGACCACGCCTGACACCATCGAAAGGAACACCACATGTCACGCAAGCTCACCCGTGGCGCCACCGGCGCGGCTGCGGTCGCGGCGCTGGCCCTGACCCTCGCCGCGTGCGCGGGCGCGCCCGCCGCCGAGACGTCGGCCGACGAGGGGTCCGAGACCGGCGCCTACCCGCTGACGATCCCGAGCGCGCTCGGCGACGCCGTGATCGAATCCGCGCCGACCCGCGTCGCGACGTGGGGATGGGGCGCGACCGACGCGGTCCTGGCGCTGGGAGTCGTCCCTGTCGCGATCCCGTCCGACGACTACTCCGGCGGCGACGACCGCATGGCTCCGTGGGTGGCGGACGGGCTGGAGGGGCTCGGCGGGGAGGCGCCGGCGATCCTCGACAACTCGACCTACGAGCTCTCGGTCGAGGAGCTGCTCGCCACCGACCCGGACGTGCTCCTGGCGCCCTACTCGGGTCTCACGCAGGACGAGTTCGACGCCGTGACCGAGGCGGGCGTGCCGGTCGTCGCGTACCCCGACGGTCCGTGGACCACCCCGTGGCGCGATGTCGTCACGATCGTCGGTGAGGCGCTGGGCAAGGAGGACGAGGCCGAGCAGGTGCTCGAGGACCTCGACGCGATGGTCGCCGAGGCGGCTGCGGCGCATCCCGAGTTCGCCGAGTCGACGATCGCCGTTCCCACGGAGTCGGCGGGCACCTACTACCTGTACCTGGCCTCCGACCCGCGCGTCGAGATCCTCGAGGACCTCGGATTCCAGACGCCCGCGAGCGTCGCCGACCTCGACACGGGGGAGAGCACGTTCTACACCACGGTCAGCCCGGAGAACCTCGACCGGATCGATGCCGACGTCATCCTGACGTTCGCGGAGACGCAGGACGCGCTCGACGCGTTCCTGGGCTCAGATGCGGGCAAGCTCATCCCCGCCGTGCAGAGCGGCGCGGTCGCCTCGCTCGTGGGCGCCGAAGACGTCTCGGCGCTGTCGCCCACGCCGCTGACGCTGCCGTGGGGGCTGGACGCCCTCGTGGAGAAGCTCGCCACGGCGACCGCCGTCGCGCAGGGCTGACGCCTGGAACAAGGGGAGCCCCGGCCGATCGGCCGGGGCTCCCTCGTCGTCCGAGCGCGGGATCACTCCTTGGAGGCGTCGGCCTTGCGCACCAGCGCCCACGCGCCGGGGATGATCGCGGCGGCGAGGGCCGCCTTGATCAGGCCGCCGAGGATGAAGGGCAGCAGCCCCACCTCGAGCAGGCCGGCGAAGGAGTAGTCCAGCCCCATCACGACGTTGAGGATGAACGCCATGTAGGGGATGCCGAAGAGGAAGGGCACGATGCTCGCGGCGGCGAAGCCGATGAAGGCGAGGGCGGGGCGCCGATCCCATGCGCGCTCGGCGAACCAGCCGGCGACGAACGCCGAGACGATGAACCCGATGACGAAGCCGAAGCTGGGCTTGCCGACGGCGGCGAGGGTCCCGGTGAAGCCGGCGAACACGGGGAGGCCCGCGAGGCCCACGAGCATGTAGGTCGTGAGGGCCGCCGCGCCGCGCCAGGCGCCGAGTGCGGCGCCGACGACGATGACGCCCAGCGTCTGTCCGGTGATGGGGACGGGCCAGAGGGGGATCTCGACCTGGGCGAGGAGGGCGACGACGGCGGCGCCGGCGATGACGAGCCCGGCGTCGAGGGCGAAGGCGCGGGCGCGGGAGGACGGGCGGGCGATGACGTCTGCGAGCACGCGGCGCGCGCCTGCGGCGGCGGTCGGGACGGCGGCGATGGATGACATGGGACTCAGCCTAGGGGGCGACGGATGCCGCTAGTTGGACGCAGTCCACCAATGATCGGCCGATCCGCTGTCCGGCTTCCACACCCGCCGAGGTGAGGGCTGCGGTGCGAGGGCGGGACGATCGCCGGCCGACGAAGGCCCGTATACTGGATGGCTGGCCACTCGGCCGCCCCACCACCCACCGACGGAACGGACATCCGCTGTGCTCGCCGTGCACGACCTCGAGATCCGCGTGGGCGCGCGCGTGCTCATGTCGGACGTCTCCTTCCGCGTCTCCGATGGCGACAAGATCGGCCTCGTCGGGCGCAACGGCGCCGGCAAGACGACGCTCACGAAGGTGCTCGCGGGCGACCTCATCCCCGCGGACGGCAAGGTCGAGCGCTCCGGCGAGCTGGGCTACCTGCCGCAGGACCCGCGCTCCGGCGACCCCGAGATGCTCGCGCGAACGCGCATCCTCGACGCGCGCGGCCTCGGCACGCTCGCGATCGGCATGCACGAGGCATCCCTCGCCATGGGCGACGGCGACGAGGCCGTCGCCGCGAAGGCGATGCGCCGGTACGCGAACCTCACCGAGCGCTTCGAGGCGCTGGGCGGCTATGCGGCCGAGGCGGAGGCGGCCTCGATCGCGCACAACCTGTCGCTGCCCGACCGCATCCTCGACCAGCCGCTGAAGACCCTCTCGGGCGGTCAGCGGCGGCGCATCGAGCTCGCGCGCATCCTCTTCTCGGACGCGCAGACGATGATCCTCGACGAGCCCACCAACCACCTCGACGCCGACAGCGTCGTCTGGCTGCGCGAGTTCCTCAAGGGCTACAAGGGCGGGCTCATCGTCATCAGCCACGACGTCGAGCTGGTCGGCGAGACGGTCAACCGCGTGTTCTACCTCGACGCGAACCGCCAGGTCATCGACGTCTACAACATGAACTGGAAGAACTACCTGCGCCAACGGGTGGCCGACGAGGAGCGCCGCAAGAAGGAGCGCGCCAACGTCGAGAAGAAGGCCACCGTGCTCCAGCAGCAGGCGGCGCGGTTCGGAGCGAAGGCGTCCAAGGCCGCGGCGGCCCACCAGATGGTGGCCCGCGCCGAGAAGATGCTCGCCGGGCTCGACGAGGTGCGTCAGGAGGAGCGCGTGGCCAAGCTGCGCTTCCCGAAGCCTGCGCCCTGCGGCAAGACGCCGCTCATGGCGTCGGGCCTGTCGAAGTCGTACGGCTCGCTCGAGATCTTCACCGACGTCGACCTCGCGATCGACCGCGGCTCGAAGGTCGTCATCCTCGGTCTCAACGGCGCCGGCAAGACGACGCTGCTGCGCATCCTCGCCGGTGTCGACCAGCCCGACACGGGGCAGCTCGAGCCGGGCCACGGGCTCAAGATCGGCTACTACGCGCAGGAGCACGAGAACCTGGACGTCTCGCGGTCGGTGCTCGAGAACATGATGTCCGCCGCGCCCGACATCACCGCCACCGACGCGCGCAAGGTGCTCGGATCGTTCCTGTTCACCGGCGACGACGTGCTCAAGCCGGCCGGCGTGCTGTCCGGCGGCGAGAAGACGCGCCTCTCGCTCGCGACGCTCGTGGTGTCGTCCGCGAACATGCTGCTGCTCGACGAGCCCACGAACAACCTCGACCCCGCCTCGCGCGAAGAGATCCTCGGTGCGCTCGCGCACTACGAGGGCGCCGTGGTGCTGGTGTCGCACGACGAGGGCGCTGTCGAGGCGCTCAACCCCGAGCGCGTGCTCATCCTGCCCGACGGCGTCGAGGACATCTGGGGCCGCGACTACGCCGACCTGGTCACCCTCGCGTAGCGTCCGCGCCGCCGCATGCCGGCGACGTCAGCGCCCGGCGGCGTCCAGCAGGGCGTCCTCGTCCTCCGCATCGCGATCACGCCGGCGGCGCGATGGCGCCGCGGCCGCGGCATCCGTCGCCTCCGCCCTCTCAGCGGGCACGTCCTCCGCGTCCTCCGCGTCCTCGCGGCGGTGGCGGCGTTCCGTGCGGATGACGTAGCCGATGAAGACGAAGCCCATGATCGCGAACAGGATCCACTGGATGGCGTACGACAGGTGCGGACCGGGGTCGTCCGACGGCGCCTCCAGTGCGTTGGGCGTACTCGCCGGCGCGGGCTCCTCCGAGACCATCACGCCGTAGGCACTGCGCTCGAGGGCGTCACCGGCCGCGGGGGAGAGGCTCTCGGCGACGAGGCCGAGGTTGATCGTCGGCACCTGTCCGTCGGGCGCGCCGCGGCCCGACGCCGGGAGAGGCTCGCCCGGCCGGAGCCGGACGACGACCGTCGCGGGACCGTCGGGTGGAGCGGGCACGGCGTCCGGCACGGGCTGATCCTGCCCGGGCGGCACCCACCCGCGATCCACCAGGAGCACGCGGCCGTCATCGACCCGGAACGGCACGAGCACCTCGAACGCCGACGTGCCGCCGTGCGGACGGTTGCGCACCAGCAGCGCGTCGTCGGCGAGGTACGTCCCGCGAAGGACGACCGGACGCCACTCGTCCGCCGGGTCGAGCCCGTCGCCGTCGGCGATGAGCTCTGCCAGCGGGACCGCGTCGGCGTCGTAGTTGCGCTCCACCAGCTCGAGCTGGGCGGATCGCTCCTGGTTGCGCGAGAACTGCCAGTTGGACAGGAACGCGCACGCGATCGCGAAGACGACGGCCAGGGTGATGTAGATCGCCCACCGCCCCGCGCGCGGGAGATTCTGCATGCTCACCGAGCGCCCGCTCATCGCGCGGCCTCCGTGGGAAGAAGGGGGTCCACCGAGAGCGGGAAATCCCGTGCGGCGAGGAACTCCCGGAGGTAGCCGACGTGCTCGTCGCACGCGACCCACGTCTTGCGGCGATCGGCGGCGTGGATGCGCGGGTTGCGCCAGTCGATCCGCCAGCGCGCAGCGGCGCGGCATCCTGTCCGCGAGCACATCGCGTCGGCGACCTGATCGGGCTCGGGGAGGCTCATGCGCTCCGGTCCGTCGTGTCGTCGGCCGCCGGACGCGACTCCTCGATGCGGATGACCCGCGGCGGCGAGGGCTCCGCGGGCGGCGCGGAGGACGGCGCCGGCAGCGCGGGCTCGGGGTCCTCTCGGCGGTTGCGACGGCTCTCCTGTCCGACGTTGGCCGAGACGACGGCGATATAGGGCAGGAAGATCGCGCCGGCGGCGAACACCCACGTGTACCAGCCGTACGGCGTGATGACGACCATCAGGATGAAGCACGCGACGCGGATGCCCATCATCACGAGATACCGCGCCGACCGCGCGCCGACCTCGTCGCGCGGTGCGCGCGGCAGGGATGTCGCAGACGGGGCGTTGCCTGAACTCTTCACGGTACTTCCAGCGTACGCCGGTTGCACCGTGCGGGCGCCCGGGGAGCGGCTCCCCGGGCGCCTCCGTCAGACGCTTCCGCCGGACTGCTGGTAGATCGCCGCGAAGAACGAGAAGAACACGATGGCGGCGATGATGCCGAGGATGGTGAGGCCCAGGCCGACCCACCCGACGATGGTGCCCGCCAGCGCCATGCCGCGGCCCTGCTCGCCGCTCGTCTTGAGCTGGTTGAGCGACATGTGGCCCGTGATCACTCCGACGATCGACCCGATGAAGGGGAGGATGACGAAGCTCGCGATCGACGAAATGAGGGAGACGATCGCCAGCGTGTTGGTCTTCGCCGGCGCGCCGTAGCCGTAGCCGTACGACGGAGCCGATCCGTAGGCCTGCGTCGAGCCGTACGCGGCTCCGGGGGCGGCGGCCGGGTCCGAGCCGTAGGCCGGCGGGTACGCACCCTGCGAGGCGGGAGGGTACGCGCCGGGCGACGCCTGCGCCGGGGACGGCGGGGGCGGGACCGGCGGGTAGGAACCGGGCTCGGGGTTCTGGGGGCTCTGCGGGGTGCTGTCGCTCACGGCGAGGCCTTTCTCGATGTCTGGCTCCAGCGTCCCAGCGGCGGTCGGGGGTGTCAAACGCGACCGGGCGGGGCCCTCGCGCGCCGATAGGCTGGTGCGGATCCGCCCGCTCACCCCTGGGAGTACCACCATGTCCAGCGATCGCGTCGTCCTCGTCACCGGCGGCAACCGCGGCATCGGCCGCGCCATCGCCGAGCGCTTCGTCGCGGAGGGCTACCGCGTCGCCGTCACGGCGCGGTCAGGTGAGGGCCCCGAAGGCACCCTCACGGTGCGCGCGGATGTGACGGATGCCGCAGCCGTCGACGCCGCCTTCACCGAGGTCGAGAAGGCGCTCGGACCGGTGGAGATCGTCGTCGCCAACGCCGGCATCACCAAGGACACGCTGCTGCTGCGCATGACCGAGGACGACTTCGACAGCGTCATCGCCACCAACCTCGGCGGCACCTTCCGTGTGGTCAAGCGGGCCTCCAAGGGGATGCTCCGCGCCCGCTGGGGCCGCGTCGTGCTGATCTCGAGCGTCGTCGGCCTCTACGGCTCCGCCGGGCAGATCAACTACGCCGCCTCCAAGAGCGCCCTCGTCGGCTTCGCCCGGTCGCTCACGCGCGAGCTCGGGGGCCGCGGCATCACCGCGAACGTCGTGGCGCCGGGCTTCATCGAGACGGACATGACGGCCGAGCTCTCCGACGAGACGCAGGCCGAGTACAAGAAGAACATCCCCGCCGGCCGCTTCGCCTCGGCCGAGGAGGTGGCGGGCGTCGTGGCGTGGATCGCGTCGGACGACGCGGCGTACATCTCCGGCGCCGTCATCCCGGTCGACGGCGGCCTCGGCATGGGGCACTGACCTCCGCGAGCCCGTCGACGGGTCAGCCGATGGCCCGCAGGATCGCCTCTGCCACTGCGCCGGGACGCGAGAACTGCGGCCAGTGACCGGTCGGGTCGCCGTCTGCTCCGAGCTGGATGATGTCGAGCTGCCGCAGCGCCGCGAGTTCGGCCGCCCACCGCGGCGCGGCCGCGATGATCTCGCGGATCTGCGCCTCGCTCACCGTTCCGGTGATGATCGTTGCGGGCACGGAGCGCCGGCGCTCGTCGGACAGGTGGATCGGGTCGGTGGGCACGCGCGCGGGAACCGAGCGGGTGCGGGCCGCGGCATCCGCCCTCGTCTGCGGGTCGAGGTCGGCGACGTCGAGCTCGTCGAAGAAGTCCCACCCCGGGAACGGGATCACCCCGTCGACGACGGGAAACTCCGACACGGACCCGCCGTCGGAAGGAGGGAAGGTGTCGAGGAAGACCACGCGCGCGACACGCTCGGGGCGGGCATCCACTGCGCCGTAGGCGACATTGCCCCCGCCGGAATGCCCGACCAGCACGATCTCGCCGTCGAGCCGGTCGACCGCCGCGACCGCCGCCTCGACCCAGTCGGCGATGCCGATCCCGGCGGACTCGTCGGCCGGCGCGCCGACTCCGGGCATGGTGAGCGGGTGCGTGCGATGGCCTGCCGACTCGAGCGCCGGGGCGACGTCGCCCCACGACGCCGCGTCGAGCCACAGTCCGGGTATGAGGATGATGTGCATGGCGCCGACGCTACGCCTCGCCGCCGACATCGCGCGAGGACCGTCAGGGCAGCAGCGGGATGACCTCGGCGAGGTCCACCGGTCCGACGACGACATCGGCGCGGGCGCGCACCGCCGGCTTCGCGTTGAACGCGACACCCAGGCCCGCGACCGCCATCATCTCGAGATCGTTCGCGCCGTCGCCGATCGCGATGGTGCGTGCCAGCGGGACGGCGCGCTCGGTCGCCCACTCCCGCAGGGCGGCGGCCTTGCCCGAGGCATCCACGATCTCCCCGTCGACGACGCCGCTGAGAACCCCGTCGCGCGTGGCGAGACGATTCGCGCGCCACACGTCGACGCCGAGCTGCGGCGCCACGGTGTCGAGGATCTCGTGGAAGCCTCCCGACACCACCCCGACGGCCCCGCCCCGGTCGTGCACCGCCTCGATCAGCTCGACGACGCCCGGCGTCGGCTCGATGCGGGCCCGCACCCGGGCGAACGCCGCGAGCGGCACGCCCTCCAGCACGCGCACGCGCGAGCGCAGGCTGGTCGCGAAGTCGACCTCGCCGCGCATCGCGGCCTCGGTCGCCGCGGCGACCTCCGGTCCGCGGCCCGCCTCGTCGGCGATCAGCTCGATGACCTCGTTGCGGATGAGCGTCGAGTCGGCGTCGAGGACGACCAGGAAGCGGGCGGGCGCTGCGGGCATGACTCCACGCTAGCGGGACGCGGATGCCGCTCCCGACCGCCCGTCATCGTTCGACGCGCACGCCCTTGCCGACCACCGTGATGCCGCTGTCGGTCACCGTGAAGCCGCGGGCCAGGTCCTTCTCCCGGTCGACCCCGACGGTCGCGCCGTCCTCGAGCCAGACGTTCTTGTCGAGGATCGCGCGGTGCACGCGCGCCCCGGCACCGACGTGCACGTAGTCGAACAGGACGGAGTCGGTGATCGTGGAACCGCCGCCGGCGAGCGTCCACGGCCCCACCACGCTGCGCTCGAGGTGCGTGCCCGACAGCACCGATCCGAGCGAGACGATCGAGTCGATCGCGTTGCCGATGCGGCCCACCGAGTCGCGCACGAACTTCGCCGGCGGGGAGTTGACCGCCTGCGAGTGGATCGGCCAGTCGGTGTTGTAGAGGTTGAAGATCGGCAGCGTCGAGATGAGGTCGCGGTGCGCGTCGAAGAACGAGTCGATCGTTCCCACGTCCCGCCAGTAGTACCGGTCGCGGTCGGTGGACCCCGGCACCTCGTTGCGGTTCATGTCGTAGACGCCCGCCTCGCCGCGCTGCACGAAGTAGGGGACGATGTCTCCGCCCATGTCGTGGTTGGAGGTCGCCAGCTCGCCGTCGTGCTCGACCGCCTCGATGAGCGCGTCGGTGTTGAAGATGTAGTTGCCCATCGACGCGAGCACCTCGTGAGGCGCGTCGGCCAGCCCCACGGGACTCTGCGGCTTCTCGAGGAAGTCGCGGATCCGGCCCGGGTCCTCCGGGTCGACGTCGATGACGCCGAACTGGTTCGCCAGTGCGATCGGCTGCCGGATGCCGGCGACCGTGGCGCGCGCGCCGGACTCGATGTGGGCCGCGAGCATCTGCCGGAAGTCCATGCGGTAGACGTGGTCGGCGCCGATCACGACGACGATGTCGGGCTGCTCGTCGTTGATCAGGTTGAGGCTCTGCAGGATCGCGTCGGCCGAGCCGGAGAACCAGCGCTTGCCGAGGCGCTGCTGGGCAGGCACCGACGCGACGTACGAGTCCAGGAGCGCCGACATCCGCCAGGTCTGGGAGATGTGGCGGTCGAGACTGTGGGACTTGTACTGGGTGAGCACCACGACCTGGCGCAGCCCCGAGTTGATCAGGTTCGAGATCGCGAAGTCGATGAGCCGGTACTGCCCACCGAACGGCACCGCCGGCTTGGCGCGATCCGCGGTCAACGGCATCAGCCGCTTCCCTTCGCCGCCGGCGAGGATGATTCCGAAGACCTTGGGCGCTGCTGGCATGGCACCACCCTAGGCCCGGCGGGTGATTCGGGGGTACCCGTTACACCCGGGCACGCCGGTGTAATAGGTTTCGTGCCATGCGCGTCGACATCGTGACCAAGGAGTACCCGCCGGAGATCTACGGGGGAGCCGGCGTCCACGCCACCGAGCTCGTCAAAGCGCTGCGCGACATGATCGACGTCCGGGTGCGCGCCTTCGGCGCCGACCGCGACGAGGAGGGGACGACGTCCTACGGGGTGCCGTCCGAGCTGGCGGCCGCCAACGCCGCCGTGCAGACGCTCGGCACCGACCTCGAGATCGTGTCGGACGTCGCCGGCGCCGACGTCGTCCACAGCCACACCTGGTACGCGAACTTCGCGGGGCACCTCGCCTCGCTGCTGCACGGCATCCCGCACATCGTCACCGCCCACAGCCTCGAGCCGCTGCGCCCCTGGAAGGCCGAGCAGCTGGGCGGCGGGTACGCGGTCTCCAGCTGGATCGAGAAGACGTCCTACGAGGGCGCGGCCGCGATCGTCGCCGTGAGCGGCGGCATGCGCGCCGACATCCTGCGCAGCTACCCGGCGCTGGACCCCGACCGCGTGCACGTCATCTACAACGGCATCGACGTCGAGGCGTGGCATCCGGTCGAGGACCCGGCTCTGCTGGAGGAGCTCGGGATCGATCCGGCGAGGCCGTCGGTGGTCTTCGTC
This sequence comes from Microbacterium sp. NPDC055455, assembly GCF_053619935.1. Lineage (NCBI taxonomy): Bacteria > Bacillati > Actinomycetota > Actinomycetes > Micrococcales > Microbacteriaceae > Microbacterium > Microbacterium sp. NPDC055455. Next base: position 216,609 of record NZ_JBSHLB010000002.1, read on the forward strand.
GGGCGCATCACGCGCCAGAAGGGCCTGCCGTACTTCCTCCGTGCGGCCGAGCGCCTTCCCGCCGACGTGCAGGTGATCCTCGCGGCCGGCGCCCCCGACACCCCGCAGATGATGGCCGAGGTCGAGGGTCTCGTGCGCGGCCTGCAGCAGAGCCGCGACGGCGTCGTGTGGCTGGACCGCATGCTGTCACGCCACGAGCTGTGCACGATCCTGAGCGCCGCGACGACATTCGTCTGCCCGTCGGTGTACGAGCCGCTCGGCATCGTCAACCTCGAGGCGATGGCGTGCGGCGCCGCGGTGGTCGGCACGGCGACCGGCGGCATCCCGGAGGTCGTGGTCGACGGCGTGACGGGGCGCCTCGTGCCCATCGAGCAGGTGCAGGACGGCACCGGCACCCCCACCGATCCCGAGCGCTTCGTCGCGGATCTCGCTCGCGTGCTGACCGAGGTCGTCAGCGATCCCGAGCGTGCCCGCGAGTACGGCGCGGCAGGGCGCCGGAGGGCGACCGAGGAGTTCAGCTGGCGGCGCATCGCCGAGCAGACGGCGGCGCTGTACGCGGAGGTGGCCGCCGGCGGCCGATAGGCTGTCGGCATGCCTGAGGTGCTCGAGTTCTCCGACGTCGTCGTCCGCCGAAACGCTCGGAACATCGTCGATCACCTGAACTGGACGGTCTCCGACGACGAGCGCTGGGTGATCCTCGGGCCGAACGGCGCCGGCAAGACGACGCTGCTGCAGATGGCCGACACGCTGCTGCACCCGACGTCCGGCACCGTGACGATCCTGGGGGAGCGGCTCGGCCGCACCGACGTCTTCGACCTGCGCCCCCGCATCGGCTTCGCCTCTTCCGCGATGGCCCGTCGGGTGCCCCCGGAGGAGACGGTGCTGAACGTCGTGCTCACCGCGGCTTACTCGGTGCTCGGACGCTGGCGCGAGGACTACGAGGACATCGACGAGCGGCGCGCCCTGCGCGTGCTCGCCGAGTGGAAGCTCGACCATCTCGCCGATCGCACGTTCGGAACGCTCAGCGACGGCGAGCAGAAGCGCGTGCAGATCGCGCGGGCCGTCATGACCGACCCCGAGCTGCTGCTCCTCGACGAGCCCACGGCGAGCCTCGACCTCGGCGCCCGCGAGGAGCTGCTCATCCTGCTGGGCGGGTACGCGCAGGCGCCGACGACGCCGGCGATGATCATGGTCACGCACCACGTCGAGGAGATCCCGGTCGGGTTCACGCACGTCCTGCTGCTGCGCGACGGCCAGGCGGTGGCATCCGGCCCCGTCGGCGAGACCCTCACCGCGGACGCGCTCACCGAGACCTTCGGCGTGCCCATCCGGCTGAGCGAGGACGGCGGCCGCTACGCCGCCCGTGCCGCACACTGACCCGTCCGGCTCGCGCGCCGTGGAACGGCGGTTCGGCGAGCGGGCCCGGGGCTGGTAGACTCGCTCTTTGGTGCGCAAGCACCGCAGACTTTGACCGCCCTGGCAAAATCCAGGGCACCATCCTCAAAGGACCATCATGAAGACTGACATCCACCCGGACTACCAGGCCGTCGTGTTCCGTGACCTCGGCTCGGGCGAGACCTTCCTCACCCGCTCGACGGTGTCGAGCGACAAGACGATCGAGCTCGACGGCGTCGAGTACCCCGTCATCGACGTCGAGATCTCGTCGGCCTCGCACCCGTTCTACACGGGCAAGCAGCGCATCATGGACTCGGCCGGCCGCGTCGAGAAGTTCAACCAGCGCTTCAAGAACTTCGGCACCAAGTAAGCCGCCGCGCATCGGACCGTCGACGGTCCGCCGCCCCGGAAGACCCCGCCCCGCGCGGGGTCTTCTGCGTGTGCGGCGTCAGCGGATCGGCCAGCGGCCATCGAGCCGGTCGTCGGGGTCGATGCGCCCGACGCGGATGAAGTACTCCGTCAGGCTCTCGGCCTGCGCGCGGGCCCACCCGATCTGCCGGGTGTGGAGCTCGTGCACGGTCGTGGGGAGCCAGGGCGCGAAGCGCTCGGCGAGGGCCTGCGCGACGCGGCCCGCCGCCACGGCGTCCGCCGAGGCCTCGTGGGCGGCGTCGAGGCGCACCGCGTAGTGGGCGGCGACGACCTCGAGCGTGCGCTTGCCCCGGCGCCAGCGGTCGTACGCCTTGTCGACGACGAGCGGGTCGATCACCGGCGACGGGCTCTCGATGGGCGGGACGCCGTGGCGCAGCGCCTCGTACTTCAGCATCGAGAAATCGAAGGGCGCGTTGTAGGCGACCACCGGGATGCCGGCGTCGAGCAGGGCGCGCAGCGCCGTCACGACCTCGTCGACGACCTCGCGCGCGCCGCGCCCGTGGAGGCGGGCGTGCGCCGTGGAGATGCCGTGGATGGCGCTGGCCCCGTCGGGGATCTCGACCCCCGGATCGGCGAGCCAGTCGCGGGCGCGGATCACCCCGCCCTCGGCGTCGAGGAGCCCGACGTGCGCGGTGACGATGCGGTCGGCCGTGACGTCGACCCCCGTGGTCTCGAGGTCGAAGACCCCGACCACTTGGAGCCACTCCGGGACATCCCACAACGCCAGCTGATCGGGATGCCGGTGGCTCATGCCGCTCACGGTATGCGCCGGCTCCGACATCCCGGGTCAGGCGCTCCGCGCGATGCGGGCACGCGGCGGGCTCGTAGACTCGACGGGTGACCTCCGTCAACCCGTACGCGCGTCTGCTCGATGAGATCCCCGTCGAGCGGCACGAGGCGAGCGTGCTGGGAGGGACCACCGCGTACTGGGTCTACGGGCCGGCCGACGCGCCGACCACGATCGTCGCGGTTCACGGGTTCCGCGGCGAGCACCACGGTCTCGAACCGGTGGTGGCGCACCTTCCCGGTATCCGCGTCATCTCACCCGATCTGCCCGGGTTCGGCGAGACGCCGCCCGTCCCCGGCCGCACGCACGACCTCGAGCTGTATGCGCAGTGGCTGGAGGAGTTCGCGCGTGCCGTCGCCCCCGGCGCCGTGATCCTCGGTCACTCGTTCGGGTCGATCGTGGTGGCGGCCGCCGTGGCGGGCGGGCTGGACACCCCGCGGGTGATCCTCGTCAACCCCATCGGCGCCCCCGCGCTGGAGGGGCCGCGGGGCATCCTCACGCGGCTCGCGGTGTTCTACTACTGGGCAGGAGCGCGGCTTCCCCGGCGGCTGGGCGAGGCGCTGCTGCGCAACGGCCTGATCGTGCGCGTGATGAGCGAGTCGATGGCCAAGACCAGGGATCGCGGCATCCGTCGCTTCGTGCACGATCAGCACGACACCTACTTCTCGCGCTTCGCCGATCGCGACGTGCTGCGCGACGCGTTCGTCGCGTCGGTCTCGCACGACGTGCGCGCGTTCGCCCCGCGCATCGCGCAGCCGACGCTGCTGGTCGCGGCGCAGCGCGACGACATCACCCCCATCGAGGCGGAGCGGCGCCTGGCGACCATGTTCCCGGCGGCGGAGCTCGTGGAGATCGCCGACGTGGGGCACCTCATCCACTACGAGACGCCGGCGACCGCGGCCGGCGCCATCACGCGGTTTCTCGCGCCTTCCGACGCCGGTACGCGTTGACGTTCATCCGGTTGCCGCAGTTGCCGGTGTCGCAGTAGCGCTTCGAGCCGTTCTTCGAGTAGTCCACGTAGACGCCGTCGCAGTCGTCGGCCGCGCAGATCCGCACGCGGTCGTACTCGTCGGCACGGATGACGTCGACGAAGGCCATCGCCGCCTCGACGAGGACCCGCGTGGCCAGCGGTGCGTCGTCGCTCGTGGCGTGGACATGCCAGTCGAACCCGTCGTGGATGACGAGGCGGGGGAGGGCGTGCCCGTCGCGGAGCATCCCGTTCACGAGCGGCACCGCGCCGTCGCGGTCGACCTCCCAGAGCCGGCGCAGCCGCGGCCGGATGGCGCGCAGGGCCGACAGCTCGGTCTCGTCGCGCCGGATCGCTCCCGTGTAGGGGTTCACCCGCAGGTACTCCTCGAAGTCGTCGGCGGTGGTGAGGGTGTCGTCGCCGTCGCGTCCGGGCATCGTGTTGACCAGATACGCGGCGGCGCGCAGGCTCTGCTGCGTGTCATGGATGAAAACCATGTTGACTCCTGACGTCCGACGCGAGTACCGTCACCAGTGTAAGCACGTTTCACTCCTGACAGTCGGATGCCGCCCATGACCGCCTCGACCGCGCCCCTCCCCGTCATCGCCCCCGGCGCGGCCGTCGCCTCCGGCGCTCGGCTGCGCACGACCGGGCTGCTGCTCGGCATCGCGTCCGCGCTCGCGTTCTCGTCGAGCGGTCCGTTCGTCAAACCCCTGCTCGAGGCGGGCTGGTCGCTCGGGGCGGCGCTGCTCGTGCGCATGGGGGTCGCGGGGCTCGTCCTGTCGCCGGCGCTGCTGCTCGCGATGAGGCGGCAGCCGGGGTTCCTGCGGCGGCACTGGCGGCTCATCGTGGGATTCGGCCTGATGCCGGTGCTCGGCTGCCAGCTGTTCTTCTTCTCCGCCATGCAGCGGATGCCCGTGGCCGTCGCGCTGCTGATCCAGTACCTCGCGCCGGTCATGCTCGTCGCCGCCGTCTGGCTGCGCACCCGCCGGCGCCCGTCCGGCCTCGTGCTGTGGGGGTCCGTCGTCGCGATCGCCGGCCTGGTGCTCGTCGTCGACATCTCCGGGGCGTCGTTCGACCTGCTGGGCACGCTGTTCGCGCTCGCGGCGGCCGTGTGCGTGTGCGCGTACTTCGTGATCTCGGAGCGGACCGGCGACGACCTTCCGCCCCTCGCGCTGGCGGCGAGCGGTCTGCTGACGGGCGCGCTGGTGATGGGCCTGCTGTGCCTCACCGGCCTCATGCCGTTCCGGGCGCCGGCCGTCGACGTCGTCCTCGCCGGCGTGGAAGTGCCGTGGTGGATGCCGATCCTCTGGGTCGCCGGCGTCGCCACGACGCTCGGCTACGCGTTCGGCGTCATGGCCGTCCCGCGCATCGGCTCACGGGTGGCGTCCTTCGTCGGGCTGTCGGAGGTGCTGTTCGCGCTCGCGTTCGCCTGGATCTTCCTCGCGGAGGTGCCCGCGCCCATCCAGTTCGTGGGCGGTGCGCTCCTCCTCGCGGGCGTGGTGCTCGTGCGCGCCGATGCGTCCTCGAGCGGGAATCCGAGGGGCGAGGCGGCGCTCATCTCCTGACCGCGCCTTCGCCGGCGATCACTCGCGTCGCGCGAGCTCCATCAGCGGCGTGACGCGGTGGGGGATGACCTCGCCCATGACGAGCGAGGTCTCGGTGCGCTCGACGCCCTCGATCGCGAGGATGCGGGCGTCGGTGTCGAAGAGGTGCTGCGTGTCGCGGCACGCGACCCGCACCAGCAGGTCGACCTGACCCGACAGGCCGTGCGCCTGGACGACCTCCGGCACGCGCGCGAGCTCCACTGCGATGCGGGGCAGATCCGCCTGGCGCACGATGACGCTGATGAACGCCTCGATGGGAAAGCCGAGCGAGGCGGAGGAGATGGCGCGCTCGTACGAGAGGAAGACGCCCGCGCGCTCGAGCCGGGCCATCCTCGCCTGCACGGTGTTGCGCGACAGTCCGAGCCGCTCCGCGAGGGCGACGACGGTCGCGCGGGGGTCCGCGGAGAGCGCGGCGAGAAGCTCCAGGTCGACGTGATCGAGGGCACCCATAGTGCGAAACGTTAGCACGCCTCCGGGGGGTGATAGTTGTCAACATGCTCAAGTCGAACGCAGATGCTTGAGCGAGGTGCCTGGCGGACGTAGCCTCGAATCAGTCGGCGACGAAGCCGGCGCACGCGAAGCGGCTCCTCACGAGGGGGCCCGCAACGAGGAGTGATGACGATGACGCACACCCTGACCCCGACAGCGGATCTCGCCACCGACATCGACGATGTCGCGCGGCTGCTCACCCCCGACGGCGAGCGCATCGCCGACCCCGAACTGGACCGCTGGGTGGCCGACGTCGACGCGGCCGCGCTGCGCGGCCTGTACCGGGACATGGTCCTGCTCCGGCGCATCGACACGGAGGGCGTGGCCCTGCAGCGCCAGGGCCAGCTGGCTCTCTGGCCGCCGTGCCAGGGCCAGGAGGCCACGCAGATCGGCACCGCCAGAGCGCTCCGCGCCGACGACTTCGCCTTCCCGAGCTACCGCGAGACGGGCGTGGTGTACGCGCGCGGCGGAAAGCCCTCCGACTTCGTCCTCGCCTGGCGCGGCGAGGAGCACTCCACCTACAACCCGTACGAGCTCAACACGGCGACCCAGCAGATCATCATCGGCGCGCAGGCGCTCCACGCCGTCGGGTACGCGATGGGCATCCAGCGCGACGGCACCGACCAGGTCTCCGTCGCGTACTTCGGCGACGGCGCGTCCAGCCAGGGCGACGTCAACGAGGCGATGGTCTTCGCGTCGTCCTTCGGCGCACCGGTCGTCTTCGTCTGCACCAACAACCAGTGGGCGATCTCCGAGCCCGTCACCGTGCAGGCGAAGTTCCCGATCGCCGGCCGCGCGCCGGGCTTCGGCATCCCGAGCATGCGCATCGACGGCAATGACGTCCTCGCGTGCCTCGCCGCCATGCGCTGGGCGATCGACAACGCGCGCCGCGGGAACGGACCGGCCTTCATCGAGGCCGTCACATATCGCATGGGACCGCACACCACGTCGGACGACCCCACGCGCTACCGCGACAAGGAGGAGGTCGAGAAGTGGCGCCGCCGCGACCCGATCTCCCGCGTCGAGGCGCTGCTTCGGACACAGGGCGAGTTCGACGAGGCCTTCGTCGCGAGCGTCGAGGCCGACGCCGACGCCCTGGCCGCCTCGGTGCGCGAGGCCGTCATGACCGCCTCGACGCGCGCGCCGATCACCGTCCTGGACGACGTCTACGCCGAGCCCCATTCGGGCATCGACGAGCAGCGCGAGTGGTTCGGCGCCTACCTCGACGGGTTCGCCCCGGCGGCAGAGGGGGCGTGACGATGGTGCAGCTGACGATGGCCAAGGCCATCAACGAAGGGCTCCGCCGTGCGATGGCCGACGACCCGAAGGTGCTCGTGATGGGCGAGGACATCGGGAAGCTCGGCGGCGTGTTCCGCATCACCGACGGTCTGCAGGCCGAGTTCGGCGCGCAGCGCGTGGTCGACACACCGCTGGCCGAGGCGGGCATCATGGGCACGGCCGTCGGCCTCGCGTTCCGCGGCTACCGTCCGGTCGTCGAGATCCAGTTCGACGGGTTCGTGTATCCGGCGTTCGACCAGATCGTGTGCCAGGTGGCCAAGCTCCACTACCGCACCCGCGGCAACGTGACGATGCCGATCACGATCCGCATCCCCTGGGCGGGGGGCGTCGGCGCAGCCGAGCATCACTCCGAGTCCCCCGAGGCCTACTTCGTCCACACCTCCGGCCTCCGGGTGATCGCCGTGTCCAATCCGCAGGACGCGTACGTCATGCTGCGCCAGGCGATCGCCTCCGACGACCCCGTGGTCTACTTCGAGCCGAAGCGCCTGTACCACTCCAAGGGCGAGGTCGATCTGGACGTGCAGCTCGCCGATGCGCCGCCGATGGGCCTCGCGCGCGTCGCGCGGGAGGGGAGCGACGTGACGCTGCTGACGTACGGCTCGCAGGTCGGGACCGCCCTCGACGCCGCCACCGCGGCCGAGGACGACGGCGTCTCGATCGAGGTGATCGACCTGCGTTCGATCTCGCCGGTGGACTACCGCACCGTGACGGCATCCGTCCGCAAGACCGGCCGGGTCGTCGTCACGCACGAGGCCGCGCGCGAGGCGGGCGTGGGCGCCGAGCTGATCGCGAGCGTGACCGAGCGCTGCTTCAACTACCTCGAGGCCGCGCCGCAGCGCGTCACCGGGCACGACATCCCCTACCCGCCCGCGAAGCTGGAGAAGCACCACCTTCCCGACCTCGACCGCATCCTCGACGCCGTCGATCGCGTGATGGACCGCCCGAACAGCCTCTCGGGGGTGCTGGACTCATGACCCAGGACTTCCGACTCCCCGATCTGGGCGAAGGCCTGCCCGAGGCCGAGCTGGTGCAGTGGATGGTCGCGGTGGGTGACACCGTGACGCTCAACCAGACGATCGCCGAGGTCGAGACCGCGAAGGCGGTCGTCGAGCTGCCGTCGCCGCACGCCGGCACCGTCACGGCGCTCCACGCCGAGCCCGGCGACGTCATCGCCGTCGGATCGGTGCTCATCTCCTTCGACACCGCGGCGACGGATGCCTCGCCCTCGGCGCCCGCCCAGGAGGCCGGCGTCGTGCACCCCGACACCTCGGCCCCCGCGGTCGAGGCGTCACGGCGGCCGGAGCCGGTTGAGGCGGCCGAGCAGGGCCAGCCGAACCTCGTCGGGTACGGCGCGGCCCCGCGAGGCTCCGCCCGCCCGCAGCGCCGTGCGCGCGTCGCCGCCTCGGCCGCCGCGGCGTCCGACACGGCGGTGCTCGAGGCGGCGCCGCACGACGCCATCCAGCTCGGCGACGTCGAGCGCCCGATCGAGCGGCCGCGCTCGACGCCGCCGGTGCGCAAGTACGCCAAGCAGCTGGGCATCGACCTGGCCCTCGTGGAGGCCACGGGGGCGTCGGGCGTGATCACGCGGGCCGACGTCGAGGCGTATGCGACGCGGGTCGGGGCGGTCGCCGCCGAGCCGGCCGCCGCCGAGCCGGTCGAGGCGTTCGAGCCGCCGCGCCCCGTCGCCGCCGGCGAACGGACCACGCGCACCCCGATCCGCGGGGTGCGCCGGCTCACCGCCGACGCCATGGTGCGCAGCGCCTTCACCGCGCCGCACGTCACGACGTTCCTCACCGCCGACGTGACCGCGACGAGCGAGTTCATCGCCTCGCTGAAGGCGGACCGGGCACTGCAGGAGCACCGGATCGGCATCATGGCCGTCGCCGCCAAGGCCGTTTGCCTGGCACTCGCGCGGCACCCGGGACTGAACTCCCGCTGGGACGAGCAGGCCGGCGAGATCGTCGAGCACCACTACGTCAACCTCGGCATCGCGGCCGCCACCGGCCGCGGCCTGGTGGTGCCGAACATCCGCGACGCGCAGGAGCTGAATCTGGCCGAGCTCGCCGACGCGATCCGGGCTCTCGCCGAGACCGCGCGCGCCGGCAAGACGGCACCCGCCGACATGATGGGCGGCACCTTCTCGATCACGAACGTCGGCGTGTTCGGGGTGGATGCGGGCACCCCGATCATCAACCCGGGCGAGGCCGGAATCCTCGCGCTGGGGGCGGTGAGGCGCCAGCCGTGGGAGCACCGCGGTGAGATCGCGCTGCGCGACGTGATGACGCTGGCGCTGTCGTTCGACCACCGTCTCGTCGACGGGGAGCAGGGGTCCCGGTTCCTCGTGGAGGTGGCCGACATCCTCCGTGAGCCGGGGAGGGCGATGCTCCTGCAGTGAGCGGTCTGCCGCCGCCGGAGGCCTGCCGCGCAGCGGCGTCGCCGGTGGCGGCATCCGTTCACGGGGTCTTGGGATAGAACAGCCCGAGGCCGTGCTTCTGCAGCACGTCGAACGCCTCCGCGTAGCTCTGCGGCTCCGGGGCGCCGGGCGGTCCGTACTTCGCAAGCAGCAGGCCGAGGAGGCCGCGGCCCGGCGGGCTGAGCGGCTTGTGCCTGTGGGGGCCGTCCTTCAGGTCGGATGCCTCGTCCTCGTGCGGGTTCGGCGGCACGTACATCGCGTGCACGACGGGCCAGGTCGCCGGGTCGCGCGGCGCGTCGAGGTTGACGATCGAGAAGAGGTCGTTCGCCTCGGCGTCGCGGCGCGTGAGCGGGCGGAGCCCGTGCAGGCGTGCGAGCGTCGCGATCACGGCGGCGTGGTGCATCTCGTCGTGGACGACGGTCCCCGCGCGCGTGTAGGCCGACACGGCGATCGCCGGGACGCGCACCCCGAGCCGGTCGAAGGCGAAGCCCATCTCGCCCGGAGCGTCGTCGGCGACCGGCGGCGTGGCGGGGGGAGGAGGGACGTGGTCGTACGTGCCGCCGTGCTCGTCGAAGGTGATGAGCAGGAGCGTGTTCATCGCGTTCGATCCGTCCGGCGCTGCGGACGTCTTCACGGCGTTGTAGACGTCGGCGACGAGCTTCTCGCCGTTGCGCACGTCGGACACGGCGGAGTCGATGACGTCCTCGCCCTCGACGTCGCTCTCGCGAAGCGTCCCGAACGGCGGGTGGAAGTCGTTGTGGTTGTAGACCAGCCGGGGCTCGATGAAGGAGTACGCCGGGAGGCGGCCGGCGGCGGCATCGTCGTAGAACTCCGACATGTGCCCGAACCGCCCGGTCCGCCAGTACTCCTCCAGCACCGGAGCGTGGAGGATGCCGGTGAGCGAGACGAGCTGCATCTCGTCGAAGTACACCTTCCAGGACACCCCGGCGTCCTCGAGCCGGTTGAAGATCGTCGGCGCCGCATCGGCGTCGAGCCACTTGTCGTAGCCGCCGCCGTGCTTGTTGGTGACGTACCCGTGCGAGGTGGAGGCGTGGAAGAACGATCGGTTGCAGTACGTCTGCGACGGCACGGCGGCGAACCACGCGTCGAAGACGGCGAAGCCCCTGGCCAGCGTCGACAGCACCGGGAGCTGCTCGGGCGAGAAGCCGCCCATGATGTGCGACGCCTCGTCGAGGGTCGGCGCCTTGCCGTGCCGCAGCCGCATCAGGTTGTTCCAGTAGTCGCGGAGGAAGCCCTCCATGGTCGCGGCCGTGCCCGAGGACGGCGCGTTGAACGGCGCCACCATGTCGCCGACCTGGCTGGCGGCGTTGCCCGCGGGGTGCACCGTGCCGAACAGCTGCGTGTTGACGTGCGGGAACTCCTCGCCGGGGTCCGGGTCGGGGCGCGCCATGACGTCGTCGGTCTGGCCCGAGTACGCGTGCACGCTCACGCGCTCGCCGGAGGGCGCGATGTTGGCGTAGTCGCCGAACGCCAGCCCGTCGAACGTCTCGCCGTCCGGCATCGTATCGGGCGTGTAGAGCCAGCCGAGGAGATTGTCGAAAGACCGGTTCTCGCCCATCAGGACGACGATGTGGTCGAAGCCCGGCTCGGATCGCGGCGCGACGGCGCCGAGGTCGAGCGAGCCCTCCCGGTAGCCGACCGCGTGTCCGATCGCGGCGCTGGCGGCCGCTCCGACGCCGCCGCCGACGACGAGTCCCGCGGCGGCGATGCCGCCGAGCTTCAGGAAGTCGCGGCGGGAGCTCTGATCGAGCGCTTCGGGCGCAGGCGGAGTCGCGGGCGTCTCGGTGGCCTCGACGCGGCCCGCCCCGCCGTCGTCGTCGTGCCCATGCCCCGCCATGGTGGGTCCAGACTAGGGCCTTCCGCGGCTCAGGCCGTGAGGGAGGCCTGCGCCATCGTGCGGAGGATGCCGCGCACGTCCCCGGCGCCGGGCCGTGAGCGGGTCGCGCGCACGGTGTGCGGCGTCGAGTTGATGAGGCCGAAGCAGGCGTGGGCGCGGACGCGGAGGTCGTCCTCGTCGCGATCGGGATGCACGGCGGCGAGGATGCCGATCCACACCTCGACGTACTCGCGCTGCAGTCGCCGCACGGTGTGGCGATCGGCGTCGCTGAGGCTCGCCAGATCGCGGTCCTGCACGCGGATGACGTCGGCGTCGCGGAGGGCGAACTCGACGTGGAAGTCGATGATCGCGTCGAGCTGGGCGACGGGGTCGTCGTGCGCGGCGAGGACCTCCCGCCCGCCGGCGAGCAGGCGCTCGCTCACCTCGACGAGGATGGCGCCCAGCAGCGCCTGCTTGTTGGCGAAGTGCCGGTACAGCGCGGGGCCGCTCACGCCGACGGCGCCGCCGATGTCCTCGAGGCTCACGCCGCTGAACCCGCGCTCGGCAAAGAGGGCGGCGGCCTCGTGGAGGATCGCCGCGTGCCGGTCTGCCTTCGCGCGTTCGCGGTCGGTGGCGCCGCTCGTCATCTCCGCACTCCGCTTGTCGTTCGAGTTAACAACCGCTAACCTAAAGCTCAGTTAGTGAACACTAACCAATCCGATCGCGTCCGGACAACCGGCGTGATCCGATCGTGACGTCGACGGGGATGACACGGAGGGCGAGATGAGCGTGCTGACCACCGCCGCGGTGCACGACGAGGGGTTCACGCGCACGCGAGACGCCCAGCGGGAGCTGGCGGAGCAGCTGCGCGAGCGGCTGGCGGCGGCGTCCCTCGGCGGACCTCCCGCCTCGCGGGAGCGCCACGTCGCCCGCGGCAAGCTGCTGCCGCGCGACCGGGTCGCGCGCCTGCTCGACGAGGGGAGTCCCTTCGTCGAGGTCGCGCCCCTCGCCGCCGAGGGCCTCTACGACGGCGACGCCCCCGCCGCCGGGGTGATCGCCGGCATCGGGCTGGTGCAGGGGCGCCACGTCATGGTGGTGTGCAACGACGCGACGGTGAAGGGCGGCACCTACTACCCGCTCACGGTCAAGAAGCACCTGCGCGCGCAGGAGATCGCGCTCGAGAACCGGCTCCCGTGCATCTACCTCGTCGACTCCGGCGGGGCGTATCTGCCGATGCAGGACGAGGTGTTCCCCGACCGCGATCACTTCGGGCGCATCTTCTTCAATCAGGCGCGGCTGTCGGCCGCCGGCATCCCGCAGATCGCCGCCGTGCTCGGCTCGTGCACGGCCGGGGGCGCCTACGTGCCCGCGATGAGCGACGAGACGGTGATCGTCCGGGATCAGGGCACGATCTTCCTCGGCGGACCGCCGCTGGTGAAGGCGGCCATCGGCGAGGTCGTCACGGCGGAGGAGCTCGGCGGGGGAGAGTTGCACGCCCGCCGCTCGGGCGTCGTGGACCACCTCGCCGAAGACGACGAGCACGCGCTGGAGATCGTGCGCGACATCGTCGCCACGCTGCCCGGGCCCGCCGAGCCGGCGTGGGACGTCGCGCCGTCGCGGGAGCCGGCGGTGGCGGCATCCGATCTGTACGGCGTCGTCCCGGTCGACGTGAACCAGCCCTACGACGTGCGCGAGGTCATCGCGCGCCTCGTCGATGCCAGCGAGTTCCACGAGTTCAAGCGCGAGTACGGCGACACGCTGGTCACCGGGTTCGCCCGCGTCCACGGGCATCCCGTCGGCGTCGTCGCGAACAACGGCGTCCTGTTCAGCGAGTCGGCCCAGAAGGGCGCCCACTTCATCGAGCTGTGCGACCAGCGCGGGGTGCCGCTGCTGTTCCTGCAGAACATCTCGGGCTTCATGGTGGGCCGGGATGCCGAGGCCGGGGGCATCGCGAAGGACGGCGCGAAGATGGTGACCGCGGTGGCGACCACCCGCGTTCCCAAGCTCACCGTCGTCATCGGCGGGTCCTTCGGCGCGGGCAACTACTCGATGTGCGGTCGCGCGTACTCGCCGCGGTTCCTGTGGACCTGGCCGGCGAGCCGCATCTCGGTGATGGGCGGCAACCAGGCCGCGTCCGTGCTCTCGACCGTCAAGCGCGATCAGATCGAGGCGCGCGGCGAGGAGTGGCCGGCCGAGGACCAGGCCGCGTTCGAGGCTCCCATCCGCGCGCAGTACGAGCAGCAGGGCGATCCCTACTATGCGACGGCCCGCCTGTGGGACGACGGCGTCGTCGACCCGCTGGACACCCGCGACCTCCTCGGCCTCGCCCTGGACGTCGTGTCGCGCACGCCGCTTCCCGAACCGCGCTTCGGCGTCTTCCGGATGTGAGACCCATGTTCGAAACAGTCCTGGTCGCCAACCGCGGCGAGATCGCGCGCCGGGTGATCCGCACGCTCCACCGCCTCGGCATCCGCTCGGTGGCCGTCTTCAGTGACGCCGATGCCGGGGCGCCGCACGTGCGCGAGGCCGATGCCGCGGTGCGCATCGGGCCCGCGGCGGCGGCGCGCTCGTACCTCGACGTCGACGCCGTCGTGCAGGCGGCGATCGCCGCCGGCGCACAGGCCGTGCACCCGGGCTACGGGTTCCTGTCGGAGAACGTCGCGTTCGCGCGGGCCTGCGCCGCGGCCGGCATCGTCTTCATCGGCCCGGGCGAGCGAGCCCTCGAGGTCATGGGCGACAAGATCCGCGCGAAGGAGCACGTCGCGGGCCACGGCGTGCCGACCGTGCCCGGGTTCAGCGCGGCGGAGATGACGGATGCCGAGATCGCCGTCGCCGCCGAACGGTCCGGCTACCCGCTGCTGGTCAAGCCGTCCGCGGGCGGCGGCGGCAAGGGCATGCAGGTCGTGCGCTCTCCCGGAGAGCTGCCCGACGCCCTCGCGACCGCGAGACGGGTGGCGCTCGCCGCATTCGGCGACGACACGCTGCTGCTCGAACGCCTGATCGAGCGGCCCCGGCACATCGAGGTGCAGGTGCTCGCCGATGGGCACGGCGGTGTGGTCCACCTCGGCGAGCGCGAATGCACGCTGCAGCGCCGGCACCAGAAGGTGATCGAGGAGGCGCCGTCGCCCGCCGTCGACGCGGCCACGCGCGCACGCCTCGGCACCGCGGCCTGCGCCGCCGCGGCATCCGTCGACTATGTCGGCGCCGGGACGGTGGAGTTCCTCGTCGCCGCCGACCGGCCGGACGAGTTCTTCTTCATCGAGATGAACACGCGGCTGCAGGTCGAGCACCCGGTGACCGAGCTCGTGACCGGCTTCGACCTCGTCGAGCAGCAGCTGCGGATCGCGGCGGGGGAGCCCCTGTCGTTCGCGCAGGACGACGTGCGGCTCGACGGCCACGCGATCGAGGGGCGGGTGTACGCCGAGTCGCCGGAGCGTGGCTTCCTGCCCGCGACCGGCGAGGTGCTCGCGTGGCGGCCCGCCGCCGGGGTGAGGACGGATGCCGCCGTCGAGACGGGCAGCGTCGTCACGGCCGACTACGACCCGATGATCGCGAAGGTCATCTCGCACGGCGAGGATCGTGCGACCGCCCTCGCGCGCCTGGACGCCGCGCTCGCCGACACCGTCGTGCTCGGGCTCGACACGAACGTCGCGTTCCTCCGCACGCTGCTCGCCGACGACGGGGTGCGCACCGGCGACATGGACACCGGGCTCATCGACCGCATGCCCGCCTTCGTCGCTCCGCTGCCCGGCCCGACCGCGCTCCGCGCTGCCGCGTCGTTCGTCCGGGCTCACGCCGAGATCGCACCATCTCGTCGAGACAGCACGTCCTCGGCGCCGAGGACGTGGTCGTTCGGCGAGAACGCGCGATCTCGACGCAGCGGGGCGGTGTGGCACGAGCTGTCGGGGTGGCGGATGGGCGCTCCGCCGGCGCCGGCGACGGCCGCGTTCGAGACCTCCGACGGTGGGGTCGTCGTCACCGAGGCCGATGCGCCCGGACCGGTCGTGGGCGCGGGAGCGGACCCGCGCGGCGCCCTCCGCATCGGCCACGCGGCTGCGCCGGGGGTCGAGCTCGCGACAGCCGCCGACGGACTGCTGTGGGTCCACGTCGACGGGGTCACCACGGCGCTCCGCCCGCTCACCCGGCGCGCCGCGATGGAGCGCCGCCTGGCGGCCCGCCGACGCGAGGCCGCGGCATCCGATCCCGAACTGCGCGCACCGATGCCGGGCGCCGTCGTCGCGGTCCACGTCGCCGACGGCGCTCATGTCGCCACGGGCGACCGCATCGTCACCATCGAGGCCATGAAGATGGAGCACCCTGTCCTCGCGCCCCACGACGGCGTGGTGCGCGTCGACGTGGGCGTCGGCGACCAGGTGCGCCGCGACCAGGCGCTCGCGCACGTGACAGCCGCTGACGCGGCGGGCGCGGCATTCGACCATCCCGCACAGCCCGACGCGGACGCCCACGAGGCGCCTGCGACCGCGCCCTGACACCCCCGAGGAGCACCATGGACGGCTACGACACCTACGACATCACCGACGACGAGCGCGAGCTCGCCGCGATGGCCCGGCAGTTCGCCGAGGAGGTGGTCGCGCCCCGCTCGTACGAGGCCGACCGCACGCACACGCTGCCGATGGACGTCGTCGCCCAGATGGGCGAGCTGGGGCTGTTCGGCCTGCCGTTCCCCGAGGAGTACGGCGGACAGGGCGGCGACTACTTCGCGCTGTGCCTCGCGATCGAGGCGCTGGGCAGGGTCGATCAGTCCCTCGCGATCACCCTCGAGGCCGGGGTGAGCCTCGGCGCGATGCCGGTGTTCCGGTTCGGCACCGAGGAGCAGAAGCAGCAGCTGCTTCCGGACCTCCTCGCCGGCCGTGCGCTGGCGGGCTTCGGCCTCACCGAGCCGGAGGCGGGATCGGACGCCGGCGCCACCCGCACGACCGCGCGGCTGGAGGGCGGCGAGTGGGTGATCAACGGGTCGAAGCAGTTCATCACGAACTCCGGCACCGACATCACCCGATTCGTCACCGTCACCGCGGTCACCGGCGAGACGGACGGGCGCAAGGAGATCTCGACCATCATCGTGCCGAACGGCACGCCGGGCTTCACGGTGGAGCCGGGCTACGACAAGGTGGGCTGGCGGGCCTCCGACACCCATCCGCTCACCTTCCAGGACGCGCGGGTGCCCGAGGGGAACCTCCTCGGCGAGCGCGGGCGCGGCTTCGCGAACTTCCTGCACATCCTCGACGAGGGCCGCATCGCGATCGCCGCGCTCTCCACGGGAGCGGCGGAGGGATGCCTCGAGGCCGCCGTCGACTACGCGCGCAAGCGCACGGTGTTCGGCGAGGCCCTCGCCACGCGGCAGGGCATCCAGTTCCTCCTCGCCCGGATGCAGCAGCGAGTGCACCTCGCCCGGCTCGCGTGGCACCACGCGGCGCGGCTGCGCGACGCCGGCAGGCCGTTCAAGACCCAGGCGGCGATCGCGAAGCTCACCGCGAGCGATGCGGCCATGGACAACGCGCGCGACGCCACCCAGGTCTTCGGAGGCAACGGGTTCATGAACGAGTACCCGGTGGCCCGGCACTACCGCGACTCGAAGATCCTCGAGATCGGCGAGGGCACCAACGAGGTGCAGCTCCTCGTGATCGCCCGGGCGCTCGGCATCGCGTGAGGGTAGCGTGGCACAGGTGACCCCCGACCCCCACGACGCCGGCGCCGCCCGGGCGATCGTGCAGCGCGGGCTGTACTACGACGAGCTCGATGTCGGCGCGCGGTACCTGCATCGTCCCGGCCGCACCGCGACGGAGGCCGACAACGTGCTGTTCTCGTCGCTGACGATGAACACGCAGGCGCTGCACCTGGATGCCGCGTACGCGGACGCGCAGCCGTTCGGGCAGCGTGTCATGAACTCGATGTGGACGCTGGCGACGATGGTGGGCGCATCGGTGACCCAGATCACGCAGGGCACCCTCGTGGCGCAGCTCGGACTGACCGACGTCCGCTTCCCGGCCCCGCTGTTCCACGGCGACACGCTGTACACCGAGTCGGAGGTCGTCGACAAGCGGCTCTCGGCCTCGCGGCCCGGGCAGGGCATCGTGACGCTCCGCCACACCGGCCGCAACCAGCACGGCGAGATCGTGGCGGAGGCGACCCGGACCGCGCTGATGTGGTGCGCTCCGCCATCCGCAGCCGAGCCGCCCGGCGCCGTGCCGGCGGAGGGGGAGACGTCATGACCTTCGAGCTGGGGCCCGCGCTGCTGTTCTGCCCCGCCGACCGGCCCGAGCGGTACGCCAAGGCCATGCAGCGCGCGGACGGGGTCATCCTCGACCTCGAGGACGCGGTCGCGCCGGCCGACAAGACCGCCGCGCGCGGACACCTCATCGAGTCGGAGCTGGACCCGGCGCGCGTCATCGTGCGGGTGAACCCGCCCGAGACGGGCGACTTCGCCGCCGATCTCGCGACGCTGTCGCAGACGGACTACCGGCGGATCATGGTCGCCAAGGCCGAGTCCCCCAAGCGGATCGCCAAGATCGACGCCCGGTTCGAGGTCGTCGCGCTGTGCGAGACGGCCAAGGGCGTCGCGCAGGCCGATCGCATCGCGGCGCTCGGCAACGTCGCCGCGCTCATGTGGGGGGCGGAAGACCTCGTCGCGAGCATCGGCGGCACGTCCAGCCGCAAGCCGAACGGCCGCTATCGCGACATCGCGCGCCACGCGCGGGCGCAGGTGCTGCTCGCGGCGGGCGCGCGCGGCAAGGCGGCGATCGACGCCGTGCACCTCGACATCGCCGACGTGAAGCGCCTGGCGATCGAGGCGGCGGATGCCGCGGCATCCGGCTTCCGCGCCACGGCCTGCATCCACCCGAGCCAGGTGGCGATCATCCGCGATGCGTACCGCCCCGACGACAAGACGGTGGCGTGGGCGCGCGGCGTGCTGGAGGCGGCGCGCGGCGAGCGCGGGGTGTTCTCGTACGAGGGCCGCATGGTGGACGAGCCGGTCCTGCGGCACGCGCGCGGGATCCTGGTGCGCGCAGACGGCTGAGCGGTGGATCGAGGCTAGGCCACGAGGCCCGCGTATGCGATGAGCCGCAGGTGATCGCGCTCGTAGACGAAGTCGTGCGCCGAACCGTTGAGCAGGCGCTCGCCTTCCGGAGGCAGCTCGCCCGCCGTCGCGTGGCGGATGATCTCGCGGATGAGCGCGCCGTGGCTCACGACGATGAGGGATGCCGCGACGGGGGCCGTCGCGCGGCGATGGTCGCGCACCGCACGGCCGAGGGCGGCGATGCCCCGCTCGCGCAGGTCCGGCCACGGTTCGGCGCCGGGCACCTCGGCGGTGTACCAGTCGCCCCATCGCGTGCGGAACTCGTCGACGCCGAGCCCCTCTGCCTCCCCGTACGCGCGCTCGCGAAGACCGCGATAGGTCCGCGGCGCGGCGAGGTCCAGCTCGCCGGCGATGATCTCGGCCGTCTCGCGGGCGCGGGCGAGGTCGCTCGACACGATCGTGGGCTGGTCGGCTCCGGACAGGCGCTCCCGAAGGGCGGCGGCGGTCGCGCGCGCCTGCGCACGTCCGTTGTCGTTGAGGGGGATGTCCGTCGACCCCTGGATGCGCCGGTCGCGGTTCCAATCGGTCTCGCCGTGGCGGATGAGGATCAGCGCGGTCACGCTTCGAGCCTACCCGCGCGGCATCAGGCGAGCGCCGGCAGCCCGTCCGCGAGGAGACGCAGCACCTCGCTGGTGCCGGCGTCGATCTTCACCGTGGCGCGGCTGTCGGCCCTGGTCTGCCCCCGGTTCACGATCACCACGGGCAGGCGGCGCCGCCGCGCGCGCTCGAGGAGCCGGATGCCGGAGTTCACGACGAGCGAGGAGCCGGCGATGACGAGCGCCTCACTGGCGTGCACGAGCTGCTCGGCCTCGCGGAACTTCCCGGCCGGGATGAACTCGCCGAAGAACACCACGTCGGGCTTGAGCATGCCGCCGCACACGCTGCAATCGGGCACGCGGAAGCCGTCCGTGCTCTCGGGGAGCACGTCTCCGTCCGGCCCGAGCGGGACGTTCTCGGGCACGCGGATCCACGGGTTGTCGTCCTCGACGCGCGCCGCGAGGTCCCGCCGGTCGAACACCTGGCCGCAGTGGGTGCAGAAGACCCGCCGCATCGTGCCGTGAAGCTCGACGACCCGCCGGCTGCCCGCCCGCACGTGCAGGCCGTCGACGTTCTGCGTGACGACGCCGGTGGCGAGCCCCCGCGCCTCGAGGTCGGCGATCGCGCGGTGGCCCGGGTTGGGCTCGGCCGCCGCGAACGCCTTCCATCCGAGGTGGCTGCCCACCCAGTAGCGGCGGCGGGACGCGTCGCTGGCGAGGAACTGGTCCGCGGTCATGGGCGTGCGCACGGGCGCGCCCGCACCGCGATAGTCCGGGATGCCGGAGTCGGTCGACACGCCCGCACCGGTGAGCACCGCGATGCGGCGCCCGGCGAGCGTCGCGATCGCCTGCGCCACGGCATCCGTCGCGCGGGCGTCCAGTCCGGTCGCCATCGAGGTCACGGTGCACCCCCTTCGCGGTCGAGTGTACGGTCCGGGCTTTACCGGGATGTTACGGCGTCGGCCGCCGTGCCAGGATGAGCGCGTGGGCGGCTTCGGAGGTGTCAGCGCGGAGGCCTACGCGCGCTTCATGGGCCGGTTCTCGACCCCGCTCGCGGTCTCCTTCGCCGACGCCGGGCTCGTGGGCGTCCCGCCCGATGCGCGGGTGCTCGACGTCGGCTGCGGTCCCGGCATGCTCACGGCGGAGCTCGTACGGCGCCGCGGCGCGGACGCCGTCGTCGCGGTCGACCCGGAGCCGGCGTTCGTGGCGGCCACGGCCGAGGCGTGCCGCGGCGTGGACGCCCGGGTCGCCCGCGCCGAGGAGCTGCCGTTCGACGACGGCGAGTTCGGGGCGGCCCTCGCCCAGCTGGTCGTGCACTTCATGACGGATCCCGTGCGCGGGGTCGCGGAGATGGCGCGGGTGACGACGACGGGCGGACTGGTCTCGGCGTGCGTGTGGGACCACGGCGGGGGAGGGGGCCCCCTCTCGGACTTCTGGCGGGTCGCGCAGCGGCTCGACCCCGACACCCGCGGCGAAGGCGGGCTCAGCGGCGCCTCCGAGGGGCAGCTCGTCGAGATCTTCGAGCGTGCCGGGCTCGCCGACGTCACCCAGCAGGTCGTCGAGAGCACCCTCTCGTTCGACGGCTTCGACGACTGGTGGCAGCCGTTCCTCCTCGGCGTCGGACCGGCGGGCCGCTACATCGCCGGTCTCGACGCGACGGCGATCACGCGGCTCGAGCGGTCCCTGCGGGACGAGCTCGGCGAGGGGGCGTTCACGATCACCGCGCGCGCCTGGGCGGCGGTCGGCGTCGCCCGGTGAAGCGCCGGGCCCGTGCGACGATGGGACGCGATGGGTGCGACCTGGATCTCCGACGCCGCCGACGAGCGGCTCGCCGACTACCGCGACCTCACGGACGTCGCGCTGCGCCGCGTCATCGAGCCCGAGGGCGGTCTGTACATCGCCGAGTCGGCCAAGGTGATCTCGCGCGCGCTCGCGGCCGGACACCGGCCGCGCTCCGTGCTCGTGCAGGACAAATGGCTGTCCGACGCCGAGGCCCTGGTGGGCGACGCCGATGTGCCGATCCACGTCGTCACCGCGGAGGTCGCGCAGTCGCTGACCGGGTACGCCGTGCACCGCGGGGTGCTCGCGTCGATGCATCGACCCGCGCTGCCGCCGGTCGCCGACGTGATCTCGGGGGCGCGTCTGATCGTCGTGCTGGAGGACATCGTCGACCACACCAACGTGGGCGCGATCTTCCGGGCGGCCGCGGGACTCGGAGCCGACGCCGTGCTGATCAGCCCGCGCTGCGCCGATCCGCTCTACCGGCGGAGCGTCCGAGTGAGCATGGGCACGGTGTTCCAGGTCCCCTGGACGCGGCTGCCCGAGTGGAGCGAGGCGCGCGCCGCGCTGCACGACGTCGGCTTCGAGCTCGCCGCGCTCGCGCTGGCCGACGACGCGGTGCCGCTGGACGCCTACAGCGCACGGCGCCCCGAGCGAGTGGCGCTGATGCTGGGCGCCGAGGGCGACGGCCTGTCGCGCGCCGCGCTGCAGGCCGCCGACACGGTGGTGACCATCCCCATGGCCGGCGGCGTGGACTCGCTCAACGTCGCGGCGGCCAGCGCGGTGGCGCTATGGGAGCTGCGCCGGCCCTGACCGGAGCACCCGCGCGGCAGACCGGGCTCAGCCGCCGGGGCGGACGGTGAGCTCGGTGAGGTCGGCGTCGCGCGGCAGGTCGAGCGCCGCCAGGATCGTCGTCGCGACCGAGGCGGGGTCGATCCACTTCGTCGCGTCGTAGTCGGCGCCCTCCTGCTGATGCACCTTCTCCTGCATGGGCGTCGCCGTCCGTCCGGGATACACCGTCGTGACCCGCAGGCCGTGGGCGCGCTCCTCCTCGCGAAGGGCGTCGGCGACCGCGCGGACCGCGAACTTGCTCGCCGCGTACGAGCCCCACTCGGGGCTCACCCGCAGTCCGGCGCCGGAGTTGACGAAGACCACGTTCCCCCGCGCGATGCGCAGACCCGGAAGCAGGAGGCGCGTCAGCTCGGCCGGCGCGACGGCGTTCACGTTGAGCTGGTGCTGCCAGGTCGTCACCGGGGTGTCGGCCACCGCGCCGAGCTCGACGACGCCCGCGACGTGGAGCAGCGAGTCCAGACGTCCCGGCACGCTCTGGTGGCTGAAGGCCCACGACAGGCGCCCCGGATCGGCGAGGTCGCCGACCAGCGTCCGCGCCCCGGGGAAGCGCTCACGCAGCTGCGCGGCCCGGCCTGCGTCGCGTGCGAGCAGCCAGAGCTCGTCGCCCCGCTCGGCGAGCCGCTCGGCCAGGGCGGCCCCGATTCCCGATCCCGCGCCCGTGATGAGGTGCGTCGCCACGTCAGGCCTCCTCTTCGCGCGCGGCGGCGGCATCCGGACTCAGCGCCGGCAGCGCCGACGTCTCGCCCGGGGGCGCCGACGCGATCATCGGCAGCGGGTCAGGGCGCTTGGCCGTGACGGTGTCGCCCGAGGACTGGTGGCGGACCCGCCGGAGCACCCACGGCACGAGGTACTCCCGCGCCCACACGAAGTCGACCGCGCGGGCCTCGCGCCACGTGCGCACGGGCAGGGGGTCGGGCTGCATCGGCTGGAGGTCGTTCGGCACGGCGAGGGCGCGCAGCACCATGCGGGCGACCTCGTGATGCCCCAGCGCGTTGTAGTGCAGGCGGTCGTCGTCGAAGAAGCGCATGTCCTGCACCTCCTTCAGCGCCCACTGATCGGCGACGACGCAGTCGTACCTGTCGGCGATCGCGCGGATGTTCTCGTTGTAGATGGCGACCTTCCCGCGGATGCCGCGGAACACAGGCGTGAAGGCGGTGTCGATGCCCGTGAACACGACCACCGTCGCGCCGTCGCGTGAGAGGCGCACGACGGCGTCCTCGAAGAGCTGCGCGATCGCATCGGGATCGCCGTTCGGCCGGATGACGTCATTGCCGCCGGCCGAGAACGTCACGAGGTCGGGCTTGAGCGCGATCGCCGGCTCCACCTGCTCCGCGACGATCTGGCCGATGAGGCGCCCGCGGATCGCGAGGTTCGCGTACGCGAAGTCCTCCACCTGCTCGGACAGCACCTCGGCGACGCGGTCGGCCCACCCGCGGAACCCGTTGGGCGCGGTCGGCTCCGGGTCGCCCACGCCCTCGGTGAACGAGTCCCCGATCGCGACATAGCGACGCCAGGGGTGGGGCCCGGCGTTCGCGACGTGGGGAGTGCGGGGGTCTTCTGTCGTGGACATCCCTGTTCCGTTCCTCGGCTCGTGACCGACACACAGGCTACCGCGCACCGCGGACGCGGACGGATGCCTCGGATCCGGTGAGGTGGCACCCACGATGTCGGCCCGGTCGTCTATCGTGGTGACTCGTTGTCCACGGGGGAGGTGCATTCGGTGACGGACGAAACGACGATCGAATCGCCGCCCGAACTCACCGAACCGCACCACGACCCGCGCCCCGCGCGCGACGGCGAGCCCCACATCGGCAGCTTCGCCGCCGAGCACCTGTCGCCGACCTATCCGCAGCGCGCGCCATGGGGAACGGCCCAGCGGCTGCGCGCGTGGCAGGCCGAGGCCCTCGATCTGTACTTCGGGCTGGACGGCCCCGACGGCCCCGGGGGCGGACCGCGCGATTTCCTCGCCGCGGCGACCCCCGGCGCCGGCAAGACGACGTTCGCCCTCCGTCTTGCCAGCGAGCTGCTGCGCCGGCGCATCGTGAACCGCGTCGTCGTCGTCGCGCCGACCGAGCACCTGAAGACGCAGTGGGCGGATGCCGCGGCCCGCGTGGGCATCCGGCTCGACCCGGCGTTCAGCAACCGCCACGTGGCTCCGGCCCGCCAGTACCACGGCGTCGCCGTGACCTACGCGCAGGTCGCGGTGAAGGCATCCGTCCATCAGCGGCTCACGATGGACGCGCAGACGCTCGTGATCCTCGACGAGGTGCATCACGGCGGCGACGCGCTGAGCTGGGGCGACGCCCTGCGCGAGGCGTACGGCCGCGCCACGCGACGCCTGCTGCTGTCGGGCACGCCGTTCCGCAGCGACACCGCGCCCATCCCGTTCGTGGAGTACCACCCCGACGCGAAGGGCATCCGCGTCTCGCGGACCGACTACGCGTACGGCTATGGCCGCGCGCTCGAGGACGGGGTCGTCCGCCCCGTGATGTTCATGGTCTACGCCGGGCACATGCGGTGGCGCACGAAGACCGGCGACGAGATGGAGGCGCATCTCGGCCAGGACAACACCAAGGACATCACCGCGCAGGCGTGGCGCACGGCGCTGGACCCGGAGGGCGACTGGATCCCCGCCGTCCTGCGCTCGGCCGACCGCAGGCTCACCGAGGTGCGCGAGCACGTGCCCGACGCCGGCGGACTGGTCATCGCGACCGACCAGACGGCCGCGCGCGCCTACGCCGCGATCCTGCACCAGCTGACCGGCGAGCCGCCGACGGTGGTCCTGTCGGACGAGGCGGAGGCGTCGGGCCGCATCGAGGCGTTCTCCCAGAGCACCAGCCGCTGGATGGTGGCGGTGCGCATGGTGTCGGAGGGCGTCGACGTGCCGCGCCTGGCCGTCGGCGTGTACGCCACCAGCGCCTCCACACCGCTGTTCTTCGCCCAGGCGATCGGACGCTTCGTGCGCGCGCGCCGCCGCGGCGAGACGGCGAGCGTGTTCCTGCCCAACGTGCCGCAGCTGCTGGCCCTCGCGGGCGAGATGGAGCGACAGCGCGACCACGCGCTCGACCGCGACTCCGACGGCGACGACGAGTGGAACGCCGAAGAAGACCTCATGGACGCGGCGGAGCGCGAGGACAAGGCGTCCGACGCGCTCACCGAGGAGTTCGCGTATCAGGCGCTCGGCTCGCTCGCGCACTTCGACCGCGTGCTGTTCGACGGCAAGGAGTTCGGCCAGCTCGCCGTTCCGGGCACCCCTGAGGAGGAAGAGTTCCTCGGCATCCCCGGTCTTCTGGAGCCCGACCAGGTGCACGAGGTGCTGATGTCCCGTGTCTCGCGGCAGTCCCGCCACCGCGCCGCCCGCGAGGCCCGCGCCGCCCGGGCCGAACCCGGCTCGGAGACCGCCGACGAGGAGCCCGCGCTCCCGCAGGCGCTGCACCGCACGCTCAAGGAGCAGCGGCAGCTGCTCAACAGCCTCGTCGGCCTCTACGCCCGGCAGTCCGGCGAGGCACACGGGCTCGTGCACGCCGAGCTGCGGCGCATCTGCGGCGGACCGGCGGTCTCGCACGCGACGGTGGCGCAGCTGCAGGCGCGCATCGACGTGCTCCGCAAGCGCGTCCACTCCTGACGCGCCCGCCCACCCGCACGTCAGACGCTGCGCGCCACGCGCACGTCACGCGCTGCGCGCAGCGGAGGCGGCGCCGGCCGCTGAAGGCCCATGCCGTTCGGATCCCCGAAATGCTGGCAATCCTCGGTTTCCGCCGGTTCGCGGCCGGGCCGCTGGCTACCGTTGACGAGTCCCGAACCGCCGACTGGAGGCACGAGTGAGCGCGCCCGCCGCACCGACCGACCGCGATCGACGCCGCTGGGCGCGGTACCTCGTCAACGAGCGCGCCGAGGCGCGCGTGTACCGCGAGCTCGCCGGGCGGCGCAGCGGCGAGGAGCGAGAGATCCTCCTCTCGCTCGCCGAGGCCGAGGGCCGGCACGAGGCGCACTGGCTGGAGCTGCTGGGCGCCGAGCCCCAACGGCTGCCGCAGCCGGACGTCCGCACCCGCCTGCTGGGGTGGATGGCCCGCAGCTTCGGATCGATCTTCGTCCTCGCGCTCGCGCAGAGCGCCGAGGCGCGATCGCCGTACGACGACGAGCCGTTCGCGACGTCGCGGATGGCCGCCGACGAGAAGGTACACCACGAGGTCGTCCGCGGTCTCGCGGCACGCGGCCGCCGGCGCCTGTCGGGCACGTTCCGCGCGGCCGTCTTCGGTGCGAACGACGGCCTGGTGTCCAACCTGGCCCTCGTGATGGGCATCGGCGCGACGGGCGTCGCGGGACAGTTCGTGCTGTTCAGCGGAATCGCCGGCCTCCTCGCCGGAGCGCTGTCGATGGGGGCCGGGGAGTTCGTCTCGGTGCGCTCCCAGCGGGAGCTGCTCGCCGCCACCGAGCCCAGCGACTATGCCGACGGTGCCATCCCTCACCTGGACATCGACGCCAACGAGCTCGCGCTGGTGTACCGCACGCGCGGGATGCCGGAGGCCGAGGCGTCCGCACGTGCCCGCCGCGCCGTCGAGGCGGCTCGCGCCCTCGGGCAGGGGAGGGCCGAGACCGGCCCCATCGCCCTCGCCGACGACGGCGAAGTGGTGGGCACCGCGTGGGGGGCCGCGCTGTCGAGCTTCCTGTTCTTCGCGTCGGGGGCGATCATCCCGGTGCTGCCGTGGATCCTCGGGCTCACGGGCACCCCGGCGATCGTCGTCGCACTGGTGCTCGTCGGCATCGCGCTGATGTCGACGGGGGCCGCGGTCGGGCTCCTGTCGGGGGCCCCGCCGCTGCGCCGCGCACTGCGCCAGCTCGCCATCGGATTCGGCGCCGCCGGCATCACCTACCTCCTCGGACTGCTGTTCGGAGTGTCGCTCGGATGACGCGCCCGGCAGCCCTCGGCGATTCGTTGAACGGTCGGTGACGTGGTAATGTCATTCCTCGGTTGCGAAACCGGAAACCACCTGCGCGGGTGGCGGAATAGGTAGACGCGCTAGCTTGAGGTGCTAGTGCCCGTATAGGGCGTGGGGGTTCAAGTCCCCCCTCGCGCACAGTGAAGAAGGCCCCCGGAAGGGGGCCTTCTTTCGTGCGCCGGCAGGCGCCTCGCCGGCTCGTCCGCGTGTCGCGGACGAGGGGTCCGGCGGCGGGCCTGGAAACGGAGGGGAAACGAGTGACAGGTAGGTTGGAGCGCATGCCCTCACCCGATCTCGGACTCCCCGAAGTCGCCGCCGTGGCGCGAGACCTCATCCGCTTCGACACCACCAATCACGGCGGGGGCCGGGCGGCGGGCGAACGGGAGGCGGCGGAGTACGTCGGCGCGTACCTCGAGGGCCTGGGCCTGCAGGCGGAGTACTACGAGCCCGTCCCGCGGCGCACCAACGTGATGGCGCGGGTTCCCGGACGCGACCGCGACAAGCCGGCGCTCGTGCTGCACGGGCACCTCGACGTCGTCCCCGCGATCGCGGAGGACTGGAGCGTCGACCCGTTCGAAGGCGTCGTCAAGGACGGGCTGCTGTGGGGCCGCGGCGCCGTAGACATGAAGGACATGGACGCCATGATCCTCACGTCCGTCGCCGATCTCCTCCGCGCGGGGGAGCAGCCCGAGCGCGACCTGGTGCTGGCGTTCTTCGCCGACGAGGAGAACGGCGGCATCGAAGGCTCGGCGCTGGTGGTGCAGGACCATCCGGAGTGGTTCGCCGGCGCGACGGAGGCGATCAGCGAGGTCGGCGGGTACTCGATCCCGGTCGGCGACCGGCACGCCTACCTGCTCCAGGTGGGGGAGAAGGCGCTGGTGTGGATCCGCCTCGTCGCCCGCGGCCGCGCGGCGCACGGATCGAGCGTGCACGCCGACAACGCCGTCACGCGCCTGGCCGAGGCCGTCGCGGCGCTCGGACGCACCGCGTGGCCGGTGACCCTCACCGACACCACGCGCGAGATGACCGACCGGCTCGCCGAGATCATGGGACGCTCCGCCGGCGACCCCGACGCGGTCGCCGCCGCGACGGGCGCAGCATCCGGATTCCTCCGCTCGACGCTCCGCACGACGACGAATCCGACCGGCCTGGTCGCCGGGTACAAGCACAATGTGATCCCCGATCGCGCCGAGGCGCTCGTGGACGTGCGGGTGCTCCCCGGCACCGAGGACGCCGCTCTCGCCGACATCCGCCGGATCGTCGGCGACGACGTCGCGGTCGAGGTCGTGCATCAGGACATCGGCCTCGAGGTGCCGTTCTCCGGCGACCTCGTCGATGCGATGGTGGCGGCCCTCGGCCGTCACGACCCGCGGGCGCCTGTCGTGCCGTACCTGATGGGCGGCGGCACCGACAACAAGGCGCTGGCGGCCCTCGGCATCGCCGGCTACGGCTTCGCGCCGCTGCGGCTGCCGGCGGACCTCGACTTCACGGGCATGTTCCACGGCGTCGACGAGCGCGTGCCGGTCGACGCGCTCGTGTTCGGCCAGGCCGTGCTCACCGACCTGCTCCGCACCTACTGAGACCCGAGGGATGCCGCGACCGGCGGCATCCCCCCTGCACGGCTGAAAGGCGCCCATGCTTCTCGAAGCGATCATCCTCGGCTTCGTCCAGGGATTGACCGAGTTCCTGCCGATCTCCTCCAGCGCGCATCTGCGGATCCTCGGGGAGTTCCTGCCCTCCGCGCAGGATCCGGGGGCCGCATTCACCGCCATCACCCAGATCGGCACGGAGACGGCGGTCGTCGTGTTCTTCTGGCGCGACATCGTGCGCATCATCGGGCAGTGGTTCCGGTCGATCGGCGGACGCGTGCCGCGCAACGACCCCGACGCCCGGCTCGGCTGGCTCATCATCATCGGCTCGATCCCGATCGTCGTGCTCGGACTGCTCTTCCAGGACCAGATCGAGACGGTGCTGCGGTCGCTGTGGATCACCGCCGGCATGCTCATCTTCTTCGGCGTGCTGCTGGGCATCGCCGACCATGTCGGCGCGAAGAAGCGCAAGCTCCAGGACATGACGGTCGGACACGGCGTCATCTACGGCTTCGCGCAGTCGCTCGCGCTCATCCCGGGCGTGTCGCGGTCAGGCGGGACGATCACCGCCGGCCTCTTCATGGGGTACGAGCGCGCCGCGGCGGCCCGCTACGCGTTCCTGCTCGCGATCCCGGCGGTCTTCGGCAGCGGGTTCTTCCAGCTGTTCAAGAACCTCGGCGAGCCGGGCGTGTTCACGCTCGGCGAGACCGCGGTCGCGACGGGCGTCGCGTTCATCGTCGCGCTCGGAGTGATCGCGTTCTTCATGAGCTGGATCTCCAAGCACAGCTTCCTGCCGTTCGTGGTCTACCGCGTCGCGCTCGGATCGCTCCTGCTCGTGCTCCTGAGCATGGGCGTCATCCAGCCGTAGCGGCGCAGGCGCCGCAGCATCGGCAGACGGATGCCGCTCAGCGGCGCGGATCGTCGCGGCCGGGCTTGTTCGGCCCGTCGCCCGGCTTGCCGTCCGTGCGGCGCAGGTAGCGCTCGAACTCCTGCGCGATCGCGTCTCCGGAGGCCTCGGGGGAGTCCCATGTGTCGCGGGTGCGCTCGAGCTGGCGGATGTACTCCGTCATCTCCTCGTCGTCGGCCGCGGCCGCGTCGATCGAGGCCTCCCATGCGGCCGCCTCGGTGGCGAGCTCGCCGCGCGACACCGACGCGCCGGTGAGGTCCTCGAGGCGGTCGAGCAGGGCCAGCGTGGCCTTGGGCGACGGCGTGTGGCCGGCGACGTAGTGGGGGACGCTCGCCCACAGGCTCGCC
Source organism: Microbacterium sp. NPDC055455 (assembly GCF_053619935.1). Taxonomy (NCBI): domain Bacteria; kingdom Bacillati; phylum Actinomycetota; class Actinomycetes; order Micrococcales; family Microbacteriaceae; genus Microbacterium; species Microbacterium sp. NPDC055455. The sequence continues at coordinate 245,878 of NZ_JBSHLB010000002.1, forward strand.
GACGGGATCCCGGCGCGCTCGGCGGCATCGCCCAGCACGCTGAGGATGCCGACCGGGCCCTCGTAGGTGGAGCGCTCGAGGCTCAGCGCGCCGCGGAGCGCCTCGTTCTCGCTGCCGGCGAAGACCGAGATGGGGCGCGTGTGGGGGACGTCCGACATCATCGAGCCGATGGACACGAACCCGGTGATGTCCTCGCGGAGGGCGACGTCGATGAACTCCGACGAGAACGCCTGCCAGGCGCGCGCCGGCTCCACGCCGGTCAGCAGCCACAGCTGCGTGCCGCGCGTCGCGTGGGCAGGGCGGAGCAGCGTCGCCTCGGGCCAGCGCAGCGACCGGCCGCCGTCGCCGTCGGCGGAGATATGGGGCCGGGTGTACTGGTAGTCGAAGTACAGCTCGGGATCGACGGAGAACACGGTCTCGTACGAGCCGCCCTCGCGCAGCTGCGTGAGCGCGGACGACGCGGCTTCGCCCGCGTCGTTCCACCCGTCGAACGCGGCGACGAGAACGCGGCGACCCAGTCCGTCCACGAAACCTCCTCCGCCCGCATCCGGCGGTGCGAGCTCCTTCCAGGATAGGCCCCCTCCCAGCGGGGGGCCCGAGGCCCGTCGGTAGGATTGGACGGTGAACCAGCCCCGACTCGCCGCCGTCCTGTGGGACATGGACGGAACACTCGTCGACACCGAGCCCTATTGGATGGCAGCCGAGACGCCGCTGGTCGAGAGCTTCGGAGGCTCGTGGTCGCATGAGCAGGCGCTCGGCCTCGTCGGGCTCGGGCTCGAGGACTCGGCCCGGATCCTGCAGGAGACCGGCGTGCGGATGAGCACCGACGCCATCGTCGACCACCTCACCACGGAGGTCATGAGCAGCCTGTCCCGGACCGGTGTGCCGTTCCGCCCCGGCGCGCGCGAGCTCCTCGCGGGCCTGCGGGCGGCGGGCATCAAGACGGCCCTGGTGACGATGTCCATGCGGCGCATGGCCGAGACGGTGGTCGACCTGATCGACTTCGAGGCCTTCGACGTCGTCGTCGCCGGCGACGACGCCACCCGCCCCAAGCCCTTCCCCGACCCGTACCTGCAGGCGTGCGAAGCGCTCGGGGTCGCGCCCGAAGAGACGGTGGCCATCGAGGACTCGCCCAACGGACTGCGATCCGCGGTCGCGTCCGGGGCATCCGTCATCGGCGTTCCGCTGATGGTGTCGCTCACCGGGGCGGGCGCCCACGCGCTGTGGGACACCCTGGACGGCCGGACGGCCGACGACGTCGCGGCGTTCCACGCCGCCCATCGCGCCCGGATCGCCGCCGGCGCGGTCCACCACGCCGAGGAGGTCGCGCGATGACCGGGGCGATCGAGCGACCGAGCGGGCCGTTCCGGCTCGGCGATCGCGTTCAGCTCACCGGGCCGAAGGGCCGTCTGCACACGATCACCCTGCGGGAGGGGGGCGAGCTGCACACCCACCACGGCGTGCTCCGCCACGCCGACCTGGTCGGTCAGCCCGATGGCTCGGTCGTCGCCAACAGCGGCGGGCACGAGTACCTCGCGCTGCGCCCGCTGCTGCGGGACTTCGTCATGTCGATGCCACGGGGCGCCGCGATCGTCTATCCGAAGGACGCCGCGCAGATCCTCGCCGAGGCCGACATCTTCCCGGGGGCGACCGTCGTGGAGGCGGGAGTCGGATCGGGCGCGCTGTCGCTGTGGCTCCTGCGGGCCATCGGCACAGAGGGCCGTCTGGTGTCGTTCGAGCGCCGCGACGACTTCGCCGCCGTCGCCCGTGCGAACGTCGAGACGTTCATCGGCGCCGTGCCCGAGAACTGGGACGTGGTCGTGGGGGACCTCGCCGAGCAGCTGGGGGACGCCGTGGCACCGGCATCCGTCGATCGCGTCGTCCTGGACATGCTCGCGCCCTGGGACTGCATCGACGCCGTCGCCGACGCGCTCACCCCCGGCGGCGTCGTGGTCTGCTACGTGGCCACTGCGACGCAGCTCAGCCGCGTCGCGGAGTACATCCGCGTGACCGGCCTGTTCACCGAGCCGGACGCGAACGAGACCATGGTCCGCGGCTGGCACGTGGAGGGGCTCGCCGTGCGGCCGGATCACCGGATGGTCGCGCACACCGGCTTCCTGGTGTGGGCGCGGCGCCTCGCGCCGGGGGCGATCCCGCCCGAGGTGAAGCGCCGCGCGTCGAAGACCAGCTACGGCGACGAGGACGTGGAGCTGTGGACCCCCGGTGCCGTCGGAGACCGCCAGATCACCGATAAGAACCTGCGCAAGCGCGTGCGGGAGGCGGAGCGGGCGGCCGAGGGCGCGCGGCAGGCCGCGGCACGCGCGAGCGAGCCGGACGCCCCCTGACCCTCGTGCACGGCATCCGCCCCGCACGCATCTAAACTGTTCCGGTGCGCAAGATCCCCGCTGCCCTCGCCGTCCTCGGTCTGACGACGCTCGGCCTCGCCGGCTGCTCACTGCTGCCCGGCGCCTCCGACTGCTCGCGGCCGGCGGTGTCCGACCCCGACGTGATGGAGCTCATCACGGTCACCGGCGACGTCGCGGACGAGCCCGACGTGGAGGTCTACACGCCGCTGAGCGTGCAGCAGCTCGCCTTCGAGGACGTCGTCACCGGCGAGGGCACCGCGATCACGACGGACAACCAGCTGATGGTCGTCGACGTCGCGGTCGTCAACGGCGCGACCGGCCAGCCGATCGTCTCGACCGCCTACGACGGCGACCTCTCGCGGGTGTCGTCGCCGGCGCAGTGGGCGACCACGTTCCCGGGCTTCCAGGAGGCGCTCGACTGCGCCACCGAGGGGTCCCGCATCGCCATCGCGATGTCGCCGGACGACCTCGGCGACGGCGTCGCGAGCAGCTTCGAGCTGGAGGAGGGCGACAGCATCGTCACCGTCGTCGACGTGCGCAAGGTCTACCTCGCCGCCGCGAACGGGCAGAACCAGTTCAACAGCGGCTTCGGGCTTCCCAGCGTCGTCCGTGCGCCCGACGGACGTCCGGGCCTCATCATCCCCGAGGGCGCCCCTCCCGCGGACGTCGTCGTCCAGACCCTGAAGAAGGGCTCCGGCGAGGAGGTCACCGGCGAACAGCCCGTGCGCGTGCACTACACCGGCGTGGTCTGGGGCGAGGACGAGCCGTTCGACACCACGTGGGACTCCGAGGCCGCGTCGCTCACGCTCGACGCCGTCGTGCCCGGGTTCGCCCAGGCGCTCGAGGGGCAGACCGTCGGCTCCCAGGTCATGGTCGTCATCCCGCCGGAGCAGGGCTACGGCGACGAGGGCCAGGGTGCGATCCCCGGCGGATCGACGCTCGTCTTCGTCATCGACATCCTCGGCGTGGACGCGCCGGCCCCGGAGTGATCGAGGATCGGCTGCGGCGGCGCGGCCGGCTCTAAGATGGGCGGGTGCCTGCCGTCGCCGCCAAGATCCCGCCCGAGGAGCGCCTGGTCAACCTCGTGGTGGCCCTCATCGCGACTGATCAGGGGCTGACCAAGGACACCATCCTCAGCTCGGTCGCCGGCTACCGCGAGCAGAGCGAGGCGGGGGCGTCGAAGGACGCGCTCGAGAAGATGTTCGAGCGCGACAAGGAGTCGCTGCGCGGCCTCGGGGTTCCGATCGAGACGATCGGGGACTGGGCCGACCCGGACGACCTGCGCGAGGCGCGGTACCGGGTGCCGACGGCGGAGTACGAGCTGCCCGAGGACATCGAGTTCACACCCGCGGAGCTGGCGCTGCTGACGCTCGCCGGCGGCGTGTGGAGCGAGAGCTCGATATCGGACGACGCCCGCAGCGGCCTGCGCAAGATCCGCGCGCTCGGCGACCTCGTCGACGAGCCCATCATCGGCTTCTCGCCGCGGCTCAGCATGCACGACCCGGCGTTCCTCCCGTTGCAGCAGGCGATCGAGCAGAGCCGCGTGGTCGGCTTCCCCTACCTGAAGCCGGGCGAGGGCGCGCCGCGCATGCGCCGCGTGCAGCCCCTGGCGCTCGTCGAGTACGAGGGGCGTTGGCACGTGTTCGGCATCGACCTCGACGTCAGCGCCGACCGCACCTTCCTCCTCTCCCGCATCGTGGGACCCGTCTCGGTCACCCGCGTCCCGTTCGATCCCGCGCTGCGCGAGGGCGCGGGGGAGCGGGCGCTGGCCGGGCTCGAGGAGGTCGCCGCCCGCAGCTCCGCCCTGCTGGAGGTGAACCCCGGCACCGAGGCGGCCCTCCGCCTCGCGCGCCGGGCACGGCCTGCGGAGCAGGGCATCCGCGTGCCGTACGTGGACGTGCACATCTTCGCCGACGAGCTGGCCTCCTACGGCCCGGAAGTGCGGGTGGTGGAGCCCGCCGACCTGCGCGACCGGGTGATCGACCGCCTTGCGGCCACCCGCGACCTGCACGGAGGCGCCTCATGACCGCCCGTCGGCCCCTCGTCGCGACGGACCGCGCGGCCCTCATGCTCCAGCTCGTGCCCTACCTCATGGGCAAGGGCGAGGTCTCGCTCGCCGAAGCGGCGGACGAGTTCGACGTCTCGCCCGAGCAGATGCGCTCGATGGTCGAGAAGCTCACCGTCATCGGTCTCCCCGGCGATCGGGGCTACTGGCAGATGGCCAACGACCTGTTCGACATCGACTGGGATCTTCTCGACGAGCGGGACCTCATCGTCATCACGAACTCCGTCGGACTCGAGCGGGCGCCCAAGCTCACCGCACGCGAGGCGGCGGCGCTGCTGGCCGGCCTCCAGCTCGCGCGCTCGATTCCGGGGATCGGCGACACCGAGCTCTACGCGGGCCTGCTCGCCAAGCTCGCCCGCGGCGCGTCGGGGACGCCCGCCGAGGTCATCCTCGCCCCCGAGCCCGTCGACACGGCGCGCGACCTCGTCGCCGATGCGCTGCGCCGCGGGGTGGCCGTCTCGTTCACCTACAAGGCGCCGGATGCCGCGCCCACCACGCGCACGGTGGATCCGGTGAAGGTCCACATCGCGAGCGGACAGTGGTACCTGCAGGGCTGGTGCCACCTGCGGGAGGCGATGCGCACCTTCCACCTGGATCGGGTGAGCGATCTCGAGCTGACGGACATCGCCAGCACGCACGCGGGCGACCAGGCCCCCGACTGGTTCGACACGGATGCCGGCGACGTGGTCGCCCGCGTCCGCTTCGCCGACGGCGTCGCACCGCTCCTGGGCGACTACCTCGATCGGGCGACGGTGGAGACGAGGGACGGCATGACGATCGCGACCATGCGCGTCGCCGACGAGCTGAGCCTGCGCAGGCTCGCGGCGCGGCGCGGCGGGCTCGTGGAGGTTCTGGAGCCCGCCGGAGCGCGCCGGGCGGTAGCCGAGTGGGCAGAGGCCGGTCTCGCGCAGTATCGCTGATCGGCCGCATCCTCCCGCCCCGGCATATTAGACTTAGGCCGATCCCCGCTGACGCGAACGACGGAGCAACTCATGTTGGGCAATCTGAACGGCTGGCACCTGCTGATCCTGCTCGTCGTCATCCTGCTGCTGTTCGGCGCGGCGAAGCTGCCGGCGCTCGCCAAGAGCATGGGGCAGTCCGCCCGCGTGTTCAAGGGCGAGATGAAGGCCATGAAGGAAGAGGACAAGACCGCCGACGCGTCGACGACGTCGACCGTCGCGGACTCCACGGTCGCGGATGCCACGACCCCCGCCACTCCCGCCACCGACAGCGCGCCCGACAAAAAGCCGTAGCGGATGGTGGCCGCAACCGGCTCCGCGCCGATCGACGGCCCGGAGCTGCCGAAGCGCGACAAGAGGATGTCGCTCGGCCAGCACCTGCTGGAGCTGCGCCGGCGCCTCGTCTTCGCGGCCATCGGCCTGCTCGTCGGCATGGTCGTGGCGTTCATCATCACCGACCCGATCATCCACTGGATCACCGAGCCGATCCGCATCATCTCCGAGAGACGCGGCGACGACTTCTCGGCTCTGAACTTCGGCACCGTCACGTCGTCCTTCGACCTGCGGATGCGGATCGCGTTCACGATCGGGCTCTTCCTGTCTGCGCCGATCTGGCTGTGGCAGATCTGGGCGTTCATCATGCCGGGTCTCACCCGCAAAGAGATCAAGTACACGATCGGCTTCGTCGCCGCGGCCGTGCCGCTGTTCTTCATCGGCTGCTGGGTGGGCCTGCTCATCGTGCCGCACGTCATCGAGCTCATGTGGAGCTTCACGCCCGAGGGCGCCGTGAACTTCTACGCCGCCGCGGAGTACTACGACTTCGTGTTCAAGCTGATGATCGTCATCGGCGTCTCGTTCGTGCTGCCCGTCTTCCTCGTCGCCCTCAACATGGCGGGGATCATGTCCGGCCGGGCGATCGTGAAGGGATGGCGCGTCGCCGTCCTCATCGCCACCGCCTTCGCGGCGCTGGCCACGCCGGCCGCCGACGTGGTGAGCATGCTGATGCTGGCCGGCATCCTGGTCGTGCTGTTCTTCGCGGCCGCCGGCCTGTCGATGCTGTTCGACAGGCGCAAGGCCAAGCGCAACGCCGCCCTGCTCCCGCCGGAGCCGACTCCGTGACCGATCCGGGCCCCGCCGAGCGGTACGCGAGAGCACGCGAGTCCGCCCAGCTCGACCGGTCACATCCCCTCACGGCTGCCTTCGCCGCGGCACAGCGCTTCACCCTGGATCCGTTCCAGCTCGAGGGATGCCGCGCCCTCGAGGACGGCCGCAGCGTCCTCGTCGCGGCGCCCACCGGAGCGGGCAAGACGATCGTCGGCGAGTTCGCCGTGCACCTGGCGATGCGCGAGCCCGGGGACAAGGCCTTCTACACCACGCCGATGAAGGCGCTGTCGAACCAGAAGTTCCGCGAGCTGCAGGACGTCTACGGTCCGGACGAGGTGGGCCTGCTCACCGGCGACACGAACATCAACGGCAACGCACGGGTGGTCGTCATGACCACCGAGGTGCTGCGCAACATGCTGTACGCCGACTCACCCGCCCTCCGCGGCCTGCGTTACGTCGTCATGGACGAAGTGCACTACCTCGCCGACCGGTTCCGCGGCGCGGTGTGGGAGGAGGTCATCATCCACCTCGCGCCCAGCGTCCGGCTCGTGTCGCTGTCGGCGACCGTGTCCAACGCCGAGGAGTTCGGCGACTGGCTCGACACGGTCCGCGGCGACACCGAGGTGATCGTTTCCGAGACCCGCCCGGTGCCGCTGGAGCAGCACGTCCTGGTGCGCGGTGACCTGCTGCCGCTGTTCGACGACCGTGCCGGCATCGCGACGGCGCAGGTGAACCAGGAGCTCATGCGCATCCGGTCCTTCAAGGGCTCGAACTACGAGAACAACCGTCGCGCACAGGCGTCGAGCAGTGCCCGCCACGCCGGCTACGAGGCATCCCGCCGTCGTCCCCAGCGGGGCGGCAGACGGCCGGTGCGGTCGGCCAACGTGCAGCGCATCGAGCGGCTCGACCGGCCCGAGGTCGTCGAGCTGCTCTCGCGCTCCAACCTGCTGCCGGCGATCTTCTTCATCTTCAGCCGTGCAGGGTGCGACGGCGCCGTCCAGCAGGTGCGTCGTTCGGGGCTTCGGCTGACATCCCAGGAGGAGCGGCGCGAGATCCGCGCGGTCGTCGAGGAGCGCACGCGCACGCTCCTCGAGGAGGACCTGGCCGTCCTGGGCTACTGGGAGTGGCGCGACAACCTCGAACGCGGGGTCGCCGCCCATCATGCGGGCCTGTTGCCCGCGTTCAAGGAAGTGGTCGAGGAGCTCTTCCAGCGCAAGCTGGTGAAGGCCGTGTTCGCGACCGAGACGCTCGCCCTCGGCATCAACATGCCCGCACGGACCGTGGTGCTCGAGAAGCTCGAGAAGTTCAACGGCGAGGCGCGCGTGGCCATCACGTCGGGGGAGTACACGCAGCTCACCGGCCGCGCCGGCCGCCGCGGCATCGACGTCGAGGGCCATGCCGTCATCCAGTGGACGGAGGGCCTCGATCCCCAGGCGGTCGCGGCCCTCGCCTCTCGGCGCACCTACCCGCTCAACTCCAGCTTCCGGCCGACGTACAACATGGCCGTCAACCTCATCGACCAGTTCGGGCGCGCCAGGGCGCGCGAGATCCTCGAGTCGTCGTTCGCGCAGTTCCAGGCCGATCGCGCCGTGGTGGGCATCGCACGCGAGGTGCGCGAGCAGGAGGAATCTCTCGCCGGCTACCGCAGCGCCATGACGTGCGACCGGGGGGACTTCGCCGAGTACTCCGGCATCCGCCGCGAGCTCAGCGACTTGGAGAAGATCAACCGCAAGGACGCCGGCGCCTCGCGGCGAACCCGCGACGAGCGGCAGCGGCAGATCGCGAGCCTGCGCAGGCGCATGCAGCGGCATCCGTGCCATCAGTGCCCCGACCGCGAGCATCACGCGCGCTGGGCGGAGCGGTACTGGAAGCTCAAGCGCCAGATCGACAAGCTGCGCCGCCAGATCGATACCCGCACCGGCACGGTCGCGCGCATCTTCGACCGCGTCGTGGACGTCCTGGCCGCCCTGGAGTACGTCTCGCTGGACGAGGACGGCCGTACGACGCTGACCCCGTCGGGGCGGACGATGCGGCGCATCTACGGCGAGCGGGACCTCCTCGTGGCGGAGTCGCTGCGGCGCGACATCTGGAAGGACCTGGATGCCCCCTCGCTCGCCGCGCTCGCCTGCTCGCTGGTGTACGAGCCACGGCGCGACGATGCCGGGCCGGGCGAGCGCGGGCTTCCCCGGGGCGCCTTCCGCCCGGCATTCGAGGCGACGCTGACGCTGTGGCAAGAGCTCGACGATCTCGAGCAGGAGAACCGGCTGCCGGGCACGGAGCCGATCTCGGCCGGCCTCGCGCAGGCCATGCACACGTGGGCGCGCGGCGGGATGCTGGATCGGGTGCTGCTCGAGGCGGACATGGCCGCCGGCGACTTCGTGCGGTGGGCGAAGCAGACGATCGACCTTCTCGACCAGCTGTCCCTCGTGGCCGATCAGCCCGTCGCGGGCACCGCCCGCAAGGCGCTGGATGCGGTGCGCCGCGGCATCGTCGCGTACTCCGGCGTCTGAACTCGGGGATGACGGATGCCGCGCCTGTGGCGTCCGCGCGCTCGCTTAGGCTGATGGCGTGCCACCTGCCCCCGCGACACGCCCGCTGCTGCCGCTGTGGGCCGCGATCCCGGCCTCGGTGCTCGGCGGCGTGCTGCTGGACGTGTCGTTCCCGTCCGTCGGGTGGTGGCCCATGGCCTTCGCCGCGGTCGCGCTGGCGCTGGTCAGCCTCATCGGCAGGCGGGTCGGCAGTGCGCTCGTCGTCGGGATGGCGTTCGGGCTCGCGTTCTACCTGCTGAACGTGGACTTCACCGCCGAGTGGGTGGGACCCCTGCCGTGGATCGCGCTCTCGGTGCTCGAGGCCGCCTTCGTCGCCGGGGGTGCCGCGCTCATCGCGCTGGCGTACCGGTGGGTGCCGCGTGCGACGTCCCGGAGGGGGCGCGTGATGCTCACGTCGGCGCTCGTGGCGGGCCTGTGGACGGCGCGCGAGGCCGTCAACGGCGGGTTCCCGTACGGCGGCTTCCCGTGGGGTCGCGTGGGGACGTCCCAGGTGAGCGGCCCCTTCGCAGAGCTGGTCTCGTGGATCGGCACCGCGGGCGTGACCTTCATCGTGGTGGGACTGGTCGCGGTCGGCATCGAACTGGTGCGCGCCCCGCGCCGCGATCGCGGAAACGGCGTTCGCGGTCTCCTCCCCGTCGCCGTCCTCGCCGTCGTCGCGACGGCGCTCCTGCTGGTGCCGGCGTGGGCGACGACGCCCGCCGGCTCCCTCCGCGTCGCCGGCGTGCAGGGCAACGGGCCGGCGGGGTACTTCGACGACCGGCAGGCCGGGGATGTGCTCGAGTCGCAGTACGAGGCCACCCTCCCGCTCTTCGGCGCCGAGGACGTCGACGTCGTGCTGTGGCCCGAGGGCAGTGTGGACGTCGACCCGGACGGCTCACCGGCCGCGGCGGCGGCGTTGGACCGCGTCGTCCGCGAGGTCGGGGCGCCGCTCGTCGCGAACCGGATCGATCAGCGGGGCGACGAGTACTTCAACATGTCATTCCTGTGGCGGGACGGCATCGAGCAGACATACGACAAGCGCAACCCGGTCCCGTTCGGCGAGTACGTGCCGGATCGGGCGTTCTACGCGGCGATCGCTCCCGACCTCATCGGCATGATCGGCCGGGACTACACCCCCGGCACGACTCCGCCGGTGTTCGACATCGACGGGACCCTGGCGGGGCTCGCGATCTGCTTCGACGTCATCTACGACGCGCTGGTGTGGGAGGGTGCGCGCGAAGGGGCGCGCGTGTACCTCTTCCAGACGAACAACGCCGACTTCCGGGGGACCGACGAGAACCTGCAGCAGCTGGCGGTCGCGCGGCTGCGCGCGATCGAGACCGGCCGCTCCGTGGTGAACCTCTCGACCGTCGGAACCAGCCAGGTGATCGCGCCGGACGGGTCGACGATCGAGGGTCTGCCCGCAGACGAGCCCGGCCACATGCTCACCGACGTCCCGCTGCGCACCGGCCTGACGCCGGCGGTGATCGCGGGCGGCTGGGTGAACGCGCTGCTGTCATGGGGCAGCGTGGCGCTGCTGGCGGGCATCGGAGTCGTCGCGCGTCGGCGCCGGAACGCGAAAACGCCGGCCCCGTAGGGCCGGCGTCGCGCGGACGTGCGTCAGGCGCTGAGCTTGTCGGAGTTCGCCTGGTCTCCGCCGCGGCGGGCGCGGAGGTAGGCGAGGCGCTCCTCGAGGAGCTCCTCGAGCTCCGGGATGGTGCGACGCTCCAGCAGCATGTCCCAGTGGCTCCGCGGCGTCTTGTCGCCCGAGTGGTCGACGGTCGCGGTGCCCTCTCCGACGCGGAGGAGAGCCTCGGCGCCGCACGTGCGGCACTCCCAGGCCGGGGGGACCTCGGCGTCGGCCGCGAAGGTCAGGGTGGTGTCACGCCCGCAGGCGGTGCAGGTGTAGATGTGCTGTGCGCGCTCATGGAACACGACGCCCTCTTCGCTCTGTAGGCTCTGGGCGCCGAGTCGGATGCCGCGCAGACTGCGGTCTGCCATTGTGTGGTCCTCTCGTCGCTGTACAGGTATAACGAAACGACCTGTGCGGATCATCCGAAGGGGGGCTGTTCATCGACCTTTCACAGTGGATGCACAGGGGCGTCTGCCTGCCTTCGTCGGGGCGTGCTATCCGAGGACCTCGAGCGCGACGTCGGCCCGGTCGGTGACGATGCCGTCGACGCCCATCGTGACCAGCCGGCGCATCTCCTCGGGGTCGTTCACCGTCCACACGTGCACCTCGACCCCGTGCCGGTGGGCGGCGGCGATCAGGCGCGGCGTGACGACGCGCAGGCGTCCCTGCCGCTCGGGCACCTGCAGTGCGTCGACGCCGGCGAGGGCCCTGGCCAGCAGGCGATCCGAGCGGGCCGAGGCGGCCGCGAGCACCTTCGCGATCGTGCTCCTGCCGGCGGAGGTGGCAGGACGGATGCCGCGTCTCGCGGTCGCCGCGGCCTCCAGCGCCGCGGTCCGGCGCTGATCCGAGAAGCTCGTCACGAGCACCCGCCCGCCATGCGCCGCCACCGTCGCGCCGACGTCGGCCGCGGCATCCGCCGCCTTCACGTCGAGGTTGAACCGGAGGGTGGGGAAGGCGTCGAGCGCCTGTGCGAGCGTGACGAGGCCGCCGCGCCCGGTCATGAGCTGCTCCAGCTCGTGAACCGTGACGTCGGCGATCTTCCGCGGATCGCCGGTCACGCGCGACAGGTCGTCGTCGTGGAACAGCACGACGACACCGTCGGCGGTGCGATGGCAGTCCGATTCGACGTACCGGATCCCGGCGGAGTGGGCGTGGGCGACGGCGGCGAACGAGTTCTCGACGATGCCGTCGCGGGCATCGGACGAGGTCACCAGTCCGCGGTGGGCGAGCACCCGGGGTCGGGCGACGCCCTGGAACCAGGGGTGGGTCACGGAGCCGGAGGGGCGCCCGGCGTGGTGTGGCCGCCGAGGGCGGGACCCGAGGACTGCGCACGGCCGCGGGCCGAGGCATCCGTCACCGCACCGGCGAAGGAGCCGCTCAGCCCCTTGAGGGCATCGGTGAACTCGCTCGGGATGATCCACAGCTTGCTCGAGGCGCTGTCGGCGATCTTCGGCAGCGTCTGCAGGTACTGGTAGGCCAGCAGCTTGTCGTCGGGGTTGCCGGAGTGGATGGCGTCGAAGACCGTCTGGATCGCCTCGGCCTCGCCCTGCGCGCGCAGGACCGCCGCCTGCTTGTCGCCCTCGGCCTTGAGGATCTCGGCCTGCCGGCGGCCCTCGGCCTCGAGGATCTGGGACTGCTTCGAGCCCTCGGCGGTGAGGATCGTCGCGCGGCGCTCCCGCTCGGCGCGCATCTGCTTCTCCATCGAGTCCTGGATCGAGTGCGGCGGGTCGATGGCCTTCAGCTCGACACGGGAGACGCGGATGCCCCACTTGCCGGTCGCCTCGTCGAGCACCACGCGCAGCTGTCCGTTGATGTTGTCGCGGCTGGTGAGCGCTTCTTCGAGGTTGAGCCCGCCGACGACGTTGCGCAGGGTGGTCGTCGTCAGCTGCTCGACGGCGCCGAGATAGTTCGCGATCTCGTACGTCGCGGCGCGGGCGTCGGTGACCTGGAAGTAGACCACGGTGTCGATGGACACCACCAGGTTGTCCTCGGTGATCACGGGCTGCGGCGGGAACGACACGACCTGCTCGCGCATGTCGATGAGCGGACGCAGCCGGTCGATGAACGGCACCAGGAGGTTCAGGCCGGGCATGAGGGTCTTGTGGTACCGGCCCAGGCGCTCGACGATCCCGGCGTTGGCCTGCGGGATGATCCGGATCGACCGGACGATCACGACCAGCACGAAGATGAAGACCGCGATCGCGAGGAGCCAGCCGATCGCGGCGGGGACGGCCGCGGCGAAGTCGTTCATGCGTAGGGGTCTTCCTGAGCGGGGGCGAGAGGTTCGGGGGAGTCGGAGCGGACGACCGCGGTGGCGCCGTCGATGCGGCTGACGCGGACCCGCGTGCCCGGGTCGAGATCGCCCGCCTCGGTGCGCGCGGTCCAGACGTCGCCGTTCGCGAGCTTCACCTGGCCGCCGTGGGCGCCGACCGACGAGACGACGGTGCCGCCGATGCCGATGAGGGCGTCGACGTTGGACGGCGTGGGGTCCTCGCCGCGTCGCAGGCGCCGCAGCAGCGGAGGCCGCAGGAGCAGCACGAGGACGGCGGCGATGCCGGCGGCGATGATGACCTGGAGCCAGATCGGTGCTCCGAGGATGTCGGCCACCAGCCCTGCCAGGCCGCCGATGCCGAGCATCAGGAAGGTGAAATCGAGCGTGAGCATCTCGATGACGAGGAAGACGAGGATCAAGACGAGCCAGCCGATCCACGCCCACTGCTCGACGGTCTGGATGAGCTCCACGGTGCGCCTCCTCTTGCCTCGAACCTAGCAGGTAGGGTCGCTGTGTGACTGAGACACCCACCCCGATTCCCGCCGGTGCCCTGAGCGGCAGGACCGCGCTCGTGACCGGCTCGTCGCGCGGCATCGGCGCCGACACCGCGCGGTACCTCGCGCAGGGCGGCGCGAACGTCGTCATCAACTACCGCAACAAGGCCCCGCGGGCCGAGAAGCTCGCGACGGAGCTGCGCGAGCTCGGCGTCGAGGTGCTCGTCGTGGGCGCCGACCTGACCGACGCGGAGTCGGTGCAGGCGATGTTCGACGAGGTCGCCGCCGCGTTCGGAGGCCTCGACATCCTCGTGCTCAACGCATCGGGCGGCATGGAGTCCGGCATGGCAGAGGACTACGCCCTGAAGCTCAACCGGGACGCGCAGGTGCGCGTGCTCGAGACCGCGCTGCCGGTGCTGCGCGAAGGCTCGCGGGTGGTCTTCGTCACCAGCCACCAGGCGCACTTCATCCGCACCACGCCGACGATGCCCGAGTACGAGCCCGTCGCGCTGTCCAAGCGGGCCGGCGAGGACGCCCTGCGCGAGCGCATCCCTGCCCTCACGGAACGCGGGGTGGAGTTCGTCGTCGTCTCCGGCGACATGATCGAGGGCACCATCACGGCCACGCTGCTCGAACGGGCCAACCCCGGCGCCATCGCGGCGCGCCGCGAGGACGCGGGCAAGCTCTACAACGTGTCGGAGTTCGCCGCCGAGGTCGCCGCCGCGGCCGTCGAGCCGGTGCCGTCAGGCAACACGCGTCTCATCGGCGACACGTCGTCGTTCGCGGGGGAGTGATCGGTGAAGGCTCGCGACATCGAGACCCTCATCTCGGTCGGGCGTCCGGATGTCGCCGCTGACGGCTCCTTCGCCGTCTTCGCGACCTCGCGGCCCGACCTCGACGCCAACCGGACCGTCGGCCAGGTGTGGCGCGTCGAGCTGCCGGGCGGCACACCGCGTCGGCTGACCCGGGGCACCGCCGACACCGCGCCCCGGCTCTCGCCGGACGGCTCTCAGCTGGCGTTCCTGCGCGCGGACGGCGCGCGCAAGCCGCAGGTGCACGTCGTCGCAGCGAGCGGCGGGGAGCCCGTGCAGGCGACCGACGCCCCTCTCGGGGTGGAGCAGTTCGCGTGGTCGCCGGACGGCGCCACGATCGCGTTCCTCGCGCGCGTGCCCGAGAAGGGGCGGTACGGGAGCGTCGAGGGTCTGGAGCCCCACGCCGAGGCGCCGCGCCGGATCACCGGCGTCCGCTGGCACGCGAACGGCCTGGGCTACGCCGCCGACCGCCCCGCGCACCTGTTCGTGGTCGCGGCGCCGCAGCCCGACAGCGAGCCGTTCTACGAGCTTGCGGCAGCCGTGCGCGCCGACGACGCCGAGCCTGTCCGCAAGCGGGTCCTCGCGGCCGAGGCGCGGGTGCTCACCTCGGGGCCGACGTCGCACAGCAGGATCGTGTTCACGGCGGACGGCCGCGAGCTGCTCACGGTGCCCGATGAGATCGAGACGGAGCGCCGCGATCTGCGCAGCCGTCTCGTCGCCGTAGCGCTCGACGGATCGGGCGTCCGCGAGGTGCTCGGCGCAGACGCAGGGCTCTCGGTGCTCGACGTCGCGGTCGCCGGAGACGGCGCCATCGGCATCCTCGCCCACGAGGTCGGCGATGGTCTCGACTTCGTCGCCCCCGGCGTCGGGGTCTTCCTCCTCGAGGACACCGGTCCGCGGCGCCTCACCGACGCGGAGACGATCCACCTCGGCGAAGGGCATCTCACCGCCGTCGACGCCGACTTCCTCGCCCAGGACACCACGCGCGGCCGCGTCCGGCTGCTGCGCATCTCCCGCGAGGGGGTCATCGCCGAGGTGCTCGGCGGCGACGTCGAGGTCGGCGGGCACGCCGCCGTCGGCGGCCAGGTGGTCGCTGCGGTGTCGCGGCCCGATTCCTTCGGTGAGCTGGTGCTCGTCGGCGACGAGCCGCGGACGCTCACGGCATTCGGTGCAGCGGCCGCGGCATCCGGCATCGTCCTGCCCCGGGAGCTCACCGTGACCGGCCGCGACGGCTACCCCGTGCACGGCTGGGTGGCGACGCCCGAGGGCGAGGGTCCGTTCGCGGTGATCCTCCAGATCCACGGCGGGCCGTTCGCGGCGTACGGGGTGCACCTGTTCGACGAGACGCAGGTGCTCGTCGACGCCGGCTACGCGGTGGTCTACTGCAACCCCCGCGGCTCGGCGGGCTACGGGCGCGCGCACGGGCGAAGCATCCGTCAGCAGATGGGGACGGTGGACTTCGCCGACGTGATCGACTTCCTCGAGGGAGCGATCGCCGATGACGATCGCCTGGACGGCGGCCGCGTCGGCGTGCAGGGCGGCTCGTACGGCGGCTATCTCACGGCGTGGGTGATCGCGCACGACCACCGGTTCGCCGGGGCCATCGTCGAGCGCGGGTTCCTCGAGCCGGTCTCCTTCCAGGGCACGAGCGACATCGGGTCGTTCTTCGGCGACGAGTACGTCGGCGTCTCGCCCGACGACATCGCCCGGCAGAGCCCGATGGCGGTGGTCGGCCAGGTCACCACCCCGACGCTGGTGATGCATTCGGAGCTGGACTTCCGCTGCCCGCTCGAGCAGGCCACCCGCTACTACTCCGCGCTCAAGCGCCAGGGCACCGAGGCTGAGCTGCTGGTCTTCCCCGGTGAGGATCACGAGCTCACCCGCTCGGGTCAGCCGCGCCACCGGGTCGAGCGCTTCGACGCCGTGCTGGACTGGTGGCGGCGTCACCTGCCGGTGACCTGATCGTCGCGGACGGCCCCGGGAGCGATCGCTCCCGGGGCCGTCGTCGTCAGTGCCTGATCAGAGGTCGCCCTTGAAGGTGAAGGCGCGGACGATGTTGATGATGCCGAGCACGATCAGCGCGATCCCGAGCAGCCACCACAGCACGGCGGCGCCCCAGATGGGCGAGAAGAGCAGGATGATGCCCGCGATGATGCTCAGGATGGCGAAGATGACCGACCACACCTTGGATGCGGCGTCGCCGAGGGTGGACAGTGCGACGATGCCCTCGACGATCCACATGATGCCGACGAGGATGCCGAGGAACAGGGCGAGCCAGGCGGTGGCCTGTCCGAGGTTCAGCAGCGCGACGATGCCCGCGATGATGAACAGGATGCCGAGCACGATGTGCCCGACGCGCGCCCAACCGCCCTTGGTCTTGGAGAAGATCCCCAGACCGGCGTAGACGAGGCCGGCGGCGATCGCGTAGATCGCGATGATCGCGGTGACGACGGCGGCGGTCTTGCCCGGCCAGACCAGGACCAGGATGCCGACGATGACGGCGAGGACACCGCCGATCCCGAGCGCCGTGCGGATCCCGTTGACGGCCGACTTCTCGGCCTCGGATGCAGTGGACATGTGCGGCCTTTCTGAAAGTTTCCTGTACGTGGTGCGGCTAAAGCTTAGACCTCATGTCGAACTCCGGCGCAACATCGTTCGTGTGTCGTGACAGTGCTCGCCCCGCGGCAGCTCTCCGCGCTACCGTGAGCGTGCGTCGCCCCGCGATGGCGATGCGCCGGGCGAGCCGTCGGAGGGAGCTGGAATGGCCGTCATCTCGAGGGGCTTCGGCGCACGCCGTCGCGGGAGCGATCCGCGCCTTCCGCCGGGGCAGTATCTGACGGAGGACTTCCCGGTGCTGTCGGCCGGGCCGACACCGCGCGTCGACACGGGGGAGTGGCGCTTCGGCATCCGCGACGAGGCCGGCGGCGTGGTGTCCTGGACGTGGGAGGAGTTCCTGGCCCTCCCGATCGAGGATGTGCACACCGACATCCACTGCGTCACCCGCTGGTCCAAGCTCGGCACCTCGTGGCGGGGCGTCTCGCTCGACACGCTGCTCGAGGGCGTCGACACGGACGCCGGCTACGCGATGGCGCACTCGTATGGCGGGTACACCACGAACATCCCGCTCGACGAGCTGCGCGACGGCCGGGCGTGGGTCGCGTTCGAGTTCGAGGGTGAGCCGCTCGATCCGGAGCATGGGGGTCCGGCGCGTCTGCTGGTGCCCCATCTGTACTTCTGGAAGAGCGCGAAGTGGGTGCGCGGGCTGACGCTCATGGACGACGACGCGCCCGGCTTCTGGGAGCAGAACGGCTACAACATGCACGGCGACCCCTGGACCGAGGAGCGGTATTGGTGACGGTCGGGGACTGGCGTCCGGCCCGGGTCGTCGACGCCGTTCCGGTGACACGCTCGGCGCGGATCCTCCGGCTCGCGGTGCCCGGCTGGCCGGGGAGCGTGGCCGGCCAGCACGTCGACGTCCGCCTGACCGCCGAGGACGGCTATCAGGCCGAGCGCTCGTACTCGCTGGGGTCGTACGGCGCCTCGGACACCATCGAGCTGGCGGTCGACGAGATCCCCGACGGCGAGGTGTCGCCCTATCTGGTGCGCGATGTGCTCCCTGGCGACGAGCTCGAGGTGAAGGGACCGCTGGGCGGCTATTTCGTCTGGCGGCCCGGGGGAGAGGGGCTCGTGCAGCTGATCGCCGGCGGCTCGGGCATCGTGCCGCTGATGGCGATCGCGAGGGCGGCGACGGATGCCGGAGCCGTGGCATCCGTTCGCCTGCTGTACTCCGTGCGCCGTGCCGAGGACGCGATATATCGCGATGAGCTGGAGCGCGGCGCGACGGACGGGGGAGTGGCGGTCGCCTGGCGCTACACCCGCTCCGCGCCGCCCGGGTGGGGCGCGGCGGTGGGACGGGTCGACCTCGATGCGCTGCGCGAGTCGACGTGGGACCCTGGACGGGAGCCGATCGTGTACGTCTGCGGTCCGACGGGTTTCGTCGAGCACGTCGCCGACGCGCTGGTCGAGCTGGGCCATCCGCCGGCGCGGATCAGGACCGAGCGCTTCGGAGGTGCATGATGCGGGCGGATATCGCCACGAGCACCGTGGACGGCAACGCCGCCGCGGGGATGCTGTGGGACGTGTTCGGGGCCGACGTCACCGCGCTCATCGGTGTCTGCGGAGGGTGCGGCGCGGCCGCGCCGATGGCCGAGGCGATCGTGGAGCTCGACGAGACGGCCGCGATCGTGCGGTGCCGCGGATGCACGCACACCCTCATCACGGTGCTGCGCGACGAGCACGGCGCCAGAGTCGTGATCGGTGCGCTGCGCGAACTCGTGCGGGCGTAGCCGGCGACCGTTCACCCGAGCAGCAGCGTCACCAGGATCAGGACGGGGACGCACCCGATCGTGGTGAGGAACACCGTGTCGCGCGAGATGGTCTCGCCGACGTCGTATCGCTGCGAGTAGTTGAACACGTTCTGCGCGGTCGGGAGAGCGGCCAGCACCGTCACCACGAGCACGTCGTGGGCACTGAGGCCGAACACGAACTCCGCCACGGCCCACGCGACGATCGGCATCGCCACGAGCTTGAGCACGGTCGCCAGCACGATGTCCTGGCGGCGTCCGGACGGACCGAGGACACGCTGGCCGTGCAGCGAGATGCCGTACGCGATCAGGAGGATCGGGACGCAGGCGTTCGCGATGAGCACCGCCGGCTCCATGACGATCGGCGGTAGGTCGACCCCCAGCACCGACACGAGCGTGCCGAGCACCGATCCCACGACGATGGGGTTGGTGACCACGCGGGCGACGGCCCGCCAGAGCGAGGCGCGGGCGGTGGTGACGGCATCCAGGATCGCCATCGTGATGGGCGTGAACACCAGCAGCTGCATGAGGATCACGGGGGCGGGATACGCGGCGCTGCCCAGCAGGTACAGCGACAGCGGGATGCCGATGTTGTTGGAGTTCACCTGGCCGGCGCTCAGGGCGCCGATGACCGTCTCGCCGACCGAGCGCCGCCAGGCGAGGCGGGCGACCACGGCGTACACCAGGATCACGGCGACCGCGGCGATCGCGGACACCGGCAGCAGCGCCGAGAACAGCGTTCGCACGTCCGCCTGGGCGAGCACGACGAACAGCAGGAAGGGCGACAGCACGAAGAACGTCAGGCGCGCCAGCACCGGCCGGGCGTGCTCGCCGAGGAGGTCGATGCGTCCAAGGATCCACCCGACGAGGATCGCGACGCCCACCACGACGAACCCGGTGAGCGATTCCAGCACGCTCCGAGCTTAGGGACAACGTTCTGTCGCTCCGAATCGCTCGTCACGGTCTGTCAGACTGGCACCCGCCGAGACGAAGGAGCGATGGATGCCGCAGCCCCGCGACCGTGCCGCGCGCAAGGCCGACCTGCTCGCCGCGCTGACCGCTCCGGCCGCCGACGTCTGGGTGGCCACGGCGTCCGCGGACGCGACGCCGTATCTGGTGCCGCTGTCGCTCGCGTGGATCGACGAGCGCGCCGTCATCGCCCTCGAGGGCGCATCCGTGACGGCGCGGAACCTCGCCGCGTCGAACGTCGCACGGCTCGCCGTGGGGCCGACGCGTGACGTCGCGATCATCGACGTCGCGCTCGAGCGGTCGCTCGGCGTCGACGACGACGCGCGCATCGGCGCGGCGTACGCCGCGCAGGCCGACTGGGATCCGCGCGGACTGGCCGCCTACGTCTTCCTCGTGCTGCGTCCTGTCCGCATCCAGGCCTGGCGCGAGTCGAATGAGCTCGCAGGCCGCCTGCTGATGCGGGATGGCGAGTGGCTCGTCTGAGGCCGGCTCGCTGGTCGGCTGAGCGCCGATAATGCACATTATGTCAGATCGAAGATCGACCTCTTCGCGTCTGGTTCGAATTGGCCTCTCCCCTCGACCTGCTTTGGTTGGTGCCGGACGAGCCCACTCGTCGGTGCGTCGGCGATGGTCGCGGAGTGCGTCCATGTCGCTGTCAGGCGTGACGGCGATGTCACTGGCCATCTCGGCTCCGGCAGTTTCGAGCGTCACGGTGATCGCCGCATCTCCCCTTCGCGCCGTGGCCGCGGCCGGTGCCTCGGGATGCGGTCAGACGGCGGGCGCGGTAGCCGGAGTCAGCACGATGAGCGGACTGTGCGCGATCATCTCGTCGACATCGTCTCTGCGCCATCGGCGTGCGGCGGCCTCGATGAGCGGCCGTGCTTCGCGGGGATCGGTGATCACCCGCGCCGTGGCAGGAACGTCGGCCTCGATGTCTGTCTTCAGATGCACGATGACGTTGGGGTCTGCGGTGATGTTGTGTATCCAGTCCCTTGTGCGGTCTCGACGCGGCATCCCGGTGATGAACAGCACGCCGTCCTCGTCGTGCAGGAAGATCTCGATGCGGCGCGGTAGCCCGCTACGGCGACCGGTCGTCGTCAAGTCGATGAGCTGACTTCGGTGCAGAGCGGTGCTGACGTCGTTGTCCACACCTGGTGAAGCAATCTCGCTGCTGCACACATTCCACACGACCGGTGAGATATTCCGCGCGCAACGCTGATGGCCAACGTTCCCTGCAGCAAAGCCACGTGAGTCGGCACGGGCATTACAGGTCGTAACTGTGGGCGGAAATCTGCCATTCATCAGCGGGGCTCGCGCGTTCAGCCATATGTCCGGGCGGAAGCGTGGCCAGGGCGGCACCTCGTCGAGCGCACGGCGCGTGGCCTCGTCGAGGTCCGCGAGGTTCACCGGGTCGGACTTGTTCACCGGGTTCCGCCACAGCGTCGCCGACATGCTGACGGTCATCGCGTCGACGCCCACGCAATCCGCCAGCGTGCAATCGCTGCCCGTTCTCGAAGCTCGCTCTCGTGCGTTCGCGCGCCGGTCCTCCGCCGCGCGGGATTCAGCCGGACTCGTCGTTCGCTGCTGCTTCGATCCAGTCGACGGCTTCATCCGAGAGAAAGAAGCCGTCAGGTCCTGACTCGCCGACCCACCATGCGCTCGAGGTGACCGCGCCGCCTGCCGCCGCTATCTTGTTCAGCACTTCGGACGATACCGCTTCGCCGTTATGGGCAATGAGCCACGCCTTGGCGTCGGAGTCCACCTTCGCCCACCACTCGATGGTTTCCATGCGGCCACCATTGCACCGGATGAACCCGACCGAAAGCCGGTCCCTCCCCCGCGTCGGACGCCGACGCTCCAGCCGCTCCTCAGTCCTGCGACCCGCTGGCTTTGGAACACCTCGTCCCATTACGTTCGTCGTTATGAGTCTCGCCGCGGTCACGTTCAACGCCGCGAAATTCTGCAGATCAACCCTTAGCTGAACCGAGGAGTGGCATTGCCTGGTACGCGACCGCGGTTGACGACGGCCGGGGTGTTCGCGGTCGGCATCGTCGTGGCCGGCCTTCTGGCCGGTTGCTCCCAGACGAGCTCGGGCAGCCGGCACACGCTGTACGACAGCGTCGAATCGCTCGCGGCTGACAGTTCGTCGATCGTCGTGGGCACAGTGTCGACGCAGACGACGGAAGGCGATGCGACCATCTCCTCCGTCGAGGTCACCAACGCGCCCACGAACCCACAGCTGGGCGCCGCTCTCGTTGACCGCCCGGAGCCCGCCGCGGTGGGCGACACCGTCGAGGTTCGACAGGATCTTCCGCCGGTGCTCGGCCTGGGCGAGGAGTACTTGCTGTTCCTGACTCCGACGATGCTGCCCGGAGAGGCCGGCGGTCAGTACTTCGTCACCGGAGCAGTCGCAGGTCTCTACATCCGGCAGGACGACGAGTTCCGGCGGGTCGTTCCGGACAGCGGCGATACCCTTCCCGACACCATCACAGCCGTCGGCACCCCGGGCGGATAGCCGTTCTCGAGCGTCGCGGGCCCCCGGGCACAACGAGAGGTCGTCCCCGCGGAGGGCGGAGAGCACTGACCGCGGGCGCGCCGTAGCGCCCGCGGTCAGGTGTGTTGGTCAGAGTCCGGCGGCGTCGTCGGTGGAAGCCGTGCTCTGGCGCGTCACGCGCTCGTTCGCGACGGGGTCCACCGCGGTGCGCGTCACGGTGTCCGAGCGGCGGCGGCGCGCCATCAGGACGAGGCCGATGATGAAGATGACGGCTCCTGCGGCCATCAGGATGTAGCCGATCATGTCGAGGTTCACCCACTCGACCTCCACGTTCACCGCGAACGCGAGGATCGCTCCGATGGCGAAGAGGGCGATGCCAGCTCCGATACTCATGCGAGGTGTCCTTTCCGGGGCGCGGCGATGGGCCCTCCCCTGCTGTGGGACGAGTTGTCCCTCGACAACCGTGACGCAGTCGCCACCGCGCGAGGAGGGTCTTGACAAACGACGCGTGAGCACTCAAAGAGCCGCGGATGCCGGCGGCTACTGTGGAATCGTGCCCAGCCTCTCGCGTCCTCCCGCGGCGGGGCCCGGGCTGCGCGCGTGGGTGATCTGGACCGTCGGGGTGGCCGCCTATGTGCTCGCGATCACGAACCGGTCCTCCCTCAGCGCCGTCGGCGTCGATGCGGCCGCCCGGTTCGATGCCGACGCGGCGACGCTGTCGATGTTCGCGGTCGTCCAGCTGGCGGTGTACGGCGGGATGCAGATCCCCATCGGGGTGCTTCTGGACCGATACGGCGCTCGGCCCATCATGACGGTCGGCATGATCCTGATGGCGGTGGGGCAGCTCACCATGGCCCTCTCCCCCAGCGTCGGCGTCGCGATCCTCGCGCGGATGCTGCTGGGAGCCGGCGATGCGGCCATCTTCCCAGGAGTGCTGCGTCTCATCGCCACCTGGTTCCCCGCTCAGCGGGGACCGCTCATGGTGCAGTTCACCGGTATCGTCGGCCAGTCCGGGCAGCTCGTGTCGCTGGTGCCGCTGGCGGCCCTCCTCCACGCGACGAGCTGGACCATCACGTTCGGCAGCATCGCCGGGCTCGGCATCCTGTTCGCGGTGCTGGTGTTCCTGCTCATCCGCAACCATCCGCCCGACCGCAACGACGACGTGTCGGTGGACACCGACACCGGAGCGATCCGGGTCGTGACCTCCGCCGTCGACACCGGCGTCGGGATCCGCGCGGCGTGGGCGCACCCCGGCACGCGGCTGGCGTTCTGGTCCCACTTCACCACCCCGTTCGCCGGGACGGCTTTCGTCCTGCTGTGGGGAATGCCCTTCCTCACCGCCGGCGAGGGCCTCACCACCGCCCAGGCGGCCTCGGTCATGTCGCTCTACGTCGTGGTCGGCATGCTGCTCGGGCCGGTGATGGGCGAACTGTCCCGCCGCGTCCCGCATTTGCGGTCGCAGGCCCTCGTGCTGCCCACGGTCGCCGTCCAGGCGCTCGCGTGGCTCGCGGTCATCGCCCACCCCGGACCGGCGCCGCTGTGGCTGCTCCTGGTGCTCGCCGTCGCGCTCGCGACCGGCGGTCCCGCCTCGATGATCGCGTTCGACCACGCCCGCACCCACAACCCGTCGCACCGGCTCAGCACCGCGACAGGTGTGACGAACGCCGGCGGGTTCCTCGCGGCATTGATCGCCATCCTCCTCATCGGTCTCGCCCTCGACCTCCAGGGTGCCGGAACGCCCGACACCTACAGCTTGGACGCCTTCCGCATCGCGTTCCTGATGCAGGTGCCGCTGTGGCTGCTCGGAGCCGTGTTCATCGTGATCGAGCGCAAGCGCACCCGCATCCGGCTCGGCCTCGATCCGCCCCGCCGGCCACGCCGGCCCGGCGGGCCGCGCCGCTGACGCGGCATCCGGATCGACACCGCGGCGTGGTCACGCGGTCTGCAGGCGCTCCAGCACGCGCTCGATGTCGTCGACGAACGCGTTGTAGCCGGCGATCGTCGCCGCGACCTGCTCGTCGGTGAAGTCCGACCGGTCCTGGCGGATCGTGAGGACCGTGGCGCCGTCGCTCTCCTCCAGGTCGAACAGCACGGGCAGGCCTGCGTCGTCGCCGGGCTGATCGGTGAGCGTCATGGCCAGGTGCGACGGCGGCTCGACCACCCGGTACTCGCCCGCCCAATGGATGAGACCACCGTCCGGCAGATGCATGACGGCGCGGAAGGCCCCACCCGGTCGCACGTCCATGGTCAGCGTCTCCTGCGGGACCTCCACCGCCGCGGTGCCGAACCACACGGCGAAGTGCTCGGGCCTGGTGAGGGCCTCGAAGACGAGGTCGCGCGGCGCCTGCAGGGTGCGGGTCAGGGTGAAGTACTCAGTCATGGTCGTTCTCCTTCTCGGTGGATGCGACGGCCCTGCCGTCTGCGGCGCCCAGCTGCTGCAGGGCGTTGAGGTAGTGGTCGAGTGCGCCCAGACTGTCCTCCCAGAACCGCGCGTAACCGCCGATCCAGTCGGATGCCGCGGCCAGGGGTCGTGCATCGAGCCGCGCGGGCCGGTACTGGGCGTTACGGCCCCGCGTGACCAGGCCCGCCCCCTCGAGCACCCGGAGGTGCTTCGAGATCGCGGCGAACGTCATGTCGAACGGCTCTGCGAGCTCGCCCACCGTCGCCTCCCCGTCGGCGAGCCGCGCCAGGATGGCACGACGCGTGGGGTCGGCGAGAGCCGCGAACGTGCGGCTCAGGGTGTCGGCCACGGGACTCCTCCTTTGTTCAACCGATAGGTACAATACCGATCGGTTGAACAACCGTCAAGACCCGGTGTCGTACCCCCGCGATACCGTCACGACATGCCTCGCGTCATCTTCTACACTGCGACCACCCTCAACGGATTTCTGGCCGACGACGACGACTCGCTCGAGTGGCTGTTCGCCGCCCCGGGCGGCGAGGGCGGCGACGCCGACTTCCAGCGGTTCCTCGCGGGCATCGGCGTACTCGTGCAGGGGTCGTCGACCTACCGGTGGGTGCTCGAGCACGAGGACCTCGTCGCGCATCCGGAGAAATGGCCGGCGTACTACGGCGAGCGGCCCACGTGGGTCTTCACCACGCGGGAGCTGCCGGTGGTCCCGGGGGCAGACGTCCGCTTCGCGGCCGGAGACGTGCGTGACGCCTGGCCGCAGATCCGCGACGCCGCCGGCGACCGCGATGTGTGGGTCGTGGGAGGGGGCGACCTCGCAGGGCAGTTCGCCGATGCCGGGCTCCTCGACGAGATCCGCGTGTCCGTCGCGCCGGCCACGCTCCCATCGGGCAAGCCGCTCCTCCCCCGCCGCCTCGGCGCCGATCGGCTCGAGCTGATCTCCGCGCGCCAGGCCGGCGCCTTCGCCGAGCTCACCTACCGGCTGAAGGGCGAACCGGGCTGAGGGCTGCAGTCGGCCCGGTCGGGGGCCGGGCCGCGTCAGGCGGTTGAGGGGGCGAACGCGGTCCACTGAGCGAATTTGGCGGTCCGGCCGTCGCCCGACGAGGTTCCGGTGAGCCGGCGCCGCACCCAGGGCCCGACGTGGTCACGGTAATAGGCCGCTCCGCGCGCGCCGGCGCCCGGCAGCGGATCGAGCGACCACCATGAGGCGGGCACCTCGAGTCCGAGGGCGTCGAGCACGCGTGCCGCGACGCGGTGATGGCCGCGCGAGTTCATGTGGAGGCGGTCCTCCGACCAGTACGGCGGGCTCGCGAGCTCCTCGTCGAACCAGTTGTAGGCGCGGACGATGTCGGCGCGAGCCGACAGCCGGGCCTCGACCGCGTGCGAGAGCAGGTCCCCCCGGCGCTGGATGACGCGTCGCAGCGGCAGCTGGCGCGTCGGGTTCGCGCCCGACAGGACGATGAGCTGCACGCCCTCCTCGTCGCAGCGACGCAGGACGGTGTCGAACGCCTCCACGACCCGCGCCACGCTCGTGCGCGGGCGCAGCATGTCGTTGCCGCCCCCGTTGAACGACAGGTGCGTCGGCTTGAGAGCCAGAGCGGGTTCGAGCTGCTCCTCGACGATCGGCCACACGAGCTTGCCCCGGATGGCCAGATTGGCGTAGTCGATCGCCTCGCCGGCGGCATCCGCCCACCCCTGCGCCACGAGGTCCGCCCAGCCGCGCACGCGTCCGTCGGGAAGCTCGTCGCCCACGCCCTCGGTGAAGGAGTCGCCGATGGCGACGTATCGAACGGATGCCACGACCCCAGCCTACGACCGCCACCGGTCACCGGTCGTCGAGCGCCGCCCCCCGCCGGTCGACGAGGCCCCACGCCGCGGCGGCCGCGACGGCGAAGAACACCGCGAACACCACGAACAGCGTCGGCGCCCCGCCCGCCATCAGCAGCGGCGGCACGACGAGCGGCGCGACGATGGACGCGATGCGGCCGGCGCCGGCCGCCCAGCCCGTGCCGGTGGCGCGCAGCGACGTGGGGTACATCTCCGGGCTCACCGCGTAGAGCGCGCCCCACGCCCCGAGATTGAAGAACGACAGCGCCATGCCGGCCGCGATGATCACGCCCGGCGATCCGGCCGTGCCGAAGAAGACCGCCGATGCTGCGGAGCCGATGAGAAACACCGAGAGCGTCGCCCGCCGGCCCCAGACCTCGATCAGCCAGGCCGCGACGGCGTAGCCGGGCAGCTGCGCCAGCGTGATGATGAGCGTGAAGCCGAACGAGCGCACCAGGTCGTATCCCTGCGCGACGAGGATCGACGGGATCCAGATGAACGCGCCGTAGTACGAGAAGTTGACGCAGAACCACACCAGCCACAGGCACGCCGTGCGCACGCGGAACTCGGCCGACCACAGCGCACCGAGCCGCTCCCCGAGGGAGGTCGCCTTCGCCGGTGACGCGACAGGCCTGCCGGCGGCCGGAGCCGCCGTGACGCCCGCCGCCTCCTCGAAGGTGCGCACGACCGACTCCGCCTGCGTGAACCTCCCGCGCCGCTCCAGCCACCGCGCCGATTCCGGCAGCCCCCAGCGCACGACGAGCGCGTAGACGGCCGGGATGGCGCCCAGTGCGAACGCCCAGCGCCAGCCGTTCTCGGAGGACGGGATCACGAAGTAGCCGATCAGCGCGGCGAGCGTCCACCCGACGGCCCAGAACGCCTCCAGGATGACGATCAGGCGCCCGCGGATGCGCGCGGGAGCGAACTCGCTCACGTAGGTGCTGGCCACCGGGAGCTCGGCGCCGAGGCCGAGGCCGACGAGGAACCTCAGCACGAGCAGTGCCGCCAGCCCGCCGACGAGGGCGCTCGCGCCGGTCGCCACGCCGTAGACGAGCAGGGTCAGGGCGAACACCTGCCGCCGGCCGAAGCGGTCGGCCAGCAGGCCGCCGACGCTCGCGCCGATGGCCATGCCCACGAACCCGATCGACGCGATCCACGCGGTCTCGCTCGGCTGGAGGCTCCACTGCGCGGCGAGGGCCGCGATCACGAACGAGATGAGACCGACGTCCATCGCGTCCAGTGCCCAGCCGACCCCCGAGCCGGTGAGCACGCGCAGGTGCGCGCGGGTGAACGGCAGGCGGTCGAGACGCTGCGAGAGCGTCGACGACATACGGGTTCCGGCATCCGTCATAGCGTCATGCTACGGATGCCGCGCACCCGGCGGGGCTCACGACAGCATGTCGCGCACGAGCGGGGCCACCTCGGTGCCGAAGAGCTCGATCGAGCGCATCATCTTCTCGTGCGACAGCGTGCCGGTGGAGAACTTCATGTCGAACCGCGACGCGCCGAGCGTTCGCACCGTGTCGGCGATCTTGCGGGCCACCGTCTCGGGCGAACCGACGTACAGTGCGCCGTCGGGCCCGACATCGTGCTGGAAGCGGAGCCGGTTGTACGTGGGCCAGCCGCGCTCCCGTCCGATCGAGTTGTTCATCGCCTCGAAGCCCTCGTAGGCCTCGTCCCAGGCCTGCTGGTCGGTCTCGGCGATGTGGCCGGGCGAGTGCACGCCCACGGGCAGCTGCGGCTGATCGAACGTCTCGAGCGACCGGCGGTACAGGTCGGCGAACGGCCGGAAGCGGGCGGCGGGGCCGCCGATGATCGCAAGCATGAGCCCGTAGCCGTACCGCGCGGCGCGGACCGCCGACTCGGGCGTGCCGCCGACGCCCACCCACGCCCGGAGCCCGTTCTCGGTCTTCGGGAACACGTCGGCGCCCTCCAGTGGAGCGCGCATCGTGCCGCTCCAGGTGACCGGCTTCTCCGTCAGCAGCTGCGAGAAGAGGTCGAGCTTCTCGTCGAAGAGGGCCTCGTAGTCGCGCAGGTCGAACCCGAACAGCGGGAACGACTCGATGAACGACCCGCGGCCGAGGATCACCTCGGCGCGGCCGTGGGAGACGGCATCGAGCGTGGCGAAGCGCTCGAAGACCCGCACGGGGTCGTCGCTGGAGAGCACGGTGACGGCGGTGCCGAGGTGGATCCGCTCCGTGCGCGCGGCGGCTGCCGCCAGGACGATCTCGGGGCTCGAGATGGCGAACTCCCGGCGGTGGTGCTCCCCCACCCCGAAGAACGACAGTCCGACGCGGTCGGCGAGCACGGCCTGCTCCACGACGTTGCGGATGGTCTGCGCGTCGCTGAGCAGCTCGCCCGACGCATCGCGGGTCACGTCGCCGAACGTGTCCAGTCCGAGCTCGATGGTGGCGGGGTCGACAGAGGTCATTGCGTCTCCTTCTATGCGATTGCATGAACCTTGCCGGTCGGCGCGGCATTCCCGAGACGTGCAGACCGCATGGGCGTAGCGTGTGGGGCATGGCCCTCTTCGCGGATCGACGGGCAGCCGGGCGGGAGCTGGCGGGCGCGCTCAGCCGGTGGCGGGGAACGGATGCCGTCGTGCTCGGCATCGCCCGCGGCGGTGTCGTGGTCGCCGCCGCCGTGGCACAGGAGCTCGGCCTCCCCCTCGACGCCGTCGTGGTGCGCAAGCTCGGGGCGGCCGGCCATGAGGAGTTCGCCGTCGGGGCCATCGCCGAGGGCGTCAGGATCGTCACCCCCGGGGCGGTCCGATGGGCGGGGATGTCCGAGGGCGACGTCGAGCGCGTCGAGGAGGCCGAACGCGAGGAGCTGCAACGGCGGACGGATGCCTACGGCTCGCGTCCGGTCGATCTGACCGGCCGCACGGCGCTCGTCGTGGACGACGGCGTGGCGACGGGCGCGAGCGCGGTCGCCGCCTGCCGGGCGGTCAGGGCGCGCGGCGCGGCGCGCGTGGTCCTCGCGGTGCCCGTCGCGCCGCACCGGTGGCGGGCGCCCGCGGATGCCGTCGACGAGTTCGTGTGCCCGCACCGCGAGGCGGACTTCTGGGCCGTGGGTCAGTACTACGACGACTTCGGCCAGACGACCGACGCCGAGGTCGTCGCCCTGCTCGCCGGCGACGGAGGAGGCTCAGCGACCGGCGCTGAGGACGATCGCTGAGCCTCGTCGCACGTCAGCGGGACAGCGCGGCGCGAAGCGTGTCGAGTCCGACGCCTCCGATGTCGAGCGCCCGCTTGTGGAACTGCTTGATCGAGAACGCGTCGCCCTCGCGCTCGGCCACGTCGTCGCGCAGCTGCTCCCAGATGCGCTGGCCGACCTTGTAGGACGGCGCCTGGCCGGGCCAGCCGAGGTAGCGGTTGACCTCGAACTTCACGAACTCCTCGGGCATGTTGACGTTGCGCAGCATGAAGTCCAGCGCGAAGTCCGCGTCCCACGGTCCCTGCTCGTCGGGGCGCTGCTTCTCGAGGTGCACGCCGATGTCGAGCACCACGCGCGCGGCGCGCATGCGCTGGCCGTCGAGCATGCCCAGCCGGTCCGCCGGGTCGGAGAGGTAGCCCAGCTGCTCCATGAGGCGCTCGGCGTACAGCGCCCATCCCTCGGCGTGGCCCGACGTCCCCGCCAGGAGCCGGCGATACGTGTTGAGCTGCGCGCGGTTGTAGACCGCTTGGGCGATCTGCAGGTGGTGACCGGGGACGCCCTCGTGATAGACCGTCGTGAGCTCGCGCCAGGTGTCGAACTCCTCCACGCCCTCCGGCACCGACCACCACATACGGCCGGGCCGCGAGAAGTCGTCGGTCGGGCCGGTGTAGTAGATCCCGCCTTCCTTCGTCGGCGCGATCATGCACTCCAGCGTGCGGATCGGATCGGGGATGTCGAAGTGGGTCCTGCCCAGCTCGGCGACGGCGCGGTCGCTGGTCTCCTGCATCCACTTCTGGAGCGCATCGGTGCCGTGGAGCTTGCGGCTGGCGTCCTGCTCGAGGAAGGCCACCGCCTCCTCGACGGATGCCCCGGGCTTGATCTCGTTCGCGATCGACTCCTGCTCCGCGACCATGCGGGCCAGCTCCTCGATGCCCCACTCGTACGTCTCGTCGAGATCGACGGTCGCTCCCAGGAACCGGCGGGAGTGCAGCGCGTACAGCTCGCGGCCGACGGCGTCCTTCTCCGTCGCCGCGGGCGCCAGCTCGGCGGTGAGGAACGACGCGAGCTCGTCGTAGGCGACGCGGGCGGCGTTGGCGTTGTCGGCGACCTCGCGCGCGAGCGACGCGGGCAGCTGGCCCTCCGCCGGGGCCGCTTCGGCCGCGAATGTGGCGAAGAAGCCGCCGTCGGCGGTGTAGCGGGCGATCTGCGTCGCGACCTCCACCACCTGGCGGCGGGCCGGCACGACGCCCTGGGCGATGCCCTCGCGCAGCGATGCGACGTAGCCGTCGATGGCGCCGGGCACCGCGCCGAGGCGCGTGGCGACGACGGACCAGTCGTCGGCCGTCGCCGTGGGCATGAGGTCGAACGCCGAGCGGATGTTCTGCGCGTGCGATGCGATGACGTTGAGGTCGCGCAGGTGCCACTTCGCGTCGTGGAGGTCCAGTCCGAGCTGGATCTCGCGCGCGAGGTCGTCCTGGGTGACGGCGTCCACATCATCGGCCGGTGTGGCGGCCTGCAGCGCGGTCAGGGTCTTGCGGCCCTCTTCGACCAGGCGCTCGTGCCCCTGCGGGCTGTAGTCGCCGAACCGGTCGTTGTACTCCGAGCGGCCGATGTACGTCGCGAGCGTCGGTTCGAGCTCGGCGAGGGTGTCGACCCACGCATCTGCGATCTTGTCGATCTGCGTGGGTGTGCGGGTTTCGTCAGTCATGGCTCCGAGCCTAGGGACGAGACGTGGTGCCGCCAAACGGGACTTCGAGTCTCTTCCCCGCGCCCGGCGCAGGCTCAGTGGCCGGCGGCGTTCCAGTCGTCTCCGCGGCCGATCTGCACGTCGAGCGGCACCGAGAGCTGCGCGGCGTCGCCCATGCGCGAGCGGACGATGCGCTCCGCCGCCTCCCACTCCCCCGGCGCCACCTCGATCACGAGCTCGTCGTGGATCTGGAGCAGTACCCGTGAGGTGAGACCCTCGGCGGCGAAGTCGTCGTGGATGTGGAACAGCGCGATCTTCATGATGTCGGCGGCGCTGCCCTGGATGGGCGCGTTGAGCGCCGCCCGTTCGGCGTTCTCGCGCAGCACGCGGTTGGGGCTGGCGAGATCGGGGAACGGGCGACGGCGGCCGAAGATCGTCTCGGTGTACCCGTCGATCCGGGCCTGCTCGACCGACGAGCGCAGGTAGTCGCGCACCGCGCCGAAACGGGCGAAGTACTCCATCATCAGCTGCTTCGCCTCGGCCTGTTCGATGCGCAGCTGCTTGGAGAGCCCGAAGGCGGACAGGCCGTAGACGAGACCGTACGACATCGCCTTGACCTTGGTGCGCATGGCGGGGGTGACGTCCTCGGGCGCGACGCCGAACACCCGGGAGCCCACGAAGCGGTGGGTGTCCTCCCCCGAGTTGAAGGCCTCGATCAGACCGGGGTCCTCCGACAGGTGCGCCATGATGCGCATCTCGATCTGCGAGTAGTCGGCGGTCAGCAGCGTCTCGTATCCCTCGCCCACCGTGAAGGCGGAGCGGATGCGCCTGCTCTCTTCGGTGCGGATCGGGATGTTCTGCAGGTTGGGGTCGGTGCTCGACAGCCGGCCGGTCTGGCTGCCGGTCTGCACGTACGTGGTGTGGATGCGTCCGTCGGCGCCCGCCGAGCGGTCTGCGCCGATCGCCGTGTCGAGCGACTCGATGATCTGGCGCAGCTTCGTCGCCTCGCGGTGCTGGAGCAGCAGGTCCAGGAACGGGTGCGGATTGGTCTCCTGCAGGTCGGCGAGGACCGCGGCGTCCGTGGAGTATCCGGTCTTCGTCTTGCGGGTCTTCGGCAGCTGCAGCTCTTCGAAGAGCACCTCCTGCAGCTGCTTCGGCGAGCCGAGGTTCACCTCGCGGCCGATCGCCGCATACGCCTGCGCGGCCAAGGCGTCGGCGCGCGCGCCGAGCTCTCCGGAGAAGGCCGAGAGGCGCTCGTGCGAGACCGCGACGCCTGCGAGCTCCATGTCGGCGAGCGTGTGCAGGGTCGGAAGCTCGATGTCGGTGAGCACCTTCGTGACGCTCGGGGGCATCTCGGACTGCAGGGCGCGGGCCACGCGCAGCGTGTACCACGACAGCTGCCCGGTGGTCGCGCCCTCCGTCTCGGGTACGAGCTGTGCGGGATCGGACTCGGGCAGTCGCTCGTCGAGGTAGCGGTCGACGAGGTCGGCGAGGTTCTTGTCGGGGAGGCTGGGCCGCTGCAGCCAACCGCCGAGGATGACGTCGAAGACGAGCCCGCCCAGCCGCAGTCCGGCGCGGCGGAGCGCCTTGACCTGCGGCTTGGCGTCGGCGAGGACCTTCGGCTCGTCGGACGTCAGCCAGGGGGTCAACGCCTCCTGCAGCTCGGGCGTCCATGCCGCTTCGGCGGCGGCATCGCTGGTCGCCGCCCCGATGCGCGCCGGCTGCCCGCCCTCGACGACGACCGTCACGCCGACCTCGCTCGTGGTGGCCGCGAGCCAGGCGGCGAAGTCCGTCGGCGAGAGCTCCTGTGCGACGGGGGCGAGCTCGGCCGCTGCCGACGTGACCGCGGCCATCTGCTGCTCGATGCCGGCCAGCTCGGCGACGCGCGGGATGAGCGTCTTGAACTCGAGCCGGGAGAAGATGTCGCGCACCGCCTGGGCGTCCATCGGCTGCACCTCGAGGTCGTCGGGACCGAACGGCAGCTCGACGTCTGTCAGCAGGCGATTGAGGCGCCGGTTGCGGCGCACGTCGTCGAGGTGCTCGCGCAGGTTGCCGCCGACGACGCCCTTGATGGAATCCGCGCCGTCGAGCAGGGCGTCGAGCGAGCCGAACTGGGTCAGCCACTTCACCGCGGTCTTCTCGCCCACCTTCGGAACGCCGGGGAGGTTGTCGCTGGTCTCGCCGACGAGGGCGGCGATGTCGGGATACTGCTCGGGCGGCACGCCGTAGCGCTCGATGACGGCCTCCCGGTCGTAGCGCTTGAGCTGCGAGACGCCCTGCACGTTCGGGTAGAGCAGCGTGATGTCGTCGTTCACCAACTGGATGGTGTCGCGGTCGCCGGAGCAGACGAGGACCTGGAAGCCCTGCGCCGCACCCTGGGTGGCGAGAGTCGCCAGGATGTCGTCGGCTTCGATGTCCTCCTGCGAGAGCGTGCGGATGCTCATCGCCGCCAGGCAGTCCTGCAGGAGCGGGATCTGGCCCTTGAACTCGCTGGGCGTCTCGGAGCGGTTGGCCTTGTACTCGCTGTACTCCCGCGTGCGGAAGGATTGCCGGGACGTGTCGAAGGCGACGGCGAGGTGGGTGGGCTTCTCCGCCTTGATGAGATTGATCAGCATCGCCAGGAATCCGTAGATCCCGTTGGTGTGCTGGCCGTCCTTCGTCGAGAAGTTGTCGACCGGGAGGGCGTAGAAGGCCCGGTACGCCAGCGAATGGCCGTCGACGACGAGAAGGGTAGGCTTTGCGGTGTCCGTCACCCTGCAAGCCTAGCCAGGGGCGGCGACAGTCCCTCCCGCGCGGAACGCCCCTCCCGCCGCCCGAACCGAGAGTCCTGCCATGCCCGAGCACTCCCCCTCCGCCGTCGACGGACTCGCGTGGGCGGCGAATCGCGGCATGGGCGCGCTGGCCGAGAAGATGGGGATCGTCTTCACCGAGTTCTCGGTGGAGCGCGCGGTGGCGACCATGCCCGTCGAGGGCAACACGCAGCCCGTCGGGCTCCTGCACGGCGGTGCGTATGTGGTGCTGGGCGAGTCCCTCGGCTCGATGGCGGCGAACCTCTATGCCGGGCCCGGACGTCTGGCCGTCGGCGTGGACATCAACGCCACGCACACGCGCTCGGCCACGTCCGGGGTCGTCACGGGAGTGTGCACGCCCGTCCACCTCGGGCGCGGCATCACCGTCCACGAGATCGTGGTCACGGACGAGCAGGGGCGCCGCTGCTCGACGGTGCGCATCACGAACCACATCACGCAGCGGCCGCAGCGCTGATCCTCACGCCAAGAGCGGATGCCCCGATCGAGGCATCCGCTCCTGCAAAGCGTGCGCGGTCAGCCCTTCTTCGGCGCGAGCTGCTCGATGATCGCCTTGGCGACGTCCTGCATCGTGAGGCGGCGGTCCATCGACGCCTTCTGGATCCACCGGAAGGCCTCGGGCTCGCTCAGGCCCATCTTCTCGTTGAGGAGGCCCTTGGCGCGATCGACGAGCTTGCGGGTCTCGAAGCGCTCGACCATGTCGGCGACCTCAGCCTCGAGCGTGATGATCTGCTCGTAGCGGGCGAGGGCGATCTCGATGGCGGGAAGCAGGTCGTTCGGCGTGAACGGCTTCACCACGTACGCCAGCGCGCCGGCCTCGCTGGCGCGCTCGACCAGTTCCTTCTGGCTGAAGGCCGTCAGCAGCACCACGGGGGCGATGTGGTTCTTGCTGAGCTTCTCGGCGGCGGAGATGCCGTCGAGCTGCGGCATCTTGACGTCCATGATCACCAGGTCCGGCCGCAGCTCGGTCGCCAGCTGGACGGCCGTCTCGCCGTCGCCTGCCTCGCCGACGACGTCGAACCCGTTGTCGCGGAGGATCTCGACGATGTCGAGGCGGATGAGCGACTCATCCTCCGCGACGACGACACGACGGGGTGTGGAGGCCGTGGGGGCGGCGTTCTGCTCCTGCTCAGTCACCATTGAATCCTACGGTATGGTCAATCGCGGACGCGCGGCATGCCCGCGGGCCGGTGTGGCGGAATGGCAGACGCGACCGACTCAAACTCGGTTGCCCGCAAGGGCGTGTGGGTTCGACTCCCACCACCGGCACCCCATCTGTCGCGGAGAGCGGATGCCTCGGATTCGAGGCATCCGCTCTTCGGCGTTTCCGCCACCCGAGACTTCTCGGTATCCGGTGTTGCTAAGTACTGGTACCTAGTGTTACTTTGTACTGGTAGTCAGCAACACTGAGTAGTCAGAGGAGGCGCGTGATGGGCAAGCAGGAGACCGAGATGCTCAAGGGCACGCTGGAGGGCATCGTGCTCGCGATCCTCTCGGGCCGCCCGGCCTACGGATACGAGATCACCACGTGGCTGCGCGACCAGGGCTTCAGCGACATCGCCGAGGGCACGGTCTACGCCCTGCTCGTGCGGGTCGAGCAGCGCGGTCTCGTCGACGTCGAGAAGGTGCCGTCCGAGAAGGGGCCGCCGCGCAAGGTGTACTCCCTCAACGCGCAGGGGCGCGAACAGCTCACGGAGTTCTGGCGGACGTGGAGCTTCCTCGCAGAGCGCATCGAACAGCTCCACCGCCAGCACGAAGACAACAACAGGAAGGAAGAGGTCTGATCATGGCCGCCAAGTGGTACGAGGTCGTCACCGGCTCGCTCGAGCAGAAGAAGCAGTACAAGCAGTACAAGGCGCGCATCGAGGCCCTGCCGGAGCCCTACCGTGCCGCGGCGAAGGCCGTGGAGCGGTACTTCATGACCGTCGGCGGCATGACCGACGGCGAGTCCATGATCCAGATGCTCAGCGACTCCGCCGACATGTGGGAGCGCGCCGCCGCCGACCACACCCCCGTGCGCGACATCGTGGGCGAGGACCCGTCGGCGTTCGCGCAGGAGTTCACCGCCGCCTATTCGGGCAGGCAGTGGATCGACAAGGAGCGCGAGCGCCTCAACAAGGCGATCGACGACGCAGAGCGAGGAGAGAACCGATGACCGCCGCCACCGTCATCCAGGTCGCCGGCCTGGAGAAGTCGTACAAGGACCTGCACGTGCTGCGAGGCGTCGACTTCGATGTGAAGAAGGGCAGCATCTTCGCCCTTCTCGGCTCCAACGGAGCAGGCAAGACCACCGTCGTGCGAATCCTGTCGACGTTGCTGAAGGCCGACGCCGGCAAGGCCGCGGTCGCCGGCTTCGATGTGGTCGCGCAGTCCCAGAAGGTCCGGGAGACGATCAGCCTCACGGGGCAGTTCGCGGCGGTCGACGAGGTCCTCAGCGGGCGCGAGAACCTGATGCTCATCGCGCAGCTGCGCCACCTGCCCGATCCGGGGGCCGTGGCCGACGACCTCCTCGCGCGCTTCTCGCTCACCGACGCGGGTTCGCGCAAGGTCGCGACCTACTCCGGCGGCATGCGCCGGCGGCTCGACATCGCCATGAGCCTCATCGGCGACCCGCCGGTGATCTTCCTGGACGAGCCCACCACGGGCCTCGACCCGGCGGCCCGCCTGGAGGTGTGGGATGCCGTCAGAGAGCTCGCGCGGGGCGGCACGACCGTCCTGCTCACCACCCAGTACCTCGAAGAGGCCGAGCAGCTCGCGGACCGGATCGCGATCCTCCACAAGGGCCGGATCATCGTCAACGGCTCCCTGAGCGAGCTCAAGCAGCTGCTCCCCGCGGCGAAGGTCGAGTACGTCGAGAAGCAGCCGAGCCTCGAGGACGTCTTCTTCGCCCTGACGGGCGAGGACGGCGCCGCGGAAGCCGGCGAGGCCGGGACCGGCACCGCCACGACACGGAAGGAAGGGCGATGACCTCTCACGCCATCGGCGACACCGCCGTACTCACCGGTCGGTCGCTGCGCCACATCCTGCGCAGCCCCGACACCATCATCACCACGGCGGTCACACCGATCGCCCTGATGCTGCTGTTCGTCTACGTCTTCGGCGGCGCGATCGACACCGGTGCCGACCGCGGGTCGTACATCGACTACATGCTGCCCGGCATCCTGCTCATCACCATCGCCTCGGGCATCGCATACACCGCCTATCGGCTGTTCCTCGACATGAAGAGCGGCATCTTCGAGCGGTTCCAGTCGCTGCCGATCTCGCGGTCGGGGGTGCTGTGGGCGCACGTGCTGACGTCGCTCGTGTCGATCGTCGTCTCGCTCGCGATCGTCATCGGCGTCGCGCTGCTCATGGGCTTCCGCACCGGGGCGAGCCTCGGCGCCTGGCTCGGCGTGGCGGGCATGCTCGTGCTGTTCACCCTGGCGCTCACGTGGCTCGCGGTGATCCCCGGACTGACCGCGAAGACCGTCGACGGCGCGAGCGCGTTCTCGTACCCGCTGATCTTCCTGCCGTTCATCAGCTCGGCCTTCGTGCCGACCGAGAGCATGCCGGCCCCGGTGCAGTGGTTCGCCGAGAACCAACCGGTGACGTCGATCGTCGACTCGATGCGGGCACTGTTCGCCGGCGAGCCCGTGGGCAGCGAGATCTGGGTCGCGATGGCGTGGCTCGTGGGCATCCTCGTCGTCGCCTACGTCGCGTCGATGGCGATCTACCGTCGCAAGATCAGCTGACGCGCGCTCCGGCCCGAGAGCAGATGAGCGGATGCCTCGACCCCGAGGCATCCGCTCTTCTGCTGCGCCGGCGCTAGGCGCCGAAGTACTGGTTGCCCAGGGCCTTGCTCTTGAGGGCGTCGAACTCGCCCTGCGTGATGATGCCGGCATCGAGGAGCTCCTTCGCCTTGGCGATGTCCTCGGCGGGGCTGGTGGAGGCGGCCGGACGGTAGTCGTCCGCTTCGGCCACCACTCCCCCGCGCGCGGCCTGGGCGCGCTCCGCCATGCCCTTCCCGCGGGCGATCACGTAGATCAGCGCAGTGAGGAAAGGCACGAACACCAGGAGGATGATCCACAGCGCCTTCATCCAGCCGTTGAGCTTGTCGTCACGGAACAGGTCCGTGATGATCACGATCACCACGTAGAGGTAGGCGATGAAGTAGAAGCTCCAGAGCAGGAACCAGATGAAGTCGTTGAAGAACATGGCGTCCCCTGTCGGCGAGATGTGGTGGCGATAGCGTAGCGTCCGGCCGTGCCGGGACCTATGGGCGCGCCGGGCGTGTCAACCCCGCGGGGCGGATTCACGCGGGATGCGAGGATGGCCACTCCGTCACGAGGGAGAGGACCCGGATGCCCGACACGGCCATCGCCCGGGCGGCGCGCGAGATCTTCGGCTGGACGACGCTGCGCGCCGGGCAGTCCGAGGCGATCGACGCGCTGGTCGCCGGGCGCGACGCCATCGTGGTCCTGCCCA
Organism: Microbacterium sp. NPDC055455; assembly: GCF_053619935.1. Lineage (NCBI taxonomy): Bacteria > Bacillati > Actinomycetota > Actinomycetes > Micrococcales > Microbacteriaceae > Microbacterium > Microbacterium sp. NPDC055455. The sequence continues at coordinate 284,289 of NZ_JBSHLB010000002.1, forward strand.
CCGGCGCCGGGAAGTCCGCCGTCTACCAGCTCGCGGGCGCACTGCGCGACGGTCTCACCGTCGTGGTGTCCCCGCTCATCGCCCTGCAGGACGACCAGGTCGCGCAGCTGTCGTCCGCACCGCGCGCCGCGCGCGGGGCGGTCCTCAACTCGACGCTCGGCGAGCGTGCGACCGCCGAGCTGTGGGACGAGCTCCGGTCGGGCGCCGTGGGATATCTGTTCCTCACGCCGGAGCAGCTGTCGAAGGACGACGTCGTGGCCGCGCTCCGCGACGTCGGAGTCGCGCTGCTGGCCGTCGACGAAGCGCACTGCGTGGCCAGCTGGGGCCACGACTTCCGGCCTGACTACCTGCGGCTGGGCGCGGTGCGCGAGAGGCTCGGCGCTCCCCCGGTGGTCGCGCTCACCGCCACGGGTGCCGAGCCGGTGCGGGTCGAGGTCGCCGAACGGCTGCGGCTCGTCGACCCCGCCGTCGTCGTGCACGGGGTGGACCGCCCGAACATCGACCTGACCGTGCGCCGAGCCGTCACCGCCGACGAGAAGCGCGCCGCCGTCATCGCACACGTGTCGGCGATGACGGGATCGGGACTCCTCTACACCGCGACGAGGCGCGAGGCCGAGGAGTACGCGGCGACGATCGCCGAGGCGGGCTCCCGCGTCCGCGTCTACCACGCCGGCCTGTCGCGGTCCGAGCGCGAGGAGACCCACCGGGCCTTCCTCGCGGACGAGGTCGACCTGGTCGTCGCCACCAACGCGTTCGGGATGGGCATCGACAAGCCCGACGTGCGCTTCGTGACGCACGCATCGGTGCCCGAGTCGCTCGACGCGTACTACCAGGAGATCGGCCGTGCGGGCAGGGACGGCGACGCGGCGGACGCCACGCTCTTCTACCGCCAGGAGGACCTCGGCATCCGCACCTACTTCGTCTCGCGCAGCGTCGACCTCGACGAGCTCGCCGCGGCGTACTCCGCCGTGGCGAAGGCCGACGGACCGCTCCCGACGAAGGCGCTGGCGGCGGCCGTCGATGCGCCGCCCCGCAGGGTCACGCACCTGATCAACCTGCTCGTCGAAGGCGGGGTGGTTCGCGTCGGCCGCCGCGGGGCGGTGGCGGCGGCATCCGTCAGCTCGTCCGAAGCAGCGGCCCGCGCCGCGGAGGCGTCGGAGCGTCGCGAGCGGATCGAGCAGTCGCGGCTGGACGTGATGCGGCGCTACGCGGAGACGCGCGACTGCCGCCGACGCGCCCTCCTGCGCTACTTCGGCGAGGAACTCGACGCGCGCTGCGGCAGCTGCGACACGTGCCGTGCCGGCACCGCGGTGGACGCGGCGACGGACGAGGCCGGGGCGCCGTTCCCCTCCGGCGCGGAGGTCGAGCACACCGAGTGGGGCCGGGGAGCGGTCTCGGCGGTGGAGGGCGACCGTCTCACCGTGTTCTTCGAGGGACACGGCTACAAGACGCTCGCCCTCGACACCGTCATCGAGAACGACCTGCTCAGCCGCGTGGGCTGAGTCCGGTCAGTCGCGCGTCTTGTAGATCGGCGCCTTGCCGTGCACCGCGTCGCCCACCTTGTGGATGCGGATGTCGTTCGTCGAGCCGATGATCCCGGGAGGCGATCCCGAGATCACGACGACCTTGTCGCCGACCTTCGCCAGGTCGTTCGACAGCAGGTAGTCGTCGACCTGGATGAACATCAGGTCGGTGTGCGCGACGTGCTCGACGAGTGTCGACTGCACGCCCCACGTGATGGCCATGCGGCGGCGGATCGCCGGCTCGGGGGCGAACCCGATCATGGGGATGCGCGGGCGCAGGCGCGACATGCGCCGGGCCGTGTCGCCGGACTCCGTGAAGATGCACAGGAACTTGGCCTCGACGAACTCGGCCACCTCGTTGGCGGCGAGCGTGATGGCTCCGCCCTGGGTGCGCGGCTTCGTCGTGAGCGGCAGGATGCGCTCGAGGCCGTGCTCCTCGGTCGAGCCGATGATGCGCGCCATGGTCTCGACGGTCACCACCGGGTAGTCGCCGACGCTGGTCTCGCCCGACAGCATCACGGCGTCGGCGCCGTCGAGGACGGCGTTGGCGACGTCGGAGGCCTCGGCGCGGGTGGGCACCGGGGAGTGCGTCATCGACTCGAGCATCTGCGTCGCGACGATGACGGGCTTGGCCATGCGGCGGCAGAGCTCCACCGCGCGCTTCTGCACGATCGGCACCGCCTCCAGCGGCAGCTCGACGGCCAGGTCGCCGCGGGCCACCATGATGCCGTCGAACGCGTCGATGATCTCTTCGAGGTTGTCGACCGCCTGCGGCTTCTCGATCTTGGCGATGACCGGGACGTGCCGGCTCTCCTCGGCCATGATCACGTGCACGCGCTGCACGTCCTTGGCGTCGCGGACGAACGACAGCGCGATGAGGTCGGCGCCGGCGCGGAGGCCCCAGCGCAGATCCGCCTCGTCCTTCTCGGACAGGGCCGGGACGTTGACGGCGACACCGGGGAGGTTGATGCCCTTGTTGTTGGACACCGCGCCGCCCACGACGACCTCGGTGGTCACGACCGTGCCGTCGGTCTCGAGGACCTTCACGCGCACCTTGCCGTCGTCGATGAGGAGGAAGTCGCCGGCCTTGACGTCGTTCGGGAGGCCCTTGAACGTCGTCCCGACGATCTCCTTCGTGCCGAGGATGTCCTCGGTGGTGATCTTGAAGATGTCGCCGACGGCGAGCTCGTGGGGACCGTTCTCGAACTTGCCGAGTCGGATCTTCGGGCCCTGCAGGTCGACGAGGATCGCGACGGCGCGGCCGGCGTCCTCCGCGGCCTTGCGCACGTTGGCGAAATTGTTGTCGTGGACCGAGTAGTCCCCGTGGCTCAGGTTGAAGCGGGCGACGTCCACACCGGCATCGATGATCGCACGGACCATCTCATACGTGGATGTGGCCGGACCCAGGGTGGCGACGATCTTCGCGCGTCTCATCCGTGGTATCTCCGGGTTGGGGTGGATTGGCGAATGCCTCGGCCAGCCTACGCGGGCTGCAGGCCGATGGCGACATCCGTGGGGCGCACCGGAGCGGGCAGCTCGGTGTCGCCCATGAGGTACCGGTCGACGCTCGCCGCGGCGGCACGGCCCTCGGCGATGGCCCACACGATCAGCGACTGGCCGCGACCGGCGTCGCCGGCCACGAAGACGCCCGGGGCGGTCGTCTGGTAGTCGTCCTCGCGACGCACGTTCCCGCGCTCGGTGAAGCGCGCGCCCAGCTGCTCCTCGAGCAGGCTGCGCTCGGGGCCGGTGAAGCCCATCGCGATGAGCACGAGGTCGGCCGGGATCTCCCGTTCGGTGCCGCTCTTGGGGACGCGGCGGCCGTCGACGAACTCGGTCTCGGCGACGCGCAGCGCGCGCACCTCTCCCGCGCCGTTGGCGAGGAACTCGACGGTGGAGGCCAGGTAGGAGCGCTCCCCGCCCTCTTCGTGGGCGGACTGCACCTCGAACACCGTCGGCGTCATCGGCCAGGGCTGGTGCTCGGGGCGCTCGCCCGGGGGCTGGCGGCCGATCGCGAGGTTCGTCACGCTCAGCGCACCGTGACGGTGGGCCGTGCCGATGCAGTCGGCGCCGGTGTCGCCGCCGCCGATGACGACGACGTGCTTGCCCTGCGCGGTGATCTGATGGGGAACCGCGTCGCCCGCGACAGCCTTGTTGGACTCCACGAGGTACTCCATCGCGAAGTGCACGCCGGCGAGGTCCCGTCCGGGGATCGGCAGCTCTCGCGGCACGGTCGAGCCCGTCGCGACGACGACCGCGTCGTACCGGGCGCGCAGATCGGCCCACGAGATGTCCTTGCCGATCTCGACGCCGGCGCGGAAGCGCGTGCCCTCGTCCTGCATCTGGCGGAGCCGGACCTCGAGGTGCTTCTTCTCCATCTTGAAGTCCGGGATGCCGTAGCGCAGGAGACCGCCGATGCGGTCGTCGCGCTCGAACACCGCCACCGTGTGGCCGGCGCGCGTGAGCTGCTGGGCCGCCGCGAGCCCGGCGGGACCCGAGCCGACGACGGCGACGGTCTTGCCGGTCAGGCGACCGGGGGGCTCCGGCTCGATCCAGCCGTTCGCGAACGCCTCGTCGGCGATCGAGACCTCGACCTGCTTGATGGTCACGGCAGGCTGGTTGATGCCGAGCACGCACGAGCTCTCGCACGGCGCCGGGCAGAGCCTGCCGGTGAACTCCGGGAAGTTGTTCGTGGCGTGCAGGCGCTCACTGGCGGCACGGCCCTCGCCGCGCCACGTCAGGTCGTTCCATTCCGGGATGAGGTTTCCCAGCGGGCAGCCCTTGTGGCAGAACGGGACGCCGCAGTCCATGCAGCGGCCGGCCTGCCGGCGCAGCACGGCGGAGTCGCCCGGCTCGTAGACCTCTTTCCAGTCCATGATGCGCACCGGCACCGGCCGCCGCGGGGGCAGCTCGCGCTCGGTGACCTTGAGAAAGCCTTTCGGGTCAGCCACCTGTCACCTCCAGGATGCGGTTCCAGACGACGTCTCCGTCGGGGTCGAGCCCCTCCGCGACGGCCGCCTGCCGGGTCTGCAGCACTGCGGCGTAGTCGCGCGGCAGCACCCGGACGAAGTTCGCCAGCTCCGCCTCGAAGTCGTCGAGGAGCGCTTGGGCGAGAGTCGATTCGGTCTCCGCGACGTGCTGCTCGAGCAGGTCGCGGAGGATCTCGGCGTCGCCGGAGCCGAGTTCGCCCAGGACGAGCTCGCCGCTGGCGAGGGCCTCCCGGTTGACAAGCTTGGTGTCGAGCCGGTACACGTACGCGGTGCCGCCCGACATGCCGGCGCCGAGGTTGCGGCCCGTCGCGCCGAGGATGACGGCGAGGCCGCCGGTCATGTACTCCAGCGCGTGGTCGCCGACACCCTCGACGACCGCCGTCGCGCCCGAGTTGCGCACGAAGAAGCGCTCGCCCACGACACCGCGCAGGAACATCGTGCCCTGGGTCGCGCCGTAGCCGATGACGTTGCCGGCGATGACGTTCTTCGACGCGTCGAAGGAGGCACCCCGCGGCGGCCGGACCACGATCTGTCCGCCGGACAGGCCCTTGCCGACGTAGTCGTTGGAGTCGCCCTCCAGTCGCAGCGTGATGCCGGCGGGCATGAACGCGCCGAACGACTGCCCGGCCGAGCCGGTCAGGTTCACCACGATGCTGCCCGACGGCAGGCCGTTCTCGCCGTGGGCGCGCGTGACGTGGTGGCCCAGCAGGGTCCCGACCGCGCGCTCGGTGTTGCGGATGGGCAGATCGATGGTGATCTGGCCGCCGTGGGCGACGACATCCTGGGCGCGCTCGAGCAGGGCGACGTCGAAGTGCTCCTCGAGCTCGTGCTTCTGGCCCGTCGTGTTGCGGCGGGGCTCGTCGTCGGCGAAGACGGGGCCGGCGAGCACCGGTGCGAGGTCGAGTCCGCTCGCCTTCCAGTGCCGGACCGCGCCGTCGACGTCGAGCAGGTCGCTGCGGCCGATCGCCTCGTCGAGCGAGCGGAAGCCCAGCTCGGCGAGGTACTCGCGCACCTCCTCGGCGATGAACTCCATGAAGTTCACCACGAACTCGGGCTTGCCGTTGAAGCGTGCGCGCAGCGTCGGGTTCTGCGTGGCGACACCCACGGGGCAGGTGTCGAGGTGGCACACGCGCATCATGATGCAGCCCGAGACCACGAGCGGAGCCGTGGCGAAGCCGAACTCCTCCGCGCCGAGCAGCGCGCCGATGATCACGTCGCGGCCGGTCTTCAGCTGGCCGTCGACCTGCACGACCACCCGGTCGCGCATGCCGTTGAGCATGAGCGTCTGCTGCGTCTCGGCCAGGCCCAGCTCCCACGGCGTACCGGCGTGCTTCAGCGAGTTCAGCGGGCTCGCGCCCGTCCCGCCGTCGTGGCCGGAGACCAGGATGACGTCCGCCAGCGCCTTCGCCGTGCCCGCGGCGACGGCCCCGATGCCCGACTGGCTCACGAGCTTCACGTGGACCCGGGCGCCGGGATTCGCGCGCTTGAGGTCGAAGATCAGCTGCTTGAGGTCCTCGATCGAGTAGATGTCGTGGTGCGGCGGCGGCGAGATGAGGCCGACGCCCGCGGTCGCATGGCGCGTGCGCGCCACCCACGGGTACACCTTCGTCGGGGGCAGCTGCCCGCCCTCGCCCGGCTTGGCGCCCTGGGCCAGCTTGATCTGGATGTCGTCGGACTCCGTGAGGTACAGGCTCGTGACGCCGAAGCGACCCGAGGCCACCTGCTTGATCGAGCTGCGGCGCTCGGGGTCGAGCAGGCGATCGACGTCCTCGCCGCCCTCGCCGGTGTTCGACTTGCCGCCGAGGCGGTTCATCGCGATCGCCAGCGTCTCGTGCGCTTCCTTCGAGATCGACCCGTAGCTCATCGCACCCGTCGAGAACCGCTTGACGATGGACGAGACCGGCTCGACCTCGTCGATCGGCACCGGCGTGCGTCCCTCGGTCTTCAGCGCGAACAGTCCGCGCAGCGTCTTCAGCTCGCCCGCCTGGTCGTCGACCAGCTTGGTGTACTCGCGGAAGATGTCGTACCGCCGCGTGCGCGTCGAGTGCTGCAGGCGGAACACCGTGTCGGGGTTGAACAGGTGCGGCGAGCCGTCGCGGCGCCACTGGTACTCGCCGCCCGTCCAGAGCCGCTCGTGCGCGCGCACGGCGGCGTCCTCGGGGTACGCGTAGGCGTGCCGGGCGGCGTTCTCGGCGGCGATGACGTCGAGCCCGACGCCGCCGAGCTTGGACTCCGTACCCGTGAAGTAGGTGTCGACGAAGTCCTGCGACAGGCCGACGGCCTCGAACACCTGGGCGCCCGCGTACGACGAGACGGTCGAGATGCCCATCTTCGACATGATCTTCAGCACGCCCTTGCCGAGCGCGTAGATCAGGTTCTTGACGGCCTTCTGCGGCGAGATGCCGGTGATCATGCCGGCGCGCACCAGGTACTCGACGGTCTCCATCGCCAGGTACGGGTTCACCGCGGACGCGCCGTAGCCGATGAGCGTGGCGATGTGGTGCACCTCGCGCACGTCGCCCGCCTCGACCACCAGACCGCACTTCATGCGGGTCTGCTTGCGGATGAGGTGGTGGTGCACCGCGGCGAGCATGAGCAGCGACGGGATGGGCGCGAGGTCCTTGTTGGAGTCGCGGTCGGACAGCACGATGAACTCGGCGCCGTCCTCGATGGCCTGGTCGACCTCCTGGCACATCTGCTCCAGGCGCTTGCGCATGCCCTTGTGGCCGGCCTCGACGCGGTACAGGCCGCGGATGGTGACCGAGGTGCGGCCCGGCAGCGCCGTGTCGATGTGCTGGATCTTGGCGAGCTCGTCGTTGTCGATCACCGGGAAGTCGAGGGTGACCACGCGCGTGTGGTCGGGTCCCCACTCCAGGAGGTTGCGCTCCGGTCCGAGGCCCAGCGACAGGGACGTGACGACCTCTTCGCGGATCGAGTCCAGCGGCGGGTTGGTGACCTGGGCGAACTGCTGCGTGAAGTAGTCGAACAGGAGTCGCGGACGCTCGCTGAGCACGGCGACCGGGGTGTCGGAACCCATCGCGCCGAGCGGCTCCGCGCCGTTCTGACCCATCGGCGCGAGGAGGATCTTGACCTCCTCCTCGGTGTACCCGAACGTGCGCTGACGGCGGGTGATCGAGGCGATCGGGTGCACGATGTGCTCGCGCTCGGGAAGCTCGGCCAGACGCACGCGGCCCGCGTCCAGCCACTCCTGCCAGGGCTCGAGATCGGCCAGGCCCGCCTTGATCTCGTCGTCCTCGATGATGCGGCGCTGCTCGGTGTCGACGAGGAACATGCGTCCGGGGCGGAGCCGTCCGCGGCGCTTGATGCGCTCCGGCGCGATGTCGAGCACGCCGGTCTCGCTGCCGATCACAATCAGGCCGTCGGTGGTCTCGGTCCAGCGCCCGGGGCGGAGGCCGTTGCGGTCGAGGGTGGCGCCGACGAGCGTGCCGTCGGTGAAGATGAGGGCGGCCGGGCCGTCCCAGGGCTCCATCTGCATGGAGTGGAACTCGTAGAACGCGCGCAGCTTCGGGTCGATGTCGGCCTGCTTCTCGTACGCCTCCGGCACCATCATCATGATGGCGTGCGGCAGGCTGCGGCCGGTCAGGGTGAGGAGCTCGAGCACCTCGTCGAAGGACGCGGAGTCGCTGGCGCCCTCGGTGCAGATCGGCAGCAGCGGACGGATGTCGCCCAGCAGCTCGGACTCGAGCTGGGACTGGCGTGCGCGCATCCAGTTGCGGTTGCCGTTGACCGTGTTGATCTCGCCGTTGTGCGCGAGCATGCGCAGCGGCTGCGCGAGCGGCCACGACGGGAAGGTGTTGGTGGAGTAGCGCGAGTGGACGACGGCCAGCTCCGACGCGAAGCGCTCGTCCTGCAGGTCGGGGTAGAAGGGCTCGAGCTGCAGCGTCGTCACCATGCCCTTGTAGCCGAGCGTCCGCGCGGACAGCGACACGAAGTACGCGTCGAGCTCGGTGCGGGCGCGCTTGCGCAGGCGGAAGGTGCGCCGGTCCAGGGCGATCCCCGACAGCGCAGGGGCGTCGCCGGTCGCCGGGCGCGACACGAAGAGCTGCTCGAACACCGGCCGCGCCTGGAAGGCGAGCTTGCCGAGGTTCTCCTCCGCGGTGGGCACGTCGCGCCATCCGAGGACGGTCAGGTTCTCGGATGCCGCGATCCGCTCGATCCCCGCCTTCTGGGCCTTGCGTGCCTCGTCGTCGCGCGGGAGGAACACCATGCCGGCGGCGTACTCGCCGACGGGCGGCAGCTCGAAGTCGACCACGGCGCGCAGGAAGGCATCCGGCATCTGCGTGAGGATGCCCGCACCGTCACCGGTGCCGGCGTCGGAGCCGATGGCTCCGCGGTGCTCGAGGTTGCGCAGCGCGGTGAGCGCCAGGTCGATGATGTCGTGTCCGGCCTCGCCGCGCAGCGTCGCGACCATCGCCAGGCCGCACGCGTCCTTCTCGAACGCAGGGTTGTACATGCCCTGCTTCGCGGGGAAGCCGGCCTGTCCCGACGATGCGGGGGTCCTCACCTCGGTGGAGGTGACATGACGGGGGCTCGAAGCCATACCTACCGTCCTCACGTTGATACTCAAGATGGGACGACGTCGGCCCGGGCGCGCTCTCTCTCGGGGCGAGGAGCGCGTTATTTCGTGGCAGGGGTGCTTGTGGCGCTGACCCCGTCGGCCTCGGACGTCGGGGGTTCGCTGACGTCGACGAAGTCGTCGGTGTCCTGCGATTGTACAGCCTGTCCGGCATTCCACTCGCGGCCGGACACGTAGGGCGACGGCTCCAGGCCGGGGTGGCGGCGCTTCTGGACGAAGAAGATCACGAGCCCGAGGATCACGCCGAAGATCGCGGCCCACACGTTCGTGCGCAGGCCCAGGATGATCTCGCTCGGGTCGACGCGGATCGTCTCCCACACGATGCGCCCGGCGCTGTACCAGACGAGGTAGAGGGCGAAGAGGCGACCCCACTGCAGACGGAAGGCCCGACCGACCACCACCAGGAAGACGACGCCGAGCACGTTCCAGATCACCTCGTAGAGGAAGGTGGGGTGGAACAGCGTGCCCTCGGGCAGCCCGATGGGCCACGCGGGGTTCGGGTAGTCGATCTCGAGACCCCACGGCACGTCGGTGGGAAGACCGTACAGCTCCTGGTTGAACCAGTTGCCGAAGCGGCCGATGGCCTGGGCCAGGAGGAGGCCGGGCGCCAGCGCGTCGGCGAAGGTCCAGAAGCGGATCCCGGTCCAGCGGCAGCCGAGCCAGGCGCCGATGGCACCGCCGATGAGGGCGCCGTAGATCGCGATGCCGCCCTCCCAGATGTACAGCGCCGACATGGGGTTCGCGCCCTCGCCGAAGTAGAAGCCCCAGTGCGTGAGCACGTGGTAGATGCGGGCGACGATGATCGCCAGCGGCACCGCCAGCAGCGAGATGTCGATGACCACCCAGGGCTCGGCGCCCCGCTTCGTCAAGCGCGCGTTGGTCCACAGGACCGCGGCGATGATGCCCGTGATGATGCACAGCGCGTAGATGTGGATGCGCAGGGGGCCGAGGTCGAAGTAGCTGATCTCCGGGCTCGGGATGCTGGCGACGACGCTCGCGGCGGCGTTGATCATGGGAGAACCGTGTCCTTGCTGGGGTGGGTGGCGGCGACCGCCGACCTTGAGATTCTAGTTCGCGCTCCGCGCGGTGCCTGCGGCGAGGGCGCGGGCGGTGCGATCGAGGGCCTCCAGGCCCCCCTCCCGCAGCGCCCGCACGAGCGCCGTCCCGACGATCGCGCCGTCGGCGTACTCCAGCACTCCCGCGACCTGCGCGGCGTTGGAGATGCCGATGCCGACGCAGGCGTGCTCGGCGCCGTGCGCGCGCAGGCGGGCGACGAGCGTGCGGGCCGCGGCATCCAGCTCGGCGCGCTCCCCGGTGATGCCCATCGTCGAGACGGTGTAGACGAAGCCGGTCGACTCCCGCACGATGAGCTCGAGGCGCTCGTCGGTGGACGTGGGCGCGGCGAGGAACACACGGTCGAGGCCCGTGCGCTCGCTGGCGGCGATCCACTCCGGTGCCGCGTCCGGCGTGATGTCGGGCGTGATGAGCCCTGCTCCCCCGGCATCGCGCAGGTCGTCCGCGTACCGGTCGACGCCGTACTGCAGGACGGGGTTCCAGTACGTCATCACGAGCACGGGCACGTCGACGCGCCGGGTGATCTCGCGCACGGCGGTGAAGGTGTCGCGCATGCGGAAGCCGCGCGCGAGCGCCTCCTGGGTCGCCTCCTGGATCACGGTGCCGTCCATGACCGGGTCGGAGTACGGCGGCCCGAGCTCGAGCACGTCCGCGCCGCTCTCGGCGAGCGTGACGGCCGCCTCGATGCTCGTACGCAGATCCGGGTATCCGAGGGGAAGGTAGCCGACGAAGGCGCCGCGGCCCTGGGCGCGGGCGGCGTCGATCGCCGCGGCGACGCGCGAGGTCACAGCTTCTCCCCCTCGCCCTTGGCGGCGTCGTCGTGCGGCGCGGCCGCGGCGGCTGCGGCATCCGTTCCCTCGTCGTAGAGGTGGAAGTAGCGCGCAGCGGTGTCCATGTCCTTGTCGCCGCGGCCGGACAGGCAGATCGCGAGGATCGCGTCCGGGCCGAGCTCGCGGCCGATGCGCAGCGCGCCGGCGAGCGCGTGGGCGGACTCGATGGCGGGGATGATCCCCTCGGTCTCGGACAGCAGGCGCAGCGCCTGCATCGCCTCGTCATCCGTCGCCGGGATGTAGTCGGCGCGGCCGATCGAGGCGAGCCAGGCGTGCTCGGGACCGACGCCCGGGTAGTCCAGGCCCGCCGAGATCGAGTGGGACTCGATGGTCTGGCCGTCCTCGTCCTGGAGCACGAACGTCTTGGCGCCGTGCAGGACGCCCGGCCGGCCGCGTTCGATCGACGCGGCGTGGCGCGCCGTGTCGACCCCGTCGCCGGCCGCTTCGACGCCGAAGAGCTTGACGCCCTCGTCGTCCAGGAACGCGTCGAACATGCCGATCGCGTTGGAGCCGCCACCGACGCACGCGAGGACCGCATCGGGCAGTCGCCCGGCCTCTTCGAGCAGCTGCGCGCGCGCCTCCTCGGAGATCACCTTCTGGAAGTCGCGCACCATGGCGGGGAAGGGATGGGGCCCCGCGGCCGTGCCGAAGATGTAGTTCGTCGTCTCGACGCTCGCGACCCAGTCCCGGTAGGCGTCGTTGATGGCGTCCTTCAGCGTGCGCGAGCCGGTCTTCACCGGCACCACCTCCGCGCCGAGAAGACGCATGCGGGCGACGTTGAGCGCCTGCCGCTCGGTGTCGACCTCGCCCATGTAGATGGTGCAGTCGAACCCGAACAGCGCCGCGGCCGTGGCTGTGGCCACGCCGTGCTGGCCCGCGCCGGTCTCGGCGATCACGCGCGTCTTGCCCAGGCGCTTGGTCAGCAGCGCCTGGCCGAGCACGTTGTTGATCTTGTGCGAGCCGGTGTGATTGAGGTCCTCGCGCTTGAGGAACACCCGCGCTCCCCCGGCGTGCTCGGCGAACCGGGGCACCTCGGTGATCGGCGACGGGCGGCCGGCGTACGAGTGCAGCAGGCGCACGAACTCCGCCTGGAAGTCGGGGTCGATCTTCGCCGCCTCGTATTCGGCGGTCAGCTCGTCGATCGCGGCGATCAGGGATTCGGGCATGTACCGCCCGCCGAACTCGCCGTACAGTGGCCCGGGAGCCTCACGTAGACTCATGCGCCGGCCTCCAGGAATGCACGCAGTGTGGACACGGGATCGTTGGTGACGAGGGCCTCGCCGACCAGCACGACGTCGGCGCCGGCCGCGCGGTAGTGGGCGACGTCCGCGGGCACGAGCACAGCCGACTCCGCGATCTTCACCGCCCCCGCGGGGATGCGCTCCGCGAGCCGCCCGAACAGGTCGCGGTCGAGCTCGAACGTCGACAGGTCCCGCGCGTTGACACCGATGAGCTCGGCGCCGAGGTCGACGGCCCGGTCGACCTCGTCGGCGCTGTGCGTCTCGACGAGCGCGGCCATGCCCAGCTCGCGGGTCAGCGCGTACAGCCGTGCCAGGTCGTCCTGCTCCAGGGCCGCCACGATGAGCAGCACGAGGTCGGCGCCCGACGCCCGGGCCTCCAGCACCTGATACTCGGTGGCGATGAAGTCCTTGCGCAGCACCGGAAGCGACACGGCGGACTTGACCGCTTCGAGGTCGGCGAGGCTGCCCTTGAAGCGCCGGCCCTCAGTCAGCACGGAGATCGCGGACGCGCCGCCCTCCTCATACCGGCGAGCCTGCAGCGCGGGGTCGGGGATGGCGGCGAGGTCGCCGCGCGAAGGGCTCGCGCGCTTGACCTCGGCGATGATCTTCACGCGGTCGGCGGGTGCCAGCGCAGCGAGCACGTCGAGTGCGGGACGCTGTGCGAGGGCCGCCGCCTCGACCGCCGCCAGGGGACGCCCCGAGGCGCGTGCCTCGGCGTCCTCAACAGCGCCGGCCGTCAGGTCGGCGAGCATGCTCAGTGCTCTTTCGCGGTGTACTTCGAACCGCCGACGCCGTAGCCCGCCTTGGCCATCGCCCAGCCCACGATGAGGCCGACGATCAGCAGAGCCGCCGATGCCCACACCAGGGCGGGGATGTCGAGGAAGAAGAAGAGTGTGCCGAGGCAGACCGCGACGAGCATGATCACGACGGCCGTCCAGGCGGCGGGCGAGTGTCCGTGGCCGGGGTCGCCGATGTTGTTGCTCATGTGGATGTCTCCTCGGTGAAGCCTGGGAAGCGCGGAATGTCGCCAGTCTAGCGGTCAGGCGGTGGGGTCCTGGCCACGCGACAGGTCGTCCCAGTCGTCGATGGCCCGCGATCCTGCGGCGTCGTGGGGGCGGGATCCGGCCGGAGCGGAAGACGCCGCCGCATCGTCGGTGCGGTACCGGCGTCCGCTGCGCGGCCACGTGTGCGCGGTGGCGAGCACGAAGACGCCCGTGACGAACAGGACCACCCACACGACCAGGGTCACCGCCGGCCACGGCGTCGTGTCGATGCCGGCGACGAGCGCTGCGACGGATGCCTCACCGGCGATGCCCGTCGATCCCGTCACCACGGCGGCGACCGCCGCCACCGGCGGCGCGAACACCACCGGGACGGTCAGCCACGCGAGGACGCCGGCGATGAGGATGGCCAGCGTGCCGAAGACGTAGCGCAGGACGAGCCCCACGATCGACAGCGCCGCCCCCAGAGCGAGGGCGGCGAGGCTGAGCGGGGCCAGGACGGGGATCGCGGATGCGCCGGGCACCTCGAGCGCCTCCTGGGCGCCGTCTCGCAGGACGACGGTCAGCCACGTCTGCGTCGACGAGATGACCCCGACCGCCCCGCACAGGGCGGCGACGACGACGGCGAGCATGCGGGAGCGGCGGATCACCCGTTCACTGTAGTCACTCCGCAGGGAGGCAGCAGCGCGCATCTCCGGGGGCCGTGAGCACCCGGTTGCCCCACGCGTCGGTCCAGAAGCCCCAGTAGTCCCGCCCGTCGCTGCGCGCGGTGTAGGCGCCGAACCTCATGCCCTCGACCGAGACCGGGACGCCGCCGCGCCGGATGACGAGGTGGACGTGGTCGAAGGTCGCGCCGCCGCCGCAGGGCACCGTCCGCCCCACGTCAGACGCCGCGGGTGGGCTCGAGATCGTCGGCGTCGAAGCACGTGCGCGTGCCGGTGTGGCACGCGGGCCCGACCTGCTCCACCTCGACCAGCACCGCGTCGCCGTCGCAGTCCAGGCGGGCGCCGCGCACGATCTGGATGTGGCCGGAGGTGTCTCCCTTGCGCCAGTACTCCTGACGGGAGCGCGACCAGAATGTGACGCGCCCCTCGGTGAGCGTGCGGCGCAGGGCTTCGGCATCCATCCATCCGAGCATCAGCACCTCGCGGGAGTCCCACTGCTGGATGATCGCGGCGACGAGCCCGTCGCCGTTGAACGTCACGCGCGCGATGCGCTCGTCGACCGTCTCGCTCATGCCGCGGCCACCTCCCGCACCGCGATGCCCTCGGCCATCATCGCCGCCTTCACGTCGCCGATGGTGAGCTGACCCGAGTGGAAGACGGATGCCGCGAGCACCGCGTCCGCGCCCGCGGCGATGGCGGGCCCGAAGTCCGACGCCTTGCCCGCGCCGCCCGAGGCGATCACGGGGACGCTGGAGAGCTCGCGCATGAGGGCGACGAGTTCGAGGTCGAAGCCCTGTTTGGTGCCGTCGGCGTCGATGGAGTTCACCAGGAGCTCGCCCGCGCCGCGCTCGATCGCCTCGCGCGCCCAGTCCAGCGCGTCGAGGGTGGTCTCGGTGCGCCCGCCGTGCGTCGTCACGACGAAGCCGGACGCGGTCGCCGGCGAGCGCTTGACGTCCAGCGACAGCACCAGCACCTGCGCGCCGAAGCGGTCGGCGATCTCGTCCAGGAGCGGGGGGCGGGCGATCGCCGCCGAGTTGACGCCGATCTTGTCCGCACCGACGGAGAGCAGCCGCGCCACGTCGTCGGCCGAGCGCACGCCACCGCCGACGGTGAGCGGGATGAAGACCTCTTCGGCGGTGCGCCGGACGACGTCGTACGTCGTGGAGCGCTCGTCGACGGTGGCGGTGACGTCGAGGAAGGTGATCTCGTCGGCGCCCTGGCGGAAGTACTCCCGCGCGAGCTCGACGGGATCGCCCATGTCGCGCAGGTTCTGGAAGTTGACGCCCTTGACGACGCGTCCGGCGGCGACGTCGAGGCAGGGGATGACGCGGCAGACGAGGCCCATCACAGCCTCGCGTTGTGGATCGCCGTGACCAGGATCGCGCGGGCGCCGATCGCGTACAGCGCGTCCATGACCTGGTTGACGCCCTTGCGGGCCACCATCACGCGCACCGCGACCCACGCCGGGTCGCGCAGCGGCGAGATCGTGGGCGATTCGATGCCCGGAGCGATCTTGACGGCGTCGTCGACGAGCTCGGCCGGGAGGTCGTAGTCGACCATCACGTACCGCCGGGCGACCATGACGCCGCGCAGGCGGCGCAGCAGCGTGTCGGTCCCCTCCGCCTCGGTGGGCGAGGTGATGAGCACCGCCTCGGACTGCAGCAGCACGGGGCCGAAGATCTCCAGGCCCGCCTGACGGAGCGTGGTGCCCGTCGAGACGACGTCGGCGACGGCATCCGCCACTCCCAGACGGACCGCCGACTCGACGGCGCCGTCCAGCGGCACCAGGTCCACGGCGACGCCGTGGTCGTCCAGGAACGCGTCGACGAGACCCGGGTACGCCGTGGCGACGCGGAAGCCCTGGAGGTCCTTCACGTCGGCGAAGCGTCCGGGCGGGCCCGCGAAGCGGAACGTCGAGTCGCCGAAGCCGAGGGCCTCGATCTCGCGCGCGCCCGGCATGCGGGCGTCCAGGAGCAGGTCGCGGCCGGTGATGCCCACGTCGAGTGCACCCGAGCCGACGTAGGTCGCGATGTCCTTGGGGCGCAGATAGAAGAACTCGACCTCGTTCTGAGGGTCGATGACGTGGAGGTCCTTCGGGTCGCGGCGGCCGATGTAGCCGGCCTCGTGGAGCATCTCGGAGGCGGTCTCGGCGAGCGAGCCCTTGTTCGGCACGGCGATTCGCAGCATGGCAGCGGGGCTTTCGGGTTCGAGGGCGGACGGGGACGCGCGCTCAGAGATGTCGGTAGACGTCTTCGAGGCTCAGCCCCTTCGCGAGCATCAGCACCTGAAGGTGGTACAGCAGCTGCGAGATCTCCTCGGCTGCGGCATCCGTCGACTCGTACTCGGCCGCCATCCAGACTTCGGCGGCCTCCTCCACGATCTTCTTGCCGATCGCGTGGACGCCCGCGTCCAGCTGCGCGACGGTGCCCGATCCCTCAGGGCGCTCGGCCGCCTTCGCGGCCAGCTCGGCGTACAGCGTGTCGAACGTCTTCACCATGACAGGTTACCGTCCGGCCGGGATGCCCCGGTGCCGCGTGACGCCGCGGCTCAGTGCACGTGGTGGTGGGCGGCGACCGTCGCGCGCAGCCCCGCGATGGCGTTCGCGGGGTCGTCGGCGCCGAACACCGCGGATCCGGCGACGAACGTGTCGGCGCCCGCCTCGGCGGCCTGCGCGATCGTGCTCTCGCCGATCCCGCCGTCGACCTGCAGCCACACGGAGGATCCGCGACGGCGTGCCTCGTCGGCGAGCCGGCGCAGCTTCGGCATGGTCTCGGGCATGAAGGACTGACCGCCGAAGCCGGGCTCGACCGTCATGACGAGGATCTGATCGAAGTCGTCGAGCAGGTCGAACAGACCCTCCACCGGCGTCGCGGGCTTCACCGCGACCCCCGCGCGGGCGCCGATCGCGCGCAGCCGCCGGGCGAGGGCCACGGGCTCCTTCGCCGCCTCCAGGTGGAACGTGACGGACGCGGCTCCGAGCTCGGCGTAGCCGGGCGCCCACCGGTCGGGATTCGTGATCATGAGGTGGACGTCCAGCGGCACGGGGCTGGTCGCCTGGACGCGCTCGACCATCTGCGGCCCGAACGTGAGGTTGGGCACGAAGTGGTTGTCCATGACGTCGACGTGCACGAAGTCCGCGGTGGCGATGCGCGCGAGCTCTGCCTGCATGTTCACGAAGTCGGCGGCGAGGATGCTGGGGTTGATGCGGATGCCGCCCGCGCGGCCGGTCTCGTCGTTCGGGAGCACCCGTCCATTATGGTCGAGCCGTGGATCCGATCACCGTACTCCTGCACGAGGTCCTCGAGGATGTGCGGCCCCTCGGCGGCGGCGCGCCCGCCGGGTACATCCCCGAGCTCGCGTCGGCGGATCCCGACCGGCTCGCGCTCGCGGTGGTGGGCCCCCACGGCAGGGTGCGCGCGGTCGGAGACGTCGACCACGAGTTCACCATCCAGTCGATCTCGAAGCCGTTCGTCCTGGCGCTGGCGCTCGCCGACCGCGGGCGGGATGCCGTGCTGCGCAAGGTGGGTGCCGAGCCCAGCGGCGAGCCGTTCAATGCGATCAGTCTCGAGCCGGTGACCGGACGCCCCGCCAACCCGATGGTCAACGCCGGCGCGATCGCGACGTCGGCGCTCATCCCCGGCGACGGCGTGGACGAGAGGACGGCGCACATCGTCGCCGGACTGTCCGCGTTCGCGGGACGCTCGCTGTGGGTCGATGAGCGGGTGTACGCCTCCGAGTCCGCCACCGGCGATCGCAACCGCGCGCTCGCCCACCTCCTGCGGTCCCACGGCATCATCGACGGCCCGGTCGACGCAGCGGTCGAGACCTACTTCCGGCAGTGCTCGCTGCTCGTGACCGCGCGCGACCTGGCGGTGATGTCCGCGACGCTCGCGTTCGGCGGGGTGAACCCGGTGACGGGCGAGCGTGTCGTCGCCGAGGCGGTCGCGCGCGACGTGCTGTCGATCATGACGAGCTGCGGCATGTACGACTACTCCGGCGAGTGGCTGCTGCGGGTGGGCCTTCCCGCCAAGAGCGGCGTCAGCGGCGGGCTCCTCGCCGTCGCCCCCTCGCAGTTCGGCGTCGCCGCGTTCAGCCCCCGCCTCGATGTGCACGGCAACTCCGTGCGCGCCATCGCTCTGCTCGAGACGCTGGCCGAGCGCTTCGGCATGCACATGCTCGAGGCTCACGACAGCATCGCCGTTCCGGCGTTCACCGTCGAGGACACCGACCACGGGCGCACGCTGCGCCTCTCCGGCGAGCTGGGCCTGGCCGGGATGGAGCGCGTCGTCGCGGTGCTGCGCGAGATCGCGGAGGCTCTGCCCGAGGGCGCCGAGGTGACCGTCGACGCGCGCGCCCTCGGCCGCGCGCACAGCGCGGCGCTGATCGCGCTGCGCGCCGAGTTCGAGCAGATGCCCCGGTCGATGCGACTCGCCGAGTGACTCCGGTGTTGCGGCTCGTCGCCCCGACGCGGCGCTGCGGAAGTGTGCTCAGACGCGGCGCAGGAGTGACACCGACATCGCGTCGGTGTTGTGACGGTGCGGCCACAGCTGCGCGCGTCCGCTGCCGTCCGTCTGCGGAGGCAGGCCGGGGTCGGCGGCGGACAGGGACGTGATGACCTCGCGCGCCGACAGCTCTTCGAGCGCGCCGTCCCACTCCCGGCGGATGTCGGACACCACGCCCGAGGTCTCGGCGAGGTGCGGCGAGCACGTGACGTACGCGACCACGCCGCCCGGCCGGAGCGCGCTCACAGCGGCGTTCAGCAGCTCACGCTGCAGTTCGGTGAGTCCGGGGACGTCGCTGGGCGCCTTGCGCCACCGCGCCTCGGGACGGCGCCGCAGCGCGCCGAGGCCGGTGCACGGGGCATCCACCAGGATCCGGTCGTAGGTGTCGGGAGAACCGCCGGCGCGCGTGCGACCGTCCTCCTCCGACACCGAAACCTCCAGCGGCACCCCGGCCAGCGCCTGGCGGACGAGCCCCGCCCGCGCGGGCGAGATCTCGTTAGCCTCGAGCGACGCCCCGTGCGCGAGCGCCTCGGCCGCGAGCACGGCGGTCTTGCCGCCGGGGCCGGCGCACAGGTCGAGCCAGCGCTCCCCCGCCGAGACCGGCATCGCCCGCGTCAGGGCGAGTGCGGCCAGCTGCGAGCCTTCGTCCTGCACGCGCACGCGCCCCTCGGATCCCCGCACCAGTGCGTCGGGGTCGCCGCCGCCCAGACGGAAGCCGATCGGCGAGAACGGCGTGCGGCGGGCGTCGTCGGGCACCTCGGCGAGATCCGGGAGCGCGGCCATCGTGACGCGCGGCGATGCGTTGTCGGCGGTGAGGAGCGCTTCCAGCTCGTCGGCGCGCCCTTCCGCGGCGAGGGCGCGCCGGAATGCGCGCACGACCCACACCGGGTGCGAGAACAGCAGGCCGAGCTGCTCGTCATCGGACCGGGCGCTGGCGGCCACATGGGTCATCCAGTCGCCGGGGGTGTCGCGCGAGACGCGCCGCAGCACCGCGTTGGCGAACCCGCCCGCACCGCGGCCGCCCGCCGCGCGGGCGAGCTCGACCGACTCGTTGACGGCGGCATGCGAGGCCACCCGGGTCGACAGCAGCTGGTGGACGCCCAGGCGCAGAGCATCCAGCACCGCGGGGTCGATGTCGGCGACGGGACGGTCGGCGGCGATGGAGATGACGGCGTCGTAGGTACCCTGCCGCCGCAGCGTCCCGTAGGTGAGCTCCGTCGCGAGGGCGGCGTCGGCGGTCGAGAGCCCCGCACGCGTGATCGCGGTGGGCAGCAGGAGATTGGCGTAGGCGTCGGACTCGTGGACCGCTCGCAGCGTGTCGTAGGCGACCCGGCGCGCGGCGACCGTGCGGCTCACGATCCCGCCACCGGGGTCGCGTCGCGCAGGCCCCGCCACCAGTCCGCGGCGCGCATGGCACCCTTGCCCGCCGGCTGCACGGTGTCGAGCACGATCGGCGTCGAGCCCGTGCCGGCGAGGACCTCCTTGCCGTGGAGGGCGAGCATCCCGGGCGCGAGGGCGGGTGCGTCCGCGGGCGCCTCGGCGACCGCCAGCACCTTGAAGCGTGCGCCCTCGATCGTCGTGTGCGCCCCCGGCTCGGGGGTGACGCCGCGGATGCGGCCGAGCACCGCCGGCGCCGCCTCGTCCCACCGGATGCGACCGTCCTCGTCGCCGAGCTTGCCGGCGTAGGTGACCTCGCCGGCCTGCGGGCGAGCGACGGCGGCCCCGCGGCCGATGGCGTCCACGACCTCGGCGAGGAGCCCGGCGCCGTCCTCCGCGAGCGACGCGAGGAGGTCGCCCGCGGTCGCATCGCCCGGGATGTCGACGGCGAGCTCGCCGAACACATCGCCGGCGTCGAGCTCGGGCACCAGCTGGAACACGCTCGCCCCGGTCTGCGCGTCACCGGCGATCAGCGCGTGCTGGACGGGCGCGGCGCCCCGCCAGCGCGGAAGCAGCGAGAAGTGGAGGTTGATCCACCCGTGCGCCGGCGTCGACAGGAGCGGCTCCCGCACGAGGCCGCCGTAGGCGACGATGACGCCGAGGTCGGGCGCGAGCGCCGCGATCCGCCCGGTGGCGTCCTCGTCCAGCCGATCGGCGCGGATCACCGGGAGCCCCAGCTCCTCTGCGGCCGCCGCGACGGGCGACGGCGTGAGCACCCGCTTGCGCCCGACGGGCGCGTCACGGCGGGTGACGACCGCGGCGATGTCGTGGGCGGATGCCGCGAGCCGGCGCAGCGACGGCACAGCCGGCGCCGGCGTGCCGGCGAAGACGAGGCGCATGGAGCTCCTGAACATGTCAGAGGTCGGGGTCGGGCACGTCGACCCGGACCTTCAGTGTATTGGCGGCCGCGGGGGCACGACCCTTCGCCGGACGCCTGCCCTTCACGGCCTGGCTCACGACCGAGGCGCGCAGGCTCTCGGCGACCCGCGCGCCGAGCGCGTACTCGAAGCGCACCAGAGCCCGCACCGCCTCGCCGCGCGGGAGCGGCCCCAGCACGGCCTCCGCGTCGAGCTCCGGAACCGCCCGGCGCAGCTCCGCCAGAGCCGTGTCCACGGCGGTGCGCGGCCCGTCCACGGCGGCCACCCGCACGGTGGGCGGCATGCGCAGCGGTGCACGGTCGGCCAGCTCGGCGCGGGCGTACGACGCCTGCGTCCACGTGGCCAGCGCGCGCGCGATCTCGCCCGCCACGCCGACGAGGTGGACCGGCGCCCCGGGCGCGGCCAGGGCGGCGGCGTTCGACCACCAGCGCAGGCACGACTCGCCGATGCGGAGGTCGTCGGCCATCAGCATCCGGTCGCCGTCCAGCAGGATCACCGCCCGGTAGCCGCCGAGAGCGAGAGGCTCTGCGCCGCGGGTCGCGACCACGAGGGCCGGACGCTCGTCGACCTGCATCACGGGGTGGTCCCCGTCGGCGAGGATGACCCGGATGCCGGGGAACGCGCGGCCCAGTTCGTCTGCGGTGCGCTCGCTCCCGGCCGAAGCCATCCGCAGCATCGTGGAGGAGCACTCGGGACAGGCCCACGCGTGGGCGGCGCGCCCGCACCAGGAGCACGTCGGCACCGCGCCGTGGCGGGCGGCGTGCAGGGGGCCGCCGCAGTGCGGACAGCGCGCCGGGTGCCGGCACGCCGCGCAGACCAGGACCGGGGCGTAGCCGGGGCGCGCGACCTGGACGAGGACCGGTCCCCCCGAGAGCGCCTCGCGCGCCGCGGCGAACGCCGAGGAGGGCACGCGCGCGGCGCGCGACTCCCCTTCACGGGTGGCGCTGAGGACCACCCGGGGGCTCATCCGCCGCGCGGCCGGGAGGTCCCTGACCCAGCCGATCGCCACGAGGCGCTCCACGTCGGCGGTGCGGGTGTGCCCCGCGAACACGAGCGCGCCGCCGTCGAGCTCGTGGCGCAGCAGGGCGGCATCGCGCGCGTGGACGCCGGGACTGAGCGGCTCGCCGAGCAGCGGGTCGCCGTCGTCCCAGATCGCGACGAGCCCGGGGTCGGAGACAGGCGCGTACACGGTGGACCGGTTGCCGATGACGACGCACGGCGCGGCGTCCAGCGTGCGCAGGAACGCGGCGTAGCGGGCCGGCCCGCTCTGCTTGGCGTCGTCGCGGACGAGCGCATCGGCGGGGATCCGCGCCTCCAGCACGGCCTCCAGCTGGGCGCGGTCACGATGGTCGGGCACCGCCACCACGGCGCTGCGCCCTGCGGCCAGCGTGTGCGTCGCCGCAGCGGCGAGCAGCACCGCCCACGAGCCGACCGCGCGCCCGTCGTCGAGCACCGCCGGAACGGGGGGTGCGTCGACAGCGAGGCGCTCGCCGCGGTCCAGCGCCTCCGCCAGCCCCGGATACGCGCCCAGCACGTCGTCCGCCCATGCGACGTGGGCGGGATCCACCTCGGGACGGGCCGGCGGGTCTGCGGCCAGCCAGGCCTTCTCGGCCCTCACCATGCGCTTGGGGATCGCGAGGCGCAGGATGTCGCCCGCCGAACCCGCGGCCCGGTCGGCGGCCCTGCGGGCCAGGGCGTACAGCGAGGGGGTCAGCACCGGCACCGGCGACACCACGGCCTCGAGCTGAGAGAGGGGCCGCCCATCGGCATCGGGCTCCCCCACCTCGACGAGCAGCCCGTCGACCATCCGGCCTGCGCTGCGCAGCGGGACCCGCACGCGCACGCCGGGGACCGCATCGGCGGTGAGCGCGGCGGGGATCTCGTAGTCGAAGAGGCGATCCAGCTGTGGCAGTGGGGAGTCGATGAGCACGCGGGCGATGCGACGCCCACGCCGTGCGTCGCCCTCGTCGGGCTGAGGCTCGTCGTGCACCGCGGTCACGCGGCCGCAGTCAGAGCCCGGCGGCCGCGCGCAGCGCGTCTGCGCGGTCGGTGCGCTCCCACGTGAAGTCGGGCAGCTCCCGCCCGAAATGGCCGTACGCCGCCGTCTGCGCGTAGATCGGGCGCAGCAGATCGAGCTGGTCGATGATGGCCTTCGGACGCAGGTCGAAGACCTCGAGGATGGCCCGCGTGATCACCTCGTCGGCCACCGTGCCGGTGCCGAACGTCTCGACGTACAGTCCCACGGGCTTGGCCTTGCCGATGGCGTACGCCACCTGCACCTCCAGCCGCTCGGCGAGACCGGCGGCGACCGCGTTCTTCGCGACCCAGCGCATCGCGTACGCGCCGGAGCGGTCGACCTTCGACGGGTCCTTGCCGCTGAACGCACCGCCGCCGTGACGGGCGGCGCCGCCGTAGGTGTCGATGATGATCTTGCGCCCGGTGAGGCCGGCGTCGCCCTTGGGCCCGCCGATCACGAAGGGCCCCGCGGGGTTGATGTAGAACTTCACGTCGGCGAGGTCGAGCCCCGTCGCCTCGAGCACGGGGTCGATCACCTCGGCCCGCACGGCGGCGCGCAGCGCCTTCTGCGAGATGTCGGGGTGGTGCTGCGTGGACAGCACGACCGAGTCGACCGTTCTGGGGGTGTGGCCCTCGTAGCCGAGCGTGACCTGCGTCTTGCCGTCGGGCCGCAGGAACGGCAGCTCGCCGGAGCGGCGCACCTCGGCGAGGCGCTCGGCCATGCGGTGAGCGGTCCAAGCGGCCATCGGCATGAGCTGCGGCGTCTCGGTCGTGGCGTAGCCGAACATGATGCCCTGGTCGCCCGCGCCCTGCAGGTCGTGAGGATCCTCCGAGCCGTCCTCGCGCCGCTCGAACGCCTTGTCGACGCCGGCGGCGATGTCGGAGGACTGCGCGCCGATCGACACGCTCACGCCGCACGAGTCGCCGTCGAAGCCGGTCTCGCTCGAGGTGTACCCGATCCGGTTGACGACGTCGCGCACGATGGCCGGGATCTCGACGTACGCCGAGGTGGACACCTCGCCCGCGACGTGGACCAGCCCGGTGGTCACCAGCGTCTCGACCGCGACGCGTCCGTCGGCGTCGTCGGTGAGGATCGCGTCGAGGATCGAGTCCGAGATCTGGTCGCAGATCTTGTCGGGGTGCCCCTCGGTGACGGACTCGGACGTGAACAGACGCAGTTCGGTCATCGATGCTCCAGTTGTCGGGCCTCGGACGCGGACGTGGGCGCCGAGGGGGCGGACACCAGTATGCCCCCGTGGACGGACATCTCCGTCGACGGGGGCATCAGGGTGTCACAGGTCACTCGAGGTGGCGAAGGCGCAGCTTGTCCTCGTGGATCTCGTGCAGCGCGATCGTCAGCGGCTTGTCCTCGACCGTCGAGTCCACGAGCGGACCGACGTTGTCGAAGAGGTTGCCCTCGTGCAGGTCGGAGTAGTAGTCGTTGATCTGGCGCGCGCGCTTGGCCGCGTAGATCACGAGCTGGTACTTCGAGTCGACCTTCTCGAGCAGGCTGTCGATGGGGGGCTCGATGATGCCCTGGTTCGTTCCGGCCATGGCGAAACCTCCTGGATCGGATGGAAGGAGTGGGAGTCTGCGGGCCTCGGGTGCCGAGGCATCCCACTAGTCTACGGGACGGGCCGCTGTCAGTGCGCGAGGGCGGCGACCTCGGCGGCGGCGCGGGCCACGTCGTCGTTCACGACGCGGTAGTCGAACTCGCTCTGCGACGCCAGCTCGGTCTTGGCGGTCCGCAGACGCCGTGCGCGTTCGGCGGCGTCCTCCGTGCCGCGACCCACGAGGCGCTGGACGAGCTCGTCCCAGCTCGGCGGCAGCAGGAACACCAGGGTCGCCGACGGGTCGGCCTCGCGCACCTGCCGCGCGCCCTGGAGGTCGATCTCGAGCAGGACGGTGCGTCCGGCGGCGAGAGCCTTCTCGATCGGGCCGCGCGGCGTGCCGTAGCGGTACGCGTTGTGGACCGTCGCGTGCTCGAGCAGCTCGCCACCTTCGACCATGCGATCGAACTCGGCGTCGTCGACGAAGAAGTAGTGCTCGCCGTCGACCTCGCCCGGGCGCGGCGCGCGCGTGGTCGCCGAGACCGAGAGGTGGATGTCGGGGTGGTGCTCCTTGATGTAGGCGGCGACCGTCCCCTTGCCGACGGCCGTCGGACCGGCCAGCACCACGAGGCGGCTGCGGCCGCCGCGGGGCTCCAGCTCCGGCCAGCGGGTGTCGAGGAATCGCCGCAGATCCTCGCGCTGGCGCGAGCCGAGGCCGCCCAGACGCTTGACCGGCGAGATCTCGAGGTCGTGGAGGATGCGGTCGCGCTTGCCCTCGCCGATCGCGGGGATCGCGGTGAGGAACTCGGGCACGCGCATCGCGCCCGCCGGTGATGAGGGGTCGGCGAGGGCGCGCCGCAGGAGCTCCTGCGGCGTGATCACCCGCATCGCGACGTCCTTCTTCAGTGCGGCGCGCTCGCGGCGGGCGGCGACGGCACGGCGGGATGCCGCCGCGCGGTCGACCTCGGGCGGCCGCCCAGGTGCGCCGGAGGCATGGGGCGAAGCCCCATTGGGTACAGTGCGCGAATCGGGCATGTCACTCACCACGGTAGAGAAGGGCGCGCTCGGAGATGCGCGCGGCGAGCCGGTCGGGTCCGGCAGCCAGGATGCTGCGGCTCTCCGACGCTATCACCGCTTGCGACAGCGCGCCGAAGCGCGCGCGGAGCTGGTGCGGCTCGGCGCCCTGGTGCCCGAAGCCGGGACCCAGGATCGGCGCCACCGGGGAGAACGGCCGGAGCCCGGCATCCGCCCAGTCCACGGTGCCCCCGACGACGAAGCCGAGGCTCCCCCACCGGCCGTCCGGCGTCACGGCGGCGTTGCGCGCGGAGACCTCCCGCACGATGGCGGCGGAGACGGTCTCGCCGCCCGCGTGATGCGCGCGCTGCAGGGTCAGCGCCTCGGGATTGCTGGTCGCGGCGAGCACGAAGACGCCCTTGCCGTGGCGCTGCGCGAGCTCGAACGTGCCCTCCAGCGCCCCGACGCCGAGGAACGGGCTCACCGTGACCGCGTCCGCCTCCAGAGGCGACCCGGGTTCGAGCCACGCCTCGGCGTACGCGTCCATCGTCGAGCCGATGTCGCCGCGTTTGGCGTCGGCGATGACCACGAGCCCGGCCTCGCGGCCGGCGGCGAGCACGTCCTCCAGCGCGGCGATCCCCGCCGATCCGAAGCGCTCGAAGAACGACACCTGCGGCTTGACCACGGCCACGCGTCCCGCGGCGGCCTCCACCACGCGGAGGCCGAACTCGCGCACGCCCGCGGGCGAGGCATCCAGCCCCCACTCGGCGAGCAGGTGCGCGTGCGGGTCGATGCCGACGCACAGCTGCCCGTGCGCCGCCATCTCGGCGCGGATGCGCTCGCCGAATGAGGTCATGCGTCCGCCCGCCGGTCGGCGGCGTACTCCTGCAGGCTCTTCACGTCGAAGCCGTCGCGCAGCACCGGCAGCGCGCTGACCGCCGCTCCGAGGACGGCCATCGTGGTGAACAGCGCCTTGTCGCCGGCGACGGCCGCGGCGCGGATCTCGTAGCCGTCGGCGCGCGCCGCTCCTCCCGAGGGGGTGTTCACGACGATGTCGATCTCGCCGGCGTTGATGAGGTCGACGATGTTCGTGTCGCCGGAGCCGTGCGTCTCGGAGTACTTGCGGACGACGTCGACCGCGATGCCGTTGCGGGCGAGGATCTCGGCGGTGCCCTCCGTGGCGACGAGGTCGAAGCCCAGCTCCTGCAGCCGGTGGGCGGGCAGGATCACGGCGCGCTTGTCGCTGTCGGCCACCGAGATGAACACGGTGCCCGACTGCGGCATGCCGCCGTAGGCCGCCTCCTGGGACTTCGCGAACGCGGTCGGGAAGTCGCGGTCGATCCCCATCACCTCGCCCGTGGAGCGCATCTCGGGGCCGAGGACCGAGTCCACCGTCTGGCCGTCCGCCGTGCGGAACCGCTTGAACGGCAGCACGGCCTCCTTGACGGCGACCGGGGCGTCCAGGGGCACGCGCGAGCCGTCCTGCTCGGGCAGCATGCCCTCGCCCCGCAGCTCGGCGATGGTCGCGCCGGCCATGACGCGCGCGGCGGCCTTGGCCAGCGGGATGCCCAGCGCCTTCGACACGAACGGCACCGTGCGGCTGGCGCGCGGGTTCGCCTCGATGACGTAGAGGACGCCGGCCGAGATGGCGAACTGCACGTTGAGCAGGCCCCGCACGCCCACGCCCTCGGCGATGGCGCGCGTCGCCTCGCGCACGCGGTCGATGTCGGTGCGTCCGAGGCTCACCGGCGGCAGCGTGCACGACGAGTCGCCGGAGTGGATGCCGGCCTCCTCGAGGTGCTCCATCACGCCGCCGATGTAGAGCTCCTCACGGTCGAACAGCGCGTCGACGTCGATCTCGATGGCGTCGTCGAGGAACCGGTCCACGAGCAGCGGAAGGCCGGGGCCGATGATGGCCTGGTCGGCGATGCGCACGAAGTAGTCGCGCAGCGCCTCGGTCGAGTACACGATCTCCATGCCGCGGCCGCCCAGCACGAAGCTCGGGCGCACGAGGACCGGGTAGCCGATCTCCTCGGCCACGGCGACAGCGCCCTCGACGTCGATCGCGGTGCCGTTGCGCGGCGCGACGAGCCCGGCGTCGTCGAGCAGGCGCGAGAACTGCTCGCGCTCCTCCGCCAGGTCGATCGCTGCGGGCTTCGTGCCGAGGATCGTGTAGCCTGCCTCCTCGATGCCCTTGGCCAGGCCCAGCGGCGTCTGGCCGCCGAGCTGGCAGATGACGCCGAGGATCCTCCCCGACCGGGACTCCGCGTGCAGCACCTCCAGCACGTCCTCGAGCGTCAGCGGCTCGAAGTAGAGGCGGTCGGAGGTGTCGTAGTCGGTCGAGACCGTCTCGGGGTTGCAGTTGACCATGATGGTCTCGTAGCCGGCGTCGGCGAGCGCGAACGACGCGTGCACGCACGAGTAGTCGAACTCGACGCCCTGCCCGATGCGGTTGGGGCCCGAGCCGATGATGACGACCTTGGTGCGCTCGGAGGCGGACACCTCGGTCTCGGCGTCGTAGCTGGAGTAGTGGTAGGGCGTGAGCGCCGGGAACTCCCCCGCGCAGGTGTCGACGGTCTTGTAGACCGGGCGGATGCCCAGCCCGTGGCGGACGCCCCGCACCTCGGCCTCCGTGTCGCCGCGCAGCTGCGCGATCTGGGCGTCGCTGAAGCCGTGCTCCTTCGCGATGCGGAGGGTGGCGGCATCCAACTCCCCCGCCCGGCGCACGAACTCGGCGACCTCGTTGATGAGCACGATCTGGTCGAGGAACCACGGGTCGATCTTGGTGGCGTCGAAGGCCTGCTCGACGGTGGCCCCCTTGCGAAGCGCCTGCTGCAGGACGACGATGCGGCCGTCGGTGGGCGTCTTCGCGATCTCCAGGAGCTCGGCCACCGACCGGTCCTCGTCGCCCCAGTGGAAGCTCGAGCCGCGCTTCTCGAGCGAGCGGAGCGCCTTCTGCAGGGCCGTGGCGTAGTTGCGACCGATCGCCATGGCCTCGCCGACCGACTTCATGGTGGTCGTGAGCGTGGTGTCGGCGGCCGGGAACTTCTCGAAGTTGAAGCGCGGGACCTTCACCACGATGTAGTCCAGCGTCGGTTCGAAGCTCGCCGGCGTCACCTTCGTGATGTCGTTGGGAATCTCGTCGAGGCGGTAGCCGATCGCCAGCTTCGCGGCGATCTTCGCGATGGGGAATCCCGTCGCCTTCGAGGCCAGCGCCGACGAGCGCGACACGCGCGGGTTCATCTCGATGACGATGATGCGCCCGGTCGCGGGGTCGACGGCGAACTGGATGTTGCACCCGCCGGTGTCGACGCCGACGGCCCGGATGATGTCGATGCCGATGTCGCGGAGCTTCTGGTACTCGCGGTCGGTGAGGGTGAGAGCGGGGGCGACGGTGATCGAGTCGCCGGTGTGGACGCCGACCGGGTCGACGTTCTCGATGGAGCAGACGACGACCGTGTTGTCGGCGGTGTCGCGCATGAGCTCGAGCTCGTACTCCTTCCACCCGAGGATGGACTCCTCCAGGAGCACCTCGTTCGTGGGCGAGTCGTGCAGGCCGGCACCGCCGATGCGGCGGAGGTCGGCCTCGTCGTACGCGAAGCCCGAGCCGAGGCCGCCCATCGTGAAGGACGGACGCACGACCAGCGGGTATCCGAGCTTCTCGGCGCCTTCGATCAGGTCGTCCATCGAGTGGCAGATGACGGACTGGGCCACGTCGGCGCCCGCCTCGAGGACGAGCTCCTTGAAGATCTGGCGGTCCTCGCCCTTGCGGATGGCGTCGACCTTCGCGCCGATGAGCTCGACGCCGTACTTGTCCAGGATGCCGCGATCGTGGAGCGCCATCGCCGCGTTGAGGGCGGTCTGCCCGCCGAGCGTCGGCAGGATGGCGTCCGGCTTCTCCTTGGCGAGGATCGTCTCGATCACCTCGGGGGTGATCGGCTCGATGTAGGTGGCATCGGCGAAGTCGGGGTCGGTCATGATCGTGGCCGGGTTGGGGTTGACCAGGATGACCCGGATGCCCTCTTCGCGCAGCACGCGGCAGGCCTGCGTGCCCGAGTAGTCGAACTCGGCCGCCTGGCCGATGACGATCGGACCGGATCCGATGACGAGGACGGAGTGGATGTCGTCGCGCTTAGGCATTCTTCTTGGTCTCCAGGGTCGCGACGACCAGGTCGCGGAAGCGGTCGAACAGGTAGTTGGCGTCGTGCGGGCCGGCCGCCGCCTCGGGGTGGTACTGGACCGAGAACGCCGGGATGTCCAGCGCGCGCAGTCCCTCGACGACCTGGTCGTTCAAGCCGACATGGCTCACCTCGATGCGGCCGTAGCCGTTCGGACTGTCGAACGCGCCCTCGACCGGGGCGTCGACGGCGAACCCGTGGTTGTGCGCGGTGATCTCGACGCGGCCGGTGGCCTTGTCGAGGACCGGCTGGTTGATCCCGCGGTGGCCGAACGGCAGCTTGTACGTGCCGAGTCCGAGGGCGCGCCCCAGCAGCTGATTGCCGAAGCAGATGCCGAAGAACGGCAGGCCGTCGTCGAGGACGCCGCGGAGGAGGTCGACGTGATCCCCCGAGGCGGCGGGGTCGCCGGGGCCGTTCGAGTAGAACACCGCGACCGGGTCGATCGCGCGGATGTCGTCGATGGAGACGTCCTGCGGCAGCACGTGGACGTCGAAGCCCCGTGCTGCGAGGTTGTCGACCGTGGCCCGCTTGACGCCGAGGTCGAGCACCGCGAGGTTGCCGATCCGCTCCCCCGTCGCCTTCGTGACCTCGGCGGCCGCGACCGACACCTCGGCCGAGAGGTTCCGGCCCGCCATCTCGGGCGCCTCGCGGACGAGGCGCAGCTGCTCCTCCGGGTCGATCCCCGCGGCCTCGCCGGAGAAGACGCCGCCGCGCATGCTTCCTGCCGACCGGATGTGGCGCGTGACGGCGCGCGTGTCGATGCCGCTGATGCCGACCACGCCGTCGTTCACGAGCGCGTCGTCGAGCGACTCGTCGGCCCGCCAGTTCGACACCACGCGCGAGGGGTCGCGCACGATGTACCCGGACACCCAGATGCGCCGTGACTCGGGGTCCTCGCGGTTCATGCCGGTGTTGCCGATGTGGGGCGCGGTCTGCAGCACGATCTGGCCCGCGTACGAGGGGTCGGTGAGGGTCTCCTGGTAGCCGGTCATCCCGGTGGAGAAGACGACCTCGCCGAGCGTCGTGCCGATGGCGCCGTAGGCGCGCCCGACGTGGCGGGTGCCGTCCTCGAGCACCAGGACGGCGGGGTCGGTCTGGAAGAGGGAGTTCATGCGCGTGTTCCCGTCTGGGTCGGGGGAAGGATGGCGGCCATGGCGTCGGCGAGGGCGCGGGCGGAGGCATCCTGAGGTCGGAAGTAGGAGTCGACGACGGTGCCGTCGTCGAGGCGCCAGGCGAGGCGGACGAGGCCGTCGCGCTCGACCACTCGGTCGATCGCCACGGTCGCCTGCGCGACGTCCTGGATCCGGTCGGCGGCGAGGAAGACCCGCGGCCGGCCGGTCACGTCGAGGGCGATGCCGGCGTCGGTCACCGTGACGTCGGACCGCGAGCGGAAGCCCAGGCCGCCGATGGCGAGGCGCTCCAGCGGCTGGCCGTGCCGGGTGGTCGCCACGTAGAGCGCGGGCCACGACGAACGGGTGGTGGCGCCCGGGGGGATCTCGCCCACGGGAGCGGCGAGATGCGCGTCACGACGGGTGCGTCGTCGCCATGCCCAGACGAGCAGGGCGAGGAGCACGACCGTGACGGCGACGATGATGCCCAGTGCGCCTTCTCGGGTCATGCGCGGACCCCCGGTGCGTCCAGGAGGGCGCCGTCGGCGACCGTGGCCGTGCCGCCGTGGAGGGTCCACCGCACGTCACCCGGGAGTTCCCGCCCGAGGTAGGGCGAGTTGACGCTGCGGCCGCGGAGGTCACCGGCGGTGAAGGTGCGCCGCGGCGAGGGGTCGTAGAACGTCAGGGAGGCGGGCTGGCCCTCGGTGAGCGGAGTGCCGTGGCCCGAGAGCCGGCCGATGCGCGCGGGCTCCCGCGACATGACCCGTGCGACGTCTCCCCAGGTGATGAGACCCGTGTCGACCATCGACTGCTGCACGACCCGCAGCGCGCTCTCCAGCCCCACCATGCCGTTCGCGGCCGCGTGCCACTCGCAGGCCTTCGCCTCCGCCGGATGCGGCGCGTGATCAGTGGCGACGATGTCGATCGTGCCGTCGGCCAGGCCCTCGCGCACCGCGATCACGTCCTCCTCGCGGCGCAGCGGCGGGTTCACCTTGAAGCGCGCGTCGTAGTCGCGCACCAGTTCGTCGGTGAGGAGGAGGTGGTGGGGGGTCACCTCGGCGGTGACGTCGACGCCCCGCTTCTTGGCCCAGCGGATGATCTCGACCGAACCGGCCGTCGACAGGTGGCACACGTGCAGGCGCGAGCCGACGTGCTCGGCGAGGAGGACGTCGCGCGCGATGATCGACTCCTCGGCGACGGCGGGCCAGCCGGCGAGGCCGAGCTCGGCCGACACGGCGCCCTCGTTCATCTGGGCGCCCTCGGTCAGCCGGGGGTCCTGGGCGTGCTGCGCGATGACGCCGTCGAACGCCTTCACGTACTCGAGGGCGCGCCGCATGATGAGCGGGTCCCACACGCAGAAGCCGTCGTCGCTGAAGACGCGCACGCGGGCGCGGGAGTCCGCCATCGCGCCGAGCTCGGCCAGGCGCTCGCCCTTCTGCCCGACGGTGACGGCACCGATCGGCTGCACGGTGACGTACCCGGCGGCCTCGCCGAGGGCGAGCTCCTGTTCGACGACGCCGGCGGTGTCGGCGACCGGTGAGGTGTTCGGCATCGCGAAGACGGCCGTGTAGCCGCCGGCGGCGGCGGCGCGGGACCCGGTGAGGATCGTCTCGGATGCCTCGTACCCGGGCTCGCGGAGATGCGTGTGCAGGTCGACCAGGCCGGGGAGAAGAACGAGCCCGCCGACGTCGACCGTCGTCGCGCCGATGCGGCTCAGGCCGGCGCCGATCTCGGCGATCACACCGTCCGAGACGATCACGTCGGCGGCGCCGCTGCCCTCGATCAGCGCTCCGCGGAAGAGGAAGGTCTCGCTCATCGGGTGTTCTCCTTCGCTGTGCGATCCGCCGCGGGGATGTCCGTCGCAGGGATGTCGTCGGCCGTGGTGCGCTCCGCTCCCGCCAGCAGCAGGTAGAGCGCGGCCATGCGCACCGAGACCCCGTTCGCCACCTGCTCGAGCACGGTCGAGCGCGGCGAATCGGCGGCTTCGGCGGAGATCTCCAGGCCCCGGTTCATGGGTCCGGGGTGCATGACAATGCTATCGGCTCCGAGCGCGGCCAGGCGGCGTGCGTCCAGGCCCCAGCGGCGCGAATACTCCCGTTCAGTGGGGAAATACGCCGCGTTCATGCGCTCCAGCTGGATGCGGAGCATCATGAGGGCGTCCGGAGCGCCGGAGATCGCCTCGTCGAGGTCGTACACGACCGACACGGGCCACCCGGACATGTCCTGCGGGACGAGCGTGGGCGGGGCGACGAGTGTGACCGCGGCGCCCAGCGTGTTCAGCAGCCAGACGTTCGAGCGCGCGACGCGGGAGTGCAGGATGTCGCCGACGATGGCGACCTTGACCCCGGCGAGGTCGCGTCCGCGGCTCTCCCGGCCGAAGCGGCGCCTGCGGATCGTGAACGCGTCGAGCAGGGCCTGCGTGGGATGCTCGTGGGTGCCGTCGCCGGCGTTGACCACGCCGGCGCTGATCCACCCGCTCGTGGCCAGCGTGCGCGGGGCGCCGGAGGCACCGTGACGGATGACGACGGCATCCGCCCCCATCGCCTGCAGCGTCTGCGCCGTGTCCTGCAGCGACTCCCCCTTGGAGACGCTCGAGCCCTTCGCGGAGAAGTTGATGACGTCGGCGGACAGGCGCTTGGCGGCCGCCTCGAACGAGATGCGCGTCCGCGTCGAGTCCTCGAAGAAGAGGTTGACGACGGTCTTGCCGCGCAGCGTCGGCAGCTTCTTCACCTCGCGCTGCTGGGTGTCGGCCATGTCCTCGGCGACGTCGAGCACGCGCAGGGCGTCCTCGCGGCCGAGCGTCTGGGTGTCCAGGAGATGCCTCATGACTCGATCGTCACCTCCTCGCGGCCGTCGGTCTCGGTGAGACGGACGTTCACCCGCTCGTCGCGCGCACTCGGGAGGTTCTTCCCGACGAAGTCGGGGCGGATGGGCAGCTCGCGGTGGCCCCGGTCGACGAGGGTCGCCAGGCGCACGGCCGCCGGTCGTCCGATGTCCTGCAGGGCATCCAGCGCCGCCCGGATGCTCCGGCCCGAGAACAGCACGTCGTCGACGAGCACGACCACCTTGCCGTCGATGCCGCCCGCGGGGATCTGGGTGGGCTGGGGTGCGCGCGTGGGGTTGCGGTGCAGATCGTCGCGGTACATCGTCACGTCCAGCGCGCCGACGGCGACCGAAGCTCCGCCGAACTGCTCGACGAGCGCGCCGATGCGGTGGGCGAGCGTGACGCCGCGGGTGGGGATGCCGAGGAGGACGAGGCCGTCGGGGCCTCTGTTGGACTCGAGGATCTCGTGCGAGATCCGAGTCAGTGCCCGGGCGATGTCGGCCTCGTGCAGCACGGTGCGCGTGCTCATCCGGCTCCCTTCTCCGCCTCACAGGACGGTGTTAAAGGTTGCTGCGATCGTCGTCCATCCTACGGCACGGCGAAGGCCGGCCCCGTACGGGACCGGCCTTCACGCGGTGGAGGCGACGTCAGTGCCTGGCAGCGGGACCGCGCAGGACGCGGGATGCCACCACGAGGGCGGCGGCGATCAGCACGACGTTCTTGAAGATGTACTGGCCGGTCAGCGTCGGACCGACCGGGCCGAAGACCTCCGCGGGCAGCAGGACGATCGGCGACAGGATGCCGACGAACGCCAGCGCCAGCACCACGAGGCCGATTCGGGCGAAAGCGCCGCCGGCGATGAGCAGGGCTCCGGCGAGCACCTCGATGACGGCGGTCGCGATCAACGCGGCCTGGCCGCTGACCATGCCGAACGTGAGCTTCTCCCACGTGGCGCTCACCAGCGCCTCGACGGGGCTCACGCCGGGGATCAGCTTCAGCGCGCCGAAGACGACGAAGACGGCTCCCAGCGCGACGCGCAGCGCCGGGATGCTCCAGCGCTGCAGCGACACCTTGAGCGCGGACTCCGCGCGTGCCTCGAGGGCGATCAGGGCGCGGAGCGGGTTCTGGCGGCCGGCGGACGCGGGAACGACGCCGGCGGCGCCGTGGACGGGGACGGTGGTCATGGCGTGACTCCTTCGGGTGTGATCGCCCGCGATGGCGGGCACGGTGATCAGGACCCGATCGGAGCCGCAGTGATACGCGCGCCCCGAGATTGACGCTCCTGCTACAGCCGCACCGACAGCAGACCGCCGTCTGGTTGTAGATGAGCTACAACCAGACGGCGGCGCGGTGGTTCAGGCGGCGGGCGTCGTCGCCGCGCGATCGTCCTCCACCTGCGACGCGCGGATCGGGTGTCCCTGGCTGGTGAGGCACTTGCCGCTGGCGAGGTCCCACTTCCAGTCGTGGAGCGAGCAGGTGAGCACGCCGTCCTCGATCTTCCCGGTCTTGGTGAGGTCCGCGCGCAGATGCGGGCACCGCCGCTGCACCAGCCAGTCGCCGAGCTGGGCGTCCTCGGTCTGGTCGGTCTGCTCGGCGTACCAGTTCTCGACGTACTCGATGCGGTCGCGCGAGAGGCACTTGAGGAAGGTCGTGAGGAACTCGTTGAACTTGCCGCTGCGGCCCACCTCGAACTGCATCGACAGGAAGATCGAGTTCGACCAGTCGATCTCGTGGTCGGCGATGTTGGTGGAGACGAGGTCGGCGGGGATCGTGTACCAGTAGATGCACTCCTCACCGGCATACTCCCGGACCTTCGCCTTCGGGAAATCGACGACCATGTCCAGCTCGCCGATGCGGAAGCGCACCACGCCGCCCACGCCGTTGCGGATCGTGCGGGCGCGGCGCAGCAGCGGCTCCCACCACTCCTTGATCGCCGCGAGCATCTCATCCGGCGCGAGCACCGGGGCCCGCGACGCCTCCTCCGCGCGGATCTCGTCCTGGCGGGAGTCGCGCTGCTCGGCGAGGTAGGCCCACTTGTCGTCGAAGATGCGGTCGATCTCGGCATCCGTGTACAGCGTCTGGGTGACCGTGAGCTCGCCGTCGTTCAGCTCGACGACCGTGCCGGGCACGAACTCGTAGCCCTTCTGATCGGGCCGGAGCTCTTTCATGTGCGCAAGGAACTCGCGCTGGTCGGTGAAGATCGAGTCGTTCTCGAGCCCCGTCCCGTTGTAGCGGAAGAGCTCCTCGCGCAGGAACATCGGGGGGCCGGCCATCGGGAAGACGTGCTCGGCGTCGACCTTCTCGATGTAGTACATCGCGCGCTTGTTCTGCGCGTCGCGCTTGAGCTTGGCGAAGTTCTGCTTGGCGTCCTGCGGCAGGTCGTAGACCATCGGCCACCAGATGGCGCCCGACACCTGGGTGAAGTACGCCTCCGGCTTGGAGAACGCCATCAGCTTCTCGAGATCCAGAGGGTGCGAGTCGTTCTGGTTCAGGATGCTGGCGGTCCCATCGTCGACGCTCAGCGACGAGTCGCCGATCGGGCCGTCACTCGGCGCGCGCAGCGGCGTCACCATCAGCTTGAGCGGTCCGAACTCCAGCGGCACGCCGGCCTGGGTGTAGATGATGTCGTCGTAGCCGAGCCTGCGGAGATCCTGCTCGAGGTCGTCCGTCGGGTACTCCGGCAGCAGCACCTTGATGGTCTTGGGCACGTACCGGTCCATGAGCGCCGGGTCGAAGTGGTCGCGGTGCCGGTGCGAGACGTAGAGGAAGTCGGCGTTGCCGAACCGCTCCCAGTCGAGTCCCCGGTTGTCGGGGAACGGGAACCACGACCCGAAGAAGGTCGGGCCGATCACAGGGTCGCAGAGGATGCTTCCCCCCGCCGTCTCGATGAACATTCCGGCGTGGCCGAGGCCCGTGATGCGCATGGGTGTCCTCCCGTGTCGAACCAGATGATTCTAGGCGAGGCTCGCGCGGGCACCTGTCGCACCGGCCGTGCAAAACCCGATCCACCCGCGTGTGCTCGTCCTCAGGCGTCGAACAGCCCGCGGATGTCGTCGGCGGTGAGCGCCTGCCCGAAGAGGGCGTCGTCGTCCATGACCGAGCGGAACAGCCGCGCCTTGCGCCGCTGCAGTGCCATGACCTTCTCCTCGATCGTGCCCGAGGCGATGAGGCGGTAGACCATGACGCTGCGGTGCTGGCCGATGCGGTGGGCGCGGTCCACGGCCTGCGCCTCGGCGGCCGGGTTCCACCACGGGTCGAGCAGGAAGACGTAATCGGCCTCGGTCAGCGTCAGGCCGAAGCCGCCGGCCTTCAGGCTGATGAGGAACACCGGGGCCTCTCCCCCGCGGAACGCGGCCACGGCGGCATCCCGATCCCGCGTGGACCCGTCGAGGTACGCGTAGGCCACCCCGCGCTTCTCCAGCTCGGCGGCGACGAGGCCGAGGAACGACGTGAACTGGCTGAACACGAGGGCCCGGTGACCCTCCGCGAGGGCCTCGTCCAGCTGCTCGAAGAGGGCGCCGAGCTTGCTCGGCGGGATGTTCGCGTGCGCGGGATCCACGAGCTCGGGTGCAAGGCTCAGCATCCGCAGCAGCGTGAGGGACCGGAACACGATGAAGCGGTTGCGATCCAGGTCCTCCAGGAGCCCGAGCACCTTCTGACGCTCGCGCTGCAGCACGGTGTCGTAGAGGGCGCGGTGGGCGGCGCCCAGCTCGATGCGGACCTCCTGCTCCTGCTTGGCAGGCAGGTCCGCGGCGACGAGCTCCTTCGTGCGCCGCAGCACGAGCGGCCGAATGCGTCGCCGCAGCCGGTCCAGCCGAGCGGCACGGTAGGCCCCGCCCTCCTGGTTCTCGGGCACCTTGCCCTTCTCGATGGGGCCCACGTACTCCTCGCGGAACCGCCGGGACGAGGCGAACAGGCCGGGTGCCGTGAGCGAGAGCAGCGCCCACAGCTCGGTCAGACTGTTCTCCAGCGGGGTGCCGGTCACGGCGAAGACGACGTCGGTGCGGAGATCCCGTGCCGCGCGGTACGCCTGGGTGCGGCTGTTCTTGACGAACTGCGCCTCGTCGAGGATGAGACCGGCCCACTCCAGGCCGGCGAACTCGCGCTCGTCCAGCCGGAGCAGCGTGTACGACGTCACGACGACGTCGGCCGTGCCGGCGGCGTCGGCCGGCGACCGCCGCCGCTTGGCTCGCGTGGCGTCGACGACCTCGACCCGCAGGTCCGGCGTGAACCGCTCGCTCTCACTGCGCCACGTCGACAGCACCGAGGTGGGCGCGACGACCAGGAACGGGCGGGTCTCGCCGCTCTCGCGCGCGTGGGCGATGAGCGCCAGCAGCTGCAGCGTCTTGCCCAGGCCCATGTCGTCGGCGAGGATGCCGCCCAGCCGGTGCCGCCAGAGGAAGGCGAGCCAGTCGTACCCCGCCCGCTGATACGGCCGAAGCTCGGCGTGCAGAGCGGACGGGAGCGGCGCGGCCGGTACGCCGTCGGCATCGCGCAGCGCGTCGACCGTCTCACGCCAGGCCACCGCGGGTTCCGCTTCGTCGGCCAGATCCTCGAAGTCCGCCCACAGGGCCGTCTGATACCTGCTGATCCGGGGGCCGGCCTCCCACTCCTCGAGCTCGCCCGCCTCTTCGATGAGATCGCGCAGGCGTCGCAGCGAGGGGTGCGAGAGCGAGAAGTAGGCGCCGTCGCTGAGCAGGATCCGCCGGCGGCCGCGTGCGAGCGCGGTGAACAGCGTGCCGAAGGGGATCCGCCGGCCGTCGATCGTGACGACCACCCCCAGGTCGAACCAGTCGGAGTCGGTCGTCTCGACCGTGCGCACGCCGATGCGCGGGTCGCCGGTGAGCTCGCGGTACCGCGGGCGCTCGCCGGAGACCTCCACGCGGACGTCGGCGTCGGCCTCGAGCAGCGGCAGCAGCCGCGAGGAGAACTCGGCGGCGTCCAGGCCCGAGAGCGAGCCCGAGGAGGCGAAGTCCACCGGCGCGTGCTCGCTCCACAGCCCGTGGACCCGGGCGCGGATCTCCGACTCGGTCTCGGCGTCCCCGTCGTCGCCGGTGGCGTCGAAGCCGAGTTCCTTCCCGTCGTAGCGCCACGCCAGGGCGTACACGAGCCGGTGGTTCGGCTCGAAGTGGACGCGCAGCACGAGCTGCGGACGCGACGGTGCCGCCAGATCGATCCCGGGCGCCTCGACGCTCACGCGGCGCGCGATCCTCGGGAGATGGTCGCGGAGGAACTCGTCGGCCTCCTCGACGGGCACTCTGACGACCTCGCGCGCGCCGAGCAGCCGAGGCACCGGCTCGGGGAGCGCGACGGGCGCCAGCACGAGCTCGATCCGCTCTCGGGCGACGGCGAAGCGGTAGACGCCCGTGCGTCCCACCGGACGCACGGTGGCGGCATCCGCCCGCTCGCCGTCGATGGTGACCACCGGGGCGACGTCGAGGCCGCGCGCCGAGCGCCGGGCGTGGACGGCGACCGTCGCGGTGCTCGCGAGCGTCACCACGGTGCCCCGCTTCGTCGGGACGAGGGGGATGCCGCGGTCCGCCCCCGCGGCCAGATGCGGCCAGAGCAGGCTCGACTCGATGTCGTCGAGGGTGAGCCACTCCGAGACGTCGGAGAACGCACCGAAGGAGCGGACGTCCCGCCCGATGCTGTGGAGCTCGGCGAACCACCGCGCCTGCGCGGGGTCGAACGCGGTGCCGGGCCGGCGCAGCGCGTCCCACGAGACGGCGCCCTTGATCCATGCGTCGGACCGGTCCGATCGCTGGAGGGGGCGCAGCCCGACGAGCACGTCGGCGCCGAACTGGTGCAGGCCGCGCGGCGTCGCCGTCTCGACCCGTGCCGGCGCCCACGTGGAGGCGCCGCGGCGGACGCGCTGGCGCAGCTCGACACCCAGTGCGAGCGGCGCGTGCTCCGTCGGCGCGGGCGCCGAGGGGGCGAAGACCGCGCGCCACGACGTCCCCTCCCCGGCGGCAGGGGCGGACCCGGCGAGACGGTTGCTCGCCAGCAGCGTGGCGACGGTGTGCTTGCAGTCGAACTGCACGGGGCAGGTGCACGACGTCGCCGCGATCGGGCGGTCGGGACGCTGTGCGTCCAGGCGCACGCGGCAGCGGTAGGTGCGGCCGCCGCTTCCGGCGACCGCGGACTCGATGACGGACGTCGCCGGGTCCCACGACAGCTGCTGCACGGCGCCCTCGGCCAGATAGGCCCGGCCCCGTTCGAACGAGCCGGCGTCGGTGAGGCCGCGGATGTGCGACGGGTCGACGAACGGCGGGGTCACGGCATCCATCCTGGCAAGTGCTCCGGACAGTCGGGGCAGCCGGGCCGGCCGGGGTCGGTCAGGACGCGCGGGCGATGCGTGCGAGCACGCCGTGCACGAAGGCGCCCGAGTCGTCGGTGGAGAACTCCTTCGCCAGTTCCACGGCCTCGTCGATCGCGACGGCGGCAGGCACCTCGTCGTTGTACAGCAGCTCCCACGTGGCGATGCGCAGCACGGCGCGGTCGACGGCGGGCATGCGGGCGAGGGACCAGTCCTTCGCGAACGTCGTGATCTGCTCGTCGATCGCGTCCTGGTTGTCGATCACCCCGTCGACGATCTCACGGGCGTACAGCCACGAGGCCTGGCGTGCGGGCTCGCCGGCGGCGCGGCGCGCCTCGGCGGCGAGGATCGTCGCCGGCTGGTCGCCGCGGACGTCCGCCTGGAACAGGATGTCGAGCGCGCGTTTGCGCGCCTTCGAACGAGCGCTCATCGTCAGCAGCCGCCGACGTCAGTTGACGCGGCCGAGGTAGTCGCCCGTGCGGGTGTCGACCTTGACCTTCGTTCCGGTCTCGAGGAACAGCGGCACCTGGATCTCGTAACCGGTCTCGACGGTGGCAGGCTTGGTGCCGGCCGACGAGCGGTCGCCCTGCAGGCCCGGCTCGGTGTAGGTGATCTCCAGGACGACGGATGCCGGGAGCTCGACGTACAGCGGGTTGCCGTTGTTGAGCGCGATCTGCACCTGCTGGTTCTCGAGCAGGAAGTTCGCGGCGTCGCCGACGGTCGCCGCGCCGACCGTGATCTGGTCGTAGTCGGCGACGTCCATGAAGACGAAGCCCTCGCCGTCGTTGTAGAGGTAGGTGAAGTCGCGGCGGTCGACGTTCTCGAGCTCGACCTTCGCGCCGGCGTTGAACGTCTTGTCGACGACCTTGCCGGTCATGACGTTCTTGAGCTTGGTGCGCACGAACGCGCCGCCCTTGCCGGGCTTGACGTGCTGGAACTCCACGACGCTCCAGAGCTGACCGTCGATGTTGAGGACGACGCCGTTCTTGATGTCTGCGGTGGATGCCATGAGGGTGCGGGTCCGTTTCGTTCGAGAGGAGAGGGCGTCACGCCCGGCGAAGAGGCCGGGGGCCGGAGAGCGCCGACGGTCGATTCTACGGGATGCCCGGTCCCCCGCCGGTCCGTCAGCCCTCGGCCTGGCCTGTGACGGCGTCGATGAGAAGCTCCACCGCCCGGGCGTACCCGGGAACGCCCTCGCCGATCACGTGGACGATGGCGACGTCCGCGACGTACGAACGGTGACGGAACTCCTCGCGGGAGAGGATGTCGGAGATGTGCACCTCGGCGACGGGGAGCCCGACGCCGGACAAGGCGTCGCGCAGCACCACCGAGGTGTGCGTGAGCCCGCCCGGGTTGATGACGATGCCGGCGCAGTCCTCGCGGGCGGCGTGGATGGCATCCAGCAGCACGCCCTCGTGGTTGCTCTGCACGGCACGGACCTCGAAGCCGCGGCGGGCCGCGGCATCCGTCGTCACCCGCTCGACGTCGGCGAGCGTCGCCGTCCCGTACACGGCGGGCTCCCGGGTGCCCAGGAGGTTCAGGTTGGGGCCGTTGACGAGGAGAAGGCGGCGCGGAACGGTCACGCGCCCACCCTACCGGGGTGACGCCGCCGCGCCGGTGGGTCCGGCTCGCCGGTTCAGAGCGCGCGCGCCATCACGATCTCGGGCCCGATGGTGCTCGTGAAGGTCTCGCCGGTGGGGACGAATCCGTTGCGCCGGTAGGCGGCCTGCGCACGGGCGTTGTCGGCGTGGACGTCCAGGGTGAGACGACGGATGCCGAGCCCGGCGACCCACGCGGCGGCGGCGTCGAACAGCGCGTCGATCGTGCCGGCGCCGCGGTGCTCCGGGCTCACGTAGACGCCGACGACGTCGGCACGGGCGGTGTACACGGTGCGACCGGTGTGGTCGACGGTGCCGACGGCGCGCACGAGGACGGTGGCCGATCCGACCCACCGGCCGTCGGCCTCGGCGACGAACTGCGCCGCCTCGTCGCCGATCGCCGCGTCCAGAGTCCGTCGGCGCCAGAACTCGTCGTCGTGCGCGAGCTCCTGCTCGGGGGTGGAGAGGAAGGCGATGCCGGCGTCCGGATCGCCCACGGCACGGATCCGGAGGTCGCGCACGCGCGCCCACTCGTCCTCGCGGACGCGTCGCGCGACCGCCGCCGTCACCCCGCGACCTCCTGGTAGGCCGCGAACAGCAGGGATTCGTCCGGCGCCTGCAGCACGGTGGGCTTGGCGATGTCGTCCAGCACGATGAAGCGCAGCATGCCGCCCCTGCTCTTCTTGTCGCGCTGCATCGTGGCCAGGAGCTGCGGCCACGCGCCGGGGCGGTAGCTCGTCGGAAGCCCGAGGGTCTCGAGGATCTCGCGGTGACGCTGCGCCGCGGCATCCGGCAGGCGTCCCGCCAGCCGCGAGAGCTCGGCGGCGAACACCATGCCGACCGAGATCGCGGCGCCGTGGCGCCAGCGGTACCGTTCGGCGTGCTCGATCGCGTGGCCGAGCGTGTGGCCGTAGTTGAGGATCTCGCGCAGTCCGGCCTCGCGGAGATCCTCCCCCACGACCCGCGCCTTCATGTCGATGGCGAGTTCGATCGTGCGCCGGAACGCGTCGCTGCGGGGATCGACCGCGGCCTCGGCGTCGGCCTCGACGAGGTCGAGGATCTCGGGAGCCCAGATGAAGCCCGCCTTGACCACCTCGGCGTACCCGGCGACGAGTTCGTTGCGCGAGAGCGAATCGAGCAGATCGAGGTCGCAGATGACCGCGCGCGGCGCCCAGAACGCGCCGACGAGGTTCTTGCCCTCGGCGGTGTTGACGCCGGTCTTGCCGCCCACCGCCGCGTCGACCATGCCCAGCACCGTCGTCGGCACCTGCACGACCTCGACGCCGCGGAGCCAGGTCGCCGCGACGAAGCCGGCGAGGTCGGTCACCGCTCCCCCGCCGAATCCGACGACGGCGTCGGTGCGGGTGAAGTCCGCCTTGCCCATCACCTGCCAGCAGAACGCGGCGACCTCGATGCGCTTGCCGGCCTCGGCGTCGGGGATCTCGGCGAGGAGCACCTCGCGGTCGTCGATCAGCTGCGCGCGCAGGCGCTCGGCCTGCGCCGCGAGCGTCGGGGGGTGGATCACCAGCACCTTGCGGGCGGCGGGGGGCAGCGCCTCGCCGAGCGTCGACAGGATGCCGCGCCCCACGGTGATGTCGTAGCGCGCGTCGCCGCTCACGCCGATGGTCGTGGCATCCGTCATCTCGACTCGCTCCGCTCGCTGGGCACGTCCGTCTCCTCCTGCTCGGCCCCGGCGGGCCCGAGCGCCTCGTGCGCCGCGTCGCCGCGCACCCAGTCCACGAGGGCGTCCACGACATCCTGCACCGCTCCGCTCGACGTGTCGAAGGTCACGTCGGCGAGCTCCTCGTACACCGGACGCCGCTGCTCGTAGATGGCGGTCCAGCGCTGGACGGCATCCTCGCCCTGCAGCAGCGGGCGGGCCGAGTCGCGGACGCGGCCGGCCACCACGCGCGCCGTGACGGTCAGCAGCACGACCCGGTGGCCGGCGAGGTCGGCGCGCGTCTGCGGGTGCATGACCGCGCCGCCGCCGAGCGACACGATGCCGCCGCCGCGGAGCCCGGCGACGACCGCCTCGCGCTCGAGCGCGCGGAAGTGCTCCTCGCCGTGCTCGGCGAACAGCCGCTCGATCGGTCCGTGCTCGCGCACCACGGCGGCGTCGGTGTCGAAGAACGGGACGCCCAGTGCCCGCGCCGCCTTCTTGCCGATGCTGGTCTTGCCCGAGCCCATCGGGCCGATCAGCACGACCGGGTCAGAGTGCGGCGTCATGCGAGAGCAGGCCGGCGTCGCTCCGGGCAGCCGTGCGCAGCTCCTCGGGGATCGCCGCGAGGTAGCCGTCGATGTTGCGACGCGTCTCGGCGACGCTGTCGCCGCCGAACTTCTCCAGGACCACGTCCGCCAGGACGACGGCGACCATCGCCTCGGCGACGACGCCGGCGGCCGGGACCGCGCACACGTCGGAGCGCTGGTGGTGTGCAGAGGCGGCGTCTCCGGTGGAGACGTCGACGGTGCGCAGGGCGCGGGGCAC
Organism: Microbacterium sp. NPDC055455; assembly: GCF_053619935.1. NCBI lineage: Bacteria > Bacillati > Actinomycetota > Actinomycetes > Micrococcales > Microbacteriaceae > Microbacterium > Microbacterium sp. NPDC055455. The sequence goes on from NZ_JBSHLB010000002.1 coordinate 328,114, forward strand.
CGTCGCGATCGGCTTCATGCCGGCGCGCACGCGCAGCACCGTGCCGGTGGACATGCCGCCCTCGGTGCCGCCCGCCTTGTCGCTGGAGCGCGTGATGCCGTCCTCGGCCGTGAACAGCTCGTCGTGCGCCGCCGATCCGCGCCGGCGCGTGGTCTCGAAGCCGTCGCCGACTTCGACGCCCTTGATCGCCTGGATGCTCATGAGCGCCTGTGCGAGCTTGGCGTCCAGGCGCCGGTCCCAGTGGACGTGCGAGCCGAGGCCGGGCGGCAGGCCGTAGGCGAGCACCTCGACGATCCCACCGAGCGTGTCGCCGTCCTTCCGGGCGGCGTCGACCTCTGCGACCATCGCCTGGCTCGTGGCCGGGTCGAAGCAGCGCAGCGGATCGGCGTCGAGGACCTCGACGTCGTCGGGTGCGGGCAGCGCTGCGCCCTCTGGGACGCGGACCGGGCCGATCGACAGGGTGTGGCTGACCAGGCGGATGCCGAGCTCCGCCAGGAAGGCGCGGGCGATGGCGCCGAGCGCCACGCGAGCGGCCGTCTCGCGGGCGCTCGCGCGCTCGAGGATCGGCCGGGCCTCGTCGAAGCCGTATTTCTGCATGCCGACGAGGTCGGCGTGTCCGGGGCGCGGGCGGGTGAGCGCGGCACCGCGACCGCGCGACTTCTCCGTCAGCTCGACCGGCTCGGCGCTCATGACCTCGACCCACTTCGGCCACTCGGTGTTGCCGATGCGCAGCGCGATGGGGCTGCCGAGCGAGGATCCGTGGACCACGCCGGACGAGATGGTCAGCTCGTCCTCCTCGAACTTCATGCGCGACCCTCGACCGTAGCCGAGCTTGCGGCGCGCGAGGTCCGCCTGGATCGCAGCGCGGGAGATCGGGACGCCGGCGGGAAGTCCCTCCATGATGGCGACGAGTTCTGGGCCGTGCGATTCGCCGGCCGTGAGCACGCGGAGCATTGCTCCAGTCTCCCACGCGGGGCGGGCGGGTTACGCCGTGTGAGGATCGACGAGCACGCGGCGCATGGCTGCGAGGGCCTCGTCCTCCCGGTCCATCGGCATGTCGGGGTCGCCGTGGCGGAAGATGCGGATCTGCAGCAGGGCCTGGTGCAGCAGCATGCCCAGGCCCGACCGTGCCGGAGCGCCCGCGCGCTCCCACGCGTCGGAGAGAGCGGTCGGCCAGTGCCCGTACACGACGTCCAGGAGCAGCCCGCCCGAGCGCGCGAGCGCATCGGCGACGGCGGCGGGCAGCTGCGCCTCGCCCGGGAGCGTCGCGATCGTCACGGGGACGGCGGGATGATCGGATGCCGCCAGCGGCGCCGGGGAGACCGCGATGCCGAGCCGCTCTCCGAGCTGCACCAGAGCGTGGACGGCCTCGGGCCGACGGGCGGCCACCTCCACCTCGCTGGCTCCCAGCTCGGACAGCGCCACGAGGGCGGACGTCGCCGTGGCGCCCGCTCCCACGATCCGCGCACGGGGGACGACGGTGATCCGGTCGTCCGAGAGCGCGCGCACGATGCCGCCGACGTCGGTGTTGAAGCCGCGGGGCATGCCCGAGTCCGTGCCCCGCAGCAGGAGCGTGTTGACGGCGCCGGTGAGCTCGGCCCGGCGGTCGCGGGTCGCCGCGGCGTCGAAGGCGACCGCCTTCAGGGGCATCGTGAGCGACAGACCGCGCCACTCACGGTCGAGCCCGGCGAGCTCCTGCCCGAACGACGCTGCGTCGACGCGGCGGCGGCCGTACGACCAGTCCAGGCCCAGCACCGCGTAGGCGGCGGCGTGCAGCTGCGGCGAGCGGCTGTGCGCGATGGGATCGCCCCATACCTCCAGACGCGTCGCGCCGGGCGTCAGCACCCCGAGTCCGGGTTGTCGGCGCACCACTGCTGCCACTGCTCGACGTATCGCAGGTGCTCGCGGTAGGTCTCGGTGAAGACGGTTTCGCCGGTGTTCATGTTGACCGTGACGAAGTAGAGCCACGGACCTTCGGCGGGATGCATGGCCGCGTCGATCGCGACGTCGCCGGGGTTGGCGATCGGTCCGACCGGCAGCCCCGTGTGGACGTAGGTGTTCCACGGGTTGGGGTCGTTCAGCGCCTCTTCGGAGGAGCTCACCGTCCCGTCGTGCATCTCGCCGTAGCCGTACTGCGCGGTGGAGTCCATCTGCAGCTTGCCGAACGTCTCCTGGTTGCTCGGATCGAGCCGGTTCTGGATGACGGTCGACACCTTCTGCATGTCCTGCTCGAACCGCGCCTCGCGCTGGATGATCGACGCGATCGTCAGGATGCGCTGACGATCCTCGGGCGGCACCCCTGCCTCGTCCAGCGACTGCACCGTGCGGTCGACGAGCGTCTGGATCGCCGACTGGGGGGTGACGCTCGGATCGAACGTGTAGGTCGCGGGGAAGAGCCAGCCCTCGAGGCTGTCGGCCTGCACGCCGTACGCGGCGGGGTCCGCCGCGGCGGCCTGCAGCTGATCCAGCGGCAGCCCGGCGCCCTCGGCGAGCCGCTCGAGCGTGCCGTCCACCGTGAAGCCCTCGGGGATCTGCGCCGTGAACTCCTGCTTGTTGGCCGGATCGAGCAGCGCCGCCAGCGCGGCCTCGCTCGTCATCTGCTTCTGCAGCTTGAACACGCCCGGCTGGAAGTTCGGGTTCTGCCCGCTCTCGATGAGGTAGTCGTAGAACGCGTCGGGCGTCTTGGTCACCCCGGCGTCGTACAGCGACTGCGAGATGGGCGAGCCGGTGTCGCCCGAGGCGATCGTCACGAACGCCTCGCCGTTGGCCAGGCCCGCCTCGTAGTCCTTGGGCTCCTCCCACCCCATGACCTCGCGGATGTTGTCCTCATAGGTGTTCCACACCCAGAGGCCGCCGGCGGCGACGCCGCCGAGGATGGCGAGGACCACGCCGAGCGCGATCCACCCCGCGGCGCGCCGGCGCCTCCGGTTCTTGGCGGGTGGCACGTCTCCGATGTCCTCCGTCGAGGTGGAACCGCTGAACAGCTCCTCGAGCGTCCCGCTCGCGAAGTCCGCCGCCGGCGCGTCGCCGCGGGGCGCCGCCGACCGCGCTGCGGAGGGCGCGGCCCCGGCGGCGGTGCCGTTCGCGGCGCGGCTGTAGGGCATCGCGGGGCCGACGCCGGCGCCGGCGAAGATCCATGGGTCGTCGTCGGAGGACGAGCCCTCGGCGCCGACCGGATCCGCCGGTCGCGGGGTCCGAATCGGCACGGGCTGGAATCCCTCGCCGGAGCCGTCGCCCGCCGGCGCGGCGTGAGCCGGCGACGGCGCGGAATCGCTCCGGCTCACCGGCGACGGCCCGGAGACGAGCGTCTCCCACGACGCCGGCGGAGCGGCCGCCGGCGACGAGGCCGGGGCCTGCGCAGGTGTGGCGCCGGTCGAGGACCGGCGGGCTGCGGCTTCGCGGGCGGCGCGACGCGACTGGGGGATCGCTTCGCCGTCAGGCGATGAGTCGGGCATCAGGCTGGCTCCTGGGGGACGGTGATTCCGGGCGGACGGCCGGTGCTCTTCTCGACATCGAGCGCTTGCTGGAGCAGGACGACCGCGGCGACCTGGTCAATGATGGTACGCGACGAACGCTGGGATCTGCCCGAACTGCGCAGGGCCGCGTGTGCGGAGACCGTCGAGAGGCGCTCGTCCACGAGCCTCACCGGGAGAGCGGATGCCGCGGCCAGCGCCGCTGCGAACTCCCGTGCGTCCCGGGTCGAGGCGGTGTCCTCGCCCCTCATGTTCAGCGGCAGACCGACCAGCACCTCGAAGGCCCCGTGCTCGTCGGCGAGGGCGATGACGCGCGCGACGGAGCCGTCGTCGCGCGGCACGGTCTCGACCGGCGTCGCGAGCAGCCCGTCGGGGTCGCACTTCGCGACCCCGACGCGGGCCTTGCCGACGTCGACACCGAGCCGCGTGCCCCTGCGGAACCCGCTCATGAGCGCGCGCCGCTCACGCGGCGAGGGCGTCCTTCACGGCGGCCAGCGCGGCCGGCAGGGAGGCGGCATCCGCTCCCCCGCCCTGCGCGACGTCGTCTCGGCCGCCTCCGCCGCCGCCGAGCACGCCCGCGGCGCCCTTGGCGAGAGCGCCCGCCTTGGCGCCCGCGGCGCGCGCGGCGTCGTTGGTCGCGACGATGACGACGGGGCGGTCGTTCACGACGGCGCCCAGTGCGACGACGGCGGCGTCCGATCCGAGGCGCTCGCGCACCTGCAGGGCGAGCGAGCGGACGTCGTCGGCCGACGCGGCGGTGCCGAGCGACTCGGCGACCACCAGGGTCTCACCGACGCGGGTCGCGGTGCCCGCGAGGGCGGGCAGGCGGTCCCCGAGCGCCTTGGCCTCGAAAGCCGCGATCTTCTTCTCGGCGGCCTTGAGGCTGGCCTGGAGCTCGGCGATGCGGGCGGGGAGCTGCTCGCGCGGCGCCTTGAGCGAGGAGGTGAGCTGCGAGACGAGCGCGCGCTCCGCGGCCAGCGACCGGAAGGCGTCCAGGCCGACCAGCGCCTCGACACGGCGGTTGGAGGCGCCGACAGACGATTCGCCCACGAGGCTGATGAGTCCGACCTCGGCGCTCGCCGACACGTGCGTGCCGGCGCACAGCTCGCGCGACCACGGGCCGCCGATGTCGACCATGCGCACCGTGTCGCCGTACTTCTCGCCGAACAGCGCCATCGCGCCCAGGGCCTTGGCCTCATCCAGCGGGAGCACGCGCGTGGTCACCTCGAGGTTGTCCCGCACCGCGTTGTTGGCGATCTCCTCGATCTCGGACTTCGTCTGGTCGGACAGCGACTGGCCCCACGAGAAGTCGAAGCGCATGTAGCCGGCGCGGTTCAGCGAGCCGGCCTGCGTCGCGGTCTTGCCGAGCGTGTCGCGCAGGGCGGCGTGCACGAGGTGGGTCGCGGAGTGCGCCTGGCGGGCGGCGCGGCGGTTCGCGGCATCCACCACCGACGTGGCCGGCTGGCCGACGCCGACCTCTCCGGTGGAGACCTCGACGGTGTGGCTCACCAGGCCCGGCACGGGCTTCTGCACGTCGAGGACCTCGAGCTCGTAGCCCGGACCCACGATCACGCCCTTGTCGGCGACCTGTCCGCCCGACTCGGCGTACAGCGCCGTCTCGGCGAGGATGACCTCCGCGATCTGCCCGACGCTCGCGCGATCGACCGACGTGCCGTCGACGAGGATGCCGAGCACGCGCGACTCGGTCTCGAGGTCGGTGTACCCCGTGAAGACCGTCTCGCCCTGCGCGCGCAGATCGCGGTACACGCTGGTGTCGGCGAGCTGACGCTTGCGGGCGCGCGCATCGGCCTTGGCCCGCGCGCGCTGCTCCTGCATGAGGGTGTCGAACGCGGCCCGGTCGACGCTCAGGCCCGCCTCCTCGGCGATCTCGAGGGTGAGATCGATCGGGAAGCCGTAGGTGTCGTGCAGCAGGAACGCCTCATCGCCGGGGATGGAGGTCCCGCCGGCGGCCTTCGTCCCGGTCAGGGACTCCTCGAGGATCGCCTCACCCGCGGCGAGCGTGCGCAGGAAGGTGGCCTCCTCGGCGAGGGCGTACTGCGAGATGCGCGCCCAGTCCGTCTCGACGACGGGGTAGGCATCTTTCATGGCGTCGCGCGAGGCCGCGAACAGCTCTGCGAACGTCGGCCCGTCGACGCCGAGCAGGCGCATCGAGCGGATGACCCGTCGCATCAGGCGGCGCAGGATGTAGCCGCGGCCGTCGTTGGACGGCGTGACGCCGTCCGACATGAGCATGAGGGACGAGCGGACGTGGTCGGCGACCACACGGAAGCGCACGTCGTCGTCGTGGTTCGCGCCGTACGTGCGGCCCGACAGCGCCACCGCGCGGTCGAGGACCGGACGCACCTGGTCGGTCTCGTACATGTTGTCGACGCCCTGCTTGATGAACGCGATGCGCTCCAGGCCCATGCCGGTGTCGATGTTCTTGTTCGGCAGCTCCCCCACGACGTCGAAGTCGTACTTCGAGCGCACGTTGGTGATCTCGTACTGCATGAACACGAGGTTCCAGATCTCGACGTACCGGTCGTCATCGGTGGCGGGGCCGCCGTCGACGCCGTACGCGGGGCCGCGGTCGAAGAAGATCTCCGAGCAGGGGCCGGCGGGGCCGGGCAGCCCGGTGCTCCAGTAGTTGGTGTCCTTGCCCAGACGCTGGATCCGCTCCTCGGGCAGGCCGGTGAGCCGCAGCCACAGGTCGTGGGCCTCGTCGTCCTCCTCGTAGACGGTCACCCACAGGTCCTTCGGGTCGAAGCCCAGGCCGCCCTCCGCCTCGGCGCTCGTGAGGAGCTCCCACGCGTAGCGGATCGCGCCTTCCTTGAAGTAGTCGCCGAACGACCAGTTGCCCAGCATCTGGAAGAACGTGCCGTGCCGAGGGGTCTTGCCGACCTCCTCGATGTCGTTCGTGCGGATGCACTTCTGGTTGTCGGCGGCCCGCGGATAGGGCGCGGGCACGTCCCCCGACAGATACGGGATGAAGGGCACCATGCCGGCCACGGTGAACAGCAGCGCAGGGTCGTCGGTCACGAGCGAGGCCGACGGGACGATGGTGTGGCCGTTCTTCTCGAAGTAATCGAGGAAGCGCTGGGCGATCTCGGCGGTCTTCATGCGGGTCCTTGCTGATGCGTGCGGGGGCGTGCGTGAGGGAGAGGGTGTTTCGAGGGTGTTCGGAGCCGGTGGCCGCGTGGCGGCCGGCGTCGTCAGTCCGCGATCTTGCGGGCGGCGGTCTGAGCCGAGTCGAGGACCTCGGATGCCGCGGCGGCGGCCGTGCCCGCGGCGTCGGCGGCGGCATCGCGCACGTCGTCGACGATCCCCGCGAACCGGGACTCCTGCTCGCGGTACGCGTCGCCGATGCGGTCGGTGAACTCCGTGATGCGGGCGTCGACCTCGGCGAGGATCTCGTGGCCGCGCGGGTCCTTGTTGACCAGGTGCGCGAGGACGAATCCGCCGGCGATGCCGAACAGGAACCACAGGAGCTTCATGTCACCACTTCCTCGCGGGGCCGCCGGAGCGCGGCATCCTCCCATCGTATGCGGAAACGACGAAGGGCGCCGGGTTGCCCCGGCGCCCTTCGTGCGACCGTGTTACCGGGCCGCGTAGTACTCGACGACGAGCTGGACGTCGCAGACCACGGGGACCTCGGCACGCTTCGGGCGGCGCACCAGGCGGGCCTGGAGCTTGTCGAGCTCGACCTCGAGGTAGCCCGGGACCGGGGGCAGGACGTCGGCGTGACCGCCGGCGGCCGCCACCTGGAAGGGCTCGAGGCCCTCGCTCTTGCCCTTGACATGGATGAGCTGACCCGGCTTCACGCGGAACGACGGGCGGTCGACGAGCTGGCCGTCCACGAGGATGTGGCGGTGCACGACGAGCTGACGCGCCTGCGCGGTGGTGCGGGCGAAGCCGGCGCGGAGCACGAGGGCGTCCAGGCGCATCTCGAGCTGCTCGACCAGGTTCTCACCGGTCAGGCCCTGGGTGCGGCGAGCCTCGTTGAACTGGATGCGCAGCTGCTTCTCGCGGATGCCGTACTGCTCGCGCAGACGCTGCTTCTCGCGGAGACGGACGGCGTAGTCGCTGTCGGCCTTGCGCTTGGTGCGGCCGTGCTCGCCCGGAGCGTAGGGACGCTTCTCGAGGTAGCGGGCGGCCTTCGGGGTGAGCGCGACGCCGAGCGCGCGCGACAGACGGACCTTGCGGCGGTCCTGGGACTTCGTAGCCACGAAGTGTTCCTTTCGATGACGCTGCCGTGTCTCTCACGGCTCGCGGGCGTATCGCCCTGTCTTCGCCCTGTCCGGACTGCACGCCGGGGCATGCCGGCAGGTCGGTGAAGAAGAGAGGGGATGCCCGAAAACGGAGTTTCGAGCCGCTCAAGCCTACCAGAGGTCCGCCGGGCCCTTCATGAGAGGGCGACGACCAGCGTGGCGGCTGCGAGAGCGGCGCAGGCGGGGGTCATCGTGAGGCGCTCGGCCCGGCTGCGCGAGACCGCGTTCATGGCGATGCCGACGACGAAGTAACCGAAGAGCACCCAGGTGATCACCGCGACGGCGGGGCTGTCGCCGCCGGGCAGCGCGCCCGCCCGGCTGAGCAGCACGACAGCGAAGGCCGCGTACAGCACCACCGAGACGGCGCTGCCGATGCGCAGGCGACGCGGCAGCACACGATGGGCGCCGCCCCACACGAACCTTCCCCACGGTGCGCCTGCGGCCACGCAGGCCTGCAGCACCGCGAGCGCGCACAGGATCAGCGTGGCAACGGTGGCCGCGACGAGGGCGGGTGTCGGCGGCATCCCTATCTCCAGACGAAGACGGCGATGAGGAAGATGGCGTACGCGATGCCCGCTGCGACGGCGAGCCCGTTCGACAGGCGGCCCCAGCGCGCGCGGACGGCCGCGATCGCGAAGGCGGCGGTCAGGAGGGCCCACACCAGCGTGTGGCCGCCGTCGACGACGGCCAGGCGCAGCCCCGTGGCCTCGGGAACCTCAACGCCGTCGCCGACGGTGGCGAAGACCACGGTCACCACCAGGGCGGCCGCGGACGCGAGTCCGAAGAGGGTGCGCGCGCGGGCGCGGGGCTTCGCGGTCATGGCAGCTTCTCCCCCATCTCGTCGATCCAGGCGCGCATCAGCGCGTGCGAGCGCAGGCCGTAGTCCAGCGTCGCGCGCTGGTACGCGAACAGCCGCTGGGTGGCGGGGTCGAGATCCCCCGTCCGCGCGTCCACCTCGACGGCGAGGGCTTCCAGCGCCCGCCGCGCGTCGTCCACGTGCTCGCGGATGGTGCGGAGGACGCCGGCGCGGTCCGACGCCGGCTCGAGCCTGCCGAGGAGGAACACCTTGGCGAGCACGGTCGTCTCGGCCTCCGTCCCCTGCGGGATGGGCGCCAGCATCCAGGCCCGCCACCGTCGGGTGCCCTCGTCGGTGATCCGGTGGACCTTTCGGCCGCGCCTGGTGCCGTCGGCCTCTTCGACCACCACCGCGCCGACGGCGGTCAGGTGCTGCAGGGCGCGCTGGATGCTGCCGGAACTCGCGCTGTAGAACAGCGAGATCCCCGCGGCGAACCGCTTCTGGAGGTCGTAGAGCGACAGCGGCCCGCCGAGCAGCAGGCCGAGGATGACGAATTGCATGGGCGCCTCCGAGGTCGAACGCCACGATATTCCTTTGAGGGATATATATCTACCTCTGAGGGATATCGATCAGCTGCCGTCGAGGATGCGCCGGATCTTCTCGAGGCGCGCCTGCACGTCGCGCTCCGCGCCGAGCGCCTTGGGCTCGTAGTACCGGCGTCCGCGCAGCTCGTCCGGAAGGTACTGCTGCGGCGAGATGCCGATCTCGGCGTCGTGCGGGTAGACGTAGCCCTTGCCGTGACCGAGGCGCTTGGCGCCCGGATAGTGCGCGTCGCGCAGGTGGACCGGGACCCGCCCGAAGCCGCCCGCGCGCACGTCGGCGATCGCCTTGTCGATCGCGAGGTAGGCGGCGTTGGACTTCGCCGTGGTCGCGAGGTACGCCGTCGCCTCTGCCAGCGGGAGGCGGCCCTCGGGCATGCCGATGAACTGCACGGCATCCGCGGCTGCCACCGCGATCGGCAGCGCGTGCGGATCGGCCAGTCCGATGTCTTCGGCCGCGGAGATGATGAGCCTGCGGGCGATGAACCTGGGGTCCTCACCCGCCTCGATCATGCGGGCGAGGTAGTGCATGGCGGCATCGACGTCCGAGCCGCGGATCGACTTGATGAACGCGCTGATGACGTCGTAGTGCTCGTCCCCCTGGCGGTCGTAGCGCAGCAGTGCCCGGTCGACGGCCTGCGACACCTGCTCGGTCGTGATCTCGGGGACCCCGGCCGCCTCGGCGTCGTCGGGATCGTCGTCGGGAACCGCGAGGGATGCCGCGGCCTCGAGCGCCGTCAGGGCTCGCCGCGCGTCCCCCGACGCCAGGCGCACGATCGCGTCGCGAGCCTCGTCGCCCAGCGCGACCGCGCCGGACAGTCCGCGCGGATCGGCCACCGCCCGGTCGAGCAGCATGCGCAGGTCGTCGTCGGTGAGCGGCTTGAGGGTGAGCAGGAGCGAGCGCGACAGCAGCGGGGAGATGACCGAGAACGAGGGGTTCTCGGTGGTCGCCGCGATGAGGACGACCCAGCCGTTCTCGACGCCGGGCAGCAGGGCGTCCTGCTGCGCCTTGGTGAAGCGGTGGATCTCATCGAGGAAGAGGATGGTCGACTGCCCGTACAGATCGCGTTGCGTCAGCGCCTCCTGCATCACCTCGCGCACGTCGCGCACGCCCGCCGTCACGGCGGACAGCTCGACGAACCGCCGGCCGGAGGAGCGCGCGATCGCCTGGGCGAGGGTCGTCTTGCCGGTGCCGGGCGGCCCCCACAGGATGACCGAGGTCGCGGCGCGCGCGGCCGCCTCGGGGTTCGCGAGCGTCACGAGCGGGGATCCCGCGCGCAGCAGGTGCGACTGACCGGCCACCTCGTCGAGCGAGGTCGGACGCATGCGGACCGCGAGAGGGGTGAGCCCCTGGAAGAGCGCGGTCGGACTGGTCACGCCTCCAGGCTATCCCGGTGCGCGGACGGCGGATCCGGGGCGTTTTGGCCGCCGCCGGGCGTGCCCCGTAGGATCAACCCGCCCGGGCGCGCCCCGGGAGCACCGCGCGGCCCGATCCGGTCCGGAGCGGACGACCGGGCCCTCCCCCGCGCGGGACGGCCGGCGACGAGGCGAACGAGGAGGTCCCGTGGCGACCGGTGGCAAGGATCGCGGCGCACGTGCCGAGAAGGAGCGCTCGCGGCTCTATCAGGCGCGTCGGCAGTTCCATGAGGACCAGGCCCGTCGCCGTCGCCGCGACAATCTCATCGCCGGCATCGCGGGAGGCGTGCTGGTGCTGGGACTCATCGCCGCGCAGACGGTCTATTTCGTGGCGGGGCCCGGAGCACCTGCCCCGTCCCCGACGTCGGTGACCACGCCCACGCCCTCGCCGACGGAGCCCACCCCGTCGTCGACGCCCGCGCCCACCACGACGCCCGAGCCGACGCCGAGCCCCACCGCGACGTCCTGACGAGGTCGATCCCCGAGGCGGCGAAGTCATCGGAGTCGGGGCATCCGCCGTACTAGGCTTTAGCCGTCCTACTCCCTACAGACGGCGCGAGCCGCGATGAGGTGCATCCCGTGACTGCCGCAGCAGACTTCCAGCCCGAGACCGACGCCCCCGAGAACACCGGGACCGGCGAGAACGAGAACCCCGCGACCGCGGAGGCGGCCGAGAGCACGGCGGACGGGACGGATGCCGCGGCCGCGGCCGACGGCTTGCCCGACGAGGCCCCCGCGGACGCCGAGCCCGAGCAGACCCCAGAGGCGACGGACGACGCCGAGCCTGCGGTCGCCGACGCCGAGCCCGCAGTCGCCGACGCCGAGCCCGCCGCCGGCGCCGAGACGCCCGCTCCGGCGTCCGACGAGCCCTGGGGCCGCGTCGACGAGGACGGCACCGTCTCGGTTCGCGAGGCCGCCGGGTGGCGCGTCGTGGGCCAGTATCCCGACGGCTCCGTCGAGGAGGCCCTGGCGTACTTCGAGCGCAAGTACTCCGACCTCGCGAGCGAGGTGACGCTCCTCGAGGTGCGTCACCGCCGCGGCGGCGCGTCCGCATCCGACCTGCGCGCCACCGCCCGCACCATCAACGGCAAGCTCGACGGCGCCGCGGCGGTCGGCGACCTCGCGAGCCTTGCGGCCCGCGTGGCTGCTCTCACCGAGACCCTCGCCGCGGAGTCCGAGACCGAGGCCGTGGCGGCCCGCGCGGCCGTCGACGACGCCGTCAAGGCACGCACGGAGCTCGTCGAGAAGGCCGAGGCCCTCGCGGCGCGCGACCCCAAGACGGTGCAGTGGAAGCAGGCGAGCGCCGACCTCAACGCGCTGTTCGAGCAGTGGCAGTCGCAGCAGCAGAGCGGCCCCCGCCTGCCGAAGTCGACCGCGCAGCAGCTCTGGAAGCGATTCCGCGACGCCCGTGCGACGGTCGACAAGCACCGTCGTGCGTTCTACGCCGAGCTCGACGAGGCCCACAAGACCGTCCGCGACCGCAAGAGCCGTCTGGTCGAGAAGGCCGAGGCGCTGTCGTCCAAGGGCGAGGACGGCATCCCCGCCTACCGCGAGCTGCTTGACGAGTGGAAGACCGCCGGCCGCGCCGGCAAGAAGGTCGACGACGCGCTGTGGGCCCGGTTCAAGGCCGCCGGCGACGCCCTCTACGGCGCACGCGTGGAGCGCGAGGCGGCGGACGCCGAGGCATCCCGCGAGAAGATCGAGCTCAAGCGCGGTCTGCTCGAGGAGGCGAAGGCGGTCGGCGACGAGCGCGACATCGCCAAGGCGAGGTCGATCCTCACGGGCATCCAGCGCCGCTGGGACGAGATCGGACGGGTCTTCCCGCGCGACACCGAGCGCTCCCTCGACGACGAGCTCCGGCGCGTCGAGAACGCGCTGCGCACCCGCGAGGACGCCGACTGGAAGCGGAACGACCCCGAGCAGAAGGCGCGCGCCAACGACATGACGCGCCAGCTGACCGACGCGATCCAGAAGCTCGAGGACGAGGTGGAGGCGGCCAAAGCGACGGGCGACAAGCGCGCGATCGCGAAGGCGACCGAGGCGCTGGAAGCCCGCCGTTCGTGGCTGAAGGCACTGGGCGGCTGAGCCGACGCACGCACGGCCGGAGGGACTGACGCCGATCGCGTTCTCCACAGCCCGGCCGATGCGGCGCCCGCGACGGCCGCGCGCTGCGGCACACTTCCCCCATGGGATCGCCGTTCCTCTACTTCACCGACGATCGCCTCTCGGAGGCCGAGCTCACGGCCGCCTGCCTCGACGGCGACCTCGTCGCACTCGGTGACGCGTACATCCCGGCCGACGCCGTCGAGACGGCGGCGCTGCGGGCGGGGTCGCTGACCCCGATCCTCGGCGACACCCTCGCCGCCACCCACCTCACCGCCGCGTGGGTCCATGGCGGGCTCCCGCTGCCGCCTGCCCGGCACACCGTCCAGCGGGCGGTGGCGCGGCGGCTGCACCTCGTCCCCGACCGCCGGCTGGTCTACCGCGACCTCGCCGTCGCGCCCGACGACCTCCAGCGCGTCGGCGGCGTCCTGGTGACGACGCCGGAGCGCACGCTCGCCGACCTCGCCCGGCTCGGCGACGGGCCTCACGTGCGGGCGGCGCGGCTGCTCGCCGCGGCCGCTCCGGCCCTCGTCCCCCTCGCGATCGCACGTCTGGAGGCCGGGACGCTCCCCCACAAGCGATCAGCCCTGTCGGTGCTCCAACGGATCCAGGCCGCGGATCAGGACGACGTGACGCGGTACACGTCGTAGACCGCGTCGATGCGCCGGACCGCGTTCAGCACGCGGTCGAGGTGGACGATGTCGCCCATCTCGAACACGAACCGGCTGAGGGCGAGCCGGTCGTTCGAGGTCGAGACGGTGGCCGAGAGGATGTTGACGTGGTGCTCGCTGAGCACGCGCGTGACATCGCTCAGCAGCCCGGAGCGGTCCAGCGCCTCGACCTGGATCTGCACCAGGAAGACGCTCTTGGTGGTCGGCGCCCACTCGACGTCGATCAGGCGCTCCTGGTCCGCCATCAGCGACTTCACGTTCGTGCAGTCGGTCCGATGCACCGAGACGCCGCTGCCGCGGGTCACGAAGCCGACGACCTCGTCTCCGGGGACCGGCGTGCAGCACTTGGCCAGCTTCACGAGGATGTCGGGGGCTCCGCGGACGAGGACGCCGGAGTCCCCGCCGCGCGGCGCGCGGGAGCGACCGACGACCGGCAGGTCGATCGGACCCGTCGTGGTGTCGTTGGCGGCGACGAGCGCGGTCACCTTCTCGATCACGGACTGCGTCGAGACGTGACCTTCGCCGACGGCGGCATACAGCGCGGAGACGTCCTCGTAGCGCAGCTGGTGGGCGACCTCGGTGAACGAGTCCTGACTCATCAGGCGCTGCAGCGGCAGGTTCTGCCGGCGCATCGCGCGGGCGATCGACTCCTTGCCCTGCTCGATCGCCTCCTCGCGGCGCTCCTTGGTGAACCAGCCGCGGATCTTGTTGCGCGCGCGGGTGCTCTTGACGAACCCGAGCCAGTCCTGGCTGGGGCCGGCGTCGGGGTTCTTGGAGGTGAACACCTCGACGACGTCACCGCTCTTGAGCTCGGACTCCAGCGGCACCAGGCGGCCGTTCACCTTCGCACCCATCGTGCGGTGGCCCACCTCGGTGTGCACGGCGTAGGCGAAGTCCACCGGGGTCGCGCCGGCCGGGAGGCCGATCACGCGCCCCTTCGGCGTGAAGACGTAGACCTCCTTCGCGCCGATCTCGAACCGCAGCGAGTCGAGGAACTCGCCCGGGTCGGCGGTCTCTGCCTGCCAGTCGGAGATGTGCGCGAGCCACGCCATGTCGGTGTCGACGGACTTGGCGTCCGTCTTGCCGCCGTTCATCTGCTCCTTGTACTTCCAGTGGGCGGCCACGCCGTACTCCGCCTGCTGATGCATCTCGTGCGTGCGGATCTGGATCTCGACGGTGCGCCCGCCCGGGCCGATCACCGTGGTGTGGAGCGACTGATACAGGTTGAACTTCGGCGTCGCGATGTAGTCCTTGAAGCGCCCGGACAGCGGCGTCCAGCGTGCGTGGATCGCACCGAGCACGGCGTAGCAGTCGCGGACGCTGCCCACGAGGACACGGATGCCGATGAGGTCGTAGATGTCGTCGAACTCGCGACCGCGCACGACCATCTTCTGGTACACCGAGTACAGCTGCTTGGGGCGGCCCATCACGCGGCCGCGGATGCGCAGCTCGCGGAGGTCGCTGTCGACCGCGGCGATCACGTTCTGCACGTACTGCTCGCGCTGCGGCGTGCGCTGCTTGACGAGGCTGTCGATCTCGGCGTACAGCTTCGGGTGCAGCACGGCGAACGAGAGGTCCTCGAGCTCGGACTTGATCGCCTGGATGCCGAGCCGGTGAGCCAGCGGCGCGTAGATCTCGAGCGTCTCGGTGGCCTTCTTGCGAGCTTTCTCCGGCGGGACGAAGCCCCAGGTGCGCGCGTTGTGCAGCCGGTCGGCGAGTTTGATGAGGAGTACGCGGATGTCGCGGGACATCGCGACGATCATCTTGCGGACGGTTTCGGCCTGGGCGCTCTCGCCGTACTTGACCTTGTCGAGCTTCGTGACCCCGTCCACGAGCATCGCGACCTCGTCGCCGAACTCGCTCGTGAGCATCTCGAGCGAGTAGTGCGTGTCCTCCACTGTGTCGTGGAGCAGGGCCGCCGCGATCGCACGCGGGCCGAGACCGAGGTCGGCGAGGATCTGGGCCACCGCGAGCGGATGCGTGATGTAGGGCTCGCCGCTCTGCCTCGCCTGGCCGGAGTGGGCGGACTCGGCGACCGAGTACGCGCGCTCGACGATCGACAGATCGCCCTTGGGGTGGTGCGTGCGCACCGTGCGCAGGAGCTGCTCGACGTCGTCGCGCCGTGCCGACCGCGAGAAGATGCGCGGCACGAGACGCCGAAGCGACGAGGACTGGGCGGGGGGAACGGTCTCGGTCATTCGAAACCCTCCCCTCCGCCGGACCTCACAATCCTACGCCCGCGCGTCGTGCGCTCAGGCCGGGGTGCCGGCCAGCTCGCGCGCCGTCACGACGCGCGCGTCGCGCGTCTTGATCGCCGGCTCGTTCTCACGCAGCAGCGAGTACAGCGGCGCGGCGACGAAGATGGTCGAGTACGCGGCCACGATCGTTCCCACGAAGATCGACAGCGACAGGTCTGTGAGCGTCTGCGCGCCGGCCCAGATGAGGCCGATGAACAGGATCGCACCCGTCGGCAGGATCGCCACGACGGTCGTGTTGATGGAGCGCACGAGCGTCTGGTTCACCGCGAGGTTGACCGACTCACCGAAGGTGCGCCCCGACACCTCTCCGTCCTCGCTGGTGTTCTCCCGGATCTTGTCGAACACGACCGTGGTGTCGTACAGGGCGTACGAGAGGATCGTCAGGAAGCCGATCACCGCGGCGGGCGAGATCTCGAACCCGAACAGCGCGTAGACGCCGATGGTGATGATGAGGACGTCGACGAGGCCGATGATCGCCGACACCGACATCTTCCACGTGCGGAAGTACAGCGCGAGGATGATGAAGGTCAGGGCCAGGAAGATCGCCAGTCCCCACAGCGACTGCCGCGTCACGTCGGCACCCCAGCTGGGGCCGATGAACGCGTAGCTCACCTCGCTCTCCGGAACGTCGTACGCCTCGGCGAGGGCGTCGGAGACCTCGCGGCTCTCGGCATCCGTCATCTGATCGGTCTGGACGCGGACGGCGTCCTCTCCGATCGTGACCACCTTCGTCGTCGCCTCGGGCACCACCGACAGCACGGCGTCGGTCGCCAGCGACTGGTCGACCGGCGACTGCACGCCGTTGACGGTGAACTGCGAGCCGCCGGTGAACTCGATCGAGAACTGGATCGGGCGGAACAGCGGCACGAGAACCGAGCCGAGGACGAGGAGCGCCGCGATGAGGAACCACAGGTTGCGGCGTCCGACGAAGGGGAACGACGTCTTGCCCGTGTAGAGGTCGTTGCCGAGCTGGCTCATGGAGCGCATCAGTCGTCTCCCTCCTTGACGGTCGTGCCCGGTCTGCTGTCGGCCGCGGCGAGCTCGGCCTGCTTGCGCTCGGCGATCGTCTGGCGGCGCACGGCCTCGCCGCGGGCCTTGACGGTGCGGCGTCCGGCGGCGCCGCCGGCGAGCACCGGCTCGCGGAACTGCGCGCGCCCGCGGTACACCGCGCCCAGCGCCGTCGGATCGAGCCCTGACAGCGGATGCCCCGACCCGAAGAACGTCGTGCGCACGAGCAGCTGCATCACGGGGTGCGTGAACAGGATGAAGATCAGGACGTCGATGGCCGTGGTGAGGCCGAGGGTGAAGGCGAAGCCCTTCACCGTCGAGTCCGCGAGGATGTAGAGGACCACTGCGGCGAGGATGTTGATCGACTTCGAGATGTAGATCGTGCGCTTCGCGCGTCCCCAGCCGTCCTCGACGGCCGCCGTGACCGACTTGCCGTCGCGCAGCTCGTCGCGGATGCGCTCGAAGTAGACGATGAAGGAGTCGGCCGTGAAGCCGATCGTCACGATGAGGCCCGCGACGCCGGCCAGCGAGAGGCGGAAGCCCATGCGCCACGCGAGGATGCACAGCGTGACGTAGGTGAGCACGGCCATGACCGCCAGCGAGGCGATGATGACGAACCCGAGCGCGCGGTAGACGATGAGCGAGTACAGCGCGACGAGCGCGAGACCGATGAGACCCGCGATGAGGCCGATCTGCAGCTGCTGCGAGCCGAGCGTCGCCGAGATGGAGTTGGAGCTCTCGACCGTGAAGCTCAGCGGCAGCGCGCCGTACTTGAGCTGGTCGGCGAGCACCTTGGCGGTCTCCTGGGTGAAGCTGCCGGTGATGCTCGGCTTGCCGTCGGTGATGACGCCGTTCATGGAGGGCGCCGAGAGCACGTACCCGTCCAGGACGAACGCGAACTGGTTCAGCGGCGCCTGGGCGCCGTACAGGCGCTGGCTGATCTCGCCGAAGATCTGGGTGCCCTCGCCGTCGAACTGCAGGTTGACCGCCCACAGCCCGTTCTGCTGCTGCAGGCCGAACGTCGCGTCGTCGATCGACGAGCCGTCGAGCTCGACCGGGCCCAGGATGTACTTGACCGTGCGGTCGGCGTCGCAGGTGATCAGCGGCTCGTCGGCCGGAGCGCTGGCCGGGTCGTTGGCCGGGTCGGAGCAGTCGTACGCGAGGAACTCGGCCTGCAGGGCCGGCGTGATCCACGCGGTGTCGCTGCCGTTGGTCGGCGAGGTCGTGGGCGTCGCCTGCAGCGTGGGATCGGGAGTCGGATACGGCGTGGCGTTGCCGTCCTCTCCGACGAACTCGGTGGCGGGGTCGCCTGCGTACAGCACGGCGCGCAGCTGGAGCTGCGCCGAGGCCTCGATCCGGTTGCGGGTCTCCTCGTCGGCCTGCCCGGGGATCTGCACGACGATCTGGTTGCCCGCCTGCGTGGTCACCTCGGCCTCGCCGACGCCGGAGGCGTCGACGCGCTGACGGATGATCGTGACGGCCTGCTCCATCTGCTCGGCCGACGGGTCGGCGCCGTCCTCGGTCTGGGCCTCGAGCACGATCTGGGTGCCGCCCTGGAGGTCCAGGGCGAGAGCGGGGGTCCACGAGCTCTGGCCGAACACGTACACGCCCAGGGCGTTGATGCCGAACAGGAGGGCCGTGATGGCGAGGAGGCCGGTCAGCGCGCGCCACGCATGCCGGACGGGAGTGGATGTCGCCACGTCTCTGCTTTCTTGGGATGCCCGAACGGGCGGAGGAGGGGCGTCAGCCCTGCGACTTGGTGCCGGGCTCGGTGTCGGGGTCGGCCTTCGTGTTGCCGGTGGCGGCCTGGTCGTCGCTGATCGAGCTGATGTCGCCGTTGGCGACGCCCTCGGCGTACTCGGCGTGGCTCTCCTCGGCCGCGAGGTACTCGTCCTCGCTGACGGCGCCGACGGTGGGGTTCACGATGCGCAGGATCGCCTGGCTGTGCACCTTGATCTGCACGCCCGGGGCCAGCTCGACGATGGCGGGCTGGTCGAGGTTGTCGGCGTCGTACGAGACGATCGTGCCGTACAGGCCGCCCTGCAGGAGCACCTCAGCGCCGGGGACGGTCTGGCGGGCCTTCTCCTCCTGCTCCAGCTTCTGCTTCTGCATCCGGCGGCGCGAGCTCCAGAACATGAAGACGAGGAGTCCGACCAGCAGGATGATGAGGCCGTAATTGCTCAGGAACGTAGCGAGGTCCATGGAGGCGGGAGCACCTTTCGGTTAAGGCGTGCGCGCCAGCGGCGGCACTGCCTTGCAGGAGGGGGTGGGCGAAAGCCTCCAGCGATTATAGGTCATCGAATCGGAGCGCCGAGTCTGCGAGGGGCACCCCCAGGTGGGCATACGCCTCCGGCATCGCGATGCGTCCGCGCGGTGTGCGGCCCATGAAGCCGATGCGGACCAGGTACGGCTCCACCACCGACTCGATCGTGTCGGGCTCCTCGCCCACCGCGACGGAGAGGGTGCCCAGGCCCACGGGACCGCCGCGGAACCGCCGCACGAGCGCGTCGAGGACGGCGCGGTCCAGGCGGTCCAGCCCGATGGCGTCGACGTCGTAGAGGTCCAGAGCGGCGTCGACGGTGGCGATGTCGGCGCCGCGACGGTTGCCGTGCACCACGAGGTAGTCGCGCACGCGACGCAGCAGGCGGTTGGCGATGCGCGGCGTCCCCCGGGACC
This sequence comes from Microbacterium sp. NPDC055455, assembly GCF_053619935.1. NCBI lineage: Bacteria > Bacillati > Actinomycetota > Actinomycetes > Micrococcales > Microbacteriaceae > Microbacterium > Microbacterium sp. NPDC055455. Next base: position 347,382 of record NZ_JBSHLB010000002.1, read on the forward strand.
GGCGGGCGATCTCGGCGCGGGCCGCCGGCGGCAGCGAGACGCCGAGCATGGCCGCCGAGCGCTCGATGACGCGCTCGAGCTCTTCCGGCTCGTAGTACTCCAGATGCGCGGTGAATCCGAAGCGGTCGCGCAGCGGATTGGGCAGCAGCCCCGACCGCGTCGTCGCGCCGACCAGCGTGAAGGGGGCGAGGTCGAGCGGGATGCTGGTCGCACCGGCGCCCTTGCCGACCATGATGTCGATGCGGAAGTCCTCCATCGCGAGGTACAGCATCTCCTCCGCCGAGCGCGCCATGCGGTGCACCTCGTCGATGAAGAGCACCTCTCCCGGCGTCAGGCTCGACAGCAGCGCCGCCAGGTCGCCGGCGTGCTGGATCGCCGGACCGCTGGACAGCCGCAGCGGCCGTTCGCTCTCGTGCGCGACGATCATCGCGAGCGTCGTCTTGCCGAGGCCCGGGGGTCCGGAGAGCAGGATGTGGTCGGCGGGGCGCTGCTGGATGCGCGCGGCGTCCAGCAGCAGCTGCATCTGACCGCGCACCTTCTGCTGTCCGACGAATTCGGCGAGCGAGCCGGGGCGCAGCGCGCCCTCGATCGCGAGCTCGGCCTCGTCGACCGGCTCGGTCGCCTCGCGCACCTCAGCCACCGACCGGCTCCTTCCGCGCGGGCCCGAGGGTCGCCAGGGTCAGTCGCAGCAGGGCGGGGACCGAGGAGCGGTCCCTGTCGGAGGCGTCGGCGGCGACGAGGTCCACCGCTTCGGCTGCCACGCGCTCAGACCACCCCAGCCCGACGAGCGCCTGCACGACCTGCGCCGGGATCGCCGCGGCGGCGCCTGCGCCGCCGGCGGGGCCGGCGGGCCTGGTGACGGCGATCTTCCCCGCCAGCTGCACCACGATGAGCTTCGCGGTCTTGGGGCCGATCCCCGACACGCGGCGGAACGGCGCGTCGTCGTCGGCGGCGACCGCGTCGGCGATCTGCGGGACGGTCAGGGTGGACAGCACCCCGAGCGCCGACTTCGGTCCGACGCCCGTGACGCCCAGCAGAAGCCCGAACACGCCCAGCTCTTCGCGGGACTCGAACCCGAACAGCGACAGCGCGTCCTCGCGGACGATCAGCGACGTGTGCAGCGTGAGGGTGTCGCCGACCTGCGTCATGCGTGCCACCTGCGGCGTCACGGCCACGTGGAGGCCGACTCCGCCGACTTCGACGACGACCGCGTCCGCGTCGACGTGCACGGCCGTGCCGCGGACTGAGGAGATCATGCTCCGAGCCTACGGTGCGGTTCGCACGTTTGTTCGAGCGACACGCTCTGCGGCGCACCGCTCACTTCCGGGCGAGACGCTCGGCATCGGCCCATGCGCGCTGCGCCGGTGTGAGGGGCTCGGAGGGCGACCCGGTCGCGGGGGCTCCGCGCCACGCGTGGCAGAGCGCGAGGGCGAGCGCGTCGGCGGCGTCGGCGGGTCTCGGCAGCTCGTCGAGCCGCAGCACGCGCGCCACCATGGTCTGCACCTGCCGCTTGTCGGCGTTCCCGTACCCGGTGATCGCCGCCTTGACCTCCGACGGCGTGTGCGTCGCCGCCGCGAGTCCGCGTTCCCCGGCGACCAGGAGCGCGATGCCGCTCGCCTGCGCGGTGCCCATCACCGTGGCGCGGTTGTGCTGTGCGAACACGCGCTCCACCGCGACGACGTGGGGCTCGTGCGCGTCGAGCACCGCACGCAGACCCGTCGCGATCAGTGCGAGCCGCTCCTCGATCGGGGCGCTCGGGTCGGACCGCACGACGCCGACGTGCACGAGCGTCGCGGAGCGGTCGGGACGCACGTCGACGACGCCGACGCCGCAGCGCGTGAGGCCCGGGTCGATGCCGAGCACGCGCAGAGGACCACGGGAGGACGCCACTCCCCCACGTTAGGCCAGGCGGACGGATGCCCCGCCCAGGCGCGCCTGGGCGGGGCATCCGGAGCGATCGTCAGTCCTCGTCGTCCTCGAGCTCCGCCTGCACCTCGGGCGTGAGGTCGAAGTTGCTGTAGACGTTCTGCACGTCGTCGCTGTCCTCGAGGGCGTCGATGAGGCGGAAGACCTTGCGCGCCGTCTCGGCGTCCACCTCGACCTTGAGATTGGGGACGAACTCGACGTCGGCCGACTCGTAGTCGATGCCCGCCTCCTGCAGCGCGGTGCGCACCGTGACGAGGTCGGATGCCTCGGTGATGACCTCGAAGCCCTGGGCGTGGGGCTCGACCTCCTCCGCGCCGGCCTCCAGGACCGCCATCATGACGTCGTCCTCGGTGGTCGACTCGCCGCCGACGACGATCACGCCCTTGCGGGTGAAGTTGTACGCGACGCTGCCCGGGTCGGCGAGCGTGCCCCCGTTGCGGGTGAGCGCGGTGCGCACCTCGGCGGCCGCGCGGTTCTTGTTGTCGGTGAGGCACTCGATCAGGAGGGCGACGCCGGAGGGGCCGTACCCCTCGTACATGATCGAGGAGTACTCGACCGACTCCCCGCCGATGCCGGCGCCGCGCTTGATGGCGCGGTCGATGTTGTCCTTGGGGACCGACGTCTTCTTCGCCTTCAGCACGGCGTCGAACAGGGTCGGGTTGCCCGCCAGGTCGGGACCGCCGAGCTTCGCGGCGACCTCGATGTTCTTGATGAGCTTGGCCCACGACTTCGCACGGCGCGCGTCGATGACCGCCTTCTTGTGCTTGGTCGTCGCCCACTTGGAATGCCCGGACATGGTCCTCCTGAATCACGCTCGTCGGCGGCCGGCGCTTCGATCGCGGCGCCACGACGGACTAGTTTATCCCCGCGTCACAGGGCGAACTCGAACCCGAAGCGCGACGACAGCAGCGCCACGAGGTCTCGCGGCACCTTCGTGAGATAGGCGGGGGCTGGGGCGAGCCTGTCCGCCGAGCCGATGAACGGGAAGTACACCGGACCCTCGGTCAGCTGCTCGACCCGATCGCGGACGGCGACGATCTCGGCGCCCACGCGCCGCAGGCGGGGAAGGGTGATCGGCGAGGCGAGGCGCAGCGTGTCGCTGATGGGCATGCGCCAGTGGCGCAGCTCGTCGCCGCGCCGTGAGCGGGTCTCCTCGCCGAGCGGGCCGAGCACGCGACCCCACGCGGCGATGCCGGGAACCGGCAGCGTGCGATCCCACACGAAGAGCGTGTCACCGGGCTCGGTGAACCCGACGAGCTCGTGGGACCACTCGAAGCGGCGGTCGTCGGCCGCCTTCGGAGCCGTCAGCGCGTCGCCGACGACGCCGCGCGACGGGGCGATCATCCAGTAGCGCTCCTCCGGGTGCTCGCGCCACCAGTCGTTGATCGTCATGGATCAGAATCTACCCCGGGAGGCGGATCCGGCCGGTCAGCCGACGCGCTCGCGGACCATGTCGAGGAACAGCGCGTGGAACCGCTGCTCCCCGCCGACCTCCGGGTGGAAGGACGTGCCCAGGAGCGCTCCCTGGCGGACGGCCACCACGCGTCCGTCGGCGAGCGCGGCCAGGCGCTCCACGCCCTCCCCCGCCTGCTCCACGAGCGGCGCGCGGATGAACACCGCGTGCACCGGGGGGCGGCCGAGCACGGGGACGTCCAGATCCACCTCGAACGAGTCCACCTGGCTGCCGAAGGCGTTGCGGCGCACCGTCACGTCGAGGCCGCCGAAGGTCTGCTGACCCTCGATCCCGTCCGTGATCCGGTCGGCGAGGAGGATCAGGCCGGCGCAGGTCCCGTAGACGGGCATCCCCTCCGCGATCGCGGCGCGCACCGGGTCGCGCATCCCGAACGCGCGGGCGAGCTTGTCGATGACGCTCGACTCGCCGCCCGGGAGGACGAGGCCGTCCACCTGGGCGAGCTCCTCGGGGCGTCGGACCGTCGCGACCTCGGCCCCGAGGTCCGAGAGCACGCGCACGTGCTCACGGACGTCGCCCTGCAGCGCGAGGACGCCGACCCGGGGTCGCGGCCTCGTCACCAGCCGCGCTCGGCGAGCCGATGCGGCGCGGCGAGGTCGGCGACGTTGATGCCCACCATCGCCTCGCCGAGTCCGCGGGACACGTCGGCGATCACCGTGGGGTCGTCGTAGAAGGTGGTGGCCTTCACGATCGCCGCCGCGCGCTCGGCGGGGTTCCCCGACTTGAAGATCCCCGAGCCGACGAAGACGCCGTCGGCGCCCAGCTGCATCATCATCGCCGCGTCGGCGGGCGTGGCGACGCCCCCGGCGACGAAGAGGACGACGGGGAGCTTGCCCGTCTCGGCGATCTCGGCGACCAGCTCGTACGGCGCCTGGAGCTCCTTGGCCGCGACGTACAGCTCGTCCTTGGTCATCGACCGCAGGACGTTGATCTCCGAGCTGATCTTGCGGATGTGCTTGGTCGCCTCCGACACGTCTCCGGTGCCGGCCTCGCCCTTGGAGCGGATCATCGCCGCACCCTCGTTGATGCGGCGCAGCGCCTCGCCGAGGTTGGTCGCGCCGCACACGAACGGGACGGTGAACTTCCACTTGTCGATGTGGTTGACGTAGTCGGCGGGCGAGAGCACCTCGGACTCGTCGATGTAGTCCACGCCGAGCTCCTGCAGCACCTGCGCCTCGACGAAGTGGCCGATGCGGGCCTTGGCCATCACCGGGATCGAGACCGACGCGATGATGTCGTCGATGAGGTCGGGGTCGCTCATGCGGGCGACGCCCCCCTGCGCGCGGATGTCGGCCGGCACGCGCTCGAGCGCCATGACCGCGACGGCGCCCGCGTCCTCGGCGATCTTCGCCTGTTCGGCAGTGACGACGTCCATGATGACGCCGCCCTTGAGCATCTCGGCGAGTCCGCGCTTGACGCGGTCGGTTCCCGTGTCGGCAGTGGTCACGAGCGTTCCCTTCGTTCGGCGCGGTGCGCGCAGCGGTGAGGACAAATGCGGGTATTGGCCTAGGCCAAAAGATAGCATGAGCTGGGCCCTACACTCATCCGAAGACGGCCGCTGAAGGGGGATGCGCAATGGACCTGGACATCCGCGGCAGGTCGGCGTCCGAGATCGCCGACAGCCTGCGTGCCCTGATCGAGCGCGGCGACCTTCGCCCCGGGCAGGCGATCCCGCCCGTCCGCGCCCTGGCAGACGGGCTGGGGGTCAACCGCAACACGGTCGTCGCTGCCTATCGCCAGCTCACGCAGGCCGGCGTCATCGTGACGCGCGGCCGCGGCGGCACGCGCGTGGCCGACCCCGCCCCCGTCGCCCAGGAGGGCTTCGCCGCCGGCAGCGTGCTGCGCGACGTCGGCACGGGCAACCCCGACCCCGACCTGATCCCCGACCCGTCGTCCGCATTGGCGAGCGTGGCCGGGCGGCCCGTCCTGTACGGCGAGCCGGTGATCGACCCCGCCCTGGAGGAATGGGCGCGGGAGTGGATGCGGCAGGACCTGGCACCCGCCGCGGACATGCGGCTGACGATCACCAGCGGCGCGGCCGACGCCGTCGAGCGCCTGCTCGCCCAGGCGCTCACGCGGGACGACGCCGTGGCGCTCGAGGACCCCTGCTTCCTCACCAGCATCCACACCGTCCGCATCGGCGGGTACCGCGCCGTCCCGGTCCCCGTCGACGACGAGGGCATGACGGTCGAGGGACTGCGGGCGGCGCTCGACCAGGGCGTCCGCGCCGTCGTCCACACGCCGCGGGCGCAGAACCCCACCGGGGCGAGTCTCTCGAAGCGTCGCGCCGAGCAGCTGCGGGCGGTGCTGCGCGACCACCCGTACGTCCTCGTCATCGAGGACGACCACTTCTCGCTGCTGTCGCGGCAGCCGTTCCACTCCCTCGTCGCGGCGGGCCACCGACGGTGGGCGCTGGTCAGGTCGGTGTCGAAGTTCCTGGGTCCCGACATGTGCCTGGCGGTGACGGCATCCGATCCCGAGACGGCCGAGCGGCTCGCGATGCGGCTCACTCCCGGCACGACCTGGGTCAGCCACCTGCTCCAGCGGCTCACGCTCGCTCTGGTGAAGGATGCCGCGACCATGGCGGCCATCGAGCGCGCGGGCGCTCACTACGCGGCGCGCAACGCGGCGTTCGTGCAGCGCCTGTCGGCGCAGGGCGTGCCGGCGGGCGCCGGTGACGGGCTGAACCTGTGGATCGCGCTCCCCGTGCCGGCGCGGGCGGTCTCGGAGCAGCTGATGCGCCGCGGGTGGCTCGCCCGGCCCGGCGACGAGTTCGTGCTGGCCGAGGCGGGCCCGTCGCACCGCCTGCGGCTCACGGTGCACGATCTGGACGACCCCGACGCCGACCGGCTCGCCGCCGACGTCGCCGCCGCCGTGCGAGCGGCCGGTGGACGGCTCGTCACGCGCGAAGTGGCATGATCGAGCGGTGAAGATCCTCTCGATCCAGTCCGCGGTCGCCTACGGTCATGTCGGCAACTCCGCCGCCGTCTTCCCGCTCCAGCGCATCGGCGTCGAGGTCATGCCGGTCTACACGGTGAACTTCTCCAATCACACCGGCTACGGCGCATGGCGCGGCCCCCTCATCAGCCCGGACGACGTGCGCGAGGTCATCACGGGCATCGAGGAGCGCGGCGCGTTCCCGGAGATCGACGTCGTGCTCTCGGGGTACCAGGGCGGCGAGGGCATCGCCGACGTGATCCTCGACGCCGTCGCACGGGTCAAGCAGGCCAACCCCGAGGCCGTCTACGCGTGCGACCCGGTGATGGGCAACGCGAAGTCGGGCTGCTTCGTCGCGCCGGCCATCCCCGTGCTGCTGCGGGAGCGCGTGGTCCCCGCCGCCGACATCATCACCCCGAACCAGTTCGAGCTCGGCTTCCTGACCGGCACCGAGCCCGCCGACCTCGCATCGACGCTCGCCTCGGCAGACCTCGCCCGGGCGATGGGCCCCGGAACGGTGCTGGTCACGAGCGTCGAACGGCCCGATCGCCCGGAGGGGACGATCGAGATGCTCGCCGTGACCGATGACGGCGCCTGGATCGTGCAGACGCCCCACATCCCGATGAAGGCGAACGGATCGGGCGACGTCACGGCCGCCCTCTTCACCGCGCACTACCGCCGCACCGGCGACGCGGCCGATGCGCTCGCCCGCACCACATCGAGCGTGTTCGACCTCCTCGAGCGCACGCACGCGTCGGGCGAGCGCGAGCTGCAGCTCGTCGAGTCGCAGGAGGCCTACGCCCACCCGCGTCTGCAGTTCGAGGTCACGCGGGTCTGCTGATCGCATCGACTCCGGTCAGGCGCTCCAGGCGTCGGCCACCGCGCGGCGCACGTCGCCCAGCAGCTGGGGCAGCGCCTTGGTCTTCGCGATGATCGGGAAGAAGTTCGCGTCCGCGGCCCAGCGGGGCACGATGTGCTGGTGCAGGTGCTCGTCCACGCCCGCGCCGGCGACGTGCCCCTGGTTCATGCCGATGTTGAAGCCGTCGCAGCGCGACACCTGACGGAGCACGCGCATGCCCTGCTGGGTCAGGAGGCCGATCTCGGCGACCTCCTCGTCCGTCGCCTGGTCGTAGGTCGCGATATGGCGATACGGGCAGATCAGCAGATGGCCCGAGTTGTACGGGAAGAGGTTCAGCAGCGCGTACGCCGTCCTCCCGCGGAAGACGATGAGGCCGTCCTCGTCGGACCGGCGGGGCGCCTCGCAGAACGGGCACTCCTGCCGCAGCACCTCGGGACCTGCCTGGATGTACGCCATGCGGTGCGGGGTCCACAGCCGCTGGAACTGGTCGGGCACCCCCGGGAGCGTCGCGGCGTCGACGAGCACCGGGTCCGGGGCATCCGTTCCCGGAGTCCCCGGACCGGGCTCGCCGACGTCCGTCACGAAAAGTCCTCCGCCGTGTTCACCAGGGCATGCGAGGCGATCGCGTCGCGGACGCGGCGGACGGCGTCGGCGATCGGCACGCCGTTCTCCTGCGAGCCGTCGCGGAAGCGGAACGACACGGTGCCGGCGGACTGGTCCTGCGCGCCCGCGATCAGCTGCAGCGGCACCTTCTGGGTGGTGTGGGTGCGGATCTTCTTCTGCATGCGGTCGTCGGAGTGGTCGAGCTCGGCGCGCACTCCCGCTGCCCTCAGCTGCGCGATGACGTCGCCGAGGTAGTCGGCGAAGTCCTCGGCGACGGGGATGCCGACCACCTGCACGGGCGCGAGCCACACCGGGAACGCGCCGGCGTAGTGCTCGAGCAGGATCGCGAAGAACCGCTCGATCGAGCCGAAGAGCGCCCGGTGGATCATGATCGGCCGCTTCTTCTGGCCGTCGCGATCGGTGTACTCCAGCTCGAACCGCTCCGGCAGGTTCGGGTCGACCTGGACGGTGGACAGCTGCCAGGTGCGGCCGATCGCGTCACGCGTCTTGAGGTCGATCTTCGGACCGTAGAAGGCCGCCTCGCCCGGGACCTCGGTGAGCTTCAGGCCGCTCGCGAGGGCGACGTTGCGAAGCGCGTCGGTCGAGTGCTCCCAGAACTCGTCCGAGCCGATCCACTTCTCCTTCTCGTCGTCGCGCATCGACAGCTCGAGCTCGAAGTCCTCGAGGCCGAAGTCGCGGAGCATCGAGATGACGAACTCCAGGACGCGGGTCGCCTCCTCCTCCAGCTGCTCCGGAGTGACGAACAGGTGCGAGTCGTCCTGGGTGAAGCCGCGCACCCGGGTGAGGCCGTGCAGCGCGCCCGAGAGCTCGTTGCGGTACACCGTGCCGTTCTCGGCCAGCCGCATGGGCAGGTCGCGATAGCTGCGCGCGCGCTCCTTGTAGATGAGGATGTGCATCGGGCAGTTCATCGGCTTCAGGTAGTAGTCCTGGCCGTGCTTGGTGATCTCGCCCTGCTCGTCGCGCTCCTCGTCGAGGTGGATGGGCGGGAACATCCCCTCCTTGTAGGTGACGAGGTGGTTGGACTGCAGGAACAGGTCCTGCTTGGAGATGTGGGGCGTGTAGACGTAGGTGTAGCCGCCCTCGATGTGGCGCCGGCGCGCGTGCTGCTCCATCTCGCCGCGCACCACGCCGCCGCGCGGGTGCCAGACCGACAGGCCCGATCCGATCTCGTCCGGGAACGAGAACAGGTCCAGCTCCTTGCCGAGCTTGCGGTGGTCGCGCTTCGCGGCCTCCTCGAGGCGCGTCTGGTAGGCGCGCAGCTCGTCCTTGGTCGGCCAGGCGGTGCCGTAGATGCGCTGCAGCTGGGGGTTCTTCTCGCTGCCGCGCCAGTATGCACCCGCGATCCGCTGGAGCGCCCACCCGTTGCCGATCATGCGGGTGTTGGGCAGATGCGGTCCGCGGCAGAGGTCCTTCCACACGGTCTGGCCGTCGCGGTCGACGTTGTCGTAGATCGTCAGCTCGCCCGCGCCGACCTCGACGGAGGCGCCCTCGGCCTTGTCGGCGGCGCCGCCGCCCTTCAGGTCGATGAGCTCGAGCTTGAACGGCTCGTCGACGAGCTCGACGCGCGCCTCCTCCTCGGTCACGACACGGCGCACGAAGCGCTGGCCCTCGCGGACGATGCGCTGCATCTCCTTGTCGATGGCCTTGATGTCCTCGGGGGTGAAGGGATGCTCGACGCCGAAGTCGTAGTAGAAGCCGTCGGTCACCGGCGGGCCGATGCCGAGGTTCGCCTGCGGGTGGATGCGCTGGACGGCCTGCGCGAGGACGTGGGCCGTCGAATGGCGCAGGATCGCCAGGCCGTCGGGGCTGTCGATGGTGACGGGCTCCACGGCATCCGCCTGCTCCACCACCGTCGCGAGGTCTTTCAGCTCACCGTTGACGCGGAGGGCGACCACGGAGCGATCGGGGAACAGGGCGAAGCCGTCGGCGGGATAGGACACAGCGTCAGTCACGGAAACTCTCCAGGGAATGGCTCGGATCAAGGCTACTCAGCTTCGGGCGCACGACACGCCCCGCCCGCTCAGGCGCCGAGCGTTCGCGTGTCGGTCTCGAGTGCCGCAGCGGCGGCCGACCAGACGAGTTCCACGCTCCGAGTCTAGTCAGCCGACGGCGGCGCCCGTGCCCGCCGGACGGCGGCCGATGTGGACGAGCTCGTGGCGGGGCCGCGCTGCGGGCAATAGGCTGACGGCGTCGTCGCATGCGGTGCGGAAGCCGCCCGGCGTGCGGCGACACGCGCACCGCGACCACTGGGGGTCGACATGAGCGAGGGCGATGTCCTGCCGGCGGCGACCGGCGATCGGATCAGGCGGAGGCTCCGCTGCGGTGAGCCGGTGATCCACGGGTTCGACGCGGCCGACGGCGTGGCGCTGCGGCTCACGCGGTTCCGGGGCGGGCGCAGGGGACCTGTCGTGCTCTCCCCCGGCTTCGGGACGTCGGCGCTGGCCTACACGCTCGACACGACCGAGACCAACCTCCCCGAGCACCTCTACGAGCGCGGCTACGACGTGTGGGTGCTGGACTATCGCGCGAGCCCCGCCCTGGCGTCGGCGAGCTCGCAGTTCACGCTGGACGACATCGCGCGGTTCGACTACCCGGCCGCCGTGCAGAAGGTCCGAGACGTCAGCGGCGCCGAGTCGGTGCAGATCGTCGCGCACTGCGTCGGATCGCTCACCCTGCTGATGTCGCTCGGGCTGGGCCTGCGCGGCGTGCGGTCGGCGGTGGCCTCGCAGGTGACGCTCCACCCGCGCGCGGGCGCGCTCAACGAGTTCCGCGCCGGCATCTACACGGGCAACGTCCTCCAGGCGCTCGGCGTCGACACGCTGACCACCGAGCCCGCCGACGATCCGTCGTGGGCCGAGTCGCTCTACGACCGTGCCCTGGCGCTGTATCCCGCGGGCGAGGAGCCGTGCGACAGGCCGTTCTGCCGCCGGGTGATGTTCATCTACGGCGAGGTCTACGACCACGACCGCCTCAACGAGGCGACGCACGATCACCTGCATGAGGCGTTCGGGGTGGCCAATCTGACGGCGCTCACCCACATCACGAAGATCCTCCGCGAGGACCATGCCGTGAGCATGGACGGCGAGCACGACTACCTCGACGACGTCTCCGGCCTGCGCGTCCCGATCGCGTTCGTCCACGGCGAGGCCAATCGCCTCTTCCTGCCGGAGGGCAGCCGGATCACGTACGAGCACCTGCGGGAGGTCAACGGCGACGGGTACTACACGCGGCACGTGATCCCCGGCTACGCCCACATGGACTGCTTCATCGGGACGGATGCCGCGCGCGATGTCTACCCGGTCCTCACCGCTGAGCTGGACCGGTACAACTGACCGATCGAGCACGGCCGGCATGGCGAGGAACGAAGAAACCCCCGGGGATCCGGGGGTTTCCAGTGGTGGGCGATACTGGGATCGAACCAGTGACCTCTTCCGTGTCAGGGAAGCGCGCTACCGCTGCGCCAATCGCCCGAGTCGAACTCCGGTCGGGACCGGGAGTGGAGGTGGCGACGGGATTCGAACCCGTGTAAACGGCTTTGCAGGCCGGTGCCTAGCCGCTCGGCCACGCCACCGCGTGTGGTTTGACCCCACGTGCCGTGATCCCTGGAGGGGATCCCTGCACTCGAGCGGATGACGAGACTCGAACTCGCGACCCTCACCTTGGCAAGGTGATGCGCTACCAACTGCGCTACATCCGCATTTCGCTTCCGGGATTCGCACCCCGGGCACTTGAACGACTTTAGCCGATCCTCGCCGTCATGCAAAACCGGACGGACCCCGCGCGTGTCACACGGATGTGGTTCGAGGCGCGCTTCGCCATCCGGTAGGATCGTTACTCGTCCCCCTCGGGGTACGGGCGATTGGCGCAGTTGGTAGCGCGCTTCCTTCACACGGAAGAGGTCATCAGTTCGAGTCTGGTATCGCCCACCACGACGAATGAGGCCGGCCACGTCAGTGGCCGGCCTCTTCTGCATCCGGTCAGTCGTCAATCGCCCAGCCGTAGCGGCGGTGGAGCGCGTCGGCGACCCGCATGAAGCGCTCGAGATCGAGGGCGGATGCCTCACGCCGCAGTCCCTCGCGATGCACGCTGTAGATCTGGTCGATGTCGACCCACGACGGCCTGCCGCGCGCGTCCCACTCCCCCGCGCCCAGGGGGAGGAAGTCGCGGTCGCCGTCGTGGGCCTTGCTGGTGAGCTTGACGGCGTAGACGCGTTCGGAATCCTGCCTTCCGATGACGAGCACGGGACGGTCCTTGCCACGCCCGTCGTTCTCGACGTACGGCACCCAGGTCCAGACGACCTCTCCGGCGTCCGGCTCGCCGTCGCGGTCGGGGGCGTACGCGATCCGCAGCGCGCTCCGGCCCGGTGGCGGCACCTCGATCGTGGCGGTCGCGCCGGCGTGCGACGCGGCGGGGACCGCCGGCGCTGCGGACCGCCGCGGCCGCAGAATGCCGCTCAGGACGCCGAGCAGACCTCTTCGCTGTGTCACACGCGTCATCCTACGAGGCGCGTCGGGCCGCCCCGGCGCGCCGAAGGGGCGCCGCGGTCGGGGGGAGACCGCGGCGCCCCTTCGGCGCTGTGCGAAGAGCGTCAGGCGCGAGTGCCCTCCAGGACGTATCCCTCTTCGCCGTGCACGACGGTGTCGATGCCGGCGACCTCGTCCTCGTTCTTGACGCGGAAGCCGATCGTCTTCTCGATGACCAGGCCGATGCCGAAGGCCAGGGCGAACGAGTACACGAGGACGGCGATCGCGGCGATGGCCTGCACGAGCAGCTGCGTGAACGAGCCGCTGTAGATGAGGCCGGTGCCGTTGGCGAAGAAGCCGAGGTACAGCGTTCCGATGAGGCCGCCGACGAGGTGGATGCCCACGACGTCGAGCGAGTCGTCGAAGCCCCACTTGTACTTGAGCTCGATCGCGAGGGCGCAGACGGCGCCGGCGACGAGGCCGAGCACGATCGCCCAGATCGGGGTCACCGACGCGCACGCCGGGGTGATGGCGACCAGACCCGCGACGGCGCCGGAGGCGGCACCGACCGAGGTGGGCTTGCCGTCCTTCAGCTTCTCGACCACGAGCCAGGCCAGGAGGGCCGCGGCGGGGGCGGCGATCGTGTTGACGAACGCGAGGGCCGCGGTGCCGTCGGCGGCGAGCTCCGAGCCGGCGTTGAAGCCGAACCAGCCGAACCACAGCAGGCCGGCGCCCAGGAGCACGAACGGCGGGTTGTGCGGGACGTGGACGCCCTTCTGGAAGCCGACGCGCTTGCCGAGCACCAGGGCGAGCGCGAGAGCGGCCGCGCCGGCGTTGATGTGGACGGCCGTGCCGCCCGCGAAGTCGATCGCGCCGACTCCGAACCACTCCTGCATGCCGTAGGTGATCCAGCCGCCGTAGGCGAAGCTCCCATCCTCGGCGAGGCCGAAGTTGAACACCCAGCTGGCGACCGGGAAGTAGACGATCGTGGCCCAGATGGCCGCGAAGATCATCCACGATCCGAACTTGGCGCGGTCGGCGATGGCGCCCGACACCAGAGCGACCGTGAGGATCGCGAAGGTGGCCTGGAACGCGACGAAGGCCAGCGGCGGGTATGCCGCGCCCTCCGGCACCTCGAGGAGGCTGGTCAGTCCGATGGCCGACCAGTCGATCGACCACGGGGCGACGAGGCCCTCAGCGCCGGGGAAGGCGATGGCGTAGCCGTAGACGACCCACAGCACGCCGATGAGGCCGAGTGCGCCGAAGCTGAGCATCATCATGCTGATGACGCTCTTGGCCTTCACCAGGCCGCCGTAGAAGAACGCGAGACCGGGCGTCATCAACAAGACGAGCGCGGCCGCTATGAGCATGAATGCGGTGTTGCCTTGATCCATCTCGGTGGAGAACCTCTCTGCGGGGGACGCAGCTGAAAGCGTCGGGTTCCCTCAGTGTGTCGACCGTCCGTTTCGGCAGCGGGACGACCCGTGTTTCTCCTTCGTTACGGAGCCGCCCCGCACGTAAACATCGTGTTTCGGGGCTCCGAGGACCCGCCGGGAATCAGGCGAGGGTCGACGCGACCAGGCGGGAGATCGCCCGGAGATACTTCTTGCGGTACCCCCCGGCGAGCATCTCCTCCGGGAAGACGAGGTCCAGCGACGTCCCCGTCGCCCGGATCGGCAGCTGCGCGTCGTACACGCGGTCGATGAAGGCGACGAAGCGCAGCGCCGCGGACTGGTCCGTGAAGGGTTCGACGTCGCGCAGTCCGACCATCGAGAGCCCCTCGATCAGGCGGATGTAGCGAGACGGGTGCACGCGGGCGAGGTGGCTTACGAGGTCGTCGAACGCATCGTCGGAGACGAGGCTCGTGGCCGCGGCATCCGCGATCGCCGCGTCGTACTGCGGGCGCTCGAGCACCATCGCGTGGCCGTCGACGGCGCGGTGACGGTAGTCCGTCCCGTCGATGCGCACCGTATGGAAGCTCGCCGCCATGGCGTGGATCTCGCGCAGGAAGTCCTGCGCGGCGAACCGCCCCTCCCCGAGCGCGTTGGGAGGGGTGTTGGATGTCGCCGCCAGACGCGTCCCGGAGGCGACGAGCTCGCCCAGCAGCCGGGTCATCACCATCGTGTCACCGGGGTCGTCCAGCTCGAACTCGTCGATGCACAGCAGATCCGAGCCGCGGAACAGCTCGACGGTGTTCTGGTAGCCGAGCGCGCCCACGAGCGCCGTGTACTCGATGAACGACCCGAAGTACTTCCGCCGCGCGGGCAGCGCGTGGTACACCGCGGCCAGGAGGTGGGTCTTGCCCACGCCGAAGCCGCCGTCGAGGTACACGCCCGGCTTGACCTCCGGCCGCTTCGCGCGACGGAAGAGCCCGCCCTTGACGGGTGCCGCGGTTCCGGTGAACGCCAGGAGCAGGTCCTTCGCCTCCTGCTGCGAGGGATATGCGGGATCGGCCCGGTAGGTGTCGAAAGTCGCGTCGGCGAACTGCGGCGGCGGCACGAGGGCGGCGACCATCTCGGCACCGGCGAGCTGCGGGGTCCGCTCTGCGAGGTGGACGACGCCGGAGCGGGTGGCGGAGACGGTCATGCGGATCCTCGGTGGAAGTGGACGGCGCGTTACAGCAGGGCTGTGCTCGCCCGCCCGGGAATCTAGGGTCGAAGGCGACGGTTCAACCCTAACCGCCGCCCGCGGGCGCCGACGCGTGCCCGCACCCCGCCGACATCAGGAGACGCCATGCCCGTCGAGACCGACACCTCGTCCGAGAAGTTCGCCGAGTACGCCCAGCCCGGACGGCTCGTCACCGGCGAGTGGCTCGAGGCCCGGCTGGGCCGGCCGGGGCTCGTCGTCGTCGAATCCGACGAGGACGTGCTGCTGTACGAGACGGGGCACATCCCCGGTGCCGTCAAGGTGGACTGGCACACCGAGCTCAACGACCCCGTGGTGCGCGACTACGTCGACGGCGAGGGTTTCGCCGCGCTGCTCGGCCGCAAGGGGATCTCCCGCGATGACACGGTGGTGATCTACGGGGACAAGAACAACTGGTGGGCAGCCTACGCGCTGTGGGTCTTCTCCCTCTTCGGGCACGAGGACGTCCGGCTCCTCGACGGCGGCCGTGACAAGTGGATCGCCGAGGGCCGCCCGATGACGACCGAGGTGCCCAAGCCCGCGCCCACGCGCTACCCGGTCGTCGAGCGCGACGACTCGGTGCTGCGCGCATACAAGGAGGACGTCCTCGCACACCTCGGCAGCGGTCCGCTCATCGATGTGCGCTCCCCTGAGGAGTACGACGGCTCGCGCACCACTGCCCCGGCCTACCCCGAGGAGAGCGCCCTGCGCGCCGGGCACATCCCCACGGCGAGGAGCGTCCCGTGGGGACGCGCCGTCGCCGAGGACGGCGGCTTCAAGAGCCGCGCCGAGCTCGACGCGATCTACCGGGGCGAGGTCGGGCTGAAAGACGACGATGCGATCGTCGCCTACTGCCGGATCGGCGAGCGGTCCAGCCACACCTGGTTCGTGCTCAGGCATCTCCTGGGCTTCGACGACGTGCGCAACTACGACGGGTCCTGGACGGAGTGGGGCAGCGCGGTGCGTGTGCCGATCGTCGCGGGAGCCGAGCCCGGCGACGCCCCCCGCCGGTGACCGGCCGGGTCCCTCGCCATTCGGGCGTGGGATGATGGCGGGGATGACCGACACCGCCCTGCCCGAGCGCCTCGCCGAGATCCGCGACGAGTTCCTGGAGCTGCCCGAAGCCGACCGGCTGCAGCTGCTCCTGGAGTACTCGTACGAGCTGCCCGCCGTGCCGGCGGAGTACGAAGGCCACCCCGAGCTCTACGAGCGCGTCGTCGAGTGCCAGTCCCCCGTCTTCATCGTCGTGGACGTCGACGGCGACGGCACCGTGGCCATGCACGCGACGGCGCCGCCCGAGGCGCCGACGACGCGCGGCTTCGCCAGCATCCTGGCCCAGGGCCTCACCGGGCTGACAGCCGGCGAGGTCCTCGCGGTGCCGGGCGACTATCCCCAGACGCTGGGGCTCACCCGCGTCGTGTCGCCGCTGCGGATCTCGGGCATGACGGGCATGCTGCTGCGCGCGCAGCGGCAGGTGCGCGCCAAAGCGGCCGCCTGACCCGCGCGCACTCCTCAGTCAGGCAGGAGGCCCTGCGCTGCGAGCCACGAGCGGATGCTGTCGCTCCATCGCTCCTGGTCGTAGTTCCACAGCTTCGTGTGCCGCGCGACCTCGAACACCTGCATCTGGACGAGATCGGGGCGGGCGACGACGAGGTCGTGCGAGGCGTCCGAGGGGACGTAGCCGTCGTCGTCGCTGTGGAGGATGAGGATCGGATGCCGCAGCTCGCTCGCGCGCGACAGCACGTCGAGCTGGTCGAGGCGGATCGCCGCGCCGGTGCGGGTGAGCGGGGCCGCCCACTCCGTACGGAGCGCCTCCATCGCCAGACCCGTGATCGCGTCGGGCACGCGCTGCTCGCGCGCCTGGTACTTCAGCACGAGGCTCCAGTCCACGACGGGCGACTCGAGGATCAGGCCGGCGATCGCGTCGCGGTGTGCGGAGTTCAGGGCCAGCTGCAGCGCGATCGCTCCGCCCATCGACCAGCCCATGATCACGATCCGGCGGGCGCCGCGTCGCCGGGCGAACCCGACGGCGGCATCGACGTCGCGCCATTCCGTCGATCCCAGCCCGTAGGTGCCGCTGCGGCTGCGCGGCGCCTCACCGTCGTTGCGGTACGAGACCACGAGCGAGGTGATGCCGAGCCCGTGGAAGACGGGGACCGCGCGCAGGCACTCGGCGCGCGTCGTACCGCGCCCGTGCACCTGGATGACCCACGTCTCGCCGGAGCCCGCCGGGAAGAGCCACGCCGGGCACGGGCCGACGGTCGAGCCGATGAGCTCCGGGCTGAAGGGAAGGTGCAGCTGCTCGGGACGGTCGTAGTACCAGCCGCTGAAGGCCGCCTCGGGGGCGAGCTCGGCGTCGGAGCCGATATGGGTGAGCAGCTTGCGCTTGACGCTGGTGGCGTCCTCCGAGAGCACCGAGCCGAGCTTGATGTAGTCCGAGGTGCCCTTGGTGAACAGGCCGTAGCGCCCCGGAAGCGCGGTGTCGGGCGTCCGCGACAGCGTGATCGTCTGCGCGGCGGTGTCCAGGGCGAGGATGCGCGTGTCGGGCTCGCGCCGCGTCGGCGTGACGACGCGGCGGGCCATCAGGACGGACCCGGCGGCGAGGGCGCCGAGCGTCCCGGCCAGCGCGACGCTCAGCACCGTGAGCGCGGCTTTGACCCCGGCGACGTAGGCGGGTGTGCGGGGCCGGGTGGCGGAGCTGCGGGTTGCGCCGCCCATCGCGGCGCGCCTGAAGGCGACCATCGAGGCATCACTCTAGTCTGTCCGCGTGGCTGACCAGCGTCCCCCCGCGGCACCGAGCTCGTTCGAGCAGGCGGCCGAGGCGGTGCGCTCGATCTCGTTCCGCGACGACCTGACGGTGCGTGAGATCCCGGCACCGCAGGGGCTGGCGCCCCAGGCGCTCGCGATCGCGGGCGATGTGCGCTCCTCCCCCGACGACGTCGACTCCCCGTACGGCACGGGTCGGCTCGTGCTGCTGCACGATCCGGAGGAGCCGGCGCCGTGGAACGGCCCCTGGCGCATCGTGTGCTTCGCCCAGGCGCCGCTCGAGCCGGAGATCGGAGTCGATCCGCTCCTGGCCGATGTCGCGTGGACGTGGCTCACCGACGCGCTGGCGTCGCGTCGCGCCGAGTTCCATTCGGCCTCCGGGACGGCCACGAAGACGCTCTCCAAAGGTTTCGGCTCCCTTGCCGCGGAAGGAGACGGTGCGCAGATCGAGCTGCGGGCGTCCTGGTCACCGGAAGGCGCGATCGCTCCGCACGTGGAAGCATGGGCGGAGTTGGTATGCATGCTCGCCGGGCTCCCGCCCGGCTCGGAAGGGATCGCGATGCTGGGTTCGCGCAGGACGCCGCGTGGTTGATTATGAGGTGATCGACGAGGTGGGCCACCTCGCCGACGCCGCGCGCCGGCTGGCCGCCGGCCAGGGGCCTGTGGCCGTCGACGTCGAGCGCGCCTCCGGATTCCGCTACTCGCAACGCGCATACCTCGTGCAGGTGTTCCGTCGCGGCGTCGGCGTGTTCCTGTTCGACCCTCCGCCCATCGGGGACTTCCAGGCGCTGCAGGACGCGATCGGTCACGAGGAGTGGGTCCTCCACGCCGCCAGCCAGGACCTGCCGTCACTGCGCGAACTGGGCCTCGTGCCCGACTCGATCTTCGACACCGAGCTCGCCGCGCGACTTCTGGGTCATGACCGGGTTGGCCTCGGTGCGGTCGTGGAGGACACCCTCGGGATCACCCTCGCCAAGGCGCACTCCGCCTCGGACTGGTCCACCCGTCCGCTGCCGCAGTCGTGGCTGGAGTACGCGGCACTGGACGTCGAGCACCTCGTGGACGTGCGCGACAAGCTGCTCGAGGAGCTTCACGAGCAGGGCAAGGCCGACTTCGCGGCCGAGGAGTTCCGCGCCGTGCTCGAACGCGAGCCGAAGCCGCCGCGCGAAGAGCCGTGGCGTCGCCTGAGCGGCCTGCACACGGTACGTGGACGCAAGGCGCTGGCCGTCGCCCGTGAGCTGTGGACCGCGCGCGAGGAGTACGCGCGGGCGGAGGACGTCGCGCCCGGGCGACTCGTGCCCGACCGCGCGCTGGTGGCCGCGGTGCTCGCCGACCCCAAGTCGAAGAGCGCACTGGCCGCTGTGAAGGAGTTCACCGGGCGGGCCAGCCGCTCTCAGCTCGATCGCTGGTGGGCCGCCATCGAGGCGGGCCGTGCCACGAGCCACCTCCCGCTGGAGCGCGCGACGGGCGGGGACTCGCTCCCGCCGCCCCGCGCGTGGGCGGACCGCAACCCCGAGGCGGACGCGCGCCTGAAGGCGGCGCGCCCCGTCGTCGAGCGGCGGGCGGAGGAGCTGCGCATGCCGACCGAGAACCTGCTGACTCCCGAGCTGCTTCGGCGCATCGCGTGGACGCCGCCGGAGCCGGTGACCGAGGCATCCATCGGCGACGCGCTCGCCTCGCTCGGCGCGCGGTCGTGGCAGATTGCGCAGACTGCACAGCTGATCGCCGATGCCTTTGTGGGATCCGTGCAAGCCGTGTCGGAGCCCTCCGAAACGGCTTCGTAGGTTTCCGCCACCCGATTCAGACCGCTCCGACCGCCCTCCTAGGCTGGCGTCATCCCAACTTTTGGAGGCAGAGTGGCCGAGATTTCGGACGTCTACTTCGTCGATGGCATGCGCACCCCGTTCGGGCGCGCCGGCGAAAAGGGCATGTACTGGAACACCCGCGCGGACGACCTCGCCGTCAAGGCGACGATCGGACTCATGGAGCGCAATCCGGGCGTTCCGAGGGACCGCGTCGACGACGTCGCCATCGCCGCGACGTCGCAGACGGGCGATCAGGGCCTCACCCTCGGCCGCAGCGTCGCGATCCTCGCCGGGCTCCCCCAGACCGTCCCGGGCTTCGCGATCGACCGCATGTGCGCGGGCGCGATGACCAGCGTCACGACGATGGCCGCCTCGATCGGCGTGGGCATGTACGACGTCGCCCTGGCCGGCGGGGTGGAGCACATGGGCCACCACCCGATCGGCGGCAACGCCGACCCCAACCCCCGCTTCGTCGCCGAGAAGATGGTCGACCCCGGCGCGCTCAACATGGGCGTCACCGCCGAGCGCATCTTCGACCGGTTCCCCCACCTGACCAAGGAGCGCTCCGACCGCTTCGGCATGCTCAGCCAGCACAAGGTGCAGGCGGCGTACGACGCCGGCAAGATCCAGCCGGATCTCGTGCCGGTCGCGATCAAGGACGCCGACGGCTCGTGGGGTCTCGCGACCGAGGACGAGGGCCGGCGGCCGGGTACCACGATGGCGGACCTCGCGAGCCTCAAGACCCCGTTCCGCCCGCACGGCCGGGTGACCGCGGGCACCTCGTCGCCGCTCACCGACGGCGCGACGATGTCGCTCCTCGCCGGTGGCGGCGCGGTCAAGGAGCTCGGGCTCACGCCGAAGATGAAGCTCGTCTCGTTCGCGTTCGCCGGCGTCCAGCCCGAGATCATGGGCATCGGGCCGATCCCGTCGACGGAGAAGGCCTTGAAGAAGGCGGGCCTGACGATCGGCGACATCGGACTGTTCGAGCTCAACGAGGCGTTCGCCATCCAGGTGATCTCCCTGCTCGACCACTTCGGCATCGCCGACGACGACCCGCGCGTCAACCAGTGGGGCGGCGCCATCGCCTTCGGCCACCCGCTGGCGGCGTCCGGCGTCCGCCTGATGATCCAGCTCGCGGCGCAGTTCGCCGAACGACCCGACGTGCGCTACGGCCTCACCGCGATGTGCGTCGGTCTGGGCCAAGGCGGCTCGGTCATCTGGGAGAACCCGTTCTACGACGGAAAGAAGCGGAAGTAAGCGCGGAATGACGAACTACGACGACATCGACTTCTCCCCCATCCTCGCCGTCACGGAGGGCGAGGTGATCACGCACTCGCGGGTGCGCGACATCCGCCTCCCCTCCGGCAAGGTGCTCGCCCTCATCACGCTCGACAACGGTCGCGACCACGCCCGCCCCAACACGCTGGGACCGGCGACGATGTTCCAGCTGGGCGAGACGCTCGAGGCGCTCGAGGGGCGTGCCGCGGCCGGTGAGATCCAGGCGGTCGGCATCACCGGCAAGCAGTACATCCTGGCGGCGGGCGCCGACCTCTCCGACATCAGCAAGGTCGGCTCGAAGGACAACGCACGCCTGGTGGCCCAGCTGGGTCACAAGGTCTTCGGCATGCTGTCCGAGCTGGGGGTGCCGACGTTCGCGTTCGTGAACGGGCTGGCGCTGGGCGGCGGCCTCGAGATCGCGCTGAACAGCACGTACCGGACGGTGGATGCCTCGGCCGCCGCGATCGCCCTGCCCGAGGTCTTCCTCGGCATCATCCCCGGCTGGGGCGGCGCCTACCTGCTGCCGAACCTCATCGGCATCGAGAACGCCCTCGAGGTCGTGATCTCCAACCCGCTGAAGCAGAACCGCATGCTCAAGCCGCAGCAGGCGTTCGACTACGGGATCGTGGACGCGATCTTCCCGGCGGCGAACTACCTCGAGGATTCGCTGAGCTGGGCGGACCGCGTGCTCAGCGGCAAGACCAAGGTCGAGCGCAAGCACGAGCCCGGGAAGATCGAGCGCCTCACCAAGTGGCCCATCGCGATCAAGATGGCACGCGGCATGCTCGAGTCCAGGATCGGGACGGTCCCGAAGTCGCCGTACGTGGCGCTGGACCTCCTCGACAAGGCGAAGGGCGGCACCAAGGCCGAGGGCTTCGCCCGCGAGGACGAGGCGCTGGCCGAGCTCGTCACCGGCGACCAGTTCGCGGCATCCATGTACGCGTTCGATCTCGTGCAGAAGCGCGCCAAGCGGCCGGTCGGGGCTCCTGACAAGGCCCTGGCGAAGAAGGTCGCCAAGGTCGGCATCATCGGCGCCGGCCTCATGGCCAGCCAGTTCGCGCTGCTGTTCGTCCGCAAGCTGCAGGTGCCGGTGCTCATCACCGACCTCGATCAGGCGCGCGTCGACAAGGGTGTGGCCTACATCCACGACGAGATCGGCAAGCTCGAGGCGAAGGGGCGACTCGACGGCGACGCGGCCAACAGGCTGCGCGCCCTCGTGACCGGCACGACCGACAAGACGCTCTATGCCGACTGCGACTTCGTGATCGAGGCCGTATTCGAGGAGGTGGCGGTCAAGCAGCAGGTGTTCGGCGAGATCGAGAAGATCATCGCGGAGGACGCCATCCTCGCCACCAACACGTCGTCGCTGTCCGTGGCGGAGATCGGCGCGAAGCTGACGCATCCCGAGCGCCTGGTGGGCTTCCACTTCTTCAACCCGGTGGCGGTCATGCCGCTGATCGAGATCGTGAAGACGCCGCAGACGTCGGATGCCGCACTCTCGACGGCCTTCGTCGTGGCGAAGAGCCTCGGGAAGAACGGCGTGCTGACGGCGGATGCGCCGGGCTTCGTGGTGAACAGGCTGCTCGCCAAGGTCATGGGCGAGGCGGCGCGCGCGGTGTACGAGGGCACTCCCATCGCCGACGTCGAGAAGGCGTTCGCGCCGCTCGGACTGCCGATGGGACCGTTCCAGCTGATCGACCTGGTCGGATGGAAGGTCGCCGCACACGTGCAGGACACGATGGTGCGTGCCTTCCCCGACCGCTTCTACGCGAACGAGAACTTCCACGCCCTCGCGGAGCTGCCGCAGGTGGTCGAGAAGGACAAGGGCGGCCGCGTGACCGGCTGGACGAAGGCGGCGGAGAAGGTGCTCAAGCCCGCCGTCGGCTCCTCGCCCGCCTCGGCGGAGACCATTCTCGAGCGCGTGCAGGACGGACTCGCCCAGGAGATCAGGATCATGCTCGACGAGGGCGTGGTCCCGGAGGTGCAGGACATCGACCTGTGCCTCATCCTCGGAGCCGGCTGGCCGTTCATCGACGGTGGCGCATCGCCCTACCTCGACCGCGAGGGGGCTTCGCAGCGGGCATTCGGCGACACCTTCCACCACCCGGTGATCACGGGCATCGGCAGCTGAGCCGACCGACGACAGGCGGGCCGCGCAGGGCGCATCCTCCTCGGAGGGTGCGCCCTGTGCGTGCCGCGGGGGCGACAGCGGCCGGCGCGGCGAACGACCGCACCCCCGCCGTGGAACGCCGGCGGTCATGCCGGTGAACATCTCGCGAGCACGGGCGTCTTCGGCGGTGTCCCGGGATCGACGCAGGGCATCCTTTACTCAGGGACGATCGGGAGGAGTCCGGGTGCTGGATGCGATCTCGGGGCTGTTCAGCGGCAACGCGCTCAGCGTGCTCGTCAAGACGAGCGGGGCGGCGCTGACCCTCCTCGTGGTGATCCCGGCGCTCATGAAGCTCTTCCTCGTCACGGTGGACGAGGGCTCGGCCGCGATCCGCACGCGCAACGGCAAGCCGATCATCCGACGGGTGCGCGGGTCGGACGACGGCCGCGGCGAAGTCGTGGTGCTGCGACCGGGCACCCACGGGGCGTTCCCGATCCTGTACTGGTACCGCATGGTCGACGTCCGGGCCCGATCGACGGATCTCCCGGCGCGCTGCCTCACGGCGGCGAGCGGGCATCAGCACCTCGTCCATGCGTCGTTCGACTGGCGGCCCATCGTCTCGGGCCACGACCTGCGGGTGCTCGAGCTGGAACGTGCTGAACGTGAAGGAGCGGGCGGGCAACATCGTCGGCGCCGCGCTGCGCGACCTCGTGCACGAGCTGGACGGCGCGGTCCTCCCGCCGAACGACGCGCTGTCGCCGCGCATCGTGGCTGCGTGCACCGAGCTCGTGCGCAGGGAATGCGGCGTGGAGCTGCTGCGCGTGATCGTGACCGGCGATGCGCTCACCGACGGATACCTGCTGTCGCAGGCGGTCGCGCCCCTTGCGCCCGGTCCCGCACGGTCCGAGTGGGGCGCGGCGGCCGCCGTGCTGGCGGACCGGCTGAGCTCCGTCTAGCGGCGCTCGTCGCGCGTGCGGGCCAGGTCCGGCAGCGTGGGGATCTCGCTGGTCTGGGCTCCGCGGGCGACGGGGATGCGCGTGCCGAGCACCTGGGCGACGACGTCCTGCGCGATCTTCGCGGGCGTGAGACCGGCGTCCTCGAGGATCTGCTCGCGGCTCGCGTGGTCGATGAACTCGTCGGGCACGCCGAGCTCGTCGACGGCCGTGTCGATTCCCGCTTCGCGCAGCACCTGCCGCACGCGCGTGCCGATGCCGCCGACACGGATGCCGTCCTCGATGGTGATGACGAGGCGGTGGGATGCCGCCAGCTCCACGATCGACGGCTGCACCGGGACGACCCACCGCGGGTCGACGACGGTGGCGCCGATCCCCTGGGCGCGTAGCCGCTCGGCCACGTCGACGGCGATGTGCGCCATCGGGCCGATGCCCACGAGGAGGACGTCGTGGGCGTCGGAGCGCACCAGCACGTCGACACCGTCCTCGAGGCGCTCGATCGCCGGCAGCTCCGGGCTGACGGCGCCCTTCGGGAAGCGGACCACGGTCGGCGCGTCGTCGACGGCGACGGCCTCGCGGAGCTCCTCGCGCAGCCGCGGCTCGTCGCGGGGCACGGCGATGCGGATGTGCGGCACGATCTGCAGCATCGCGAGGTCCCAGATGCCGTGGTGGCTGGGACCGTCGGGTCCGGTGACCCCCGCGCGGTCGAGGACGAACGTGACGCCCGCGCGGTGGAGCGCGACGTCCATCAGCACCTGGTCGAACGCGCGATTCATGAATGTCGCGTAGATCGCGACGACGGGGTGCAGCCCGCCGAAGGCGAGGCCGGCCGCCGAGGCGACGGCGTGCTGCTCGGCGATGCCGACGTCGTAGACGCGGTCGGGGAAGCGCTGCGCGAACGAGAGGAGTCCCGTGGGCCGCAGCATGGCGGCGGTCATGGCGATGATGTCCTCGCGCTCGTCGCCGACCGCGACGAGCTCGTCGGCGAAGACGTCGGTCCATGCGAGGCCGCCGGAGGAGCCCAGGGCCGCTCCCGTGAGGGGGTCGATCTTGCCCACCGCGTGGAACTGGTCGGCCTCGTCCGACAGTGCGGGCGCGTAGCCGCGGCCCTTCTCGGTGATGGCGTGGACGATGACGGGCGCGCCGTACTCCTTGGCCAGCTCGAGCGTCTCGATGAGGGTCGGCAGGTCATGGCCGTCCACCGGACCCAGGTACTTGATGTCGAGGTTCGAGTAGAGGGCGGCGTTGTTGGTGAAGCGGGACAGGAATCCGTGGGTCCCGCCCCGCACGCCGCGATAGACCGCGCGCGCGGCCGGGCCGAGCTTGCGGAACAGGTTGTCGGAGCCGCGGTGCAGCGTGCGGTACGACTCGGCGGTGCGCACGCGGTTCAGATACCGCGCCATGCCGCCGATCGTGGGGGCGTACGACCGCCCGTTGTCGTTGACGACGATCACCAGGTTCCGGTCGTTGTCGTCGGAGATGTTGTTGAGCGCCTCCCACGTCATGCCGCCGGTGAGCGATCCGTCGCCGACGACGGCGATGACGTGGCGGTCCTTGCGCCCGGTGCGCGTGAGGGCCCGGGATACGCCGTCGGCCCAGCTCAGCGAGCTGGAGGCGTGCGAGGACTCGACGACGTCGTGGAGGCTCTCCGAGCGCTGGGGGTAGCCGGCCAGGCCCCCACGTGCGCGGAGCCGCGAGAAGTCCTGGCGGCCGGTCAGCAGCTTGTGCACGTACGACTGGTGACCGGTGTCGAAGATCATCGGGTCGTTCGGCGAGTCGAACACCCTGTGCAGAGCGATGGTGAGCTCCACGACGCCGAGATTCGGGCCGAGGTGACCCCCGGTGCGGGCGACGTTCTCGACGAGGAAGCCGCGGATCTCGTCCGCGAGCTGCTCCAGCTGGTCGGTGGTCAGCGCGTCGAGGTCACGGGGTCCGGCGATGGACGACAGCAGCGACATCCCCGCTCCTTTCCAGCCCGGAAGGGCCCTGTCAGTCTACCCGCGGCATGAACGAGGGACCGGATGCCTCGGCATCCGGTCCCCCGTGAATCGGCTGTCAGACCAGCGAGCGGAGCACGTACTGCAGGATGCCCCCGTTGCGGTAGTAGTCGGCCTCGCCGGGCGTGTCGATGCGGACGACCGCGTCGAACACGACGGTCTGCTTGCCCTCGGGCGAGAACTCGCTGGGCTCGGCGGTGACGCGCACCGTCTTCGGCGTGACGCCCTCGTTGAGCTGCTCGAGGCCCTCGATCGAGACGATCTCGGTGCCGTCCAGACCGAGCGAGCGCCAGCTCTCGCCGGCCGGGAACTGCAGCGGGACCACGCCCATGCCGATGAGGTTCGAGCGGTGGATGCGCTCGAAGCTCTCGGTGATCACGGCCTTCACGCCGAGCAGGCTCGTGCCCTTGGCCGCCCAGTCGCGCGACGAGCCGGAGCCGTACTCCTTGCCGCCGAAGACGACCAGGGGCGTTCCCTGCGCCTGGTAGTTCATGCTCGCGTCGTAGATGAACGACTGCGGGCCGCCCTCCTGGGTGAAGTCGCGCGTGAAGCCGCCTTCGACGATCTGACCGTCGTTGACCGCGGCGACGAGCTCGTTCTTCAGGCGGATGTTCGCGAACGTGCCGCGGATCATGACCTCGTGGTTGCCGCGACGCGAGCCGTAGGAGTTGAAGTCCTTCTGCGCGACGCCGTGCTCGGTGAGGTACTGCGCGGCCGGCGTGCCGGCCTTGATGTTGCCCGCCGGCGAGATGTGGTCGGTGGTCACCGAGTCGCCCAGCGTCGCCATGACCCGTGCGCCGGTGATGTCGCTGACCGGGGTCAGCTCCATCGTCATGCCCTCGAAGTACGGGGGCTTGCGCACGTAGGTCGACTCGTCGTTCCACTCGAAGATCGGACCGGTCGGCGTGGGCAGGTTCTTCCACCGCTCGTCGCCCTCGAACACCGTCGCGTACTGGGTGATGAACTGCTCGCGCGAGATCGACGTGTCGATGATCTGCTGGACCTCGTCGGGCGAGGGCCAGATGTCCCTCAGGAAGACGTCGTTGCCCTCGGTGTCCTTGCCCAGCGGGTCGGTCTCGAAGTCGAAGTTCATCGAGCCCGCCAGCGCGTACGCGACCACGAGGGGCGGCGAGGCGAGGTAGTTCATCTTCACGTCGGGGCTGATGCGGCCCTCGAAGTTGCGGTTGCCCGAGAGCACCGCGGTCACCGCGAGGTCATGGTCGTTGATCGCGGCGGAGACCTCCTCGATGAGGGGACCCGAGTTGCCGATGCAGATGGTGCAGCCGTAGCCGACGGTGAAGAAGTCCAGGCCCTCGAGCGCCTTGTCCAGGCCGGACTTCTCGTAGTAGTCGGTGACGACCTTGGAACCCGGGCCGAGCGTGGTCTTCACCCAGGGCTTGCGCTTGAGGCCCTTGTCGACCGCCTTCTTGGCCAGCAGACCGGCCGCGATCATGACCGACGGGTTCGAGGTGTTGGTGCACGACGTGATGGCGGCCAGCGTGACGGCGCCGTTGTCGAGGATGTACGCCTCGCCGTCGGGCGTGGTGACCTTGACCGGCTTGGACGCCGTCGCCGGGGCGCCGCTGTTGATGTGCACCGGACGCGTGGTGGGCTCCTCCTCGCCGGGGACCTGGCCCGGGTCGGAAGCGGGGAAGGAGTGCTTGGACTCGAGGTCGACGATGTCGTCGGAGGTGGAGGCCGTGGCGTAGCTGACGATGTCCTTCTCGAACTGCGCCTTCGCCTCGGACAGCAGGATGCGGTCCTGCGGGCGCTTGGGGCCTGCGATCGAGGGGACGACGGTCCCGAGGTCCAGCTCCATGTACTCGCTGAAGACCGGCTCCCGCGTCGGGTCGTGCCAGAGCGACTGCTCCTTGGCATACGCCTCGACCAGCGCGACGGCGTCCTCGTCGCGCCCGGTGAGGCGGAGGTACTCGAGCGTGACGTCGTCGATGGGGAACATCGCGGCGGTCGAGCCGAACTCCGGGCTCATGTTGCCGATGGTGGCGCGGTTCGCCAGCGGCACCGAGGCGACCCCCTCGCCGTAGAACTCGACGAACTTGCCGACCACGCCGTGCTTGCGCAGCATGTCGGTGATGGTCAGCACGACGTCGGTCGCGGTGACGCCGGCGGGGATCTCGCCGGTCAGCTTGAAGCCGACGACGCGCGGGATCAGCATCGAGACCGGCTGGCCGAGCATGGCGGCCTCGGCCTCGATGCCGCCGACGCCCCAGCCCAGCACGCCCAGGCCGTTGACCATGGTGGTGTGCGAGTCGGTTCCGACGCAGGTGTCGGGGTAGGCGCGCAGGACCCCGTCGACCTGGCGGTCGTAGATCACCTTCGCGAGGTGCTCGATGTTCACCTGGTGCACGATGCCGGTGCCGGGCGGGACCACCTTGAAGTCGTCGAACGCCGTCTGCCCCCAGCGGAGGAACTGGTACCGCTCGCCGTTGCGCTCGTACTCGATCTCGACGTTGCGCTCGAGGGCGTTCTCGGTGCCGAACAGGTCGGCGATCACGGAGTGGTCGATGACCATCTCGGCGGGCGACAGCGGGTTGATGCGGTTCGGGTCGCCGCCGAGGGCGGTCACGGCCTCGCGCATCGTGGCGAGGTCGACGATGCAGGGCACGCCGGTGAAGTCCTGCATCACGACGCGGGCCGGCGTGAACTGGATCTCGGTGTCGGGCTCGGCGTCGGGGTTCCACGAGCCGAGGGCCTTGATCTGCTCCTTCGTCACGTTCGCGCCGTCCTCGGTGCGCAGCAGGTTCTCCAGCAGCACCTTGAGGCTGAACGGGAGCTTCTCGTAGCCGTCGACGGTGTCGATGCGGAAGATCTCGTAGTCGGTGCTGCCGACCGTCAGGGTGCTCTTCGCACCGAAGCTGTCAACCGTGGACACGTCTGTCTCCTTCGTCGGCGGCGGGATCGGGCCGGAGTCCGGCATCCCCATCTTCCCCCGCACCGGAGCCCTCGGCTAGTGAGGTCTCCCTTATCGTGCGGCGGGAAAGTATCTTGATGTCAAGATAAATGTATCACTTCGGCGAGGACGGGTAGAGCGCACGCACGGCGAGCCACGTCACGGCGACGAGAGGCGCGAACAGCGGCAGGCCCATGATGAGCTTGAGCGTGCCGAGGGCGGCCACGTCACCGGCGAGGTACAGCGGCACCTGGACGATGAGGCGCAGTGCGAACAGCGCGGCCCAGGCGATCGAGAGCCAGAAGAACACGCGCCGCTTGCGCCGGTCGGCGCGCCACGCGGTGCCCTCCCCCATCAGGAATCCGACGGCGAGGCCGATGAGCGGCCATCCGACGAACGCCGAGACGAGGAACGCGGTGCCGTACAGCGTGTTGGTGAGGAAGCCCGGGATGAAGCTGTCCTCTCCCCGTCCGGTCCACAGGGACAGTCCCGCTGCGGCGGCTGCGGCGATCAGACCGCCGATCGCCGCGCTCGCGGACTGGCGCTGGATCAGGCGCACGACGGTGAAGACCGCGGCGAGGCCGACCGACAGCCCGAGGCTCAGCGGAAGGTTCCCCGAGCGCACGTCCGGATCGGAGTCGTACGTCGCGGTCCAGGCGACGAGGAACACCACGCCGGGGAGCACGGACTCGAGGATGCCGCGCCAGCCGCCCATGGCGGCCCACACGACGTGGCCCGTGCTCTTCCCCTCGGCGGGGTCGAGTCCGGCGCGGCGCGCGGCGCCGCCCAGGGCGGCGCCGAGCACGTCGGATGCCGAGGGCGCGGCATCCGTCTGCTCGCCGCCGTCGCCCGCCGTGCCGCCGGGAGCGGGACGGCCGGCGTCGTCGTCGAACCGCGGGGCGTCGCTCACGCCGTGCCCGGCGTCGCCGGCATCCGCAGCGGGATGAGGTCGCGCGGGGGCATCGGCGATCCGCCGCGCACCACCACGATGGAGCGGAAGAGGTCCTCGACGGCAGCGGCCGCCTCGACGTCGGCGGTGGCCGCCCCGCCGATCACGCCGCGCAGGAACCAGCGCGGTCCGTCGACGCCCACGAAGCGCGCGAGGCGCTTGCCGGCGGTGCCGTCCGGGCCTGCCACGACCGGCACCTCGGCCAGCAGCTCGGGCCCGAGCGGGCCCTCGCGCGCCTCGACGCGGCCGCCCTGCTGGCGGATCTGCTGGCGGATCTGCTCGCGCGTCTCCTCCCAGAGGCCCGCCGAGCGCGGGGCGGCGAAGGGCTGCACCTGGAGTGTCGAGCCGGCGTAGTCCAGCCCGACGGCGACGATGCGCTTGGTCTGCTCCTCGACCTCGAGGCGCAGGTTCAGGCCCTCGCGCGGGAGGATCTTGATCCCGCCGAGGTCGATGTACGGCCGCACGGGATTCGCCTCGGACTCGTCGAAGGGCCCCGTCTCGGCGCGGTCCTCGGGCGCGACCTTGCGCGGCCCGTCGGCGGATGAGGGATCGGTCATGCCAGGACTCCGTCCTTCTGATAGCCGGTGGAGCCGAAGCCGCCCTCGCCGCGCACGCTGTCGGGCAGGGTCTCCACGCGGATGAACACGGCGCGGGGCACCGGCATCACGATCAGCTGCGCGATGCGGTCGCCGACGGCGATGTCGTGGGCCTGCTCGCGGTCGGTGTTGAGCAGGATGACCTTGATCTCGCCGCGGTAGCCGGCGTCGATGGTGCCGGGGGCGTTGACGACCGTGATGCCGTGCTTCGCGGCCAGACCGCTGCGGGGCACCACGAACGCGACGTAGCCCTCCGGGAGCGCGATGCGCACGCCGGTCCCGACGAGGGCGCGCCCACCGGGCTCCAGGCGCACCGCCTCGGCCGCCACGAGGTCGGCGCCCGCGTCGCCCGGGTGGGCGTACGCCGGGACGTCGGGGGCGATAATGGGGACGTCCACCGTTTCAGTCACCCCATGAGGCTAATGCAGAACTCAACGCGTCATGCCGGAGCCGCGGGCCCTCGGACCGACGGCTATCGCGAGCGGCTGGGTCCCTCGCTGTGGATCCTGGTGGCGGCGGCGCTGGCCGCTCCGATGGTGGCGCTCGTGCTCACTCCCGTCGACACCACGGTCGCGCTCGTCATCGGGGTGGCGGTGGGGGTGCTCCTCGTCGGCGTGCTGATCGCGGCAGCGCCGGTCCTGGAGATCCGGGACGGCGAGCTGCGGGCGGGGCGCGCTCACATCGGAGTGGAGTTCCTCGGAGACCCGGCGATGCACACGGGCGACGATGCGCGTCACGCGCGCGGGGCGGGTCTGGATCCGCGGTCGTGGCATCTCATCCGCGGGGGCATCGACGGGGTCGTGGTGATCCCCGTGACCGATCCCGACGACCCGAC
Source organism: Microbacterium sp. NPDC055455 (assembly GCF_053619935.1). Classification (NCBI taxonomy): domain Bacteria; kingdom Bacillati; phylum Actinomycetota; class Actinomycetes; order Micrococcales; family Microbacteriaceae; genus Microbacterium; species Microbacterium sp. NPDC055455. Next base: position 378,487 of record NZ_JBSHLB010000002.1, read on the forward strand.
GACCGCGTGGGTGATCTCCTCGCGGACGCCGGATCGGCTGGCCGCCGCGGTGCGGCGGGCTCAGATCAGGCGGCGCACTCCGAGCAGATAGGCCCGTGCGCGGTGTCGTGATCGAGCTGCGAGCGGTGCTTGACGAGGAAGCAGTTCGAACAGGTGAACTCGTCTTCCTGGGGCGGGAGAACGACGACGTCGAGCTCGAGGTCCGACAGGTCGGCACCGGGCAGCTCGAAGCCCGACGGGTTGTCGGCGTCCTCCACGTCGACCGAACCCGAGAGCTTGTCGGGAACGCGCTCCTTGAGCGCTTCGATCGACTCGCTGTCGTCCTCGGTCTTGCGGGGGGCGTCGTAATCGGTGGCCATGCGTGAAGGTCTCTACTTCCGGGGTATCGCGGGTTGCGCTGGCCCTTGCGGGCGGCGATAGTTTGCACGACCGGTCCTCATTTCGCAAATGCGATCCGGCCGCTCTCGGGGGTGCTGCCGCGTGAAACTCGCGGCGCGCGCCGGATATTCCCGGCGCGCGCAGTCCGCTGTGTCAGCATGGGCGGACAGGCAGGATCGGAGGGGCGTTTCGCATGGAACAGCTCAAGGTGATCGGAACCGAGGACGACAAGCTCGTTCTGGCGACCGAGTCCGGCGAGAGATTCTCGCTCGACGTCGACGACGTGCTGCGTGTGGAGCTGCGCAAGGCGCGCAAGGAGCGCGACACCGACGCGCAGACTCCTCGGCCGAGCCCGCGCGAGATACAGTCGCACATCCGCTCGGGGCTTTCCGCGCGCGAGGTGGCCGAACTGCTGGGCGCCCGCGTCGAGGACGTCGTCCGCTTCGAGGGTCCCGTGCTCGCCGAGCGCGAGCACGTCGTCGGCCAGGCGCTGGCCGTCCCGGTGCTGCTGGGCGGCGACCTCGAGGGCGACGGCCAGACCACCTTCGGGTCGGCGGTGCGCGGCAAGCTCGCGGAGGCCGGAGCCGTCGGAGAGCGGTGGACCAGCTGGAAGGAACCGACCGGCTGGATCGTCAAGCTCGAGTTCACCTCGAACGACATCGGCCACGACGCCCGCTGGGGATTCGATCCGCGCCGCTCCACGCTGTCGCCGCTGAACTCCGACGCGATCCAGCTCTCGCGTCAGGGATCGCTGCCGGAAGGCCTGATCCCCCGTCTGCGGGCGCTCGAGACCGCCCCCGCCAAGGACGACTCCCGGTTCGACAGCGGCGCGTTCGGCCCGCGCCGGCTTCCCGACGCCGACCTCGAGTCGCCGGACCTGCCGGCGCCGGCAGCGGCGGCCGTGCAGCAGGCGGCGATCAAGCGCGCGAGCGAGCCTCCCGTGACGACCTCGGCCGAGACAGCCGACCTGCTCGAGGCGCTGCGTCGCAGGCGGGGCCAGCGCGAACCGCTGCCAGGGGCCGAGGAGGTCGCTGCGTCGCCCCGCAGCACCGCGCCGGTCGCCCTGTTCGACGCGCTCGAGCCGGGCTACGAGGAGACGGCCGGCGACGACGAGCCGCCGGCATCCGACTACCAGCCTCCCTCGCCCGCCGTGGCCGAGGCGGGTCGCCGCAAGGGCCGCACGTCGATGCCCTCGTGGGACGAGATCGTCTTCGGCGCCCGCTCCGACGACTGACCGGGACCACGCGGACGCTGCCGTCAGGTCTGCGGATCAGGCGAACGCGCCGAGCCGGATGAGCGGGACGACCCGTTCTTCGTCGGTCAACGATCCGTGCTGACCGACCATCTTCTGCGGCGCCCTGTCGGCCAGCCGGTCGTCGTAGTAGGCGATGCCCGAGCGGGCGGCGACCACGACGTCGCCGATCCTCTCGCGGACCTCCGGTGCCACGTCACCCATCAGGCCGGACGCCTCCAGCTCGGTGCGCGAGACGACCCAGGAGCGGGATGCCTCGGCCTCGCGCCACCGGTCGAGCACGGCGTCCGCCTGCCCGGGCTCGGCGTACAGGTGGAGCATGCGCGGCTCGCCGCCGATCAGGCGCACCCCCTCCAGCAGCGGACCCTCCTCGAGCAGGACGTGCCGGTGGCGCGGCACGTCGATCATTCCGTGGTCGGAGGTCACCACGACGCCCGTGCCGCGGTCGACCGCGGCGGCGAGCGTGCGCGCGGCGGCATCCACGTGCTCCAGCACCGCGATCCACTCGTCGGACTCCCAGCCGCGCTTGTGTCCGACGGCGTCGAGATCCGGCGCGTACAGGTAGACGAGGGAGCCCGGATGCCCCGCCGCGAGGTCGGCGGCGATCCGCACGCGGTCTTCCAGGTCGTCGGCGGCGTGGAACTCGGCGTCGCCGAGCGTGGCGACGGTGAAACCGGTGCTCTGGTACTCCTCGCGCGAGACGGCGAAGAAGGGGCGGCCGAGCGTCGCCGAAAGCGGCGTCGCGCGCTGGAACGAGAGCGGCAGATCGTCGGTGTCCCAGCCGCGCAGTTGATTCACGACGTCATCGGTGCCGGGCACGCGGGCGCGGTAGCCGACGATGCCGTGCTCCCCCGGCTGCGCGCCGGTGAGCAGGCTCGTGAGGGCGGCGGCGGTCGTCGAGGGGAAGACCGTTCGTGCGACATCCCGCTTCGATCGGGCCTCGGCGAGGAAGCGGGCATGCCCCGCGCGGGCGGAGAGGCTGTGCGCGCCGAGCCCGTCGAGCACCCACACGATCGCGCTCCGGGCGGGCGCGAACCATTCGGAGTCGCCCGTCAGAGCCGCCGACATCTCGGGAACGACACGGGTGAGGCTCCGGGCGCGGGGCGGGTCCGCGGGTAGGCTGAAGGACATCGGGGCCAGTCTCGCACACTGCGATCTCCCCACCTCGCTCCCGCCGTCACCCGAGGCCTCATCGTCACATGCCCGCTTCCCGCACCGATCCCGCAGCCGCCGATCACGGACGCATCGAGGACGTCGACGTCTCGTCCGAGATGCAGACGTCGTTCCTCGAGTACGCGTACTCGGTCATCTATTCGCGCGCGCTGCCGGACGCCCGCGACGGGCTGAAGCCGGTGCAGCGGCGCATCCTCTTCCAGATGGCCGACATGGGCCTGCGTCCCGACCGCGGGCACGTCAAGAGCGCCCGTGTCGTGGGCGAGGTGATGGGAAAGCTGCACCCGCACGGCGATGCGCCCATCTACGACGCCCTCGTGCGTCTGGCCCAGCCGTTCTCGCTGCGCGTGCCGCTCGTGGACGGGCACGGCAACTTCGGCTCGCTCGATGACGGCCCCGCGGCCCCGCGCTACACCGAGGCGCGTCTCGCGCCACCCGCCCTGGCGCTCACCGAGAACCTCGACGAGGACGTCGTCGACTTCATCCCGAACTACGACGGGCAGTTCCAGCAGCCCGAGGTGCTGCCGGCGGCGTTCCCGAACCTGCTCGTCAACGGCACCACCGGCATCGCCGTCGGCATGGCGACCAACATGGCGCCGCACAACCTCATCGAGGTGGTCGGCGCCGCGACCCACCTGCTCGACAACCCCGACGCCACGGTGGACGAGCTCATGGAGTTCGTGCCCGGGCCCGACCTCCCCGGCGGCGGCATCATCGTCGGTCTCGACGGGATCAAGGACGCCTACACGAACGGCCGCGGCAGCTTCCGCACCCGCGCGAAGGTCTCCATCGAGTCGCTCGGGCCGCGCCGCACTGGCCTCGTCGTCACCGAGCTGCCGTATCTCGTGGGTCCCGAGCGCGTGATCGAGAAGATCAAGGACGCGGTCAACGCCAAGAAGCTCCAGGGCATCTCGGACGTCACCGACCTGACCGACCGCCACAAGGGCCTGCGCCTCGTCATCGGCATCAAGACCGGATTCGACCCGCAGGCCGTCCTCGAGCACCTCTACCGGCTGACCCCGCTCGAGGACTCGTTCGGCATCAACAACGTCGCACTCGTCGAGGGCCAGCCGCAGACGCTCGGCCTCCGCGAGCTGCTGCGCGTGTACCTCGATCACCGCATCAGCGTGGTGACCCGGCGCAGCCGCTACCGCCTGGCCCGTCGCAACGAGCGCCTGCACCTGGTCGAGGGTCTGCTCATCGCCATCCTCGACATCGACGAGGTCATCCAGGTCATCCGCACCTCCGACGACGGCGAGCAGGCGCGCGGGCGCCTGATGAACGTCTTCGATCTCTCCGAGCCGCAGGCGGAGTACATCCTCGAGCTCCGGCTTCGGCGGCTGACGAAGTTCTCGCGCATCGAGCTGGAGACGGAGCGTGACAATCTCAAGCGCGAGATCGCCGAGCTCGAGGAGCTCCTCGGCAGCGACGTCCTGCTGCGCGCGCAGGTGGCCAAGGAGCTGGATGCCGCCGCCGAGGCGTTCGGCACCCCCCGCCGCACGCTCCTCCTCAACGGCGGCCCCGTGCAGCCCCGATCGCGTGCGGCCGCGGCCCCCGCCGATCTGCAGATCGCCGACGCGCCGTGCCGTGTGTTCCTGTCGGCGACCGGCCGCATGGTGCGCGCCGAGCTCGTCGCCGACGCCCCCGGCGGCGGCATCGTCCCACCCGCCCGCCGCTCCAAGCACGACGCGGTCCGATCCGCGGTCGATACGACCACCCGCGGTGACCTCGGCGCGGTGACGAGCCTCGGCAGACTGATCCGCTTCTCCCCCGTCGATCTCCCCTCCGTGCCCGGCAACTCGGTGCAGCTCGCGGCGGGGACCCGCGGCGACCAGTACCTCGGCCTCAGCGGCGGCGAGCACGTCGTCGCCATCGTTCCGCTGGCGAGCACCCCGCCGATCGCGCTCGGCACCGCGCAGGGCGTCGTCAAGCGCGTCGCGGCCGGGGAGCTCGGCACCAAGCACGACATCGAGATCATCTCCCTCAAGGACGGCGACCGCGTGGTCGGCGCCGCACCCGCCTCCGACGGGGCCGAGCTCGTGTTCGTCGCCAGCGACGCCCAGCTGCTGCGCTTCGACGCATCCTCGGTGCGCCCGCAGGGCCGGTCGGCCGGGGGCATGGCGGGCATGCGCCTCGCTGACGGCGCCCAGGTCGTCGCCTTCGACGTCGTGGGACCGTCCGAGTTCGACGCCGTGGTGGTCACGGTCGCCGGATCGACCACGGCGATCGCCGGCACCGACGCCGGGAGCGCCAAGGTGTCGCTGTTCAGCGAGTTCCCCGCGAAGGGACGTGCGACCGGCGGAGTGCGGGCTCAGCGGTTCCTCAGGGGCGAAGACGCGATCACGATCGCCTGGGTCGGCACCGATCCGCGCGCGATCGGGCCGGACGGCGCCGTTCGCGCGCTCCCGGCATCGGGGGCCAAGCGCGATGCCTCGGGCACGACGCTGGACGGCGTCATCGGGGCGATCGGCACCGGCGTCCGCTGACCGGGGCGGGTCGGCGGTGGGAGGTCTCGATACGCGTGCTCGTTCCTCGCGCGCTACCCGACCTTGATCCGACTCGCGTCACGCATCGATGCGCTCGCGCGCGAGCCGGTCGCTCGAGTCGATGATGAACTCCTTGCGGGGAGCGACGTCGTTGCCCATCAGCAGCTCGAAGACGGATGCCGCGGACTCGGCGTCCTCCATCCGCACCCGACGCAGCGTGCGGCCGGCGCGATCCATCGTCGTGGTCGCGAGCTGATCCGCGTCCATCTCGCCGAGCCCCTTGTAGCGCTGCACCGGCTCCTGCCAGCGCTTGCCCGCCTTCGTGAGCTTGGTGAGCAGCCCGTGCAGCTCCGCCTCGGAGTAGGTGTAGATGGTGTCGTTGGGCTTGGAGCCCGGGTTCATGACCACCACGCGGTGAAGCGGCGGCACGGCGGCGAACACGCGGCCCTCTTCGATGAGGGGGCGCATGTACCGGAAGAACAGCGTGAGCAGCAGCGTGCGGATGTGCGCGCCGTCGACGTCGGCGTCGCTCATCAGGATGATCTTGCCGTAGCGTGCGGCGTCCAGTTCGAACGAGCGGCCCGACCCGGCGCCGATCACCTGGATGATCGCGGCGCACTCGGCGTTGGACAGCATGTCGCTGACCGACGCCTTCTGCACGTTGAGGATCTTGCCTCGGATCGGCAGCAGCGCCTGGTACTCGCTGTTGCGGGCGAGCTTGGCGGTGCCCAGCGCAGAGTCGCCCTCGACGATGAACAGCTCGGACTCGCCCACGTCGTTCGAACGGCAGTCGGCGAGCTTCGCAGGGAGGGAGGACGACTCGAGGGCGTTCTTGCGGCGCTGGGTCTCTTTGTGCGTGCGCGCGGAGATGCGCGCTTTCATCTCGGAGACGACCTTGTCCAGCAGCAGCGAGGTCTGGGCCTTGTCATCCCGCTTGGACGAGGAGAATCGGGCCGTGAGCTCCCGCGTGACGACGTTGGCGACGATCTGGCGGGCGGCCGGGGTGCCCAGGACCTCCTTGGTCTGTCCCTCGAACTGAGGCTCGGGGAGGCGGACGGTGAGGACGGCGGTGAGACCGGCGAGGATGTCGTCCTTCTCGAGCTTGTCGTTCCCGACCTTCAGCCGTCGCGCGTTCTGCGTGACCTGATCGCGCAGCACCTTCATCAGACCCTGCTCGAATCCCTGCTGGTGCGTGCCGCCCTTCGGGGTGGCGATGATGTTGACGAACGACCGGGACACCGTCTCGTAGCCGGTCCCCCAGCGCACGGCGATGTCGACCTGGCACTCCCGCTCGACCTCGGTGGGGACCATGGCGCCGGATGCCTGCAGAACCGGCACGGTCTCGGTGAAGGTGCCGGAGCCGGTGAGGCGCCACGTGTCGGTCACGCCGGCGTCGGGTGCAAGGAAGTCGGCGAACTCGGAGATGCCGCCGTCGAAGCGGTAGCTCGTCTCGACAGGCTCGCCGGTCTCGGTGCCGGGACGCTCGTCGCGGATGACGATCTCGAGACCGGGGACGAGGAACGCCGTCTGCCGGGCGCGCTGCTCGAGCTCCTGCAGGTTGAACGCCGCGTCCTTCGTGAAGATCTGGCGGTCGGCCCAGTACCGGATGCGCGTGCCCGTGACGCCCTTGGCCGCGCGGCCCACGACGCGCAGCTCGCTGCGCTCCTCGAACGGCGTGAAGGCGGAGTCCGGACTGCCGTTGGAGAAGATCCCGGGCTCGCCGCGGTGGAACGACATCGCCCACGTCTTGCCGCCGCGATCGACCTCGACGTCGAGCCGCTCCGAGAGCGCGTTGACGACGGATGCCCCGACGCCGTGGAGGCCGCCGGACGCGGCGTACGACCCTCCGCCGAACTTGCCGCCGGCGTGGAGCTTGGTGAAGACGACCTCGACGCCGGACAGGCCCGTGCGGGGCTCGATGTCGACCGGGATGCCGCGCGCGCGGTCGCGCACCTCCACGCTGCCGTCGGCGTGGAGCACGATGTCGATGCGGGAGCCGTGCCCCGCGAGCGCCTCGTCGACGGAGTTGTCGATGATCTCCCAGAGGCAGTGCATGAGGCCGCGGGCGTCGGTCGAGCCGATGTACATGCCGGGGCGCTTCCGGACCGCCTCCAGCCCCTCGAGCACCTGCAGATGATGGGCGGAGTACTCGGAGGTCACAATCTCCCATGGTAATCGGGGCTCCCGACACGTCCGCGCAGACACGCACCATGGGGCAGGACGCGTACGCGCTCAGCGAAATGTGGTCGGTTCCGGGCATTCTCAGACGTGGGCGTGGTTGTATTTCATGACCGCTACGGAGTTCTACGCATACGAGGAGGCACCGAGATGACCACGCTTTCGACACCCACCGAGAATGGCGCCGTCCTCGAGCACCGCCTCACGGCGGTCGACCGCTGCGACTCCTGCGGCGCCCAGGCGTATATCGCCGCCGAGGTCAACGGCAGCGAGCTGCTGTTCTGCGCGCACCACGGCCGCAAGTACGAAGAGAAGCTTCGCGCGATCGCCACGAGCTGGCACGACGAGACCGCGCGGCTGTCCGACACCGACTGACGGCGACGGGCTTCACTCCACCGCGTACGAACGCGGGACCAGCGGTGAGACGCGCACGGCGATCTCCTCGCCGATCGTGCCGATGAGCTCGGCGAGATCGGTCGCGCTCGCCTCGCCGTCCGCGCCGGACCCGTACACGATCACGCGGCCTCCGGGGGCCGCTCCGGGCCACGCAGCGATCAGCGAGTCCATCTCCCCCACGGACAGGAGCCGCCGGGTCCCCGCCGGGGTGGCCACGCTCGCCCGCCCCCCCAGGCGCGAAGGGAGGCCGTGCAGCGCGCCCACGTCGACGCGTACCCCGTCCTCTCCGACGCCGAGCACCTCAGCCTCCAGCCGGGCGATGGGCACGAGTCCGAGCTGGCCTGCGGACGGACCTCCGGCCGAGCGGATGCCGTAGCAGAAGGCGCCCACGCGAACCATGTCGTACCGGAACTCCGGGCGCGCGAACGAGGCCGCACTGGCGGCGAGATGCCTGACGACGGGGCGGAGCCCCGCGTCGTGCGCCTGTTGCAGCCCGCGCTCGAACAGGGCCCGCGCGTCGTCGTCCTCGTCGTCCGACGCCTCGGCGATGTGGCTCCAGATGCCCACGACGTCCAGCGCGCCTTCCGCCTCCAGCGCGGCCGCCCGGGAGACGAAGCGGGGCCACGCCTCGGGGCGCACGCCGTTGCGGTGCAGGCCCGTGTCGAGCTTGAGGTGCACGCGCAGCGGCCGCCCGACGCGCCCGGCCACGGCCGCCGCGTCCTCGAGCAGGTCGGCGTCTCCCACCCCGAGGTCGATGCCCGCCTCGGCGGCGGCGCGGAGATCCGCGTGCGCGGCCGCGATCCAGGCGAAGATGCGGACGTCTTCGCCGAGCTCCCCGCGCACCGCCCGGGCCGTGCCGATGTCGAACGCGCCGAACCAGCGGACGCCGGCGCCCGCCGCGGCCCGCACGACGGGTGCCAGGCCGTGCCCGTACGCGTCGTCCTTGACGACGAGCATCAGCTCGGCCGGAGCGACGGCCTCGCGCACCCTCGTGATGTTGGCGACGAGGGCGGTCAGGTCCACGTGCAGCGTCGCGGTCACGGCAGCTCCTCGCGGAGTGCGCGGAGCCCGACCGTCGTGATCAGCTCCGAGGAGCGCAGCCCGGTCGCGCCCACCCAGTCGGCGAGCGACGGCTCTCCTGCGCCGGGGTCGCCGAGGAAGAGCGCTTCGTCGCCGCGTCGGACCGCGGCATCCGCGACGTCCACGACGCAGACGTCCATCGCGACGCGTCCGACGACCGGATGCCGCTCCCCCGCGATGCTCACGTCCACGGCCCCTCCGAGCTCGCGGACGACGCCCTGCGCGTACCCGCCCGTGACGAGCGCGATCCGCGTGTCGGCGGGTGCGCGGAAGGCGTAGCCGTACGAGACCCCCTCGCCGGCGCGGAGGTCCTTGATCGACAGCACCGTGCCCGACAGGCGCAGGGCCGGTGTCGTGCCGGCATCGCCGCCGGGGAGGCCGAACAGGGTCTCGGGAGCGAGCACGTCGTCGGCGTCGGCGGGCGTGCCGTCGCCGGCGGAAGCGAACCGCGCGGCGTCGAGGACCTGCTGCACGAGCGCCGCGCCGTGCCCCCAGGCGTCCGCCTGCAGCACGGCGGTCCCGTAGCGACGGATGCCGCGCTCCCGCGCGGCGCGCGCATTGGCCGCCAGCGCCGCGCGCGAGACGCGGGCGACCGGAGCGCTGCGTGGATCGGATCCCGTCGCGGCATGCCCAGGGATCGACGAACTCACGCCTCTAGACTAACGGGGTCCCCCGAACCCGACCCCGGAGCACGCATGCCTTCTCAGGGCCTCGGCCTCGCGCCCCGCCTTCGCTATCTCGCCGCCCGCGCCCGCCGCATCGATGTGGGCTCGGTGCTCGAACGCGCGAAGGAGACCTCGCACGCACACGGCAAGTGGACCCCCGCGGTGCTCGCCGACATGCTGTGGTCCGCCGGCTTCCGGCAGGTGGGCTTCCAGGACTACGTCGACTACGACTTCGCGATCCTCAGCCGCGCCGAGCGCGCCACCTACATGACCCATCCGGTGTCGAACGAGCTGTCGCAGAAGTACGACCACCCCGACTACCGCCACCTCTTCCACGACAAGGTGGCCTTCGACCGCACGTTCAGCGAGTTCCTGCGGCGCGACTGGATGATCGTCGAGGAGGGCAACGCCGACGCCGTGCGCGCCTTCGCGGAGAAGCACGGGACGATCGTCACGAAGGAGCCCGTGGGCCAGGCCGGGACGGGCGTGCACCGCTACCACGCGAGCGAGGTGTCGGATTGGGACGAGTTCCACCGCGGTCTCCTCGCGCGCGGCGAGCTCCTCATCGAGGAGGTCATCCGCCAGCACGCCGACCTCGCGGCGGTCTGCCCGGGGACGGTGAACACGACCAGGGTGACCGCCTTCTTCGACGGCGAGGAGACGCACATCCTGGCGATGGCCCAGAAGTTCGGGCGCGGCGAGGTGAGCGACCAGATGACCTTCGGCGGCTTCTACACGATGCTCGATGACGACGGCCGCGCCGTCGGCCCCGGCTACGACTCGCACGGGCACGTGCACGTCGCACACCCCGACAGCGGTTTCGTGATCGCCGACTTCCAGCTGCCCATGGTCGACGAGGTCAAGGCGTTCGTCGACCAGGTGGCGCGCGTGGTGCCGCAGATCCAGTACGTGGGCTGGGACATCGTCGTCACGCCCGACGGGCCCGTGCTCGTCGAGGGCAACTGGGGTGCCGGCGTGTACGAGAACAAGCCGAGCGTCACCGGCATCCGCACCGGCCACAAGCCGCGCTATCGGAAGGCCATCGGGTTCTGAGGCGGACCTGAACACGTCGAAGGCGCGGCATCCGAGCGGATGCCGCGCCTTTCGCGTGACGGCGGTCAGACCGCCCGGACGATGCCGAGCGGCGTGGACTGGTGCCCCTGCCCGAGCGGGTTGTCCTTGAGGATCGCGACCAGTCGCCGCTCCTGCGCCTTGTCGAGCGTGGAGCCGAGGACGTTGCCGCCGAGATCGTTGATGTCGACGACGGCGATCTCGGACACGCCGCCGAGGAGCGCCTTCAGGTGCTGTGCGACCTCGCGGGGGCGCTCGGGTCCGAGCACGACAGCCTTGTTGTACGGCGGGATCGTGCCCGACGTCGGCCCGTCGATGGCGCGGGCCTTGTCGCCGGCGATGCGGTAGAAGTCGCCCTTGCGGCCGAAGAGCTTCGTCACGGCCGAAACCGCCGCGGCGAACAGGATTCGCATCGTCCCGCACTCGCGCAGCGCCATCTCCATCGTCTCGGGCATGCCGAGGCCGATGCCGTAGGGCGTGCGCGTGACGTACCGCGAGAGGAAGAAGGCCAGCTTGCGCGGCTGGATGTCCTCCACGAGGTACGAACGGCCCTGCGTGATCGCGACGATCTTCTCGGTCACGAAGAGCAGGTCGCCCTCGCGCACCACGTCCGCCGCGTACTCGCGCACGAAGGCGTCGAGATCGTCGCCGGGCATCACGACCCGCGTGCGGATCGGGATGCGCGCGAACGACGAACCCTCGACCTGGACGGTGAGTGCCTTGCCGGCGTTCGCCTCACTCACTCGAGGTAGTCCCGGAGGGACTGCGAGCGCGACGGATGCCGCAGCTTCGCCATCGTCTTCGACTCGATCTGGCGGATGCGCTCGCGGGTGACCCCGAACGTGTCGCCGATCTGGTCGAGCGTCTTGGGCTGGCCGTCGCCGAGTCCGAAGCGCATGCGGATCACGCCGGCCTCGCGCTCGGAGAGCGAGTCGAGGAGCGACTCGAGCTGGCGCTGCAGCATCGTGAAGCCCACCGCATCCGCCGGCACGACCGCCTCGGTGTCCTCGATGAGGTCGCCGAACTCGCTGTCGCCGTCCTCACCCAGGGGCGTGTGCAGCGAGATCGGCTCGCGGCCGTACTTCTGCACCTCGATGACCTTCTCGGGGGTCATGTCGAGCTCGCGGCTGAGCTCTTCGGGCGTGGGCTCGCGACCGAGGTCCTGCAGCATCTGCCGCTGCACGCGCGCGAGCTTGTTGATGACCTCGACCATGTGCACCGGGATGCGGATGGTGCGCGCCTGGTCGGCCATGGCGCGCGTGATGGCCTGACGGATCCACCACGTCGCGTAGGTCGAGAACTTGAAGCCCTTGGTGTAGTCGAACTTCTCCACCGCGCGGATGAGACCGAGGTTGCCCTCCTGGATGAGGTCCAGGAACTGCATGCCGCGGCCGGTGTAGCGCTTGGCGAGCGACACGACGAGGCGCAGGTTGGCGCCCAGCAGGTGGCTCTTCGCGCGCTGACCGTCCCGGGCGACCCACTGCAGGTCGAGACCGAGCTGCGACGTCTTCTCGGCGGCCGACATGTGCGACAGCTTCTCTTCGGCGAACAGGCCCGCCTCGATGCGCATCGCGAGCTCGACCTCTTCGGCCGCGTTCAGCAGCGGCACCTTGCCGATCTGCTTGAGGTAGTCCTTGACCGGATCGGCGGTCGCGCCGGTGATCTGCGTCGAGTAGACGGGGACGTCGTCCTCGTCGCTCGACGAGATGACGATGGCGCCGGTCGGGAGGGGCTCGGTGAACACCGGCTTGGTGCTCTCCTCCTCGTCCTCCTCCTCGGCGGGGTTCGCGTCGTCGGCGGCAGCGGGCTTGCCCTCGGTCTTGGCGGCGGCGGTGTCGCCCGACTCCTCGTCGGCGTCGACGTCGTCGCCCTCGAGCTCGACGTCGTCGTCGAGCTCCTCGACGTCGTCCTCGAACTCGTCGTCCGACTTCTTCGCGCGCTTGGACGCCGTCTTCGGCGCGGCCTTCGCCTTCGCGCCGCCCTTCGGCGCCGCGGCCTTCGTCGCAGCCGGAGCCTTCTTCTCGTCCGACTCGGTGTCCTTCGCGGCCGAGCGAGCCTTGGTGTTCGTGCCTGGAGTCACGTTTCGCCTTTCACCGGTCGACGCGCGCCGCGCGCCTCCGGTCGGTTTCGGACACTAGTAAGACCCTTGTCAAGTCCACATCTTCGGCAGGAAGCCTGACGAAGACGGTTGACAACGGGTCAGAGCGTCTAGTATCTCATACTTGCCGTGCGCCGCCAGCATCGCCCCGCGGAGTGCGGCGCACCTCCATCGAAGGCTTCAACGCCGCGGCGCACGCGGACATTCCGCCGGGGCGGCGGTCGCGTCAGGAACCGCGCTTGTCGTCCTCGCCCGGTCGCGACGCGAGGAAGCGCTCGAGCTCCGCCGCCAGTTCGTCGGCGCTGGGCAGATCCCCCGTGTGGATCATCGGCGTGGCGAGCGTCGATCCCGCCATGTAGGCGTCGTAGCGCTCCTCGAGCCCCTGCACCATGCGGGCGAGCTCGTCGCTGCCCTCGATCTGCTCGGTCACCTTCTCGAGGTACTCGCGGTTCTCGTCGCGCAGGTCGTCCCCCGCGAAGACCAGCCCGGTCGCGACCGTGAGGCTGTCCAGCGCCGCGAGCGCCGCCGCGGGGTACTCGGTGTCGCCCAGGTAGTGAGGGATGAGCAGGACGAAGCCCGCGATGCGCACACCGGCCGCCGCGAGGCGGTACTCCAGAAGGTGGCCCGCGGTGGCGGGCACCTGCGTGTGCGGCTGCCACACCGAGTGCGCCTCCGTGAGCTCCGACCGGGTGCCGCTGACGGTCGTGCCGATCGGCCGGGTGTGCGGCACCGGCATCGGGATCGCGTGCACCCAGGTCACCGTCGACACGCCGTAGGCCTCGGTGAAGTCGAGCACCGCCGCGGCGAAGGCATCCCACGCGAAATCGGGCTCGTACCCGGCCAGCAGCAGGAAGGGCTGGCCCAGGGCGTCGTGCGCGAACGACAGCTCCAGGCGCTGCGGGCGGTAGTCGGTGAGGTGGTCCTTCTCGAAGGCGACGATCGGCCGTCGAGCACGGTAGTCGAGGAGGACGTCGTTGGAGAACACGGCCAGCGGAGACGGCGACAGCTCATCGCGGAAGTAGTCGATGACCTGGCTCACGGCGCTGCCCGCGTCCGTGAACCCGGTGAGGGCGATCACCAGCGGGAGTCCGCGCGGGACGGGCGGCGCGGAGGCCGCACGCTCGAACAGCGGGCCGGTAAGGGGCATGGTCCCATGCTACGAGCCGACCGCCGACGCCGGGTCGCTGCCATCGCGCTCAGAGCGAACACCCGTCGTCCCCGCCGGGTTGAGTCGTGCGACGGAGGAGGACCTATCGAAACCTAGGATGGACAGCATGTCGTTCCCCGACCTCGAGTACCGCACGTCACCCGTCCGAGAGTCCGAAGCCGACGCTCTTCTCCTCGCACTCCCCCCGCTCGAGGCCGACGCCCCGAACGACCTCGCGGACTGGCCGGGTCTGCGAGAGTCGCTGTCCGCGGTGGGTTTCACGGGGTCGTGCGGCGCGCTCGTCCGGGTGTACGCACCCGACAGCACGTCGATGCCGCTGGCCGTCGTGGGCACCGGCGCGAACCCGGATGCCGCGGCGCTGCGCGACGCGGTCGGCGCGGCGATCCGCTCGCTGACCGGCTTCGCCACGGTCGCCGTCGCCGCGCCGCTGGCGGATCCCGCGCTGTGGACCGCGGCGGCCGAAGGCGCCGCGCTGGGCGGCTACCGGTTCGACGGCTACAAGTCGGAGGCGCCGAAGGCCCGGGCGTCCAAGGTCATCGTGCACGGCACCGCGGATGCCGACGACGACGCGCTGCGGCTCGTGGTCGAGACCGCGACCTCGGTGGCGCTGGTGAAGGACCTCGTGAACATGCCCGCGGAGTGGCTGGGGCCCGCCGACGTCGCGGAGCGTGCGGCCCAGGCGGTGGCGGAGCTTCCCGTCACGGTCGACGTCCTCGACGAGCAGGCGCTGCGCGATCAGGGCTTCGGCGGCATCCTGGGCGTGGGGCAGGGGTCGGACCGCCCGCCGCGCCTCGTCCGCCTGCAGTACTCCCCCGACGGGGCGCGACGCCACATCGCGCTCGTGGGCAAGGGCATCACGTTCGACACCGGCGGCCTGTCGCTGAAGCCCGCCGCCTCGATGGTGGGCATGAAGTACGACATGGCGGGCGCCGCGACGGTGCTCGGCGTGCTGCGGGCCGTGGCATCCGTCTCCGCCCCCGTCAAGGTGACCGCCTGGCTGTGCCTGGCCGACAACATGCCCTCGGGCCGCGCCACCCGCCCCGGCGACGTGCTGCGGATGCTCGACGGCACGACCGTCGAGGTGCTCAACACCGACGCCGAGGGGCGCCTCGTGCTCGCCGACGGGCTCGCGGCCGCCAGCCGCGAGCGCCCCGACGTGATCGTCGACGTCGCCACGCTCACCGGCGCGATCCTGATCGCCCTCGGCACCCGGCACACCGGCGTCATGGGCGATGACGACGCCGTCGCGGCGTACCTCGCCGCCGCGGCGGAGACGGGCGAGCCGGCGTGGCAGCTGCCGCTCCCCGCCCACATGGTCGAGGAGCTCGACTCGCCCATCGCCGACCTGCAGAACGCCAAGATCGGCGACCCTGCGGGCGGATCGCTGTTCGCAGGGCTGTTCCTGCGTCACTTCGTCGGCCGCACGGGCGACGACGCCGATGCTCCCCGGATCCCCTGGGTGCATCTGGACATCGCCGGCAGCGGGACCCACAAGGGCGCGCCGTACGGCTACACCGACAAGGGGCCGACGGCCGCCACCGTGCGCAGTCTGGTCCGCTTCGTCCTGGCAGACCTCGATGAGGAGGCACGATGACCGACCACACCTTCGATCTCGTCGTACTGGGGGGTGGCAGCGGAGGCTATGCGGCCGCGCTGCGCGCCGCCGAGCTCGGCAGGAGCGTCGCCCTCGTCGAGAAGGACAAGGTCGGCGGCACCTGCCTGCACCGCGGCTGCATCCCCACCAAGGCGCTGCTGCACGCCGCCGAGGTGGCGGACCTGACGCGGGATGCCGCGTCGGTGGGCGTGCGCGCGTCGCTCGAGGGCATCGACCCGGCGGGCGTGCGCGCGTACCGCGAAGGCATCGTGGCCAAGAAGTACAAGGGGCTCGAGGGCCTGGTGAAGGCGCGCGGCATCACCGTCGTGAACGGCGAGGGCCGGCTGGAGGCGGGGCCGGCGGTGCGCGTCGGCGACGACCTCTACCGCGGCACGGACGTCGTGCTCGCGACGGGCTCCTACAGCCGGACCCTGCCCGGACTCGAGATCGCCGGTCGGATCCTCACCAGCGAGCAGGCGCTGGAGCTCGAGGAGATCCCCCGCAGCGTCGTCATCCTCGGCGGCGGTGTCATCGGCGTGGAGTTCGCGAGCGTGTGGCGCTCCTTCGGCGCCGAGGTGACGATCGTGGAGGCGCTCGACCACCTCGTCCCCAACGAGGACGTCGCGCTGAGCAAGGGCCTCGAGCGCGCCTTCCGCCGGCGCGGCATCCAGTACTCCCTCGGAGTGCGGTTCCAGAGCGCGTCGCAGACGCCGGATGCCGTGACCGTGACGCTCGAGGACGGCAAGAGCCTCACCGCCGACCACCTGCTGGTCGCCGTCGGCCGCGGGCCGGCGACCGCGGGCCTCGGCTACGAGGAGGCGGGCGTATCCATCGAGCGGGGCTTCGTCACGGTCGACGAGCGCCTCCGCACCGGCGTGCCGCACGTGTGGGCCGTCGGCGACATCACCCCTGGCCTCCAGCTCGCGCACCGCGGGTTCCAGCAGGGCATCTTCGTCGCGGAGGAGATCGCCGGACTGTCCCCGGTCGCCATCCCGGACTCCCAGATCCCCCGCGTCACCTACAGCCACCCGGAGGTCGCCTCCGTCGGACTGACCGAGGCGCAGGCCATCGAAGCGCATGGCGCGGACGCCGTGGTGACGTACGAGTACAACCTCGCCGGGAACGGCAAGAGCGAGATCCTCGGCACCGGGGGCGTCGTCAAGGTGGTGCGATCGAAGGATGGGCCGGTCATCGGCGTCCACCTCATCGGCGACCGCGTCGGCGAGCTGATCACCGAAGGCCAGCTCGTCGTCGGGTGGGAAGCGCACCCCGAGGACATCGCCCCGTTCGTCCACGCGCACCCGACGCAGTCGGAGGCGCTCGGCGAGGCGTTCCTCGCTCTGGCGGGCAAGCCGCTGCACGCGCTGTGACCCTCCGCGCCGCCGCCCATCACTAAGCTAGATCCGATATATCTTCAGAAGGAGACTTCCTCATGAGCACATCCGTGGTCCTCCCCGCTCTCGGCGAGAGCGTGACCGAGGGAACGGTCACCCGCTGGCTCAAGAACGTCGGCGACACCGTTCAGGCCGATGAGGGCCTGCTCGAGATCTCCACGGACAAGGTGGACACCGAGATCCCCTCACCGGTCAGCGGCGTCATCGAGGAGATCCTCGTTCAGGAAGACGAGACCGTCGAGGTCGGCGCGGTGCTGGCGAAGATCGGCGACGGCTCCGGCAGCGCAGAGGCGGCACCCGCTCCCGAGGCTGCTGCCGCAGACGCCGCTCCGGCTCAGGCTTCCGCCCCCGCCCCGGCGGAGGCCCCCGCACCCGCTCCGGCGCCCGCGGCTGAGGCTCCCGCACCTGCCGCTGAGGCGCCCGCACCTGCGGCCGAGGCTGCCCCGGCGCCCGCGGGCGGCGGCAAGGACGTCGTCCTCCCCGAGCTCGGCGAGAGCGTCACCGAGGGGACCGTCACGCGCTGGCTCAAGCAGGTCGGCGACGAGGTCGCGGTCGACGAGCCGCTCCTCGAGATCTCGACCGACAAGGTCGACACCGAGATCCCTTCGCCGTTCGCCGGCACGCTGCAGGAGATCCTCGTGCAGGAGGACGAGACGGTCGCCGTCGGATCGCCGCTGGCGCGCATCGGCGAGGCGGGTGCCGCGCCGGCTCCGGCCGCCGAGGCTCCCGCGCCCGCACAGGCCGAGGCTCCCGCGCCCGCACAGGCCGAGGCTCCCGCGCCGGCACAGGCCGAGGCTCCCGCCGCACCGGCACAGGCCGAGGCTCCCGCACCGGCACAAGCCGAGGCGCCCGCCGCTCCGGCTCCCGCGCCGGCACAGGCCGCCCCGGCCGAGGCGCCTGCCCCGGCTCCGGCCGCTGCGCCGGCTCCCGCTGCCGCGCCGGCTCCGGCTGCGGCGCCCGCGGCATCGGCTCCGTCTCTCTCGACCGACGAGGACAGCATCACCTACGTCACGCCGTTGGTGCGCCGCCTCGCACAGCAGCAGGGCGTCGACCTGGCGTCCGTCAAGGGCACGGGCGTCGGCGGCCGCATCCGCAAGGAGGACGTCCTGAAGGCCGCGGAGGCCGCGTCGGCTCCGGCTGCCGCGGCGCCCGCCGCGCCGGATGCCCCCGCGCCGCTGGAGGTGTCGCCGCTGCGGGGCACCACGCAGCCCATGTCGCGTCTGCGCAAGGTTCTCGCGCAGCGCGCCGTCGAGTCGATGCAGTCGACCGCTCAGCTCACGTCCGTCGTGGAGGTCGACGTCACCAAGCTCGCGACGTTCCGCGACAAGGTGAAGGGCGACTTCCAGGCCAAGACCGGCGACAAGCTGTCGTTCCTGCCGTTCTTCGCGCTGGCCGCCGCGGAGGCCCTCCAGGCCTACCCGGTCGTCAACTCGACCGTGGACGGCGACCAGATCGTCTACCCCGCGACCGAGAACCTCTCGATCGCCGTCGACACCGAGCGGGGCCTGCTCACGCCGGTTCTGCGCGACGCGGCGACCAAGAACCTCGCCCAGATCGCTCGCGAGATCGCCGACCTCGCGGCTCGCACGCGTGAGAACAAGCTCAAGCCCGACGAGCTCGCCGGCGGCACGTTCACGCTGACGAACACCGGTTCGCGCGGCGCGCTCTTCGACACGCCGGTCGTGTTCCTTCCGCAGACGGCCATCCTCGGCACCGGTGTCGTCGTCAAGCGGCCCGGCGTGGTGACGGTCGACGGCAAGGACGCCATCTCGGTGCGCTCCTACGTGTACCTGGCGCTCTCGTACGACCACCGCGTGATCGACGGCGCCGACGCGGCGCGCTTCCTCGGCGCCGTGAAGTCTCGCCTGGAGGCCGCGCAGTTCGAGGGCCAGCTCGGCATCTGATCCCGCGCCCCCAGGGTCTACGGCTGCTGCGCGACGTCACGGACGTCGCGCAGCAGCCATTTCTCCTCGTGGCGCAGGATCACCACGAGCTGCGACGGGATGCCGCCCTCGTCCGGGTCCACTCGCACGACCGCGAGGTCTCCGAAGTCGTCGAGCATCGTGACCGTGCGCTCGTCCGCCGGCAGGTCGATGGCGCCGTCGGCGATCGCAGCGCCATCGACGACGACCCTGCGCAGGCACTCCGCATCGGCTCCGCAGTCCAGCCTGGCGTCGAGCAGTCCACCCGCGATCGCGGCGAGGTCGGCCGGCGCCGCGGCCGGCGCGGCCGGCGCCTCCGCGTCGGTGCCCGGCGAGGCGCCGACGTCCTCGACCGAGTCCGCATCCGGCCCGGCGGCGGGGGCGGCGACCTGCGTCCCGGCGCCCGCCGTCGCAGCCGGCGTCGACGCGGCCGGTCCGCCGGTGGCCACGACGTCGGCGGATGGCCACAGGGCACCACCCGTCAGCACGGCGGCCGCGACGGCACCGGCCACCAGCCAGGGCGCCCGGCGGGAGGTGGCCCGAGCCGGCCGATCCCCCGGCCTCACCCGCCGCCATACGGCCGTGGTCGCGCGCGAGACGGTGTCGGCGAGCTCCTCGTCGACGCCGCGGAGCAGCGATTGCCACATCGAGCGCGGCGGCGGCTCATGCACGACGCGTGGGCGCTCACCCGCGGCGCTGCTGCGCGCCATGCCCTCCGACGCTTTTCGCGGGCTCAGGCTCACCGTGACGAGGGGCTCCGCTGGTGAGAGCGCGAACAGGGCGTCCTCGGCCGCGGCGAGCTCGGCGACCGATACCCGGTCCGCCCCGAGAATGCGCACCGCGGTGTCCCACGTCCGCTGCATGACGGGGGGTGGGGTGACCCGTTCGAGGACCGCCACCGATGCGTCGAGCGCACGGTTGTCGGAGGCATCCGTGGCCAGCACCGGGCGACCGGCGTCGTCGAGCCACCACTGGCCGCCCGTCTCGGCCACGCCCGCCAGCTGAGCGCAGCCGCGCAGCACGCTGACACCGAGCGTCACCGCCTCGCCGGGGCTGAGCGGCATCCGCTCCTGACGGCGGCGGACGAAGTCGTCCAGTCGCTCGAGGCACACCGGGAGGACCGCATCGTGCCCGCCCGCGCGCCGGGTGACGTCGAGCGCGGCGAGCACGTGACCTTCCGGATCCGCCTCCCATCCGGCCCAGTCGGTTCCGAGGACCGCGGCATCGACCAGGATGCGGGAGGCGCCGTCGTCTGTGCGGACCAGGGTTCCGGGCCATGGGCCGTCCTCGTGCGCGCGCACGGCGCGTACGGCGCGGTAGGCCCGGCCCAGCGGCGCGTCATCGGTGTCCACCATCCCAGCGTGGTCGTGCGCGCGGAGTGACGCGCTGCGAGCGGACGCCTCTGTGGACGAACGCCTTCAGCGCGGGTGTGGGGAGGAGCCGAGAAGGCACGCGCGAAAAGGTAGGCTGGAGGGCATGGCCGCGCGCAGTTCCGCCCCCGAGAAACGCCCTGGATTCTTCTCCCAGGTCCGCACCCTGTACACCTTCACGCAGAAGGAGTTCCGCTGGCTGCCGTTCCTGCTGATCGGCATCCTGCTCCTCGGCATCGCGGTGGGTGTGGCGATCGGGTTCCTCATCCCGCCGGTCGCGATCTGGAGCGTGATCCTCTGGGGTCTCACCGGCCTGATGCTCGGCGTGCTGGCGTCCATGATGACGATGACGCGCCTGTCGACCCAGGCGATGTACAAGAAGATCGACGGGATGCCGGGCGCCACCGGCCACGTCCTGTCCAGCTCGCTCGGCCGCAAGTGGTCGGCGAGCGAGATGCCGGTGGGCATCAACCCCAAGACGCAGGAGGCCGTGTACCGCGCGGTCGGACGCGGTGGCGTGGTCATCGTCGGCGAGGGGGCCCGCGGCCGGCTGACCCGCCTCGTCAACGACGAGCGCTCGAAGGTCCAGCGCGTGGCCGCCGGAGTGCCGGTGACCGTCTTCTACGTCGGCCACGGTGACGGCGAGGTCCCCATCGCGAAGCTCGCCCCCGCCATCAAGGCGCTGCCGAAGAAGATCGACCGCGCCACCATGGCCGCCGTCATCAAGCGCATCGACTCGGTCTCGCAGTCGCTGTCGTCGCTGCCCATCCCGAAGGGGATCGATCCGACGAAGGTGCGCGCGCCGCGCCCGCGCTGACCGCGCGGGGCCGCGGTCAGGCGCGGACGAGGACCGTCCCGGCGGCCTTGTCGTGGAGTCCTCGCTGGTCGGCGTCCCAGATGACGGCCGGGATGACGACGATCAGCAGCGCCGTGCGCACGACGGGCCGCCACAGGCCCACCCACGCGCCGTCCAGCCGCACCAGTCGCAGGCCGAAGAGCCGGTGACCCGGGCTCCCCTGCAGGGTCGGCAGGAAGACGAGCTGGATCGCGGCGAACAGCGCCAAGATCGCCAGCGGATCCCAGCCGAAGAAGCCCGAGATCAGGTACGCGGCGCCGTAGTCGATGAACAGCGCACCCACCCGTCGGCCGAGCCGGCCGATGGATCCCGTGCCCTCGCGGGGCAGTCCGAGCCGTTCTCCGGGGTAATCCTGCGTGCTCTGCGTCACGGGACAAGCGTATCCAGGTCCCCGTAACATGCCGGAAACACGAGTGATACTGCCGGGCAATCCCCTTTGGGTAGCTTGCCTGCAAGCCCGACCCGCACGGGCGGTTCCGAATGCCCTACCTCTGGAGTCTTCATGTTCAAAGATTCATCCGAGGTGCTGAAGTACATCAAGGATGAGGACGTCAAGTTCCTCGACATCCGTTTCACGGACCTTCCTGGCGTGCAGCAGCACTTCAACATCCCGGCCTCCACCGTCGACGAAGAGTTCTTCACGGTCGGCCAGCTGTTCGACGGCTCCTCCATCCGGGGATTCGCGAACATCCACGAATCTGACATGCAGCTCATCCCCGACGTGTCGACGGCGTACCTCGACCCGTTCCGCGAGGCGAAGACGCTCGTCATGGTCTTCGACATCTACAACCCGCGCAACGGCGAGATCTACGCCAAGGACCCGCGCCAGGTCGCCAAGAAGGCCGAGAAGTACCTCGCGTCGACCGGGATCGCCGACACCGCGTTCTTCGCCCCGGAGGCCGAGTTCTACATCTTCGACGACGTCCGCTACGAGGTGAAGCAGAACTCCAGCTTCTACTCGGTGGACTCCGAGGAGGGCGCCTGGAACACCGGCCGCGTCGAGGACGGCGGCAACCTCGCGAACAAGACCCCGTACAAGGGCGGCTACTTCCCCGTCTCGCCGGTCGACAAGACCGCCGACCTGCGCGACGACATCAGCCTCCGCCTCATCGAGTCGGGCCTGCACCTCGAGCGTGCCCACCACGAGGTCGGCACCGGTGGCCAGCAGGAGATCAACTACCGCTTCGACACCATGGTGCACGCGGCCGACGACATCCTGAAGTTCAAGTACATCGTCAAGAACGTGGCCAACGAGTGGGGCAAGGTCGCGACCTTCATGCCCAAGCCGCTCTTCGGCGACAACGGCTCGGGCATGCACACCCACCAGTCGCTGTGGCTCGAGGGCAAGCCTCTCTTCTACGACGAGAAGGGCTACGCACAGCTCTCCGACACCGCCCGCTGGTACATCGGCGGCATCCTGGCCCACGCGCCCGCGCTGCTGGCGTTCACCAACCCGACGCTGAACTCCTACAAGCGTCTGGTGAAGGGCTACGAGGCACCGGTCAACCTGGTGTACTCGGCCGGAAACCGCTCGGCGGCCATCCGCATCCCGATCACCGGCTCGAACCCGAAGGCCAAGCGGATCGAGTTCCGCGCGCCGGACGCGTCGGGCAACCCCTACCTCGCCTTCGCGGCGCAGCTCATGGCGGGCCTGGACGGCATCCAGAACCGCATCGAGCCGCACGAGCCCGTCGACAAGGACCTGTACGAGCTTCCCCCCGAGGAGGCCAAGAACATCCCGCAGGTCCCGAACTCGCTGCTCGACTCGCTCGAGGCGCTGCGCGCCGACCACGAGTTCCTGCTGAAGGGCGGCGTGTTCACGCCCGAGCTCATCGAGACGTGGATCGAGTACAAGATCGAGAACGAGATCCAGCCGCTCAACGCGCGTCCGCACCCGTTCGAGTACGAGCTGTACTTCGGCGTCTGACGTTCCAGCACGCGAGGGAGCCCCGGGAGACCGGGGCTCTTTCGCGTGGCTGACGGATGCCGTGACCCGGCGCGCGTGCTTATGCTGAACGGGCGCACCCGCGCCTCGTGACGAAAGCGAATCTCCGATGCCGACCGGCCGCTCCACACCGACGCGACGACGTCGCGCGCGCCGGCCGAAGGCGAAGACCTCGAAGGCGTCGGCGCGGCGGCGCACGGCGCGTGCCCGCCGCCGAGGCCGGTCCGTGCGGCGAGCCGGTGCCGCGGTCGCGATCGCGGTGACGGTCGCGGTGGTGCTCGCGGCGGCCGTGCTGCTCGGCGGCGGCGTGCTGGCCGGGGCGTTCGGCAGGGCCTTCGCCGCCGACGGTCGCGCACCGGCCCTCCCCGTGCCGCCGGCCGCGATCGCCGAACCCGCTGTCGCCGGCTACGGGCTCGAGCAGCTGGCCAACGCGTGCACCATCCTCGCCGCCGGCAGGGACCTCGGGTTCGACGGACGCGACCAGACCATCGCCGTGATGACCGCGATGGGCGAATCGTCGCTGCGCAACATCGACTACGGCGACTGGGAGACCAGCGGGGTGACCAACCCCGACGGATCGCGCACCACGTCCATCGGCCTGTTCCAGCAGCAGGACTCCTGGGGGACCCGCGAGGCCCGACTCGACCCGTACACCGCAGCAGGCGTCTTCTATCGGGCGATGGCCGCGCGCGTTCCCGACAGGGCAGCGCTGGAGCCGACGCTCGTCGCCCACCGCACCCAGGTCAACAAGGACCCGTACCACTACGCGCGGTACTGGGACCGCGCCGTCCGCGTGGTGGCGGCCCTGGGCGGCGCTCCGCTGGACGGCGACCGCATCGACGGCATCCCGCTCTGTGCTGGCTCCTGAAGCTCGCGGCCGGCGCAGACTGCGGCCCGGCCCCTATCCGTAGAAGAGCTTCTCGAAGACGCGGCGTGCGCGACGGGTGGTGCCGAGATAGTCCTCTTCGACCCGCGTGGCCGACCGCGGCGGGTACTCGAGGAGGCGGCCGATCCCGTCGAGCTTCTTCCGGTCGACTGGCAGGACGTCGCTGGTCTGCCCGGACAGCAGGGTGTTCGCCGAGCGGAGCCGGCTGGACAGGCGCCAGGCCTCGGTGAGCCGGTCGGCCGCGCTCGTCGGGATGAGACCCGCCGTCTCGGCCGCACGGAGCGCGCGCAGCGTGGACGTCGTGCGCATCTCGGGGACGGCGTGCGCGTGCTGCAGCTGGAGCAGCTGCACCAGCCACTCGACATCGCTGAGCGAACCGCGGCCCAGCTTCAGATGCCGCGACGGATCGACGCCCTGCGGGAGGCGCTCGCTCTCGACCCGCGCCTTGATCCGCTTGATCTCGCGGACCGCGGCCGCGTCGATGCGCTCGGGGTAGCGCACCTGGTCGATGAGACTCGTGAAGTCGGCGATCAGCTTGACGCTCCCCGCGACGCCGCGCGCGCGCAACAGCGCCTGCGCCTCCCACGGCAGCGCCCAGCGCCGGTAGTACTCGGCGTACGCCTCGAGCGAGCGCGCGAGCGGTCCGTTGCGTCCCTCCGGACGCAGGTCGGCGTCCAGCTCGAGCGGAACACGGTGGTCCTCCGAGTGCGTCCGCAGCGCCGCGACGAGCTTCAGCGCGAGCTCGTGCGCCCGCTGGGGGTCGACGCCGTTCGCCCGGTAGACGTACATGACGTCCGCGTCCGAGCCGAAGCCGAGTTCGGCTCCGCCGAAGCGGCCCATGGCGATCACGGAGAAGTCGAGCGCCTCGTCCTCCGGCGGCACCACCTCGCGGCGCACCGCGCGCAGGGTCGCCTGGATCGTCACCTCGGTGATCGTGGTGAGCGCCTCGGCCAGCTCCTCGATCGTCATCGTTCCGAGAATGGCGCCCATCGCCACGCGCAGCTGCTCCCGCCGCCGCAGCGCGCGCACCGCGCGCATGGCGTCGAGCGTGGTGGCGTGGCGCGTCTGGATCGCGCGCGCCTCCTGCTGCAGCACCGCGCCCGACCGAGGGCGCAGCAGCTCGGGATCGTCGAGCCAGGCTGCGGATTCCGGGATCCACTCGATCAGCTCGCCCACGTAACGGGACCCCGAGAGGACGCGCGAGAGGCTCTCGGCGGCCCCCGACGAGTCCCGCAGCATCCGCAGGAACCAGTGGGTGTCGCCGAGCCGCTCACTCAGTCGGCGGAATGCGAGCAGTCCGTAGTCCGGATCCGCGCCGTCGGCGAACCATCGGATCATGACGGGCATGAGGTGTCGCTGGATCGTCGCCTTGCGGCTGAGGCCGCTGGTCAGGGCGGCGATGTGGCGCAGCGCGCCGGCGGGATCGGTGAAGCCGATCGCCGCGAGCCGGTCGTGCGCCTGCTCCGTGGAGAGCGCGCGCTCGTCGGCGGGCAGCGCGGCCACCGCGGACAGCAGCGGACGGTAGAACAGCCGGACGTGGATGTCGCGCACCTCGCGCTTGACGGACTCCCACAGCGACCAGACGCCGTTGCCGCTGTCGGCGAGCCCGCTGGCCCGCGCGAGGACGCGAAGGTCCTCCGGGCGCTGCGGCATGAGGTGCGTGCGGCGCAGCTGGCGCAGCTGCACACGATGCTCGAGGAGTCGCAGCACACGATAGTCCCGGGAGAACGCGGATGCCTCGGCCCGGCCGATGTAGCCCTCGGTCACCAGGGCGGCGAGGGCGTCGAGGGTGCCGCGCTGGCGGATGCGGTCGTCCGTCAGCCCGTGGACGAGCTGCAGGAGCTGCACGGTGAACTCGATGTCGCGGATGCCGCCGGGACCGAGCTTGAGCTGGTACGGCACATCCGCGGCGGGGATGTGCTCGGTGACGCGTTCCCGCATCCGCTGCACGCTGTCGACGAAGTTCTCGCGCGCCGCGCTGGTCCACACCTTGGGCTGGACGGCCTCGGTGTACGCGCGCCCGAGCGCCTCGTCGCCGGCGATGGGTCGCGCCTTGAGCAGCGCCTGGAACTCCCAGCTCTTGGCCCAGCGGTCGTAGTACGCCAGATGGGAGTCCAGCGTCCGCACCAGCGCTCCCTGCTTGCCCTCCGGGCGCAGGTTGGCGTCGACCTCCCACAGCGGCGGCTCGATCTCGACCCCGCTGATGCCGCGCATCGTCTGCACGGCCAGTCGCGTGGCGATGTCGACGATCCTGCTCTCCCCCAGTTCCTGGACGGCCTCGTCATCACCGCCGGCGACGAAGATCACGTCGACGTCGCTGACGTAGTTCAGCTCGCGGGCACCGGTCTTGCCCATGCCGATGATCGCGAGCTCGGTGCGCGCCACCTGGTCGCGCGGAAAGAGCCCCGCCCCCACCGCGCCGCCGGACACCCGCGTGCGGGCGACGGCGAGGGATGCCTCCAGCGCGGCGCCCGCGGCATCCGCCAGCCGCGCCGACACGTTGGCGATCTCGTCGACGGGTGCAGGACTGAGCAGGTCGTATGCCGCGATGCGTGCCAGCATCCGCCGATAGCGCACGCGCAGCGCCACCCAGGCGCTTTCGCCGCCCTCTGCGGCGAAGCCGTCCACCGCTCCCACCGACTCCAGCAGCGTCTCGCGCAGCTCTGCGCCGGTGGGAAGGCGTTCGCCCGCGGCGGCGAGCTCGTCGACCTCCGCGGGATGACGCAGGAAGAACTCGCCGAAGCCCGTCGATGCGCCCAGGAGCGCCCACAGGGCGCGCCAGGCGGCCGGATGCTCCCGGGCGCGCCGGACGGGCTCGGAGTCGCGGCGTGCCAGGCGGGTCACCCCGAACAGCGCCTCATCGGGGTCGGCTGCGTGCGAAGCGGCGTCGAGGACGTCGCTGCGCGGCGCGCCGATGAGCTCGGTCAGCTCCTCGAGCAGCGCCTCGGCCTCGGTGAGCCGGCTGAAACCCAATCGCGCGAGAGGGGTGAGGGATGCCGGACGTTCGCTCGCGGACATGCCTCGACCGGCCTCAGAGCATCTCGAGGTTGCTCTTGAGCTCGAAGGGGGTCACCTGGGAGCGGTACTCCTGCCACTCGCGCCGCTTGTTCAGCAGCACGTAGTTGAACACCTGCTCGCCCAGCGTCTCGGCGACGAGCTCCGACTCCTCCATGTACTCCAGCGCGTGGTCCAGGCTCGCCGGCAGCGGCGCATAGCCCAGCGCCCGTCGCTCGGCATCCGTCAGCGACCAGACGTTGTCCTCCGCCTCGGCGGGAAGCTCGTACTCGCCCTCGATGCCCTTGAGGCCCGCGGCGAGCATGAGCGCGAAGGACAGGTACGGATTCGCGGCCGAGTCGAGGGCGCGGTACTCCACGCGCGACGACTGCCCCTTGTTGGGCTTGTACAGCGGCACGCGCACCAGCGCCGAGCGGTTGTTGTGGCCCCAGCAGATGAAGCTCGGGGCCTCGTCGCCGCCCCACAGCCTCTTGTAGGAGTTCACGAACTGGTTGGTGACCGCCGAGATCTCGTTCGCATGGCGCAGCAGCCCGGCGATGAACTGGCGGCCGACCTTCGACAGCTGGTACTGCGCGCCCTCTTCGTAGAACGCGTTGACGTCGCCCTCGAAGAGCGACATGTGCGTGTGCATGCCGCTGCCGGGCTTGCCGGTCATCGGCTTGGGCATGAACGTCGCGTAGACGCCCTGCTCGATCGCGACCTCCTTGATGACCGTGCGGAAGGTCATGATGTTGTCGGCGGTCGTGAGAGCGTCGGCGTAGCGCAGGTCGATCTCGTTCTGTCCCGGGCCGCCCTCGTGGTGGCTGAACTCGACCGAGATGCCGAGGTCCTCGAGCATCCGCACCGAGCGACGCCGGAAGTCGTGGGCGGTCCCGCCCGGCACGTTGTCGAAGTAGCCGGCGGAGTCCACCGGCTCGGGCCCCTCGGCGCCGAACGCCGACGACTTCAGGAGGTAGAACTCGATCTCGGGGTGTGTGTAGAAGGTGAATCCGGCATCGGCCGCCTTCGCGAGCGTGCGCTTGAGCACGTGGCGCGGGTCGGCCACGGCCGGCTGCCCGTCGGGGGTGGTGATGTCGCAGAACATGCGCGCAGTGGGGTCGATCTCGCCGCGCCACGGCAGGGTCTGGAACGTGGTCGGGTCGGGATGCGCGAGCAGGTCGGACTCGTAGGAGCGCGTCAGGCCCTCGATGGCGGAGCCGTCGAAGCCGAGCCCCTCGCTGAAGGCGCCCTCCACCTCGGCGGGGGCGATCGCGACGGACTTCAGTGTGCCGATCACGTCGGTGAACCAGAGCCGGACGAACTTGACGCCCCGCTCCTCGATGGTCCTCAGAACGAAGTCACGCTGCTTGTCCATCGCGTCCTCTCCGGTGCCCGAACCGTCGGCAAGACCGCGGTCGAAGCCAGACTACTGGTCGTCGGCGGGCTCTCCTGACACGCCCGTGCCACCCCAGGAATCCTCGCGGGCCTCCTCCTCCGCCCACGCACGCGAGCGCCGGCGCATGACCTCGGGAGCCTCGGCGGCCTCCTCCGGAGTGTCGAAGGGACCGGCCCGGTCCACCGAGGGTGACTCGAAGCCCTTCTCGACCTCGCCGGTGCGGAGGTTGTACCAGTACTTCTCGCTGCCGTTCGTCATCGTGCGCTCCTCTGGATCGCGGGCAGTTCGCCGTCAGGTCGATCCTACTGACGGGGCGCGTCATCGTCCGGGATCACGATCGGTAGGCTGACGGCATGGCATCTGACGCGGCACGCGCCGTCGGCGTGGACATCGGCGGCACCGGCATCAAGGCGGGAATCGTCGACCTCGAGCGTGGCGAACTGATCAGCGACCGCGTGAAGGTCGCGACCCCGGAGGGAGCGCATCCGCCGGATGTCCTGGCCGCGGTGACCGAGGTGCTCTCCACGCTCGGCGTCGCCGACGACCCCTCGGTCGCACTCGGCGTGGCATTCCCCGCCATCGTCAAGCACGGGCGCACCCTGTCGGCGGCCAACGTCTCCGAGCGGTGGATCGACTTCGAGGCCGAGAAGTTCTTCGAGGACGGACTCGGTCGCGACATCCACTTCGCCAACGACGCGGATGTCGCCGGGATCGCCGAGGTGCGCTACGGCGCGGCCAGGGACCAGCCGGGTCTGACGATCCTCACCACGCTCGGCACGGGGATCGGCTCGGCACTGCTGTACGACGGCGTGCTCATCCCGAACTCCGAGCTCGGCCACGTCCAGCGGGCGGAGCACGGCAAGGACGCCGAGGCGTTCGCCGCGTACTCCGCGATGGAGCGCGACGAGCTGTCGTGGGAGCAGTGGGCCGCGCGGCTGCAGTGGTACTACAGCTACATCGAGTTCCTCTTCAGCCCCGACCTGTTCGTCGTGGGCGGCGGCGTGAGCAAGCACGCCGCCAAGTTCCTGCACCTCCTGCAGCTGAAGACCCCGATCGTGCCCGCCGTGCACCGCAACAACGCCGGGATCATCGGAGCGGCCGCGCTCGCGCGCGGCTGACCCGAGTCGCCGCACCCGCGCCCGGTGCGGTCGGGTCGTCCGGTCGAGCGGATCCCACGGACGAGCTCTTCGGAGGCGAATGGGCCGGCCTGTACGCCGGGTTCTGTCCGGGGGCCGAAGCCCCGTGGACGGTCATCTCTCTCGGCGACACGTTGCCGTGCCGCTCCAGCGGCCTACCCGGGGACTCGGCGGGCCGCGTCGTCATCCCCTGTCTGGCCTTGCTCCGGGCGAGGTTTGCCGTGCGGGCCGTGTCACCACGACCCCGGTGGTCTCTTACACCGCCCTTTCACCCTTACCCGGCCGTAGCCGGGCGGTCTGCTCTCTGTGGCACTGTCTCGCGGATCGCTCCGGGTGGGTGTTACCCACCGCCCTGCCCTGTGGAGCCCGGACGTTCCTCGGCGCGGAACGGAGATCCGCCCGCGACGCGACCGTCCAGCCGACCCATTCGCGTCTGGCAGTCTACCGCCGCGGTCCGTGGCCCGCCTCGGCGTCAGTCCTTCAGCGCGGTGTCGCCCACGCGCACATCGAGCGGGAAGTCGAGCGGGAAGTCTCCGAACAGCAGGCGGCCGGCGGCGGCCGCGGCATCCGTCACGGCCTGAGCGACCTCCTCGGCGTGCTCGTCGGGCGTGTGGACGATCACCTCGTCGTGGAGGAAGAGAGCCAGGTGCGGCTGTCTCGCGAACGCCGGACCCGAGCGCGGCGCCGCGTCGGCGACCGCCACCGGCGCGATCGCGGCCAGACGCGTGCGGAGGTCGGCCAGCCACGCCAGCGCCCACTCGGCGGCGGTGCCCTGCACGACGAAGTTGCGGGTGAACCGGCCGCGATCGCGCGCCCATCGCCGCGCCCGCGTCTCGTCGATACCGGATGCCTCGGCCTCGGTCGCCCGCGACTGCGCGGCCGCCCACGACGGCGACGGCGGCGGGGACGTGCGGCCCAGCCACGTCGAGACGACCCCGCCGTCCTCGCCGGTGCGCGCCGCGTCGTCGACCAGTCCCATCGCGCGGGGGTAGGCCCGCCGCAGCCGTGGGACGAGGCGCCCCGACTCGCCGGTCGTGGCGCCGTACATCGCGCCCAGCAGCGCGATCTTCGCCTCCTGCCGCGTCCCCACCGCCCCGCTGTCGACGATGCCGGCATAGAGGTCGCGCCCCCGCGCCGCCGCGGCCAGCGCCGTGTCGCGTGACATCGCGGCGAGGACCCGCGGCTCGAGCTGCGCCACATCGGCGACGACGAGGCGCCAGCCGGGATCGGCCCGCACCGCCTCTCGCAGCTGCCGCGGAAGCTGGAGCGCGCCGCCGCCCGACGACGCCCAGCGACCGGTCACCACGCCGCCGGGGACGTACACCGGCCGGAACCGTCCGTCCTCGACCCAGTCCGCCAGCCATGTCCACCCATTCGCCGAGAGCAGGCGCGAGAGCTTCTTGTACTCCAGCAGCGGCTCGATCACGGGATGCCGCTGCTCGGCGAGCTCCCACCGGCTCGTGGACTGGACGAGCACTCCGGCGCGGTGCAGCGACCGCAGCAGCTTCGGCTGCGAGTCGAGACTGGCGGTCGGATCGCCGAGGGCTGCGCGGACGCGGGCGGCCGCTTCCGCGAGCTTCGCGGGCGGGCCTCCGCCCGCGGGCCGCTCCCCCAGCATCCTCACCAGGATCCGGTCGTGCGCCGCGGCGTCCCACGGCAGTCCGGCGGCCCGCAGCTCGCAGGCGATGAGCGCGCCCGCGGATTCCGCCGCCGTGAGCAGGCGCAGGCGGCCCGGCTCGCGGCCGCCGGCCATCGCGTCGCGCTGTCGCGCGAACTCCGACAGCGCGCTGTCCACGTCGGACGGCGGTCCGGAGGGGCGCGCGGTGCCGTCGAGCTCGAACAGTGCCGGAGGCGCGGCGTCGTCGTCGAATGGGGCCGCATCCCACTCGTGAGCACCCCGGACGGCGGCGGACCCGCCCACCAGCACCGAGTCGCGCAGGATGGCGTGGCACAGTCGCAGGTCGTGACACCGCGCGACGCGCACGCCGTCGGAGAGCAGTCGCGGGTACCACTGGGGCGCGTCGTTCCAGACCCAGCGCGGCGCGAGGGAGGACTCCTGCGCCGCGACCCACGAGCTCAGATCGGCGTCGGGGATCCGGTGACGGCCGAGCTCCTCACCCGTCGAGCCGAGCGGGACGCCGATCGCGCCGCCGTCGGTGCGTCCGAGGACGATCCACGCGGCCGCTTCAACGCCGGCCATCGCGGCACAGCGGGCGTCGGGTCACAGACCGGACTCGTCGTCGCGCACCAGGATGCAGCCGCATTCCGGGCACGTCACCACCTCGTCCTCGGGCGCCTGGCGCAGCACCTGCAGGTCGGTGCCGGCGAGCACCATGCGGCATCCCTCGCACGTGCGGCGCCGGAGCAGGGCCGCGCCGGCGCTGCGGGCGGCCACGCGCTCGTACAGCGCCATCAGCTCGCCGGGGAGCCCGCCCGCGATCGCCGCGCGGTCGCGGGTGGCGGCATCGAAGGCGGCTCCGGCCTCGGCCACGGCACGCTTGCCTTCGGCGCTGAGCTCGGCGCCCTCGGCGTTCGTCGCCGCGATGAGACCCTCCTGCTCGGCGACGGCCGCATCGGCGAGCTCCAGCCGCTCCATGACGGACAGCTCGGCGTCCTCGAGGTCGCTCTTGCGACGCGCCAGCGCGGCCAGCTCGCTCTCGAGCCCCTGGGCCTCCTTGGCGTTGCTCGAGGAGGCGAGCCGCTGCGCGTCGCGCGCCGCCCGGGCGTCCACGACCGCGACGTCGGACTCGATGCGCGACAGCTCGGTGCGCAGATCGTCGCGCGCGCCCAGGCGGTTCGACAGCTCCGCCGAGAGCTCCTGCCGGCGGCCGAGGAGCTCCTGCACCCTCGCGGCCTGCGGCGGGTTCCGGCGGGCGTGGTCCGCCTGGCGGATGCGGGCGTCGAGCTGGGCCACCTCGACGAGGCGGCGCTGGTCTGCGGCGGTGGCTTTCACGTCACCAACCTACCCCGCGAGCCGTCGACGCCAGGAGCGGCGGGGACTAGCATTCGACGATCGGCTCCCGATGACGAAAGGCGCGAACAATGGGCGTTCTCCGCACCAAGTCCGTCGAGCGATCCATCGCCGACACCGACGAACCGGAGTACCGGCTCAAGAAGTCGCTGTCGGCGCTGGACCTCACCGTCTTCGGCATCGGCGTCGTCATCGGCGCCGGCATCTTCACCCTCACCGGCCGGGCGGCGCACGAGGTCGCCGGCCCCGCGATCGTGATCAGCTTCGTCGTCGCGGCGATCGCCTGCGCGCTCGCGGCGCTGTGCTACGCCGAGTTCGCCTCCACCGTGCCGGTGTCCGGATCGGCCTACACCTTCTCGTACTCGTCGCTGGGCGAGCTCTTCGCGTGGATCATCGGGTGGGATCTCATCCTCGAGATGTTCCTCGGCGCCAGCGTGGTCGCACAGGGCTGGAGCGCGTACCTCGGAACCCTCATGGAGCAGCTCGGTGCGCCGATCCCCGCGGAGATCGGCTACGGCGGCACGGTCGACCTCATGGCGATCCTGCTGGTGCTGGTGCTGGGCGGGCTGATGACCTTCGGCATCAAGGAGTCCCTCCGGGTCAACCTCGTCCTGGTGGCGGTGAAGATCTTCATCGTGCTGTTCGTCATCATCGCCGGCATCCTGTTCGTGAACCCCGCCAACTGGTCGCCCTTCGTGCCGGAGGCCGCGCCCCGCGAGACCGCGACCGGCCTCGGCCAGCCGCTGCTGCAGTTCCTGTCGGGCATCGAGCCGATGGCATTCGGCGTCGGCGGCATCTTCGCCGGTGCGGCGCTGGTGTTCTTCGCATACATCGGGTTCGACGTCGTGGCCACCACGGCCGAGGAGACCAGGAATCCGCAGCGGGACATGCCGATCGGCATCATCGCCTCGCTGGCGATCTGCACGGTCCTCTACTGCGCGGTCGCCCTGGTGGTCACGGGAATGGTCTCGTACGAGGAGCTCGACCCCGCCGCGGCGCTGGCGAACGCCTTCGCCTACCACGGGCAGGCGTGGATGGCAACGCTGATCTCCGCCGGCGCGGTCGCCGGCCTCACGACGGTGGTGCTGACGCTGCTGATCGGCGCGACCCGCATCATCTTCGCGATGTCGCGCGACGCGCTGCTTCCCGCGGGCCTGGCCAAGGTGCACCCGAGGTACCGCACGCCGTGGCTCATCTCGATCATCGTGACCGTCATCGTCGCGGTCGTGGCGGGTCTCACCCCGATCGGCCTCCTCGAGGAGATGGTCAACATCGGGACGCTGTCGGCCTTCGTGCTCGTGTCGGTCGGGGTCATCGTGCTGCGCCGCAAGCGGCCCGATCTCACGCGCACCTTCCGCGTGCCCTTCAGCCCCTGGCTGCCGGGCCTGTCGGCGGCGGTCTGCGTCTACCTGATGCTCAACCTCACCGTCGAGACGTGGCTGCGATTCCTGGTGTGGCTCGCGATCGGGTTCGTCATCTACTTCGCCTACTCGCACCGGCACTCGAAGGTCGGTCAGCCGGGCTACGAGGAGTTCGCCCTGCCGCATGTGGTCTCGCACACGCGCGACGACAGCGACGGCGATCCGCGCCGCTGAACGTGACGGCGAAGTGGGCCCTGCCGGGGTCGAACCGACGACATCCACGGTGTAAACGTGGCGCTCTACCAGCTGAGCTAAAGGCCCGCGCGGTCAGTCTACGAGGTGCGTCCGGATCGTCGTGAACTCGCTAGGCTGGCAGCTGGTGCGTTGTGCACGGCAGACAAAGCCTGCGCCGCT
This sequence comes from Microbacterium sp. NPDC055455, assembly GCF_053619935.1. Taxonomy (NCBI): domain Bacteria; kingdom Bacillati; phylum Actinomycetota; class Actinomycetes; order Micrococcales; family Microbacteriaceae; genus Microbacterium; species Microbacterium sp. NPDC055455. Next base: position 412,671 of record NZ_JBSHLB010000002.1, read on the forward strand.
CCGGTAGAGATTCCCTGGCACGATCTGCCAGACGACGAAAGGTCTTCTGTGACTGTCAACGATCAGGATCCGTACTCGCAGGAACCCCTCGACAGCGATCCCGATGAGACCTCCGAGTGGCAGGAGTCCCTCCAGCAGCTCGTGCAGGCGAAGGGCCACGGCCGTGGCCGCGAGATCATGCTGAGCCTGCTGCAGACCTCCCACGAGCTGCAGCTGAACGTGCCGCAGGTTCCCACGACGGACTACATCAACACGATCGCCCCCGACAACGAGCCCGAGTTCCCCGGTGACGAGGAGCTCGAGCGCCGCTACCGCCGGTGGATCCGCTGGAACGCCGCGATCACGGTGCACCGCGCGCAGCGCCCCGGCATCGGCGTGGGCGGTCACATCTCGACCTATGCCTCCTCCGCGTCCCTCTACGAGGTCGGCTTCAACCACTTCTTCCGCGGCCTCGACGACCCCTCCGGCGGCGACCAGGTCTTCATCCAGGGTCACGCCTCCCCCGGCATCTATGCGCGGTCCTTCCTCGAGGGGCGCCTCGACGAAGCGCAGCTCGACGGCTTCCGCCAGGAGAAGTCGAAGTTCCCCGACGGCATCCCGTCCTATCCGCACCCGCGTCTCATGCCGGAGTACTGGCAGTTCCCGACCGTCTCGATGGGTCTCGGCCCGATCAACGCCATCTACCAGGCGATGACGAACAAGTACCTGACGAACCGGGGCATCAAGGACCTCTCGAACTCACGCGTGTGGGCCTTCCTCGGCGACGGCGAGATGGACGAGGTCGAGAGCCGCGGCCAGCTCCAGGTCGCCGCGAACGAGGGCCTGGACAACCTGACGTTCGTCGTCAACTGCAACCTGCAGCGCCTGGACGGCCCGGTCCGCGGCAACGGCAAGATCATCCAGGAGCTGGAGAGCTTCTTCCGCGGCGCCGGCTGGAACGTCATCAAGGTCGTGTGGGGGTCGGGCTGGGACGAGCTGCTCTCGAAGGACGTCGACGGCGCGCTGGTGCACCTCATGAACACCACGCCCGACGGCGACTTCCAGACGTACCGCGCCGAGGACGGCGCCTTCATCCGCAAGCACTTCTTCGGGCGCGACGAGCGCACCGCGGCGCTGGTGAAGGACTGGTCGGACGACGACATCTGGGGCAAGCTGCGTCGCGGCGGCCTGGACTACCGCAAGGTCTACGCCGCCTACAAGGCCGCGACCGAGCACAAGGGCCAGCCCACCGTGATCCTGGCCAAGACCATCAAGGGCTACGGCCTGGGTCACCACTTCGAGGGCCGCAACGCGACCCACCAGATGAAGAAGATGACCCTTCAGGACCTCAAGTACTTCCGCGACTCGATGCGCATCCCGATCTCGGACGCGCAGCTGGACGAGAACCCCTACCTGCCGCCGTACTTCAACCCCGGCGCACAGGACGAGACCATCCAGTACATGCTGGAGCGCCGCAAGGCCCTGGGCGGCTTCCTCCCCGAGCGCCGCTCGCACCACGTCGGCCTCCAGCTTCCGGGCGACGAGGCCTACGCGCTGCCCAAGAAGGGCTCCGGCACGCAGGAGATCGCCACGACCATGGCGTTCGTCCGCCTGCTGAAGGATCTGCTGCGCGCGAAGGACTTCGGCCACCGGATCGTGCCGATCATCCCGGACGAGGCCCGCACGTTCGGCATGGACGCGTACTTCCCGACCGCGAAGATCTACAACCCGCACGGTCAGAACTACACGTCGGTCGACCGCGAGCTGCTCCTGGCGTACAAAGAGAGCCCGCAGGGCCAGATCATGCACGTCGGGATCAACGAGGCCGGTGCCGTCGCGGCCTTCACCGCGACCGGCACGTCGTACTCGACGCACGGCGAGCCGCTGATCCCGGTGTACGTCTTCTACTCGATGTTCGGCTTCCAGCGCACCGGCGACGCCCAGTGGGCGGCGGGCGACCAGATGGCGCGCGGCTTCATCATCGGCGCCACCGCCGGCCGCACCACGCTCACCGGCGAAGGCCTGCAGCACGCCGACGGCCACTCGCCGCTGCTGGCATCGACGAACCCGGCGACCGTCTCGTACGACCCGGCCTACGGCTACGAGATCGCGCACATCGTCCGCTCGGGGCTCGAGCGGATGTACGGCGGCAACCACCCCGACCCGAACGTCATGTACTACCTCACGGTGTACAACGAGCCGCTCGTGCAGCCGGCCGAGCCCGAGGGCGTGGACGTCGACGGCATCGTGCGCGGCATCCACCGCATCTCGTCGCTCGAGGGCGAAGGGCCCCGCGCGCAGATCCTCGCCTCGGGCGTGGGCGTGCCGTGGGCGCTCGAGGCGCAGCAGCTGCTGCGCGACGACTGGGGCGTGCAGGCCGACGTGTGGTCGGTGACGTCGTGGAGCGAGCTGCGCCGCGACGGTCTCGCGGCGGACGAGCACAACTTCCTGCACCCGGACGAGGAGCCCCGTACGGCGTACATCACCGAGAAGCTCGCGGGAGCGCCCGGGCCGGTCGTCGCGGTCAGCGACTTCATGCACGCGGTGCAGGACCAGATCCGCCCCTGGGTGCAGCACAACTTCGCCACGCTGGGTGCCGACGGATTCGGCTTCTCCGACACCCGCGCAGCGGCTCGCCGGTTCTTCAAGATCGACGGCCCCTCGGTCGCGGTCCGCACGCTCCAGGCCCTCGCCGCCGAAGGCGCCGTGGACCGCAGCCTCGCCGCGCAGGCCATCCAGAAGTACCGCCTGCACGACGTCACGGCCGGAACGAGCGGAAACGCGGGCGGCGAGAGCTGATCCGCGAATGGGCAAGTCCGCCGAGGTGATGGACAAGCCCGAGACGCTCGCCTGGCTGCGACGCATCTCGGGCGATCTCGCCACCGTCACGATCAAGCGCCTCGAAGAGACGCTGCCCTGGTATGCCGAGATGCCGCCGGCCCGACGCTCCGCCGTCGGGCTGGTGGCACAGGCGGGCATCACCTCGTTCATCTCCTGGTACGAGGATCCCGCCTCCACCCCGTGGATCGCGGCGGACATCTTCGCCGTCGCCCCCCGCGAGCTGCTGCGCAGCGTCAGCCTGCAGCAGACCCTCCAGCTCATCCGGGTCACCGTGGAGGTGACCGAGGAGCGGGTCGCGGGCAAGGGCGAGCACCTTCGCGAGGCGATCCTGCTGTACTCGCGTGAGGTCGCGTTCGCGGCGGCGGACGTCTACGCGCGGGCAGCCGAGGCCCGCGGACTGTGGGACGCCCGCCTCGAGGCCCTCGTCGTGGACTCGATCCTCACGGGCGAGGCCGACGAGGAGCTGCCCAGCCGCATCGCCGCCCTCGGGTGGCACGGCCACGGCGAGGTCGCGGTGCTCGTAGGCACGACCCCGCCGCAGTTCGACGTCGACCAGCTGCGCCGGACCGCCCGCAAGCTGGGCGTCGACGTGCTGATCGGCGTGCAGGGCTCCCGCCTCGTGCTCGTGGTCGGCCGCGCGGACCCCGGCTCGCGCGCGGACGACGCCGCGACCGATCTCCCCTTCGCGGAGATCGCGCGCCGGCTGGAGCCGGGCTTCGGCACCGGGTATCTCGTGCTGGGTCCCACCGTCCCGGCGCTCGTGGACGCGAGTCAGAGCGCCCGCGCGGCGCTGGCGGGCTTCGCCGTCGCACGGGCGTGGCGCCACGCGCCGCGTCCGGTGGAGGCCGACGACCTGCTTCCCGAGCGCGCCCTCGCCGGAGACCCGCTGGCCAAGGTCACGCTGGTGGAGCGCATCTACCGACCACTGCAGGCACACAGCGCCGACCTGGTGTCGACGCTGTGGGCGTACCTCGACAACGGCCGGTCGCTCGAGGCGACCGCGCGCGAGCTCTTCGTGCATCCGAACACCGTCCGCTACCGCCTCAAGCGCGTATCGGAGGTCATCGGCTGGGATGCGACGGGCCCGCGCGAGGCGCTCATCCTCCAGACGGCGCTGATCCTGGGCTCCATCGGGACGGATGCCGCGCGCCGGCGTGCGCCCTCCCAGCGACGGGCACCAGCCTGATCGCGACGGCGCCCGGTGTGCACCACGCACAAAGCATGCCGGCATTCTTTGACGGTATCGCCAGAACCCGCCGGATGATCCTTGACAGGATGGAACGGTGATAATCGCCGTCTTCCCCGGGCAGGGCTCCCAGACCCCCGGCTTCCTGGCTCCGTGGCTCGACGAGGACGGCGCCGCGGAGCGGCTCGCCCGCTACTCGGAGTGGTCGGGGGTCGACCTCGTCGCCGCCGGGACCCAGTGGGATGCCGACCGCATCCGCGACACCCAGGTCGCCCAGCCGCTCATCGTGGCGGCGAGCCTGCTGTCGTGGAACGCCCTCCCCGACCGAGCCGCCATCGGGGGCGTCGCCGGTCACTCCGTCGGCGAGTTCGCCGCCGCGGCGGTCGCAGGCGTCCTGAGCGAAGAGGCGGCGCTGACGCTCGTCGGCATCCGCGGCAGAGCCATGGCGGAGGCGGCAGCGGCGGCCGAGACCGGGATGAGCGCCGTGATCGGCGGAGACGAGGCATCCGTCCTCGCCCGCCTGGACGAGCTGGGGCTCGCCCCCGCGAACTACAACGGCGGCGGCCAGCTCGTCGTGGCAGGCGCGCTTCCCGCCCTCCAGGCCCTCGCCGCCGAGCCCGTCGCGGGCACGCGCGTGATCCCGCTGCAGGTCGCCGGCGCGTTCCACACGCAGTACATGTCCCCGGCGGTCGAGACGCTGCGGGCAGCGGCGGCCGACCATGAGGTGTCGGACCCGGGCGTGACGCTGTGGACCAACCGCGATGGTTCCGCTGTCGCCTCCGGACGCGCCTTCGTCGACCTTCTGGTCGAGCAGGTCGCCTCGCCGGTGCGCTGGGACCTGTGCATGGCCTCTTTCGCCGACAGCGGCGTGTCGGGCATCGTCGAACTGTCGCCGGCGGGCACGCTCGTCGGGCTCGCCAAGCGCGCGCTGCGCGGGGTCCCGGCCGTCGCCGTCAAGACACCCGCCGACCTGGAGGCCGCCGGCGCACTGCCGGCCGCCGATGCCTGACCGGAGTACCCGAATGATCGCCAGCCTCATCCAGCCCACCGGCGCCGCGCACACGCGCATCTACGCGTACGGCGCCGCACGCGGCGAGAACGCCGTGCCGAACGACGACCTCGTCGGCCCCATCGACTCCAGCGACGAGTGGATCCGTCAGCGCACCGGGATCGTGACCCGCATGCGCGCGTCGGCCGGCACCGATGCGATCGATCTGGCGACGGATGCCGCGCGCGAGGCGATCGAGCGCTCGGGCGTCGAGGCGTCGCAGATCGACGCCGTCATCGTCGCGACGATCTCGAACCCCAAGCAGACCCCGTCGGTGTCGGCCATCGTCGCCGACCGCGTCGGTGCGAACCCCGCCGCCGCGTACGACCTCAACGCCGCGTGCGCGGGCTTCGCGTACGGCGTCGCGCAGGCGGACGCCCTCATCCGCGCCGGCGCCGCGCACTACGCGCTCGTCATCGGCACCGAGAAGCTCAGCGACATCGTCGACCCGACCGACCGCAGCATCTCGTTCCTGCTCGGCGACGGAGCGGGCGCGGCCGTCATCGGCCCCAGCGACAGCGCCGGCATCGGACCCACGGTGTGGGGCTCGGACGGCTCGAAGGCCGACGCGGTCGGGATGAACCACACCCTCATCGAGTTCCGCGAGGGCGCGGCGCCCTGGCCCACGCTGCGCCAGGAAGGGCCGACCGTCTTCCGCTGGGCCGTGTGGGAGATGGTCAAGGTCGCCCGCCAGGCCCTGGAGGCCGCCGGTGTGGAGGCAGCGGATCTCGCCGCCTTCGTCCCCCACCAGGCGAACATGCGCATCATCGACGAGTTCGCCAAGCAGCTCGGCCTCCCCGACACGGTGCTGATCGGCCGCGACATCGAGACGACCGGCAACACCTCGGCGGCCTCGATCCCGCTCGCGACGCACCGGCTGCTCGAGGAGCACCCCGAGCTCTCCGGCGGCCTGGCGCTGCAGATCGGCTTCGGCGCCGGGCTGGTCTTCGGCGCACAGGTGGTCGTGCTTCCCTGAGGCCGCGAGCCCCGACCATAGACTGAGACCCGGCCCGCCCCCGGGTCCGCGTACCCCCAAGAAACAGGAGAATCCCATGGCATTCACCAGCGACGAGGTCCTCGCCGGACTCGCCGAGCTCATCACCGACGAGACGGGCATCTCGTCCGACGAGGTCGCTCTCGAGAAGTCGTTCACCGACGACCTCGACATCGACTCGATCTCGATGATGACGATCGTCGTCAACGCCGAGGAGAAGTTCGGCGTCACCATCCCCGACGACGAGGTCAAGAACCTGAAGACCGTCGGCGACGCCGTCAGCTACATCACGTCCAACCAGGCGTAACCCCTTCCGGTGGGGGCTGCGGCCCCCACCGGCACACCCACGAGGACTTTCACCGTCATGAGCAACTCCCGCATCGTCGTCACCGGCATCGGCGCGTCATCGCCCCTGGGCGGCACGGCACCCGAGAGCTGGTCGGCCCTTCTGGACGGCGTGTCCGGCACGCGGTCCCTCGAGCACGAGTGGGTCGAGCAGTACCAGCTGCCGGTGACCTTCGCCGCGGAGGCGAAGGTGCGTCCCGACACCGTGCTCGAGCGCCCCGTCGCCAAGCGTCTCGACCCGTCGTCTCAGTTCGCGCTCGTCGCGGCCATGGAGGCCTGGGCGGACGCCGGAAGCCCCGAGGTGGAGCCGGAGCGCCTGGGCGTGGACTTCGCGACCGGTATCGGCGGTCTGCACACCCTCCTCGACGGCTGGGACACGCTGCGCGAGAAGGGCCCGCGTCGGGTCCTGCCGATGACGGTGCCCATGCTCATGCCCAACGCCGCGGCGGGCAACCTGTCGCTGCACTTCAACGCCCGGGCCTACGCGCGCACCGTCGCGAGCGCCTGCGCGTCGAGCACCGAGTCGATCGTCAACGCCATCGAGCACATCCGCTCGGGGCTCGCCGACGTCGTGATCGCGGGAGGCACCGAGTCGGTCATCCACCCCGTCACGATCGCCGCGTTCTCGTCGATGCAGGCGCTGTCCCGGCGCAACGACGACCCGGCGACCGCCTCGCGGCCGTGCAGCATCGACCGCGACGGCTTCGTCATGGGCGAGGGCGCCGGAGCTCTCATCCTCGAGACGGAGGAGCACGCCCGCGCGCGCGGCGCCAAGATCTACGCCGTCGTCGCCGGCGGCGGCGTGACGGCGGACTCGTACCACATCACGGCGAACGACCCCGAGGGACTCGGAGCGGCCCGGGCGGTGAACCTCGCGCTGGAGATGGCGGATGCCTCGGCCGACGACGTCACGCACATCAACGCGCACGCCACCTCGACCCCGGTCGGCGACCCGAACGAGTACCAGGCGCTCCGGGCCGTCTTCGGCCCGCGCATCGACGAGATCCCGGTGTCGGCGACGAAGGCCTCGACCGGTCACCTGCTCGGCGGCACCGGAGCGCTCGAGGCGATCTTCACGGTGCTGGCGCTGCGCGACCGCGTGGCGCCCCCGACCATCAACCTGACGACGCAGGATCCGGCGGTGCCCTTCCGCATCTCCGGGTCGCCGACCCCGCTCGGCGACGGGCCGCAGTTCGCGATCAGCAACTCCTTCGGCTTCGGCGGGCACAACGCGGTAGCGGCCTTCGCATCGGTCTGAGTCGCACGCACGTCCAAGACGCCCCGATCCCCTCGGCGAGAGGGAGATCGGGGCGTCTGTGGTGACAGGCGGTGGTTCGCGGTCCCGCTGCCCGGGATCATCGGCCTCCGAGCCTCGGTAGTGGCGCCTCGCACCGCCCGGGTCTGTGAAGTTGTGTCACGCCGACGTGGCGGCGGCCGGGCCGCGCCCGGCCGGAGATCAGCCGACCTTGTGGAGCCAGACGACCGGCGCCTCGTCGCTCGCGTGCCGGAACGGCTCGAGCTCTTCGTCCCACGCCGCACCGAGGGCGACCTGCAGCTCCCGGTGCAGCTCCGAGGCGTCGCCGCCGGCGATCTCCATCGCATACCGGATGCGGTCCTCGCCGATCACGACGTTGCCCGCGGAATCGGTCTGGGCGTAGTGGATGCCGAGTCCCGGGGTGTGCAGCCAGCGGCCGCCGTCGCTGCGCGGGGTCGGGTCCTCGGTCACCTCGAACCTCAGGTGCTCCCAGCCGCGGATCGCCGTCGCGAGGGCCGAGCCGGTGCCTGCCGCGCCCTCCCAGTAGAACTCGGCGCGGCGGCTTCCTGCCAGCACCGGCTGTTCCGCCCAGTCGAAGCTGACGGCGCGGCCGAGGGCCCGACCGACCGCCCACTCGAGGTGCGGGCACAACGCTCGTGGCGCGGAGTGGATGAAGATCACCCCACGCGCCTTGTGTGTCGCCATGATCTCTCCGTTCGTCAGGTGCGTCTTCCCCTACGACCTGAGACGGTGTCACAGCGTGCTGTTCGGTTGTGCTGTCGCCATTATCGCCGAGGGGGCGGTGGAATCACAAGTGTGTGATTCCACCGCCCCCTGATGAGATGCGGGTCAGGCCTCGCTCATGGCCTGGACCGCGGCCTTGCCCTTGGCCGCGTAGTAGGCCGCGCGGGCGGCGTCGCGGCGCGCCTGCTCTGCCTGCCCGGCGTCCAGGACGTCCTGGGGGACCTCGAACTGGTCCGTCGTGGGCTTGCCGTGGTACTTCTCGATGTAGGCGTCGAGCTCGGGGCCGGACTCCCACGACGTGATGAGGCAGTAGCGCGGCGCGTCGCCGTCGTGGTGCACCGCGTGCCACAGTCGCTGCGTGTCGACGATGAGCTGCGCGCCGGCAGGGAGCGCCACGCGGTACTCGATGCTCGGGTCGGTGCGGTTCTCGCGCAGGACGAAGTAGCTGTTCTTGTCGTCCGTCAGGTTGAAGAAGCCGCGGACCACCCAGCCGGTGCCGTCGGGGTTGAGGCGGTTGTTGTCGTCCTGGTGCAGGTTGTACAGCGCGTCGGCGTACGTGTTCGGCTGCAGTTCGATGATGCGGCAGCGCCCCACGTTGGAGCCCGGCTCCTGCGCGCGACGCGTCAGGGTCGGCGCCTTCTCGGTCTGCTCGGGGATCCAGACGCCGTCCTTGTCGGTGCGCGGCGGCGTGTGGTTCCAGAACCCGTTGCACTCGATCTCGCCCTTGGCGGAGGCGAGCGGTGCGAACCGGGTGTCGCCGGAAGACTTCCAGTCGACGTACTCGATCGAGAGCCACTCCTGGGGATCGATCTCCTCCCCGTAGGAGTCGAGCACCACGAAGCCGGTCTCATCGAGAGCGGCGGACTTGATGTAACCCATGACGAATCATGCCTTTCGGTCAGTGAGCCAGCACGTTTTAACAGGCTCAACTTAGGCAAGCCTACCTCGCACCCCTCGGGCGCCCCCGTGACCGAGCCGTGAATAACCGGCGCCCCGGCGGCCCGCCGATTCCGCGCCAGGGGCCCCGAATAGACTGAAGGAGCCATGGTCACTGCCACGAACGTCGATGCGACTGCTGTCAACACGATCGGGTGGCTCTCCGCCGCGGACTGGACCATCGTCGTCCCCGTCTACCAGCGGCAGTACCGGTGGGACATCGGCGGATGCGAGCAGCTGCTGGCCGACATCCGCGCCGTCGCGGACCTCGACGACCGGCACATGCACTTCATCGGCTCGATCCTGTCCTCCGCGAGCGGCGAGGGCGAGGGCGCGGAGCTCGTGCTCATCGACGGGCAGCAGCGCACCACCACACTGATGCTCCTCGTCGCGGCCCTGCACCACACGGTGCGGGAGGCCCGGCCCGACCTCGCCGACGAGCTGCAGCGCGTCCTGGTCCACTCCCACGACGTCACCCGCACGAAGCTGCGACCGCACCGCGCGTGGGCCGGCGTGTTCGAGCGCGTCGTGCTCGACCTCCCGCTGCCGCCCGGTGAGCACCGCGACTCCCGCTTCGACGACAACTACGCGTTCTTCCGCAGCCAGATCAGCGTGGAGGAGGCGCCGCACATCTGGCGGGGGCTGCAGAAGCTCGAGCACGTCGCGATCACGCTGGGTGCGGGCGCGAACGCCCAGCAGATCTTCGAGAGCCTCAACTCGACGGGCGAGCCGCTGCGCGACCACGAGCTGATCCACAACTACGTCCTGATGGGGCTCACGCACGCCGAGCAGCGCGAGGTCGAGGCGGACTTCTGGCGGCCGATCGAGGCGAACACGGGCGACGCGATCGCCGACTTCTGGCGGCAGTACCTCGTGATGCGGACCGGCCGCGAGGTCACCGTGGTCGGCGGACGCGGTGTCTACGACGCCTTCCGTCACGAGTTCCCCCGCCTCCCGTTCCCCGAGCTCGTCGCGCGGGCCGAGGAGTGGCGCGCGCTGTCACGCGTGTACCGGGTGCTGCTGCGGCCGGACGAGGCGCCGGATGCCGAGATCGCACAGCAGCTCCGTCACCTCAACACCTTCGGCACCGCGATGTACCCGCTCGTCATGCGCGCATACCGGGACGTCGAGACCGGTGCGCTCGCCCGCGAGGCGTTCATCGAGACCCTGGAGATGATCCAGGCGCTGTTGATGCGCCGGTCGGTCGTCGGGACGGGCACGCAGCGCCTCGTCGCGCGCCTGTGCCGCGCCCGAGAAGCGGGATGGGAGGCCCTCGTCGCGGCGATCTCACGCATCACGCCGTCCGACGAGCGCATCGCCGTGGCGCTCAAGTACTCCGAGCTGCCGCACGCGCGATATGCGCTCGGGCGCATCGCCGGACTCGACCCCGCCGCCGAGGTCGACATCGAGCACATCTTCCCCCTGGCCCCCGGCGATGCCTGGTCGGGCGACGGCGTGCGGGAGTGGGCCGCGTACAGCGAGGACGAGCAGAACAGTCATCGCGCGCTCGCCCAGACCATCGGCAACCTGGCCGTGCTCGAGGAGGACCTCGCGTTCCGAGCCTTCGACCGCTCGTTCCCCGAGAAGAAGGCCCTCTACGCCCGGAGCGCGATCGTGACGACCGCCGAGCTCGCCGAGGTGCCGGCGTGGGGCACCGCCGCCATCGCCGAGCGCTCCCGGCACCTGACCGAGCGCTTCGTGCAGGTGTGGAAGCGCCCCGGTGGGCCCGCCATCGACGACGACGGCCTCACCCCGATCCTCGACGCGGTCCGCCGGCGGGGATGGCCCCCCGGCTGGCACCGCGAGTGGTCGTACGTCGAGTACTGCGGCGAGCACTGGGAGGTCTACGACGTCAAGCACCTCTTCAACCGCGTCTTCAAGCGGCTGTGGGCTGATGCGCGTGCGGCGGTCGTGTCGTACAGCGCCCGCCGCGGCGGCCCGGTCTACACCGCGCAGTCCTGGAACGGTCAGTGGGATCGACTCGACGACCATCACTCGCTCTACATGGGGTGGGACTCCAGCTACATGCTGAGCGCCGTGCAGGGCGTCCTCGAGGAGGCGGGCATGGCCCCCGAGGTCTTCGTCAAGTACTCCTACATCGGCGAGGCGATGTGACGGGCGGGACGGATGCCTCGCGCCGAGGCATCCGTCCCACCCGTCATCGGGGTCCTGCCGGCGTCACTCGAACGAGACGGCCGCGTTCTCGTTGTTGAGGACGATGACCGGGGTCACCGCGGGGTGGCCGGCGGCGCGGATCCTCGCCAGGTCGAAGCGCAGCAGCGGAGTGCCTGCCGTCACCTTCTGCCCCTTCTGGACGAGGGTCTCGAATCCGTCGCCCTTCATGCCGACCGTGTCGATGCCGACGTGGATGAGCAGCTCGGTGCCGTCCTCCAGCACGAGGGCCACGGCGTGGCTGCTGTCGAACGTGGCGCCGATGGTGCCGTCAGCGGGAGCGACCACCGTGTCGCCGGTCGGCTCGATCGCGACGCCCGGGCCCATGACGCCCTCGGCGAAGGTCGGATCGGGCACCTCCGAGAGCGGCACGACGCGGCCCGCCAGCGGCTGGCGCAGCCGGATCGTGGTCGTCGCGGGAGCATCGGTCAGCACGGCGGTCCCACCCGCGGCCGGCGCGGGTGCCGGCTCGGCCGTCGCGCCGGCGGGAGCCGATGCGCGGCCCGCGAGGATCGCCTCCATGGCGTCCTTCACGAACTGCACGTTCGTTCCGTAGACCACCTGCACGGACTTGCCGCCGGGCTTCATGGTTCCCGCCGCACCGGCGCGCTTGAGCGCGGCGTCGTCGACCTTGCTCACGTCGTCGATCTCCATGCGCAGGCGGGTGGCGCAGTTCTCCAGCTCGAGGATGTTGTCCTTGCCGCCGAGGGCGTCGATGAACCGTCCTCCCGTGACGAGGTACTTGTCGTCGGCCGTGTGGGTGTCGTACTCGGTGCCCTCGCCGAGGATGTCGTCGTCCTCGCGTCCCGGCGTCTTGAGGTTGAACCGCTTGATGAAGAAGTAGAACACCACGAAGTAGATGAAGAACCAGAAGACGCCCATCACGGGGATGAGCCACGGGTTCTGCGCCATCGGGTTCATCCAGTTGAGGACGAGGTCGATGAAGCCGCCGGAGAAGCCGAATCCCATGCGCACCGGAAGGATCTGGCTGATCGCCATCGAGATGCCCGTGAACACGGCATGCGTGAGGTAGAGCACCGGCGCGAGGAACATGAAGGCGAACTCGAGGGGCTCGGTCACACCCACGAAGAAGGAGGCGATGGCGCCAGAGAACAGGATGCCGTAGGCGAGCTTCTTCCTGGTGGTCCTCGCCGTGAGGTACATCGCGAGGGCGGCGCCGGGGAGGCCGAACATCATGATCGGGAAGAAGCCCGTCATGTACTGCCCGGTCACGCCGTACGTGCCCTCGCCGGCGAGGAAGTTGTTGAGGTCGTTGATGCCCGCGACATCGAACCAGAACACCGAGTTCAGGGCGTGGTGGAGCCCCACCGGGATGAGCAGGCGGTTGAGGAACCCGTAGATGCCCGTGCCGAACGCGCCGAGCGTCACGATCCACTCGCCGAATCCGACCAGGCCGCCGTACACGAACGGCCAGACGAAGAACAGGACGACGGCGACGACCAGCGAGAAGCCGGCCGTGACGATCGCCACCGAGCGCTTGCCCGAGAAGAACGACAGCGCGTCGGGCAGGCGCGTGTCCTTGAACTTGTTGTAGCAGTAGGCGCCGATGAGGCCGCAGATGATGCCGACGAAGACGTTCTGCACACGCAGGAACGCCGGGTCGACCTCATTGACGTTGTCGACGCCGGTGAAGAGGAGGACGGTCTCGGGCTTGAGCAGCGTCGTGACCACGAGCCACGACACCAGGCCCGCCAGCGCCGAGGTGCCGTCCGACTTCTCCGCCATGCCCAGCGCGATGCCGACGGCGAACAGCAGCGCCATGTTGTCCAGCAGCGAGCCGCCGGCGGCGCCGAGGAATGTCGAGACGACGTTGGGACCGGCTGCCGAGCTGATCCAGTACGAGATGCCGGACAGGATCGCAGCGACCGGCAGCACTGCCACCGGAAGCATGATCGATCTGCCGAGCCTCTGCAGGAACTTCATTGTTCTCCTCCAGGGGGGGGGCCAGGAATGGGTTGTGACGATGACGCTACCGTCAATCGGCGATCGCCGTCAGTGCCACTCCCTCCGAAAGTAAGGATGGTGAACGAATCCGGCTCGATCGGGCGCGGCGGCGGCGCGCACGCAGACCGGGAGCGCAGAGGACCGCCGCGGACAGGATGCCGCGGCGGTCCTCATCGGTAGGGCGGGTGGGACTTGAACCCACGATCGTCGGGTTATGAGCCCGCTGCCTTGACCAGCTTGGCCACCGCCCCCCGCACATCGGGTGCGCGAAGAAGCCTACCCGCCCGCCGGAGCGATCCGCGGCGTCAGCGGGTGTCGGGCTTGTCGGCCGGGTCCTTCACGGGCGGCTCCGGCCACACCTTCGCCACCGCCTCGGTGACCTTGATCGACGCGGTGGAGGGGTGCGCGTCGTCCGGTGCCGTTCCGGTGCTCCCCCGCTGGATCGGGAGCTCCTGGCTCTCGCTGAGCACCTGCGGGTGATGGCGCGCGAGCTGGAACACGCCCCATACCGCGACCGCGCCCACCACGGCGAAGGCGATGTACACCCACAGCGGCGCCCCCGCGACCTCCTGCAGGACGATCAGGCCGATGAGGATGGCGACGATCGGGTCGATGACGGTGAGGCCGGCGACCACGAGGTCCGGCGGGCCGGAGGCGTAGGCGCTCTGCACGAAGTACGCGCCGACGATCGCCCCGACGATGAGGGCGGCGAGGCACAGGAAGGTGAGCCCGTCGAAGTCGTTGTCCTTGATGCGCTCGATGACGACCTTGGCGAGCGTCGCGACGAAGCCGTAGATGACCCCCGCGGCGGTGATGTAGAAGAGAGCGCCCATCCGCTTGCGCAGCCACACCCACAACCCCGCGAAGACCAGCGTCACCACGGCGAGCAGCACCAGGATCGTGATCAGCTGTCCGCTGGAGACCGGCTTCTCGGTCGCGAAGAGCGCCGCGATGGTCACGAAGACGAAGATGCCCCCCACGCACGCCGCGATCGCGATCAGCGAGCGTCGCGTGGGCTTGTGCCCGCTGATCTGCGCGTTCAGAAGGGTCGTGATGACGAGCGCGATCGCACCCAGCGGCTGCACCACGATGAGCGGCGCCACGGCGAGGGCGGAGAGCTGACACACGATGGCCAGTGCGAGCATGACCGTGCCGATGACCCACGAAGGGCGCGAGAGCAGCTTGAGCAGGTGGCTCGCATCGAGGCCGCCCTGAGTCGGCTGCGAACGGCTCATCCGTTCGACCTTGGTCACCCCGCGGTGCTGATACTGGGCCCCGAACGACATGAAGACCGCGCCCAGCAGGGCGAGCGGGATGCCGTACAGCAGGCCAGGGTTCTGAAACGCGCCGACCAGCTGGTCCCCCACGTCCTCGAGCTCCACCGCGGTCCACAGCACACATCGACATTAGCCGCAGGCGTCGCTCGATAGGCTCAAGGCGTGGCTGTTCTCCCGATTCGCATCATGGGCGATCCCGTCCTGCACTCCCCCGCATCCCGTGTCGAGGCGATCACGGACGAGGTCCGCACGCTCGTCGCCGACATGTTCGAGACGATGGATGCCGCCCCCGGCGTGGGCCTGGCAGCCCCGCAGGTCGGCGTCCCACTGCGGATCTACACCTACTCGTACACCGATGACGAGGGCGCTCCCTGGCGCGGCGTGATCGTCAACCCGGAACTGTGGATGCGGCCGCTCGAGCCCGGCGCGCCCGACCCCGACGAGGAATCCGAGGGGTGCCTGTCGTTCCCGGGCGAGCGGTTCCCGCTGCGGCGCTCCGACGAGGTGCTCGTCACCGGGACCGACCTCGAGGGCGAGCCCGTGCGCATTCAGGTCGACGGCTGGCGCGCCCGCATCATGCAGCACGAGTTCGACCACCTCGACGGCGTGCTGTACGTGGACCGCCTCGACGACGGCGACTGGAAGACCGTGCAGAAGATCGCCCGCAAGCGCGGCTGGGGCCGGCCGGGAAGCTCATGGACCCCCGGCGTCGACGACCTCGACGCGTGACGCGACCTGCCGCGCGGCGTCCTCAGGGCGTCTGAAGACGAAGAAAGGCCCCGAGGTGGAGCTCGGGGCCGATCCGCTCCCCCACTTGGACTCGAACCAAGAACCTATCGGTTAACAGCCGATTGCTCTGCCAATTGAGCTATGGAGGAATGTTCCGCACTCTCGCGCGGGCAACCAGTCCATATTAGCAAAGCTCCACCCATGGTCATGACCACGGGAGACCTCAGGACCCGACGAGTCTCCGATCCGCTTCGCCGCTCGGCGTCCACAGCAGGTCCTGTGTTCCGTGGCCGAATGCGACGGCATGGCCGGCGCGCAGCACCAGCACGTCGGCGTCGAGCTCGTCGACGACGTCGGCCTGATTCGTCACCACCAGCGCGGCCATGCCGAGGTCGCGCTGCCGCCGGAGGATCGCCTCGCGCGCGGCTTTGCGCACCTCGACGTCCATGTTCGCGTAGGGCTCGTCGGCGATGAGGACACGCGGCTGGAGCACGAGCGCGCGCGCCAGCGCGACGCGCTGGCGCATGCCCGCGCTCAGCTCGTAGGGGTACTTGGCTGAGGCGCCCAGCGGAAGCATCATCTCGTCCAGCAGTGACGCGACGCGCACCGCGAGAGCGCGCGAGCTCACCCGCCGGTCGCGGCTGGTGATGGGTGCGCTGATGACCTCGGCGACGGTGAGCCGGGCGGGAAGGCGCGCCCCCGCCGACTGGGGCAGGTATCCGGCGTAGTAGGTGAGGAAGCGATGGTCACGCCCTGGCCGGCGCACGGAGACGCCCTCGACCGTGCCGTCCCCGCCCACGACCGCGAGGCCGGGCTCGTCGGCTCCGGCCAGGACCGCGGCGAGCGAGGACTTGCCGGATCCGGTCGGTCCCATCACGGCGAGGTTGCGTCCATGCGCCAGGCGGAATGTGACGCCGTCGACGACGCGCTGACTCGGGCCGCCACGACCCGCGCGGGCGATCGACAGGTCGGAGCAGTCGATCGCGGCATCCGCGGTTCGTCGTCGAGCCATCTCCTCATCCTGCCCGGCAGCGGACCCTCGCGCCAGTCGGAGCAGTCCGTCAGGAGGACTCGTCGGCGATCGCCTGACGTCGTGCGTCGAGCTCGCGCAGGCGCAGGCGGATGCTGCGACCCTGTTCGGAATCGGCGGGCACCCGCTGGATCGCGCCCAGCAGCTCGGCCTTCTCGCGATCGATGGCGCGCATCACGAGCCGCCGCGCCAGGTCACCGGCCGAGGCGACGGCCGCCTCGTCGTTCAGGGCCGGGAAGTCGCCCGCAAGCAGCTCGGCCGCCAGCGACCGGTAGGGCTCCCGCACGGTGCCGACGACCGCAGCCGACCAGCCGGGCCGCTGCATGTCGGCGGCCGAGACCACCGCGGCGCGGACGGCGTCGAGCGCCGGGTGGCGGAACGGTTGCTCCAGCGCCCGTGCGACGAGGGCGGGCTCCATGCGGTGGCCGAACTGCAGGACGCCCATCAGGGCGTCGCGCTCGAGTCCCACCTCCGGCGTGCGCGGCAGCGTGGCGAGCGTGACATGCAGGGCGCCGTCCTCCGAGGAGGAGGGTGCGGGCGGCTCCGCAGCGGCCGGGGCATCCCGTCTCCCGCCGCGCCCGGCGCGCTCCACCTCCCGCCGGACGTCCTCGGTGTCCATGCCGAGCCGGCGTGCGAGCACCCTCACGTACTCCGGCTGCAGCAGCGGGTCGCGAAGCTCGGCCACCACGGGGGCGGCGGTGCGGAGCGCCCCGACTCGCCCCTCCACGCTCGCGAGGTCGTAGCCCGAGATGCGCTGGTCCAGGACGAACTCCACCATCGGGACCTTCGTCTCCAGAAGCCCGCGGACCGCGCTGTCGCCGCGGGTGAGGCGCAGGTCGCACGGATCCAGCCCCTCGGGCCCGGTCGCGACGTAGGTCTGCGCGTTGAAGCGCTTGGCGTCGGCGAAGGCGCGCAGCGCCGCCTTCTGGCCGGCCGCATCGGGGTCGAAGGTGAAGACCACCTCGCCCGCCGTGGAGTCGTCGCCCATCACGCGTCGCAGCACCGAGATGTGGTCGGAGCCGAAAGCGGTACCGCACGTCGCGATAGCCGTGGTGATGCCGGCGAGGTGACAGGCCATGACGTCGGTGTAGCCCTCGACGACCACGACGCGGTGCTCCCGCGAGATCTCGCGTTTGGCGAGGTCGAGGCCGTAGAGCACCTGGGCCTTCTTGTAGATGGTCGTCTCGGGGGTGTTGAGGTACTTGGGTCCCTGGTCGTCGTCGTAGAGCCTGCGTGCGCCGAAGCCGATGACCTGCCCGGTGACGTCGCGGATCGGCCACACGACGCGGCCGCGGAAGCGGTCGTACACCCCGCGCTGCCCCTGCGACACCAGCCCCGCGGACGACAGCTCCTCGTCGGTGTAGCCCTGCGCGCGCAGGACGGAGTGCATCCCCGACCAGCCCTTCGGGGCGTAGCCCACCCCGAAATGGGCAGCCGCCCCGGCGTCGAAGCCGCGCTGGCCGAGGAACCTCCGCGCCGTGTCGGCCTCGGCGGTCATGAGCTGCGCGCGGAAGAACTCGGCGGCGGCGGCGTTGGCGGCGTACAGCCGCGCGCGCCCGGTGTGCTCGGGGGCTGCGCCGCCGTCCTCGTAGTGCAGGGCGTAGCCGATCCGCCCGGCGAGGCGCTCGACGGCCTCGGTGAACGTCACGTGGTCCATCGCGCGCAGGAACGAGTAGACGTCCCCGGACTCGCCGCAGCCGAAGCAGTGGTAGAATCCGGCCTGCGGGCGCACGTTGAAGCTGGGGCTCCGCTCGTCGTGGAAGGGGCACAGCCCCTTGAGCGAGCCCACGCCGGCGGACTTGAGGGCCACGCGCTCGCCGATGATGTCGGCGATGTTCGTGCGGGCCTTCACCTCGTCGACGTCGGCCTGCCGGATGCGCCCCGCCATCAGCGCACCTCGGATCGCTCGGGCGCGGGGCCCGCCGGTGCGTCCATCGGGCGGGCGCCGGGAGCCCAGACGCCGACGGAGGCCGGATCCAGCTGTCCGACGAGGGACCCGTGCCACGCGATCGCCAGCTGATCGGTGAGGCTCGCGACCTGATCCACGACGACCCGCCGGCGCGCGGCATCCGTCCGCGCCGACGCGAAGTCCTGCGCGTGCAGGCGGTCCAGCGCCTCCGGCCGTTCCCACAGCGCGCTCGCCAGGCGCTTGAGGACCCGCCGCTGCTCCTTGTAGAGATCCTTGCGTCCCTCGATCGAGACGACGGCCGCCCCGATGATGCCCTTGAGGACCGCCATCTCGGCCTCGACGACGCGCGGCACCACGAGGTGACCGCGGTAGCGCGTGAGGACGGAGGTCGCGTACGACTCGCGGGTGGCCGTCGTGGCGGCGCGGGCGAAGCGGCCGATCAGATCGGAGGTCAGGTTCTTCAAGCGCGCGAGCGCGGCGCGGGATCCGTCGAACGCGTCGATCCATTCGGGCATGCGCGTGAGCCGGAACAGGGCGTCCTCGAGCTCGTCGCGGGCGAAGTCGAAGCCGACCCACGACTGGATCGCGGTCAGCAGCCACTCGTGCTCGCGGGGATCGGCCAGGCGCGCGGGATCCAGGTAGCCGTTGACGATCGCGTCCTCGAAGTCGTGCACCGAGTAGGCGATGTCGTCGGACAGGTCCATGACCTCGGCCTCGATGCACCGCACACGTCCGGGCGCGTCCGCACGCAGCCAGCGGAAGACGTCCTCGTCCTCGGGGTAGACGCCGAACTTCAGCCGTCCGCCGGGATCGGGAAGCGGGTGGTCGGCGGTCCAGGGATACTTGCACGATGCGTCCAGGCTCGCGCGCGTGAGGTTGAGGCCGAAGCTGCGCCCGTCGGCGTCGATGACCTTCGGCTCGAGCCGGGTGAGGATGCGCAGCGTCTGCGCGTTGCCCTCGAAGCCGCCGAAGTCCTCGGCCCACTCGTTGAGCGCGCGCTCCCCGTTGTGGCCGAACGGCGGATGCCCCAGGTCGTGACTGAGACAGGCGGTGTCGACCACGTCCGCGGCGAGGTCGAGCGCGGTGGCGAGCTCGCGACCGACCTGGGCGACCTCGAGCGAGTGCGTCAGACGGTTGCGTGCGAAGTCGGCGGGGCTCGCGGGACTGAGCACCTGGGTCTTGGCCGCGAGGCGCCGCAGCGCGGCGGAGTGGAGCACGCGCGCGCGGTCGCGGGCGAAGTCGTCGCGCTGGGAGCGGTGCTGCTCGGCGTGGAAGCGGGCGGCGTCGGCGTCGTCGTAGCCGGCGGGCCGGTCGGCGGCGCCCGCGGAGTCGTCAGCCGCCACTGTGGTCGAGTTCCGCGTCGGCGATGGCGGTGGATGCCTCGGCGCTCAGCTCGCGCGAGTTCAGCCAGCCGTCGGGCAGCGCCGGACGCTTGGGGGTCCCCGCGCGGCCCCGCTGCCCCTCGGCGGCGGCGCCGGGGTACGGCGCGTCGGCGTCGAGGGTCGCCAGCAGATCGTCGATCTCGGTGAGGCTGGACGCCGTCGCCAGGCTCGCGCGCAGTTCGCCGCCGACGGGGTAGCCCTTGAAGTACCAGGCGACGTGCTTGCGGATGTCTCGGCAGCCGCGGCCCTCGTCCTCGAAGAACTCGACCAGGAGCTCGGCGTGCCGCCGGAACGCGCGGGCGACGAACCCGAGGGTCGCGTCGACCGGCTGCGCGGGCGCCGCCCCCGGGCCGCCGAGGGCGCGCGCCAGGTCTCCGAACAGCCACGGCCGGCCGAGGCATCCGCGTCCGACGACGACGCCGTCGCAACCGGTCTCAGCCATCATCCGCGCCGCGTCGTCGGCCGACCAGATGTCGCCGTTGCCGAGTACCGGGACGCTGGTCACGGCCTCCTTGAGCCGGGCGATCGCCGACCAGTCGGCCTGGCCGGAGTAGAACTCCGACGCCGTGCGCGCGTGGAGCGCGACCGCGGCCACGCCCGCGTCCTCCGCGATCCGCCCGGCGTCGAGGTACGTCAGGTGGTCGGCATCGATGCCCTTGCGCATCTTCACCGTGAGGGGGATGTCGCCGGCGGCACGCGCCGCGCGCGTCACGATCTCACGGAACAGGCCGAGCTTCCACGGCAGCGCCGCTCCGCCGCCCTTGCGCGTGACCTTGGGGACGGGGCATCCGAAGTTCAGGTCGATGTGATCGGCCCGGTCCTCCTCCACGAGGAGCCGCACCGCCGCCTCCGTCGTCGCGGGATCGACGCCGTAGAGCTGGATGGAACGCGGGGTCTCGGACTCGTGGTGGGTGATGAGCCGCATCGTCGTCGCGTTGCGCTCGACGAGTGCGCGCGTCGTGATCATCTCGCTGACGTACAGCCCCGCGCCGTACTCGCGGCAGAGCCGGCGGAACGCGGTGTTGGTGATGCCCGCCATCGGCGCGAGCACCACGGGCGCGTCGAGTTCGATGGGCCCGAGGCGCAGCGCGCGGGTCGAGGCGAGGGCGGTGGTCACGCGTTCCATTCTCGTACAGGAATCCGTTCCTTGGCTGAACGCCCGTCTCGGCTGTGGATCCGCGTGGCGCGGCGCGGCCACGGGACGGGCCCGCCGCGGATCGCGACGGGCCCTGGGCGGGTGCGGGTCAGGCGTCGACGTCGGCGGGCTCGTGGTGCTCCGCCCACACCTGGCGCACGATCTGCGCGAACGCCTCGGCCGGCTGCGCGCCCGAGACGCCGTACTTGCCGTCGATCACGAAGAACGGCACTCCGTTGATGCCGTACGCGGCGGCCTGCGCCTGGTCGGCGCGCACCGCGCTGAGGTACCGGCCGCTGACGAGCGCCTCACGGGCCGCCTCGGCGTCGAGTCCGGCATCGGCCGCCAGCGAGACCAGCTCGTCCTCGCGGCCCAGGTGCCGTCCCTCGGTGAAGTAGGCCGACATGAGGCGTTCGGCGAGCTCGGGCTGACGACCGTGCTCCTTCGCGAAGTGCAGCAGCTCGTGCGCATTGACGGTGTTGGTGTGCTTGAGCAGATCGAACCGGTACGCCAGACCCGCCTCGGCGGCGACGCCGGTGACGCGCTCGAGCATCTGCTGCGCCTGCGCCGACGAGATGCCCTTGTGGGTGGCGAGGTAGTCCGCCTCTCCGCCCTCGAAGTCGACGGGGGTGTCCGGCGACAGCTCGAACGAGTGGAACGTGACCTCCACAGCGGGCGCGTCCTCGTCGGCGGATGCCGCGGCCAGCCCGTTCTCCAGGTTGCGCTTGCCGATGTAGCACCAGGGGCAGGCGATGTCACTCCACACGTCGATCTTGATCGCTTCCGTCATGCTGAGGGACAACCGCGCGCGGATGCTCATCTATTCCGTCGCATGGGTCTGCGCGACGCGTCCGTCAGGAGGTGGGCGGATCGGCGTCGGGCACGAACCGGAATCTCACGCGGACGTCGTCGTACGGCACCACGATCGTGGACGCGTCCGGCGACCAGGCATCAGGGACGAGGTAGAGCCTGCCACCGCCCTGGGCGAGCAGCCGGAGTCCGAAGTAGCGATAGGCGAAGGCCGGCGGCGTGAGCCCCTCAGCGTCGGCCGGCGCCTGCGCACCGAGCTGCTGGAACGCGATGTCGTCGTTGCCCGGGTACAGTCGCTCGGTCGTGTCGAGCACCACGGCGGGAAGGGTCGTGAGGTCGGCGGCGAGCGAGCGCGCCTGCCCGCGTCCCCACCACTGGGCGATCGTGGCGGTCGACCAGAACGTGCCCGCGACCATGACGAGGACGAGGAGGACCACCACCGCGCGGCTCACGGTCGCGCCTCCGAAGGCGCGTGCGGTGGAGGCGGCATAGGCGGCCAGTCCTGCGCCGATCGCCAGCGACAGCGGCGTGAGCAGCTGCCCCCACGCCCAGGCGGGGAAGAACGGCACGAGGAACGCGCACGCCAGGCCGGCTAGGAGGAACGCGATCCCCGTCCAGGCGATCACGCCCACCACGCGGCGCCGCACCGCATCGGGCCGGTCGCCGAGCCGGCGTCGCAGCGCGCGGTGCCCCACGATCCCCGCGGCCGCCAGGAGCAGGAGCACCATGACCGGGATGAACAGGGCCCCCGGGCTGCGCATGACGAACTCCTGGGTGCTGAGTCCGATGATGTCGACGTCGACGCCGAAGTAGCGGAAGAACTCCCGCGTCGAGACGTATCCGAAGTAGAACAGCAGCGCCGTGACGAGGGTGAGGGGCGCGACGAAGGACGAGAGGAACCCCATCCACTTCTCGAAGCCGAGGCCTGGTTCCACCTGAACGGCGCCCTTCGGGACGGGCTCGGCGTCGACGGCGGCCTGCTCGGCCGGTGCTGCCCCGGGCGTGGGGGCCGCCGGGCGTACCCGCCAGGCGCTCAAGGCTCCTCCCCGGGCTGCTCGTCGGCCGGTGGCTGGTCGGGGTCTTCGGACGGCTGCTGTTCGCCCGGCGCCTGCTCGTCGGACTCCTCCTCGCCGTCGATCGGCGCGTCGCCGCCGTCCGCCTCGGGGTCGGTGACGACGATCGGCGGGCCGGGGTCGACCGCGCGGGCCGCGACCGCGTCGCAGATCTCCGTGCTCGGGCATTCGAGCGTGCCGACGAACGAGATCAGCGTGCCGTCCTGGAAGTCGGCGGACGGGCGCAGGAGGAGACCGCAGAAGATCCCCGACTCGTTGGCGGCGACAGTCAGTCCGAGGCAGGAGCGGTCGGCCCCGCGGGAGCCGCAGGCCTCGCCCTCCACCTGCAGTCCCGGCCGATCGGTCACCGCGCCGTCGAACGTGAAGCGCACTCCTTCGGGGATCGGCTCGCCGCCGCCCCAGAAGACGGCGATGGTCTTGCACCAGACACCGGCCGCGATGACCTCGGCGACGCCCTGGTCGCCGTACGCCGGTCCCCCGTACTGCGCGACGGGGCCGGTCCGCACGCGGTCCTGTGCGGGGTCCTCGCCGCCGTCGGAGCCGCCCCCGTCGGAGTCGGTCCCGCCATCGTCCTCACCGTCGGCGTCGGTCCCGTCGTCCGAGCGGTCGGGCGACGGCGACGGGCTCGCGCTCGTCGTCGCCCCGGCGTCGTCGGGGCTCACGGGCGTTCCGCACCCGGCGAGGCCGAGCAGCAGGACGACGCACAGGGCGGTGGCACCCGCCCTCGGTCTCGACAGCGCCACGATGCACCTCCGACCGGCCGCGCATGCGGCTCACGTCAATGATGAGCGCGCGCGGGCGCCGTGGATACCCCGGCCGAGGCGCGGCCGGTCAGCCGGTCGACGCGTCCGGCGCGTCCACCGCGCCGCCGAAGCGGCGATCGCGCCCGAGGTAGACGTCGATGCCGTGCCACAGGTCCGCGCGACTGAAGTCCGGCCACAGCGTGTCGAGGAAGACGAACTCGGCGTAGGCGGACTCCCAGAGCAGGAAGTTCGACGTGCGCTGCTCGCCGCTGGAGCGGAGGAAGAGGTCGACGTCGGGCATGTCCGGGCGGTAGAGCCGCCGCTGGATCAGCTTCTCCGACACGGCCGAAGGCCGGAGGCGTCCCGCGGCCACGTCGTCGGCGATCGAGCGCATCGCGTCGACGAGCTCGATGCGGCCGCCGTAGTTGACGCACATCGTGAGGGTCAGCACGTCGTTGCCCGCCGTCAGCCGCTCGGCGAACTGCAGCTCCTTGATGACGCTCGACCACAGTCGCGGCCTGCGTCCCGCCCACTGGATGCGCACGCCCCACTCGTTCAGCTGGTCGCGCCGGCGGTGCAGCACGTCGCGGTTGTAGCCCATGAGGAACCGCACCTCCTCGGGCGAGCGCGACCAGTTCTCCGTCGAGAACGCGTACACCGACAGGTGCTTGACGCCTGCCTGGATCGCGCCCGCGACGACGTCGAGCAGCGCCGCCTCCCCCGCTTTGTGTCCCTCGATCCGAGTGAGCCCGCGACGATTCGCCCAGCGCCCGTTTCCGTCCATGACGATGGCGATGTGGTTCGGCACCGCTCCCTTCGGGTACTCCGGCGGGTGCACTCCGGTCCAGTCGAGCGGCCGGTACGGAACCGCGTCGCGGTGGGTGTAGGGCTTGGGGGTCACCGGCGGCCTTCCTGCGAGGGTGACGAGACGTGGGAGAGCGAGCGGATGCCGCGCTCGAGGTGCCACTGCGCATAGGCCGCGATGAGGCCCGAGGCGGCCGCGGTCGCGCCAGGGGACGCGGCATCCACCACGTCCCACTCGCCGGCCATGAGCGACTGCAGCAGCGAGACGGTGGCGGGATCGACGCGCGCCGCGCCCGTGGGCGCGCAGTCGCGGCATACGATTCCGCCCTGCTGGGCGACGAAGGTGTCGTGGGGCCCGATGCGTCCGCAGCGGGCGCACTCCCCCAGCCCGGGCGCCCAGCCCGACAGCGCCATGGCCCGCAGCAGGTAGGAGTCCAGCACGCTGCGCGAGGCGTGCTCCCCGCGCGACAGCGCGCGCAGCCCGCCCACCAGGAGCAGGTACTGCTGGGGCGTGGCCTCGGCCTCGTTCAGGCGATCGGCCGCCTCCACCATCGCGTGCGCGGAGGTGTAGCGGTCGTAGTGCGCGGCGATGTCGGCGCCGTAGGAGCCGAGCGACTCGGCCTGCTGCACGATGTCGAGCGAGCGGCCCTGGTAGAGCTGCACGTCGGCGACCATGAACGGCTCGAGCCGCGCGCCGAAGCGCGACGACGTGCGCCGCACGCCTTTCGCGACCGCGCGCAGCTTGCCGTGACGGCGGCTGAGCATCGTCAGGATCCTGTCGGCCTCACCCAGCTTGTGGGTGCGCAGGACCACGACTTCGTCGCGGTAGGTGGGCACGAGTCAATTATCCCTGCAGGCCGGGCGGATCGGCCGGCGGCGCGACCGGCGAGGACCCCCGCGGCGGTCGCCAGACATCGTGTATGGTGTTCACTATGTCAGGAACTCAGCTTCTGGATTCCCTCCTCGCCGTCTCACTGGTGCTCGATGCGGACCAGACTCGCGAACTGGAGCGCCGGGGTCTCACGCAGCCGCGGACGCACCTGCTGTGGGTGCTGCACCACGGCGGGCCGGCGACGCAGGCGCATCTCGCCGAGGCGCTCGGCGTGACGCCGCGTCACGTGACGACCCTGGTCGACGCGCTGGAGGCGACCGGTTTCGCCCTCCGGGGCCCGCATCCCACCGACCGGCGCGCCGTTCTTGTGAGCCTGACCGAGCGGGGCCGCTCGACGATGCAGACGATGGACGCCGAGCACGAGGCGCTGGGCGCGGCCCTCGTGACGGGTCTCGACGAGGAATCCGTCCGCGTGGCGACGAGCGTCCTCGATCACGTGCGGTCGAGACTCGAGGCGCTGGTGGCCGAGCACCAGGCGCGACTGGACGAGCGGGCGGACACGGCATGACCGCGCCGGCGACCCTCAGCGTCCCGGTGCGCGCGGCCAGGGGCGCATCCCGGCTCGCCCGGCTCGCGTGGCGCGCCGAGGTCGGCATCTGGCAGAGCCTTTACCGCTGGATCTTCCGCCGCCCGCGCGTACCCGCCGGGGCCACGGGGTTCGCGTATCACGCCCCCGTCATGACGATCCTCATCGTCTTCATCGCCCTCTCGGCCGTCGAGATCCCGATCATCGACCTCGTCGTCCACCCGTGGCCGTGGTTGCGCATCCCGCTCCTGATCCTCGGCATCTGGGGCCTCACCTGGATGATCGGCCTCGCGCTGAGCTACCTGACCCGGCCCCACGCGGTCGGGCCGGACGGCATCCGCGCACGAGTGGGTGCCGACGTCGACCTCGACCTGCCCTGGGGCGCCGTCGCCTCGGTGGAGAGATCGCACGACGTCGTCGAGAAGGCGCCGAAGCTCCGCGACGAGGTGCACGGGCGCACGCTGTCTCTGCGCATGGCGAATGAGACGAATGTCCTCGTCGTGCTCGAGAGCCCGATCCGCACGCGCGTGTCGGACCGTCTCGTCGAGATCGACGCGGTCCGGCTCTGGGCCGACGACGTGGAGGGGTTCCTCGACGCGGTGCGCACCCACATCCCCTGAACCCTCGCGGCGCCGCCCGCGTCGTCGGCGCCGCGGTCAGCGTGCGGCGCGGCGGGCTGCCTCCCGCGCCGTCGTGAGTGCGGTGAGCTCGGCGTCCACCTCGCCCAGGATCTCATCGTGCGCGACGGCCGCGACGCTGTCGCGCAGCCGGTCCGCGACGCGTGCCGCGCGTCTCCGGGCGCCGGCGCGGACCGCTGCCCCGGCCACGAGGGCGAGGACCAGCCCCGCCGCCGCGCCCGCCACGAGCAGCAGCGTGGGCCACGGCACGTCGAACTCACCCAACCTCAGAGTGGGCGCGAGGTCCGCGGCCGGCATCCGAAGATAGTCCAGGAGTGCGAGCAGTCCGAGCCAGGCGCCGCCGGCGACGGCGACGGCGAGAAGAAGCCACTGCACGACGT
Organism: Microbacterium sp. NPDC055455; assembly: GCF_053619935.1. NCBI lineage: Bacteria > Bacillati > Actinomycetota > Actinomycetes > Micrococcales > Microbacteriaceae > Microbacterium > Microbacterium sp. NPDC055455. The sequence continues at coordinate 439,464 of NZ_JBSHLB010000002.1, forward strand.
TCACCAGACTCCACCAGCGCGCCCGTCGCACCTCCACCGTGCGGACGACGGCGCGGTCGAGGGCATCGACGAGGCCGGCCGACGCGGCGACCGCGCGGGCGTTGACGCGTTCTTGCGCGTCACCGGGCAGCGGGGCCGCGGCAGCGGCGACATAGGTGCGGGTGGCGCTCGCGATCTGTGCGCGCACGGCGGTAGAGGCGGTCGGGAGCGAGGAGCGGATGAGCTCCGCGCTCGCGGGCGCCTCCACCTCCCGACGCTCGGGACGCCGGAGACCCAGGGTGCGCAGCGGGTCGGCGCGAAGGGTCCGCACCCAGCGTGTCGGCGGCCAGCCCGTCCGTGCGATCCCGTCGCGCCTGGTCGACTCGCGCACCGCGTCGACGACGAGCGGGATGCCCGCGGCGTGTTCGAGGGCGTCGATCAGGCTCCGGCGTGCGTCTGCGAGGGCCCGTGCATCGGGCGCGATGTCGGGCAGCGCAGCGAGAAGGTCGGACGCGGCATGACGAACATCGGCCGTGAGCCGTGCCGTGGCCGCCTCGCGTCGCTCGACGGCGCGGGCGATGAGGGCCTCGAGCTGGGGCACGCCGTCCCCGGTGCGGGCGGACGTGCCGACGATGCGCGCGCGGAGCCCGTCGGCCTGCACGAGACGCCGGAGGTCGGCGAGGCAGGCCTCCGCCTCCTCGCGGGTCAGGCGATCGAGCTGGTTGAGCACGACGACCACCGAGTCCTCGTGCCCGGCGAGCGGAAGGAGATAACGGGAGTGCAGGACCGCGTCCGCATACTTCTGCGGGTTCGTCACCCACACCAGCAGGTCAGCTCGCTCCGTCACGCGATCTGCGCGCAGCCGGTGCTCGGCGACGACCGAGTCGTGGTCGGGCAGGTCGAGCAGGACCAGCCCCCCGGGACGCGCCGGCGAGACGTCGATCTCGTGCCGCTCCTGCACGCCGAGCCACTCGAGGAGGGCGGCGGAGCCCGAGACGATGTCAGCGGACTCGGCGACGGCGGCGAGCGGGAACGCCGTCGTGGGGCGCTGCTGGCTCGTCCTGGCGAGCTCGGACCCGGTGAGCAGGTTGAACAGCGTCGACTTCCCCGTCCCCGTCCCTCCGGCGAGGGCGACGACGGTGTGCTCCGCTGACAGTTGCGAGCGCTCCCCCGCCCACTGCAGCACCCGTCGCGCGGACGCGAGCACGTCGGCGGCGACCCGTCCTTCGGCGGAAACGGCTGCTGCGCCCAGATCGGCGGCGCGCTCGGCGAGCGTGGTCCGGGCCATCAGCCCTCCCTGCCGAGCAGGCGCTGCCAGAAGCCGGGCTTCCTGCGCTCTTCCACCGGACCGGGTGCCGGAGCCGGGGTCCCGGCGTCGCCCGCATCGGAGGCGATGCCGCGCTCGGCCATGCCGACCGTGCGCAGGTGAGCGCCGCGGAGCGCGGGGACCGGGCTCGCGCCGCGCGGCGAGTGCTCCACCCGCGCGAGGCGCTCCTGCGCTGAGGCGAGCTGCAGCTCGTCGGCGGCGGCGCGCAGCTCGTTCCCCGCCGAGCCCGAGAGGGCGAGCGCGGTGACGGCCGTCAGGGCGATGGAGGCGTCCGCCTCCAGAAGCGAGCCCAGCCGCTGCGAGAGGCGCTCCGACGCCTCGGACGCGAGCCGCCGCACCGCGTCGTCGCCGAAGACGGCTTCGAGCACCTTCTGCGCCAGGAGAGCCGTCCCGCCCGCCACACCGACCTCGATCCCGGTCAGGCCGCCGGTGCTGCCGAAGACGACGAGCATGAGTGCCACGCCCAGCCCGTTGACGCCGAAGCTCAGCCCTCTGGCGAGGCCGCGCCGGTCTGCGCCCTGCTCCTGAACGATGGCGAGCACGTCACCCTGCCACGCGCGGATCTGCTCGCCGATCGCCGATCTGAGGTCGGCGGTGCTGACGCCCGTGACGCCCGCCGTCGCTCCCGCGTCGACGAGGATGCCGGAGCCTGCAGGGTCGCTGCGCCAGGCGGAGCGCACTCTCTCACGGGCCGTCTCGATCGCATCGATCGTGATGGCCTCGAGTCCGTGGGCGATCGCGAGCTCCAACGGCTTGGCATCCGGCTCCCCGCCGCGGAAGAACGAGACGACGGCATCCCGCGCCCGGCTCACGCCGCGCTCGATCGAGCGCATGACGGTGCTCGCGCCGACGAAGTCCTGCCACCGCGTGAGCACCTCGCCGCGGAGCATGGCGCCGTCACTGGTCGCCTCGGCGATCCGCGACGCGGCCTCGCCGTAGGCGGCCTCTACGATCCCCCGCAGCCGCGCGGCGGAGGCCGCCTGCGCATCGGCCGCCCCGGCGAGGCGCTTCACGGCCTCGGCGAGGTCGCCCACCACGCCGTCGCGTGTGGCGAGGGCGACGTCGTCGCGGGCGTCCGCGCTGCCGGCGAGATCGGTGAGCCAGCCAGAGACGTCGGCGACCGCGCCGTCGGGCAGGAGTCCGTCCGCGTCCAGTCGCGCCTCCGGGACGACGAACAGCGGCGCGTCTCCCAGTCCGTGCTCGCGCATCATGCGCTGCAGGTCGGCCACCACCGGCTCGCTGCCCGGGTCGACGCGGTCCAGCACGAGGGCCAGCTGGGCATGGCGTGCCGCGGCCGCGCGCAGCAGATCCCACGGGACGGCATCGGCGTAGCGGGCGGCCGTCGTGACGAACAGCCAGAGGTCGGCCGCTGCCAGCAGCTGGGCGGCGAGTTCGCGGTTGGCGACCTCCACCGAATCGATGTCGGGGGCGTCCAGGAGCGCGAGCCCCGGCGGCATCCCGGCGAACGGCGCGAGCCGGAGCGCCCGCACGCCGGAGGCCGCGGTGCCGTCGCCCTCGATCGCAGGGGCCTCACCCGAGGCGATGGTCGTCGTGTGGACGCGCGTCAGGGTGGGAAGCACGCGCTCGGGCGCGAACCACGGCGCGTCGGCGGGGTGATGCACGAGGACGGGCGACCGCGTCGTGGGGCGCAGGACGCCCGGTGAGGTGAGCGCGGCGCCCAGCACGGAGTTGACGAGCGTCGACTTGCCGGCGCCGGTCGATCCGCCGACGACGACGAGCAGCGGGGCTCCGTCGGACCGCAGCCGGGGCAGGAGGTAGTCGTCGATCTGCCTGAGCACCTCGTGCCGGCGCGCCCGAGCCTCGACGACGCCGGTTCCCTCGAGCGGCAGCGCGGCGGCGGTGAGGCGGCCGCGCACGACGTCGACGGCGCTGATGAGGCGGGCACGGGCGTGGGCCGCGGCATCCCTGCTCTCCTCGTCGCCCTCGGGCATGCCCCCATCCTGCACCACGCCTCTCACCGCACGGCCCACGCACGGAAGATGGATGCGCACTCCTCGTGGCGTCGCCCGCGACAATGGTCCTGTGAACGAGCCGGTCTTCATCATCCCGCTGTGGGCGGACCTCACCGCCGTGGGCCTCGGAGGGGTGCAGGGCGCCCTGTTCGCCTCCGGCTTCCGGGGCCAGCGCCGACTCGACCTGCTCGGCGTCGCCATCATCGGCGTCGTGGTGGGCATGGGCGGCGGCCTCATCCGCGACCTGCTCCTGAACGTCGCGCCGACCACGCTGCAGAGCAACTGGTACCTGCTGACCGCGACCGGCGCGGCGCTGTTCGGGATGCTCCTCGCCGGCGTCTTCCAGCGCCTCAACGCCCTCATCGTCGGCCTCGACGCCGTGGTCATCGGCATGTTCGGCGCTTTCGGCACGAGCAAGGCGCTGGCCCTCGGTCTCCCCGTGGTGCCCGCCGTGTTCGTCGGCGTCTGCGCCGCCGTGGGGGGCGGCATCCTGCGCGACATGATCATGGGGCTTCCGGTCGCCATCATGCACGTCGGCTCGCTCTACGCGGTCGCCGCCGGTGCCGGATGCCTCGTGCTGGCGATCTCGCAGCAGCTCGGGCTGAACGTCGTCGCGGCGTCGGCGATCGGCATCCTCGTCACGGCGGTGATCCGCCTTCTCGCGGTGATCTTCGACATCTCGCTGCCCGAGCAGCGAGCCCTCTACCGCCGCAAGGTGGCCGTGGAGACGTCGACGATCCCCATCGTCAAGCCCTGACGACGCCCACCACACACCGACGGGCGCGCGCGGGGATCACCCGCGCACGCCCGTCGACGGTTCGCGCTCAGACGCCCGCGAGGGCCCCGGAGCGCTGCCGCGTGCGGATGGCGCGGTTCACGCCCGACACGATCGCCTTCAGCGACGCGGTCGAGATATCGGAGTCGATGCCGACGCCCCACAGGCGCTCGCCATCGACCTGCAGTTCGATGTACGCGGCGGCCTGCGCGTCGCCGCCTGCGCTCAGGGCGTGCTCGACGTAGTCGTAGAGCGTCACGTCGAATCCCTGCGCGCGGATGATCTCGAGGAACGCCGCGACGGGACCGTTGCCGCGCCCGGATGCCTCGAACCGCTCGTCGCCGTCGCGCAGCGTGATGTCGAGCGAGACATCGCCCGACAGGTCGCTGCGCGTGCTCGTCGCCAGCAGCTCGAACCGGCCCCAGCGCTCGTCGGCGTTGTCGGAAGGCAGGTACTCGTCGGTGAAGATCTTCCAGATCTGCTCGCTCGTGACCTCGCCGCCCTCGGCGTCGGTCTTGGCCTGCACGACGCCCGAGAAGTCGATCTGCAGCCGGCGGGGCAGATCGAGCGAATGGTCGGTCTTCAGCAGGTAGGCCACGCCGCCCTTGCCCGACTGCGAGTTGACCCGGATGACCGCCTCGTACGAGCGTCCCAGGTCCTTGGGGTCGATCGGCAGGTACGGAACTGCCCAGTCGATGTCGTCGACAGTCACCCCGGCCGCCGCCGCGCGGGCCTCCATCGCCTCGAAGCCCTTCTTGATGGCGTCCTGGTGCGAACCACTGAACGCGGTGAACACGAGGTCGCCGGCCCACGGGCTGCGCTCGTGGACGGGCAGCTGGTTGCAGTACTCGACGGTCCGCTTGACCTGGTCGACGTCGCTGAAGTCGATCTGCGGGTCGATGCCCTGCGTGAGCAGGTTGATGCCGAGCGCCACCAGGTCGACGTTCCCCGTGCGCTCCCCGTTGCCGAACAGGCATCCCTCGATGCGATCCGCGCCGGCCATGTAGCCGAGCTCGGCGGCGGCGATCGCGGTGCCGCGGTCGTTGTGCGGGTGCAGCGACAGGATCACGTTCTCGCGATGCGCCAGGCGCCGGCTCATCCACTCGATCGAGTCGGCGTAGACGTTCGGCGTGGCCATCTCGACCGTGGCGGGTAGGTTGATGATGACCTTGCGCTCCGGGGTCGGCTCGAAGATCTCGATGACCCGGTTGCAGACGTCGAGTGCGAACTCGAGCTCGGTGCCGGTGTAGCTCTCGGGCGAGTACTCGTAGAAGACCTGGGTATCGGGGATGCGCTTCTCGAACTCGCGGCACAGCCGTGCGCCTTCGAGGGCGATGTCGACGATGCCCTGGCGGTCGGTGCGGAACACGACCTCGCGCTGCAGCACACTCGTGGAGTTGTACAGGTGCACGATGGCCTGCTTGGCGCCGGCGATCGACTCGTAGGTGCGCTCGATCAGATGCTCGCGGGCCTGCGTCAGGACCTGGATCGTCACGTCCTCGGGGATGAGGTCCTCTTCGATGAGCTGGCGCACGAAGTCGAAGTCGGTCTGGCTCGCCGACGGGAAGCCGACCTCGATCTCCTTGTACCCCATCCGCACCAGGAGCTCGAACATGATGCGCTTGCGCTCGGGGCTCATCGGGTCGATGAGCGCCTGGTTGCCGTCGCGCAGGTCCACGGCGCACCACCGCGGCGCGGCGGTGATCCGCTGGTCGGGCCAGGTGCGGTCGGGCAGATCCACCCGGATCTGCTCGTGGAAGGGCCGATACTTGTGGATCGGCATGCCCGAGGGCTTCTGGGTGTTCTCCATGATTCGTCGCTTCCGTCTGTTCTCGAGCGGTCACCGGATCGGACCGGCTCGATGCCTGATGATGCGGGCCAACGAAAGCTCCGCGACGAGGAAGGCCCTAGATCGAGGTCTCGTCGCGGCGGCTAAGAAGGAGAAGCCCGCGGAAGCGCATGGCACCAGGCTACACCCCGTCGCGAGACAGGGCGAACGCGTGACGACCGCCGGATGCCGCGGCATCCGCTTCTGAGACGATCGGCGCGCGGGCGACACCAAGAGGACATGACAGGTCTTCGTCGTCCGCTGCGCCTCGCCATCGTCGCCGTCACCGCGCTCGCCCTCGCCGGCTGCGCGGGTGCGGCGCCATCAGGAACGCCCTCTCCCCCGTCGCTCGGCGCCGTCACCCCCGTGCCGCCCGAGGGCGAGGTGACGGCGGTGGGGACGGTGCTGGACACCGGCGGCGTCCCGGAGCTCTGCCTCGGGCCGGTGGCCGAGTCGTACCCCCCGGAGTGCTCCGGCATCCCGCTCGAGGACTGGACGTGGGAGGGCGTCGAGGGTGCCGAGTCGTCGGGTGACGTGACGTGGGGCGCGTACGCGCTGCAGGGCACCTTCGACGGCGAGTCGTTCACCGTCACGCAGCCGCCCGTCATGCTGGCCCTCTACGACCCGATGGCCCCCGAGGACCCCACCGGCGGTGAGCCCGGTGCGGGCGACGAGCAGACGCTCGCGCGCATCCAGGAGGAGCTGCCCGACCGCCTCGGCTCGTCGTATCTGAGCTCATACCCGCAGGACGGGCGGCTCTGGGTCGACGTCGTCTGGGACGACGGCACCTGGCAGGACGCCGCCGACCGCGAGTTCGGCGAGGACGTCGTGCTCATCCGTTCCGCGCTGCGCGAGAGCGGCGGCTGACCCGGCGCCGAGTGCACGACCGGGGCGCGGCATCCTTCCGGAGTCAGGGGCGGCTCAGAAGCCGAGACGGCCGAGCTGCTTGGGGTCGCGCTGCCACTCCTTCGCGATGCGCACGTGCAGCTTGAGGAACACCTTGGTGCCCAGCAGCGGCTCGATCTGCGCGCGTGCGCGGGCGCCCACGTCGCGCAGCCGGGAGCCCTTGTGCCCGATGATGATGCCCTTCTGGCTGTCGCGTTCGACGACGATGTCGGCGAAGACGTCGGTGATGTCGGAGTCCTCGCGGGCCGCGATCTCCTGCACGACGACGGCGATCGAGTGCGGCAGCTCGTCGCGCACGCCGTCCAGCGCAGCCTCGCGGATGATCTCGGCGACCCGGTCCTCGGTGGACTCGTCGGTCACGACGTCGTCGGGGTACAGCGCCGGCCCCTCGGGCATCAGCGAGAGGAGCTCGTCGCTCAGCACGTCCAGCTGGTCGCGGGTGAGCGCCGAGAGCGGGATGACGGCGGCCCAGTCCTCGCGCAGCTGGTCGACCTCGATCAGACGCTCGGTGATCTGGTCCCGAGTCGCCGCGTCGGTCTTCGTGACGATCGCGACCTTCTTCGCCCTGCCGTAGCCGCCCAGCGACTCCGCGATGCGGCGGTCGCCGGGGCCGACCTTCTCGGTGGCCGGGACGCAGAAGCCGATGACGTCGACATCGCCGAGCACCTGCTCGACGAGGTCGTTGAGCCGCTGGCCCAGCAGCGTGCGCGGCTTGTGGAGCCCGGGGGTGTCCACGATGACCAGCTGGCCGCCGGGCCGGTTGAGGATGCCGCGGATCGCGCGCCGCGTCGTCTGCGGCTTGTCGCTCGTGATGGCGACCTTCTCGCCCACGAGGGCGTTGGTGAGCGTGGACTTGCCGACGTTCGGGCGGCCGACGAAGGTCACGAAGCCCGAGCGCCCGTCGACGGGCGCGGGAGAAGCCGTGGGTTCGGTGGCCGGAGCGGCCTCGGGGTCCCGGCCGGTGTCGGAATCGGTCATGGCGTGTCTTCCTTCCTCGGCAGGCGGACCTCTCCGCTGCGGGGGCTCACGGTGCGGATCTCGCCGGTGCGCGTGCCGACCGTGCGGTTCTCGCCGGTCCGCGGCTGACGCGAGGAGTCGGGCGGCGTCTCGCCGCGCTCGACGAAGACCGTCGAGATGCCGCGGCCGCGGCCGCGCGAGGCGCCGCCGGTGAGCACGAGGCCGGCGTACTCCGCCGTCGCGCCCGGCTGGGGGACGCGGCCGAGCGCCTTCCCGAGAAGTCCGCCGATGGAGTCGACGTCCTCGTCCTCGAGCTCCATGCCGAACAGGTCGCCGACCTCGTCGAGCCCGAGCCGTGCGCTGACGCGGTAGTGACCGGGCTCGAGCTCGGTGACCTCCGTGGCGCGCGGGTCGTACTCATCGGCTATGTCGCCGACGAGCTCCTCGATGAGGTCCTCGAGCGTCACGAGTCCCGAGACGCCGCCGTACTCGTCGACGACGAGGCACACGTGCACGGCGTCGCGCTTCATCTGCTGCAGCAGCGTCTCGGCCTTCATCGACTCCGGCACGAACACGGCGGGGCGGGCGATGCGGCTGATGGGGGCGTCGCGCCAGCCCACCTCGTCACGGAAGGCGAACTGCACCAGGTCCTTGAGGTACAGCACTCCGACCACGTCGTCGGCCTCGTCGTCCACGATCGGCACACGCGAGACGCCCTTCTCGAGGAAGACCGTCATGGCCTCGCGGGTCGAGGTCGAGGCATCCACCGTGACCATGTCGGTCCGTGGCACCATCACCGCGCGCACGAACGTGTCGGTGAAGTCGAACACCGAGTGGATCAGCTCGCGGTCGTCCTGCTCGATGAGCTCGTTCTCGGCCGCCTCGTCGATGATGCTGAGCAGCTGCTCCTCCGACGCGAACGACGAGCCGCGCGAGGCGCCCGGGGTGATGCGCGTGCCGAGGGCGACCAGCCCATGGGCGAGGGGGCCGAGGATGACGCGGACGCCGCGGATGATCGGCGCCGCACCGCGCAGCAGGCCCTTCGCGTGAAGGCGGCCCACGGTGCGGGGGCTGGCCCCGACCACGACGTAGGACACGCCCGTCATCAGCAGCGCCGCGGCGAGCATCGCCCACCAGGTGTCGTCGAACAGCAGGATGAAGGCGACCGTGACGAGGACTGCGGCCGTGGTCTCGGCGAGGACGCGGATGAACACGACGGCGTTCGCGTGCGCGTCCGGATCGGCGGCGATCCGCCGCAGGGCGTCCGCGTTGCGACCCTCGGCGCCCAGCTCGGCGAGGTCGGCGCGCGAGGTCACGCCGAGCGCAGCGTCGATCGCGACCATCAGCGCGCCGAACCCGAGGAGCAGGACCGCGGCGGCGAGGAGGAGAGCGGCGGTCATGTGCGCGGTCGTCGACGCTCGGACGCCTGGAACGCCGCGATCAGCTCGCGCTGCAGTCCGAACATCTCGCGCTCCTCCTCCGGCTCGGCGTGGTCGAAGCCGAGGAGGTGGAGCAGGCCGTGCGTGGTGAGGAGGATGAGCTCGTCGAGGGTCGAGTGCTTCGCCGCGACGGCCTGCGTCTCGGCGACCTGCGGGCAGAGCACGATGTCGCCGAGGAGCCCCGGCGGCGTGGGCGCGTCCTCGGTGCCGGGGCGCAGCTCGTCCATCGGGAAGCTCAGCACGTCGGTCGGGCCGGGCTCGTCCATCCACTGCACGTGCAGGGCCTCCATCGCACCCTCGTCCACGAGGAGGATCGCGATGTCGGCGTCGGGGCTGACGTGCAGCTCCGCGAGGTGGTGCTCCATGAGCCGCAGCAGCACGGTCTCGTCGACGGCGATGCCGGACTCGTTGCCGATCTCGATGGTCATGCGCGTCCTCGCTTCGGAAGGTGGTCGCGCGGTCCGCCGTGGCGGACCGTCGCGGCCCGGCGCTCCGCGCGATTGGCGAACTCGGATGCTTCGTCGCGCTCCCTCCGCGCGGCGAGCCGGCGCTCGTCGTACTCGCTGTAGGCGTCGACGATGCGGCCGACGAGCGTGTGACGCACCACGTCCTGGCTGGTGAGGTACGAGAAGTGGATGTCGTCCACCTCGTTCAGCACCCGCGTCACCAGCCGCAGGCCGGAGGCGCCCTGCGGCAGGTCGATCTGCGTGATGTCGCCGGTGACGACCATGCGCGTTCCGAACCCGAGGCGGGTCAGGAACATCTTCATCTGCTCGGGCGTGGTGTTCTGCGCCTCGTCGAGCACGACGAAGGAGTCGTTCAGCGTGCGGCCGCGCATGTACGCCAGCGGCGCGACCTCGATCGTGCCCGTCGCCATGAGCTTGGGCACCAGCTCGGGGTCCATCATCTCGTTGAGCGCGTCGTACAGCGGGCGCAGGTAGGGGTCGATCTTGTCGGTCAGCGTTCCCGGGAGGAATCCCAGGCGCTCCCCCGCCTCGACGGCCGGGCGCGTGAGGATGATGCGGCTCACCTCTTTGCGCTGCAAAGCCTGGACGGCCTTCGCCATGGCGAGATACGTCTTGCCGGTGCCGGCGGGGCCGATGCCGAACACGATCGTGTGCTCGTCGATCGCGTCGACGTAGGCCTTCTGGCCGAGCGTCTTGGGCCGGATGATCTTGCCGCGCGACGACAGGATCGCCTCTCCGAGCACCTCCGACGGACGCGGCCCGCCCTCGGTGCGCAGGATGCGGTTCGACGAAGCGACGTCCTCCTCGCCCAGCGCGTGGCCGGCCTTGGTCATCGTGAGCAGCTCGTCGACGAGGGAGCGCGCCGCGGCGACCGCTCCGGCCTCGCCGGTCAGGGTGATCTCGTTGCCGCGCACGTGCACGTCGACATCGGGGTGCTCCCGCTCGACCACGCGGAGCAGGCGGTCCTGCGGGCCGAGCAGCTGGACCATGGCCACGCCATCGGCCCAGACGCGTTCGACGGTGGTGGCGCGCTCGCGCGCGTCGTGATCAGCAGGTTGGTCAGGCACCTACGCTCTTCTCTTCGAGGCCTCCCGCGAGCACGTGGGCGTGCACGTGGAAGACGGTCTGGCCCGCGTTGGGGCCGGTGTTGAAGACCAGCCGGAAGTCGCCGTCCGCGTGTTCGGCGGCGAGCTTGTTGGCCAGGCCCACGAGTTCCGCCATCAGGTCGGGGTCGCCGGCGGCGAGCTCGACGACGTTCCGGTAGTCCTCGCTCTTGGGGATCACCAGCAGGTGCACGGGCGCCTGCGGGTGGATGTCGCGGATCGCGAACGCGTTCTCGGTCTCTGCGATGATCTCGGACGCGATCTCCCCGTTGTGGATGCGCGTGAAGATCGAGGGTTCGCTCATGCGGCAAGTCTAGCGACGGGGCCCTGCCACCGGCTCGGGCGCCGATCGACCGGTGCGCCATGCCGGCCCGGCGCACGGCCCACCCTTCACCACCGTCCCAACGCCGCGCTGACGACGGCCAGGGCGGCCGGGCCCGCGGTGGAGGTGCGCAGGACGGTGTCGCCCAGGCGCACGGCCCGGGCGCCCGCGGCGGTGAGGACGTCCAGCTCCTCGGGGGCGATGCCGCCCTCGGGGCCGACGACGAGGACGATGTCGCGCTCCTCCCCCTCGCCCACCCGCAGGGCGCTCAGGGGCTCCGTCGCCGTCGGCTCCAGGATCAGGACGACGGATGCCTCCGCCCGGCGTGCCAGCTGAGCGGTGGTCGTCAGCTCCGCGACGTCCGGGAGCCACGCGCGGTGAGCCTGCTTCGCGGCCTCGCGGACGATCGTGGCCCATCGCGCCCGCCCCTTCGACGCCTTCGCCGCGTCCCAGCGCGACACACTCCGGGCTGCCTGCCACGGCACGATCTCGTCCACGCCCAGCTCGGTCGCCGCCTGCACGGCGAGCTCGTCGCGGTCTCCCTTGGCCAGCGCCTGCACGAGCACGACCCGTGGTCGCGGTGCGGGGGCATCCGTCCGCTCGCGGACCCGGACGACGACCTCGCGCGGCGCGACGGCCTCGACCTCGCCGGTCAGCCACGCACCCCTCCCGTCGCCGACGGTGACACCCTCGCCGACGCGGACACGGCGCACGGTGGCGGCGTGATGCGCCTCGGGGCCGGTCAAGGTCACGGTCCTCCCGGGCGAGAGCCCAGCGGCGTCGTCGACGAGGAAGTGCAGCGGCATGGCTCAGCCGTTCCGGAAGCGGTCGCGCAGCTTGGCGAACAGTCCCTGGTGGAACTCCGCGAGCCGGGGACCTGGGGCCTTCGTGCGCTTGGCGAACTCCTCGATCAGGGCGCGCTCCTTGTGGTCCAGCCGCGTCGGGGTCACCACGTGCACGCCGACCTTGAGATCGCCCCGCTGCGAGCCGCGCAGCGGGGTGATGCCGCGCCCCTTGATCGTCAGGATGTCGCCGGCCTGCACGCCGGGGCGCACCTCGAGTTCGACCGGGCCGTCCAGCGACTGGATCGTCGTGGTCGTGCCGAGGATCGCGTCGGGCATCGACACCTCGAGGGTCGCCAGCAGGTCGTCGCCGTCACGGCTGAACACCTCGTGGGGCGACACCGTCACCTCGATGTACAGGTCGCCGTTCGGGCCGCCGGCGGGGCCGACCTCGCCCGAGCCGGGCAGCTGCAGGCGCAGGCCGGTCTCGACGCCGGCGGGGATGTCGAGGGACACGGTGCGGCGCGCGCGCACACGCCCCTGCCCCTGGCACGTCGCGCAGGGGTACGGGATCGTGGTGCCGTAGCCCTGGCACACGTTGCACGGCTGCGACGTCACGACGTTGCCCAGCAGGCTCCGCACCTGACGCTGGACGTTGCCCGTGCCGTGGCAGATGTCGCACGTCACGGGGCTGGTGCCGGGCTGGCAGCACGACCCCTGGCAGGTCTCGCACAGCACGGCGGTGTCGACGTCGATGTCGCGGTGGGCGCCGAACACCACGTCCCCGAGCTCCAGGGTGACGCGCACGAGGGCGTCCTGCCCGCGCTCGCGCCGCGACCGCGGCCGGCCGCCGCGCGTGCCCCCGGCCGCGCCGAAGAAGGTCTCGAAGATGTCGTTGAACCCGCCGAACCCGCCGGCGCCGCCGAACGGAGAATCGGCGCCGCCCATGTCGTAGCGGGCGCGCTGCTCGGGGTCGCTGAGCACGTCGTAGGCGTGCGTGACGAGCTTGAACCTCTCGGCCGCGTCCTCGCCGGGGTTCACGTCCGGGTGGAGTTGGCGCGCGAGCTTGCGGTAGGCCTTCTTGATCTCGTCGGGGGTGGCCTCGCGCGAAACGCCGAGGACCTCGTAGTGGTCAGCCACTTTCGCCTTCCTGCCGCGGCGGCGCCGCGGGATCGTGGGTACGCGTCCGCGTCAGCGGGAGCTGTCGTCCTGCTCGAGCATGCGCGTGAGGTAGCGCGCGACGGCACGGACCGCCGCGAGGTTCGAGGGGTAGTCCATGCGGGTGGGGCCGAGCACGCCGACACGCGCGAGCGAGCCGGTGGCATCGTAATCGCTGGCGACGACGGATGCCTCGGCCAGGCCGAACGGCTCGTTCTCGCGTCCGATGCTGGCGGCGAGCCCCTGCTCGTCGGCCACCATCTCGCCCATGAGCCGCAGCAGCGTCACCTGCTCCTCGATCGCCTCGAGGAGCGGATAGATGCTGCCGCGGAAGTCCGACTCGCTGCGCGCGAGATTGGCGCTGCCGGCCATCACGAGCCTGTCTTGGCGGAACTCCTCGAGCTCCTCGGCGACCGCACGCACGATCTCGTCGGTGGCGCGCTCGTGGGCGGGGGCTTGCGGGGCCTGCGCCTCCAGGCGGTCGGCGATGCGCTGCAGCCCCTCCCGGACGGGCCGGCCCACCAGCAGCGTGCCGAGCTCGGCGCGGATGCGCGCGAGGTCGGCCTCGTCGAACTCGTCGCCCACGAAGGCGAGCCGCTGCGAGACCCGGCCGGTGTCGGTGACGACGATGACGAGCATGCGCCCGGCGCCGAGCTGCACGAGCTCGACGTGCGTGACGGTGGCGCGGGCGAACGACGGGTACTGCACGATCGCGACCTGGCCCGTGAGCTGCGTGAGTGCGCGCACCGTGCGCACGAGCACGTCGTCGAGGTCTCCGGGGCCGTCGAGGAACGAGGCGATCGCGGACCGCTGCGCCGGCGAGAGCGGCCGCAGCTCCGCCAGATGGTCGACGAACACCCGATACCCCTTGTCGGTCGGCACGCGGCCCGACGACGTGTGCGGGGCGGCGATGAGCTCCTCGTCTTCGAGCAGGGCCATGTCGTTGCGGATGGTCGCCGCAGACACGCCGAAGGCGTGCCGCTCGACGATCGCCTTGCTGCCGACCGGCTCGCGCGTGTCGACGTAGTCCTGGACGATCGCCCGCAGCACCTGGAGACCGCGCTCGCTGACCATCACGCCTCCTCACGCCCGATCTGGCACTCGCATGACTGGAGTGCCAATTCTATCCGATGAGCCCGTCACGATCGCTGAGCGACGCCGCGTCCGCAGATGTCCGCGCGGCTCCGCCCCGGCACGCCCCGGCGCGGCCGCCTCACGGCGTCAGCGCCCGGACGACGGCGTCGGCCAGGAGCCGCCCGCGTCGGGTGAGCACGACACGGCCCCGGAGCGCGTCCCGCCCCTCGATCAGGCCGTCGGCGATCAGCGCGGCCACCGCGTGCCGACCCTCGCCCAGCAGCTCGTCGACGGGCATCCCCTCGCGGATGCGGGTGCGCAGCAGTACGCTCTCCAGACCGCGGGCGGCGGCATCCGGGATCTCCCGTCCCGCCGCGGGCGACTCGCCGGCCGCGAGGCGCTGGGCGTAGGCCGCCGGGTGCTTGACGTTCCAGAAGCGCACCCCGTTGACGTGGCTGTGGGCGCCGGGGCCGAAGCCCCACCAGTCGGTGCCCGTCCAGTACGCCAGGTTGTGCCGGGAGCGGTGCTCGGGGCCGCGGGACCAGTTCGACACCTCGTACCAGTCGAAGCCGGCGACGGACAGCAGGTCGTCGGCGAGCTCGTACATGTCGGCCTGCAGGTCGTCGTCGGGCGCGGCGACCTCGCCGCGGCGGATCTGACGGGCGAGCTTGGTGCCATCCTCGATGATCAGCGCGTAGGCCGAGATGTGGTCGGGCTCCAGCGCGACGGCCGTCGCGAGGGAGCTGCGCCAGTCGTCGAGCGTCTCGCCCGGTGCGCCGTAGATGAGGTCGACGCTGACGTCGAGTCCCGCCTCGCGTGCGGCCGACACGGCGGTGCGCACATTGTCGGGGTCGTGGGTGCGATCGAGCGCTGCCAGGACGCGGGGGACGGCGGATTGCATGCCGATCGACATCCGGGTGACCCCCGCTGCCGCCAGCTCGGCCGCCACCGCCGGCGACACCGTGTCGGGATTGGCCTCGACGGTGATCTCCGCGTCGTCCCGGAGCCCGAACGCCTCGCGCACCCCGTCGAGCATGCGCGCGAGATCCCCCGGCGGCAGCAGCGTGGGCGTGCCTCCGCCGAAGAAGACCGTCGATGCAGGCCGGGTGCCGCCGGCGCGCTCGAGGACGCTCCGGGCGAGGCCGATCTCGCGCAGGAGCGTGTCGGCGTACTGGTCCTGGCGTGCCCCGCGCAGCTCGGACGACGTGTAGGTGTTGAAGTCGCAGTACCCGCACCGCACGCGGCAGAAGGGCACGTGCAGGTACACGCCGAAGTCGGTGGCCTGATCGATGCGGATGCCGGCCGGCAGCGAGCCGTCCGCCGGAACGGGCTCGCCGAGAGGAAGAGCGGAGCCCATCAGCGCCTCACGCGGGGGTGGTGTACAGCGGCGAGATCGCGCGCAGATAGCGCGTGAACAGCTCACGCCGGCGGCGCCTGGTCAACGCGGGCAGCATCCGGTACAGCAGCGCGTGCGGGGCGTCGAACGCGCGCACGGTGAACCACACCTCGTCCTTGTCGTTCCAGTCCAGCATGAACGACTCCTCGCCGCTGACCACCGAGTCGCCGACCGTGCCCAGGGCGAAGCCGACGCGCCGGGGCTCCTCGATGGCGAAGATCACCCGGAGCTCGGCATCCGCCCGAAGCCCCTTGACGCGGCCCGCGACGCGGATCGTCGTGCCGGGCCCCACATACGGGGTGCCGTCGGCGTCGAAGCGCTGCTCCGACTCGGTGCGGCTCGGCGCGACCGGGTTGCCCTCGGCGTCGAAGCTCACGCCCGAGTACATCGGCCCGGAAGCCGGGCGGACGTCGGTCACCTCGAGTCCGGCGCCGCGCTGGGCGGTCCACGACAGCAGCGCATCGCTCGCGGCGTGGAAGCGGGCCTCGCCGCTGCCGATGCGCCACGACTGCTCCGCGGGGATGCTGCGCTCCGGCGGGAAGTGCATCAGATCGGCCGCCTGCGTCGCCCCGACGGCGGCGTAGTCGACGGTGTCGTCACGGAAGGTCCCTCGACGCATGAGGACCAGCCTACTTGGCGCCCTTGGTCTCGACGTCACCCGAGAGCGCGGCGATGAACGCCTCCTGGGGGACCTCCACGCGCCCGACCATCTTCATGCGCTTCTTGCCCTCCTTCTGCTTCTCGAGGAGCTTGCGCTTGCGCGAGATGTCACCGCCGTAGCACTTCGCCAGGACGTCTTTGCGCATGGCGCGGATGTTCTCGCGCGCGATGATGCGGGCGCCGATGGCGGCCTGGATCGGCACCTCGAACTGCTGCCGCGGGATGAGCTTGCGCAGGCGCTCGGTCATCATGGTGCCGTACGCGTACGCCTTCTCGCGGTGCACGATCGAGCTGAAGGCGTCGACCTTGTCGCCCTGCAGCAGGATGTCGACCTTGACCAGGTCGGCCGTCTGCGAGCCGGCGGGCTCGTAGTCGAGGCTCGCGTAGCCCTGCGTCTTGGACTTCAGCTGATCGAAGAAATCGAACACGATCTCGCCGAGCGGCATGTTGTAGCGCAGCTCGACGCGGTCCTCGCTGAGGTAGTCCATGCCCAGCAGCGACCCGCGGCGCGACTGGCACAGCTCCATGACCGTGCCGACGTAGTCCTTGGGCAGCAGGATCCCCACCTTCACCACGGGCTCCGAGACCTCGGCGACGCGGCCGTCGGGGTACTCGCTGGGGTTGGTGACCACGACCGTCTCCCCCGTGTCGGTGGTGACCTCGTAGGTCACCGACGGCGCGGTCGTGATGAGGTCGAGGTCGAACTCGCGCGACAGGCGCTCGGTGATGATCTCGAGGTGCAGCAGCCCGAGGAAGCCGCAGCGGAAGCCGAAGCCCAGCGCGACCGACGTCTCGGGCTCGTACTGGAGGGAGGCATCCGACAGCTTGAGCTTGTCCAGCGCCTCGCGCAGATCGCCGTAGTCGCTGCCGTCGATCGGGTAGATGCCGGAGAACACCATCGGCTTCGGGTCGGTGTACCCCGGCAGGGCCTCGGCGGCGGGCTTGCGCTGATTGGTGATCGTGTCGCCGACCTTCGACTGGCGCACGTCCTTCACGCCGGTGATCAGGTAGCCGACCTCGCCGACGCCGAGACCCCGGGTGGGCACCGGCTCGGGGCTGGACACGCCGATCTCGAGGAGGTCGTGGGTGGCTCGCGTCGACATCATCTGGATCCGCTCGCGCGGCTCGAGCTTGCCGTCGACCATGCGGACGTACGTCACGACGCCGCGGTACGAGTCGTACACCGAGTCGAAGATCATCGCGCGGGCCGGGGCGTCGGCGTCGCCCGTGGGCGCGGGGATCTGCTCGACGATGCGGTCCAGCAGGTCCTCGACCCCCATCCCCGTCTTGCCGGACACCCGCAGCACGTCGTCGGGCGAGCCGCCGATCAGGTTGGCCAGCTCGGCGGCGAACTTCTCGGGGTCGGCTGCCGGGAGGTCGATCTTGTTGAGCACC
Organism: Microbacterium sp. NPDC055455; assembly: GCF_053619935.1. Classification (NCBI taxonomy): domain Bacteria; kingdom Bacillati; phylum Actinomycetota; class Actinomycetes; order Micrococcales; family Microbacteriaceae; genus Microbacterium; species Microbacterium sp. NPDC055455. The sequence goes on from NZ_JBSHLB010000002.1 coordinate 457,005, forward strand.
GGAATGATGTGCAGGTCGTTCTCGAGCGCGAGGTAGAGGTTGGCGAGGGTCTGGGCCTCGATCCCCTGCGCGGCGTCGACGAGCAGGATCGCGCCCTCGCAGGCGGCGAGCGAGCGCGACACCTCGTAGGTGAAGTCCACGTGCCCGGGCGTGTCGATCATGTTCAGCGCGAACGTCCCGTCCGCGGTGGACCACGGCATGCGGACGGCCTGCGACTTGATCGTGATTCCCCGCTCGCGCTCGATGTCCATGCGGTCGAGATACTGCGCGCGCATGTCGCGGTCGGATACGACGCCGGTGATCTGCAGCATCCTGTCCGCCAGCGTCGACTTTCCGTGGTCGATGTGGGCGATGATGCAGAAGTTGCGGATCAGCTCAGGAGGGGTCGCAGACGGCTCGAGAGGCTTCAGGGCACGGGGTGACATGTCCAGACGATTGTACGGGTGACGGATGCCGCGACCCTGCGCGTCACCGGATCCCGCCGTGCGCAGGCCGCGCCGGGGCCGGCAGGCGGCTGAGGCCCTCCAGCAGCTCCGCCTTGTCGCTCGCGACGCAGACGCGCACCCATCCCTCGCCGGAGGCCCCGAACGCGCTGCCCGGTGCGACGGCCACCCCGTGCTCGTCGAGGAACCGCTCGCACCACGCGACCACGTCGCCGCCCGAGGCGTCCGAGACGTCGATCCAGAGGTAGAACGCGCCGGTGGGTGCGAGATAGCGCAGGCCGCGGGCATCCAGCAGCGCCGTCGCGGCGGCCAGGTTGTCGCGGTAGTGCGCCGCACTCGCCGCGACGGCGGTCTGCTCCCCCGTCAGCGCCGCGACAGCCGCCCGCTGCGCGGGCTCGTCGACGCAACTGACCACCGACTCCTGCACCCGCAGCATGGTCTGGCGCCATCCGGGAGGCGTCACGAGCCAGCCCACCCGCGCACCGGTCATCGCGTACGTCTTCGACATCGAGAACACCGAGAGCACGCGCCCGTCGTCGTCCAGGGTCGCCGGGCTCACGTGCGGATGTCCCCACGTGAAGCGCTCGTACACCTCGTCGCTGATCACCCACAGGTCGTGCCGTCGAGCCAGCGCCATCAGCGCCTCGAGTGTCGCTCGATCGAAGGTGGACCCCAGCGGATTGGACGGTGTGTTCACGATCAGGGCGCGCGTCCGCGGGGTGACGAGGGCGTCCAGCTCGTCCAGGTCGGGCTGGAAGCCGCGGTCCGGACGCAGGGGGTAGGGCACCGGCGTCGCCTGCAGCAGGTGCGCGTTCATGGTGAAGGTCGTGTACCCGGGGTCGGGCACGAGCACCTCGTCGCCGCGCGACAGGGTCAGGGCCATCGCGAGGTGCAGCGCCTGCGTCGCGCCGACCGTCACCCAGATCTGCTCGACGTCGGCCTCGAGCCCGTTCTCGCGCGCGAGCTTCGCGCGGATGGCTTCGCGCAGGGCCGGGATGCCGCCGTTCGGCGTGTAGCGGATGGCCCCGGCCGTCCACGCCGCCGCCGCCGCGTCTCTGATCGCCGCGCCCGCCACCTCTCCGGGCTCGCCGACGGCCAGGACGATGGTGCCCGGCCGGCGCAGCGCGCGCTCGAGGATGTGTCGCACGCCCGAGCCGGGCATGCGCGCGATGTGCGGGGCGATCTCGGGCATGCCGCCATGCTAGGGCGGGCGCTGTGGCTAGCCTGTCGTCATGGCGGTCCACGTCGTCCTCGTCCACGGCATCCGCACATCCGCGACGATGTGGCGGTCGCAGGTCGCGTATCTCCAGGCGCGCGGGACCCCGGTCACGGCGGTCGATCTGCCCGGGCACGGATCCCGCATGCGCGAGGAGTTCACGATCGAGTCCGCCTTCGCCACGATCGACGACGCCGTGCAGGCCGCGGCGGAGCGCGGCCCGGTGCTGCTGGTGGGGCACTCCATGGGCGGGCTGCTGTGCATCGAGTACGCGGGGGCCGAGGAGCGGCCGCCGGTCTCGGGATTCATCGCGGCGTCGTGCACCGCGATCCCGCGGGGCATCGGCCTGCGGGCCTACCGCCTGCTGGCGCGGGGCTTCGACTCGCTCCCCGACCGGGGCATGTGGCTGACGGACCGGATGCTCGATCGCATCCTCCCCGAGGAGACCCGCGCGGACTTCGGGGCAGGCGGCTACGCGCTGGACGCGCAGGACGTCGCCCTGCGGAGTCTGTCGGTGCTGGACCTGCTGTCGGCGCTCAGGCGCATCGAGGTGCCGCTGTGGATCGTCAACGGGCAGTACGACCAGCTGCGGGTGAATGAGCGGCTCTTCACCCGCGTGGCGCAGCACGCCGAGCTCATCGTCGTCCCCCGCACGACCCATCACGTCACCGTGATGCGCCCGCGGGTGTTCAATGCGGTGCTGGAGGTCGCCCTCGCGACGCTCGAGGCGGGGCGGCACGAGCACCCGGGCCGCAGCGTCGGCGGACTCCCGTCATCGACCGGGCGACCGACCTGATAGAATCCTTGTTTGGCTTGCGTGTGGGTTCGCCCTCACGACCGCCGAGCAGCGCCCCTCTCCCGCTGACCGGCATCATCAATCCGATTCCCTTCGAACGAAAGAAACGTCGACACGTGGCGAACATCAAGTCGCAGATCAAGCGCAACAAGACCAACGAGAAGGCGCGAGAGCGCAACAAGTCCGTCAAGAGCGAGCTGAAGACGCTCGTGCGCCGCACGCGCGAGGCCGTCGCCGCGGGCGACAAGGCGGCCGCTGAGAAGGCGCTCGGCAAGGCCACCAAGAAGCTCGACAAGGCCGTCAGCAAGGGCGTCATCCACAAGAACCAGGCGGCGAACCGCAAGTCGGCGATCTCCAAGCAGGTTGCTGCGCTCTGACGCCGGAACGGCTCGGCAGGTCCGCATCGCATGAGAAGGCCCGTCCCGCGAGGGGCGGGCCTTTCGCATGTCCACGGCCCCGGCGGTGTCGGCGACGCCCCCCGAGCGGCGAGGACCGCGGGGTCAGGAGCCGTAGGGAGCGCGCGTGGCGATGACCGTGATCATGCGCTCCAGCGCGAAGATCGGGTCTCGCGAGCCGCCCTTGACCTCGGCGTCCGCGCGCGCCGTCGCCTGGATCGCGCGGCCCAGGCTCTCTTCGTTCCACCCGACCAGGTCGCGGCGCGCGCGGTCGACCTGCCAGTCCTTCATGCCCAGGCGCGCGGCGAGCGCCGCGGCGGGCTCGCGGTTGCCTGCGACCCTGGCCATGGTCCTCAGCTTCATCGCGACCGCGGCGACCAGCGGGACCGGGTCGGCTCCCGAGGCCAGCGCGTGCCGGAGCGCGATCAGCGCCTCGCCGTAGCGCCCGGCGATGGCCGTGTCGGCGACGGTGAAGGCCGAGGTCTCGACCCGACCGCCGTAGTACCGCTCGACGATCTGCTCGGTGATGTCGCCGGGGACGTCGGCGATGAGCTGCTGGCACGCCGCGGCGAGCTCGGTGAGGTCGTCGGCGAACGCGGACACGAGCGCGCGCAGCGCGACCGGGGCGATCCGCTTGCGCGCAGCCTGGAACTCTCCCGCCGCGAAGTCGAACCTGTCGGAGTCCCGCTTGATCGCCGGGCAGGCGATCTCCACCCCCGCGCCCTGGCCTGCCCGGATCGCGTCGAGGAGCTTCTTCCCGCGCACGCTCGCGCCGGTGTGCCGGAGCACGACCGTGGCGCCGTCCTGCGGGGCGGCGAGGTACGCGAGCGCTTCGGAGAGGAAGGTGTCGGAGCACTTCTCGACGCCGCTGACCCGCACCAGGCGCGGCTCGCCGAACAGGGACGGCGACGTCACACCCAGCAGAGACCCCGCCGAGTAGTCGTCGGCCCGGATGTCGGACACTTCGAGCGTCGGATCCTCTGCGCGCAGATAGTCGCGGACACCGGCGATCGCGCGCTCGGCGCAGACCTCCTCGGGGCCGGACACGAGCACGACGGGAGCCGGCTGCGGGGTGCGCCACGACAGCTGAGGGATGGCGCTGCGCGCCGACTTCGCCGGTGATCGGCGCGCGGGTGATGCCATCCCCTCAGCCTACCGACGACCGCCGACGCGAGCCGCGGCGCCCCCCCGATGGGGATCAGCCGCCCCGGTCGCGCCAGAGCGCCACCGCTCCCCCGGCCGTCGCCCACAGCGCGACGGATCCGTCCTCGTCGGTGCGCACCACGCGTGCGCGGGCGTCCGCGAGGACCGCGAGGAGCTCGGGGCGCGGGTGGTCGTAGTCGTTGTCGAGCCCGACCGTGATCACCGCGACGGCGGGCCGGGCGGCGGCGTAGAGTGCGGCCTCCTGATCCGCGCTGCCGTGATGGGCGACCTTGACGATCGCGTACGGCGGGTCCAGCGTCGCGGATGCCACGAGAGCGCGCTGCGGCGACGCGGACAGGTCGCCGAGCAGCAGGGTGGGCGGCACGCCGCCGCCACGCACGTCGAGCACCACGCTCGCGTCGTTGCCGGCCGGGTAGGCGCGGCTGTCGGCGCGCGGCCAGAGCACCCGCCACCGCGCCCCGCCGAGCGACCCCGACATCCCCGCGGACGCCTCGACGGCGCGGGCGCCCGCCGCTTCGAGGGCGGCGATCCCGGCGTGCCCGGCGGCGTCGGTGGGGCCGTGCAGCACCGTGCCCACCCGCCCCTGCACGGCGTCGAGACCGCCCGCGTGGTCGAGGTCGAAGTGCGTCAGCACGAGGAGTTCGATGCGTCCGACTCCGGCGCGCGACAGGCATGCCTCGAGGGCGCCGGGGTCCGGTCCGGTGTCGACGAGCGCCACGGCGCCGCCCGAGCGCAGCAGCACGGCATCGCCCTGGCCGACGTCGCACGCCAGCATCGCCCACCCCGAGGGGAGGGTCAGACGCCCGGCGACCGTCGCCAGCGCGCCCGTGCCGAGTCCCGCCCCCACCACCGTCGCCACGAGGACCGCCGCGCCGGCGCGCGCGGCGCGAAGCGCGGGCGGGCCGGCGCGCGGAAGCGCGATCGCGGTGCCGACCGCGAGACCGACGAGCGCGAGCGCCACGGCGCCGGGCACGCCCTCGGGCCACGGCAGCTGATCGGCGGGCAGTTCCGACATCGTCACCGCGGTCGCCGCGATCCAGGACGCCGGCACCCATGCCAGCACCGCGAGGCCCGACTGCAGCAACGGCAACGGCGCGCTGAGGCACGCGGCGAGGCCGAGCACGGTCGCCGCCGGCGCGGCCGGCCCTGCCAGCAGGTTGGCCACCACCCCGTAGACCGGCACCGTGGGCTGGATCAGGATCAGCAACGGGCCGCAGGCGAGCTGAGCCGCCAGCGGCACCGCGAGCGCCAGCGCCAGCGGGCGGGGTACCCAGCGGGCCAGCCCGGAGGCGAGCGGGCGCGCGAACAGCAGCAACGACCCGGTCGCGGCGACGGAGAGCCCGAATCCGAGGGATGCCGCCAGCCACGGGTCGAAGACGAGGAGCAGCGTCACCGCGAGGCACAGCAGCGCCATTCCGGCGCCGGGACGGCCGAGGAGGACGGTGAGCATCGCGATCGCCGCCATGGTCGCGGCGCGAACGACGCTCGGCTCGGGGGTCACCAGGACGACGAAGCCCAGCAGCACCGCCAGCGCGCAGCCGACCCGCAGCCCGCGGGAGGCGCCGGCCGCCGCCGCGAGGCCGAACGCGATGCCCACGACGAGGGCGCAGTTCGCGCCGGAGACGGCGGTCAGATGTGACAGGGAGGCCTCCTTCATGGCGGCGTCGAGCTCCGGGGAGACGATCGACGTGTCGCCGACGGCCAGCCCCGGCACGAGTCCGGCGCCCGCCCCCGGCAGATCCGCGACGGCGCGGACGAGGCCGCGCCGGAGGTCGCCGGTCAGCGCCGCGGCACCGTTCGCCGCCTGCCGGACCTCCACGCCGCGAGATGCCCACAGCACCAGGACCGCGCGATCCCCCGCCCGGCCAGTGCTCGCGGTGCCGTGGACCTCGACGTCGGCGCCCACATCGAGCAGGTCCGGGCGGTCCACGTCGTCGGGAGCGACGCGTACCGTGACGTCGATCGCCACGCGGTGGGTCTCGCTGCCGGCGTTGACGCTGCGGGCGCGCGCGGCGAACGAGAGCGTGCCGGCGCGCCGCTCGACCTTGCCGGCCACGTCGGCCCGCACGTCGACCGCCCGGCCGCCTTGCAGGGCCAGCTCCGTGACGGCTTGGCGCCCGGGCCAGGCCGCCGCCACGTGCGCGGCGGTCGTACCCGCGGCCGCGGCGGCGAGCACGATCACCGCCAGGACGACGCGTGCTGTCCGGGTCGGCATCCCGAGCCTCGGTGCGACTCCGGCGGCCGGAATCGGCGCCGCAGCCGGGGAGAGACGCCCGCTCGAGACGCGGCGACCCGCTCGCGCGACGACGGCGACGGCGACGACGGCGACCGCCCAGGACCCCGACGCGATCCAGCCCGCCGCCGCGGGAGCGAGGATCGCCGCCGCGGCGACCGCCCACGTCGCGCCGGCGACGGGGACGAGGCGCAGTGCCGGGAGACGCCGTGTCACACCGTCACCAGGTCGCGGAGTGCCTCGAGCATGGTGTCGCCGATCCCCGGGACGGCCAGCAGGTCCTCGACGCTGGTGAACCCGCCGTTGTCATCCCGCCAGGCGATGATCCGCTCCGCCAGGGCCGGTCCGATTCGCGGCAGCGTCTCGAGCAGCGTCGCGTCGGCGGTGTTGATGTCCACACGGCCGTCCGGCGCCTGTCCCGGCGGTGCCGCCGTGGGCGGCGCGGCCTCGCCCTGGCGCGGAACGGGCAGCTGCTCGCCGTCGTCGATCGGCCGCGCGAGGTTCACCGCATCGCGCGCCGCGTCGTCGGCGAATCCGCCCGCGGCCGCGATCGCGTCGACCACCCGGGCGCCGGCGGGGAGGACGTACAGGCCGGGCTCCCGCACGGCGCCCGAGACGTGGACGAACAGCTCTTCGCCCCCGCCGGGGGTCGCGACCGGCGAGGGGTCGACGGCCACCTCGTCGACGGGAGTCGTCGCGCCGCGGACGATGCCGATCGCGATGGTGACGGCGAGGGCCACGAGCACGATGACCACGACGGCACCCGCGCCGAAGCGTCGCCGCGCGCCAGGACCCGGCGCCTGCTCCGGGTCGTCACGGGCACCGGCTGTCACGCGCCCACGCTACGAGTGCGCCGCGACCGCCCGGGACGCCCGGAACGCGATTGTGCAGTCCGCGCGCCCGTCCGCTCCTGGGGAGGAGCGTCAGTGCGTGCTGAAGCTCACGACCTTCGGCGCTCGCACGACCGCGCGCGTGATCTCACGACCCGCCAGCGAACGGACGACCTTCTCGTCCGCCCGCGCGAGGCGCTCGAGCTCGGCGGCTTCGATGCGCGCGGGCACCTGCAGGGTTCCGCGCACCTTCCCGTCGATCTGCACGACCGCCGTGACGCTCTCTTCGACCAGCAGCGTCGGGTCGGCCGTGCGCCACGGCACGAGGCCGACGAAGCCCTCGTAGCCCAGGATCTGCCACATCTCCTCGGCGGTGTGCGGGGCGAACAGATCCAAGATCATCGCGGTCGCCTCGGCGGCCTCGCGGACGGCGGGGTCGGCGGGGCCGGCGCCGGTGTCGATCGTCTTGCGGGTGGCGTTGACCAGCTCCATCAGGCGGGCGACGACGACGTTGAACTTCGTCTGCTCGACCAGCCCGGGGGCATCCGCGAGCAGTCGATGCGTGACGCGGCGGAGCGCGGTGTCGCCCTCGGCCCAGACGACATCGGGGTCGCTCGCGACGTCCTTGGCGACGCGCCAGGCGCGCGCGAGGAACTTCTGGGCGCCCGTCGTGGACACGTCCTCCCAGTTGATGTCGTCCTCGACGGGACCGGCGAACGCGATCGCGATCCGCACCGCGTCGGCGCCGGGGTCGACCATGCTCGAGGCGAACTCGACGAGGTTGCCCTTCGACTTCGACATCTTCGAGCCGTCCAGCAGCACCATGCCCTGGTTGATGAGGCTCGAGAACGGCTCCGTGAACTCGATGAGCCCCATGTCGAAGAGGACCTTCGTGATGAAGCGCGCGTACAGCAGGTGGAGGATGGCGTGCTCGACACCGCCGATGTACGAGTCGACGGGAGCCCACCGGTCGGCGGCACGCGGCGGGAACGCCTCGGCGTCGTCCGTCGGCGACAGGAACCGCAGGAAGTACCACGAGCTGTCGACGAACGTGTCCATCGTGTCGGGGTCGCGCAGCGCGGGCTCCCCCGTCTCGGGGTCGGTCGTCTGCATCCACTCCGTGGCACCGCCCAGCGGCGAGGTGCCCTTGGGCGCGAGGTCCAGGCCCTGCGCGTCGGGGAGGCGCAGCGGCAGCTGGTCGTCCGGCACCGGCACGATGCGCCCGTCCTCGGTGTGGATCATCGGGATGGGCGTGCCCCAGAAGCGCTGGCGCGAGATCAGCCAGTCGCGCAGGCGGTAGGACTTCGCGGCGCGGCCGGTGCCCGCGGCATCCAGCTCCTCGATGACCCGCGCGATGGCGTTGCGCTTGGACAGGCCGTCGAGCGAGCCGGAGTTGATCATGCGGCCGTCGCCGGTGAGCGCGATGCCGGTGCGCGCGGGGTCGATGTCGTCGAGGGTGTCCACCGGGCCCGGGTCGATCGGGACGCCGTCGTCGTCGAGCTCGATGACGGGGATCGCGCCCGTGATCGGCGCGGTCGTGTCGACGACCACCTTCACGGGCAGGTCGAACGCGCGGGCGAAGTCGAGGTCGCGCTGGTCGTGGGCGGGCACCGCCATGACCGCGCCGTGCCCGTAGTCGGCCAGCACGTAGTCGGCGGCCCAGATGGGCAGGCGGTCGCCGTTGACCGGGTTGATCGCGAAGCGGTCCAGGAAGACGCCGGTCTTCGGCCGGTCGGTGTTCTGCCGTTCGATCTCGGTCTCGCGCTGCACGGTCTCGAGGTAGTCCTGGAAGCGCATGCGCACCTCGGCGGTCGAGCCCGCGGCGAGCTCCGCCGCCAGGTCGCTGTCAGGGGCGACGACCATGAACGTCGCGCCGTGCAGCGTGTCGGGGCGGGTGGAGAAGACCGTGACCTTCTCGGCGCGACCCTCGATCTCGAAGTCGATGTCGGCCCCGACCGATCGGCCGATCCAGTTCCGCTGCATGCGGATGACCTTCTGCGGCCAGAACCCCTCGAGCTGGTTCAGGTCGTCGAGCAGGCGGTCGGCGTACTCGGTGATCTTGAAGTACCACTGCGTGAGCTTCTTCTTGATCACCTCGGCGCCGCACCGCTCGCAGTGCCCGTCGACGACCTGCTCGTTGGCGAGGACCGTCTGGTCGTTGGGGCACCAGTTGACCGGGCTCTCCTTGCGGTAGGCCAGGCCGCGCTCGTACAGGCGCTGGAACAGCCACTGGTTCCACCGGTAGTACTCCGGGTCGCTGGTGTGCAGGATGCGGCTCCAGTCGTACGACGAGCCGTACTCCCGGAAGCTCTTCTTGTGCTGCGCGATGTTCGCGTAGGTCCACTCGCGCGGGTCGGCGCCGCGCTGGATGGCGGCGTTCTCGGCGGGCAGCCCGAACGAGTCCCAGCCGATCGGGTTCAGGACGTTGTAGCCGCGGTGGCGCCAGAAGCGCGCGACGATGTCGACGTACGCGTAGCTCTCGGCGTGGCCCATGTGCAGGTCGCCCGAGGGATACGGGAACATGCCCAGCACGTACTTGCGCGGCCGCGTGTCGTCGTCGCCGCCCGCACGGAAGGGGTCGGCCTCGGCCCAGCGCGCCTGCCACTTCTGCTGGATGGCGTAGGCGTCGTAGCCCTCTGCGGGCGCACTGGTGTCGGAGGACATGGTCTGACTCACGGGGGAAGAACCAATCATGGGAGGGGCTGAGACGCGCTCAGCGCGCGAAGCGCGTCTTCCAGGTTAGCGGAAGGGCGCCCTCACCAGCCGGGCGGCAGTCCGGCGCCGAGCGCCGCCAGCGGCCCCCGCGCCTTGATGCCCACCTCGGCGACTTCGGCCGCGGCATCCGATCGCCATGTGATCCCCCCGCCCGCGCCGACGTACGCGCCGTCCGGTCGCACCACGATCGATCGGATGACCATCGCGAGATCCAGCGCGCCGTCGTCGCCGACCCACCCGAAGCAGCCCGAGAACACGCCGCGCGGCGCGGCCTCCAGCCGATGCAGGATCGTCATGGCGGAGAGCTTCGGCGCACCGGTCATCGACCCGGCGGGGAACGTCGCGTCGAGCAGGTCCGCGAGCGTCGTGCCGGGGACGAGCGCACCGGACACCGTGCTGACCAGCTGATGCACGGCGGGATACGACTCCACCTCCAGGAGCGCGTCGACGCCGACCGTGCCGGGCACGCTCACGCGCGAGAGGTCGTTGCGCATGAGGTCGACGATCATGACGTTCTCGGCGCGCTCCTTCTCGCTCCCGCGCAGCTCCGCCCGAAGCGCCGCGTCCTCGGCAGCGTCGCGGCCGCGCGGGCGGGTGCCCTTGATGGGGCGGGTCCGCACGATCGCCGCGCCCTCGCCGCCGCGCTCCACCTGGAGGAAGCGCTCCGGGCTCGCGCTCAGCAGCGCAGAGTCGCCCGAGCGCACGAACCCGCCGTGGTGGGCGGGGGTCGCAGCGCGCAGCCGCAGGTAGACCTGCACCGGGTCGACGGAGGCCTCGACCTCGAAACGCGTCGTCAGGCACAGCTGGTAGGCGTCGCCCTCGCGGATCGCATCGCGGCAGCGCTCGATGAGAGTCGCGTACTCGTCCGGCGTGTGGCGCGAGCGGGCGTGTCCCAGGGGCGCGGGCGGCGCAGGCGCCGGCCCGGTCGTCGCCGCGGCGACGGCCTGGAGCAGCCCGGTCAGCGCGCTCGGGGGCGCGAACACGCGGACGCGCCGGCGGGCATGGTCGAAGGCGACGAGCCGTTCGACCCGCAGCCACCGCTCGTGCGGCACGGCGTCGTCGTCGCGGACGGCGGGGGCGCCGGCGCGGGCCGCGGCGTCGTCGTAGCCGATCCAGCCCACCCAGCCGCCGCGGAACGGGCTGTCGCCGTCGTCCTCGCCGCCGCCGCACGCCGTCGCGCGCACGACGGCGGCGTCCTGAGGCGTGCCCGTGCCCATGAAGCTCCAGCCGGCTTCGGCCGCCGGCCCGGCATCCAGCCAGAAGACGTGCTCCGCATCGGCGAGCAGCGCGGAGAAGACGGATGCCGGATCCACCCACTCCGCGAGGTCCGCGACGGCGAGAGGGTCCGACATGTTCCCAGGTTAGAGGGACGGACGGAGCTCTAGGCTCGTGGCGTGAACGAGTTCCTCACGTGGCTCCTCGACGCCGTCCAGAGCGTCGACCCCCTCGTCAGGACCCTCCTCGCCGGTGTCGCGGTGATGCTCGAGACCAGCGTGCTCATCGGGCTCGTCGTGCCCGGCGACACCATCGTCATCGTCGCCGGGACGGCCGTGGCGTCGCCCCTGGAGGGCGTGCTGCTCGGGATCGCCGTCGTTCTCGGCGCGCTGGCCGGCGAGAGCATCGGCTTCTGGCTCGGACGATTCCTCGGCCCCAAGATCCGGCACTCCCGGCTCGGGCGCCGCATCGGCGAGGAGAACTGGGCCCGCTCCGAGCGCTATCTGCGGCGTCGCGGCGGCCCCGCCATCTTCATCTCCCGCTTCCTGCCCGTGCTCCACTCGCTGGTCCCGCTCACGGTGGGGATGAGCGGATTCCCCTATCGGCGCTTCCTCGCGTGGACCATCCCCGCGTGCGTCATCTGGTCCACGCTGTACATCTCCGTGGCCGCTCTCGCGGCGGGGACGTACCGGGAGCTGGCCGATCAGCTGCACTACGCCGGCTACATCTTCGTCGGGGTCATCGTGCTGTTCCTGGGCCTGGTCTTCGTCAGCAAGAAGGTGATCGAGCGCGCCGAGCGGAAGCACCTCGATCATGACGGTCCCGACCAGGCCGCCGTGGCGGACATGGAAGACTGAAGGAGTGTCTGCCACCGATACCCGGTCCGAGCCCGCCAACGTGCTGTGGTTCGCTCGCCTGGAGTATCGCTTCCACGCCTGGCGGGAGCGACGCGCCCGGCGACGCGGCCAGAGGCCGACGGTGGCCCCCTTCCCGGGGTATGCGGGGCCCGATTGGGTGCGCGTGCTGGGGCGGGTCATGATCGCCCCGCCGGCGAAGACGACCGAGTCCGGCGAGTACGCGGGCGTCCGCGGCTGGCGCAGCTTCGTCGCCGTCCCGATCGGCTATGCGCAGGTGACGGTCTCCATCGGCGGCGTCGACCACGAGGTCGTCGCCGATCGCGGCGGCGTCATCGACACGCGGCTTCCGGCGAAGCTCGAGCCGGGCTGGCAGACCTTCACGATGTCGGTCGAGGGCGGCGAGCCGGTCGAGACGCGCACGTTCGTGGTGGGCTCCGACGTGGAGTTCGGAGTCGTCTCGGACGTCGACGACACCGTCATGGTCACGGCGCTGCCCCGCCCGCTGCTGGCGGCGTGGAACTCGTTCGTGCTCAATGAGCACGCCCGCCAGCCGGTCCCCGGAATGGCGGTGCTGATGGAGCGGGTGGTGCGCGAGAACCCGGGCTCGCCGCTGATCTACCTCTCGACCGGCGCCTGGAACATCGCGCCCACGCTCATCCGCTTCCTGAGCCGTCACGTCTTCCCTCCGGGGTCGCTCCTGCTGACCGACTGGGGTCCCACCCACGATCGGTGGTTCCGCAGCGGGAAGACCCACAAGCTCACGAACCTCCGGCGCCTGGCCGACGAGTTCCCGCACGTGCGGTGGCTGCTGATCGGCGACGACGGCCAGCACGACGACGAGATCTACACCACCTTCACCGACGAGCACCCCTCACAGGTGGTGGCGGTCGCGATCCGGCGCCTCTCCCCCGCCGAGGCCGTGCTCGCCGGTGGCCGCACGGCCGTGAACGACCACGCCGCGGCATCCGTGCCCTGGGTGAGCGACGACGACGGCGCCGGCCTGCTGGAGCGCCTGGAGGGAGTCGGCGTCCTCGGCAGCGGCGGCACGATCGAGGCCTGAGCGGCCGCGCCGACGTCGGCGGCCGCGCGTAGGCTGGCCGCATGTGCGGACGCTTCGTGGTGGCAAGTGCCGGTTCCGACCTCGTCGGGGTGCTGCGCGTCGACGTCGAAGGCGATGACCTCCCTGAGCCGTCGTACAACGTGGCGCCGACCTCCCGCGTGGCGATCGTGCTCGACTCCGCCAAGACCGAACCGCCGACCCGGCGGCTCGAGGCGGCGCGGTGGGGGCTCGTCCCGTCGTGGGCGAAAGACACCAAGATCGGGGCGCGGGCCTTCAACGCGCGCGCCGAAGAGCTCGAAGACAAGCCGATGTTCCGCGGAGCGCTCGAGAAGCGCCGAGCAGTGGTGCCCACCTCCGGCTACTACGAGTGGAAGAACGTCGACGGCGTCAAGATCCCGCACTACATCCACCCGGCCGACGGCGAGCCGCTGTTCCTCGCGGGCCTGTACGAGTGGTGGCGCGACAAGACGAAGGGCGACGACGACCCCGATCGCTGGCTGCTGAGCTTCACGATCCTCACGCGCGACGCCATCGGGCGGCTCGGCTCGATCCACGACCGCATGCCGCTGTTCCTCGACCCGGATCACGCCGACGCGTGGCTCGATCCCACCACCGACAATGTGCGGGACGTGCTCGACGCCGCCATCGACGCCGCCCCCGCCCTCGCCGAGACGCTCGACGACCACGAGGTGTCCACCGCCGTCGGCAACGTCCGCAACGATGCGCCGGAGCTCATCGAGCCGGTGTGACGCTCCAGCTCGGCGGCTGTACGAGCCCGCGTATCCTCGAACGGTGACCATCGCGCCGCCCTCCGCCCCCGTGCTGCCGGCGGCGGTCTGGCGTGAGCGCGAGGCCGCGCACGAGACGCGGGCACGGGCCTCGACGGCCGCCCGCCGGGCGCGCCAGGAGCGCCGCGAGACGCACCCGGTGGAGGACTTCCTCTTCACGTACTACTCGTACAAGCCGGCCGTGCTGCACCGCTGGCATCCGGGTGAGGGCGTGGAGCTCGCGGATGCCGCAGCCGATGCCCGTGCCCGGTGGCGCTGGTACCGCCCCGGCAGCGCGCGCGGGGCGATCGCCGTCGACGGCGCGGGATTCCGCGCGGAGCGCGGCGCCCTCGTGGGCAACATCGCCCGGATCCTCCGTGCCACCGCGGACCGGACACCCGGGTTCGGCTGCTTCGGTCTCCACGAATGGGCGATGGTCTACCGGCAGGCGGAGCACCGGCATCCGGTCCCCTTGCGTCTCGGGCAGGACGCCACCGATGCCGTGGTCGATGCGCACGACCTGCGCTGCACCCACTTCGACGCCTTCCGGTTCTTCACCCCGGCCGCCGTCCCGCGCAATCGCGTGACGCCGACCCGCGAGCGGCAGGCGGAGCTCGAGCAGCCCGGATGCCTGCACGCGGGAATGGATCTCTACAAGTGGGCCGTCAAGCTGGGGCCGCTGGTGCCCGGCGAGCTTCTGCTCGACGCCTTCGAGCTCGCGCGCGACATCCGGGTGCTCGACATGCGGGCATCCCCGTACGACCTCGCCGACTGGGGGTACGACGCCGTGCCCATCGAGACCGCCGAGGGCAAGGCCGCGTATGTCCGCGAGCAGCGCGGGTTCGCCGAGCGCGGCGCGATCATCCGTGCCCGTCTGCTCGAGATCGCAGCGGGCTGAGTCAGCCCGCCGGCGCGCAGGTCGTGCACGGCAGCTCGCCGCCGTCAGCCTCCGCGATGGCCAGGCGCAGCTCGGTCACGCGCTCCGCCGCCTCCTGGAGCCGCTCGGCGGGGAGCGCCCCCGACTCCACGGCTGCGACGATGCCGTCGACCGTCTGCGGCGCGGTGTCGGCCGTCGAGTACACGACGGCCAGCACCATGTCGTTGCCCGCCGCCAGGGCGGCGACGGCGTTGGCGACCGGGTCTGCGTACGCGTCGATGCCGGAGGCCTGCAGCATGCCGAGATCGTCGGTGATCGCGACGCCGTCGAAGCCGAGCTCCTCGCGCGCGATCCGGTGCCACTCGGTGGAGAGGCTGGCCGGCGCCGCGTCGACCGCGGTGTAGGCGAGGTGCCCGTACATGAGGAGCTCCGCCCCCGCGTCTATACCGGCGCCGAACGGCAGCGCATCGGCGGCCCGCCACTGATCGAGCGTCATCCCCGTCGACGGGATCGATGCGTGGGAGTCGCCGGGAGCTGCGCCGTGACCCGGGAAGTGCTTGAGTGTGGAGAGCACGACGCCCTGCTCGCCCTTCACCGCGGCGGCCACCCTCGCGGCTCCCGAGTCCGGCGTCGTGCCGAGCACGCGCCGGTGGATGAACGAGGCAGGGTCGGCCGACACATCGGCGACGATGCCGAAGTTCACGGTGATGCCGCTCTGGGCGAGAAGCGCCGCGCGGCCTGAATAGGCGGCCTCGGACGCGGACGGGTCGGCCTGCTGCAGCTCGTACGGCGCGGGGAGGTCGTCCCACGGAAGACGCGAGACGTCCCCGCCCTCCTGGTCGATCGCGATCAGCGGAGGGCTCCCGGGATCGACGGTGAGGGCGGCGGTGATCTCCTGCAGAGCGGCCTCGTCGGCGGGCATGTTGGCCCCCATGAGGAGGAAGCCGCCGATGCCGGTCTCCGACATGTACGAGTGCAGCGCCGCGGCGTCTGTCGTGGGGATGTGCCCCATCACGACGCTGGCAGCCCGCTCCCGCAGGGTCATCGCCGCCACCGCGTTCTCAGCGGGCGTCGCCGCCTCGTCGGGCGACGGCGACGGCGTGGGCGTCGAGGCCGCGGACGGTGAGCGCGTGGGCGAGGCGGTGGGCGTGGGCGCCGGAGCGCAGGACGCGCACGCGATCACCGCGGCGGCGACGACCGCGGCGAAGCATCCCACCCGCGCCGCTGCCGTCATCCATCAAGCCTAAGCGGCGTCGAGGTGTCAGTGGCGCGCGACGACGGCAGCGGCATCCGTCCCGACCGGCAGCACGCCGTACTGCGCGCGGCGCTCGTCGCCCAGCCGCGCGGCGATGAACGCCTCGGCATCGCGCGAAGGAGCATGGCGGAGCATGAGCGAGGCCTGGAAGGCCAGCGCGAGGTCCTCGCTGATCCGCCGCGCCTGCGGCGCCGCGTCGCCGGATGCGGCACCCGACAGCCGGCTCAGCAGCGAGAGCGTGCGGTCGACGTGCCGATCGAGGACGGCCGAAGCCCCCGCCGTGCCGGCGAGCTCGTCGGCGAACGCCTCGCCCGAGTCGCGGTCGCGTGTCAGCGCTCGGAGGACGTCCAGAGCGATCACATTGCCGGAGCCCTCCCAGATCGCCATCACCGGCTGCTCGCGGTATCGGCGGGCCAGCGGGAAGGACTCGGTGTAGCCGTTGCCGCCGAGGCACTCCAGTGCCTCGTAGGCGTGCTGCGGACCCCGCTTGCACACCCAGTACTTCGACACCGGGGTCGCCAGCCGCCGCAGCGCGACGTCCCGGTCGGACGCCCCGGCCTCGAACAGCTGCGCCAGACGCAGGCCGGAGAGCATCGCCGCCTCGTACTCGAGCGCGAGGTCGGCGAGCACCGCCGTCATCGCCGGCTGGTCCACCAGCAGCGCGCCGAACGCGCGGCGGCCACGCGTGTGCCACACCGCTTCGGCCAGCGACTGCCGCATCCCGGCGGCCGTGCCCAGCACGCAGTCCAGCCGGGTGCGCTGCACCATCTCGATGATCGCACGGACGCCCCTGCCGGCTTCGCCGACCAGGAATCCGACGGTCCCGTCGAGCTCGATCTCGGCGGACGCGTTCGAGCGGTTCCCGAGCTTGTCCTTCAGCCGCTGGATGCGCAAGACGTTGCGCATGCCGTGGGGAAGGATCCGCGGGACGAAGAGGCACGACAGTCCCTCGTCGGTGCCGCCGTTCCGCGTGTGAGCCAGGACGAGGAAGGCATCCGACATCGGCGCCGAGCAGAACCACTTGTGCCCGGTCAGCTGGTACGCCCGGCCGCCCATCGATTCGCCGACCGTGGTGCCGGCGCGCACGTCCGAGCCGCCCTGCTTCTCGGTCATGGCCATGCCCACCAGCGCGCTGCGCTTCCCGCCCTCGACGACGAGGCGCGGCTCGTACTCGCGTGAGAGGAGCCTGGGCAGCCATTCGTCCGAGATCCACCCCGCGTCCTGCAGCGACGCCGCGGCGGCGTGGGTCATCGACACCGGGCAGGCGTGGCCCGGCTCCACCTGCGCGAACAGCATGAACATCGCCGCCCGTGCGACGTGCGCGCCCTGCCGCGGATCCGCCCACGCCGAGGTGTGCGCGCCGCGCGCGATCGCCTCGCCGATCACCCGGTGGTAGGACGGGTCGTACTCGACCTCGTCCAGCCGGAAGCCCCAGCGATCGTGCGCGTGCGAGGCGGGCGGATGCACCTCGGCCAGCTGCGCATCGCGTTGGAACGACGCCGATCCGACGAGCCGTCCGGCCTCGAGGAGGTCGTCCTCGGCCCAGCCCGCCCCGAAGGTCCGCACCGCCTCGCCGAGCGGGACGTTCAGGTCGTACTCGTTCACGTCGACGCGCCACGGCGGCTGATTCTCGACGTGGTGCGTCGCCTGCCCGATCACCCGATCACCGCGCCCGAGCGAGGTCATGCCCGTTCGCTCTCCACCGGCAGGGCCAGCGCATACTGCTGCTCCGGCGTCAGCGGTGCCCGCGTGACGATGTCGTGCACGAACGCCAGCTTGTGCCGCACGGGCGTGACGATCGTGAACGGGTACAGGTCGCCGAAGCCCATCGACCGGTTGATGCGGTTGAAGCTCTGCGAGAGCCATTCCCAGTCCGTCAGCAGGCGCTGGATCGGCTCGCGCTCGTAGGAGACGAGCGGAACGACGTCGGTGTCGCGCAGATTGGTCACCGCCGCGTCCAGGCGGATGCCGATGATCGCAGCCGTCTGCAGGGTGCCGGTGATGTGCAGATAGTGGGCGAAGGTCTCGGCGAAGTCCTCCCAGGGGTGCATCGTCGCGTACTCCGAGATGAAGGACTCCTGCCAGCCGGCCGGCGCGCCCACCTGGTAGTAGCGGGTGAGCGCGTCGCGGTAGCTCGTGCGCTCGTCGCCGAACAGCTCGCGAGAGCGCGCCCACAGCTCGTCGTCGGTCAGGAGGACGTTCTGGAAGTAGTGGCCCACCTCGTGGCGGAGGTGGCCGAGGATCGTGCGGTACGGCTCGCCGAGCCGTACCCGCAGGGCCTCGCGCCGGTCGTCCAGACTCTCCGCCAGGTCGATCGTGATGATGCCGTTCGCGTGTCCGATCGTCACCGGCTTGCCGTCGGAGAGACTGGAGATGAGGTCGAAGCCGAGGCCGCCCTCACGCACGTCCCACCCCACGATGGGCAGGCCGAGGTCGGCCAGCTGCAGAATCAGCCGGCGCTTGGCCTCTTCCGTCTTGGCCAGCTTGTCCAGGGCGACGGTGTCGTCCGCCGCGGGCCGGCGGCGCGTCAGGCGGCACGAGAAGCAGCGCCCGGCGGGTGCGTTCTCCCACACCAGCCAGTTGCACGCCCAGTCGCGATTGGAGCACGTGTACCAGGTGGCGCCGTCGATGACGACCTGACCGTGACGGATGCCGTAGAACTCGCGCGTCAGCAGGTGGTACGCGATCTCCCCTTCGCAGTTGGGGCACTGCAGCGTGTCGAGGTAGACGAAATGGCGGCAATGCGGACAGCGGGGCTGCGAGCTCACGCTCTCACCGTAGCGCGCCGCGACAGCAGACGGCCCGCGTCAGGTCGCCGGTGTCAGCGGGACGCGGAGCAGGAGGTCATCGCCCTCTCGCGGCGTTCCGCGGCCGTCGGTGTTGCCCGTGAGCACCCAGAGCGAGGCGTCCGGCAGCGCGATGACGTCGCGGAGCCGGCCGTGCGCGCGGTCGAGAGCGGCGACCGGGCTCCCCACGGCCTCGCCGTCCCGTGTGTCGATCTGCCACAGCCGCTCGCCGCGCAGACCCGCGACGAAGACGGTGTCGCCATACGCGGCGATTCCGCTGGGGCTCGCCTCGCTCGTCGCCCATGTGACGACCGGATCCACGAACTCCGCCCGCCCGCCCACGCCTTCGACGACCGGCCATCCGTAGTTCGCGCCGGCGTCGATGCGGTTCAGCTCGTCCCAGGTGTTCTGGCCGAACTCGCTCGCCCACAGCGTGCCGTCGGAGGTCCAGGCGATGCCCTGCACGTTGCGGTGTCCCATCGAGTAGACCGCGTTGCCCCAGGGGTTGCCGGGCGCCGGGTCGCCGTCCGGCGTGACGCGCAGGATCTTCCCGCCGAGGGCGTCCGGATCCTGCGCGGCATCAGACCGCTGCGCGTCGCCCGTCGTGACGTACAGGTAACCGTCCGGGCCGAACGCGAGGCGACCGCCGTCGTGCGTGCTCGCGCGCGGTATGCCCTCGACGACGATCTCGGCCGGACCGAGGGCGTATGCCCCGGCCTCCCCCTGCAACGGCATCCGGACCACCCGGTTGTCCTCCGCCGCGCCGAAGTACGCGTACAGCAGCGTGGTCTCCCCCGCCTCCCGCAGTGCCAGGCCGTGCAAGCCCGACTCGCCTCCGGAGACCACGCCCGGGATCGTCCCCGCGAGACGCAGACCGCCGTGTGCCGTGAGCTCGAGCACGGTCCCGTCCCCGCGCTGGGAGATGAGGGCTCCACCGTTCGGGAGCGGGACCACCGACCAGGGCGCGTCGAGGCCGGATGCCAGCGTGCCGGTCGCCGAGCCGGCGCGCCACCGTGTGCCGGCTTCGGGGGCAGGGCTCGGCCCGAGCGTGGGGGCCTGCGACGTCGGCGCCCCGCCCTGCGGGCGGGAGGTGCAGCCGGATGCCGCGAGGAGTGCGAGCACGAGGAACGCGGCCGCCGCCACGCGGGCGGGTGACGTCATCCGTCGCCCACGGCGGTGTCCGCCACGGCGGCCTCGAGAGCCGCGAGGTCGATGCGCCGCATCCGGAGCATCGCCTGAACGGCACGGTGCGCGACGTCGGCGTCGGGATGGCGGATGAGCTCGACGAGGCGATCCGGGATGATCTGCCACGACAGCCCCCAGCGGTCCTTCAGCCACCCGCAGGGCTGCTCCTGGCCGCCGTCGGCGGTCAGCGCGTCCCAGTACCGGTCGACCTCGGCCTGGTCGGCGCACGAGACGTACAGCGAGACGGCCTCGGTGAAGGGGAACTGCGGACCCGCATCCATGCCGTAGTAGTCCCGGCCCGCCAGTCGGAAGTGGACGTGCATCACCTTGCCGCCCATGCCGGGCACCTCGTCGGGATACCGGCCCAGCGAGACGATCTCGGAGTCCGGGATGAGCGCGGTGTAGAAGCTGACCGCCTCCTCCGCCGAGTCGTCGAACCAGAGGAAGGGAGTCACGCCGCTCATGCGTCCCACCCTCGCCGACGCGGCCCCCTCGCGCAATGGCCGGCGCATCCCGGGAAGGGGAAGGGCCGGCCGGTCGGGCGGCCTGCCCCTGGTCCTACGAGAGGACGTCCTTCGTGGTGAACCTGGTGATCGCGGCGAACCCGAACACGAGGATGTAGCCGCCCTGCAGCAGCGCGTTGCCTGCGAACGAGTCCCAGGCGATCGGCGAGCGCAGCAGGTCGCCGAAGTCCAGCCACCGGTCGGTGAAGAGCCACGGGTGCACGGCGTCGAGCTGCGGGATCGCACCGACGATCTGGGCGGCGACCGCGAGGATCGCCGTCGCCGCCATCGCTCCGATGGGCACGGTGGTGAGCGTCGAGAGGAACAGTCCGATCGCCGCCAGTCCGCACAGCGACACCGACACATAGGCGCCCACGGCGAGAAGACGCAGCAGGCCCTCGCCGACCGACACCTGAGTCCCGGTGATCAGCGTGACCGGCCCGACGGGGAAGAGGATCCACCCCACCAGCACTCCGATCGCGATCACCGTGAGCGTCGCCGAGAGGCAGAACGCCACCGCAGCGAGGTACTTCACGAGGAGGAGGCGCACGCGTCCGGCCGGGGCGATGAGCAGATAGCGAAGCGTGCCGTGGCTCGCTTCGCCGGCGATCGCATCGCCCGACGCGACGCTCACGGTGAGGGGGAGGAAGAGCGGGATCGCGACCGTCAGCGCCGCCAGCGAGACGAAGAGCCCGTTGCCGGTGATCTGATCGAGGAACGCCGGTCCGCGACCAGGGCTCGATCCGCCCACGAGCCGGATCGCGACCCCCAGCAGGATCGGGATGAGCGCGAGAGCGGCCAGCATCGCCCACGTGCGCCGGCGCCGGTACTGGGTGGACAGCTCGTTGCCGAACAGCTGCAACGTCCCCGATCCGGCGCGGGGTGTGGCCGTCGCGACGTCACGCGACGACATCGAAGCCCTCGCCGGTCAGCTCGACGAACCGCTGCTCGAGAGTCTCGCCCACCACGTCGAACCCTCGCACGCGCACGTCTGCCGCGACGAGCGCGGCCACCAGCGCCTCCGGGGGGACGCCGTCGTGCAGCATCCCGGTCACCAGATCATGATCGGATGCCCCATCCTGCGCGTCGGGGCGGATCTTCATCGATGCGAGCACCGCCCGGGCCGCGTCGACGTCGGGGGTGCGGACGCGGACGCGGGTGGGTCCGCCGCGGCGGCGGAAGTCGTCGAGGGTGCCCTGGGCCACGAGCCGTCCGCCGCTCATCACTCCGACGTGGGTGCACAGCTGCTCGACCTCGGCGAGCAGGTGGCTCGACACGAACACCGTCGTGCCGTCGGCGGCGAAGGAGCGGATGAGGGACCGGACCTCGCGGGTGCCCTGCGGATCGAGCCCGTTGGTGGGTTCGTCGAGCACGAGCAGCTCTCGCGGCATCAGCAGTGCGTTGGCGAGCCCGAGGCGCTGCTTCATGCCGAGCGAGTAGGCGTGCGCCTTCTTCCTCGCGGCGTGCGCGAGGCCGACGCGCTCGAGCGCCGCCGCCACCCGCGCCGTGCGCGTGCGGCTCGGCGAATGACGGTCCGCGGCATCGAAGCGGGTCAGGTTCTGCTCCCCGGTGAGGAAGGGCGAGAACGCGGGGCCCTCGACGAGCGCTCCCACGCGGGGAAGGACGGTGTCCAGCGACCGGGGCATCGGTGCGTCCAGGACGCGCGCCTCACCGCCCGTCGGCCTCAGCAGTCCCAGCAGCATCCGGATCGTCGTCGTCTTGCCCGACCCGTTCGGCCCGAGGAACCCGTAGACCGACCCGCGGGGCACCGCGAGGTCGATGGCGTCGACGGCGGTCTGCGCACCGAATCGCTTCGTGAGGCCGGTGGTCACGATGGCCGGCTCGGCGCCCTCGGTCGGGCGCACCGGAGTCGGGATCGTCACCGGCGGTCCGTCAGCGGCCGGTCCGGGCGGCTTCGACGAGACGCGCAGCGGGCACGGCGCCCGCAAGCACGCGACCGTCGTCCGTGAACAGGACGCTGACCAGGGAGGTCTGCAGGGCGCGGCCGCCCTCGACGGCGGTGGTGACGCTCTCCAGCATCGCGAGCTGCGCAGGCTCGAGCGCCTGCGGCACGCCCGAGCCATCGGCCGCGGTCAGCGCGACCACTGTCGCCCAGCCCTCTCCGATGACCACAGGGGCGGCATCCCCCTTCTCTGCGTCCCCCTCGTGCTCGGCGTCATCCGGCCCGGTGAGGTCCTTCTCCACCACGACCATGTCGGCACCGGGCTCGAAGGCGAAGGTGTCGGGGGCCGGAGCGGAGAAGTCGATGCGCGTGAACGCGATCTCGAAGGCGGGCGCACTCGCGCCCCGCGCGGTGACGGATGCCGCGAGCGCAGCGCCGTTCTGGCCGTCGATGGCGAAGCGCACCTCGCCGACGAGGGTGTCCTCCGTGCGCGGCACGATGAGGAGCTCGTACACCTCGCGCCCGGCCACACGCGCGTCGGTTCCCACCGTCACCTCGGTGGTGGCGTCGAGCCGGGCCAGCGCCTCGTCGAGCATCCGGTCGGGAGTCGGCAGGGTGCGGTCGGCATCGCCCGCACCGGGTGACGCGCCCGCCGGAACGGTGAGCCTCGTGGCGGTCTGCGACTCGCTGTCGACGAACCAGGCCTCCCCCGCGTCGTGGTCGACGTAGACGTTGCGCTCGCCGAGCTGGTCGAGCACCTGCAGGCGCGCCTGATCGCCGTCGAGGTAGACGTTCGCCGTGTGCGAGCCGGTGACCAGGGCGATCAGATCGTCGACCTCTGCCGCGCGCGGCCCGTCGTCGCGCTCCCGTGGTCCGCCGGTCAACCCGGCCAGGTCCGGCAGTCCGAGCTCGGACGACTGCTCGATCGTCCCGCTGAGCGCATCGACCTCACTGGCGCTCGCGAACGCGATCAGTTCCTCGACGGACTTGTCGGGCAGATCGACCGCTCCGCTGGCCGCCATCGGCACGAGCACCGCGGCGCCCACCGCGATCGGTGCGGCGATCGCCGCTACCCACGCGAGGGGACGACCGGCGAGCACACGGCTCCTGCTGCTCATGCGGCAAGGCTACGCCGGTGCCGGCATCCCGTCCCGGATCACGGTGAACACTCAGGGTCCAGAAGACGACTGCGAACCAGTGACAATCCCTGATGAGGGAAGGAAGATTCGGTGCTTTACCGGAAGTTTTGGTGGACCTGAGGGGACTCGAACCCCTGACCCCCTGCATGCCATGCAGGTGCGCTACCAGCTGCGCCACAGGCCCTGACGTTCCCCGCTCTCGCGGGGCAACTCGTCTAGCTTACAACACCGCTCGGGGTGCTCCGAACCACCGTCACTCCTCCGCGGCCGCACGAGCGGGAAGGGTCACCGGCACCACCGGGCAGTCCTTCCACAGCCGCTCCAGGCCGTAGTAGACGCGCTCCTGCTCGTGGAAGACGTGCACGACGAGGTCGCCGAAGTCGATGAGCACCCAGCGCGACTCCTGGCGTCCCTCGCGGCGCAGTCGCTTGTAGCCGGCCTCGAGCAGCTTGTCCTCGATCTCGTCGGCGATGGCCGCGACGTTGCGCTCGCTGCGACCGGTGACGAGGAGGAAGATGTCGACGAGCGGAAGCGGCTCGGACACGTCGAGGGCGATGAGATCCTCGCCGCCCTTCGCGTCCGCCGCGGCCGCGGCGATCCGGAGCATGTCGTGCGACTGCGCACTCGCGACCATCAGAAGACTCCCGTCACGAACGCGAGGATGAGGACGCCCACCAGCGCGAGGGCGAGGACGCCCGCCGTGATCGCCAGCGACATCATGAGCTTGCCGCCCTTCTCCGGTGCCGGCGGCTTGATGACCTCGCCCGGCATCTTGGAGGTGCTGACCGCGGCGCTGGCGGCGATGGGCGTCGGCGAGGAGTGGCGCGGCAGCTCACCGTCGATGAGGGTCGCGTCGATCTCCTTGCCGTCCGCGGTCCCCTTCGCGTGCCCGGTCGAGCCCAGTCCCTCGGGCAGGTTGAAGGTTCCGGTCACGATGACCTCGCCGGTCGCGGTGACGGGCGCCACCAGCGGCGACACCTCCGGCGCCTGCGAGACGATGAGGGTGTTCGGGATGACCGTCGCCCCCGTGGTCCGCGACAGCAGCTGATCGAACGACGGCGGGAACTCCACGGCCTGCGGCGTGCCGGCGACGGGGTCGGCGTCGAGGAGGCTCGCACCGAGGTGAGGGCTGACGACCGACTTCGGCTGCTCCTCCTCGCGCGACTCATCCTCTTCGGGGTCGGAGGACGCGTCGGCGGAGGCCTCGTCCTCGTCCGTCCGGGCGGTGCGCTCGGGAGCGAGCACCGGCGCCACGCTGGCCGACGCCGAAGCGCCCTGATCGCGGCCGGCTGCGGGAGCCGCCGGCTCGCTCTCGCGCGAGAGGCCGAACAGCGAATGCACGCCGCTGTCGGTGGACACCTGCGACGCGTCGTCCGGGGCGGTGAAGAGCGGACGCCCGGACTCCTGCGTCGCGGCGTCCGGCGCGGCGGCCACGGGCGCTGCAGGCAGGCTGGGGGCGGGTGCGGGGACGCCTGCGGCGTGCGCCGCGACGATCTCCGGCGTGATGACGGGGACGGATGCGGTGCGGATGCGCTCCTGCTGACGGGCCTGCCGTCGGGTCAACGGCGAGACGCCGAGATCCACCGCGGAGTCCGCGACCGGGGGCGGGGGCACGTCGACCGGCTCGGCAGGACGCGGGAACGGCGCAGCGGCCGGCGGCGCGACGGGCGCGGCGTCGGCAGGCGCCTCGGTCTCGGAGGTCTCGGTGATTTCGTCGGCCGATGCCGGGGTTCCGGTGATCACGGGGGTGGATCCCGTGTTGCGCAGCTCGCGGATCTGCTTGCGCGTGAGGGCTGGTGTCGCCGGGTGCTCGGGTGTGCTCATTCCTTGCTCCGGTAGAGGTGGTGCTTCGCAATGTATTGGACGACCCCGTCGGGAACGAGGTACCACACGGGGTGTCCCCGCTGAACCCGATCGCGGCAGTCCGTCGATGAGATGGCGAGGGCGGGGATCTCGAGCTGGCTGACGTCGTCGCTGGGCAGACCGTCCGTGTTCAGAACGTGTCCGGGCCTGGACACCGCGACGAAGTGGGCGAGGTCCCACAGTTCATCATGGTCTCTCCAACTGAGAATTTGCGCTATGGCGTCGGCACCGGTGATGAAGAACAGCTCCGCATCGGGGCGCTGGGCCTTCAGATCGCGGAGCGTGTCGATGGTGTACGTGGTTCCTTCGCGGTCGATGTCGACGCGACTGACCGTGAAGCGGGGATTGGATGCCGTCGCGATGACGGTCATCAGATAGCGATGCTCGGACGGCGAGACGTCGGCCTTGTGCCATGGCTCGCCCGTGGGGACGAAGACGACCTCATCGAGATCGAACCACTGCGCCACCTCGCTGGCGGCGACGAGGTGACCGTGATGGATCGGGTCGAACGTCCCGCCCATGACCCCGATCCGCGGGGCCGCCGTCGCCGTCATGGGGCAGCCTCAGTGGCCGTGCCCCGCTCGCTGGAGGTCGTCGGCGTGGGCGCGGGCGTACGCCTCGGCCTTGTGGGAGTGACGGTTGGCCACGTTGCGGTACGACAGCGTCACGAGTGCCAGCGCGGCGAAGACGATGACCGCGACGATGCCGTACCAGACCGTCTCGAGAGCGACGTTTCCGTGGTGCTCGGCCTCTTCGGCGGCGAGGGCGATGATCGTGGCGAGTGTCATTCGGGCTCCGTTCGGGTTCGCCTCTGGGGCGCAGGACTGGACCAGTCTATTCCGTTACGCGCGGACCTGCCCTGCGCCGCGCGCGAGCCACTTGGAGCTGGTGAGCTCGGCCAGGCCCATGGGCCCGCGGGCGTGCAGCTTCTGCGTCGAGATGCCGACCTCGGCGCCGAACCCGAACTCGCCGCCGTCGGTGAACCGGGTGGAGGTGTTCGCCATCACCACGGCAGAGTCCACCTCGGCGAGGAACCGGGCCTCGTTCGCGGCATCCCGCGTCACGATCGACTCCGTGTGATGGGTGGAGTAGCGCCGGATGTGGTCGAGCGCATCGTCGAGATCGTCCACGACGCGCATCGCCAGGTCGAGGCTCAGGTACTCCGTCGCCCAGTCTTCGTCGGTGGCCGGTGTCACCCCCGGCGCGAGCCGCGCGACGGACTCGTCGCCGTGCACGGTGACGCCGCCCTGCTGCAGCGCCTCGACGACGGGGCCCACGAGTCGCTCGGCGGCCGCCCGGTGGACGAGCACGGTCTCGACCGCGTTGCAGACGCTGGGACGCTGCGTCTTGGCGTTGACCACGATGTCGCGGGCCCACTCCAGCGGCGCGGTCTCGTCGAGCACGATGTGCACGACGCCGGCACCTGTCTCGATCACCGGGACCGACGATTCGGTCACGACCGTCTCGATGAGCTGCGCACTCCCCCGCGGCACCAGCACGTCCACGATCCCCCGAGCATGCATGAGCTCCCGCGCGCCCTCGCGCCCGAACTCGTCGACCGTCTGGATCGCCTCCGGGTCGAGGCCGCGATCGGCCAGGGCTCCGCGCATGGCGCTCACGAGAGCGGCATTGGTGCGCTCGGCAGCGGTGCCGCCGCGGAGCACCATGGCGTTGCCCGACCGCAGGGCGAGAGCGGCGATGTCGACGGTGACGTTCGGACGTGCCTCGTAGATCGACCCGACGACGCCGAACGGCACGGCGACCTTCGTCAGCGAGACGCCGTTGGCGAGGGTGCGCTCGTCGAGGACCCGCCCCACCGGATCGGGCAGTGCCGCGATCTCGCGCACCGCTGCCGCCAGCGCGGCGACCCGCGGCTCATCCAGCCGCAGCCGGTCCTGCAGTGCCGTGGAGAGTCCCGTCTCGGCGCCGCGCTGCAGATCCTCCGCGTTCGCGGCCACGATGCGGGGCGCCGCGGCCTCGATCGCATCGGCGATGGCCAGCAGCGCGTCGCGCTTGGCATCGTCGCCGAGAAGGCCCACGGTGCGGGCGGCGTCCTTCGCCAGAAGCATCCGTTCGCGTGCCGTCGTGGCGGTGGTGGTCATCGGACCAGTCTATCGGCGGCGGTGCGCACGGGTCCGGTCGCGGCGGGCGCAGCGGGCTCGGGATTCGGCTGGAACCACGTGCCGATCTCGGCGCCCGCGAGCGCCTCGGCGACGAGGTCGGCGCTCGTGACGAGCACTCCGATCCCGGATGCCGCCGCCAGACGTGCAGCGGACACCTTGGTCGCCGCGCCGCCGGTGCCGACGCTGTTGACCACGACGGACCCGAACTGGAAGCCGTGCAGGTCGTCGCCGTATGCCACGCGCGGGATGGGCGCTGCGCCCGGCTCGTCCGGCGGGCGCGTGTAGAGGCACTCGATGTCGCTCAACAGCACCAGTGCGTCGGCACCGATCAGCTGTGCGACGAGCGCGGCGAGGCGGTCGTTGTCGCCGAAGCGGATCTCGTGGGTCGCGACGGTGTCGTTCTCGTTGACGATCGGGAGGATGCGGAGGCCGAGCAGGCGCTCCATCGCGCGGCGGGCGTTGGAGCGGTGCGTCGGGTTCTCGAGATCACCCGCGGTCAGCAGCACCTGACCCGCGACGATGCGGAACGGTCGCAGCGCCTCCTGGTAGCGGTAGATCAGCACGTTCTGGCCGACGGCCGCCGCCGCCTGCTGCGTGGCGAGGTCGCTGGGCCGCTCGTCGAGCAGCAGGTAGGGCATGCCCGTCGCGATCGCGCCGGACGACACGAGCACGACCTCGGTCCCGCGCCCGTGCGCCGCGGCGAGGGCGTCGACGAGCGGCGCGATCTTGTGGGCGTTGTCACCGCTGATCGAGCTCGATCCGACCTTCACCACGACGCGGCGCGCGGCCGGGAGGTCGCGGCGCTCGGGGGTGCTCACTCGGCGTCCTCCTCGGCCCACCCGCGCTCGGCGAGGCGCTCGGCCTCGAGGTCGGCGCGGGCCTGAGCCTTCGCGTCCATGAGCTCGTGGTACTGCTCACGGCGCTCGGAGCTGGTGCGCCGGCCGCCCTGGTACAGACGAGGGTCGGTGCCGCGCGGGGCCGTCATGACCTCGGCGGCCGACGTCAGCGCCGGCTGCCAGTCGAAGACGATGCCGTCGCCCTCGCCGATGACGACGGTGGCCCCCGGCGTGGCTCCCGCGCGGTACAGCGCGTCGTCGATGCCGAGCTTGTCGAGACGGTCGGCCAGGAAGCCGACGGCCTCGTCGTTCTGGAAGTCGGTCTGCTGCACCCAGCGCACCGGCTTGTCGCCGAGGATGCGGTACACGTTGCCGTAGGTGCCGCCCTCCACCCGCACGGTGAAGTCCCGGTCCGCGCCCTTCGGCCGGATCACGATGCGCTCGGGCGCGGGTGTCTTCGCCTGCTCGAGTCGATGCGCCGCGACGATGTCGCCGAGGGCGAAGGTGAGCTGGCGCAGGCCTGCGTGACTGACGGTGGAGATCTCGAACACGCGGTAGCCGCGTGCCTCGAGGTCGGGTCGCACGAGGTCGGCCAGATCCTTCGCCTCCGGGACGTCGACCTTGTTCAGCGCGATGAGCTGAGGTCGCTCCAGGAGCGGGACCTGACCCTCCGGGACCGGGTAGGCGCCGAGCTCGGCGAGGATGACGTCGAGGTCGGTGATGGGGTCGCGGCCGGGCTCGAGCGTCGCGCAGTCGAGGACGTGCACGAGCGCCGTACAGCGCTCGACGTGGCGGAGGAACTCCAGTCCGAGCCCCTTGCCCTCGCTCGCACCCTCGATGAGACCCGGCACGTCGGCCACGGTGAAGCGCACGTCGCCGGCCTGCACGACACCGAGGTTGGGATGGAGGGTGGTGAACGGGTAGTCCGCGATCTTCGGCCGTGCCGCCGACACCGCGGCGATGAGGCTCGACTTGCCGGCGGACGGGAAGCCGACCAGCGCCACGTCGGCGACGGTCTTCAGCTCGAGGAGGACATCGCCCTCCCAGCCGGGCACGCCCAGCAGCGCGAACCCGGGCGCCTTGCGCTTGGGGTTGGCCAGCGCCGCGTTCCCGAGACCGCCCTGACCGCCCGGCGCCACGATGAAGCGCATGCCGGGCTCGATCATGTCGACCAGGACCTCGCCGTCGGGGTCGCGCACGACCGTCCCGACGGGCACGGGGAGCTCGAGGCCCTCTCCGGCGGCACCGGAGCGGTTGTCGCCCATGCCGAACCCGCCGTTGCCGGCGTTGCGGTGCGGAGAGTGATGGTACGACAGCAGCGTCGTCACCTGCGGGTCGGCGACGAGCACGATGTCGCCGCCGTGCCCGCCGTTCCCGCCGTCGGGGCCGGCGAGCGGCTTGAACTTCTCGCGGCGCACCGAGACGCAGCCGTTGCCGCCCTTGCCTGCGCGCAGGTGAAGCGTCACCCGATCGACGAACGTGACCATCCGGTCCCCCTCAGGGATAAAGGGAAGGGGCGAGCCGAAGCCCGCCCCTTCTCGAAGTCTGCGCCACTTTCGCGGTGCGTGAGCCTGTCGAGGATTACTCCGCGACCGCCACGACGTTGACGACCTTGCGGCCGCCCTTGTGGCCGAACTCGACCGCGCCCGCGGCGAGCGCGAACAGGGTGTCGTCGCCACCGCGGCCGACGTTGGCGCCGGGGTGGAAGTGGGTGCCGCGCTGGCGGACGAGGATCTCGCCGGCGTTGACGGCCTGGCCGCCGAAGCGCTTCACGCCGAGGCGCTGCGCGTTGGAGTCACGACCGTTGCGGGTGGAGCTTGCGCCCTTTTTGTGTGCCATCTCTGCGTCTCCTGTGGCTTACTTGATGCCGGTGACCTTGACGCGCGTGAGGTCCTGACGGTGGCCCTGGCGCTTCTTGTAGCCGGTCTTGTTCTTGAACTTCTGGATCACGATCTTGGGGCCGCGCTCCTCGCCGAGCACCTCGGCGGTCACGGTGACCTTCGCGAGCTTGTCGGCGTCGGTCGTCACGGTGTCACCGTCGACGAAGAGCACCGCGGGGAGCTCGATCTTGTCGCCGACCTTCGCGGCCTGGCGGTCGAGAACGACGATCGTGCCGACCTCGACCTTCTCCTGCCGGCCACCGGCGCGCACAACTGCGTAAACCACTTCACACCTGTTTCTTCTGGGAGCACGCGCACGCGCTCAGGACGTCATGAAAGACTCGGTGCGGATATCTCGACGCACCAAGGGTCCACTTTATCAGATGCCGGATGCGGTCGCGAAAGCGGGCGCGCGCGGCATCCGTGCGTAGGATTCGGACGTGGCGATCCTCATCGACGATCCGCGCTGGCCGGCGCACGGGCGACTGTGGGCGCACCTGGTGACGGACTCCGACCTCGGCGAGCTGCACGCGTTCGCCGCGGCCAACGGCATCCCGCGACGAGGCTTCGATCTCGACCACTACGACGTCCCGGAAGAGGCGCATGCGAGGCTCGTGGCGGCCGGAGCGCAGCACGTGAGCGGACACGAGCTGGTGCGCCGTCTCATCGCATCCGGGCTCCGGGTGAAGGCCCGCGACCGACGCTGAGCCTCACCGGCCGCCGGAAACCGCCAGCTCCAGGACCTGTGCCGCCCGCCGGGGTCCGTCGAGCTGTCTGATCGCCGCCCCGAGCTCCTGCGCACGGCGGTGCAGCGCCGCATCGCGCCGCATCCGCTCGATCGTCGCGCGGATGGCCGCCGGACCGGCCCGCCGCGGAAGGGTCTCCCCGACTCCGGCCAGCGTCACCGCGCGAGCCATGCGGGGCTGATCCGACGTGGTGTCCAGCGGGAGCACGAGCACCGGCACGCCGTGGGCGAGCGCCGCGAGGGTCGTCCCGTGCCCGCCGTGCCCCACGATCAGCGAAGCGTCCGGGAACAGCTCGTCATGGGGCATCCACTCGTGAACCCGCACACCCGGCGGCGCAGTCACCTCGCCCGGCGCGACCGCGCGGCCGAGCGTCGCGACCACCGGCGCTTCGATCCCGTCCGCGGCATCGAGGATCCGCTGCCACATCGCGACCAGATCGGGGAACCGGAAGGTGCTGAGGGTGAGGACGACGGTCGACGCGTCGGGGCGCGCCGCCACCGCCGGCGTCATGACTCCGGCGTACACGACCTCCCCCGGCCCCGCCGACAGCGGCCGCTGCGGCGGGAAGGGCGCACGCAGGCGGGGGACGGATGCCACCAGGATCGGCGTCGCATGCGAGCGCGGCCGCGCGACGCGGATCCCTCGCGTCCAGGCGATCGCCTCGAGGGCGCGGAACCCGGGGACGAGGAAGTCGTGCATGGTGTGCTCGAGCACGGCGAAGCGCTGATCCATGCGGTCGAGTACGTCCAGCACCGCGACGAGGGTGCAGTCCACGACCACGATGTCGACCGGAGCCGCGGTCAGCTGGGCCACGGCGTCGTCGGCCAGTCCCCTGTCCGTGAACAGCCGCAGCAGGCCGCCCGGACGGGGATCGAGCACGAATCCGGGCGCGCTGGGGTACGCCGTGAAGCGCAGGTGCGCGGCGCGATAGGCCTCGGCCTGCGAGTCGTGCCCCAGCACCCGCACATCGTGCCCGCGATCGACGAGAGCCCGCGCGACGGCGATCGTCGGCACGCGGTTCCCACCGCCGTCCCACGTGACGAACATGTAGCGCGCCATGGCGCCCCCGCTCCCCCGGCCCCTCGGCGCTCACACTAGCGATGGCGGGGAAGCGCCGACAGGGGGTGGCCGCCGGGGCCCGGCGTGCGCCGGGCCCCGGGCGACCTCAGTCCTCGGCGGGCGTGTGCGGAACCGGCGTGCCGGTGAGGGCCGCCGTGGTCACGCGCCGACGCGAGCGCCCCTGACCAGGAGCCTTGGGCTCGGGGAGGGCGTTGAGTACCGAATCGAGGAGCATGTCCTTCTCGGTCTTCGTCTCGCGCTTCTGGCCGGCGTCCTGACGCTTCTTGCGCTTCTTGGGACGCTCGGCCTGCGGCTGCTCCACGACGGGGGCGGCCTCGGCCACCGGTGCCTCGTCATGGTGGTGGATGGTCGAGGCGGCGATCTGGGCCAGGGCCGACTTCACGCCCTCGGTGATGACATGGGTGCCGTTCGAGCCGCCGTTCGTCGGCGCGGGCGACGCGCCGCGGCCCCGGCGACCGGACGAGGACGCACCCGCGGCCGGCGCGCGGTGCTTGACCACGGGGTCGTGGTGCACGATCAGACCACGGCCCGCGCACACCTCGCACGCCTCGCTGAAGGTCTCGAGCAGACCGAGGCCGAGCTTCTTGCGGGTCATCTGCACGAGTCCGAGCGAGGTCACCTCGGCGACCTGGTGCTTGGTGCGGTCGCGGCTCAGGCACTCGACGAGCCGCCGCAGCACGAGGTCGCGGTTGGACTCGAGCACCATGTCGATGAAGTCGACGACGATGATGCCGCCGATGTCGCGCAGGCGCAGCTGGCGGACGATCTCCTCGGCGGCCTCGAGGTTGTTCTTGGTGACGGTCTCTTCGAGGTTGCCGCCCGAGCCGACGAACTTGCCGGTGTTGACGTCGACGACGGTCATGGCCTCGGTGCGGTCGATGACCAGCGAGCCGCCCGAGGGCAGCCACACCTTGCGGTCGAGTGCCTTCTCGATCTGCTCGGTGACGCGGAACTCGTCGAACGGGTCGTGCTCGCCCTCGAAGCGCTCGACGCGCTCGAGGAGGTCGGGTGCGACAGACTCGAGGTACTTCGAGATCGTGTGGTGGGCGTCCTCGCCCTGGATGAGCATCTTCGAGAAGTCCTCGTTGAAGACGTCCCGCACGATCTTGACCAGCAGGTCGGGCTCCGAGTGCAGCAGCGCCGGCGCCTGGATGGACTCGATCTGCTTGGAGATGTGCTCCCACTGGTTGGTGAGACGCTGCACGTCGCGGGTGAGCTGCTCTTCGGTCGCCCCCTCCGCCGCGGTGCGGACGATGACGCCCGACGACTCGGGCAGCACCTCCTTGAGGATCTTCTTCAGGCGCGCGCGCTCGGTGTCGGGCAGCTTGCGGGAGATGCCGTTCATGGCGCCGCCCGGCACGTACACGAGGTAGCGGCCCGGAAGGGAGATCTGGCTGGTGAGGCGGGCGCCCTTGTGCCCGACCGGGTCCTTGGTCACCTGCACGAGCACGCGGTCGCCGCTCTTGAGGGCGAGCTCGATGCGACGCGGCTGGTTGCCCGTCTCGACGGCATCCCAGTCCACCTCGCCCGAGTACAGCACGGCGTTGCGGCCACGGCCGATGTCGACGAACGCCGCCTCCATGCTCGGCAGCACGTTCTGCACACGGCCGAGGTAGACGTTGCCGATCAGCGAGGCGTCCTGACTGCGGGCGACGTAGTGCTCGACGAGCACGTTGTCTTCGAGCACCGCGATCTGGATGCGGCCGTTGCGCGAACGGACGATCATGACGCGGTCGACGGACTCGCGCCGGGCGAGGAACTCGGCCTCGGTGACGACCGCACGGCGGCGACCGGCCTCCCGGCCGTCGCGGCGCCGCTGCTTCTTGGCCTCCAGCCGCGTCGATCCCTTGATGCGCTGCGGCTCGGTGATGAGCTCGACCGCGCGCTGCCGCGGCTGCTGCGGCTGCTGCGGCTGATCGGAGGACGCGGATGCCTCGTCCCTGCCCTCGCCGCCGCGACGACGGCTGCGGCGGCGCGACGACCCCGAACCGGAGGCGTCGGCCTCGGGCTCCCGCTCCCGTTCCCGCTCGCGTCCGGGACGGGCGGGGAGG
Source organism: Microbacterium sp. NPDC055455 (assembly GCF_053619935.1). Taxonomy (NCBI): domain Bacteria; kingdom Bacillati; phylum Actinomycetota; class Actinomycetes; order Micrococcales; family Microbacteriaceae; genus Microbacterium; species Microbacterium sp. NPDC055455. Next base: position 490,923 of record NZ_JBSHLB010000002.1, read on the forward strand.
ACGGCGATCTCGGGCGCGTAGAAGTGCAGCTGCGTCGAGACCGCCGAGACGAACTCCTGCGGCAGCAGGCCGAGGCTCACCGCCGTGACCGGCTCCGTGGGCGACGGCCCACCGGCGTCCGCGGGCTGCGCACCACCGGGGCTGTCCGCATCGGCGCTCGCGCCGTCCGCCGACTCCTGCGCCGGGACGGCGGCGGCCCCGGGGGCCGTCTCACCCTCGGCTGCGGCTGCCTCAGCCGCCTCACCCGCGGGGGTGTCGGCGGTCGCCGCAGGCTCTCCGTCGGCTCCGTCGCCGTCGGTCGCGACGCCGGCATCCGCCGTCGCGCCGTCCGTGTCGGCCACCCCGTGGTCCTCGACCTGTGCGCCCGCCGCTGGGGACGTCGCGTCGTCGACCGGCGCCGCTGTCAGCGGAGCGTCCGGATCGGTCCCAGGGATGAATTCTGCATCGGTTCCATCAGCCATCACTGGCGTACTCCTAGCGGGGCGGCACCGCGCGTCGCCCGGCGAAATCTCGTGCGGCGCCGCCCATGCCCCTCCGGACGGGGCGGTGCCGCGAACTCACTCGGTCTGCAGCGGATCTCGGCGCTCTGGCGGAGGTTCGCGCTGCCAAGGGCATTCGTCGCCCTGAAGTCTTCTGTATGCGACCGGCACGGCGCGGCCGTGATCGATCGACCCCCATTATCGCACTTCCCCCGCCATATTGCCCATTCGCGGCGCGCCGATGAGGTGGAGCGCCGTCTCGGGCATTTGGCACGGCGCCGGGTGCGGCAACCGATCAGAGCCGGATGCCATAATCCGAGGCATGCCCGAGCAGCACAGCCACGCCCGTCCGACCGGTCTCGCCGTCTGGCTCGTGGTCGCCGGCGTGATCGGCTGGTGGGCGGCGTTCTCGCTCACCCTCGAGAAGCTCCACGCGCTCGCGAATCCCGACGCCATCGCGTCGTGCGACTTCTCCGTGCTGGTCCAGTGCAGCGCCAACCTCGACTCGTGGCAGGGCAGCGTGTTCGGCTTCCCCAACCCGATCCTCGGACTCACCGGCTGGATGGCGCCGATCGTCGTGGGAATGGCGATCCTCGCGCGGGCCCGGTTCGCGCGCTGGTTCTGGTGGTGCTTCTGGGCGGGGATCGCCTTCGCGTTCGGCTTCGTCATCTGGCTGATCGGCCAGAGCATCTATGACCTGCATACGCTGTGCCCGTGGTGCATGGTGACGTGGTCGGTGACGATCCCGACGTTCTACGCCGTCACCCTCCACCTGCTGCGGGCGGGACTCTTCCCGGCGTCGGCAGGCGTGCGGCGCGTCGCCGACCGGCTGATGGCGTGGGTGCCGCTGGCCGCGATCCTCAGCTACGCGATCATCCTGCTGCTGGCGCAGCTCGAGATGAACGCGATCGTCAACGTCTGGCAGACGCTCTTCGGCTGATGCGACGGACGGCCGCGCCGTCGACCGGCGCGACCGCGCGTGCGCACGATGGCCCCCGCGCCGGTCGGCTCAGGCGAACCAGATGTCCAGCTCGCGGGCGGCCGACTCCGGGCTGTCGGAGCCGTGCACGAGGTTCTGCTGCACCTTCAGGCCCCAGTCGCGGCCCAGGTCGCCGCGGATCGTTCCGGGCGCCGCGGTGGTGGGATCCGTCGTCCCGGCCAGCGAGCGGAACCCCTCGATGACCCGGTTGCCGGCCAGGCGGATGGCGACGGACGGGCCGGACATCATGAACTCCAGCAGCGGCTCGTAGAACGGCTTGCCCTCGTGCTCGGCGTAGTGGCGCTCGAGCCGCTCGCGGTCGGGCTCGACCAGGCGGATGTCGACGAGGGCGTACCCCTTCGCCTCGATGCGGGCGAGGATCGCGCCGGTGAGGCCGCGGGCGACGCCGTCGGGCTTGACGAGGACGAGGGTCTCTTCGGTGGGCATGCGGGCCTTTCGTTTCGGATCAGGCTTCTTCGAGGGGATTCGCCGCGAGCTGCGCGTTGCGCCGGTCCAGAGCGGCCCCCTTGATCGTCGCATACCCGTACATGCCGCCGAAAATGACGGCGACGAGCGCCAGCGCGGGGACGAAGAGGGCGCCGAGCGCCACGATCACCTGCAGGGCCCAGCCGAGCGCGATGCCCCACCGGTGGCGCAGCACGCGCGTGGTGGCGATCATGAGCGCCGCCACCACGGTGCCCGCGACGATCCCCCACCACGGCTCGATCGGCGCGGGCAGCGCCTTCAGACCGTAGATCACCAGTCCTGCCAGGAACGCGATGAGCGACTCGAATCCGAGCACGATGGCGCCCAGCGATTCCGCCGCCCCTCGGGCGCGGCGGGGCCGTGCGGGCCGTTCAGCGCTCATCGCTCGACCCGCTCTTCCAGTCCTCGGAGGCGGACAGCGCCAGCGCCTCGCCGGCGAGGACGACCGAGCCCGCGATGACGACGGCACGGCGATCGGATGCCGCCGCCCACGTGCGCGCCGCCTCCGCGGCATCCGCGAGGTCGCGGTGCACCGACACCCGCAGGTCGTGGGCCTCGGCGAGGTCGGCGATGGCGTCGGCGTCCTCGGCCCGCTCGGAGTCCGGCGCCGTGGCGAAGACGTGGGCGGCGACCGGTGCGAACTCGGCCACGATTCCGGCGGCGTCCTTGTCGGAGAGCACGCCCAGCACCACGCCCCATTCGTCGAAGTCGAAGCTCTCGCGCAGGGCGCCGACGAGTGCGCGGACGCCGTGCGGGTTGTGCGCCGCGTCGACGAGCACCGTGGGTGCTGCGCCGACCAGCTGGAGACGGCCCGGCGAGGTGACGGCGCCGAGACCCTCGGCCAGGACGTCGCCGGCGATGCGCTGGGCTCCTCCCCCGACGAGGGACTCCACCGCGGCGATCGCGAGGGCGGCGTTGAAGCCCTGGTGGGCGCCGTACAGCGGCAGGTACTCGTCCTCGTATGTGCCCGCGAGCCCGCGCACCGTGATCTGCTGCCCGCCCACGGCCAGACGCTGCTCGGCGAGGGCGAACTCGGCACCCTCGAAGGCGATCGAGGCGCCGTGGCGGGTCGCTGCCTCGCGCAGCGCCGCCTCGGCGGCGGCATCCTGCCGCGCCGAGACGACTGCAGCGCCGTCCTTGATGATGCCCGCCTTGACCGCGGCGATCTCGGCGATCGTGTCGCCGAGCCGGTCGGCGTGGTCCACGTCGATCGGCGCGAACACGGCGACGTCCCCGTCCGCGGTGTTGGTCGAGTCCCAGGACCCGCCCATTCCCACCTCGAGCACCAGCACGTCGATCGGCGCGTCCGCGAACGCCACGAACGCCAGCACCGTGAGCAGTTCGAAGAAGGTCAGCGGCGCATCGTCCTTCGACTCCAGCTCGGCATCGACGATGTCGACGAACGGCGAGATCTCGTCCCACGCGTCGGCGACGGCGGCGTCGTCGATCGGCTCTCCGTCGATCATGATGCGCTCGGTGAACCGCTCGAGATGCGGGCTGGTGAACAGGCCCGTGCGCAGGCCGTGGGCACGCACGAGGCTCTCGATCATGCGACTGGTGGAGGTCTTGCCGTTCGTGCCGGTCACGTGCACGACGCGATACGTCTTCTGGGGGTCGTCGAGCAGCTCGAGCACGCGGCGGGTGCGCTCGACGCGCGGCTGCACCCACCGCTCCCCCTGGCGCTGGAGCAGCGCCTCGTAGACGGCGTCGGCCCTGCGGCGGTCGCGGTCGCTCATGCCGAGACCCCCACCCTGCCGACCGAGACGGTGAACGCGCCGCGATTGGCGTACGTGCCCGCGTCGACGACGGCCTCGTACTCGACGGGCGTGTCGCCGTCGCCCGAGACGACGAGCCGGCTGCCGCGGGTGCTCACCGAGTGCGCGACCGCGAGGGTCTCACCCGCGACGTCGGCGACGTCGAACGCGGACGCGACGGCCTCGCCGTCGGCGGCCTCGTCGAAGAGCAGCGCCAGGCGGATGCGGTCGCTGACGTCGAATCCGGCGGCCTTGCGCGTGTCCTGCACGGCTCGGATGACGTCCCTCGCGAGCCCCTCGGCCTCGAGCTCCGGCGTGGTGGTCGTGTCGAGCAGCACGAAGCCCTCGCCCGCGAGGAGGGCGATCGCCGTCCCCTCCGCCACGCCCCCGGCTTCGAGCGTCAGGTCGTACTCGCCGGGCTGGAGGGCGATGCCGTCGACGATCACGGCGCCGTCGCGCTCCTCCCACACACCCGCCTTCGCCCCGGCGATCACGTGCTGCACCTGCTTGCCCAGGCGCGGGCCGGCGGCGCGGGCGTTGACGGAGAGGCGCTTGCTGATGCCGTAGCGCTCCGACACGTCGTCGCCCAGCTCCATGAGCTGAACCGTCTTGACGTTGAGCTCGTCGCGCAGGATGCCCTCGAACTGCGCGAGGGCTGCGGCATCCGGGACCGCCACCGTGAGCGTGGGAAGCGGCAGGCGCACGCGGCGGCCCTCCTTCTTGCGCAGGGCGTTGGCGACGCTCGATGCCTCGCGCACGGCGTCCATGGCGGCGCGGATGTCGTCCGCCGCGGGGAACGCCTCGGCGTCGGGCCAGTCCTGCAGGTGCACGCTGCGGCCGCCGGTGAGTCCCTGCCACACCTTCTCGGCCACCAGCGGGATAAGCGGGGCGGCCACGCGGGTGAGCGTCTCGAGCACCGTGTACAGCGTGTCGAACGCCTGGCGGCTCTCCGGGTCGTCCGACACGCCCGTCCAGAAGCGGTCGCGCGAGCGGCGGATGTACCAGTTCGTCAGCGCCTCGCCGAAGTCGCGGAGCTTGGCCGCGGCCAGCGTCGAGTCGAGCGCCTCCAGGTCGGCGGCGACGTCGCGCACGAGGTCGCCGGTGAGCGCCAGGATGTAGCGGTCCAGCACGTCGGTCGAGTCGGTGCGCCACGACGCCTCGTAGCCCGCTCCGCCGGCGCCGCGCGCCGCGTTGGCGTACGTGGCGAAGAAGTACCACGCGTTCCACAGCGGCAGCAGGAACTCCCGGACGCCCGCGCGGATGCCCTCCTCGGTGACGATGAGGTTGCCGCCGCGCAGCACCGAGCTCGACATCAGGAACCAGCGCATCGCGTCGGAGCCGTCGCGGTCGAACACCTCGCTGACGTCGGGGTAGTTCTGCAGCGACTTCGACATCTTCAGGCCGTCGCTGCCCAGCACGATGCCGTGGCACGAGACGCCCGTGAAGGCCGGCCGGTCGAACAGCGCGGTCGACAGCACGTGCATCACGTAGAACCAGCCGCGCGTCTGCCCGATGTACTCGACGATGAAGTCGGCCGGCGAGTGCTCGTCGAACCACTGCTGGTTCTCGAACGGATAGTGCACCTGCGCGTAGGGCATCGACCCCGAGTCGAACCACACGTCGAAGACGTCCTCGATGCGCCGCATCGTCGAGCGGCCGGTCGGGTCGTCGGGGTTCGGGCGGGTGAGCTCGTCGATGTAGGGGCGGTGCAGGTCCACCTCGCCCTCCGCGTTGCGCGGCATACGGCCGAAGTCGCGCTCGAGGTCCTCGAGCGAGCCGTAGACGTCCACCCGCGGGTGCGACGGGTCATCGCTCTTCCACACCGGGATCGGAGAGCCCCAGTAGCGATTGCGGCTGATCGACCAGTCGCGCGCGCCCTCGAGCCACTTGCCGAACTGGCCGTGCTTGACGTTCTCGGGCACCCAGGTGATCTGCTCGTTGCCGGCGATCATCCGGTCCTTGATGTCGGTCACGCGCACGAACCAGCTCGAGACGGCGCGGTAGATGAGGGGATTGCGGCATCGCCAGCAGTGGGGGTACGAGTGCTCGTAGCTCGCCTCGCGCAGGAGACGGCCCTCCTGGCGCAGCAGTCGGATGAGCGGCCGGTTGGCGTCCATCCACAGCTCGCCGGCCACGTCGGTCACCTGCGGCAGGAAGCGCCCGCCGTCGTCCAGGCTCATGATGAGCGGGATGCCGGCGGCCTCGGTGATCCGCTGGTCGTCCTCACCGAACGCCGGAGCCTGATGGACGATGCCCGTGCCGTCGCCCGTCGTGACGTAGTCGTCGACGAGGATGCGCCAGGCGTTCTCGGTGCCCCAGGTCGCGGCATCCGCGTAGTAGTCGAACAGACGGTCGTACGCGACGTTCTCGAGCTCGGACCCGAGGACCGTCTGGACGACGGCGGCGCGGGCGGCCTCGGCGGACGCGTAGCCGAGGTCCTTCGCGTACCCACCGAGCAGCTCCTCGGCGAGGAGGTAGCGGTGGGCGTACGCCTCCTCCGCCTCGTCGGCCCGGCCGTCGGGCCCGCGGTGGACGTCGGCGGCGCCGTCGGGCCCGCCGGGCACCACGACGTACCGGATGCCGGGGCCGACCGCCAGCGCGAGGTTGGTCGGCAGCGTCCAGGGGGTGGTCGTCCACGCCAGCGCGCGCACCCCGGTGAGGCCGAGGGACTCGGCCTTGGCGCCCACCAGCGGGAACGCGACGGTCACCGACGGGTCCTGGCGCATCTTGTACACGTCGTCGTCCATGCGCAGCTCGTGCGCCGACAGCGGTGTCTCGTCGCGCCAGCAATACGGCAGGACGCGGTACCCCTCGTACGCGAGACCCTTGTCGTGAAGCGTCTTGAACGCCCACAGCACGGACTCCATGTACGACGGGTTCAACGTCTTGTAGCCGCGCTCGAAGTCCACCCATCGCGCCTGGCGCGTGACGTAGTCCTCCCACTCCCGCGTGTAGGCGAGGACGGACTCGCGGGCCTTCGCGTTGAAGGCGGCGATGCCCATGGCCTCGATCTCGCTCTTCTCGGTGATCCCGAGCTGCTTCATGGCCTCGAGCTCGGCGGGGAGACCGTGCGTGTCCCAGCCGAAGACGCGGTCGACCTTCTTGCCGCGCATGGTCTGGAAGCGCGGGAAGAGATCCTTCGCGTAGCCGGTGAGCAGGTGGCCGTAGTGCGGCAGGCCGTTGGCGAACGGCGGACCGTCGTAGAAGACCCACTCGTCGGCGCCTTCGCGCTGGTCGATCGACGCGCGGAAGGTCTGGTCGGCCTCCCAGAAGGCGAGCGTCTCCCGCTCGATGTCGGGGAAGCGGGGGCTCGGGACGACGGCGGCTTCGCCGGTGCTCGGGGACCGTGACTCAGATCGTGGGTAGGTCATCATCTCTCGCAGGTGCTCGCTCGTGTGCTTCCTGCGGGGACGACCGAACCGGAGACTCTCCGGCCGACCGCGGTACCACCCTGCATTGACGGATGCCTCGGCGGAGGCATCCGTCCTCTCTCACTGCGGCTGTGACGGGCCTGACCCGCTCGGTTCTAATGGGGACGCCACTCGGTGGCGTCCTGTTCTTCCGAGAGCTCCCCGGTGATGGCCGGATCGGTGCTGATCGCACGAGTCTACCGGGCGTGCGCAAGGCGGGAATGCGAACGGCCGCGTCCTGGTTTCTGGACTCGTGCCAAGATTGACGTCCGTGACCGCCGCAGCACCCGCATCCACCCTCCCCCTCGACAACGCCCCGACGCGCCGCGTCGCATGGGCATCGATGGTGGGGACCTCCCTGGAGTCGTTCGACTTCTACCTCTTCGCGTACTTCTCGGCGTTCTTCGTCGGGCCGCTGTTCTTCGACCCGCTGGGGCAGTTCGGCGCCACCAGCGCGGCGTTCCTCACGATCGCGCTGGCCTTCGTCGTCCGCCCGATCGGCGCGGTGATCTTCGGGTACATGGGAGATCGCGTCGGGCGCCGCGCGACCCTCCTGTGGACCGTCGCCATCATGGGTGTCGCGACGGGCCTCATCGGCCTGCTGCCCACCTACGCCCAGGCCGGATGGCTCGGCGCGGTGCTGCTGATCGTCCTGCGTATCGTCCAGGGGCTGTCGCTGGGCGGCGAGTGGGGCGGCTCGATCCTCATCGCCACCGAGAACTCCGGACCGGTCAAGCGCGCGTTCTACGCCGCGATCCCGCAGCTCGGCTCGCCCGTCGGCTCGATCCTCTCCGCCACGGTCTTCATCGTGCTCACCGCCGTGCTCCCGCCCGAGCAGATCGCCGAATGGGGCTGGCGCATCCCGTTCCTCCTCGCGCTTCCCCTCCTGCTCGTCTCGCTGTACCTGCGCTGGTCCATCTCCGAGACCCCGGTGTTCGAGGGGATCGTCGCCGAGGGGCGCCGCGACCGCGTGCCGTTCGTGACGATGTTCGCGAAGCGTCCCGGTGCGATGGCGATCGCCGTCGGCGCCGCGCTCCTGGGCATCGGGTCGTACTCGCTCATGAACACCTACACCGTCAACTACGGCGTCGAGCAGCTCGGCTTCAGCTTCCAGGACCTTCTGGTCGCGACGACCATCGGCGGTCTCCTGCAGCTCGTGACGATCCCGCTGTTCGGCGCATGGGCGAGCCGCGTCGGCTCGGCGAACGTGGTGGTGTGGGGTGCGCTGGGAACGCTCCTCATCACCTTCCCGATGTACTTCCTGCTGCAGTTCGCGACGTTCCCGATCCTCGTCGGGACCATGATCGTCGGCGGCATCCTGCCGACGATGGCGTGGGCGGCGCTGGGCGGGCTCATGAACGACCTCTTCCCCGACCACTTCCGGTACTCGGCGCTGTCGTTCGCGTACGCCCTGGCCGCGACGCTGAGCGGCTTCGTGCCGTACCTGACGCTCAGTCTCGGCGAGGCGACCGGCTATGCCTGGTGGCACCCGGGCGTCATCCTCGCGATCATGTCGGCGGTGACGCTGGTGGCGGCCTTCCTCGCGTCCCGCCGCCGCGTGGAGCCGGAGCTGGCGACACGACCCGAGACGGCGACGGCGAACGCCTGACGAGACATCGAGGGAGCGGATGCCGCAGCGCGCGGCATCCGCTCGCTTTTCCGCCTTCACGCGGCCCGGGCTAGAATCGAGCGGCATCCCACACTCAGGCACGCTCACACAGTGCCGCACATATCGCTCGAGGAGTTCGCATGACCGACGCCCGCCCCGCACAGGGACAGATCCCCGACAAGCCCGCGCTGGAGGGCCTCGAGCAGAAGTGGGACGCCGCGTGGTCCGCGCAGGGCACGTACCTCTTCGACCGTGATCGCGCCGTCGAGGTCGGGCGCGGAGGCATCTACTCGGTCGACACTCCCCCGCCGACCGCCTCGGGATCGCTCCACATCGGCCACGTCTTCAGCTACACCCACACCGACGTCAAGGTGCGCTACGAGCGCATGCGCGGCAAGACGGTGTTCTATCCGATGGGCTGGGACGACAACGGCCTGCCGACCGAGCGCCGGGTGCAGAACTACTACGGCGTCCGCTGCGACCCGTCGCTGCCGTACGAGCCGGGCTTCACGCCGCCCTACGAGGGCGGCGACAACAAGTCCAGCCGCGCCGCCGACCAGATCCCGATCAGCCGCCGCAACTTCATCGAGCTCTGCGAGAGGCTGACCGTCGAGGACGAGAAGCACTTCGAGGCGCTCTGGCGCTCGCTCGGCCTGAGCGTCGACTGGACCCAGACCTACCGCACCATCTCCGACGACACGATGCGCACCAGCCAGCTGGCGTTCCTGCGCAATGTCGAGCGCGGCGAGGCGTTCCAGGACCTGGCGCCGACGCTCTGGGACATCGACTTCCGCACCGCTGTCGCGCAGGCCGAGCTCGAAGACCGCGACCAGCCGGCCGCGTACCACCGCGTCGCCTTCCACAGGACCGACGGGTCGGGCGACGTCTTCATCGAGACCACGCGGCCCGAGCTGCTCGCCGCATGCGTGGCGCTCGTCGCCCACCCGGACGACGAGCGGTATCAGCCGCTCTTCGGCACCACCGTGCGCACTCCGCTGTTCGACGTCGAGGTGCCCGTTCTCGCCCACCCGCTGGCCCAGCAGGACAAGGGCTCGGGCATCGCGATGATCTGCACCTTCGGCGACGTCACCGACATCGTCTGGTGGCGCGAGCTCCAGCTTCCGAACCGCACCATCCTCGGACAGGACGGCCGGGTGATGGCCGAGGCGCCCGACGTCATCGCCACGGATGCCGCCAAGGCGGCGTACGCCGAGATCGCCGGCAAGACGGTCTTCAGCGCGAAGAAGCGCATCGTCGAGCTCCTCCAGGAGTCCGGCGAGATGGAAGGCGACCCGAAGCCGTTCACTCACGCCGTGAAGTTCTACGAGAAGGGCGACCGCCCGCTGGAGATCGTCTCGACGCGCCAGTGGTACATCCGCAACGGCGCACGGGACGAGGCGCTGCGCGACAAGCTCATCGCCCTGGGCAAGAGCATGTCGTGGCATCCGGACTTCATGCGCGTGCGCTTCGAGAACTGGACGAACGGTCTCACCGGTGACTGGCTGGTCTCCCGTCAGCGCTTCTTCGGCGTTCCGATCCCGGTCTGGTACGCCCTCGACGAGAACGGCGACCGCGACTACGGCCGCGTTCTCACGCCCGACCTCGCCGCGCTCCCGATCGACCCTTCCACCGACGTGCCCCCCGGCTACACCGAGGACCAGCGCGGCGTCCCTGGCGGGTTCGACGGCGAGAACGACATCTTCGACACGTGGGCGACGTCATCCCTCACGCCGCAGCTGGCCGGAGGCTGGGAGCGCGACCCCGAGCTGTGGAACCTCGTCACGCCGTTCGACGTCCGTCCGCAGGGACAGGACATCATCCGCACCTGGCTCTTCTCGACGCTGCTGCGCAGCGCCCTCGAAGACGACCGCGCGCCGTGGACGGATGCGGCGATCTCCGGCTTCATCGTCGACCCCGACCGCAAGAAGATGTCGAAGTCCAAGGGCAACGTGGTCACGCCCGCCGACATCCTCGCCCAGCACGGGTCGGACGCGGTGCGGTACTGGGCGGCCTCGAGCCGTCTCGGCACCGACGCGGCCTTCGACCCGCAGAACCCGACGCAGATCAAGATCGGCCGCCGCCTCGCGATCAAGGTGCTCAACGCCGCCAAGTTCGTCCTGTCGTTCCCGGTCCCCGAGGGCGCCGAGGTCACCCACGCGCTGGACGCATCGATGCTCGCCACGCTCCACGGCGTGGTGCGCGAGGCGACCAAGGCGCTCGAGGACTACGACCACGCCCGTGCTCTCGAGGTGACCGAATCGTTCTTCTGGACGTTCTGCGACGACTATCTCGAGCTGGTCAAGGAGCGCGCCTACAACCAGACCGATGTCGGCCAGGCCTCCGCCGCACTCGCGCTGCGCCTGGCGATGTCGGCGCTCCTCCGGCTGCTCGCGCCGGTGCTCGCCTTCGCCGCCGAGGAGGCCTGGTCCTGGTTCAACGAGGGCTCCGTGCACACGGCCGCGTGGCCCGTGGCGCCGGACGAGGAGTGGGGCGACCCGGCCGTGCTCACCGCGGTGAGCGCGGCGCTCGTCGGCGTGCGTCGCGCCAAGACGGAGGCCAAGGCGTCGCAGAAGACCCCGGTGGCGCGGGCGGTCATCGCCGCCCCGGCCGCGACCCTCGAGGCGCTCAAGCTCGCCGAGGGTGACCTCAAGGCGGTCGGCCGCATCGAGCGGATCGAGTACGCCGACGCCGACGCCGTGTCGGTGACCGACATCCAGCTCGCCACTCAGGAGGCCTGACATGCAGCTCGGAACACGCTGGACTTCGGGCGACGAGCCCCCCGCCGCCGTGCCGGACGCGCTGCGCCGCGGCGTCAAGTCCGTCGACGCGACGATCCCGGCCGACCAGTTCGGGCAGCCTCGGCCGCGCTGGACGCTCACGTGGCTCGAAGGCAAGCCGATCGCCGAGCTCGACACCGGGATCATCGTGTCGCTCGACGCCGACGGCGAACCCGTCGCCCGGAACGATCCGGAAGACGGGTTCGGGTAGCATCCGCCGTCAGTCCTCCGGGGCGTCGTGCCGCGACGCCTCGAGCAGGAGCCTCACGGCGACCGCCGTCGCCACGAGGGTGACGCCGGCCGCGATGAGGAACGGCAGCCGGAGGTCGAAGCGCGCCACCCAGCCGCCCAGCAGCGTCGCGAAGGGGAAGATGCCCCACGTCAGACTGCGGATGATGCCGAGCACGCGGCCGAACAGGTGGCCGGGGATGATCGACTGACGCAGAGCGCCCCACGGCACGTTCCAGATCGACACGGCGCACGCCATCACCGCGTAGGCCACGGTGCCGGTGATCGCCTCCGGCGCCAGCCACACCCCGAACAGCCCGGCCGCGGCGACGACGTTCGCCGCGAGCATCACGCGGCCCCGTCCGAACCGCTGCACGAGACCGGGGGCGATGAGCGAGCCCACGAGGGCGCCCAGTCCGATGCCCGCCGTGACGAAGCCGATGGCGGCGGGGTCGACCGCGAGCTCGTCGAGGAAGTAGAGGAAGATCGGGGCCTGGGCGAAGGCGAATGCCGAGCCGACGACGCAGGTGAAGAGCACCATCGCCCGCAGGAAGCGGTGGTTCCAGAGGTACCCCAGCGCCTCCCGTGCCGAGACCGCCTCCGCCGGACGGGGCTGTGCGGCGGCGGGCAGCTCGGCGGCGGCCAACGGCTCCGCGGATGCGATCTCGCCCTGCGCGGCGATGGTCGCCGCGCGGTCGAGATCCCGCGGCTCGCGGAGGGGTCGCGCTGCGGAGAGCGGAAGGAGCAGTGCGAGGGCGATCGGGATGACGTAGCCGGTGGCGCCCACCCAGAGCGGCAGGGCGAGCGAGAAGGCGAACAGGACGCCTCCGATCGGCGCCGAGATGAAGTTGTCGATCGTGATCTGCGCCGCCTGGAGGAACCCGTTTGCGCGGTCGAGCCCTCGCCGGGGCACCAGGGTCGGGACGATCGAGTTCGTCGCGTTGTCGAAGAGCGTCTCACCTAGGCCGAAGACCAGCACGCCGGCCAGCAGCCACCACACCGTGATCGCTCCGGACACCGTCAGCGTCGCGAGCCCCACCGCGGCGAGGCCGCGGATCGTGTTCGCGATGGCCATGATCCAGCGCCGGTCGAAGCGGTCGACGATCATCCCGGCCGGCAGCCCGAACACGAGCCATGGCAGGAACGCGAGCGCGCTGATCGCCGCGATGGCGAGGGGATCCCGCGTGAGCGTCGTCGCGATCAGCGGCACCGCGACGCGTCCGACACCGTCGGCGAGATTGCTGAAGGCTGCCGCGGTCCACAGCTTGCCGAAGTCGCGGCCGAGCGGCACCCTGGCCGGACGCTCGCTGCGCGACCCCTTCCGCGGCTGCGTGTCGGTGGCGGCGCTCATCGCGGGAGGATCCCGATCGCCGCGCGAGCTGTCGCGTCACGGCGGGCGCCGTCGGCGGCCGCCTGAGCCGACACTGCGCGTCGGAAGGCGACGCCCGCGCGCCGTTCGACGCGTCCGAGGACGTGGGCGTCGAGGGCGGATGCCGCGCGCAGCAGGGCTCTGTCGAGCCCCGTGGCGGCGGCGGAGAGGGTTCCCGTCGTCACATCCGGGAGGGTGATGGTGGTCATGACTGCGCTCCTATCCTTCGAGTCCGGGGAGCGGGAACAGGTCGGCCCGGATGGTCACCGGGCGGACGTCCTCGCCGTTCTGTTCGCGGTACGTGTCGACCGCTTCGTCGATGAGGGCCATGATCGCCGTGGCGAGCTCCTTGCTCTGCTCGGGCGTGAGGCGCACGGTGGCCGTGGAGATCAAGCTCGCGTCCTGCCACGCGTTCTCTTCCGCGTTCAGGCCCCGGTCGATGAACCGCATGAGCTGCTCCTGGCGAAGCCGGAAGAACTCGCTCATCACGATCTGGGTCGCCGCACGGCCGGAGGGCGTCTTGAGCGCCTCCTCGTTCGCGAACGACACGCCGCCGACCGGACGCTCCCACCAGCGTTCCCGGCCTGATCCGCGGTCGGCCACCTCGTGGATGAGGTCGTGCTTGGCCAGCGCGCGGAGGTGGTAGCTGGTGGCGCCCGAGGACTCCCCCAGCCGCTCGGCGAGCGAGCTCGCCGTCTGGGGGCCGTACTGGCTGAGGATGTCGTAGATCTTCACGCGGAGCGGATGCGCCAGGGCCCGCAGCGCGCCGGCGTCGAGGACCCGGTCCTGCCGCCCGCTCGGGGCCGGCGAACGGTCGTCGGTGCTCGGGGCCGTGATCTCCTCGTCCATGGCTTCAGCGTACGACCGCAAAGGATTCTTTGCAAGCAATTCTTTGCATAAATTGGTTTGCAAAGTCTCGGCGGCAACGGTCGAGCCCGCGGCTAGGCTTGCGGGATGCCGACCAGCAATCCCCTCCTCTCCCCCAGCGCGCTGCCCTACGGACTGCCCGACTACGCCGCGATCCGGCCCGAGCACTACCTCCCCGCATTCGAGGAGGCGTTCGCCCGGCATTCGGCCGAGGTGTCGGCGATCACGAGGGCCCGGTCCATGCCGACCTTCGAGAACACGCTCGTCCCGCTCGAGGAGAGCGGCCGCCTGCTGGGCGACATCGCGCGCACCTTCTACACGGTCTCGTCCGCGGATGCGACGCCGGAGATCCAGGCGATCGAGGAGGAGCTCGCGCCGCTCATGTCGGCGCACCACGACTCCATCCAGCTCGACTCGGCCCTGTACTGGCGCATCAAGACGATCCACGACCAGCTGGACGAGCTCGACCTCACGCCGGAGCAGCGCTACCTCGTCGAGCGGCACCACACCGAGATGTCCCACGCCGGCGCCGGCCTCGGAGACGAGGCGAAGAAGCGACTCACGGAGCTGAACCAGCGGCTCTCCACCCTCACCACCCAGTTCGAAAAGAACCTCCTCGCCGACACGAACGACCTGGCGGTCGTCTTCGATGACGCGCACGAGCTCGACGGGCTCTCGGAGGGTGAGCTGTCCGCTGCGGCCCAGGCCGCCGCCGACCGCGGCCTGGACGGCAAGTGGGTCGTGACGCTCACGCTCTTCACCGGCCACCCGTACCTCGCCGCCTTGACCGATCGTGCGTCGCGGGCGCGCCTCTTGGAGGCGTCGCGCTCGCGCGGCTCTCGGGGCAACGACAACGACAATCGCAAGACGCTCCTCGAGATCGTGCGGCTGCGCGCGGAGCGCGCAGCACTGCTCGGCTACGACTCGCACGCGGCCTACATCACCTCCGACCAGACCGCGGGCTCCCCCGCCGCCGTCCACGACCTGCTCCGCCGGCTGGCGGTGCCCGCCGCCCGCAACGCCCGCCGCGAGCAGGAGAAGCTGCAGGCCATCGTCGACGCCGAACCGGCACCGTTCGCCGTCGAGGCGCACGACTGGGCGTTCTACACCGAGAAGGTGCGCGCCGCCGAGTACGACCTCGACCGTGCCGCGCTGCGCCCGTGGTTCGAGGCCGAGAGGGTGCTGCAGGACGGCGTCTTCCGCGCGGCCACCGAGCTGTACGGCATCACCTTCACCGAACGCGACGACCTCGCCGGCTACCACCCCGATACGCGGGTGTTCGAGGTGCACAACGCGGACGGCTCGGCGCTCGGGCTGTTCATCCTCGACCTCTACACGCGCGACACCAAGCGCGGGGGCGCGTGGATGAACTCGATCGTGCTGCAGTCGCGCCTGCGCGGCACCGCTCCGATCGTGGTGAACAACCTCAACGTGTCCAAGCCCGCCGCAGGGCGCCCGACGCTCCTCAGCCTCGACGAGGTCACCACGCTCTTCCACGAGTTCGGGCACGCCCTCCACGGGCTCTTCGCAACCGTGACATATCCGCACTTCGCGGGGACGAACGTGTTCCGCGACTTCGTCGAGTTCCCCAGCCAGGTCAACGAGATGTGGATCTACTGGCCCGAGATCCTCGCCTCGTACGCCCGGCACATCGAGACCGACGAGCCGCTGTCCGCCAGCATCGTCGAGAGGCTTCACGCCTCCGAGGCCTTCAACCAGGGCTTCGCGACGAGCGAATACCTGGCCGCGGCGTGGCTCGACCAGGCGTGGCACTCGCTCTCGGTCCAGGACGCCGCGGCGGACCTGGACGTCGCCGCGTTCGAGGCATCCGCCCTCGCCGACATCGGGCTGGACAACCCGGCGGTGCCGACACGCTACTCGTCCACCTACTTCGCCCACGTGTTCTCGGGCGGGTACAGCGCGGGGTACTACTCCTACATCTGGAGCGAGGTGCTCGACGCCGACACGGTCGAATGGTTCCGCGAGAACGGCGGCCTGCGCCGTGAGAACGGCGATCGCTTCCGTGATCGCCTGCTCGGCGTCGGCGGTTCCAAGGACCCGCTGGAGGCGTACCGCGACTTCCGGGGCCGGGATGCCGACACCCAGCCGCTCCTCGAGCGCCGGGGTCTCGCAGGCTAGACGCCGTCCCGGTGCGAGACCGCCCACGCCGCGGCGGCCGCCCGCGAGGGCACGCCGAGCTTGGTGCGCGCATTCGCCACGTGCCGGTGCACCGTGTGCACACTCAGGAACAGCTCCGCGGCGATCTGGGCGTCGGTGAGGCCCTGTGACACGAGCAGCAGGACCTCGAGTTCGCGGCCAGAGATGGGCGAATCGGCCTCGCGAGCGCCAGGCTCGGCAGGGGGAGCTTTCACAAGGTCGCCCGCCAGCGCGGCCTCCGGGACGCCGTCGAACGCGAGGGCGCGCCTCAGGAAGGCAGATGAGTCGCCGTGCCACGGATGGTGGTCGGAGCCGTCGAGCACCTCCAGATGCGCGCCGGGGATGGCGGACGCCGTGGCCGTGCCGAGCGCGAGGCGGATGGCCCGGTCGCCGCGGCGGTGCAGCACGAGAGTGGGCGCCGTCACGGCGGCTGCGTCGGCGCGCGCGTCGAACGAGTACACCGCCTCGAGGCCGGCGGCGGCCGACTCCGCCGTCGCGGTGGAGCGCTGATGGCGCGCATACGCGCGGCGCTGCTCCGCCGTCGCGTCCGGGTAGAAGATGTCGGACATCACCCGCGAGCTCACCCCCCAGCTGCTGCGGACGAGGTCGACCAGCGCCGCCCGATCCCCCGCCGACGCGATCGAGGCCCCGTCGAGGTAAGCGCCGGCCAGGATGAGCCGGCGCACGCGCTCGGGGTGGCGTGCGGCGAACGCGACCGCGACGGCGCACCCCGACGAGCCGGCGAAGAGCGTCGCCTGCTCGGCGTCGGCAGCGTCGAGGACCGCCTTCATCGCGTCGACGTGCGGCTCCAGCGTGTCAGGGGTGCCGGTGCGGGAACGCGAGAGTCCGCTGCCCGGAGGGTCCATCCGGATGACACGACGGTGGCGGGCCATCGCCTGGACGAACCGGCGGAAAGGCTCATACTCCCAGTCGCGCTCGAGGTGGCTCATCCACCAGCCGCCGACCAGCACCGGTGCGCCGTCGCCGAGCTGCGACCAGGCGACATCGTCGGAGCCCGACCAGGCATACCGGACGTCGATGGGGGTGGACACGACATCAGTATGGGCCACGGTCCGGCCCGCCGGGAGCGGGCCGGACCGCGGCGCACGGAGGGTCGGTGCGGGCAGCGCGGTCACGCGTCCAGCCGGTAGAACGACCAGGCCGGGTGCTCGATCGGCAGGCGTTCGGCGCGTCGCAGCCCCGCCGCAGCACTCCAGGCCATGACGGTCGGCGCGCGCAGCACGGTGCCGTGGGCGTGGCCGCTGCCCTCGGCGAGGGTGGCGGGCAGGCAGTGGAGCACGCTGAACGCCGAGAACATCCGGTCGAGCGGCCCGGCAGGCGCGAGGAACTCGTCCTCGACCTTGGCGTCCCCGATGAGGACCGCGCCGCCGGGGGCGAGCAGTCCGGCGAGCGACGACAGGGCCCGCTGCGGATCGTTCATGTCGTGGAGTGCGAGGAAGACCGTGACCAGCGTCGCCGGCCCGCCCACCAGCGCCCGGAGCGCGGCGTCGTCGCCGACGTCGGCGCACTCGAAGCGCACGCGGTCCGCGACCCCCGCCGTCTCGGCGTTGCGTCGCGCCTCCTCGATCGACGCGGCATCGAGGTCGACGCCGAGGACGACAGCCCGCGGGAAACGCCGGGCGAGGGCGATGGTGGACCAGCCGGTGCCGCAACCGGCGTCGACGATCGTCCCGCCCGCCTCGAGTTGAGACTCGATGTCGGGCAGCTGCTCGAGCCACGACGGCAGCGCGTGCGTGTAGCCCGGTCGGTAGATGACCTCCAGGCCGTTGCGCACGGGGGCGCCGAAGCGGGCGAAGCTCACGGCGCCGTCGGCGGTGAACGACTCTGCGACCGCATCGAACGCCGAGGCGATGCCGGCGAACATCGAGGCGAGCCCCGCACCGTGCACGGGCGACGTCGGATCGAGCAGGACCGCTCGATGCGCGGCCGGAAGCCGATAGCGCCGCCGTGTCCCCGCCTCGCTCTCGAGGATCCCGGCGATCGCCTGCTGGTCGAGCCACTCGCGCAGCTGACGCTCACCGTATCCGGTGAGGCCCGCCAGGTCGTGCGCCGTGACCCCGCCGGCGGCGTCGATGGCGGCGTACAGGCCCAGCCGGTGTCCGAGCTCGATGGTGAGCAGCTCGAGGGCGGGGCCGACGGATTCCAGCAGGCGCTGCGTGAGTGCCGCCGCCTGCTCGTCGGGGCCGATGATGACCGGCTCTGACAGCGCGTCCGCGCGGTCGAGGATCGTGGTGGTGGACATTCGGATTCCTTTCTGGTGCGACGCCGGGCGCATGCCCGCGTCTGGTGGACAGTCCACCCGGCAGAGCCGGTGGACGGCATCGGCAGGATCTGCCATTGCGGATCGGGCGGGATGGCCGGAACCGGCCATCCCGGTGGTGGTTCAGCGCAGCCGGCTCGCCACGGCCGCAGCCTTCTGATGCCTGAGGGCGATCCAGGTCGCGTCGGCGCGGGCGATCTCGTCGCCACGCGCGTCTACCATCGCGACGGACGTCTCGTAGCGACGACCGCGGGCTTCGCGCGTCCAGCTGTGCACGACGAGGTGCTCGCCGACGCGCGGTCGGCGGTCGACACGAGCGGTCATCGTGCCGAGGAGACAGAGGATGCCCTGCTCGAGCGCCGCGGCCGGATAGCTGGTGCAGTCGAGCGCCGCCCAGACCGCCGGATACCAGGCGAGCCCCGCGTGGGCGAACGCGCCCGACACGGTCCACGGCGCCGCCAGCCGGTCGTCGTGGCCGACGACGGGGCCGGGGGTCACGTGCATGCCGTCGGCCCGGCGCGGCCCGCAGACGACGCAGTCCGAGAGCGCGTGACGCACGCCGACGAGCGGATGCCGCTCCCGCGCGTGCACGGCGTCGGCGAACGAGGGTGCGAGCGGAGCGGCGGCGGCGACCAGGGCGCCGGGATGCGCCCTCGCGACGTCCTTGCGCCGGTCGCGGACGACCACGCCGCCCGCGCCGTCGTCGAAGACGCCGAGCGACCGACCGAGCGGGACGGGGCTCTGCAGGACGACGGACACGGTGTCGCCGTCGACGTGCTGCGCGATGGAGCCGGCCGCGAACCCGCCGTTGGCGGAGCCGCGGGGGCCGTTGAGGTGGCGCTCGATGAGGACGGTCCCGACCGGACGCGCGCCATGCCCGTCATCCGAGCCGAATGCGTGCGTCTCGACGGATGTCGACGGAGAGTGAAGCGAGATGATGAGAGCTGACATGCTCACAAGTGAACGTGCGAGGGCGGCCCGCCCGCGTCGCACGGTCGGGCCATTCGCCGGTGGCCCGAACCGGCCAGTCCCGGGTCGTGCCGGCGAGTCGAGCCCGTCGCCGCGCCGCTCCGGTCAGCTGTGCCTCAGAGCATGCCCAAGCTCCGGGCGAAAGCTCGCACCCGTGCGGCCATCACGGCGGGCACCTCCCCCACCGCGAAGTGCCCGCCCTCTTCGAGACGCTCGAAGACCCGCAGATCGCGGTAGAAGCGGCGCGCCAGTGATTCGGGGTAGTCGCCCTCGTGGCGCTGGATGTGGACGGATGCCGGAACCACGACCGGTGGCATCTCTTCGGGCTGGTCGGCCCCCTCGTAGTAAGGGCGGAACGAAGAGCCGATGGTCTGCGTGGTCCAGTAGACCATCGCCTCGGTGAGGATGCGGTCGCGCGAGATCCGGCGTTCGACGGCCCGTGGATCGCCTGCGGGCGTGTCGCTCCACTCGACGAGCTTCTCCGCCAGCCACGCGACCAGCCCCGCCGGAGAGTCGTTCAGTGCGGCCGCCAGCGTGTCGGGTCGCGTCGCCTGCACGTGGCCGTACGCGCCGTTGGCGCCGCCCCACTGCTCGAGGCGTGAGAAGAACGCCACCTCGTCGGGCGCCGTCAGCTCCGCTCGCTCGGCCATCGACGGGAAATGGGAGTGGGTCACGATGACGCCGGCCACCGCGTCGGGATACGAGCCCGCGATCAGATCGTTCACGTTGGCCGAGACGTCCTCGCCGTAGGTGAGGTACCTGTCGTAGCCCAGCACCTCCGTCATGAGCGCGTGCATCGTTGCCGCGAGGCGGACCTCGGTGACGGGGCCCTCGGAGTAGGCGGAGGAGTACGCGAAGCCCGGGAAGCTCGGCGCCACGACGTGGAAGTCAGGCAGCAGGTCGGCGAAATCGAGCTGCAGCGCGAAGGTGTGCGGCCAGCCGTGCATCACGAGCAGCGCCGGCGCGTCGTCGCGTCCGGAGCGCAGATGCGCGAAGTGGACGGTGCTGTCGCCGATGTCTGCGAGGAACTGGGGATGCCGGTTGAGCCAGGCCTCGCGGGCTCGCCAGTCCCACGTGCGCCAGGTTGCGACGAGATCCGCGAGGTAGTCGGCGCTCATGCCGGCCTCCGGCCGACGCGGCGAATCCGGCAACGGCCGGAACCGATCGAGACGCTCGCGCAGATCGGCCAGCTGAACGTCGGGGATGTGGATCGAGAAGGGGCGCGCGGTCACACGCCGACGCTATCGGCCACCCCCGACAGCCACGCGTACGGCGTCCCTGTCAGCCCGCAGTCCCGCAGACCGGTCGCGATCAGGCGCTCTTGCGCTTCTCCCGCAGCACCAGCGTGGGGGCGGCGCCCTCGTCGACCGCGGCGCGGGTCACGACCACCTTGTCGACGTCGTCGGTGGACGGGATCTCGAACATGATCGGCCCGAGCACGTCCTCGAGGATCGCGCGGAGTCCCCGGGCACCGGTCTTGCGCGCCACGGCGAGATCTGCGATCGCCTCGAGCGCCTCGCGCTCGAACTCGAGCGAGACGCCGTCGAGCTCGAACATGCGCTGGTACTGCTTGACCAGGGCGTTCTTCGGCTCGACGAGGATCTCCATGAGGGCCTCCTGGTCGAGCGGCGAGACCGATGCGACCACAGGCAGACGCCCGATGAACTCGGGGATGAGGCCGAACTTGTGCAGGTCCTCGGGCCGCACCTCGCTGAACAGGCTGAGATCGTCGCCCTTGTCGTGGAGCGGGGCGCCGAAGCCGACGCCGTGCTTGCCCACGCGCGACGAGATGATGTCTTCCAGTCCCGCGAACGCGCCGGCCACGATGAACAGCACGTTCGTGGTGTCGATCTGGATGAACTCCTGGTGCGGGTGCTTGCGGCCGCCCTGCGGCGGAACGGACGCGACCGTGCCCTCGAGGATCTTCAGCAGCGCCTGCTGAACGCCCTCCCCCGACACGTCGCGCGTGATGGAGGGGTTCTCGGCCTTGCGGGCGATCTTGTCGACCTCGTCGATGTAGATGATGCCGGTCTCGGCGCGCTTCGTGTCGAAGTCCGCGGCCTGCAGGAGCTTGAGGAGGATGTTCTCGACGTCTTCGCCGACGTAGCCCGCCTCGGTCAGCGCGGTGGCGTCGGCGACCGCGAAGGGCACGTTCAGGCGCTTGGCGAGGGTCTGGGCGAGGTAGGTCTTGCCGCAGCCGGTGGGCCCGAGCAGCAGGATGTTGCTCTTGGCGATCTCGATCTCGTCGGCGCGCTGCTCGGCCGACTGGATGGTGCCATGCGCGCGCACGCGCTTGTAGTGGTTGTACACCGCGACCGACAGCGCCCGCTTGGCGTCGTGCTGGCCGACGACGTACTCCTCGAGGAACGCGAAGATCTCACGCGGCTTCGGCAGATCGAAGTCGGCGACCACGCCCGACGAGGACTCGGCCATGCGCTCTTCGATGATCTCGTTGCACAGTTCGACGCATTCGTCGCAGATGTAGACGCCGGGACCCGCGATCAGCTGCTGGACCTGCTTCTGGCTCTTGCCGCAGAAGGAGCACTTGAACAGGTCGGCGCTCTCACCGATGCGTGCCATGCGGCTCCTCCTCGTCACCGCCGGGGAAGCCCCCAGCTGTCTCCGAGCCTAATAGGTGGGGCCGACAAGCGGCGGCATTGCGACGCACGTTGTGGACGGCCGCGGTTCGCGCTCAGCGGACACCGGACGACGAAGCGCCCCGCCACCCGACGTGCGGATGGCGGGGCGCCCGGCGCGGAACGCAGCCCTACTTCGTGAGCGCGGCCTGCTGACCCCGCTTGCGCGTGGTGAGCACCTGGTCGACGAGGCCGTACGCGACCGACTCCTCGGCGGAGAGGATCTTGTCGCGGTCGATGTCCTTGTTGACCTCCTCGACCGACTTGTTCGAGTGCTTCGCGAGCGTCTGCTCGAGCCAGGTGCGCATGCGCATGATCTCCTGCGCCTGGATCTCGATGTCCGACGCCTGGCCGTGGCCGGCCTCGCCCATCGCGGGCTGGTGGATGAGGATGCGCGCGTTCGGCAGCGCCAGGCGCTTGCCCGGCGCGCCGGCCGCGAGCAGCACGGCCGCAGCGGACGCGGCCTGGCCGAGCACCACGGTCTGGATCTGCGGCGACACGTACTGCATGGTGTCGTAGATCGCGGTCATCGCCGTGAACGAGCCGCCGGGCGAGTTGATGTACATGATGATGTCGCGATCGGGGTCCTGGCTCTCGAGCACGAGGAGCTGGGCCATCACGTCATCGGCTGACGCGTCGTCGACCTGGACACCCAGGAAGATGACGCGGTCCTCGAAGAGCTTGTTGTACGGGTCCTGGCGCTTGTAGCCGTAGGCCGTGCGCTCCTCGAACTGCGGCAGGATGTAGCGGCTGCCGGGCATCTGGAGCCCCTGCGGGGCGCTGGGTCCGAAGGTGGGGGTCTGCATTCGGGTTCTCTCTCTTTCGCCTTCGAAGCCGTCAGTTCGCCGTGCCGCCGCCGCCGATGACATCGGTGGCGGACTCGCGGATGTGGTCGACGAAGCCGTACTCGAGCGCCTCCTCGGCCGAGAACCAGCGGTCGCGGTCGCCGTCGGCGTTGATCTGCTCGACCGACTTCCCGGTCTGCGCGGCGGTGATCTCGGCGAGGCGCTTCTTCATGTCGAGGATCAGCTGCGCCTGCGTCTGGATATCGCTGGCGGTGCCGCCGAAGCCGCCGTGCGGCTGGTGGAGCAGCACGCGGGCATTGGGGGTGATGTAGCGCTTGCCCTTGGTGCCTGCGGTGAGCAGCAGCTGGCCCATCGAGGCCGCCATGCCGATGCCGACGGTGACGATGTCGTTCGGCACGAACTGCATCGTGTCGTAGATCGCCATGCCGGCGGTGATCGAGCCACCCGGCGAGTTGATGTAGAGGTAGATGTCCTTCTCGGAGTCCTCCGCGGCGAGAAGCAGGATCTTGGCGCAGATCTCGTTGGCGTTGTCGTCACGCACCTCCGACCCCAGCCAGATGATGCGGTCCTTCAGCAGCCGGTCGAAGACGCTGGTCGCGACAAGTGGTTCGGCCATGTGTACTCCTGTTTCCTTGGGTCGCCATCGAATCTACCGGGGCGCCGCGAGCGACCCGCGCGTGTTCGCCCTGGGCAGATCGGGCGGAACGAGAAGAGGACGGATGCCGCGGCATCCGTCCTCCTCGTCACCCGGTCTCGGTGCGAGCACCGAGAGGAGCGGGCGTCACTCCTTCTCTGCGGCAGCCTTCTCTGCGGCAGCCTTCTTGGCCGGAGCCTTCTTGGCCGGTGCCTTCTTCGCGGGAGCCTTCTCGGCGTCGGCGTCGGCCTTCTTGGCGGCGGTCTTGCGCGCGGGGGCCTTCTTGGCCGGCTTCTCGGCGGCCTCGGCGTCGGCATCCGTCGTCGCCTGCTCCTCGGCGACCTCGTCCTCGCCTTCCGCCTCGTCCTCGACAGCCACGAAGCCCGTGAGGTCCACCGGCTCGCCGTTCGTGTCGACGACCTTCACCTTGCCGAGGGCGACGGCCAGCGCCTTGTTGCGGGCGACCTCGCCGACGATGGCGGGAAGCTGGTTGCCCTCCTGCAGCGCGTTGACGAAATCCTGCGGAGCCATGCCGTACTGCGCTGCCGACTGCACGAGGTACTGCGTGAGCTCGTCCTGGGAGACCTGCACGTTGACCGTCTCGGCGATCTTGTCGAGCAGCATCTGCGTCTTGAACTGCTTCTCGCTCGCCTCGGCGACCTCCGCGCGGTGCACGTCGTCCTCGAGGCGGCCCTCGCCCTCGAGGTGGTTGTGCACCTCGTCCTCGATGAGCTGCGGCGGCACGGGGATCTCGACCTGCTCCAGCAGCGTCTCGATCAGCTTGTCGCGCGCGGCGGAGCCCTGCGTGAAGGCGCCCTGCTGGCCGACGCGCTCCTTGAGGCTGTCGCGCAGCTCGCCGATGGTGTCGAACTCGCTCGCGATCTGGGCGAAGTCGTCGTCCGCCTCGGGAAGCTCGCGCTCCTTGACGGCCTTGACCGTCACAGACACCTCGGCCTCCTCGCCGGCGTGGTCGCCGCCGACGAGCTTGGAGCGGAACGTGGTGTCCTCGCCCGCGGTGAGCGAGTCGATGGCCTCGTCGATGCCCTCGAGGAGCTCACCCGAGCCGACCTCGTACGACACGCCCTCGGCGCGGTCGATCTCGGCGCCGTCGATGGTCGCGACGAGATCGAGCTCCACGAAGTCGCCGGTCGCGGCGGGGCGGTCGACGGTGACGAGCGTGCCGAAGCGCGCGCGCAGGCGGTCCAGCTCCTCGTCGACGGCGGCCTCGTCGACCTCGACCGCGTCGACCTCGACCGTCGTGCCCTCGAAGGACGGCAGCTCGAACTCGGGACGGACGTCGACCTCGACCTCGACCTCGAGGTCGCCCGAGAAGTCCTTCTCGTTCGGCCACTCGGTGACCTCGGCCGACGGCCGCCCGAGGACGCGCAGCTCGTTGGCGGCGACGGCCTCGCGGTAGAAGGTGTCCAGCCCCTCGCTGACGGCGTGCTCGAGCACGGCCACGCGGCCGATGCGCTGGTCGATGATGGGCGCCGGGACCTTGCCCTTGCGGAAGCCGGGGATCTGCACGTCCTGCGCGATGTGCTCGTACGCGTGCTTGATCGAGGGCCCCAGCTCGTCGGGGCTGACCGTGATGTGCAGCTTGACCCTGGTCGGGCTGAGCTTCTCGACGGTGCTGTTCACCATGCCTGTTACTTCTCCTCTATCGGACCGCGCGAGGACGCGGCGGGCTGAAGGTCTGGGTTCGGAAATTCCGTGGCCGTGATGTCGGGGCGACAGGATTTGAACCTGCGGCCTCCCGCTCCCAAAGCGGGCGCTCTACCAAGCTGAGCTACGCCCCGGGCGGGTTCGCACGCGTGCGCGCGCCGTTCGGCCCCGAGAAGTCTAGCCGACCGAGCCGGTCGGTTCCTGCGCAGCCCTCACATCCGCTGGACCCACTGCGCCCGCCAGTCGGGGGCAGGGAAGGGCTTCGTCCAGTACGCGGTCTCCTTCGCGATGCGGCCGTCGCGCATCTCGAACACGAACACCGTCTGGTACGGATCGCCGTCGCCGTAGTCCAGGTCGGCCTGCAGCACCCACAGGTCGCCGTCGCCCACCAGCCGTCGCGGCGAGATCGCCGGAAGCCGCGGGAACGACCCGTAGACCGCACGCCGGTTGTCCGCCCCGACGATCCGCTCCCCCGACTGCGGCCACTCCATGACGGCATCGTCGTGGAACAGATCGTCCATGCCGGCGACCACGCCCGCGTTCAACGTCGCGACGAGATCCTCGACCACCTGTCTGCCCGTGCGCTCCATCGCGGCGTCCTCTCTCGGCCGCGCGTCTGGATCGACTCGGAACGGGATGTCCATCGCGATGTACTACGATTGGTCGGTGCCCGTCAGCGGGCGCACGGGGATGTAGCTCAATGGTAGAGCCTCAGTCTTCCAAACTGATGGTGCGGGTTCGATTCCCGTCATCCCCTCCGATGCCCCGAGCGGTCGGCCGACAGCCTGCCGTGCTCGGGGCTTCTGCATTCACGCGATCTGCGCTATCGCGGGCGTCCGGCCCAGGGGCAGACTGGCATGAGCACCGTTCCCCGCTCAGGAGGCGCGATGGGCAACCGCAGGTCGACGCCACAGTCGCCGCAGGCGCGCAAGCTCCCCCGCCGGCCCGCGTCGACGCTCGCCGAGCGGTGGACGCGGATCGACGACGTCGACGTGTTCTACCGCGAGTCGCCGCATGCACCGCCGGATGCCCGGGTGATGGCGCACATCCACGGCTTCGGTCTCTCGGGGCGCTACCTCCTCCCGACGGCGGAGCGGCTCGCGGACGAGTTCCACACGTACGTCCCCGACCTGCCGGGGTTCGGGCGCAGCGGCAAGCGGCGGGACATGCTCGACATCCCCGATCTCGCGCGCGCCGCCGTCGACTTCCTCGATGATCGCGGCGTCCGGAAGGCCACGCTGGTCGGCAACTCGATGGGCTGCCCCGTGATCATCGAGTGTGCGCACCGCTACCCCGAGCGTGTCGACCGCGCGGTGCTGGTGTCCCCCGCCGGCGGACTGTTCAATCAGCCGCTGCGCCGTGCCATCCGGCAGCTGTCGGCCGACGCGCCGCGCGAGCCGACCCGCATGGCGCGGGTCGCCGTGCCGGACTACGTGCGCTTCGGCGTGCCCAGCACGATGCGCATGTTCCGCGCGCTCACGCAGTACCCGTCGCTCGAGCGCCTGCTCGAGCTCCGCATCCCGACGCTGGTCGTGCTCGGTCAGCGCGACCCGCTGCTGCCCCACGCGCATCGCATCGACGAGATCGCGAGCCAGACCGACAGTCACGTCCTCATCGTGCTGCTGGAGGGGGCGGCGCACGCGATCAACTTCAGCCACCCCGGCCAGCTCGCCCACGTGATCCGCCTCTTCATGGACGACCTCCCGATCGAGAACGACCCGGAGTGGCCGGGACACGTGCGGCTGTACGAGGTGCACCGCGGCACGCACCACCCGCCGGCGAAGAGCTGAGCCGTCGCCTCGACCCGTCAGCCGACGGGGGTCGCGTCGCGATGCTCCTCCACGTGGGCGAGATAATGCTCGGCGTTGCGCAGCAGTCCGGCGCGCTCCTCGGCGGTGAGCGCGCGGCGCACCTTCGCCGGCACGCCGGCCACGAGCGAGCCGTCGGGGATCTCGGAGCCCTCCAGCACGACGGCGCCGCCGGCGACGAGGCATCCGTCGCCGATCCTCGCGCCGTTGAGGACGACGGCGCCCATGCCGATCAGCGAGCCGTCGCCGATCGTGCAGCCGTGGACGACGGCGTTGTGGCCGACCGAGACGCTCTCGCCGATCACGACGGGCCTGCCGGCGTCGACGTGGACCGACACGTTGTCCTGCAGGTTGCTGTTGCGCCCGACCGTGATGGTGTCGCCGTCGGCGCGGAGGACCGCGTTGTACCAGACGCTCGCGCCCTCGGCGAGGGTGACTCCCCCGACGACGCGTGCACCGGCGGCGACGAAGGCGGTGGGGTGCAGGTCGGGCGTCCTGCCCGCGGCAGAGAGGACTGATGCTCCGGGTGCGACCGTCATGATCCGACCCTATTGGCCAGTGCCGTCTGGATGGCCTCGGTGTACCAGGGCGCGAGGGTGTCGGCGAAGGTCACCGTGAGGTGATCCTGGTCCCGGTAGACGTTCGCACCGCCGACGACCGGTGCACAGGTTTCCGACGCGCAGAAGACGTCGGTGAAGTCGAGCAGCGTGACCGCGTCGAGGCCGGATGCCGCGTCGCGGAGCGGATCGTCGGCCACCAGCACGTCCGATCGGGCGGCGTCGCACTCGGACGTGTCGCGGGTGCGCAGGCACTTGTTCGGATCCGTCTCCCACACCGGGTTGTCGACGACGGTGATGACGGGGATGCCGCGCTCCGTCACGGTGCTCCACGCGTCGCGGTAGCCCGCGACGGCCGCGTCGTGGGCCGAGTCGAAGCCGGCCGGCGAATACGGGGTCGTCGCGATGGCCGCGGTGAAGACGGCGTCGAGGTCTGCGTCGTCGATCGCCCGCTGGACGCGCTCCCGCCATTCGGTGCACGCGGCGCCGAAGGCGCCGGGGGTCGACAGCGGGGTCGTGTTCCACGGACACGCCCCCTTGAACCAGGTGACGAGCTGCCACCCGTTGTCCTCCGCCATCCGCTGGAACGTCGAGAGCAGCTGATAGGCGTGACTGTCGCCGATCAGCGCCACCTGCGGAGCGTCTGGGTCGTCCGAGCCGAACGTGCACGACACCGGGCGCGAGTCGGTGAGCTGCACGAAGCACTGCTCGTCGGCCGGCCGGTCGATGCCCGCGAAGCCGGGTGCCGGCAGGATCGTGTCGCCGAACGCGGCGTCCGCGCACGAGGGATCGAGGACGGATGCCGCACCGAAGCACTCCGGCGGATTCTGCTGCAGCTCGGCGATGTCGCGCGTACCCCGTTCGTACAGCGGTGCGTTCGCGAACCACGCGGTGCCCGCGACCAGGGCGACGACGACCATGCCGGCCAGCGACGACCACAGCGTCACCCGCGCCGGACGCCGCGTGAGCACCTTCCAGCCGCGGACCGGATCCTCGACGAACCGCTTCGTGAGCCACGCGAGCACGAAGCACAGCACCAGCAGCGACACGCGGTGGTAGATCGTCAGTCCCCAGAACGGCACCGACGGCGCGATGACGATGAGCGGCCAGTGCCACAGGTACAGCGAGTACGAGATGTCGCCGACGAACTGAGCGGGACGGATCGAGAGGATCCTCGTCGGATACCACCAGCGGTCGGTGTTGGACGCGGCGATGACGGCCGCAGCGCCGAGCGTGGGAACAGCGGCCATATAGCCGGGGAAGGGCGTCTGCCCGTCGAATGTGAAGGTCGCGTAGAGGAGCGCGGCGATGCCCGCCCAGCCCAGCAGGAAGCTCCCGACGGCGTGGCGCACGCGCAGCAGCGGGACGAGGGCGATGAGCGCGCCGACGCCGAACTGCCACATGCGGCCGAACGTCACGAAGTAGGCAGGTGCGGGGTCGGTGATCGTGAAGACGACGCAGAACACGAACGAGACGGCCGTCACGAGCCCGAGCGCCACGATGATCGCCCGCCGACGCGCGCCGCGGAACCACTTCACCGCGACCCAGGCGGCCAGCAGCATGATGAGCGGCCACATCACGTAGAACTGCTCTTCCAGCGACAGCGACCAGTAGTGCTGGACCGTCGTCGGATCGCCGCCGTGGTTGAGATAGTCGGCGGAGTTGAGCGCCAGGTACCAGTTCTCGACGTAGAACGTCGACGCCAGGATCTCTCGCACCTCGTTCGGCAGCGCCGACGTGGGCATG
Source organism: Microbacterium sp. NPDC055455 (assembly GCF_053619935.1). Classification (NCBI taxonomy): domain Bacteria; kingdom Bacillati; phylum Actinomycetota; class Actinomycetes; order Micrococcales; family Microbacteriaceae; genus Microbacterium; species Microbacterium sp. NPDC055455. The sequence continues at coordinate 520,140 of NZ_JBSHLB010000002.1, forward strand.
AGGTACGGCGACATCACCACGACGGCGCAGAACAGCAGCACCAGGAGCGATGCGGGGAGCAGGCGTCTTGCGCGGCGGGCCCAGAACTGGCCGAGACGGACGGTGCCGGTCGCCGTGAGCTCCCGCATCAAGTGGGACGTGATGAGGAAGCCCGAGATGACGAAGAAGATGTCGACGCCGATGTAGCCGCCGGTGACACGGCCGGGCCAGAAGTGGTAGAGCACGACGCAGAGCACGGCGATCGCGCGAAGACCCTGCACGTGCGGCAGGAAGCGCGACGGCTCCGCGTGCTCCGGGCAGCGGTCGCGCGGCTCGCGCGTCACGGTCTTGGCGGGATCGCCCAGATGCTGCGGTCCGAGGTCGTGATCGGCGGAAGGCACGAATCGACGTTAGCCGCTGTGGTCGCCGCACCCGAACCGACGGGCCCGGAGGCAGCTGTTTAGCCCAGCCTTCACTTGCTTGCGGAATGACTCCCGCTGAGTACCGTTGCAGTCATTGGAGGCCGATCGCCCAGCTGAGCGACCCTCCGAACGATGGAGGCCAGACATGTCGAACACCCAGACCACCCCCGCCACCGCTGCAAACCCCGACGTCGCCGCCGCGACCGCGCAGTTCCTCGCTCCCGTCGTACTGGGTCTGCAGGCGCTCGCCGTCAACGGCAAGCAGGCGCACTGGAATGTGCGCGGCGCGAACTTCATCGCGATCCACGAGCTGCTCGACTCCGTGGTCGCCCACGCGCAGGACGGCGCCGACCAGGCCGCCGAGCGGATCGTCGCCCTGGGGCTGCCGATCGACGCGCGGGTCGCCACGGTGGCGCAGAAGACCGCCAGCGCGGTGCCGGCGGGCTTCACGCAGTGGGAGGCGCTCATCCGCAACGTCATCACCGACATGGATGCCGTCATCGCCGACGTCCAGGCGGCGATCGACGGCCTGGACGAGTTCGACCTCACGAGCCAGGACATCGCGATCGGCATCAAGGAGTCGCTCGAGAAGGACCGCTGGTTCCTCTTCGCGCACCTCGCCGAGTGACGCCGGACCTGTGACGAGAGCCCTCGGGGATTCCCGGGGGCTCTCGTCGTCAGGGGCTCTGCAGGAACGCGAGGACGGCGAGCACCCGCCGGTGCTCGGTGCCCGATTCCTCCAGGCCGAGCTTGGCGAAGATCGCGCTGATGTTCTTCTCGACAGCGCCCACCCCGATGAACAGACGCTCGGCGATGCTCCCGTTGCTGCGTCCCTCGGCCATCAGCGTCAGCACGTCCCGCTCCCGCGGCGTGAGGCTCGAGAGCGGGTCGGGACGCGCGGACAGCAGAGCCTGCACGACGACCGGATCGAGCACGGTGCCCCGCTCCCGCACGCGCCGCACGGCGTCGGTGAACTCCTCGAGCGAGGTCACCCGGTCTTTGAGCAGGTAGCCGACGCCCCCTTCGCCGCCGGCCAGCAGCTCGCGGGCGTACACCGCCTCGACGTATTGGCTGAGCACCAGGATGCCGACACCGGGAAGCGCCGCCCGCACGTCGAGCGCAGCCCGGATGCCCTCATCGCGGAACCCCGGCGGCAGGCGCACGTCGAGGATCGCGACATCCGCCTGCGCGTCGCGCACGCGCGCCACCACATCCTGCGCGTCGCCCCATGCCCCGGCGGTGAGGTAGCCGGCCTCGTCGAAGAGTCTCACCAGGCCCTCGCGCAGGAGGAGCGAGTCCTCGAACAGCACGACGCGGAGCGGGCCGGAGGCGCCCGTCGCCTCAGAGGCCGAAGCGGTCACGGCGTGCCCGCCAGGGGGACGTGGGCGCCGACCGATGTCGGCCCGCCGATCGGGCTGCGAACGTCCAGCACGCCCCGCAGGCCCGCGACGCGCTCACGAAGACCTTCCAGGCCGTGGCCCGGCGTGACCACTGCGCCCCCGCGCCCGTTGTCGACCACCCAGACGTCCAGGTGCGTCGCAGCACCGCCCGCCGCGCGCCGCAGCGACGCCTGCAGGGTCGCGGCGGTGGCGCCGGAGTGCTTGACGGCGTTCGTCATCAGCTCGGCCACCACGAAGTAGACGCCTCGTGCCGTCTCCTGGCTCACCGCCCGGTCGATGGCGGGGTCGACGTCGACCTGGACGGCCAGCGGCGAACCCGCGGCGAGGGCGTCGAGCGCCGCGGCGAGTCCGCGATCCTGCAGCAGCGGCGGGGCGACGCCGCTGGACAGGGCGCGCAGTTCGTCCAGTGCCGCCTGCGCGTGCCCCCGTGCCTCGCGCGCGAGGTCGGCCGCGGCATCCGCGTCTCCCGCCTCGGCGCGGCGCTCGAGGGCCGCGAGATCCATCTGCAGTCGGACGAGGCGCTGTTGCGGCCCGTCGTGGATGTCGCGCTCGAGGCGGCGCAGCCCGAGATCCTCGGCGTGCACCGCGGCGCCTCGCGCAGCCGCTTCGGCGCGGACCTCCGCGGCGAGATCGTCGGAGTCCCAGCGGCCGAGCATGCCCGCGGCCACGGCGTGGTGCCCGCGGGCCAGGCCTCCCAGCACCCACGGCATCGTGGCCGTGAACACGATGCCGGCGATGAGATACAGCGTCACCTCCAGGACCCAGCTCGACCAGCCGCCGAACAGCCCCGGCAGGTAGTCGGCGACGTACTGCCCCCACTGGCCCGACCTGTCGTCGCGCGGCAGGAACAGCCCCCAGAACCAGTACGTGAGGCCGCCGAGCCCCACGCTGAGCCACACGGTGGTCAGCGCGAACGACACGATGCTGATGATCGGGCTGACGACCATGCCGTGCACGAGGTACACCCAGTAGTGCGCGTTGCGGAGCGGACGTGTGAGCGTCATCCAGAAACCGGTCGCATCGGTCCTGTCGCGGTTCCATTCGGGCTCTGCGATCGCGGGCAGACCCGTGAGGCGGAGCAGGAAGCGGTCGGCGACGCCGAAGCCGCGCGCGATGAGAAGGGTGAGCACGGCGAGCGGCAGTCCGACGACGAGGATCAGGAGGCCGACGCTCGTCGAGAAGAGCACCGCGAGGATGCTGAGCGAGAGCATGGCGAGGACGAAGACCACGAGCAGGTACAGCGCGCTGCCCGGCGTCCGCGCCCACGCGCGGCCGTAGGACGCCCAGAAGCCGCTGCCGACCGCCGTCGCGGCCGGCGGCTGCAACGGCGCGGATTCAATGATCGTGGTGCTCATGGGAGTCTCCCTCGGAAGTCATGATCCCAGCCTCCCGGCGCGGCCGGCGCTGCGGCATCCGACATCCACCCGAAGACGTACGGGGGAAGACCCCCGATGAGTGCCCGCGTCACGCGATGTGCGTGAGGCGCCCGCCGACCGCCGTCGCGGCGACCCGCATGCCGCGCAGCTGCGCCTCGTCGGCCGTCAGAGGGTCGCGCTCGCAGATCGCGAGGTCCGCGACGTCGCCCGGGGCGATGCGGGCGGGTTCGGCGGATCCGCCGCGGGTCGAGGCACCGAGCGCCGTCGCGGCGTCGATCCGCTGCTGCGGCTGCCACGGGTCCCGACCGTCGCGCGTCCGGAAGACCGCCGCCGCCATCGCCGCCCAGGGGTCGAGCGGCGACACCGGGGCATCCGATCCGAACAGCAGGTTCGCTCCCGATTCGTGCAGCGCCCGCAGCGGATAGGGCTGCGCGGTCTGGCCGGCCCACAGGGTGTCGGTGAGATCGCGGTCGTCGAGGGCGTGAACGGGCTGGACGCTGGCGCCGACGCCCAGGCGGGCGAAGCGCGGGAGGTCGGCGTGCGCGACCAGCTGCGCGTGCTCGACCGTGCCCCAGGCGCCGGTCGCCGCGAATGCGTCCAGGGCGCGCGCGTTCGCGACGTCGCCGATCGCGTGGATGGCGGAGGCGATGCCGGCGGCGGTGGCGCGGCTCATCAGATCGACCAGCGTCGCGAGATCGACGGTGAGGAGACCGTGATCGTGCGGATCGCCCGGATAGGCGTGGGAGCACGCGGCCGTCCGGGTGCCGAGGGATCCGTCGGTGATCACCTTGAGAGGACCCACGCGGACCAGATCGGATGCCGCGCCCCGCGCGGCATCGCCGGTCCGCAGCCCCTCGGCGACGGCCCGGTCGAGGAACTCCGGGTAGATGCCGAACGCGACGCGCAGCGCGTCGAACCCACCGGCCAGGCGACGCACCCACGCGTCCTCGTTCCACGCCATGTCGAGGTCGACGAGCCCGACGACGCCGCGCGCGGCGGCATCCTGCGCCATCCGCGCGACGAGAGGATCGGACACCGACGCGTCGACGGCGTTGAGGCGCCGCGAGATCTCGAATGCGGGCTCCTCGCGCAGGATGCCGACGCCGTCCGGCTCGAAGCCCTCACGGCGCAGCGCGGCGGAGTTGAGCCACACGCTGTGCACGTCGGCGTTGACGAGGTAGGTCGGCACGTCGCCGGTCGCGGCGTCGAGCACGGCCAGATCCGGGGCGTCCGGCCAGAACGCGTCGCGGAAGCCGCCGCCCACCCGGCGTCCGTCCGGGAGGACGTCTGCGGCGCTCATGAGCGAGGCAGCCTCGGCGGCGGATGCCGCGTCGCCGAGAGCAGCGCGCTGCGCCGACAGGGCCCACTGCACCGTGTGGACGTGGTGGTCCCACAGCCCCGGGACGACGAACCCACCGTCGGCGTCGAGCACCGGGCCGCGGCGGGGCAGGGCGCCGGCGGGGGCGATGTCGGCCACCACGCCGTCGGCGAGGTGGACGTCGACGGGCTCGTCGCCGAACGGATCGGTGCGGTCGGCGCCGGTGAGCCGGGCATTCGCGATGACGTGGGGAACGTCGCCGCGGCCCGCCGTCACCGGGCGGCCTTACGGGTCTCGAGGTCGCGGCGCATCTCGCCCGGCAGCCGCGGGTCGGTATAGGGGCCGCCACCGGCTTCGAGCTGCGTGATGATGTTCTCGACGATCTCGTCGGGGCGGTTCTGGCTCAGCTTGCGCTTGCCGACGACCCGCGTGGGCGTGAGCCGGAATCCGACGGTGCCCCGCTCGAGACGGCGCACGTAGTCGGGGTCGTTCGGCGGCGCCCACATCATCCTCGGCTGCGGCATCCCGCTCTCGAATCGCGCGACGAGCCGCTCGAGCACCTGGAGGTTCTCCTCCGCGGTGAGCAGCTCCGGGATGCCGCTCAGATGCGCCGAGACGAAGTTCCAGGTCGGGACGCTCGGGGTGTCGCCGTACCACCCGGGCGAGACGTAGCCGTGAGGCCCCTGGACCACCACGAGCAGCTCACGGTCCCCGAGACCGTGGACGAGATCGTCCGGCTTGCCCACGTGACCGACGATCGTGAGGTCGTCCCGCCCGGCATCGAGCAGGACCGCGTAGTGGGAGGCGACGAGCCCCCCGTCGGCGGCGCTCACGATCGTGACCCACGGGTTGTGCTCGATGAGCCGGCGGATCTCGCCCACATCCGTCATCGCGAAGCTCGGGTTCTGACGCATGGCTCCAGCCTATGGGCGCGCTCGCGGCGCGACGCCCGACGCCGTGGCGGTCAGCGCTGGCAGGCCGGGCACCAGTAGAGCTTGCGGCCGGCGGCCTCCTCGACCACGATCGCCGTGCCGCAGACGCGGCACGGCAGACCCGCGCGGTGGTACACCCAGTGGCGGTCGTCGCGGCTGGCCATCGCCCTGCGATAGGCGTGCTCGTCGAGGTCGTCCATCGTCATCATCTGACCGGTCTCCACGCCGATCGCGAGCAGCCGCACCCAGTCCTGCCAGATGGCGCGCACGATCTCCTCCGGCACGTCGCGGCCCGGTGTGTGCGGGTTCTGACGCGCACGGAAGAGCAGCTCGGCGCGATAGACGTTGCCGATCCCGCTCACGACGCCCTGATCCATCAGGAGCAGCCCGATCGCGGTCGGCTTGCGACGCACGACCGAGGTGAACCGCTCCTCCCCCTCGGCGACGTCGTCCACCAGTGGGTCGGGTCCGAGCTTGGCGATCGTGGTGGCGACCTCGTCGGGTGTCTGCAACTCGCAGGCGGTGGGGCCGCGAAGGTCGGCGCAGGTGACGTCGGTCAGCAGGCGGAGCCGCACCTGCCCCACGACGGGCGGCGGCCAGCTGTCGCCCTCGTCGGCCAGCCCGGTGGTCTGCTCCGACATGCGCACGTGCACGCGCGTGCGGCGGGGCGCTCCGATCGACGTCAGCGAGTTCTCGCCCGCGGCGTCGAGGATCGGCTCGCCGACGTCGGTGCCGCGCTGGTTGGTCTGCCCCATGCGGCCGTTCGCGGAGGCGATGGTCGGGTCGACGAGGATCTCGCCCGCGAAGTCCCACGCGCCGTACATGCCCAGATGCACGCGAAGCCACAGGTCGTCGTCGAACTCGAGGAACATCTGCTTGCCGACGGCCCGCACCGAGGTCGCCGTGCGGCCGTCGAGGACTGCGGCCCCCTCGACGAAGCGACCCTGCGGGCTGGAGGCCTGCACGGGCCGGCCGACGACGTTGCGATCGAACTGACGAGCGATGCGGTGGACGGAATGGCCCTCGGGCATCGGGTCAGCCGGCTTCGGGGTCGAACGAGCTGTCGTCGGCGGCCAGGACGTCGGGCTGTCCGGGTGCGGTGGCGCGCGGATCCGGCTCGAGCGCGCCGTCCTGCTCGTAGGCCGCGAGCTGGGCGATCCGCCGCGCGTGGCGCTCCTCGCCCGAGAACGGGGTCGCGATGAATCGGTCGATGAACGACGCCGCCTCGGCGAAGGTGTGCTGGCGGGCGCCGATCGCGATGACATTGGCGTCGTTGTGCTCACGAGCGAGTTCGGCCGTCGCGACGCTCCACACGAGGGCGGCGCGCACCCCCACGACCTTATTGGCGGCGATCTGCTCGCCGTTGCCGGACCCGCCGAACACGACGCCGAGGGACTCGATGCCGTCTGCCTGGTCGCGCACGACCGCCTGGGCGGCGCGGATGCAGAACGCCGGGTAGTCGTCGAGCGGGTCGTACTCGATGGGGCCGTGGTCGACGACCTCGTGACCGGCGGCGGCGAGGTGGTGCTGGAGCTGCGTCGAGAACTCGAGGCCGGCGTGGTCGGTCGCGATGTGGATGCGCATGGGCTCCATCCTAGAGAGCCACGCGAGGCGGGAAGACGCGCCTCAGGGGGCGATGCCCGCCGCGGCGGGCTTGAAGCCGGCCCGGACGTTCTCGCAGCACGCGGGCCGGCACACGTCGAACCACGGGCCGAGGTCGGTGCGGTGCGCGCGGGCGGTCGCGGGGGTTCCCTGGAGCCGCTCCTCCACGAGGTCGATCAGCCCCGACACGAAGACGGGGTCCACTCCCGGAGTCGGCGTGCGCACGGCGCGGATGCCCGCCTCGGCGGCGGCCTCCATCGCCTCGGTGTCGAGGTCCCAGAGCACCTCCATGTGGTCGCTCATGAAGCCCAGCGGCACGATCGCCACGGCCTCGATGCCCGCCGCGGGCAGACCGGAGATCACGTCGTTGACGTCGGGCTCGAGCCACGGCTGCGTGGGCGGGCCGGAGCGCGACTGGTACACCAGCTCCCACCCGATGCGCTCGGCGCCCGGCACTTCGGCGGCGACCGCCGCCATGACGACCTCCGCCACCGCCAGGTGCTGGGCGGCGTACGCGCCGCCCTCCCCCAGGTCGCGGTGCCGCTCGTCTCCCGCGCGGGGGCCGGAGCGCTCGGCATCCGCCGTCGGGATGCTGTGGGTCGAGAACAGCACGCGGACCGTCTCCGGCGCGTGGCCGTCGGAGAGGAAGGCGGCGACCGCGTCGCGCACGCCGTCGATGAACGGCTGCACGAAGCCGGGGTGGTCGAAGAACTGACGCACCTTGTCGATCGTGACCGTGTCCGCCAGCTGGGTCTCGGTCAGCACGCGCGCGAAGTCCTCGCGGTACTGCCGGCAGCTCGAGAACGAGGAATAGGCGCTGGTGGCGAGCCCGAGGAGGCGCGTGTGACCGGCGGCCGCGGCATCCGTCACCGCCTCGGCCAGATAGGGCGACCAGTTGCGATTGCCCCAGTACACCGGAAGGTCGATGCCGCGGCGGGCGAGCTCCGCCTCGAGCGCCGCCTTGAGCGCGCGGTTCTGCGCGTTGATCGGGCTCACCCCGCCGAAATGGCGGTAGTGGTGCGCGACCTCCTCGAGGCGCTCGTCGGGGATGCCGCGCCCCCGGGTGACATTGCGCAGGAACGGGATGACGTCGTCCTGGCCCTCGGGGCCGCCGAACCCCGCAAGGAGAAGGGCGTCGTACGCGACCGGCTGCTCCACCCACGGGGCGCCCGGCGCAGCGGCGGGAGAGGCGAACGGGACCACGTGCTGCTCGGAGGACGTCACCCGTCCATCCTGACACCGCGGGCGCGGCCCCCAGCGCGATATGATGAATTCATCATGCCGCTAACACGTCAGCAGCGTCCGCTCTACGAGGTCAAGGCGGGCCTGTTCAAAGGCCTGTCCCATCCGCTGCGCATCCGCATCCTCGAGATCCTGTCCGCCGCCGACGAGGTGGGGGTCGCCGAGCTCCAGACCGAGACCGGGCTGGAGCCGTCGCACCTCTCGCAGCACCTCGCCGTGCTGCGACGCCACCGTCTGGTGGACTCCGAGCGCCGCGCGAGCCGCGTGTACTACCGGCTCGCCGACGACAAGGTGGCCGAGCTGCTCGCGGTCGCCCGTGCGCTCCTCCTGGACGTGCTGGCATCCGAGCGCGACCTCCTCGCCGACGCCGGCTCGCTTCCGACCCTCCCCGCCCGATGAGCGGGGCGGATGCCGCGACGCCGGCGCGCCCACGCCGGCGGGCGGGTGCCGTCCTCCGGGCGCTCCTGCCGTCCGCCGCGGACTACCGCGGGCTGAGGCGGAGCTGGCGCGCGGACCTCGTCGCGGGGGTCACCGTCGGCATCGTGGCGCTGCCGCTGGCACTCGGGTTCGGGGTGAGCGCGGACCTCGTCGCGGGGGTCACCGTCGGCATCGTGGCGCTGCCGCTGGCACTCGGGTTCGGGGTGAGCGCGGGCCTGACGGCGGAGGCCGGCCTCGTGACGGCCATCGTGGCGGGCGTCCTGGCCGCGGTGTTCGGCGGCTCGAACGTGCAGGTCTCGGGGCCGACCGGAGCCATGGTGGTCGTGCTCGTGCCGATCGTGGCCGCACACGGACCGGCGGCCGTGGCCGCCGTCAGCGTGATGGCGGGCGTCCTGGTCCTCCTCGCCGGCGTGCTGCGGCTCGGGCGCGCGGTGTCGTTCATCCCGTGGCCGGTCATCGAGGGGTTCACCCTGGGCATCGCGGTGATCATCTTCCTGCAGCAGGTGCCGCTCCTCGTCTCGGCCGCGCCGGCAGGGGCGGGCGAGCACAGTGCCAACGCGGTCGCCGCCGCCGTCGAGGCGGTCGCCGCGGCGGACTGGGCGTACGTCCCGTGGGCGCTCGGCGCGGCCGGCCTGGTGATCACGTGCATGATCGCCGCTCCCCGCGTGCACCCCGCCATCCCCGGCTCGCTCGTCGGCATCGTGATCGTCACGGTCCTCACCGTGCTGCTGCCGACACCGCTCGCCGCCATCGGCGCTCTCCCCGCATCGCTTCCCGCCCCGGCGCTGCCCTCCCTCGACCCCGCAGTGCTCGGCGACCTCGTGGCCCCCGCCGTGACAGTGGCCGCCCTCGCGGCGATCGAATCCCTGCTCTCGGCCCGCGTGGCCGCCTCCCTCGCCGACACCGGCGCCTACGACCCGGACCGGGAGCTCGTGGGCCAGGGCATCGCCTCGCTGGGGTCGGGCCTGTTCGGGGGCATGCCCGCCACCGGTGCGATCGCCCGCACGGCCGTCAACGTGCGCTCGGGCGGCCGGACCCGGCTGGCCTCGCTCGTGCACGCCGTCGTGCTCCTGGGCGTGGTCCTCGTCGCGGCAGGACCGGTCGGCGCGATCCCGCTCGCCGCCCTCGCGGGCGTGCTCATGCTGACGGCGGTGCGCATGGTGCACGCGGGGACGGTGCGTGCGATCCTGCGCTCGACGCGCTCCGACGCGCTCGCCTTCGGGATCACCGCGCTCGTGACGGTGTCGTTCGACCTCATCGTCGCCGTCGCGATCGGCGTGGTGTGCGCGGGCGTCTTCGCGCTGCGCTCCCTGTCCCGCTCGGCGTCGGCGCACCGGGAGCCGCCGCCGGGCGAGCCGATGCCGGAGGACGAGCACATCGCCGTGGTGCGGCTGGACGGACCGCTCTTCTTCGCCACGGCGGACCGCGTCTCGGCGGCGATCACGGGCCTCAGCGGGATATCCGTCGTGATCCTGCGGATGTCCAGACTCGAGCTGGTCGATGCGACGGGCGCGCGTGTGCTGACCGAGATCGTGCAGACGCTCGAGCGCCGCGGCGTCACCGTGCTGATCAAGGGCGTGCAGCCCGGCCACGAGGAACTGTTCCGCACCGTGGGCGTGCTGGCCTCGCTCCGCCACCAGAACCACCTGTTCACGCAGCTCGAATCCGCGCTGGAGCACGCGCGCAGCCACGTGCGACGGCGATCAGGCGCGCACACCGCGTAGGCTGGACCGGTTGTCGCCGGCGCCAGCAGCGCTGGCGGCGTCCGCCGGACCGTGTGTCCGCACAACGGGCCCAAGACATCATCCGTCATCCTCACCCACGGGAGCCGAAGCAGTGCCTGGAGAGAACCTCACCCGCATCGAGGCGCAGGAGCGCCGCGCGATCGTCGACACGCAGTCGTACGAGGTCGTGCTGGACCTCACGAAGGGCGCGGAGGTCTTCGGATCGCGCACCGTCGTGCGCTTCACCGCGACACCCGGCGCCTCGACGTTCATCGACCTGATCGCCCGCGAGGTGCGCGAGATCACCCTCAACGGCCGCGCGCTCGATCCTGCGACGGCGTTCGCCGACTCGCGCATCGCCCTGGGAGACCTGGCCGCCGACAACGAGCTCGTCATCGACGCCGACTGCCTCTACACCAACACCGGCGAGGGCCTGCACCGATTCGTCGACCCCGTGGACGGCGAGGTGTACCTGTACTCGCAGTTCGAGGTGCCGGACTCGCGCCGCGTGTTCGCGGTGTTCGAGCAGCCCGACCTCAAGGCGACGTTCCAGTTCACGGTCACCGCGCCCGAGCCGTGGAAGGTCGTGTCCAACTCCCCCACCCCCGAGCCCAAGAAGCACGGCGACGGCAGCGCGACCTGGCGCTTCGAGCCCACGCCGCGCATCTCCTCCTACATCACCGCCCTCATCGCCGGTCCGTACGAGGCCACGTTCTCGGAGCTGACGAGCGCCTCCGGCCGCGTCATCCCGCTCGGCGTCTACGGTCGCAAGAGCCTGTGGCAGCACCTCGACGCGGAGTACATCTTCGACAAGACGCGCCAGGGTTTCGCCTACTTCGAGGCGAAGTTCGACTACGCGTACCCGTTCGCGAAGTACGACCAGCTCTTCGTGCCGGAGTTCAACGCGGGCGCGATGGAGAACGCCGGTGCGGTCACGTTCACCGAGACGTACGTCTTCCGCTCGAAGGTGACGGATGCCGTCAAGGAGCGTCGCGTCGTCACGATCCTGCACGAGCTCGCGCACATGTGGTTCGGCGACCTGGTCACGATGAAGTGGTGGAACGACCTCTGGCTCAACGAGTCGTTCGCCGAGTGGGCCTCGACCATCGCCACCGCCGAGGCCACCGAGTGGACCGAGGCGTGGACCACCTTCAACGCGATGGAGAAGACCTGGGCGTACCGCCAGGATCAGCTCCCCTCCACGCACCCCGTGGTCGCGCAGATCAACGACCTCGAGGACGTGCAGGTCAACTTCGACGGCATCACCTACGCCAAGGGCGGCTCCGTGCTCAAGCAGCTGGCCGCCTGGGTGGGCATCGAGGCGTTCTTCGCCGGCGTGGCCGCCTATTTCAAGAAGCACGAGTGGTCGAACACCGAGCTGTCGGACCTCCTCGCCGAGCTCGAGGTCACGAGCGGGCGCGAACTGTCGACGTGGTCCAAGAAGTGGCTCGAGACCGCGGGCGTCAACACGCTCGCACCCGAGATCGTGACGGATGCCGATGGCACGATCACGCGCTTCGCCATCGTGCAGACCGCCCCGGCCGACTACCCGACCATCCGTCCCCACCGCCTCGGCGTCGGCTTCTACGACCTCCAGGGCGACGCGCTGGTGCGCGTGCACCACGTCGAGCTGGACGTCGACGGTGACCTCACCGAGGTGCCGGAGCTCAAGGGCACCAAGCGTCCCGCGCTCGTGCTGCTCAACGATGAAGACCTCGCCTACGCGAAGATCCGCCTCGACGCCCAGTCGCTGCAGACCGCGATCGACCACCTCGGCAAGATCAGCGACCCGCTCGCCCGCTCGCTGGTGTGGGGCGCCGCGTGGGACCAGACCCGCGACGCCGAGGCATCCGCCTCCGACTACGTCGACCTGGTGCTGCGCAACATCGGCGCCGAGACGGAGTCGACCACCGTGCGCACGACGCTCGCCCAGCTGCTGCTCGCGGCCAACGCGTACGTCGCGCCCGAGAAGCGCGAGGCGACGCGCGCCAAGGTGGCCGACGCCCTGTGGGCGCTCGCACAGCGTGCCGAGGCGGGCAGCGACAGCCAGCTGCAGTTCGTCACCGCGTTCGCGTCCGGGGCGGCCACGCCGAGTCAGTGGGACACGGTGCGCCGGCTGCGTGACGGCGAGGCGGCCCTCGACGGCCTCGAGATCGACACGGACCTGTCGTGGCAGCTGCTCGTGTCGCTCGCGGCCGGAGGCATCGCGACCGAGGCCGACATCGAGGCCGCGCTGGCCGCCGACAACACCGCGAAGGGCGGCGAGTTCGCCGCGCAGGCCAAGGCGGCGCTGCCGACCGCAGCGGCCAAGGCCGCGGCGTGGTCGTCGCTGGTGGAGAGCGACGACCTCCCCAACACCATCGTCCGCTCGGCGGCCCTCGGCTTCGTGCACCCGGCGAGCCGCGATCTCCTCGGAGAGTTCGTACCGCAGTACTTCGAGGCGCTCCTGCCGATCTGGGACTCGCGCACGTATCAGATCGCGCAGTACCTCATCGTGGGGCTGTACCCGGCGCCCCTCGCGGACGTGGCTCTGCGCGACGCGACGCGCGCATGGCTCGAGGCGAACACCGACGCCGCACCGGCGCTGCGTCGCCTCGTCGCCGAGAACCTCGCCGGCGTCGAGCGCGCGCTGTCGGTCCAGGACCGCGACGCCCAGTAGTTCCCGATCGGATGCCTCGGCCCCGCTCTCAGGCAGGGCCGAGGCATCCGTCGTTAGGATCGTCACGATGATCAGCGCCCCCCACGCCGCCGGCACCGGCGAGACCCCCGCCCCCGAAAGCCCCGGCATCACCGACGCCGCATTCTGGACGGGCATCGGTGACTTCTTCGTGGCCGCCGGCTGGAACGTGCTGTCGATCGCGCTCATCATCCTCGGCGCCTTCATCCTCGGCTGGATCCTCAAGTTCGTGATCCGCCGCGTCGTGAACCGGATCGTGAACGGGGCGAAGTCCAAGGCCAACGTCGACGACACGCAGGCGCTCGAACGCTCCCCGCTCGCGTCGGTGCGGCTGGTGCAGCGCACCCGCACGCTGGGCTCGATCCTGCAGAACGTGGTCAACGTCACCATCGTCGTGATCGCGATCCTGCTGGTCATCAACGTCGTCGCGCCGACGGCCCTCGGGTCGCTGACGCTGCTGACCGCCGCCGTGGGCGCAGGCCTCGGGTTCGGTGCGCAGAACATCGTCAAGGACGTGCTCAACGGCATCTTCATCGTCGCCGAGGATCAGGTGGGCATCGGCGACGTCGTCGACCTGGGCCTGGCCACCGGGATCGTGGAGTACGTGAGCGTCCGGGTGACGCACGTCCGGGACGTCAACGGCACGCTCTGGTACGTGCGCAACGGCGAGATCACCCGCATCGGCAACCTCTCCCAGGGGTGGTCGCGGGTCATCATCGACCTCTCGGTCGCCGTCGACTCCGACATCGCCGAGGTCGAGCAGGCCCTGCTCGACACGGCCAAGGGGCTGGCGAAGGACCCGAAGTGGCGCACGCGCATCCTCGAGCAGCCCGAGGTATGGGGTCTGGAGTCGATCTCGGGCGACGCACTGGTGATCCGGCTCGTGATGAAGACGCGGGCCAACGCGAAGGACGACGTCGCGCGTGAGCTGCGCATGCGACTCAAGCACACCATCGATGAGATGGGCATCAGCCTTCCCGCGCTGACCGCCGTCATGCCGACGGGCATCGAGGGCGCGCAGCGGGTGCGCGGCGCCAACCCGCCGAAGACCAAGCCGACCCCGGTCCCCCCTGCGGCCGAGAGACCGGTGTGGAAGCCCAAGCGCACCCCCAAGAAGAACCCGCAGCCCGGCGACGCCGAGGACGGCAGCGCCCCCGGAGGAACGTCATGACCGACGAACCCGTCAGCCCCGCTCCCGCCGAGCCCTCGGCCGTCCCGCTGAGCTTCTACGACGAGATCGGCGGGCACGAGGCGTTCGTCCGCCTGGTGGACGCCTTCTACCGAGGGGTCGCCGACGACGAGGTGCTGCGCCCGATGTACCCCGAGGAGGACCTCGGGCCCGCCAAGGAGCGGCTGACGCTCTTCCTGGAGCAGTACTGGGGCGGCCCGACGACGTACAGTGCCCAGCGCGGGCATCCGCGGCTGCGGATGCGCCATGCCGCGTTCCACGTCGATCCCGATGCGCGCGACCGCTGGCTCGCCCACATGCGGGTGGCCGTCGACGAGCTCGACCTGCCGCCGCTGCACGAGGCGACGCTGTGGGACTACCTGCAGCGGGCGGCGCACGCGATGGTGAACACCTTCCAGCCGTCGGGCATCGGACCGGCCGCGGGTGCGCGGGCGGCGACATCGCTTCCCGTCACGGCCGCTCCCCCGGCGGACCCCGACCCGTCCCGCTGACCCAGGCCACCGCCGACGAAGGAGTCGACATGCCCACTGCCAGCCACCGCACCGACGTCCTCGTGATCGGGTGGGGCCTCGCCGGCCTCGTGGCCGCGGCCGAGGCCGCGTCCGCGGGCAAACGCGTGACGATCGTCGACCAGGAGCCGCGGTCGAACCTCGGCGGGCAGGCGTGGTGGTCGTTCGGGGGGCTGTTCTTCATCGACTCGCCGGAGCAGCGCCGGCTCGGCATCCGCGACTCGATCGAGCTGGCCCGCCAGGACTGGCTCGGCACCGCCGGCTTCGACCGCGACGAGGACCTGTGGCCGCGCCGCTGGGCCGATGCGTACCTCGACTTCGCCCACGGCGAGAAGCGCGCCTGGCTGCGCGAGAAGGGCGTGGGGTTCTTCCCCATCGTCGGATGGGCCGAGCGCGGCGGCTACACCGCGACGGGCCCCGGCAACTCCGTGCCGCGCTTCCACGTCACGTGGGGAACCGGCCCGGGGCTCGTCGCCCCGTTCCAGGCGGAGGTGGAGGCCGCAGAGACGGACGGCAGGGTCACGATCCTCCCCCGTCACCGCGTCGTCTCGCTCACCGTCGAGGACGGCGTCGTCACGGGTGCGACGGGCGACGTCCTGGCGCCCTCCGGCGCCGCCCGCGGGGTCGCGAGCTCCCGCGACGTGGTGGACTCCTTCGCCGTCACGGCGGGCGCGACGATCGTCGCCTCGGGCGGCATCGGCGGCAACCACGACCTCGTGCGCCGGTGGTGGCCCGCGCGCCTCGGTGCCGCGCCACAGACGATGGTGACCGGCGTCCCGGCGTACGTCGACGGCTCGATGCAGCCCATCGCGTCGGCCGCCGGCGCCCGGCTCATCAACGGCGACCGCATGTGGCACTACGTGGAGGGCATCCAGAACTGGGACCCGGTGTGGCCGGGTCACGGCATCCGGATCCTCCCCGGCCCCTCGTCGCTGTGGCTGGATGCGACCGGCTCGCGTCTGCCCGTGCCCCTGTTCCCCGGCTTCGACACGCTCGGCACCCTCTCGCACCTGCGCGCGACGGGGTACGACCATTCGTGGTTCGTGCTGTCCCAGCGGATCATCGAGAAGGAGTTCACCCTCTCGGGCAGCGAGCAGAACCCCGACCTCACCGGCAAAGACCTCCGGCTGCTGGCCTCGTCGCGACTGGGCAAGGGGGCGTCCGGACCCGTGCAGGCCTTCATGGACCGGGGCGCGGACTTCGTGGTCCGCGACGACCTGGACGACCTCATCGCCGGCATGCGCGCCCTTCCCGGCGGCGAGGTGCTCGACGGCGATCGCGTGCGGCTCGAGGTCGAGGCACGCGACCGCGAGGTCGAGAACGACTTCACCAAGGATGCGCAGATCGCCATGCTGCGGTCGGCGCGCGCCTTCCGCGGCGACCGGCTCATCCGCACCGCGGCTCCGCACCGCATCCTGGATCCGAAGTCCGGGCCGCTCATCGCGGTGAAGCTGCACGTGCTGACGCGCAAATCGCTCGGCGGCATCGAGACCGATCTGTCGTCGCGGGCCCTCGGAGCCGGCGGCGAGCCGGTGCCCGGACTGTTCGCCGCGGGCGAGGCCAGCGGCTTCGGCGGCGGCGGCGTCCACGGCTATCGCGCGCTGGAAGGCACTTTCGTCGGCGGATGCCTCTTCTCCGGGCGCATCGCAGGGCGTGCGGCAGCGGCGGCGGTCTGAACGGCCTCCCGGCGCCGGTGATCGGCCGCGTCCGGTCAGCTCGACGCCGAGCCGGTTCTGCGCACGGCCGTGAGGCCGGTGGCCACCGGGCCGCGAACCAGCACGTGACCCCTGGTGAGGCTCACCCGCGTCCAGGGACCGCTGGCGAACACGCGCGCCGTCTCGGCGCCGCTGATGAAGCCGAGGCTGAGGGCCGCGAAGGCCACGCCGGCGGGCAGGCCCCCGAGCTCCTCGTCGGGGGCGCCCCACACCGCGGCGCGCACCGCGCGCACGACGTCCTCGCCGGAGTCCGTGGGAACCGCATCCGAGACGCGGGCGATGCCGCCCTGCGCCGTGGCGGCGAGGGTCGACGCCTCGATCCCCGGCCGGGCGTCCCAGCCGGTCCGCGGCGGGGTGATGCCCGCCCAGGCGGGCGACAGGGCGGTCTCGGGAAGGTTCAGCGCGCGCGGGTCGTCGTCCGCCGCGGACAGAGCGGATGCCTCCACCACCAGGTCGCACACGAGCTCGGGGTCGGCGGCGAGCGTGCGCAGAGCGAGCACCGTGGGCGTCAGATCGCCGAAGCCGCGCGGAGCGAGCGCCGCCGCCGTCATGGCGAGCACGCCGCCGGATGCGGCCAGCCTCACCCCTTCGACCGTGAACCGGGCGGCGCGTCCGGCGAACGTGAGGGCGTCGGCGGCGGAGTCGGGATCGGCGAGCAGGAGGCGCGGAGACATCGCCCCTAAGCTACCAAGCGGACCTGCGGGCGGCGGACGCCCCGGGAGGGAGCAGCGTGGACCAGGACCGGAACGCCGAGGCCATGCCGGAGGCGGATCCCGTCGCCTCGATGCTGTCGGTGATCGACCTGAGCGCATCGGACGCCCGCACCACGGAGGACATCTTCACGGGCACCTCGCAGCACATGCCGCTGGGCCGGGTCTACGGCGGCCAGGTGCTGGCGCAGTCGATCGTCGCCGCGTCGAGGACGATCCCGGAGGAACGCGTCGTGCACTCCATGCACGGGTACTTCCTCAGGCCGGGCGACTCCACCGAAGGCATCACGTTCTCCGTCGATCGCATACACGACGGCCGCTCGTTCTCGACGCGCCGCACTCAGGCGTTCCAGGAGGGCGTGCCGATCTTCTCCATGATCGCCTCGTTCCAGGACGACGACCCCGGCCTGGATCACCAGGCGCCGATGCCGGACGGCGTCCCCGCGCCGGACGATCTGCCCGACGTCGAGTCGCACCTGAAGGGGCTGCATCCGATGTCCAAGCGGCTCTTCACCGATCGGCCCGTCGACCTGCGGCACATCCCCTCGCCGATCTACGCGACGGTCTCGGGTGAACGGGTGCCCCGGCAGGCGGTGTGGATGCGCGTGCGACGGCCGATCCCCGACACGCCGTCGGTCCACCGTGCGGCCCTGGCCTACCTGAGCGACCTGACCATCCAGGAATCGATCCTGCGCGCCCACGGGGTTGCCTGGTCCACGCGTGGGCTCAAGGTCGCCAGCCTCGACCACGCGATGTGGTGGCACCGCTTCGGGAGGGTGGACGAGTGGATGCTGTATGTGCAGGAGTCCCCGAGCGCGCGGGGCGGGCGGGGACTGGCCACCGGGCGCATCTACTCCGCCGACGGCACGCTGATGGCCAGCGTCGCGCAGGAGATCATGGTCCGGGTGCCGGACGAGGACTCTCCGGAGGGCTGAGTCAGCGCCGGTGGGCGTAGAGGATCGGCTCGCCGAGGTACGGCTCCCAGGCTTCCCGCTCCTGCGTCGTCAGCCGCATCGGCCGTCCGCTCTCGGCATCCACCTTGACGATGACCGTCGTGGCCCGCGCGTATACGGTCTGACTCGCTTCCGCGGTCGCGAGCGGGCTGCACACCTCGTAGCACACCTCGATGCTCGAGCCGCCGAGCTTGCCGAACCACATCTGCACGTCGAGCGGATGCCGCTGATACGGCACCGGGGCGAGGTACTCGATCTCCTGCCGGGCGATGAGCGTCAGCATCCCGCTGAAGATGCTGGAATCGAGCACGGCCGTGGACGGGGCGTCCTCTCCAGGCTCGGGCACCCAGAACGCCCGCACGCGGGCCTCTTCGAGCAGTTTCAGCATCGACGTGTTGTTGACGTGGTTGAACGCGTCGAGGTCACCCCATCTCAGGTGGATGGGGATGTGCAGGCGACGGTCGCGAGCCGCGGCCGCGGCCGCGACCGTCGCGTCGCCGCCGTCAGTCACGGGTGAGCTTGCGGTACGCCGTGCGGTGCGGACGCGCCGCATCGGGTCCGAGCCGCTCGACCTTGTTCGCCTCGTAGGCCTCGAAGTTGCCCTCGAACCAGTACCACCGGTCGGGGTCCTCGTCGGTCCCCTCGTACGCGAGGATGTGCGTCGCGATGCGGTCGAGGAACCACCGGTCGTGCGTGATGACCACCGCGCAGCCGGGGAACTCGAGGAGCGCGTTCTCGAGCGACTGCAGGGTCTCGACGTCGAGGTCGTTCGTGGGCTCGTCGAGGAGCAGCAGGTTGCCGCCCTCCTTGAGGGTCAGCGCGAGGTTGAGGCGGTTGCGCTCGCCGCCCGAGAGCACGCCGGCCTTCTTCTGCTGATCGGGACCCTTGAAGCCGAACTTCGACACGTAGGCGCGCGAGGGGATCTCGGTCTTGCCGACCGTGATGATGTCGAGCCCGTCCGACACGACCTCCCACAGTGTCTTGTTCGGATCGATGTTCGAGCGCGACTGGTCGACGTAGCTGATCTTGACGGTCTCGCCGATCTTGAGATCTCCGCCGTCGAGCGGCTCCAGGCCGACGATCGTCTTGAAGAGGGTCGTCTTGCCGACGCCGTTCGGGCCGATGACGCCGACGATGCCGTTCGGCGGCAGGCTGAACGTCAGCCCGTCGATGAGCGAGCGCCCGTCGAAGCCCTTCTGGAGCTTCTTCGCCTCGATGACGATGCTTCCCAGGCGCGGGCCCGGGGGGATCGTGATCTCCTCGAAGTCGAGCTTGCGCGTGCGGTCGGCCTCTGCCGCCATCTCCTCATAGCGGGCCAGGCGCGCCTTGGACTTGGCCTGACGACCCTTCTGGTTGGACCGCACCCAGTCGAGCTCCTCGGCGAGTCGCTTGGCGAGCTTCGCGTCCTTCTTGCCCTGGATCGCGAGACGCTCGCCCTTCTTCTCGAGGTAGGTCGAGTAGTTGCCCTCGTAGCCGATCAGGCGGCCACGGTCGACTTCGGCGATCCACTCGGCGACGTTGTCGAGGAAGTACCGGTCGTGGGTGATCGCGATCACGGCGCCGGGGTACTTCTGCAGGTGCTGCTCGAGCCACAGCACGCTCTCGGCGTCGAGGTGGTTCGTGGGCTCGTCGAGAAGAAGCAGATCGGGCTTCTGCAGCAGGAGCTTCGTGAGCGCGACGCGGCGCTTCTCACCGCCCGACAGTGGCCCGATCTCGGCGTCGCCCGGCGGGGTCCGCAGCGCGTCCATCGCCTGCTCGAGCTGGGAGTCGAGGTCCCACGCGTCCGCTGCGTCGATCTCCTCCTGCAGGGTGCCCATCTCGGCCAGCAGTGCGTCGAAGTCGGCGTCGGGGTCGGCCATCAGACCCGAGATCTCATTGAAGCGGTCGAGCTTGGGCTTGATCGCGATGCCGTCCTGGATGTTCTCCAGCACCGTCTTCGTCTCGTCGAGCTCCGGCTCCTGCATGAGGATGCCGACCGAGTAGCCCGGAGTCAGCTTCGCCTCGCCGTTCGAGGGCTGATCCAGGCCCGCCATGATCTTGAGGATCGTCGACTTTCCGGCGCCGTTCGGGCCCACCATGCCGATCTTCGCCCCGGGCAGGAACGCCATGGTGACGTCGTCGAGGATCAGCTTGTCTCCAACGGCCTTGCGGGCGCGGACCATCGAGTAGATGTACTCAGCCATGCGGGATTCAGTTCTCCTTGGAGTCGGACGTCAGCGTCCCAGCCTACCGGCCGCCGGTGCGGCGGGCGTGTGGGCCCGCGCCGTCGCGTCCGCTCGCGGCAGGACCGCGGGACTGCCGCCGCCGTCCGCGGTGCCGGTCACCAGTCGATGGGGCGCGTGTTGCCGACGAGGCAGGTGCCCTCCGCGAGGACGGGCATGACCGTGGTCACCGGCTCGCCGGTCGCCGGACCGACCTGCCCGATGAGGCACTCCTGATCCCATCGGACGGAGAACTGGATGCTCTCGGCCGGGTCGCCCACGGTGGAGCGGTCGTGCGTCACCTGCATCGCGGACCTGTCGAACCCCGCCTGCACCAGCGCGTCGACGTAGGCGCGCCCCGCGACGCGGTCATCGGTGGCCCAGACGGCCGCCGTCACCGCGGCGAAGGCCGGCAGGTTGTCTGCGGCCGTGCCGTCCGGGACCAGCGGCGGCGCGCTCGGCTCCGAGTCCTCCGGCGCGCTCGACGCGCTGGGCGCGCTCGACGCGCTGGGTGCGGCGACCGGCGAGCTCGCCGCCGGCGGCGGGGCCGTCGCGGGGCCACCCGGGGTGCAGGCGGCGAGGGAGACGGTCAGGACGGCGGCGACGGCCACCATCCCGGTCGTGCGGCGGGACGACCCCCGCAGCGACGAGCGGGAGGCGAGGTGACGGCGCACGGAGAGAGTCTAGACGGCCACCGGTGGAGCCTCGGAACGGCTCAGAACGGCGTCTCCGGCTCCGGCTCCGCCCCGCCCTCACCGGTGCGCTCCTCGAGGAGTGCCGGCGGCTGCGGCGCTTCGGCGGAGTGCGGCGCGCCGAGTTCGTGCTCGCCCGCGTCCAGGCCGGGCGCCGCCCACGCGTCCTCGGGCCCGGCGGAGGTACGGCTGCCGACGTGAGCCGTCGGCCGCGCGGCTTTGACGAACGTCGTGGTGCCCCAGCGCAGATCGTGCCCGATCGCCTCCGCGTCGATCTCGACCGCGGTGCCCTTCGCCGACGAGGTCTCCCAGTCACGCACACGCAGCCGACCGGTGACGATCACCCTGTCGCCCTTGTGCAGTGACGTGAAGGCGTGGTCGGCGAGGTCCCGGAAGACCGACACGGTGTACCAGCTCGTCCCCGCATCCGACCACGCCGCGGCGTCGCGGTCGAATCGGCGCAGCCCTCTGGCGAGGCGGAACGTGGTGACGGCCACGCCCGCGTTCGTGCGCTTCAGCTCGGGGGTGGTGCCCACGTTGCCCGTGACGGTGATCATGTCGCCCATATCGCTCATGTCGCATCCCTTCTCTGCGTGCGAGGACTCTCCTCGGAACCGCCGGCGCCCGTGCCCGAAGGCGCCGGCGGTGGGTTCAGCATGGCCGCCGGCATCGCTCGCCTGGACGGGGATCGGCCCTTCTGGGGACGAACGGCCCCGCACGCCGGCTGGGGAGGAGCCGCCGTGGGGTGAGGGCCGCTGCGATGTCGGAACCCGTACGTATGTTCGAATGGAGAGGAGAGTCGATGAGCCGGCAGACCATGTCCGAAGTCCTCGTCACACCCGAGCCCGCCGTACGGCGGGACGTGCGCCTGATCCGCGCTGCGCCGTCCCTGTGGAGGGTGCAGGACGCCACCGGCCGGGTCGTCGGGCACCTGCAGGCCGTCGCGCAGGCAGGCGGGACGCGCTTCCGGGCCCGGAGGTATCACCCGGCGTCGCGCGCATTCCGCGATGTGGGCGACTTCTGGAGCGCCGAGGATGCGATCGACTGCCTCCGCCTCGGACGGTGAGGGCATCGCGCCCGCGACTCAGACGACGGCGCCCGCCGCCTCGACGGCCGATGACGGCGCACCCGCCCGCACGGCCGCCCAGGCATCCGCCAAGAGGCCGGCAGCACGCGTCATCTCGTCCGGCGGCGAGGTGAACGGCACCCGCAGATGCCGGTCATGCCCGCCGTCCACCGAGAACCGCGGCCCTGCGCTCAGCAGCACGCCGCGCGAGCGCGACTCCATCACCAGGGCGGAGCTCAGCGGTGCGCCCAGCTCGATCCACAGTGAGACTCCCCCGTGTGCGACGGGGATGTCCCATGACGGCAGCTGTGCGCCGAGCGCCTGCACGACCGCGTCGCGGCCGGCCTTCAGCAGCTCCGACCGCTGGGCGACCACGTCGTCGAAGCGTGCGAGCAGGTTCGTGGCGAGCGCCTGCTCGAATTCGGGGGTGCCGAGGTCGTGTGCGGGTCGCGCCGCGACGAGGCGCCGGATCAGGTCGCCGTCGGCTCGCACCCAGCCCAGCCGCAGCCCGCCCCAGACGGTCTTGCCCAGCGACCCGATCCGCACGACGGTGCCGGGCTCGGACGCCTCGAATCCCGGCGCCACGGCGCCGCGGTCGATGTCCAGATCGGCGGTCGTCTCGTCGAGGACGAGGACGGAGCCCGCGCGCTCGCCCGCGGCAAGGACGGCTGCGCGCTCGAGAGCGGTCATGCTCCGTCCCGTCGGGTTCTGGAAGTCGGGCATGAGGTACGCCATCACGGGCAGAGTCCGGGCGAAAGCCTGCTCGGCCCGGTCCACGTCCCACCCGGCCTCCGTCGTCACGGGGACGCCCACGAGGCGGGCTCCGGCGCGCCTGAGTGCGTCGACCGCGTGGGGATAGGTCGGGGTCTCCATGAGGACGCGGTCTCCGCGTCCGACGAGCACAGACGAGACCAGGTGGATCGCGCTCTGCGCGCCCGTGGTGACCAGCACCTCCTGAGGGTGCGTGGGGATCCCCCGTTCGGTGTACCGCCGGGCGATCGCCTCGCGCAGCTCGATGCGTCCGAGCACGTCGTATCCGGCGCGCGAGAGCAGCGCCGACGCGTTCGCGGCGGCCTCGGCCATGATGCCGGCCAGGCCGGGCCAGGCGGGAGGACTGGCCTGCTGCAGGTCGATCATGCCGTCCGCCGCCGCCACCCGCCCGGGGTCGCGGCGCGCGAGCGGGAGCGTCACGCTCCCCGAACCCCGAAGGCTCGAGATGTGTCCGGTGTCACGCAGGCTGCGATACGCCGCCGCCACGGTGCTGCGACTGAGGTGGAGGGCGGCGGCGAGCTCACGCTCGGCCGGAAGCGTCGTTCGAGGGGCCAGGCGGTTGTCGAGGCAGAGGAGACGGATGCCGTCGGCGAGAGCCTCGTAGGCCGGTTCTCGCGAGCGCCACCCGCCGAGCGCCGATGCGAGAGCGCGGGCAGACACGCGGGAGTCCATGGGGCCAGAGTAGCCGCATTGGACTGCATCCGGCATGCCAATCATGCGATTGGATGGCTGTATGCCACGCCGCATCGCCCAGCTCCTCGTCGGCCTGTTCCTCTACGGCGCAGGGTGCGCGCTGACCGTGGAAGCCGGACTCGGGGTGGACCCGTGGACCGTGTTCGCGGAGGGCCTCTCCCTGCGCACCGGCATCGGCATCGGCTGGATCACCAACATCATCGGGTTCTTCGTGCTCCTGCTGTGGATCCCGCTGCGCCAGCGCCCCGGCGTGGGGACGGTCGCGAACATCCTCCTCGTCGGGACGAGCATGCAGATCGTGCTGGGGGTCGTGCCCCCGATCTCCGGCCTGGCGGCCCAGGTCGCCATGCTCCTCGGCGGCATCCTCGTCGTCGCGCTGGCCTCCGGCCTCTACATCGGGGCGCGCTTCGGCCCCGGCCCGCGGGACGGGCTCATGACGGGCCTGAACGCCCGCCTCGGATGGCCGATCTGGATGTGCCGCGCGCTGGTGGAGCTGTCGGTGCTGGCCGTCGGCTGGCTCCTCGGCGGCACAGTCGGCGTCGGCACGGTGCTGTTCGCGTTCCTGATCGGTCCGCTGGTCCATGTCGCGCTGCCGCTCCTGGACACGAGGAAGCAGCCGACGCCGACCGCCGGGCGATCGGTCTGACGCCCGGCGGTACGACGACCCGGTGCGTGGGCGCCTGCCTCAGTGCTCCCGGAACATCGGCCATTCGCTGCCCGGCGCCATCCTCGCGTGGAGAGCGCTCTTGGCGATCTCCATCGACGGATAGGTGCCCGCGGGGGCGTCTGCGCCGGCCATCGTGACGGTGTAGCCGTCGTCGTCCTTCCGGATGCTTCCGGCGACGCCGGACGCGCCGTAGGCGACCCAGAGGGGGTGGTGCGTCTCCGTGGTGCTCATCGGTGAACTCCTTTCGATGCCTCCGCCCCTGACGCTACGCCGGGCGGCGTCCCAGCGCCAGCGTCGGCGAGGGCGTGGCGCCACCTAGTAGTCTGGGCAGGACCTTTCCCTCCGTAGCTCAGGGGACAGAGCGAGCGGCTTCTACCCGCAAGGTCGGGGGTTCGAATCCTCCCGGAGGGGCACGGGGTCTCGGCGTGGGAGCCGGGACTCGCGTCCAGGCCCGTGGGATGTCTGGACCTTGCACAAGGATGGAGCACATGGTGGGGGCATCCCAGAACGACCGTCTGGTGTGGATCGACTGCGAAATGACGGGGCTCGATCTCGGTGTCGATGAGCTCGTCGAGATCGCCGTCGTCGTGACGGACTTCGAGCTGCGACCACTCGACCCGGGCTTCGCCGTCGTGATCAAGCCCGACGACTCCGCGATGGCGAACATGAACGAGTTCGTCACGAACATGCACCGGACGTCCGGCCTGCTCGATGAGATCCCGCACGGGGTGAGCCTCGCGGACGCCGAGTTCCAGGTCCTCGAGTACATCCAGCGCTTCGTGCCGCTCGAGGGCAAGGCGCCCCTCGCGGGCAACACCATCGGCACCGACCGCATGTTCCTGGCGAAGTACATGCCGCGCGTCGACCGGTGGCTGCACTACCGCAACGTCGACGTGTCCAGCATCAAGGAGCTCGCCCGCCGGTGGTACCCCCGCGCGTACATCCATGCGCCGGCGAAAGAGGGCGGCCACCGGGCGCTCGCCGACATCCTCGAGTCCGTCCGCGAGCTCGCGTACTACCGCCAGGCGGTGTTCGTTCCCGAGCCCGGCCCGACCAGCGACGGGGCCCGCGCGGCGGCCGCCGCCGCCGTGTCGTCGTTTGCCCCAGAGGTGTGAGAGAATCTTCTGGTTGCCCGCGCAGGCGGGAGACATGGTGGGTATAGCTCAGTTGGTAGAGCGCTGGCTTGTGGTGCCGGATGTCGCGGGTTCGAGTCCCGTTACTCACCCCAATTCCTTCGAATGGGGCGCGCGAATCGCGCCCCATTCGCGTCGGAGCGGGGCATCATGATGGAGATGGATGCGGCGACCTTCGAGCAGCTCGTGATCGACGAATTGGACCTCCTCCCCGACGACATGGTGGAGGGGCTCGACAACGTCGTGTTCGTGGTCGAGGACCGCCCCGAGGACGGCAGCCTCGACCTGCTCGGGCTGTACGACGGGTGGGCGCTCACCGAGCGCGAGCGCTACGGCGTCGGAGAGCTGCCCGACCGCATCATCGTGTACCGCGAACCTCATCTGGCGGCGTGCGAGAGCGACGAGGAGCTGCGCAGCGAGGTCCACACCACGCTGGTCCACGAGATCGCACACTTCTACGGCATCGACGACGACCGCCTCCACGAACTCGGGTGGGCATGATGACGGCGCTGACGACGCCCGGCACCTGGGAGGACACCGACCAGGCCACACGCGTCGATCCCGATGCGCCGTGGCAGACGGTGGTGTGGGATGACCCGGTGAATCTGATGAGCTACGTCACCCACGTCTTCCGCGAGTACTTCGGACTCGCCCGCGCCGAGGCGGAGCGCCTCATGCTCGCCGTCCACCACGAGGGTCATGCCGTCGTCTCGCAGGGCGCCCGCGAGCAGATGGAGCTGCACGCGCAGGCGATGCACGACTACGGGCTGTGGGCCACCGTTCGACGGGCTCCGCTGTGAGCGCGCGGACGGTCGTGATGCAGATCACCCGCCTGGAGGCGGCGCACCTCTCGGGCCTGGTCGGCCAGTTCGCGGACCTGCTCCGCGAGTCGGGACCCGACGACGGCGATCCGGCGATCGCGCGACTGGTGCCGTCCGCGTACTCGGACGACGAGGAGGCCGCACGGGAGTTCCGCGCGCTCACGCAGTCCGATCTGCTGGACCGCCGCAGTGCCGATGCCGCCGTCGTGCTGGCCTCGCTCAGCGAGGCCTCGCAGATCCCCGACGACCCCGAGGACCCGGCGCTCCTGGAAGAGACGGAGATCCGGCTCGATCCGGCCGCCGCCCAGGCCTGGCTGCGCACGCTGGCTGCGGTGAGGCTGGTGCTCGCCACCCGGCTGGGCGTCGCCGAGGCCGATGACCATGATTCCGCCGATCCGCGCTTCGGCATCTACGACTGGCTGGGCTACCGGCTGGACGGACTGGTCGGCGCGCTCGACCCGCACGACTGAGCGTTCGCGTCACGGCACGTCGAAGACGTGCGTCGCGAGCCGCATCGGTTCGTTCCGCGTGATGTGCCGCTGCTCCTGGCGGGCCCACCCTTCCCAGTGCGGGCGGAAGGTCTCGCCGTCGCGATCCAGCGCCCGCTGCCGCCGCGATGGCGCGGGCGACTCGAGCCAGACGCGCACGTCACCGAGCTTCGCGCTGGCCGGGGTCAGCAGTCCCGCTCCTTCGACGATCAGCGGCAGCGAGGGGTCCACGGCGTGCGCTTCAGCCGGCTCGCCCGCGGTCCAGTCCCACCGCTGCCACACGCCGATGACGCCGCGCGCATGCGGCGTGAGGATCAGCTGACGGGCGAGTTCCGCGCCCTCCTCCAGCCCGTTCCATCCTGGGTAGATCGAGTCGAGCGCGACGAGCTGCACGCGTCCGCGGAGCGGCCACCGTGCGACGAGGGCGCGAGCCAGCGAGGACTTCCCCGCACCGCTGCGGCCGTCGATGAGCACGACCGGATTGGATGCCGCCACGTCGGCGACCGCCGCCGTGATGCGCGCGACAGCGAAAGCCAGGGAGGAGCCGACCGCGTCCGAGCTACTTCTTGAGGGCGCGGATGACACGGCTGAGCGCGCGACCGGCGAAGAACACGAACGGGACCGCGACGGCCACCAGCGCGACGAGGTTCGGTTCGAACCGCACGTCGTCGCCTCGACGGATGTATGCGCCGACCGGGATGGCCCACCCGCCACCGCCGCCGCCGCCGTTGCCCGCCTCGTCGGATCCGCCGCCGAAGCCGGACCACGTCAGTGCCACCGGGATCAGGCGGACGCCGTCGACGTCCTGCTGCTCGCCGTAGGCGCTCTTCACGCCGAAGGACGCGGACTGCCTGCCGAGTTCGAGTGCGATGTTGGGCATGGCTCCACGCTAGCGGGCGCGGGCCCGCAGGCACAGTCATCACCGCAAGGCCGGTGCGTCACGCTGCCGAGGCGGCCTCGTGTCAGCCGTGGTCGAAACGCGGCGCCGGAGGGCTCGTCGGCACGGATCCGCCGCCCCGCGAGCCCAGCAGCGTCGCGCGCGTGACGGCTCCGCGGCCGAACTTCGCCGTCGCCCCGTCCAGGGCGTCCTCGATGCGCCGCCAGCCCGCGTCGTCGTCCCACAGCGTGGGCGCCGCCACCCCGGCGGGACGGAGCCTCTCGGCGCGCACGCCGATGAGCCGCACCGGAAGCGCGCGTTCCACCGACCCGAACAGCTCGTGCGCGGCATCCCCGATCCGCTGACCGACGGCCGTGGGCTCCGCGAGGGTCTGCGACCGCGAGATCGTCGTGAAGTCCGAGAACCGGACCTTGATCGCCACGGTCGACGCCTCCCACCCGTTCGCCCGCAGGCGCGCGCCCACACGATCCGCGAGCCGCCGCAGCTCCGACCGCAGCACGACGGCGTCGCCGATGTCCTGGTCGAAGGTCTCTTCGTGGCCGACGCTCTTCTCCACCCGCTCGGTGTCGACCTCCCGGGCATCGATCCCGCGGGCGAGATGCCAGACGCGGTCGCCCATCGCGGGCCCGAGCGCGCGGTCGAGGACCTCGCGAGGCGCATCGAGCACGTCCGCGATGGTGCGGATGCCGCGGCCTTCGAGCGCTTCCGAGGCCTTGGGGCCCACGCCCCACAGCGCCCGCACCGACCGCGGGGCGAGGAACGCCTCGGTGTCCGCCGCCGCGACGATCAGCATCCCGTCGGGCTTGCTCAGCGTCGAGGCCATCTTCGCGACGTGCTTGGTCGCGGCGACGCCGACGCTGCACGTGAGCCCCGTCTCGTCCCGCACGCGCTGCCGCAGCATGAGGGCGATGTGCCCCGGACTCCCCCACAGCCGACGCGCCCCGCGCACGTCCAGGAAGGCCTCGTCGATCGACAGCGGCTCGACGAGCGGCGTGATGTCGCGGAAGATCCGCATGACCTGAGACGACACCGCGAGGTACCGCTCGAAGTGAGGCCGCACCACGACGGCGGTCGGGCACAGCCGGAGCGCCTGGCCGACCGGCATGGCCGAGCGCACACCGAAGCGTCGCGCCTCGTACGATGCGCTCGAGACGACGGATCTGCCGTCGGGCGCCCCGACGATGATCGCCTTGCCGATCAGCGACGGGTCGTCGAGCTGCTCGACGGAGGCGTAGAACGCGTCCATGTCGACGTGCAGGATGCCGGTGCCGGAGTCGTCGGCACCATCCGCAGAGACGACTCTGCCGCTCCCGTCGCCACGACCCATGCGTCGATTCTTCCAGCAATCGCGGCACCGCACGCCGGAGCGTGGGTGCGCCGCAGACACCGGCCGCGGGCGCAGCCGGCGTGCTGCGGCGCGGCGCTCAGGCGCCGGTGGCGGCCGCGCGTTCCAGGATCAGCTCACGCACGCGCGCGGCATCCGCCTGCCCCTTCATGGCCTTCATCACGGCGCCGATCACGGCGCCGGCGGCCTGCACCTTGCCGTCGCGGATCTTCTCCAGCACGTCGGGCTGTGCGGCCAGTGCGTCGTCGATGGCGGCGATGAGCGCGCCGTCGTCCGAGACGACCGCGAGTCCGCGCTTGTCGACGACCTCCTGCGGCGAGCCCTCACCGGCGATGACGCCCTCGAGCACCTGGCGGGCGAGCTTGTCGGTGAGTGTGCCCGCGTCCACCAGCGCCTGCAGGGCGGCGACCTGGGCGGGGGTGACGAGCTCGGCGGGCTCGCGGTTCTCCGCGTTCGCGATACGGCTGATCTCGCTCATCCACCATTTGCGGGCGGCAGCAGGCGACGCACCGGCCGCCACGGTCGCCTCGACCTCGGCCAGGAGCCCGGCGTTCACGACACCCTGGAAGTCGATGTCGTTGAAGCCCCACTCCCCCTTCAGACGCCGGCGACGGGCGGCGGGCGGTTCGGGCAGCGCCGCGCGGAGCTGCTCGATGAGCTCGGGTGCCGGGGCGACCGGGAGCAGGTCCGGCTCCGGGAAGTACCGGTAGTCGTCGGCATCCGACTTGGGCCGACCAGGCGAGGTCGTGCCGGTGTCCTCGTGCCAGTGGCGGGTCTCCTGCGTGATCGTTCCGCCGGCCGCGAGGATCGCCGCCTGCCGCTGGATCTCGTAGCGCACCGCGCGCTCGACCGAGCGCATGGAGTTGACGTTCTTCGTCTCGGTGCGGGTGCCGAGCTTCTCCTGGCCACGGGGCCGCAGCGACACGTTCGCGTCGCACCGCAGGTTGCCGCGCTCCATCCGCGCCTCCGAGATGCCGAGGCCGATCACGATGTCGCGGATCGTCTGCACGTACGCCTTCGCCACCTCCGGCGCGCGGTGCTCGGCGCCGAAGATCGGCTTGGTGACGATCTCGACGAGCGGGACGCCGGCGCGGTTGTAGTCCACGAGCGAGTACTCCGCGCCCTGAATGCGACCGGTGGCGCCGCCGACGTGCGTCAGCTTGCCGGCATCCTCCTCCATGTGCGCCCGTTCGATGGGCACCTCGACGACCGTGCCGTCGGCCAGCTCGATCTCGACCTGCCCCTCGAACGCGATCGGCTCGTCGTACTGGGAGATCTGGTAGTTCTTGCCGAGGTCGGGGTAGAAGTAGTTCTTCCGCGCGAACCGGCTGGAGGGTGCGATCGAGCAGCCGAGCGCGAGACCCAGGCTGATCGAGTACCGCACCGCAGTCTCGTTCACGACAGGGAGCGAGCCGGGCAGGCCCATGTCCACCGGCGCCACGAGCGTGTTCGGCTCGGCGCCGTGGTTGGCGGAGTTCGCCGGGTTCGCCGCGCCGGAGAACATCTTGGTCTCGGTGTTGAGCTCGACGTGCACCTCGAATCCGAGCACCGGCTCGAAGAGTTCGAGCGCCCTGTCGAAGTCCATCAGCTTGTCCTTCGCCATCAGCGGGCTCCTCCGTTCACACCGAGCGCGGGCGCCCTGTCGAGGAGCTGACCGCCCCATGAGTCGACGAGCAGGGCCTCCAGCGCCGCGCCGACGCGGTACAGGCGCGCATCCTCGTAGGCGGGGGCCAGGAACTGGATGCCGACCGGCAGGCCGTCCTCGGGGGCCAGGCCGGACGGGATCGAGATGCCCGGGACACCGGCGAGGTTGGCGGGGATGGTGGTGACGTCGTTGAGGTACATCTGCAGCGGGTCGTCGATCTTCTCGCCGAGCTTGAAGGCGGTGGTCGGAGCGGACGGCGTGGCGATGACGTCGACCTGCGAGAACGCCTCGGCGAAGTCGCCCTGGATGAGGGTCCGCACCTTCTGCGCCGATCCGTAGTACGCGTCGTAGTACCCCGCGGAGAGGGCGTAGGTGCCGAGGATGACGCGACGCTTCACCTCGTCGCCGAAGCCGGCGTCGCGGGTCGCGGCCATGACATCCTCGACCGTGCCGCCCGGCACGTCGACGCGGAGCCCGAAGCGCACCGAGTCGAACTTGGCGAGGTTGCTGGACGCCTCGGCCGGGAGGATCAGGTAGTACGCGGCGACCCCGTACTCGAAGTGCGGTGCGCTGATGTCGACGATCTCGGCGCCCTGCGCCTCCATCGCCGCCAGCGCGGACCGGAAGGACTCCGAGACGCCGGCCTGGAAGCCGCTGTCGGGCAACTCCCGGATGACGCCGACCTTGAGTCCCTTGAGGACGTCGCCGCTCGCGCCTTCCCGCGCGGCCGCGGCGAACGACGGCCACTCGTGCGCGAGCGAGGTGGAGTCGTGCGGGTCGTGGCCGCCGATCACGTCATGAAGGAGCCCGGCGTCGAGCACCGTGCGGGTGACGGGACCGACCTGGTCCAGGCTCGAGGCGAGGGCGATGGCACCGTACCGGCTCACGCCCCCGTAGGTGGGCTTGATCCCCACCGTCCCCGTGACGTGCGCCGGCTGACGGATCGATCCGCCCGTGTCGGAGCCGAGCGCGAGCGGCGCCTCGAAGGCGGCGACAGCCGCGGCCGAGCCACCGCCGGAGCCGCCGGGGATGCGTTCGAGGTCCCACGGATTGCGGGTCGGTCCGTACGCCGAGTGCTCGGTCGAGGACCCCATGGCGAACTCGTCCATGTTCGTCTTGCCGAGCGGGACGAGTCCGGCGGCGCGGGACCGTGCGACGACGGTGGCGTCGTACGGCGACATGTACCCCTCGAGGATCTTCGATCCGCTGGTGGAGGGCATGTCGGTCGTGACCAGCACGTCCTTGATCGCGAGCGGCACGCCCGCGAGCGGGCCGAGCTCCTCGCCGGAGGCGCGACGGCGGTCGACGTCGGCGGCGACGTCGAGCGCGCGCGCGTTGACGTGCAGGAAGGCGTGGATGTCGGCATCCACCGCGGCGATGCGGTCGAGGTGGGCCTGCGTCGCCTCGACGCTGGAGACCTCGCCGGCGGTGAGCTTGTCTGCGAGCGCGGCGGCGCTCAGCTTCGTGAGATCGGTCACGGGGGCCCCTTACTGCTCTTCGCCGAGGATCGCGGTGACGCGGAAGCGGCCGTCGGCGGCATCCGGTGCGTTCTGGAGCACCTGCGCGCGGGTCAGCTGCTCACCGGCAACGTCCGAGCGGAACACGTTCTGCAGCGCGATCGGGTGGCTGGTGGCCGGGACGTCGGGGGTGGCGACCTCGGAGACCTTGGCGATGTTGTCGACGATCGCGTCGAGCTGCCCTGTCAGGCGCCCGACCTCCTCGTCGCTGAGCTGGATCCGGGCGAGCACACCGAGATGGCGCACGAGATCGGGGGTGATTTCAGACACCCCCACAGCCTACCGGGGCCGCACCCCCGGCCCGTGGCGCGTGCGGCGTAGGCTGAGCGCGTGACGACGTACGACCCGCCTCGCCCCTGGATCGCCAGCTATGCGGAGGGGGTTCCGGAGGACCTCGCTCCCGTGACCGGATCGCTCGTGGACATCGTCGACGCGTCGGCGCGGGACTATCCGGATGCCGCGGCCCTGCAGTTCTTCGGTCGCGAGACGTCGTACCGCTCCCTCCACGAGCAGATCGAGCGCGCGGCCGCGGGGCTGCGCGACCTCGGCGTGAAGGCCGGAGACCCGGTCGCGATCGTGCTGCCCAACTGCCCCCAGCACATCGTCGCCTTCTATGCGATCCTGCGACTCGGGGCCGTCGTCGTCGAGCACAATCCGCTCTACACGCCGCGCGAGCTGCGCAAGCAGTTCGAGGACCACGGCGCCAAGCACGCCATCGTGTGGACCAAGGTCGTCAAGACCGTGCAGGAGTTCCCGGCCGACGTCGCCGTGTCGAGCCTGATCTCGGTGGACGTCGTCAAGGCGATGCCGCTGCGCATGCGCGTGGCCCTGACGCTTCCCATCGCCAAGGCCCGCGAGGCGCGGGGGGCGCTCGCCGAGCGCGTCTCGGGCACCGTGCCGTGGGCGCAGGTCGTGGGCGCGTCGCCGCTGCCCGCATCGCACCCGCGCCCGGGCACCGACGACCTCGCCCTGATCCAGTACACCAGCGGCACGACGGGCGCACCCAAGGGCGCGGCGCTGACCCATCGGAACCTCCTGTCCAACGCGGCGCAGGCCCAGGCGTGGGTGCCGTCGATCGTGCGGGGCGACGGATGCGTCGTCTACGCGGTCCTGCCGATGTTCCACGCGTACGGGCTCACGCTGTGCCTGACCTTCGCGATGTCCATGGGCGCGCGTCTCGTGCTGTTCCCGCGCTTCGACCCCGACATGGTGCTCGAGGTCACGAAGAAGCATCCCGCGACGTTCCTCCCGCTGGTGCCGCCCATCGCGGACCGCCTGCTCGCGGCGGCGCGCGAGAAGGGCGTCTCGCTCGCGGGCACGCAGGTCGCGATCTCGGGGGCGATGGCGCTGCCGCATGAGCTCGTGGTCCCGTTCGAGGAGGCATCCGGCGGCTATCTCGTCGAAGGCTACGGCCTCAGCGAGTGCTCGCCCGTGCTCATGGCGAATCCCGTCGCCGAGAACCGCGTGCCGGGGACCGTCGGCCTTCCGCTGCCGGGCACCGAGTGCCGGGTCGTGGACCCGGATGACCCGACGGCCGACGTCCCCGCAGGCGAGCGGGGCGAGCTCGTCGTCCGCGGCCCGCAGGTCTTCAGCGGCTACTACGGCAAGCCGGAGGAGACCGAGGCCGTCTTCGCCGACGGCTGGTTCCGCACCGGCGACATCGTCACCATCGACGACGCCGGCTTCGTGCGCATCGTGGACCGCATCAAGGAGCTCATCATCACCGGCGGTTTCAACGTCGCCCCGACCGAGGTGGAGAACGCGCTGCGGCAGCACCCGCAGATCGAGGATGCCGCCGTCGTGGGCCTTCCCAGCGACCACTCCGGCGAGGAGGTCGTCGCGGCGGTGGTGGCCGCTCCCGGTCAGGAGGTCGACGTGGACGCCGTGCGCGAGTTCGCCCGGGGCATCCTCACGCCCTACAAGGTGCCGCGCCGCGTCTTCGTGGTCGATGAGCTGCCGAAGTCGCTGATCGGCAAGGTGCTCCGCCGTCAGGTGCGCGAACGCCTGCTGGCGCTCAACAGCGGCTCCTGATCAGCAGAGGGGTCGGTCTCCGTCGCCGGGAGATCCGGCGTCAGTCGGCGAGGCCGTCCCGCGCCACAGCGACGCGATAGGGGTGGA
Organism: Microbacterium sp. NPDC055455; assembly: GCF_053619935.1. Taxonomy (NCBI): domain Bacteria; kingdom Bacillati; phylum Actinomycetota; class Actinomycetes; order Micrococcales; family Microbacteriaceae; genus Microbacterium; species Microbacterium sp. NPDC055455. The sequence continues at coordinate 554,381 of NZ_JBSHLB010000002.1, forward strand.
GGGTCGCAAGGAACACTCCCCCCGAGATCCCTGGGTCGGCCGCCATGACCGCCCGGGCGGCCTGCTCGTCGTCGGCCTCGAAGATCGTGACGCCGAACGTCCCCTCGCCCTCCTGCGTGCGCCCGGCGAGGATCAGGATGCCGCGGTCGCGCAGGTCGACCAGATACGCGAAGTGGTCCGCGACGATGCGCTGCTCGTCGTCGGTCGCGTCGGCGACCATCTCCGGTCGGGAGGGCACGATGCGGTAGAGCCACTGGGCCATGGCGCCATCATGCCCTCATCCGGCATCCGGGGCGAGCGGCTCCAGCGCCTCGGGCCCCTGGGTGACGAGCACGTGGAACTGCGCGGCGTCGAGGATCCGGATGCCGAGCTCCTCGGCCTTGGCCAGCTTGAAGCCTGCGCCGGGACCCGCCGCGACGAAGTCGGTCTTCTTCGACACGCTGGAGGCGGCCTTCCCGCCGGCCTGGATGATGGCCTCCTGCGCTCCCTCACGCGTGTACCCCTCCAGTGAGCCGGTGGCGACCACGGTGAGACCGTCGAGCACCCCGCCGCCGGCCACCGCGCCGCCGGGCCCGGGGTGACCGGGCGTGGCCAGCCGCGCGCCCGCTGCTTCCCAGCGCTCCACGATCTCGCGATGCCAATCCACGGCGAACCAGTCGCTCAGCGAGTCCGCGATGATGCCGCCGACGCCCTCGACCCCCGCCAGCTCGTCGCGCGACGCTGCGCGGATGGCCGCCACCGAGCCGAACCACTGGGCGAGCGCGCGCGCGGCGACGGGACCGACATGCCGGATGTTCAGTGCCACGAGGAATCGCCAGAGCTCCTTGGTCTTCGCCCGCTCGAGCTGATCGAGCAGGGTCAGGGCCTGCGACGAGGGCTGCGGGCCGGTCAGGCCCGCCTTCTTCTCGGCCGCCGAGGGGTTGCGGCGGAACGGCGCCCGCCGCACGAGCTCGCCGGTCTTCTCGTCGACGCGGGGCTCGCCCGTCTCGGCGTCGCGCACCACGACTTCGATCGGCACGAGCTGATCGAGGGTGAGGTCGAACAGGCTCGCCTCGGTGTCGAGCGGGGGCTCCTCGGGCACTGAGGGCTGCGTGAGGGCCGCCGCGGTCACCTCGCCCAGCGCCTCGATGTCGAGGGCGCCGCGCGAGCCGATGTGCTCGACCCGGCCCCGCACCTGCGCCGGGCAGGCGCGGGTGTTGGGGCACCGCAGATCGATGTCGCCCTCCTTGGCCGGCGCGAGCGGCGATCCGCACTCCGGGCAGTGGGCGGGCATCACGAACTCGCGCTCGGACCCGTCGCGCAGCTCGACGACGGGGCCGAGGACCTCGGGGATGACGTCGCCGGCCTTGCGCAGCACGACGGTGTCGCCGATGAGCACGCCCTTGGCGCGCACCACGTCCTGATTGTGCAGCGTCGCCTGTCGCACCACGGAGCCGGCGACGCGTGCGGGCGACATGACCGCGAACGGGGTGGCGCGCCCGGTGCGCCCCACCGACACGACGATGTCGAGCAGCTTCGTGTTCACCTGCTCGGGCGGGTACTTGTACGCGATCGCCCAGCGCGGCGCACGGCTCGTCGCGCCCAGCTCGTCATGCAGCGCGAGCTCGTCGATCTTGACCACGACCCCGTCGATCTCGTGCTCCACGTCGTGGCGGTGCTCACCGTAGTGGGCGACGAAGTCGAGCACCCCGTCGACGTCGTCGGCGGTGCGGAAGTACGGGCTCGCGGGCAGGCCCCACTCGGCCAGGAGGGCGTACGTCTCGCTCTGCGAGCCGACCGGCGGGTCGCTCCACGCGCCGATGCCGTGGACGAAGAGGCGCAGGGAGTCCAGCCTCGCCTGACCGGCCTCGCGCTCGAGGCCGTCCTTCTTGTCGAGCTGCTGGCGGAGGCCGCCGGAGGCGGCGTTGCGGGGATTGGCGAACGAGGGGAAGCGACGCTCCGCGCTGATGCGGGCCTTGGCCTCGTCGAAAGCCCGGCTCCGGGCGCGCGTCTCGCCGACGGCGCGATCGCGCATCTCGGCCTGCAACGCGTTGAGCCGCTCGAAGGCGGCAACGGGGATGAACACCTCGCCGCGGACCTCCACGAGGTCGGGGTGCCCGGTGCCGGCAAGGCGGTGCGGGATGCCGGCGACACGCGCCGCGTTCATCGTGACGTCCTCGCCGATCCGGCCGTCGCCGCGGGTGGCGGCGGAGGTGAGCACTCCGCGCTCGTACCGGAGGCTGATGGCGAGCCCGTCGATCTTGAGCTCGGTGAGCCACCGCACCCTGCGCCCGGCGGCCGCTTCGGTCTTGACGCACCAGTCGTGCAGCTCGTCGGGACTGAAGACGTTGTCGAGGCTCAGCATGCGCTCCGCGTGCTCGACCGGGGCGAACATCGAGCTCTCGGCCGCGCCCACCGTCTGCGTGGGCGAGTCCTGCCCCTGCAGCTCGGGGTGCATGTGCTCGATCTCTTCGAGGCGCCGCATCCAGGCGTCGTACGTCGCGTCGTCGACGATCTCGGCGTTGCGGCCGTAGTACGCGTCCCGCGCGTCGAGGATGCGATCCGTCAGTTCCTGGGCTTCGGCTCGCGCGGCCTCGAGACCGGCGTCTGCGGGAAGTACGGCATCCGTCACCCCGTCAGTCTAGGAGTGGGGTCCGACAGCACGAGGTGCTTGCGGATCTTCCGCCGCTCAGGCGCCCACGGGGACGGCCGACACGGTTCGGTCGATCGTGAACTGCCCGATGACGCGGGTTCCGTCGTAGAGCACGGCCGTCTGGCCGGGCGCGACGCCGTCGAACGGGGTCGTCGGCACGACGGTCAGCACGCCCTCGCGGAGAACGGCGGCGGCCGGCACGGGGTCGGCGTGCGCACGGATCTGCACATCGCACGCGAACGCGCCGGTCCCGGGCGCGCGCCCTGCCCAGGTGTAGCGCTCTCCGGCGATCTCGGCGGTCGCCAGGGCCTCCTTCGGACCGACCACGACCGTGTTGGTGACGGGTCGGACCTCCAGCACGAAGCGGGGCTTGCCGTCAGGCGCGGGCATGCCGAGCTGAAGGCCGCGGCGCTGGCCCACCGTGAAGGCGTGCGCACCGTCGTGCGCGCCGACCACGGTGCCTGTCCGGTCGACGATGTCGCCGCGCTCGGCGCCCACCTTCTCCGCCAGCCAGCCGCGCGTGTCGCCGTCGGGAATGAAGCAGATGTCGTGGCTGTCGGGCTTGTGCGCGACCGTGAGCCCCCTGGTCTCCGCCTCGGCGCGTACGACCGCCTTGGAGGGCGTCGCGCCGAGCGGGAAGTACGTGTGCGCGAGCTGCTCGGCAGTGAGCACGCCGAGCACGTACGACTGGTCCTTCGCGGCATCCGACGCGCGGTGCAGCTCCCGTCCGCCCGGTCCCTCGACGAGCGTGGCGTAGTGGCCCGTGCAGACGGCGTCGAAGCCCAGCTCGAGCGCACGCTCGAGCAGCGCGGCGAACTTGATCTTCTCGTTGCAGCGCATGCACGGATTGGGGGTGCGCCCGGCGCGGTACTCGGCGACGAAGTCGTCGATGACGTCGTCGCGGAAGCGCTCCGAGAAGTCCCAGACGTAGAAGGGGATCCCGAGCCGGTCGGCCGCGCGTCGCGCATCCATCGCGTCCTCGATCGTGCAGCACCCGCGGCTGCCGGTGCGCAGCGTGCCGCCGGCGCGGGACAGCGCGAGGTGCACGCCGACGACGTCGTGACCCGCGTCCACGGCGCGCGCGGCCGCGACGGCGGAATCGACGCCACCGCTCATGGCCGCAAGGATTCGCATGCGTCCAGTCTACGAACGCGAGCCTGACCGGGACCCGGACGCGGCCCGGGCGCGCTCGACCGCGTCCGGCAGTGCGGCCAGCACCGCATCGATGTCCTCGTCGGCCGTGGTGCGACCCATCGTGAAGCGGAGCACCTGCCGGGCCTCGGCATCCGTCCGCCCCATCGCCCGCACGACGTGCGACGGCTCCGGTACGCCGGCCTGGCACGCCGACCCGGTCGAGACCGCGATGCCGGCGACGTCCAGCAGGAAGAGCAGCGTCTCGCCCGATGCTCCGGGGAACAGGACATGCGCGTTCCCGGGGATGCGGTCGACGGGGTCGCCCAGCAGCACCGCGTCCGGGATCGAGTGACGGATGCCGCCCACCAGCCGTCCGAACAGCGCGGCCAGCCGCCCCGCCTCGGCCTCGCGCTCGGCCTCGGCCAGCTCGGCCGCCACCGCGAAGCCGACGGCCCCCGGCACGTCCTGCGTGCCGGGGCGGAGGCTCCGCTGCTGGCCTCCCCCGTGAATGAGGGGGGTGAGCTCGGCGCCGCGGGCGACCAGGAGGGCGCCGACGCCGGCGGGCCCGCCGATCTTGTGCGCCGAGACGCTCAGGGCTGCCAGGCCCGCCCTTCCCCGGGCATCCGCTCGCCACGCACGGAACGACACCGGCACGTGACCGAAGGCCGCGACGGCGTCCAGGTGCAGGGGAACCCCGGCGTCGAGCGCCGCTCGCGACATCGAGGCGGCGTCGTTGACGGTGCCGCACTCGTTGTTCGCGACCAGGCCGGTCGCCAGCGCCGCCCCCGGCATGCGCGCGGCGAGCTCGTCGAGGCGGATGCGCGCCTCGGCGTCGACGCCCACGTGGCGCACGTGCGCACCCTGCGACTGCAGCCACGCCACGGCATCGAGCGTGGCGTGGTGCTCGGCGTCGGGCAGCACCACGGAGTCCTGCTCCGGGCCGCGAGCCCACCACAGGCCTTTGACGGCGAGGTTGACGGCCTCGGTGCCCCCCGAGGTGAACACCACCTCGATCGGGTCGGCGTCAAGGACCGCCGCCAGTCGCTCTCGCGCCTCCTCCAGCAGGCGCCGGGCGTGCTGGCCGGCACCGTGGATCGACGAGGCGTTCCCGACGCTCGAGGCGGCGTCGATCCAGGCCTCGCGCACCTCCGGTCGCAGCGGAGCGGTCGCGGCGTGGTCGAGGTAGATCTGCACGCGGACCTCCTTCGCGATCGATCTGCGGTCGTCGTGCGCCCGAGTGCCGGAGGACATGGGACCGAGTCCCGTAACATCCCCGACTCCGACCATGGTTATCGTAGTCCGCATGGTCAGCCCGGAGTCCGTCATCTCGCCTCCCGTCCCGGGACTGCTCAGCCCGGAGCTCGACGGGCTGGGCGTGGTGCTCGTGCCCGGGGGCGGCCGGCTGCGCGTGTGGTCCGGAGCGGCGGACGCAGTGGATCTCGTCATCTTCGACGACACCGACCTCGACTGGATCACCGCGACCGAGCCCCTCGCTCACGTCGGAGGGGGCGTCTGGGAGGTCACCTCTCCCCTGCTCCGCCCCGGCGTGCGCTACGCGATCCGCGTCGACGGCCCCCAGGGGCCGGGCAACATGTTCAATCACGGCGCGCTCCTGCTCGACCCGTACACGCGGGGCCTCGTGCGCACGGGCTACGACGGCTGGCGATCGGCGGTGGTCGACGGATCGTTCGATTGGGCGGGCGCAAGCAAGCCGCGGGTGCCCATGGACCGCACGGTGATCTACGAAGGACACCTCAAGGGCCTGTCCAAGCGGCATCCGGATGTCCCGGGCGCGCTGCGCGGCACGTACGCGGGACTTGCGCACCCGGCGATGGTGCACCACTTCCTCGACCTCGGGGTCACGAGCATCCAGCTGCTTCCGGTGCACGCCTTCACGACGGAGCCCCGCCTCCTCCAGCACGGCCTCACCAACTACTGGGGCTACAACTCCCTGAACTTCTTCACGCCGCACGCGGCGTACGCCACCGAGGACGCCCGCCGCCAGGGACCCGACGCGGTGCTGCGCGAGTTCAAGGGCATGGTGAAGCTGCTCCACGAGGCGGGCCTGGAGGTCATCCTCGATGTCGTGTACAACCACACCGCCGAAGAGGGCATCGGCGGTCCGCGGTCCAGCCTCCGGGGCATCGACAACCGCGCCTACTACCGGCAGCAGGCGGACGGCGCCTACATCGACGTGACCGGCTGCGGCAACTCGCTGGACACGTCGACGGATGCCGCGGCCCGGCTCGTGCTGGATTCGCTGCGGTACTGGGCAGACGACGTCCAGGTCGACGGCTTCCGCTTCGATCTCGCCGCGACGCTGGGGCGCGACGCGGCGCATACGTTCACCCCCGATCACCCGCTCCTGCGCGCGATCCTCGACGACCCCGCCCTCGAAGGCGTGAAGAAGATCGCCGAGCCGTGGGACGTCGGCCTGGGCGGCTGGCAGACCGGCGGCTTCGGCGAAGGCTGGAGCGAGTGGAACGACCGCTACCGCGACCGCGTCCGCAACTTCTGGCTCAGCGACGTCGACTACGCCCGTCGCGCGTCGACCTCGCCGGTCGGCGTCGGTGGATTCGCCACCCGCCTCGCCGGATCCGCGAACACCTTCGTCGAGGAGCGCGGCCCCCTCGCCGGCGTCAACTTCATCACCGCGCACGACGGCTTCACCCTGCGCGATCTGGTGTCGTACGACGTCAAGCACAACCACGGGAACGGCGAGCAGAACCGCGACGGCGCCGACACCAACCGGTCGTTCAACCACGGCGCGGAAGGACCCACCGACGACGAGGCCATCCTGGCCACGCGACGCAAGGCGATGCGCAACCTGCTGGGGACCCTGCTGCTGTCCGCCGGCGTCCCGATGCTGACCGCCGGCGACGAGTTCGCGCGCACTCAGCGCGGGAACAACAACGCCTACTGCCACGACTCGATGCTCACGTGGCTGTCCTGGGAGCACGCGCCGTGGCAGCGCGACCTCTACGCGCACGTGCGCCACCTGCTGCGACTGCGGCGGGACAATCCGGCCCTTCGCCCGAGCCGCTTCGCCCGTCTCGGCGAGCACACGCCGTCGGCGTCCGTCATGGAGTGGTACGACGAGCACGGCCGGACGATGTCGGGCGAGCGCTGGACCGACCCCGCGCACCGGACGCTCCAGTACGTCGCGGCCTCGACGCCGGAGTTCGAGGGCTTCAACCGCGTGCTGCTCATGGTGCACGGGACCGAGCGGCCGATCGATGTGACGCTGCCCGACATCGACGGTGTGACGAGGTTCACGTCGCTGTGGTCCAGCGCTGACGAGGTCCCCTCCGCGGCCACGGAGACCGCGTACGCGCCGGGCGAGATCGTCCGGCTCCCCGGGACGTCCATGCGCCTCTTCCGCGCCGAGTAGACGAGCTCCCGCCCGCGGCGGGGACGCACGCTACCGCATCCGGCGCCGGTCGTCACCTCGCTGTGCTGTTCGACGGGCGCGCGATAGGTTCGACTCGTGGTCACGTCGACGCGCTCAGAGCGCCCCCGCCCGTGGCGGAGCGCCGCAGCCCTTCCCGTCCGCCCTGTCCCCGCCCGGCAGCCGGAGTCCGACACGGCGTCGCGCCGGGTCCCGCTCGCCAAGCCGTCCCCGGCGGTGCCGTGGGGCGATTACCGGCCGAAGGCGTTCGTAGGCGAGGTCGTCCCGTTCGTCGTGACGTCGTTCCGCGAGGGGCATGACCGCATCGGTGTGCAGCTGCGCCTGTTCTCGCCCTCCGGCGACGAGTCGCTGCACCGCCTGGACCCCCTCGAAGACGGATTCGACCGGTGGCGGACGGAGGTCGCGCTGCTGGAGCAGGGCGTCTGGCGCTTCCGGTTCGAGTCGTTCGGCGACGAGTTCGCCACGTGGGAGCACGCCGCCGCCCTCAAGATCGCCGCCGGGGTGGATGCGGCGCTCATGCGCGAGATCGGGGCGCTCCTGTTCGACCGTGCGCGCGCCGAGAAGGACCGCCCGGCGGCGGAGCGGAAGGCGCTGGCGACTGCTGCCGCGTCGCTCCGTGACGCCGGCGTCGACGACGCCGGCGCGCTGGAGATCGTGACCGACGCCACCATCGCCGGCTTCTTCCGTCAACGCCCCGTCATGTCGCTCGTCACGCTCGGGGACGACTTGGAACTCCTCGTGGAGCGCGAGCGTGCCGGAGTGGGCGCGTGGTACGAGTTCTTCCCGCGCTCGGAGGGCGCGCGCCGGCTCAAGGACGGCACCGTCAAGAGCGGCACGTTCCGCACTGCCGCCAAGCGGCTCCCGGGCGTCGCGGCCATGGGGTTCGAGGTGCTCTACCTGCCGCCCATCCACCCCATCGGCACGCTCAACCGCAAGGGACCGAACAACACCCTCGACGCCGGACCCGGCGACCCGGGGTCCCCCTGGGCGATCGGCTCGGCGGCGGGGGGCCACGACGCGGTGCATCCCGACCTCGGCGGGCTCGCGGACTTCCGGGCGTTCGTCCGGGCTGCCGGGGCCGAGGGCCTCGAGGTCGCACTGGATCTCGCACTGCAGGCCGCACCCGACCACCCGTGGGTCGCCGAGCACCCCGAGTGGTTCACGACCCTTCCGGACGGCTCGATCGCGTACGCCGAGAATCCCCCCAAGAAGTACCAGGACATCTATCCGGTCAACTTCGACAACGACCCCGCCGGCATCCGCGCCGAAGTGCTGCGCATCGTGCGGCACTGGGTGGCCCAGGGCGTGCGCATCTTCCGGGTGGACAATCCGCACACGAAGCCCCTGCAGTTCTGGGAGTGGCTCATCCGGACGGTCAACGCGGAGAACCCCGACGTCGTGTTCCTGGCGGAGGCCTTCACCAGGCCCGCTCCGCTGCAGAGCCTCGCATCGGCCGGCTTCCAGCAGAGCTACACGTACTTCACGTGGCGCAACACCAAGGCCGAGCTCGAGGAGTTCCTCTCGCAGCTGGCCCACGAGACCGCCGACTTCCTCCGCCCGAACCTCTTCGTCAACACGCCCGACATCCTGACGGAGTACCTCCAGTACGGCGGCCGTCCGGCGTACCGGATCCGCGCCGCCATCGCGGCGACGGCCGCCCCGACGTACGGCGTGTACGCGGGCTACGAGCTCTACGAGAACGTCGCCAGGCCGGGGTCGGAAGAGAACATCGACAACGAGAAGTACGAGTACAAGTTCCGCGACTGGGCGGGTGCCGTCGAGCGGGGCGACTCGCTGGCGCCCTTCCTGACCAGGCTCAACGAGATCCGGCGCGCCCATCCCGCGCTCCGGCAGCTGCGCAACCTCAGCGTCCACTGGAGCGACGACGACGCCATCCTGGTCTACGCGAAGCACCTGGATGCGGCGGTGTCCCCCGACGGACGCAGCGACACCGTCATCGTCGTGGTCAACACCGACCCCCACTCGGTGCGTCAGACGATGGTCCACCTCGACACCCGCGTGTGGGGAGTCGAGCCGGGCACTCCGTACGAGGTCGAGGACCTCGTCACCGGCGCGACGTGGACGTGGTCGGATCACAACTTCGTGATGCTCGACGCGTTCACCGAGCCGGTCCACATCCTCCACGTGAAGGAGTCCCGATGATGCCCTCCGACGAGCTCCTCGACACCGTCGCCACCGGCTCGTACCACGACCCGCACGCCGTGCTCGGCATCCACCCCGACACGGATGCCGAGGGCACGAAAACCTGGATCGTGCGTACGCGGCGACCTCTGGCGCGGAGCGTGACGGCCGTTTTCGCGGACGGCACGCGGGTTCCCCTCGAGCATGTCCGCGCCGGGATCTGGGAGGGGACGCGCACCGGGGCGCCGGGCCGATATCAGCTCGTCGCCGGATACGAGGACGGCCCGGACTACGTCGCCGAGGATCCCTACCGGCACTCCCCCACGATCGGCGCGCTCGATCTCCACCTGATCCGCGAGGGCCGGCATGAGGAGCTCTGGCGCGTCCTGGGCGCGCACGAGCGCGACCACGAGGGCGCATCCGGCACGGCGTTCACCGTGTGGGCCCCCAACGCCCGCGCCGTCCGGGTCGTCGGCGACTTCAACGGCTGGGACGGACAGGGCCACTCGATGCGCTCCATGGGCGACAGCGGCGTCTGGGAGCTCTTCGTCCCCGGCATCGGCCAGGGCACCGCCTACAAGTTCGAGCTGCTCGGCCGCAACGGGCAGTGGGTGCTGAAGGCCGACCCGATGGCGCGGTTCGCCGAGGTGCCGCCGGCGACGGCATCCGTCGTCACTCGCTCCTCGTACACGTGGGGCGACGACGCGTGGCTCGCGCAGCGCGCGAAGACCACCCCGGTGTCGCGGCCGATGTCGGTCTACGAGCTGCACTTCGGCAGCTGGCGGCAGGGCCTGTCGTACCGGGATGCCGCGGACCAGCTGATCGACTACGTCACCGGGCAGGGATTCACCCACGTGGAGTTCCTCCCCCTCGCCGAGCATCCGTTCGGCGGCTCCTGGGGCTACCAGGTCACCGGGTACTACGCGCCGACGAGCCGGTACGGCGACCCCGACGACCTGCGCTACCTGATCGACCGCCTGCACCAGGCGGGCATCGGGGTGATCATGGACTGGGTCCCCGGCCACTTCCCGAAGGATGCCTTCGCGCTCGCCCGCTTCGACGGCGAGGCCCTGTACGAGCACCCGGATCCGCGGCGCGGCGAGCACCGCGACTGGGGCACGTACATCTTCGACTACGGCCGCAACGAGGTCCGCAACTTCCTCGTCGCCAATGCCCTGTACTGGTTCGAGGAGTTCCACGTCGACGGTCTGCGGGTGGATGCCGTCGCCTCGATGCTCTACCTCGACTACTCCCGCAACGAGGGCGAATGGGCGCCCAACGTGCACGGCGGGCGTGAGAACCTCGAGGCCATCCGCTTCCTGCAGGAGGTCAACGCCACCGCCTACAAGCGCTACCCGGGCATCGCGATGATCGCCGAGGAGTCGACCAGCTTCCCCGGCGTCACCGCCCCGACCAGCCAGGCCGGTCTCGGCTTCGGGTTCAAGTGGAACATGGGCTGGATGAACGACTCGCTGCAGTACATCGCGCGCGATCCGCTCTACCGCTCCCACCATGAGGGCGAGATGTCGTTCTCGTTCGTCTACGCCTTCAGCGAGAACTACGTCCTCCCGATCAGCCACGACGAGGTGGTCCACGGCAAGGGCAGCCTCTTCGGCCGGATGCCAGGCGATCACTGGCAGCAGCTGGCGAACATGCGGGCGTTCCTGGCCTACATGTGGGGGCACCCGGGCAAGCAGCTGCTGTTCATGGGACAGGAGTTCGGGCAGCTTTCGGAATGGTCCGAGGGTCGCTCCCTCGACTGGTGGCTGCTGGACCAGCCGGCGCACGCCCAGCTGCAGTACTTCGTGGGCACGCTCAACCGGGTCTACCGCGACCAGTCCGCGCTCTGGGCGCGTGACAGCGACGGCGCCGCCTTCGCGCGGCTCGGCGGCCCGCAGTGGAACCCCAACGTCATCGCGTTCGCACGGCGCGACTGGCACGGGAACACCGTCGTCGTCGTGGCGAACTTCTCGGGCTCGACGATCGGCTCGTACGAGCTCGACCTGCCCGAGAGCGGGGTGTGGCACGAGATCCTCAACACCGACGCCGAGGCATATGGCGGATCCGGGGTCGGCAACCTGGGCGTCGTGCATGCGGGCGCAGGAGGCCGCGCCTCACTGGTGCTGCCGCCCTTGGGCGTGCTCTGGCTGCGTCACGGAACGCAGGCGCACATCCCCTCGCCGACGCAGGGCTGACCTCGCCCTCGGCGCCGGGGCTCCCGGCGCCGGGGCTGCTCAGAAGAGCAGCGACGCCAGGCGACCCCTGGCCGCGATGACGCGGGGATCACCGTCGCCGATGAGGGCGAACAGCTCGAGGAGCCGCTCCCGCACCGGCGTGCGCGCGTCCGACGGAAGCTGGGCGAACAGGTCCAGGAGGCGGCCGAACGCGTCCTCGACGTGCCCGCCGGCGACGTCCAGGTCGGCGACCGCGAGCTGCGCGGCGACGTCCGTCGGTGCAGCGGCCGCCGCGGCGCGGGCCGCCTGCAGATCGAGGCCCTGCACGCGGTCGAGGAGGCGCACCTGCCCCAGTCCCGCGCGCGCCTCCGCGTCGCGCGGATTCTCGGCGAGAGCCTTCTCGTACGCCGCGATCGCGCGGGGGTAGTCGCCCGCCTCGATCGCGTCGAAGGCCTCCGCGTGGAGCGGCGGCAGGGGCGGCTCGGCAGGCGCCTCCTCCGCGCGCTCCCCGTCGACGGAGACCGTGCCCGTCACGCCGTTCTGCGCGGCGAGCTGGAGCAGCTGTGCGAACACCTCGCGGACCTGCTGCTCGGGCACCGCGCCGGTGAACAGCGGGACCGGCTGGCCGCCGACGAGCGCGACGACCATGGGGATGGACTGCGCCCGGAAGGCCTGCGACAGCTGCGGGTTCGCATCGACGTCGACCTTCGCCAGGACGAGGCGGCCGCCCAGCTCGGTCACGACGCGCTCGAGCACGGGGCTCAGCTGCTTGCACGGTCCGCACCACTCGGCCCACAGGTCGATCACGATGGGAACGGTGCGCGACAGCTCGAGCACCTGCGGGAAGGTCTCGTCGGTGACGTCGAGCACGAGGGACGGCACGACGACTCCACCGGCGCCGTCGGCGGCCTGCTCGCCATCGGGAGCGCCGGTCGTGGGGCGGTTGCGGAGAGCCGAGAGATCGACGGCGCCGCGCACCGCGGCGCCCAGGGTGGGATCGGTCACGAGAGAACCTTCGCATCGAGGATGTCGGACGAGTAGCCCAGCAGGCGGATCTTCTCGCTGGAGCCCGGGCCGGGCACGTAGAAGAAGACCTGATCGCTGAACGTCGTGGCGAAGCCGGTCGCGGACTGGTCGACGCCGGCCAGCGACTTGACGGTCAGGTTGCCGTCGACCTTGATCACGGCATCCTCGTTCGTCGGCTTCACGGTGTCGATCTCGTTGACGTTGACCGCCACGATCGCTCCGCTCTCGACCGTCTGCAGCGCGAACGGCGCCTGCGGCCCGGGAGCCGAGCTGAATGTGAGGCTTCCCGTGGAGGACGCGGTCTTGTTGAACTCATCGAGGCGTCGCTGACGATCGGCGGTGATGCTGGCGCGGAGCTGGTCGCCCTCGACCTCGAAGAGGTCGTAGAACTCGCTGTCCTCACCCTTGTTGATCACGTCGGAGTACGCCGCGGCGACCTGGTCGGGCGCGAGAAGCAGGAACGGCGAATCAGGCTCCACCTGCGGCGCCCCGATGTAGGCGGGTGCGAGGTCGGGAAGCGTCGTCGAGGCTTCGAGGCTGGCGATGTACGACAGCTTGTAGTCGGCCCAGGCGTCCTTCTGGGTCATGACCATGATGCTCGAGGTCTTCGACTCCTCGTCGTCGGCGACGGCGATGACCGAGCGCGGCCAGCCGTCGTACGCCTGGGGAAGAATGATCTCGAGCGGCTTCGCGAGGATCGGTGCGGGAACCGCGTAGTCGGCGATCGCCGAGCGCAGCTTGTAGTTCGTGTCTCGCGCGGCCAGGGCCGCGCCCTCGAGACGGGTCTCGGCGAGATCGCCGTCCATCGCGGCATCCGCGTCCGCGACCGTCGCCGCGATGCGGGTGAGGATGCGCTCCGCCTGCGCCTTGGTCACAGCGGGCGCCTGCTGCCCCTCGGGCGCGATCACCGTCGCGGTCGGGGACGGCGTCGGCGACGCCGCGAACTGCGGCCAGGCGTCGGCGGAGCAGCCGCTGAACAGCAGCGCGGAGACCGCGACGACCGGCACGACGGCGAACGCGCGGCGACCGCTGGAGACGGCCCGGCGCGTCGTGGCCTGGCCGTTGCTGATGACGCCCTTGCCGTCGGGATCGGTGATGGCGATGTTGATCGGCTCGGTCACCGGAAGCGGAAGCCCCTTGCGGCGCGGCCCGCGCTTCCGCCGGGCGTGGCGGATGCCGAGGATGTAGAGGAAGACGCCGACGGCCATGAGGAGGCCGCCGAACACGATGAGCGGGCCCGCCCAGGGGGTGGACGTCTGCAGCGGCCAGGTCACCGTCACCCGGTCGGGTGCCGGTGCCGTGCCGTCCGCCGCGACGAGCACGCTCATGCCCTCCGGGAGCTGCAGCGGGGCGATGAGGAGGTCGGTCTGCTGGTACTCGTCGAGCCAGAGGTCCGACCCGATGGGGCTGCGCCCCGGGGTCGCCGCTTCCTCGGCAGCCGCGTCATCCGCCGCGGCATCGTCCGCCGCGGCATCGTCCGCCGCGTCTGCGGCGGCCGCCTCGTCAGCGGCGGCCTCGTCGGTGGCTGCGTCTTCGGCGGCGGCCTCGTCGTCGGGGGCGACGGCATCGGGAGCCGGCTCGACCAGCGTCGAGTCGAGCACTCCCTCATCGCCCAGCGTGACGTGCGTGTACTCGGCATCCGAGAGCCAGGCCTGCATGTCGGCGGTGCGGCCGTAGGAGGCGAAGAGCTCGCCCTCCCCCTGCGCGCGCAGCGTCTGGGTGCCGGGCAGCTGATTGAGCACGGCGCCGTCGATGAGGAGGTAGGGAGCCTCGTCCTCGACCGAGATCGCCGCCGTCTCGGTCCGGGGTCCCTGGAAGATCGTCCGCTGGGCGATGCCCGCCCCGATCATCACGGTGGCGAGCACGAAGGCCGCCACGGCCCACACGAAACGCACGAAGAAACACCTTTCCGGGGTGCGCGGACACTCCGCACCCTTCGATTCGACATTTCAGACTAGCGAACACGACCTGTGAGGCGCGTGGGAGGTGCCGTTCCCGGGTCCAGGGCCCGCGAATGCGTATCCTTAGCGGACTGGTGCATCGGCGGTCGTCGATGGGAGGGGATCTCGATGAAGCTGCACAACCCGTTCCGCACCGCGCTGCTCGCCACCCTCGGCGTCGGTCTCGGGCTGCTTCTCATCGGGAGCATCCAGAACCTCCAGACGATCCTGCTGTACGTCGGCACGGCCCTGTTCCTCTCGCTGGGCCTCGACCCGATCGTGGAGTGGCTCGAACGACGCAGGCTGCCGCGGTGGGCGGCGGTGCTCATCACGATCCTCGGGGTCCTCGCCGCCTTCGCCGGCATCGTGCTGATGATCGTGCCGGTCATCGTGCAGCAGATCGGGCAGCTCGTGGTGGCCATCCAAGAGCTCGCCGAGGACGGCATGTTCGACGACCCCGTCGGTGCGATCCAGGACTGGCTGCACACCGTGTTCCCGGCGCTGAACGTCGACGAGGTCTGGACCTACATCGAGGACTGGTACGCCTCGCTGGACGTCGGCGCGATCGGCTCTGAGGTGGGCGGGAGCATCATCGCCATCGTGGGCGCCCTCCTCGCCGGATTCGCGGGCGCGTTCATCGTGCTCATCCTCACCATCTACTTCACCGCCTCCACGCCGAACCTGAAGCGTGCGGTCTACCAGCTGGTCCCGGCATCCAAGCGCGCGCGCTTCATGGACCTCGGCGAGCAGATCACCGACTCGGTCGGGTACTTCGTCATCGGCCAGGCGGCGCTCGGCGTCATCAACGGCGTCCTGAGCGCGATCTTCCTGTCGATCATCGACGCGCCCTTCCCTGCGGTGCTCGCCGTGATCGCCTTCTTCTTCTCGCTCATCCCTCTCGTCGGCACGCTCACCGGTTCGACGATCATCGTGCTGACATGCCTCGTCGTCGGCTCCCCCACGACAGCGCTCATCGCGGCGATCTACTACCTGATCTACATGCAGATCGAGGCCTACGTCATCGCGCCGCGCATCATGGGCCGTGCGGTGTCCGTGCCGGGCGCCGTCGTGGTGATCGCGGCACTCGCCGGCGGCTCCCTGCTGGGCCTGCTGGGCGCGCTCGTGGCCATCCCGGTCGCGGCGAGCATCCTCATCATCTACCGCCAGGTCGTGATCCCGCGTCAGAACGAGAGATGACGCCGCGCGCGACCCGATCGGGTCAGCCGTCGGCGACGATCGGGCCGTTCCACTGGCCAGGCAGCGGAAGCGCGTCGGGGTTGATCGCCGCGACGATCTCGGTGAGCACGCGCCGCGTCTGGTTCTCCCCCACCCACAGGTGCTTTCCGCCCTCGACCGGAATGAGGACTGCGTCGGGCACGCTGGAGAAGCGCTGGGCCGCGGCATCCGGTCGCAGGTAGTCGTCGAACTCCGGCACCAGCACGATCAGCCGCCGCTCGTCACCCGACCACGCCGCGACCTCGGCGTCGGTAGCCCGATGCAGCGGCGGCGAGAGCAGCACCGCACCCTCGACCGCATGGTCACGGCCGTACTTGAGGGCGAGCTCGGTGCCGAACGACCAGCCGACGAGCCAGGGCCGCGGCAGCCCCCGGGCGTGGACGAAGTCCATGGCCGCCGCGACGTCGAAGGCCTCTGCGCGGCCGCCGTCGAAGGCCCCCTCGCTCGTGCCCCGCGGCGAGGTCGTGCCGCGCGTGTTGAACCGCAGCACCGCGAGGTCGGCGAGGGCGGGAAGGCGCCCCGCGGCCTTGCGCAGGATGTGCGAGTCCATGAAGCCACCGGCGGTGGGAAGCGGATGCAACGTCACCAGCGTCGCCACCGGATCGCGCGTCTCGGGCAGTGCGAGTTCGCCCACCAGCGTCAGGCCGTCGAGCGTCTCGAGCTCGATGTCCTCGCGCCGGGCGGGCAGCAGCATCGGTCCGCGGATCTCCACTCAAGCCACCTTCCAGCAGTGCTGATGCCAGTGCCGCCGGGCCGCCAGGTCGGCCGCGTCGCCGAGCACCCCGTCCGCGCGCCAGGTCACGAGGTGCGCCACCCCGATGTCGATCTGTCCGCCGCAGCCCGGGCAGGTGTACGGCTTCTGCGCCTGTGCTGCCGACACCGGCTGCACCGTCCACTCGACCCCGCGACGCACCTCGGTGCGCTTCCAGCCCGCGAGCAGGCGCTCGAAGGAGGCGTCGCCGCTCCCAGGGTGCCGACGGCGATGGGACCGCGGCACGGCTCAGTACCAGCCTGTGCGCTGCGAGTGGTCCCACGCGCCGCACGGCGTGCCGTAGCGGCCGCCGATGTAGCCCAGGCCCCAGGTGACCTGCGTGGCGGGGTTGGTCTCCCAGTCGGCGCCCGCCGTGGCCATCTTGGTCCCGGGCAGCGCCTGCGGGATGCCGTACGCGCCGCTGCTGGCGTTGTAGGCGTTGACCCGCCACCCGGATTCCTTGTTCCACAGCGCCACGAGGCACGCGAACTGGTCGTCGCCCCAGCCTCGCGCCAGGACCATGTCGTACGCGATCGCCTGGGCGGTGCCGGGATCGGGGGTCGCGAACGGAGGCCGCCACCCCGTGCCTGCGTTCGACGAGGCCGCCCGGACCGTCGGCGTGGGTGTCGGCTTCGGTTTCACATAGACGGTGTAGTTGCCGCGATCGAGGACCGCCGGCTCGACAGGCGCCGCCTCGTCGTCGCCTTCGATGCGCTGCACGTCTCCCAGGCCGCTCGCGTACAGCGACACCGTGGTGTCGTCATCGACGCTCGCCTGTGCGAGGGCTAGTCCGGTGGGCCCGATGTACGCCACCACGAACCCGAGGACCGCGAAAGCCGCGAACGCGCCGAGGACCCCGCGTCGTCGCGACCAGCGGGGGTCGGGTGTCGGGGCCCTGCGCGTCGGCGCGGCAGGCGTCCTGGTCCGGGGCGACACCTCCTGACGACGGGCGCGCCGGGTCGGGTGCAGCTCGTTTCCAGAAGTCACAGTGCCCCGATTCTCGCACACGCCCGCCGTGCCGTGCCATCAGCCCGGCCGCCGTCCGTCATTTGACGGCGAGCATCACCTCGACGACCGCGTCGAGGACGGCATCCACCTGGGTCTCGCGGTAGCCGCCGCGCTGCATACGGAAGGCGACCGAGCGCACCTGTTCGACGGTGACGGACTCACCCGTCTCGAGGTAGCGGGCGAGCTTGTCGGTCACGAGGTCCACCTCGGAGACGCGGTAGCCGTATCGCAGCGCCGACACGCGGTCGAAACGCTGCTGGGGCGGGCGCGACAGCCGGTCCAGCACCTCCTGCGCGAGTTCGCGCGTGTGACCCACCCACGCCTGCACACCCGCTTCGGCCACCGCCGTCGAACGCTCGCGAGCCGCGAAGGCGTCCTCGATGCGGCCGAGCGCGGCATCCACCGACGCGATCGCGTAGCCGTGCCGCACGAGCGGGAAGGCGGCCTGGCGGATGTCGGCCGAGCTCAGGTCGTCCGTGCCCTGCTCGAAGGAGGTGCGGGCGCGGGCGAGGAACTCGTCGACCGGCTGCTTGTCGTAGCCCTTCTCGCGTCCGTGCGCCTCGGGGAAGGCGGTGCGGGCACTCGTATCGGACGTCGTCATGAAGCCACCAGCGGGGTGAAGAGGTAGTACAGGCCCAGAGCCGCGACGACCGACAGGAGGATCGAGTCGAGCCGGTCCAGGACGCCGCCGTGGCCGGGAAGCCACGAGCTCATGTCCTTGATGCCGAGGTCGCGCTTGATCATCGATTCCCCGAGATCGCCGATGGTCGCGGTGACGAGGATCAGGATGCCGAACACGACGCCCATCCACCAGGTGATCCCGAGGAGGAAGATGCCGGCGATGACGCCCGCGAGGATCGCCGCGGCTGCCGCGCCGGCGAAGCCCTCCCAGGTCTTCTTCGGGCTGATGCGCGGCGCCATGGGGTGCTTGCCCATCGTGATGCCCGCCACGTACGCCCCGGTGTCGGCGGCGACGGCAACGATGATGAACGACAGCACCCAGTACTCGCCGCGGTCCTGGCTCAGCAGCACGACGCACAGGCTGCCGAGGAACGCGACGTACAGCTGCAGGAGCGACGCGATCAGGACGTCGCCGAGGACGGCGTCGTAGGCGCGGCCGTCGTGCGCGGCCATCTGCGCCACGAGACGCCACACGACGACGAAGGCCAGTGCCACGAAGAGCAGCAACCACAGCGACCACGGATCCACGAAGTACGCCGAGACGACCACGACCGTCGTCGCGATCAGCTGCGGGACGACGTCGACGCGGCGGCCGCTGACGATGAGCGCGCGCGAGAACTCGAACACCGCCAGCAGCGCCGCGCCGAGCGCGAAGCCGATGAAGGCCCACTTGACGAACAGGAGCGATGCGATCAGCACGGCGCCGATCGCCAGGCCGATCAGGGTCGCCACGATGAGGTCACGGCCCGTGCGCTCCTTGATGCGCTCGTTCGCCACCTCGAAGTCCGCTCTCGCCCGCTCGACCTGGCTCTCCAGCTCGCTTCGCGCGGCGCGCAGGTGCGCCTGGAGGGCGGGCTCGTGCGGGTCGTGCGCGCGTTGCGCGTCGTGCGCCGGCTGCGCGTCGTGCGCACGCTGCGCGTCGTGCGCACGCTGCGCGTCGGCGGCGCGCCGGAGCTCCTCGGCCTCGCGCCGGGTCAGCGGCGCGGCCGGCTCACCGGCGAGCGGATCGGAGGGGTCGGTCATGCGCGGGGCTCAGACCTCGAGCAGCTCTGCCTCTTTGCGCTTGAGCGCCTCGTCGATCTCATCGACGTGCGAGCGCGTGAGTGCGTCGAGCTCCTTCTCGCCCCGGGCGAGCTCGTCGTCGCCGACCTCGCCCTTGAGCGAGTCGATGTCGTCCTTCGTCTTGCGGCGGATGCCGCGCACGTGCACCCGCGCGTCCTCGCCCTTGCTGCGCACGAGCTTGACGTACTCCTTGCGGCGCTCCTCGGTGAGCTCCGGCATCGTGACCCGCACGAGGTTGCCGTCGTTCGTCGGGTTCACGCCGAGGTTCGGGATGTCGCGGATGGCCTGCTCGATGGCCTTCAGCGCCGACTTGTCGTACGGGGTGACGATGAGCGTGCGCGCCTCGGGGTTGTTGATCGAGGCGAGCTGCGCGAGGGGCGTGGGGGTGCCGTAGTAGTCCACGAGCACCTTCTGGAACAGCTGCGGGTTCGCGCGGCCGGTGCGCACCGTCGCGAAGTCCTCCTTCGCAGCCTCGACGGCGCGGTCCATGCGCGCTCGGGCATCGGCCAAGACGTCCGCGATCACAGTGTCTCCTTCGCGTTGATGGGGCTCGTCAAGTGTATCGGCGGGCCGTCACGCCGTGACGAGCGTGCCGATGGACTCGCCGAGCAGCGCCCGCGTGACGTTGCCGGCCGGCTCCATCCCGAACACCCGCATATCCATCCGGTTGTCCATGCACAGACTGAACGCCGTCGAGTCCACGACCTTCAGACCCCGCTGCAGCGCGTCGAGGTAGGTGATGCGGTCGATGCGCGTCGCCGTGGCATCCTTCTTCGGATCAGCCGTGTACACCCCGTCGACGCCGTTCTTGGCGACGAGGACCTCCTGCGCGTCGATCTCGAGCGCACGCTGCGCGGCGACGGTGTCGGTGGAGAAGTACGGCAGGCCGGCGCCGGCGCCGAAGATCACGACGCGGCCCTTCTCCATGTGGCGCTCGGCCCGCCGCGGGATGTACGGCTCGGCGACCTGCGTCATGGAGATCGCCGACTGAACCCGTGTCGCGGCCCCCGCCTGCTCGAGGAAGTCCTGCAGCGCCAGCGCGTTCATGACCGTGCCGAGCATCCCCATGTAGTCCGCGCGGCCACGGTCCATCCCGCGCTGGCTGAGCTCGGCCCCGCGGAAGAAGTTGCCGCCGCCGACGACGACCGCGATCTCGACGCGGTCGACCGCGGCGGCGATCTCCCGCGCCATCTGGCTGACCACATCGGGGTTGACTCCGAGCTGCCCCCCGCCGAACGCCTCACCGGACAGTTTCAGAAGGACGCGCCGGCGCCCGGTGTTCTCGTTGATCACTGTGGTCCTCTCGTCTACGACAAACTACCGAAGGGCATGAGAAAAGGCCCGCATCGGATTGCCGATGCGGGCCTTCTCAGATGATCAGGCGCCGACCTTGTAGCGGGCGAAGCCCGTCAGGGTGAGCCCTGCGTCCTTGGCGACCTGCGCGACAGACAGCTTGTTGTCCTTCGCGTAGTCCTGGTCCAGCAGCGAGACCTGCTTGAAGAACGCGTTGACGCGTCCCTCGACGATCTTCGGGAGGGCGGCCTCGGGCTTGCCCTCGTTGCGCGAGATCTCGGTGACGATCTCGCGCTCCTTCTCGACCTCGGCCTCGGGCACCTCGTCGCGCGACAGGTACGTCGGGTTCGCGAACGAGATGTGCTGCGCGAGGCTGCGCGCCGTCTCGGCGTCGTCGCCCGAGTAGGCGAGGACGACGCCGACCTGCGGCGGCAGGTCCTTGCTGGTGCGGTGGAGGTAGATCTCGAACTTGTCGCCGGACAGCGTGTCCACGCGACGCAGCTCGACCTTCTCGCCGATGATGGCGGCCTCGTCCGAGATGAGCTCGGCGACCGTCTGGCTGCCCGCGGACGCGGCGAGGGCGGCCTCGGCCGAGTCGGCGTGCGCGGCGGCGGCGGCGTCGAGGACCTTCTCGGCCAGCGCGATGAAGCGGTCGTTCTTCGCGACGAAGTCGGTCTCGGTGTTGAGCTCGATGATCGTGACCTGACCGTCGACCTCCTTCGCGGCGACGAGGCCCTCGCTGGTGGAGCGGTCGGCGCGCTTGGCGTTGCCCTTCGCGCCCTTGAGGCGGAGGATCTCGACGGCCTTCTCGAGGTCGCCGTCGGCCTCCTCGAGCGCCTTCTTGGTGTCGACCATGCCCGTGCCGAGCTGCTCGCGCAGCGCCTTGATGTCGGCGATCGTGAAGTTTGCCATGGGTGGCGGCTCCTTGATGTGTGTGACTTCTCGTGGATGCCTCGGCGGGACCGTCCGGCCGTGCGGCCAGGGCGATCCCGCCGAGGCGGAGTGCGTGTGCGAGCCTTACTCGGCGGCGGTCGCCTCGGCGGTCTCGGGAGCCTCAGCGGCCTCGGGAGCCTCAGCGGCCTCGGCTGCCTCCGCACCGGCCTCGTCCGAGGCAGACTCGGTCGCGGCGGTCTCGACGGCGGCGGCCTCGGTCTCGACCGGAGCGCCCTGCTCGAGCAGTTCGCGCTCCCAGTCGGCCAGCGGCTCGGCGTCGGCGGCCTCGTCGCTGGGCTGGTGGCGCTGGATGAGGCCCTCCGCGGCGGCGTCGGCGATGATGCGGGTGAGCAGGCCCACCGAGCGGATCGCGTCGTCGTTGCCGGGGATCGGGTACTGGAACTCGTCGGGGTCGGCGTTGGTGTCGAGGATGCCGATCACCGGGATGCCGAGCTTGGACGCCTCGTCGATCGCGAGGTGCTCGCGCTTGGCGTCGACGACCCAGATGGCCGAGGGGGTCTTCTGCAGGTTGCGGATGCCGCCGAGCGACTTGTGGAGCTTGTCGAGCTCGCGCTTCTTGAGGAGGAGCTCCTTCTTGGTGAAGCCGCTCGCCGCCGGGTCCTCGAAGTCGAGCTCCTCGAGCTCCTTCATGCGCGCGAGGCGCTTGGACACGGTCGAGAAGTTCGTGAGCAGACCGCCCAGCCAGCGCTGGTTGACGTAGGGCTGGCCGACGCGGGTCGCCTGCTCGGCGATGACCTCCTGCGCCTGCTTCTTGGTGCCGACGAAGAGGATGGTGCCGCCGTGCGCGACCGTCTCCTTGACGAACTCGTACGCCTTGTCGATGTACGTCAGCGACTGCTGGAGGTCGATGATGTGGATGCCGCTGCGCTCCGTGAGGATGAAGCGCTTGACCTTCGGGTTCCACCGGCGGGTCTGGTGTCCGAAGTGGACGCCGCTGTCGAGCAGCTGGCGAATGGTGACGACGGCCATGGCCGTTCTCCTGTTCCGGCGCTGTTGCGCCTGCTTGCGGTTGTTCTCTCGCCGGTGTGGTGCCGGCGGGCCTGGCGCCCGGCTCTCTCCCGCCCCGCGCTCGCACTCAGGCGTTCACGGGGACCGATGGGATGGGATGCCGCGCTGCTGCCCCTCGGAGACCTCGGGGACCGGAGACCGGATCGCAGCGCTCTGGGCACGCGGAGTCACTCCGACAGGCGGAGTGCGGCCTCCAGTGTATCAGCAGGCGACCCCACCGCCCCTCCTCCCCCATGTCGCCCTCACCGCGGTTCTCCACGTCTCTCGTCCCTCCCGCGTGATCGGCTCCCGGAGCGGCGCAGAGTCGAGGGCATGAGAGCAGCCGGCACCCGCGCGGTCGGCGTCGCCGCGGCCCTCCTCCTCGTCGCGGGCGGGCCGACGCCCGCCGCAGGCGCCCGCCGCGCCGACCCGCTCCCCGCCGGGGACGGCGGTTCGGTGGCGGTGTCACGGGGATGGCAATGGCCGGTCGCGCCGTTCCGGCTGGGGAGGCTGTTCGTCGCCCCGCCCCACCGGTACGGGCCTGGCCATCGCGGGGTCGATCTGCGTCCGCTCGACGACGACCCCGTCATCGCTCCCGCCCCGGGGGTCGTCGCGTTCTCGGGTCAGGTGGCGGGGCGACCGGTGGTGACGATCGACCACGGCGACGGCCTCGTCTCCACGCTCGAGCCCGTCGCCTCCGAGCTCGTCGCGGGGACGCCCGTGGCGGCATCCGCTCCTGTCGGCGTGCTGGCCACCGGCGGACACGTCGAGCCGGGCGTCCTGCACTTCGGCGTGCGACTGGGCGGCGAGTACGTCAACCCGCTCGTGCTGCTCGGCGGTGTGCCGCGCGCCGTGCTGCTCCCGTGCTGCTGAGCTGCGGCGCTCAGCCGGCCGGGTGGTCGCCGCTCATGCGCGGGGGTGCGCGAGGCGGTACGAGGCCGCGAGGCGCTCGCTCGACACGTGCGTGTAGATCTGCGTCGTGCCGAGGCTCGCGTGGCCCAGCATCTCCTGCACCGCGCGGAGGTCGGCGCCCCCGTCGAGCAGATGCGTGGCCGCCGAGTGCCGCAGTGCGTGCGGACCTGCACCGGCTCCGATCTCGGGGCCCAACTCGCGCGACACGAGGTCGAAGACCGCGCGTGATCCGAGGCGCGCACCCCGCACACCGAGGAAGAGGGCGGATGCCGCCGCGTCCGTCGCGCCGCGGGCGAGGAGCGCCGGCCGACCGCGCACCAGGTACGCCTCTACCGCCCGCAGCGCCGGCAGGCCGAACGGCACGACCCGCTCCTTCGACCCCTTGCCCAGGACGCGCAGCGTCCGGCGCTCCCGATCGAGGTCGTCGACATCGAGCCCGCACAGCTCCGACACCCGCACCGCCGCCCCGTACAGCAGTTCCAGGACGGCGTGGTCGCGCAGGGCGACCGGGTCGCCGTCCGCGGCGGCCGTCTGCAGGCGCAGCAGCACGCCGTTCAGCGCGTCGACGGTCGCAACCTTCGGCAGCGTGCGCCCGCGCTTCGGGGCGACCAGCCGCAGGCTCGGGTCCGCGGCGATCGCGCCCTCCTCCGCCGCCCACGCGAAGAAGCCGCGCACGGCGGCCGTGCGCCGCGCGATGGTCGCGCGGCTGTCGCCGCGCTGGACGGCCCGCCACAGCCACTCCCGGAGCTGCTCGAGGTCGACCGCGGCGAGTTCCGCGTCGCCGCAGGCCTCGGCGAGGCCTGCAAGGTCGGATCGGTAGGCCCGCACGGTGGCCGGCGCGAGGCGGCGCACGGCGGCCAGGTGGTGCAGGTACGCGTCGGCCGCCTCCGAGATCTCCACTCCCCCAGCTTGCGCCCGGAACGCCTCGGCGTCGCAGTACGACGCACCTCTCGCGGCGCGCGGCGGCCCCGATCGCTGGACGGCGGCGGGTCTGGTGCCCTCGCGCGCACCCGGTCGTCATCGGCCGCCGGGCGGACGCCGCCATCCGCTCGCGCCCGCTTCGGCCTCCCCGGCCAGCGCCAGCATGCCCAGGCACGGCTCGACGGCGTCGGGCGCCATCCCTGCGCGCCGCGCGATCTCATCGACGCTGCGCCACACCCGGCTGCTCAGGGCGTCCTGCACGCGCGTGGTGTCGTCGGTGTAGCCGTCCGCGGACGCCGCGCCGTTCGCGTGCGCGCTGAGCCCCAGCATCTCGCAGACGTCGTCGGCACCGGTGATGCACTCGGCTCCGTACTCGCGGATGAGGCGCAGCGCGCCGGCCGACGCCGCCGAGGTGATCGGGCCGGGGACGGCGCCGAGCGGCCGTGACAGCGCGGCGGCGTGGCCCGCCGTGTTCAGGGATCCGCTGCGCCACCCGGCCTCGACGACGACGGTCGCCCCCGCGAGAGCGGCGATCAGGCGATTGCGCTGCAGGAATCGCCACTTCGTCGGCGCCGAGCCGCACGGCACCTCGCTCATCACGACGCCACCGCAACGGGCGATGTCGTCGATCAGCTGCGTGTGCCCGGCGGGGTACGCACGATCGGCGCCACCGGCGAGGAGGGCCACGGTCAGTCCGCCGGCCGTGAGAGCGGCGCGATGGGCCGCGCCGTCGATGCCGTAGGCGCCCCCGGAGACCACCGCGACACCGCGCGCTGCGAGCTCGGAGGCCAGCTCCATCGCGACATGGTCGCCGTACCCCGTGGCCGCCCGGGCCCCGACGATCGCCACCGAGGGGGTGAGCCGGCGCAGCGCCGTGGCGTCGCCGCGGACCCACAGGCACAGCGGAGCGTGGTCGCCGAGGTCGTCGATCGGATCGGGCCAGTCGGGATCGCCTCTCGTGACGAGCTGGACGCCGCGTGCCGCCGCGGTGCGCACCGCGTCACCGACCGCCTCGGACGAGAGACGGGGAAGCCAGCGTCTGCGGCCGTCGGCCAGCTCCCGCGGCGTGAGGGCCGGGACGGGGTCGCCGGCGAGGACCGCCTCGAGGCCGTCCGCGGCGCCGCACGCCGCGATGACCCTGCGCGCCACGGAGTCACCCGGCTCGGTGAGCAGGCACCAGACGACGGTGGCGTGGCGTTCGCGGGCGTCCTCGTCGTCGCATGTCTCGCGTCCCAGCGGCGCGAGTGCCCGGCGGGAGGCACGCGGGCTGAGGTCGATTCCGTTCACGGGGCCAATCCCTTCTTCAGATAGAGGGCGCGACCGACGTGCTCGCCGCCCAGCTGGGGGCGTCCGTCGATGTCGGCGAGCGACCATGCCACGCGGAGCACCCGGTCGTACCCCCGGAGGGTGAGTGCGCCGCGGTGCAGCGCCGCGTCCAGCGGTCGACGCACGGCCGGCGGCGGCGCCGAGGGTCCTTCGCGGAGCCAGGTTCCCGGAACGTCGGCGTTGACACGCCATGGCGTGCCCTCCAGCCGTCGTCGCGCCCGGGCCCGGGCGTCCTTCACGCGTTCCCGGGCCGCCGCGCTGGACATCGCCGGGCCGAGGTCACGCTGCGCGACGGACACACGGGTGAGGGTCAGCTCGATGTCCATGCGATCGCGCAGCGGACCGGACAGCTTGCCGAGGTACCGGCGGATGGCCGCCGGCGGGCACGTGCAGGTCCCGCCGCGGATGCCGTAGTCGCCGCACGGGCACGGGTTGGTCGCCAGCACGAGCTGGAAGCGCGCCGGGTAGCTCGCGGAGGCCCCCGCGCGGTGGATGGTGATCGCGCCCGACTCCAGCGGCTGACGCAGCGCGTCCAGTGCACTGGCGGCGAACTCGCCCGCCTCGTCGAGGAAGAGCACGCCCTCGCTCGCGCGGGCGATCGCACCGGGCCGGATCAACCGGGTGCCGCCGCCGACCAGCGCCGCGATGCTCGCGCTGTGGTGGGGCGCCTCGAACGGCGGCGTGCGCGACAACTCGACCACCCGGGCTCCGGCGAGACTGCGGATCGACGCGCTGGCGAGGGCAGCCTCGTCGTCGAGCTCGGGGAGGATCCCCGGCAGCCGCCGCGCGAGCATGGTCTTGCCGGCGCCGGGCGGGCCGCACATCAGCAGGTGGTGACCCCCGGCGGCGGCGACGATCAGGGCCTCGACCGCGTCGCGCTGGCCGATGACCTCCGCGAGCTCGGGAGCGGGTTCGGCGGGCGGGTCGTCGTCGGTGACGGCGACCGGCTCGTCGTCGGGGACCTCGACGTCGCCGCCGTGCCACGCCACGACCTGAGCCAGATTCACCGCGGCGAGCACCTCCATGCCGTCGACGAGGGCCGCCTCGGCGCCGTTCGCGTGAGGCACCACGACGCGGCGATGCCCGGCGCGGCGTGCCGCGACGACGGCGGGCAGCACGCCCACGACGGGACGCAGCCGACCGTCCAGCCCGAGCTCGCCGATGTGCACCGTGCCGGCGACCGACGCGGCGTCCATCGACGATTCGGTCGCCAGGCACGCGATCGCGATGGCCACGTCGAATCCGGATCCCTGCTTGGGAAGGCTGGCCGGTGAGAGGTTCACCGTGAGCCGGCGTCGCGGCAGCGGCGTGCGGCTGTTCGCGCAGGCGTTGTGCACGCGCTGCACCGCCTCGCCCAGCGCCTTGTCGGGAAGGCCGATGATGCGGAACTCCGGCGTCTGCTTCGACAGGTCGGCCTCCACCTCGACGCACTCGCCCTCGGCGCCCACGAGGGCGACCGCCCAGGTGCGCGCGACGCTCACGGCACCTCCACGTCGACGAGATGCTCGAGCCGGGCGTGCTCGGGGACGGCGCCGGTCAGTCCGATCGCATCGATGCGGAGACGGCGCCCCTGGACGGCATCCCGGTTCGCTGCCACGAAGGCGACGGCGAGCCGCCACAGCCGCGCCCGCTTGCGCGCGTCGATCGCCTCGAAGGGGTGCCCGAAGTCCTCCCCGCGTCTCGTCTTGACCTCGACGGCGACCACGGCGCGCGCGTCCGCGACGACGAGGTCGAGCTCACCCTCTCGCGAACGCCAGTTGCGGGCGAGGACCGTATAGCCCAGCTCCTCGAAGTAGCGGGCTGCGCGATCCTCGCCGGCGCGCCCGAGCACGTCCTTGTCTGCCATGACGGCATGCTCGCGCACGGTCCCGCGTGCGCGGGCGGCGGAGGGAGGCATCCGTTCAGAACGCCGGCTGCCGGCGGGAATCGCCGGGCTGGGGAGGAGCCGCCGCGGGGCTCAGCTGTCGAGCGAGAGCTCTTCCGGAAGGTGGAAGTCGCGGCGCGAGAGCTCTTCGACGTTGACGTCCTTGAAGGTGAGCACCCGCACGGCCTTGACGAACCGGTCTGCGCGGTAGATGTCCCACACCCAGACGTCGGACATCGAGATCTCGAAGTAGAAGTCGTGCTCGGTGTCTCGCCGGACGACGTTGACCTCGTTCGCGAGGTAGAAGCGCCGTTCCGTCTCGATCACATACTGGAACTGCGAGACCACGTCGCGATACTCGCGGTAGAGCGCCAGTTCGAGCTCGCGGTCATAGTCTTCGAAGACCTCGTCATCCATGGTGCCTCCATCCTATGGGCGCCGGGGCAGGCTCGATGTCCGGTCCGCGCGAGGCGAACACCCTCAGAAGAGGGTCGGCGCGTCCGCGATCGACCACGAGGCGCGATGATGCCTGCTGATGCCGTGCAGACGGATCGCCTCGCGGTGATCCGGACTGGCATAGCCCTTGTTTCGCGCCCAGTTGTACGCGGGCAGCTCGTCGTGGAGATCGGTCATCAGCCGGTCGCGTGCGACCTTGGCGATGACGGATGCCGCAGCCGCCGAGGCGCAGTCGCGGTCGGCCTTGACGACGGGCCGGACGGTCAGTCCCCACGCGCCGGCGGGGGTGATGTAGTCGTAGTTCCCGTCGAGGATCACGATGCTCTCCTCGGGCACCACGCCGTGCGCCCGGAGGTCGGCCAGAGCCCGGACCGACGCGAGTCCCAGCGCCCGGATGATGCCGATCTCGTCGACCTCCTCGGAGCTCGCCCAGCCCACCGCGCTGCAGGCGACCCATGCCGCCGCGCGGGCCGCGACGTCGGCGCGCTTGGGCTCGGGGACGAGCTTGGAGTCCCGCAGGCCCTGCGGGATCCGCTTGCGGGAGCGCGCGGGGTCGATCACGGCCGCGCCGACGGCCACCGGTCCGGCCAGCGCGCCCCGCCCGACCTCGTCGAACGCGATGACGAGAGCGTGCTCCCGCAGGAGGCGGCGCTCGAGCGTGAGCCGAGGCTCCGCGACGGTCACCGCCCGCTGCCCTCCGCGGCCGGGCTCGGCACGCTCGCGAAGACCTCGTGGTGGAAGTCCAGCGGGCCGAACCGGTCGAACGGCCACGTCACGAGGAACGCGCGGCCGACGAGGTTGTCGATCGGCACGAATCCCTTGCCCGGCTGCTCGGTGTTGTACCGCGAGTCCTTCGAGCGATAGCGGTTGTCGCCCAGCACCCAGAGGCTTCCCTCGGGGACGACGACATCGAAGGCGTCGCCGGACGCCGCGGCCTCCCCCGTCGGCAGCTTCAGATAGTCGGTCTCGTCGATCGCGACGTCGTTGATCGTGATCTGACCGGCGGCGTTGCAGCAGACCACGTGGTCGCCGGGGACGCCGATGATCCGCTTCACCAGGTGGTCGTCGCTGTCGGGCGCTGCGAGCCCCACCAGCGACAGCACCCACTCGATCCCCTCGACCACGGGCGGGCGCGCGGGCTCGGTGCTCGGCGGCAGCCAGCCGCCCGGGTCGCGGAAGACGACGATGTCGCCGCGCTCGTACTCGCCGAATCGCGGGGTGATCTCGTCGACGAGGATGCGGTCCTTGACGTGGAGGGTGTCCTCCATCGATCCGGAGGGGATGTAGAACGACCGCACCAGGAAGGTCTTCACGACGAGCGAGACGAGCACAGCGATCAGGACGATCACGATCACGTCGCGCAGGAAGGTCAGCCAGCCGCGACGCCGCGGCTGCAGGGCTGCCGCGTTCTCGGGCCCGGGCGCCGGTTCGGCAGGAGCCGACTTCTCGGTCGTCATGGAGTTCCTTCGCAGGCGCCGTCGGTCGCGGCGGCCCGTGTTCAAGGGTCGCACATTCCGCGCCGCCGCGGAGAACGACGAAGCCCCGGACGCGTGGCGTCCGGGGCTTCGTGACCGCGATGCGAGAGCGGGTGTCAGTTCTCGCGCTTCTCCTTGATCTTGGCCTTCTTGCCACGGAGGTTGCGGAGGTAGTAGAGCTTGGCGCGGCGGACGTCACCGCGGGTCACGACCTCGATGTGGTCGATGACCGGGGAGTGCACCGGGAAGGTGCGCTCGACGCCGACCTGGAAGCTGATCTTGCGGACCGTGAAGGTCTCGCGAACGCCGTCGCCCGAGCGGCCGATGACGACCCCCTGGAAGACCTGGATGCGCGAGCGGTTGCCCTCGGTGATGTTGACGTGCACCTTCACGGTGTCGCCGGCGTTGAAGGCGGGGATGTCGGAGCGGAGCGAGGCCGCATCGACGGCGTCGAGGATCTGCATGATCGTCTCTCTCTGCGGCCGCCACAGGTCGACCGCGGGAAGGATAGTAAGGACTGGGTGTGCCGCAGGCCTCCGGCGTGACGCCGTACAGCTGGTTCCCCTGAGGCAGAACCGGTCAGGGCACAAACATCCATTCTGCCACGGATGCCGCGACCGGCCAAAACGCGTCAGCCGGCGGGCGGCGCCTGCTTCTCGGTGATCACGAAGACCTCCCGGTCCTGCTGCTCCGGAGCCGCGCCCTCGGCGGGGAGGTAGGCCATCCCCTCCGACGTGCGCAGCACGAAGCGGGTGGGTCGGGCCTCGCTCCACAGCTGCCACAGCTCCAGCCAGAACAGGCCGACGCCGGCGAGGATCGCCACGACCATGATCGGCGCCCACCAGTCCTCGGCGAAGAACCCCAGCGAGATCACCAGAGCGTGCCACACCGTGAACCCGAGGACGTCCCACCACGATACCGCGCGGTGCGCACGGACGGTTCCTCGGGCACGCACCAGAAGGGTGAGCAGCAGCTGCCACAGGAAGACGCCGGGGATCGCCAGGAACAGCACCCAGAGGAACGCCCAGCCGCCGGCGTTGAACACGGCCCAGCCGACGAGCAGCCACAGCGGCAGGAGGAAGGCGGCAGGAAGGAGCCAGCCGAAGAACGCACGACGCAGCCACATGCCCCCGATGGTACGCCCGCCCCACCGCGCCGTGGTGCCCTTCCGCGCGCCGCGCGGCATCCTCACAGCCTCGGGGTCACCGGTCGGCCAGAATGGATCCGGACGAGAGGAACCTCCACATGATCGAGCTGCGCACGCCTGCCGAGATCGAGGCGATGAAGCCCGCAGGGCGATTCGTCGCCGAGACCCTGGCGACCCTGCGCGACGAGACGAAGGTGGGGACGAACCTCCTCGCGATCGACCGGCGCGCCCACGATCTGATCCGTCGCGCCGGAGCGGAGTCCTGCTACATCGACTACCACCCCTCGTTCGGCGCCCGGCCGTTCGGCAAGGTCATCTGCACGTCCGTGAACGACGCCGTGCTGCACGGGCTCCCCTTCGACTACGCCCTGCGCGACGGGGACCTGGTGTCGCTGGACTTCGCGGTGTCGGTCGACGGCTGGGTGGCCGACTCGGCCGTCTCCTTCGTCGTCGGAACGCCGCGCGACGAGGACCTCGTGCTCATCGACACGACCGAGCGCGCGCTGGACGCGGCGATCGCCTCGGCGACGGTCGGCAACCGCATCGGCGACATCTCCGCGGCGATCGCCGAGGTCGCCCACGGCCGGGGCTACTCGATCAACACCGACTTCGGCGGCCACGGCGTCGGCCGCGTCATGCACGGCGACCCGCACGTCGCCAACGACGGCAAGGCCGGCCGCGGCTACCCGCTGCGCCCTGGTCTCGTCGTCGCGCTCGAGCCGTGGTTCCTGCAGACGACCGACGAGCTCGTGACCGACCCCGACGGATGGACGCTGCGCTCGGTCGACGGTTCGCGCGGCGCGCACTCCGAGCACACGGTGGCGATCACCGAGGACGGGCCGATCGTCCTCACCGACCGCTCCTGGCTCGGCGTCGCCTGAGTCAGGACGTCGCGCGAGCCGTCACGACGGCCGCGCGCGGTGGCAGGGTGAGACGAGACCGCTCCAGACGCGCACGTTCGTCCGTCGCCAGCAGGAGGTCGGCGGCCTCCGTCGCGGCGAGCTCCACCTCGGTCGCCGAGAAGTTCACGATGATCTCCACCGCGCCCCGGGAGAGGCGGTACCACCGCTGATCCTCGTCGGCCGACGCCTCGAGGTGACGGAAGTCCGGATCCGTGAGCTCGGGCCGCTCCCGGCGCAGTGCCAGCAGCGCGCGGTACAGCGCGAGGATCCTGCCGTGCGCTCCGGCATCCTTCTCGTCCCAGCGCAGCTTCGATCGCGAGAACGTCTCGGGATCCTGCGGGTCGGGCACCACGGACTCGTCCCACCCCATCCGCGCGAACTCCGCCTTGCGCCCGCGCGCGGTCGCCTCCCCCAGCTCGGGCTCGGGGTGCGAGGTGAAGAACTGCCACGGCGTGGAGGCCGCCCACTCCTCCCCCATGAACAGCATGGGGGTGAACGGGGCGAGCACGGTGAGGACGGCCGCGATCGCGAGTCCCCCCTCGTCGAGCGACTGCGACAGTCGGTCACCGGCCGCGCGATTGCCGATCTGGTCGTGATCCTGCGAGAAGGCGACCAGGCGCCAGGTCGGAATGCGCGGATCGATGGGGTGTCCGTGGGCACGTCCGCGGAACGACGACCACGTCCCGTCGTGGAAGAACCCGCGAGTGGACGCCTTGACCAGCGCGCTGAGCGGAGCGAAGTCGGCGTAGTAGCCCGCCGTCTCGCCCGTCAGGGCGACATGCACCGCGTGGTGGTAGTCGTCGCTCCACTGCGCGGTGAGCCCGTAGCCGCCCGCCTCCCTCGCGGCGATCAGACGGGCGTCGTTCATGTCCGACTCGGCGATGAGGGTCAGCGGCCTGCCGAGGTGCGCGCTGAGCGCGTCGACGGCCTCGGCGAGCTCCTGCAGGATGTGGACCTCGCGGCGGTCCTTCAGCGCGTGGACCGCGTCCAGGCGGAGGCCGTCGACGTGGTGGTCGCGCAGCCACATCAGGGCGTTCTCGACGATGTAGCGGCGGACCTCGTCCTCATCGAGGTCCACCGACGATCCCCACGTGTTCGACTCCGCGTCGCGCAGGTACGGCCCGAACTCCGGCAGGTAGTTGCCGCTCGGCCCGAGATGGTTGTGCACGACGTCCTGGATCACGCCGAGGCCCGCGGCATGACAGGCGTCGACGAAGCGCTGGTACGCGGCCGGACCGCCGTAGGCCTCGTGGACCGCGTACCAGAGGACGCCGTCGTAGCCCCAGTTGTGCACGCCGTTGAAGGCGTTGACCGGCAGCAGCTCGACGAAGTCGACCCCGAGCTCCACGAGGTGATCGAGGCGCTCGGCCGCGGCATCCAGGGTCCCCTCCGGGGTGAACGTGCCGATGTGCATCTCGTAGACGACGCCCCCGGCGAGCTGGCGCCCCGTCCACGTGCTGTCGCCCCAGAGGTGCGCTGCGGGATCGAACACGGCGCTGAGGTCGTGGACGCCGCGCGGCTGCCGGCGCGACCGGGGATCGGGTCGGGCATGGTCCGCGCCGTCGAGCACGAAACCGTACTCCTCGCCGTCCCGGAGCGCCACCTGAGCCCGCCACCAGCCCCCGCCGCGCGCCGTCATCGGAGAGTCCGCGCCGCGTGCGGGAGCGCGCAGCGACACGGCAGCTGCCCGGGGAGCCCACACTTCGGGGATCACGCCGGCTCCTCCGGGACGAGGAGGGCGACCGGGTACAGCTCGAGGAGCTCGGCGAGCGCGACGTGGCCGCGGTAGACCCGCCCGGTGAACACGTCGGTCGTGGTGCCGGCGTGTCTCAGCAGCATCGTGTCCTCCCAGGGCGAGCCCGATCGCGTGCCGCGTGCCGCCAGGGCCACCGGAAGGCGGGTCGCGACGGCCAGCGCGCCGCCGCGGTCGACGGCGATCGCGTGATGCGCGGCGGCGCCGACGACCGCCGCCGGCGTGTAGCGCGTGAACAGCTCGGGACGGTCCCGCCGCAGGCGGAGGGTGCGCGCCGTGACGAGGAGCTTCGCCGCGCCCGTGCGGTCGATCAGCGGCTGCTCGCCCCGATCGATCGCCGCGAGGAGTCCGCGGCGGACGTCGAAGTCGACGGCACGGCGGTTGTCGGGGTCGACGAGACTGTGCTCCCACAGCTCGCTGCCCTGGTACACATCCGGCACGCCCGGTCCTGCCAGCTGCAGGAGCTTGGCCGACAGCGCGTTCGACCACCCCGCGCCTTCGATCTCGGACACGAACGACTCGACGCGGGCGGCCACCGCGGGGTCGTCGAAGGCCGCGTCGACCATCGCGTGCATGCGGCGCTCGAACGCGGCATCCGGATCCAGCCAGTTCGTCGCCTCACCGGCCTCCCGCGCCGCCTTCTCGGCGTACGCGTGGAGACGGTCGCGTGACGCCGGCCATGCGCCGATGACGGCCTGCCACAGCAGCGCGTCGAAGGGGCCGTGACCGCTGGAGGCGGCATCCGTCAGCTCTTCGAGCACCTCCGCCCACCGCTCGGGGATCTCCGCCAGCACCGACAGGCGTGCGCGGACGTCCTCGCCGCGCTTCGTGTCGTGCGTCGACAGCGTCGTCATGGCGTGCGGCCACGCCGCGAGCCGGGCCGCCTGCGCCGCATGGAACCTGTCGACCGGCAGCGCGAACTGCGAGGGGTCGGCGCCCACCTCGGTGAGGGTGCCGAGGCGGGTCGCACGGTAGAACGCGGTGTCCTCCACGCCCTTGGCCATCACCATCCCGCTCGTCTGCTGGAAGCGCAGGGCGGCGGGATGCCGGGGGTCGCGGAGCGCCGCGACGACGGCGTCGATCGCCGCGGCAAGGTCCGGGCGGTGCGCGCGCGCGTCGTCCGCGGCGGCGTCGAGATGCTCCCGCCCCGCAGGCAGATAGGAGCGGTACACCGGGAACCGGGCGAGAAGCTCGACCACGGCGTCCTCCACCGCTGCGTCGTCGGGCGCGCCGAGCTCACGCGCGAGACGGCGCACCTCCGATCGCAGGATCCCCTCGCCGATGGCGCGCTTGGTCCCCGCGATCACGTCGGCCCACGGCTGAGGAGCGGGAAGCCCGGAGCGCTCGCGGAGGCGGGCGTCGAGGGCGTCGAGGGCGTCCTCGCCCCGGGGGTCGACCAGCACGCGGTCGATCTCGGCCAGCGCGTCGTATCCGGTCGTGCCCTCTGCGGCGAAGAACGGGGGCAGCGCCTCGCCGTGCTCCAGGATCTTCTCCACGAGGACGTACGCCCCGCCGGTGAGCTCTGCGAGCCGTTCGAGATACTCCACCGGGGCGCGCAGCCCGTCCGGGTGGTCGACGCGCAGACCGTCGACGAGGCCGTCGTCGAACCAGCTGCGGACCTGGGCGTGCGCTTCGTCGAAGACGTCCGGGTCCTCCACCCGCACGGCGGCGAGACTGGAGACCCCGAAAAACCGGCGGTAGTTGAGGTCGGACGCCTCGCGCCGCCAGTGCATCAGCTCGTAGTGCTGCCGGGCGTGCACGGCGAGGACGTCCCCATCGCCGGGTGCAGACCCTCCCGCCAGGGGGAAGCGGTGGTCGTGGTAGCGGAGCTCGCCGTCCTCGACGCGCAGAGCGCCCGACGCTGCGGCCTCCTCGACCGTCTCGCCCAGCACCGGCAGGTGCACCTTGCCGCCGCCGAAGTCCCAGTCGATGTCGAACGCGCGCGCGTACCGCGACCCGCGCCCTTTCGCCAGCACGTCCCACCACCACGGGTTCTCGGCGGGGCGGGCGACGCCCACATGATTGGGCACGATGTCGACCAGGACGCCGTGACCCGCCTCGTGGAAGGCGCGGGCGGCGCGCTCCAGCGCATCGCGGCCGCCGCGCGCGGGGTCGACGGTGCTCGGATCGACGACGTCGTACCCGTGATCGGATCCCTCGGACGCCGCGAGGATCGGCGAGAAGTACACCCAGTCGGCACCGAGCGCGCCGAGGTAGTCGCGCAGCCGGGCGGCGTCGTCCAGCGTGAACGACGGCCGGATCTGCAGCCGGTACGTCGAGCGCGGCCGCGCCCCCCGCGGTGGCGTTCGGGTCACCGGGACAGCTCCGCCCGCGGCGCCGCACCGGGCACCTCGTCCGGCCCGGCCACCCCTGTGACCGCGAGGGATGCGGCGACGGAGTGGTCCACCTCCGGCTCCTCCATCTGGTGCTCGCGCAGCACCATGAGCGAGCGACCGCGCACCGTCAGCGTGGTGCCGGGTTCGACGGGGTCGGTGTCGGCGTGCTGACCTGCGGTGTCGACGATGACGTCCCACTCGGGACTGAACTCCACCGCGGGGATGAGGAAGTCCACGTCGTCGTCTCCGGCGTTGAACAGGATGATGAAGTGGCGGTCGGTGATCGGCTCGCCACGGCGGTCGCGCTCGCGGATGCCGCCGCCGTTGAGGAAGACCGCGACGGCACGGCCGAAGCCCGAGTCCCAGTCCTCCGGCTGCATCTGCGAGCCGTCCGGACGCGCCCACACGATGTCGGGAACGGGGGCGCCCTCCTCCCGTCGCACCGGCCGGCCGTCGAAGAAACGGCGACGGCGGAAGGTCGGGTGCTCACGGCGCAACCGCGCCAGCGCCGCGGTGAACTCCAGCAGCGGCTGGTCCACGGCCGACCAGTCCACCCACGTGATCTCGTTGTCCTGCGCGTAGCCGTTGTTGTTGCCGCGCTGCGTGCGCCCCAGCTCGTCGCCGTGCAGCAGCATGGGCACGCCCTGCGACAGCAGCAGTGTCGCGATGAAGTTGCGCTGCTGACGTGCCCGCAGCGACAGCACCTCGACGTCCTCGGTCGGGCCCTCCGCGCCGCAGTTCCACGAGCGGTTGTCGTCCGCCCCGTCTCGGTTGTCCTCGCCGTTGGCTTCGTTGTGCTTGTCGTTGTACGAGACGAGATCGCGCATGGTGAAGCCGTCGTGCGCGGTGACGAAGTTG
This sequence comes from Microbacterium sp. NPDC055455, assembly GCF_053619935.1. Taxonomy (NCBI): domain Bacteria; kingdom Bacillati; phylum Actinomycetota; class Actinomycetes; order Micrococcales; family Microbacteriaceae; genus Microbacterium; species Microbacterium sp. NPDC055455. The sequence goes on from NZ_JBSHLB010000002.1 coordinate 590,760, forward strand.
ATGGATGCCACCGGCCGGCGCCCGGAGTGCTCGTAGAGGTCGGCCGACCCGGTGAGCCGGGAGGCGAACTCGCCGAGGGTCGCGGGCTCACCGCGCCAGAAGTCGCGGACGGTGTCGCGGTACTGGCCGTTCCACTCCGTCCACTGGGGCGGGAAGTTGCCGACCTGGTAGCCGCCGGGACCGACGTCCCACGGCTCGGCGATGAGCTTCACCTGCGAGACCACGGGATCCTGCTGGACCAGCTCGAAGAACGTCGCGAGCCGATCGACCTCGTAGAACTCGCGCGCGAGGGTCGACGCCAGGTCGAAGCGGAACCCGTCGACGTGCATCTCCAGCACCCAGTACCGCAGCGAGTCCATGATCAGCTGCAGCGTGTGCGGATTGCCGACGTTGAGGCTGTTGCCCGTGCCGGTGTAATCGGTGTAGTAGCGCTTGTCGTCCGCTTCGAGTCGGTAGTAGGCCTCGTTGTCGATCCCCCGCATCGACAGGGTGGGGCCAAGGTGGTTGCCCTCGGCCGTGTGGTTGTAGACCACGTCGAGGATGACCTCGATCCCCGCCGCGTGCAGCGACTTCACCATCGCCTTGAACTCCTGCACCTGCTGCCCGCGCTGGCCGTTCGAGGCGTAGGTGTTCTGCGGGGCGAGGAACGCGATGGTGTTGTAGCCCCAGTAGTTCGACAGGCCCTTCTCCTCGAGCACCGAGTCGTTGACGAACTGGTGGACGGGCATCAGCTCGATCGCGGTGACTCCGAGCTTCTGCAGGTGCTCGATGATCGCAGGGTGGGCGATCGCGCTGTACGTCCCGCGGATCTCCTCCGGGATCGCGGGGTGCAGCTGCGTCAGGCCGCGCACGTGAGCCTCGTAGATGAACGTCTCCGAGTAGGGGGTCTTGGGAAGGCGATCGCCGGCCCAGTCGAAGTACGGGTTCACGACGACGCCCATCATCTGGTGCGCGGCGGAGTCCTCGTCGTTGCGGGAGTCCGGCTCGCCGAAGTCGTAGCCGAAGACTTGCTGGCCCCAGTCGACCTGCCCCTCGACGGCCTTGGCGTACGGATCGAGCACGAGCTTGTGGGCGTTGAACCGCTTGCCCGACTTGGGATCGAACTCCCCGTGCACACGGTAGCCGTAGCGCTGGCCCGGCTGCACGGAGGGCAGATAGCCGTGATGCACGTACGCGTCCACGTCCACGAGGTCGACCCGTGTCTCGTTGCCGTCGTCGTCGAACAGGCACAGCTCGACGCGTTCGGCACCTTCGCTGTAGAGCGCGAAGTTCGTCCCGCTCCCATCGAAGGTCGCACCGAGCGGGTACGGGGAACCTGGCCAGATCTGCATACGACCTCCATCTTGCGGGGCCTTCACGATATCGGTCGGCGATGACCGGGCGCCGGGACTGGCGCACCGTGCGCGAACAGGGTAGGCCCCCCGCCACGACCGCGACCTCACAAGGGCGTCGCATGCCGTGTGAGAGAAACGTTCGCTCGAGGTAACCCCCGCCCGCAGGGCGGTGAAACACCGCGCTCGTAGCTTCGTGTTCACCGAACATCCGGCCGACGAGGAGGAGCCATGGCCCACCGCGACCGTGTCAACAACCGGAAACATGACGCTGACGCCGCTGCAACATCACCCGCGTACGGTGACCTCATGATGCACAGCCCCGCGCTCGGCACCCACGTGGTGGTCGTCGGCGCGGGCATGGTCGCCCACCGCTTCGTCGAGAGCCTGCTCACCCGAGCCGGCGACGAGTGGCGGGTGACGCTCATCGGCGAGGAGGACCGCCCGCCGTACGACCGCGTGGGGCTGACCGGCTTCTTCAGCGGCGCCTCGGCGGCCGACCTCGAACTCGAGCGCACGGTGCTCGAGGACCCGCGCGTCCGCTTCCTGCGCGGCGACGCGGTCACCCGCATCGACCGCCAGGCCCGGCGCGTGACCACCCGCAGCGGCACCAGCGTCGCGTACGACCGGCTCGTGCTCGCGACGGGATCGTACGCCGCCCGCCTGGCCGTGGACGGCTTCGGGCTCGAGGGCTGCTTCGTGTACCGCACTCTCGACGACGTCGAGAAGCTCGAGGCGTTCGTCCAGCGCCGCTCCGCGGAGCTCGACCGCCCGCTCGTCGGCACCGTCATCGGCGGAGGACTGCTGGGCCTCGAGGCGGCCGGGGCGCTGCAGGGGCTGGACGTGGACTGCACGGTCGTCCAGTCCTCCGATCGGCTGATGTCGGCGCAGCTCGACCTCCCCGCGGGCGACGCCCTCCGGCGACTCATCGAGTCCCGGGGCATCGCGGTGAAGACCCGGACGGTCACCACACGGCTCGATCCCGACCGCACCGGCCAGGTCGCGGGACTGGAGTTCCAGGACGGCTCGTACGACCGGACGGACGTGGTCGTCTTCACGGTGGGGGTCCGCCCGCGCGACGAGCTCGCGCGGACCGCAGGCCTGGACGTGCACCAGCGCGGCGGCATCCTCATCGACGCCGGCTGCCAGACGTCGGATCCCCGCGTCCTCGCGATCGGCGAGGTCGCCAACTACGACGGCCTGTGCGTCGGCCTGGTCGCCCCGGGCTACGCGATGGCCGAGGTCGCGGCGACGCGGCTGCTCGGCGGCGAGGCATCCTTCCCCGGCTACGATCTGTCGACCAAGCTCAAGCTCTCCGGCGTGGATGTGGCGAGCTTCGGCGACGCCTTCGCCGAGACGCCCGGTGCACTGGACGTCACCTACGCCGATCCCGTGGCCGGGGTCTACAAGAAGCTCGTGCTGTCCGACGACGCGAAGACGCTGCTCGGGGGGATCCTCGTCGGCGACGCCTCCGCGTACGGATCGCTGCGGCCGCTCGTGGGCGGCGCGCTCGGCGGCGATCCCGCCGCGTATCTCATGCCCGAAGGCGGCGTGGCCGCGCCCACCGGCGACCTCCCCGATGAGGCGCTGGTCTGCTCCTGCAACAGCGTGACCGCCGGCGCCATCCGTCACGCGGTCCACGAGGAGGGCTGCACCGACGTCGCAGGTGTCAAGGCGTGCACGAAGGCGGGAGCCGCCTGCGGCTCGTGCGTGATGATGGTCAAGAAGATCGTCGGCACCGAGCTCGCGAAGACCGGTGCGGCACTGAGCAACGCGCTGTGCGAGCACTTCGACATGTCGCGCCGCCAGCTGTTCGACGCGGTGCGCGTCTCCGGTCTCACGACGTTCAGCGCCGTCATCGAGCGCTTCGGCACCGGTCGCGGCTGCGACATCTGCAAGCCGGCGCTCGCCAGCATCCTGTCCACGCTCGTGCGCGGCCACGTGCTCGACGGCGAGAACGCGACGCTGCAGGACACCAACGACCACGTGATGGCGAACCTGCAGAAGGACGGCAGCTATTCGGTGGTGCCGCGCATCCCGGGCGGCGAGATCACGCCGGAGGGGCTCCTGGTCATCGGGCAGGTCGCGAAGGACTTCGGGCTGTACACCAAGATCACCGGCGGACAGCGCATCGACATGTTCGGCGCCCGCCTGGAGCAGCTGCCCGACATCTGGCAGCGCCTCGTCGAGGCGGGGTTCGAGTCCGGGCACGCCTACGGCAAGTCGCTGCGCACGGTGAAGTCGTGCGTCGGATCCACGTGGTGCCGCTACGGCGTGCAGGACTCCGTGGGCATGGCGGTCCAGCTGGAGCTGCGCTATCGCGGCCTCCGCTCGCCCCACAAGATCAAGCTGGGCGTCTCGGGCTGCGCCCGGGAGTGCGCCGAGGCGCGAGGCAAGGATGTCGGCGTCATCGCGACCGAGGCCGGCTGGAACATGTACGTCGGCGGCAACGGCGGCTTCACGCCGCGCCACGCGGTGCTGCTGGCCGAGGGGCTCAGCGACGAGGAACTGCTCACCGCGATCGACCGGTTCCTGATGTACTACATCTTCACCGCGGACCGCCTCCAGCGCACGGCGCCGTGGTTCGAGGATCTGGACGGTGGCATCGACGGCCTTCGCGCCGTGATCTTCGACGACAGCCTCGGCATCTGCGCGGATCTGGATGCCGCGATGGCCGCGCACCTGGAATCGTACGAGGACGAATGGAAGGCGACGCTCGAGGACCCCGAGAAGCTGCGCCGCTTCGCCTCGTTCGTGAACGCCCCGAAGACCCCCGACCCGTCACTGGCCTACACCGCCGAGCGCGGACAGCCCCGACCTGCCACCGAGGACGAGCGGGCCGACTCGCGCGTGCTCATCGCCGGCACGACACTGGAGGTGCGCCGATGACCCTCGTCGACCCGCAGACGACCGAGTACACCGCACCTCCCGGATGGGTGCGCGTGTGCGAACTGGCCGACCTCGAGATCGAGCGCGGGCGCGCCGCGCTCCTGGGCGGGACCCAGATCGCCCTCTTCCTGCTCCGCGGCCCGGACGGCACGGGCGGCCGCGTCCACGCGGTGTCGAACCTCGACCCGTACAGTCGCGCGCACGTCATCTCGCGCGGGATCGTCGGAACGCGCCAGGACATCCCGACGGTCGCGTCGCCGATGTACAAGCAGGTGTTCGACCTTCGCACCGGCGCCTGCCTCGACACGCAGGGCAAGGAGCCGATGAGCCTGCACGTGTGGCCGGTGTCCGTCGACGGCGGGCACGTGCTCGTGCGCTGGGAGGACGAGGCATGAGCGTCGGCCGCGTCGACCTGATCGGCGGCGGACCGGGGCCCCTGGACCTGCTCACCGTGCGCGCCTGGCGGCTGCTCACGCGTGCGGACGTCATCGTCATGGACCGGCTGGGGCCCACCGACATCCGCGAGCATGTCGGGCCGGAGGTCGAGATCATCGACGTCGGCAAGCATCCCGGCCACCACCCGGTGCCGCAGGAGGAGATCAACGAGCTGCTGGTCGCCCGGGCGAAGACGGGCAAGCACGTCGTCCGTCTGAAGGGCGGCGACCCCTTCGTGTACGGGCGGGGCGGCGAGGAGGTCGCCGCGTGCCTGGCCGCCGGCATCCCGGTCGACGTCGTGCCGGGCATCTCGAGCGCCATCGCCGTGCCCCAGGCCGCCGGCATCCCCGTCACCCATCGCGGCGTGGCGGGCGCGGTGCACATCGTCAACGGCCCCGCCGAGGTCACCGCGGCCACTCTCGCGGCGATGCGCGACGACGCCGTGACGACCGTGATCCTCATGGGCGTCGGAGCCCTCCCCCGCATCGTCTCGGACGCGCTGCACGCGGGCGTCCCGGCGGACCGGCCCGTGGCCATCGTCGAACGCGGCCACCACCGCGATCAGCGGACGACACGCAGCACGCTGGGCGCGGTCGTGCTCGACGCGGGCGTCGCCGGCGTCCGCAACCCCGCCGTCATCGTCGTGGGCGAGGTCGCCCGCGCCGGGCTGCTGCTTCCCGACCGCCAGCTGGCAGGTGACACCGTCCGTTGAGCTCCACCACCCGCCCCACCCTCTCGGCCGCGCTCGACGGCTGCACGATCGTCATCGCCGTCGACCGTCGCTCGCTCGAGCTGGCAGCCGCACTCGAGCGACACGGCGCGCAGGTGCGCCACGCGCCCGCGCTGACGATCGTCCCCCACATCGACGACGACGCGCTCATCGCCGCCACGCAGGAGCTCATCGCGCGTCCCCCCGACATCGTCGTCGCCACCACCGGCGTGGGCTTCCGCGGCTGGATGGAGGCGGCCGACGAGGCCGGGCTCCTCGACGAGCTGCACGACGCGCTCGCCGGGGCGCAGATCGTCGCCCGCGGCCCCAAGGCCCGGGGTGCGATCCAGCAGGCCGGGCTCACGGCGGACTGGGTGGCCGAGTCCGAGACGTCCGCCGAGCTCGGCGAGTACCTCCTGGCCGAGGGCATCGCGGGCCGCCGCGTCGCGGTGCAGCATCACGGCTCGGGTGCCGACGGGCTGGATGAGCTGTTCCAGCGCGCCGGCGCCGACGTGGTGAGCCTCACCGTCTACCGCTGGGGGCCACCGCCGGACCCGGCGGCGGTGTCGCGGTCCGTCGTCGCGGCGGCGCACGGCGAGGTCGACGCCGTCCTGTTCACCTCGGCACCGGGCGCCGCCGAGTGGCTCGCGGCGGCACGGCAGGAGGGGATGCTCGAGGCGATCCTCGAGCGCGACGCCGAGGGCCGCCTGCTGACGGCAGCGGTCGGGCCGATCACGGCCGGCCCGCTGCTCGACGCCGGCCTCGAGCCCCTCATCGCCGAGCGCGGCCGGCTCGGCTCGCTGGTGCGGGCGGTCGTCACGCACTTCGGCGGCGGCGGCGCGGCATCGCTTCCCACCTCCGCCGGCCGCCTCGAGCTCCGCAGCACGGGCATCGTGCTCGACGGCCGCCACATCGCGCTGTCGCGCAGCGCGACCGACATCGTCGGCGTGCTCTTCGACGCGCACGGCGGCGTCGTGTCGCGCCATCGCCTGCAGACGGCGCTGCCGCGCTCGGGGGAGAACACCCACGCGGTCGAGATGGCCGTCGCACGCCTCCGCGAGTCGCTGGGCGTGCCGGACCTCGTCAAGACGGTCGTCAAGCGCGGCTACCGGCTCAACGTCATCGATCCGGCGTGAGCGGACCGGGCGCAGGGACGCGCCGCCGCTACGACGCGGCGTCGGGCTCCGGCAGCAGGTCGGGCCGGTGCGCACGCGTGCGCGCGAGGCTCTGCTCGCGCCGCCAGGCCGCGATGGCCCCGTGATTCCCGCTGAGCAGCACGGGCGGCACCTCCAGCCCGCGCCACTGCGCGGGCTTGGTGTAGCTGGGGTACTCCAGCAGTCCCAGCTCGTGCGACTCCTCGACGAGGCTCTCGGGATTGCCCACGACGCCGGGGATCAGCCGCGAGACCGCCTCGATCACGGCCATGGCGGCGACCTCCCCGCCGTTGAGGACGTAGTCGCCGAGACTCACCAGCCGCACGCGTCCGCGCTCGGCGTAGTGGTCCACGACGCGCTGGTCGATGCCCTCGTACCTCCCGCAGGCGAACACGAGGTGCTCCTCCTGGGCGAGCTCGCGCGCCATCGGCTGCGAGAACAGCTCCCCCGCCGGGGACGGCACCAGCAGCACGGCGTCGTCGGTGAGCACCGCGTCCAGCGCCTCGCCCCACGGCTCCGGCTTCATCACCATGCCGGCCCCGCCGCCGTACGGCGTGTCGTCGACCGTGCGATGACGGTCGTGCGTCCAGTCCCGCAGGTCGTGGACGTGCATGTCCAGGATGCCGCGGTCACGGGCCTTGCCGATCAGGGAGACGCCCAGCACGTCGAAGAACGTCGGGAAGATCGTGACGATGTCGACGCGCATGCCTCCGAGTCTAGGAGGCGCGCGTGTTTCGGACGTGTGTCGCGGCACCCACCGCGGGAGGCGCCGGACGGTGATCGAGAAGTGACCGGGAAGTAACCGCGCGGGCAGACGGCCCGAAACACCCCGTTCCTAGCGTGGAAGCACACTCACCCCCAGTGTCAGCTCACCTCAGGGAGGCGCCATGACAACCACCGTGACCCCGTCCACGACCCAGACCGACGCACCGCCCCGCTCCATCGCGCCGGCCGACGCGCCGGTCGCCCTCACTCATCGACCCGGACGCTGGATCGACGGCTGGAACGCCGAGAACCCGGCGTTCTGGAAGGCCGAGGGGCGTGCGATCGCACGCCGCAACCTCGGCTGGTCGATCTTCGCCGAGTTCCTGGGCTTCATCATCTGGCAGCTGTGGAGCATCGTCGTCGTGATGCTCCCGGCCGCGGGCTTCCAGCTGACCAGCTCGGAGTCGTTCTGGCTCATCTCCCTCCCGAGTCTCGTGGGCGCCACGCTCCGCTTCCCGTACACGTTCATGGTGGCGATCTTCGGCGGCCGCAACTGGACGATCGTCTCGGCCGCGCTCCTGCTCATCCCGGCCGTGCTCCTGGGCATCGTCGTGTCCAACCCCGAGACGCCGTTCGGCGTGCTCCTGCTCGTCGCCGCCCTCGGCGGCGTCGGCGGCGGCAACTTCGCCAGCTCCATGGCCAACATCACGTACTTCTTCCCGCAGAAGGAGAAGGGCTGGGCCCTCGGCCTGAACGCCGCCGGCGGCAACCTCGGCACGTCGGTCGCCCAGTTCGCCGTGCCGATCGCTGTGACCATCGGCGCCGGGGCGACGCTGAACATCTCGCTCGCCGGCTGGATGTGGATCCCGCTGATCCTGCTGGCGATGTTCGGCGCGTGGCGCTACATGGACAACCTCTCGTCCGCGAAGGCCGACTTCGCGGGGTCCGCGGCGGCCCTCCGCGAGCCGCACCTGTGGGTCATGGCGGTCCTGTACATCGGGACGTTCGGATCGTTCATCGGTTTCGCGAGCGTCTTCCCGAAGCTCATCGCCGACCAGTTCCCGGCGCTGTCGACCATCCAGGTCGGCCAGGCGGCGATCTCGCTGGCCTTCCTCGGCGCCCTCGTCGGCTCGCTGGCCCGTCCGTACGGGGGCAGGCTCGCCGACCGTTTCGGCGGCGCGCGCGTGACCGTCGGCGCCTTCGCGGTGATGGCTCTGGGCGCGCTGGCGCTCATCCTGACGATGCCGCTGCGCAACTTCGCCGTGTTCCTGGCGTGCTTCCTCGTGCTGTTCGCCGCGACCGGAATGGGCAACGGCTCGACCTACCGCATGATCCCGAGCATCTTCGCGGCCCGCTCCCTCGCGCGAGGCGACGAGCCGGGGTCGCCGGAGGCGACCAGGATGATGCGCAAGGCCGCGGCCGCCCTCGGCCTGATCTCCGCGATCGGCGCCTACGGCGGGTTCCTCGTGCCGCAGGTGCTCAACGCCTCGCAGCTGGCGACGGGCGGCTACACCGCGGCGTTCGCCGGGTTCGTCGCCGCGTACGTCGCGCTGCTGCTCGTGACGGTGCTCGTCTACGTCGTCCCCCGGGCCTCGCTGGCGAAGCAGCGCATCTGACGCGACACCACAAGATGAGCGGATGCCTCGGCCGAGGCATCCGCTCATCTTCGTGCTGCCCCCGCGCCCGTGGGGACGAGGCGGTCCTCAGTACACGTCGCGGGCGTAGCGGCCGTCGGCCGCCAGGGCGCGGACGTACTCCGTCGCCGCGTCCTCGGACAGCTTGCCGTGCTGCTGGGCGATGCCGACGAGCGTCGCCTCGACGTCCTTGGCCATGCGCGTCGCATCGCCGCACACGTAGACGTGGGCTCCGTCCTCGAGCCAGCGCCAGAGACGCGCACCGTGCTCGACCATGCGGTCCTGGACGTAGATCTTCTGCCGCTGGTCGCGCGAGAAGGCCAGGTCCAGGCGGGTGAGGAAGCCGTCCGCGTGCATCTGCTGCAGCTCCTCGCGGTAGTAGAAGTCCGTCTGGGCGTGCTGCTCCCCGAAGAACAGCCAGTTGCGGCCGGTGTGCCCGTCGGCGCGACGGTCGTGGAGGAATCCGCGGAACGGGGCGATGCCCGTGCCCGGCCCGATCATGATCATGGGCGCATCGGATGCGGCCGGCGGACGGAAGGCGGGCGAGCGCTGCAGGTACACGGGCGCCGCCGTCGCCTCGCCGTCCGCGAGGAACGTCGAGCAGACGCCGCCCCGCGCACGGCCCGACTCGGTCTGGAACCGCACCACCGACACGGTGAGCTCGACGGTGCCCGGATCGGTCTTCGGGCTCGACGAGATCGAGTACTGGCGCGGCTGGAGCCGCTTGAGCACGCCGACCCACTCGTCGGCCGACGCGGCGACGCGGAAGTCGCGGACGAGGTCCACGGCCTGCTGGCTCCACAGGAACTGTTCGAGCCGGCCCTTGTTCTCGCGCCGGAGCAGTGCGTTCAGCGCGCTGTCGCCGCTGCGCTCGGCGATGAAGCGGACGAGGTCCAGCGGCGTCCTGGTGATGTCCAGCCGCGTCCGCAGCGCGTCGGCGAACGTGCGCTCCTCGCCGTCGAGCTCGACGATCGTGTTCGGGGCGATCCCGGTGGCCTGGAGCCACTCCGTCACCACACCCGACGCGTTGGCGCACACGACGCCGAGCGAGTCGCCCGCCTCGTACGTCGCGCCGGACTCCGACAGGTCGAAGCCGATCCGCCGCACCTCCTTCTGCGACCCGGGCCGGCTGAGGAGCTCATTGCGCACCAGGGGCGCGTGCACCGGGTTGGCGCGGGTGAACAGGCGCTTCATGGGGGCCGGGGGTGCGACGACGGATGCCGCAGCCACCGTCCCCTCCCCCGCCAGCGTCTCGAGGATCTGCGCCAGCCACGCCTCGCGCGGCTCGTCGGCATCGGGCTCGACGTCGACGCGCTCGAGCAGGGCCGTCGCCCCCAGCTCGCCGAGCCGCGCGTCCAGACGCCGGCCGTGACCGCAGAAGTCGTCGTAGCTGGAGTCGCCGAGCGCCAGCACGGCGTAGCGGAGGTCCGAGAGCTCCGGCGCGCCGTCGGCGTTCAGGTCGTGCCACAGTGCCGCGCCGTTGTCGGGCGGGCCGCCGTCGCCGAACGTGGACGTGACGACGAGCAGTCGGCGCACGGCGGTGAGATCGGTCGCGCGCAGCTCCGCCATGCTCCGCGACCGCGCCGGGATGCCGCGCGCCCGGAGGGCGGCGGTCGCGGCCGTGGCGAACTCCTCGGCGTTCCCGGTCTGCGAGCCCCACAGCACGACGACCTCATCGGCATCGCCGGACTGCGGCGTCGCGCCGCCGACGGAGGCGCGCGAGAACGCGCCGGCGAGCACGCCGTCGAACCAGGCGCGCGCGAGCGCCCCCAGCGGCGCCTCGGCCGGCAGCACCGGCACCTCACCGGGCGCGAGCGCCACCGACCGCACCGTCGACAGGAAGCCCGCCAGATAGGCGCCCTCGGTGTCGCTCAGCGGGGGTGGCGCAAGGGGCACGCCCGCCTGGGCCAGCGCCTCGTCGGCGGAGGCCGTCGACGGCTCGGCGGCGCCGGCACCGGGCCCGACGCGGCGCAGCGACACAGCGGCGACCTTGAGCTCCGGCTGCGCCGACATCGGGTCCACCGCGTCGTTGGTCACGGCGTTCACGGTGACGTACTCGCCGTGCTCGTCGTTCCAGTGGAACGGGGCGAACAGACTGCCGGGCTGGACGCGATCGGTGAGCACCGCCGGCACGACGAACCGGCCGCGGCGCGATGCGACCTCGACCTGGTCGCCGTCCGAGATGCCGTGACGCTCGGCGTCGAACGGGTGCACCTCGACGAACGGTCCAGGGTGCAGCTTGGCGAGCTTGGCCACCCGGCCCGTCTTGGTCAGGGTGTGCCAGTGATGCGGCAGGCGTCCGGTGTTGAGCACCCACGGGTAGTCGTCGTCGGGCAGCTCCGCCGGATCGAGGTGCGGACGGGCGAGGAACTGCGCGCGCCGCGACGGCGTCGCGAAGGCCAGCCGCGGCACCGTGCCGTCGTCCTCGACGTGGAGGGACTGGCTGACGCCGTCGTTCACATACCGGATCGGATGACGCGTCGCGGGGTCGCCGGGCGGGGCGGGCCACTGCACCGGCGTCTCGCGGAGGCGCTCGTAGGTGACCCCGCGCAGGTCCCAGCCGGTCTGCGGGTTCCAGAACCGGCGGATCTCGTCGAAGACCTCGGCGCTGGAGGCGAAGTCGAAGCCGTCGAATCCCATCGCCTGCGCGATGCGGCAGATCAGCAGCCAGTCCGGCTGCGCGTCGCCCGGAGCGGGCACGACGTCCCGCACCAGGGTGAGGGTGCGGTCGCTGTTGACCGTGACGCCGTCCGCCTCCACCCAGAGGGTCGCGGGGAGCAGGATGTCGGCGTATGCCGTGGTGGCCGTCTCGGTGTAGACGTCCTGCGCGATGACGAGCTCCGCGCTCTCGAGCGCCTCGATCACGGTCCTGCGGTTGGCGACGGAAGCGACCGGGTTGCTGCAGACGATCCACAGCGCCTTGATCTCGCCCTCGGCGGCGCGACGGAACATGTCGATGGTCCCGGAGCCCGACTCCGCGCGGATCGTCCCCGGCTCCAGGCCCCACACATCCTCGACGAAGGCGCGGTCCGTCGCGCTGAACACCGCGCGCTGGCCGGGCAGGCCGGGCCCCATGTACCCCATCTCCCTGCCGCCCATCGCGTTGGGCTGACCGGTGAGCGAGAACGGGCCGCTGCCCGGGCGGCAGATCGCCCCGGTCGCCAGGTGCAGGTTGCAGATGGCGTTGGTCGACCAGGTGCCGTGCGTGGACTGGTTGAGTCCCATGGTCCACAGGGTCATCCACTCGCCGGCCTCGCCGATCCAGCGCGCGGCGGTGCGGATGTCCTCCTCGGCGAGGCCGGTGATGTCGGCGACGCGATCGGGCGGGTAGTCGGCCAGGAGCGCGGGCATGTGCTCCCAGCCCTCGGTGTGCGCCTCGATGAACTCCTCGTCGATGTCGCCGGCGGCCACGAGCAGATGCAGCAGCCCGTTCAGGAGCGCGAGATCCGTCCCCGAGCGGATCTGCAGGAAGAGGTCGGCCCGGTCCGCCGTCGCCGTCCGGCGCGGGTCGACCACGATGAGCCGCGCGCCCTGCTTCAGCCGATCCGCCATCCGCAGGAAGAGGATCGGATGGCAGTCCGCGGTGTTGGACCCGATGACGAAGAAGAGGTCCGCCCTGTCGAAGTCCTCGTACGACCCGGGCGGGCCGTCGGCGCCGAGCGACTGCTTGTAGCCGGTGCCGGCCGATGCCATGCACAGTCGTGAGTTCGACTCGATGTGGATGCCGCGCAGGTACCCCTTCACGAGCTTGTTGGAGAGGTACTGCGCCTCCATGCTCATCTGGCCCGAGACGTACAGCCCGATGGCGTCGGGGCCGTGCTCGTCGAGGATGGCCCGCAGGCGGGCGGCGGCATCCGTGACCGCATCGGTCAGCAGGACGGGCTCGGCGGGCTCGCCCCGGGCCGGTCGGATATGCGCCGACGTCATGCGGCCGGGGGCCTGCATGAGCTCGGCGTGCGTGGCTCCCTTGGTGCAGAGGCGTCCGGCGTTCGTCGGATGCTCGCGGTCGCCCACGACTTTCGCGATGGTGAGCGGATGCCCCGCTCCGCCGTCCGCGGTGGTCACCGAGATGCCGCAGCCGACGCCGCAGTAGGAGCACACGGTGCGCACCGGGGAGCGGACTTCGGCCATGTGACCATGGTCGGGCAGAGAGGTTCCGGGACCTTTCCCGCCGTGTTTCCCGCAGATCACATCTGCCGCACGCCCGCCGGGAGAGCGGCGTGAGGGCGGCGTCAGCCGGCGGTGCCGTCCTCCGCGTCCTCGGCGTCGTCGTCCGACCGCGACGGCGTCTCATCGCCCTCGTCGTCGGGGAGCTCCTCGAAGAGGCCGTCCGGCGGCGTGACGATCACGCGGCCGCCGGCGACATCGACCTCGGGGACGATCGCCTTGACGAACGGCACGAGCACCTCGTCCTCGCGGACCTTCACGATGAGGAGGTCCTGCGCCGGGAGGTGGTCCACACGCACGACACGGCCGACGGTCTCGCCGTCGCGCACCACGTCGAGGCCGACGAGCTGGTGGTCGAACCACGCGTCGTCCTCGGCGGGCGAGGACTGGGAGTCCTCGTCGACCCACAGGATCGCGCGGATGAGCTCCTCTGCGGCGGACCGGTCGTCGACGCCCTCGAAGAACGCGACGGGGTGGCTGTTCATCCACCGGAACTCGCGCACCGTCAGCGGCTTGCCGTGCCACGGCGACGACTCCGGCACCTGGAGCGTGAACGTCGCGCCCGGGACGAAGCGTCCGTCGGGATCGTCGGTGTACAGCTCGATCTTGATGGCGCCCTTGAGGCCGTGGGCCTTCACCAGGCGTCCGACGCGTAGCTGCGTCCTGCCGGCGGGGGGAACCGCGTTCACGGGGCGGCGGGCCTCAGGACCCGCTCCCGTGGTGTCTTCGCCTGCCACCTCAGTCGTCCGCCACGTCGACGCGCACGCGGCGTCCGTCGGCGAGGGCGGTGATGAGGGTGCGCAGGGCTTTGGCCGTGCGGCCGCCGCGCCCGATCACGCGACCCCGGTCATCGGGGTGGACGTGCACCTCGAGCACGTCGCCGCGAGGCGACGTGGACGAGTCGATGCGGACGTCGTCCGGGTGATCGACGATCCCCTTGACGACGTGTTCGAGCGCGGCGGCGAGCAACGGATTACTCGGCGGAGTCGGCGGCCTCGTCGGCCGCGTCGGTCGCCTCGGCGGCGGGAGCCTCGGCGGGCTCCTCGGCCTTCTTCTCGGCCTTGGGCTTGACGACCGACTTCTTGGCGGAGTCGACCTCGAACGCGGCCTTCTCGTCGCGCGTCTTCACGGTCGAGACGGCGTCCTTGTCGCCCTTGAAACGACCCCAGTCGCCGGTCAGCTTGAGGATGGCGAGCACCTGCTCGGTCGGCTGCGCGCCGACCGACAGCCAGTACTGCGCGCGGTCGGAGTCGACCTCGATGAACGAGGGCTCCTCGGTGGGGTGGTACTTGCCGATCTCCTCGATGACACGACCGTCGCGCTTGGTGCGCGAGTCGGCCACGACGATGCGGTAGTACGGCGCACGGATCTTGCCGAGACGCTTGAGACGGATCTTGACAGCCACGATTCTCCTGAATGTGTGGAAAGTGATCGAACCGATCGCCTGGAGCGTGGGGTGCACACCCGGCGGAAGCTCTGAAGGGAGGATCTCCGCGCTGGATAGAGGGTCGAGCGGGTGATCCAGCCCTCTATTCTGCCAGACCGCAGGAGCCCCCGCGAACACCCCGCCCGCCAGACCGCAGGAGCCCCCGCGAACACCCCGCCCACCAGACCGCAGGAGCCCCCGCGAACACCCCGCCCACCACGTGACGCACCGTGCCGTCAAGCGGACGGGACCGGCGGAACACCGTGCCAGACTGTGCGCATGACGGTGCCCTTCGCGACATCAGCCCGTTCCTCGGTGGGCCTCGAATGGGAGCTGATGCTCGCCGACACCGCGACCGGAGACCTCATCCCCCGCGCTCCGGACGTGCTCGACGCGCTCGAAGACGACTCCGCGCTGGAGCGCTACACCGTCACCGGCGAGCTGCTCACGAACACCATCGAGCTCACCAGCGGCATCGGCGACACGGTCGCGGCCGCCGTCGACGACATCGGCGACGCGATCGCGGCGGTGCGCACGTTCACCGATCCGCACGGCATCGACCTGCTGTGCGCCGGCAGTCATCCGTTCGCGCAGTGGTACCACCAGGCGGTCACCGACAAGACGCGGTACCACAAGCTCATCGAGCGCACCCAGTGGTGGGGACGCAACATGATGATCTGGGGCATCCACATCCATGTCGGCGTCGAGGACGTCAACAAGGTGTTCCCCATCATCAACGCGCTGGCCGTGTACCTGCCGCACCTGCAGGCGCTCTCGGCGTCGAGCCCGTACTGGGCGGGCGAGCGCACGGGCTACGCCTCGAACCGGGCGCTGGTCTTCCAGCAGCTGCCGACCGCGGGGCTCCCGTGGCCCCTGCAGGACTGGCGTGAGTTCGAGGGCTACCTCGACGACATGGTGGGCACGGGCGTGATGGAGGACGCCACCGAGGTGCGCTGGGACATCCGCCCGGCACCGCGCTGGGGAACGATCGAGGTGCGCGCGTGCGACGGGATGTCGACGCTGCCCGAGCTCGCGGCGGTCGCCGCCCTCGTGCAGGTGCTCGTCGAGCATCTCTCCCGCCGGCTGGACGAGGGGCTCGAACTCGAGACCATCCAGCCCTGGTTCGTCCGCGAGAACAAGTGGCGCGCCGCCCGCTACGGCCTGGACGCCCGGGTGATCGTCGATCGCGCGGGCACGCAGCGCCCGGTCGTCGACCACCTGCGCGAGACCCTCGAGCAGGTCCGCGACATCGCGGTCGATCTGAAGTGCGCGCGCGAGCTCGCGGGCATCGACACGATCCTCACGCAGGGCGCGAGCTACGCGCGGCAGCTCGCGGTCGCCGATGCCGCGGACGGCGATCTGCGCGAGGTCGTGCGCCACCTCGTCGGCGAGTTCCGCTCCGGCCCGACGCTGCGCGAGCATCTGGCCACGCTCGGCCACTGACACGGCCGATGCGCGCCGACCGCGCCTGATCCCGCCGTCGTCAGCCGCGTCCGAGCATCTTCTGCAGCTCGGCCAGCTCGGCCTCGCTCGGCACGCCCTTGGCGCCCGCGCCCAGGCCGAAGCCCGACCCCGTCGGCGCCTCGGAGGCCTGTGCGGCGATGCCCGCGTTCTCGGCGGCGCGCTTGGCCGGGTTGCCCGACCGCGAGCCCTTCGCCTTCTGCTGCTTGCCGCGCTTGGACGAGGCGCCGGGACGACCCGCCCCCGGAACCGGGCCCATACCCGGGATGTTGGGCACGCCGCCGCGCGCGACCGTCTTCATCATCTTGGCCGCCTGCTCGAAGCGCTGCACGAGCTGATTGACGTCGGTGACCGTCATGCCCGAGCCCCGCGCGATGCGCAGGCGGCGGGAGCCGTTGAGGAGCTTGGTGTTGCGCCGCTCGGCCGGCGTCATCGAGCGGATGATCGCCTCGGTGCGGTCGATCTCGCGCTCGTCGAAGTCCTCGAGCTGCTGCTTCATCGAGCCCATGCCCGGAAGCATCCCGAGCATCTTCTTCATCGAGCCCATCTTGCGCATCTGCTGCATCTGCTCGAGGAAGTCCTCGAGCGTGAACTGCTCGGTCGCAAGCTTCTCGGCGACCTTGAGCGCCTCCTCCTCGTCGAAGGCCTGCTGGGCCTGCTCGATGAGGGTGAGGATGTCGCCGAGGTCGAGGATGCGCGACGCCATGCGGTCGGGGTGGAAGGCCTCGAGGTCCTCGAGACCCTCGCCGGTGGACGCGAAGATGATCGGGCGGCCGGTGACGGAGGCCACCGACAACGCAGCGCCACCGCGCGCGTCGCCGTCGAGCTTGGACAGGACGACGCCGGTGAAGTCGACGCCCTCCTGGAAGGCCTTGGCCGTGTTGACGGCGTCCTGACCGATCATCGCGTCGATGACGAACAGCACCTCGTCGGGATCGGTGGCCTTGCGGATGTCGGCGGCCTGCTTCATGAGCTCGGCGTCGACGCCGAGGCGACCGGCGGTGTCGATGATGACGACGTCGTGCTGCTGACGGCGCGCGACCTCCACGCCGTCGCGCGCGACCTTCACCGGGTCGCCGACGCCGTTGCCGGGCTCCGGTGCGTAGATGGCGGCGCCGGCACGCTCCGCGACGACCTGCAGCTGGTTGACGGCGTTCGGGCGCTGGAGGTCGGCGGCGATGAGGAGCGGGGTGTGCCCGTCCTTCTCGAGCTGACGCGCGAGCTTGCCGGCGAACGTCGTCTTGCCGGAGCCCTGGAGGCCGGCGAGCATGATCACCGTCGGCGGGTTCTTGGCGAACTGCAGCCGCCGCTGCTCGCCGCCGAGGATGGCGACGAGCTCCTCGTTGACGATCTGCACGACCTGCTGCGCCGGGTTGAGCGCCCGGTTGACCTCGTCGCCGAGGGCGCGCTCGCGCACCTTGGCGGTGAAGTCCTTGACGACGGGAAGCGCCACGTCGGCGTCGAGGAGCGCGCGACGGATCTCGCGGACCGTGCCGTCGACGTCCGCGGGCGTGAGCTTGCCCTTGGTGCGGAGGTTGCGGAAGGTCTCGGTGAGCCGGTCGGAGAGAGTGCCGAAAGTCGCCATGATCCCCCGATTCTAACGGCGACGGATGCCATCGCCTCGCGCTCGCCCCCTGCCGGGCCCGGGCGGCGACTCAGTTCTCGGGCCCGAGCTCCTGGAAGAGGGTGAGCTGCAGTCCCGCCGGCCCGCGCAGGCGCGCGTTGCGGGATCGCCACGGCGTGACGCGGGCGGATGCCTCGATCACGGCGCCGCCCTCGTCGAGCCGGGCGACGGCGGCGTCGGTGTCGGCGACCTCCAGGGCCAGACGGATGCGGTCGCTCGGGGCGTCGCCGTCGGTCTCGACGCGGTCGATGAACTCGACCTGCGCAGGATTGGCGATCTCGAGAGTGGCGCGCCCCGCCGCGAGGATCGCCACGCGCGCACCTCCGTCGGCCTCGTACGCCTCGGCCTGCGGCATCCCCACGACGTCGCGATAGAACGCGAGGGTCTGCTCGAAGGCGGCGGCCTGCACGACCACCCGCAACTGCGCGACCTCGCCCACCGGATCCGTCCACGAGGTCGACCCTGCCGCGTCGCTCGCCCGGGCGAGGAACCGCGCCAGCGACGTGCGACCGGCGCCGTCGTGCGCCCAGGCCTCGATCGCGGCGATCACCGCGCCGCCCCATGCCGCGCCGGCGACCTCGGCACGCACCCGATCGGCGCCGCTGTGGGCGAAGCGGGCCGACACCGCGCGTGCGACGCGGGCTCGTCGGAGCGCGGCGTCGCGCTCGTACTCGACCTCGAGGCCCATCGCCGCGGCGTTGACGATGCCGAGCGCCAGGCTGTCGGGCGCGAAGCCGTCGGCGATGGCGAGCGTCGCTGCGCGCACGGCGGCCGCGGCATCCGTGCTCCCGTCCGTCGCGATGCGCCGCTCGAACTCCGCGAGCCTCTCGTCCAGGCCTGCCCACAGCACGTCGGACTTCGAGGAGAAGTAGTTGAAGAAGCTGGAGCGGCTGACGCCCGCCCGCCGGGAGATGTCGACGATCGAGGTCTGCTCGTATCCCTGCTCGAGGAACAGTTCGCAGGCCGCCTCGGCGATCGTCTCGCGCGACGACGCCTTCGGCCGGCCCGCCCGGTGCTCGCTGGACATGAAGCCACCCTACGGCGGGCTCCATCCCGCGCGCCGCGATATATTGTTGGACGCGATCCATGAATGACTGCAGACTCAGCGCGAAGGAGCACGATGCTCGACATCAGGACGGTCGGCCTCTCCCCCGACTACGTGCCGTACCTGGAGGGCTGGGCACTGCAGCGCAGCGTCCACGCCGACGTCGTGGCGCAGGTGCGTCCCGACACGCTGCTGCTCCTCGAGCACGAGCCGGTGTACACCGCCGGTGCCCGCACCGCACGCCATGAGCGCCCGGCCGACGGCACGCCGGTCGTCGACGTCGACCGCGGCGGCAAGATCACCTGGCACGGGCCCGGCCAGCTCGTCGGCTACCCGATCGTCCGGCTCGCCGAGCCGGTCGACGTGGTCGCGCATGTGCGGCGCCTCGAGCAGCTGCTGATCGACGTGCTCCGCGAGTTCGACGTCGAGGGCTACCGGGTCGAGGGGCGCAGCGGCGTGTGGGTGCGCCGCCCGCTCGGTGAGGACAAGGTCGCGGCCATCGGCGTCCGCGTGCAGCGCGGCGTGACGATGCACGGCTTCGCGCTCAACTGCGACAACACGCTGGCGGGCTTCCGCGGGATCATCCCGTGCGGGATCACGGATGCCGGGGTCACGACCCTCAGCGAGATCGCCGGCGCCGACATCGGCCCGGCCGACGTCATCGACACGGTGAGCCGCGTGTTCGCCGCGGATTTCGCGGGGGTGCCGGCATGAGCGCGTGCGGCGGCTCCCACGGGGCGACCGCGGCCGTCCCGGGTGCGGCATCCGCGCCGTCCGCCCCCGAGGGGCGCAAGCTGCTGCGCCTCGAGGTCCGCAATGCGCAGACGCCGATCGAGCGCAAGCCGGAGTGGATCAAGACCCGCGCGAAGATGGGCCCCGAGTACCAGGCGCTGCACTCCCTCGTGAAGACCGAGGAGCTGCACACCGTGTGCCAGGAGGCCGGCTGCCCCAACATCTACGAGTGCTGGGAGGACCGCGAGGCGACGTTCCTCATCGGCGGCTCGCAGTGCACGCGCCGGTGCGACTTCTGCCAGATCGACACCGGCAAGCCCGCCGACTACGACACCGACGAGCCGCGCCGCGTCGCCGAGAGCGTCGTGCGCATGAACCTGCGGTACGCCACCGTCACCGGCGTCGCGCGCGACGACCTGCCCGACGGCGGCGCGTGGCTCCACGCCGAGACCGTCCGGCAGATCCACGAGATGAACCCGAACACGGGAGTCGAGATCCTCGCGACGGACTTCAACGGCGATCCCGCGCTGCTCGCCGAGGTGTTCGACAGTCGCCCGGAGGTGTTCGCGCACAACGTCGAGACGGTCCCGCGCATCTTCAAGCGCATCCGCCCTGCGTTCCGGTACGAGCGCTCGCTCGACGTGCTGACGCGGGCCCGGGATGCGGGGCTCATCACCAAGTCCAACCTGATCCTCGGGATGGGCGAGGAGCCCGACGAGGTGGTTCAGGCCCTCGAGGATCTGCACGCCGCGGGCACCGACATCATCACGATCACGCAGTACCTCAGGCCGTCGCCCCGCCACCTGCCGGTCGCCCGATGGGTGAAGCCCCAGGAGTTCGTGGAGTTCAAGGAGCAGGCCGAGCGCATCGGCTTCCTCGGGGTGCTCGCCGGCCCCCTCGTGCGCTCCTCGTACCGGGCGGGGCGGCTGTGGGCGCAGTCGATGCTGTCGAAGGGCCGCCCGATCCCCGCGCACCTCGCGCACATCGCCGAGGACGTCCACGTCGAGCGGGGATTCGCCCAGGCGGTGTGACCCGCCTCTGGGCGGGGTCAGTCGGCGCTCGTCACCGACAGCACCGCGCCGTCGGAGCCGAGGTTGACCAGCAGCACGTCGTCGGTGGCATCCGGGTCCAGCGCGTACTCGAGGACGGCGAACGGGTCGGCTCCGCCGTGCTCGTCCGCGAGGATCGTCATGCTCATCAGCTGCAGCGAGCGGATGACGTCGATGTGGACATCGCCGGAGATGTCGACGAGGGTGTCCTCCAGCGACTCCCCCAGCGTCTCCTGCTGCTGCAGGATGTACTCGGTCACCTCGCTGGTGCGATCGCTGAGCTCGTTGACCATCGCGTTGCGGGCGCTGCGGTCGATGTCCTCGAGCGCGGAGATCAGCGCCGCCGCGACGTCGAGGGCCGCCTCGGAGACGTCGTCCTGATCGGGCGCGGTCAGATCGACGGTCACGGACTGGTCGCCGAGCTCGACGTTCTCGGACCAGAAGATCGATCCGTCCGGCCCGGATTCGAGGAGTCCGAAATAGTCGTGCTCGATCGCCATGTCCCCATGAAACCGCAACCCGCGCCCAGGCGATACCCCGAACCCGGCATGGCGCGGAATCGGCCGCCGCACCCGCGTCGCGCGGCCGGGCTCAGGGCCCCGGATCAGTCCACGAGCGAGGCCGCGAACACGTGCGGCGTGAAGCCGGTGAGGTCGCCGATGCCCTCGCCCTGGCCGAGGAGCTTGACCGGGATCCCGGTGCGCTCCTGGACGGCGAGGACGAATCCGCCCTTCGCGGAGCCGTCGAGCTTCGTGATCACCAGCCCGGTCACGCCGGCGTGCTCGAGGAACGCCTGCGCCTGCATGACGCCGTTCTGGCCGGTGGTCGCATCGAGCACGAGCAGGACCTCGCTGATCGGCGCCTGCTTCTCGACGACGCGGCGGATCTTGCCGAGCTCGTCCATCAGCCCGCCCTTGGTGTGAAGCCGACCCGCGGTGTCGACCAGCACGATCTCGGTGCCGGTCTGCTTCGCGTACGCGATGGTCTGGAAGGCGACGGATGCCGGATCCTGACCCTCCTGCTGCGGCCGGACGATCGCAGCCCCGCCGCGCTCGGCCCACGTCGCGAGCTGGTCGACGGCGGCAGCGCGGAAGGTGTCGGCGGCGCCGACGACCACCGAGCGGCCGTAGCGCTGCAGGAACTTCGCGAACTTGCCGATCGTCGTCGTCTTGCCCACGCCGTTGACCCCGACCACCAGCACGACGGCCGGGCGCTCCGTGAGCCGGAGCGTCGTGTCGAACTTCGCGAAGTGCTCCTCGAGCGTCTCCTTCAGCATCCGCTGCAGGTCCCGCGGGTCGGTCGTGCGATAGCGCTCGACCTTCTCGCGCAGCTCATCCACGATCCGCTCGGTGATGTCGGGGCCGAAGTCCGCGGTCAGCAGCGCCGTCTCGAGGTCTTCCCACGTGCTGTCGTCGATGGTGGGCTTGACGAACATGCCGCGCAGCGCGCGACCGAGCGACCAGGAGCTCTCTGCCATACCCCCAGCCTAGGGTCAGGACGCGACGCGCTCGGCGATGCGCTGCCCCACCACGGCGGACACGCCGTCCTGCCGCATCGACACCCCGTAGAGGGCGTCGGCGATCTCCATCGTGCGCTTCTGATGCGTGATCACGATGAGCTGGCTGGACTCCCGCAGCTGCTCGAAGACGCCCAGGAGGCGACCCAGATTCGCGTCGTCGAGCGCCGCCTCAACCTCGTCGAGGATGTAGAACGGACTCGGGCGCGCCTTGAAGATCGCCGTCAGCAGCGCGACGGCGGCGAGCGACCTCTCGCCGCCCGACAGCAGCGAGAGGCGTTCGATCTTCTTGCCCACTGGCCTCACCGCGACCTCGATGCCGGTGGTGAGCGGCGAGTCGGGGTCGGTGAGGCTGATCGATCCCGTGCCACCGGGGAACAGGATGGGGAACACCTCGCCGAACGCGGTCCTCGTGTCTTCGAACGCGGCGAGGAAGATGGCCTGCATCCGCTCGTCGAGCTCCTCGATGATCGTCAGCAGGTCCTTGCGCGTCTGCGTCAGGTCGGCCAGCTGCTCGGTCATGAACTTGTGGCGCTGCTCGAGCGCCTCGAACTCCTCCAGCGCCAGCGGGTTCACCCGGCCCAGCTGGCTGAGCTTCCGCTCCGCGTCCTGCAGGCGTCGTCGCTGCTGCGCACGGTCGAACGGGGTGGATGCCGCACCGTCGTCGTCGCGCAGCGTCTCGGTCGCATCCGCCACGGGATCCAGCGGAACCGGCTGATCCGGGCCATATTCCGAAATCAGAATGTCCTCGTCGAGGCCGAGCTCGGACTGCACCCGCTCGAGGATGCCGGTGACGTGCAGCCTCTTCTCGTGGATCTGCAGCTCCAGGCTGTGCACGCTCTCGGTGAGCCCCGCGAGGCGCTCGCGCACCGACGCCTCCTGGCCGCGCAGCGTCGCGAGCTCCGTCGTGACGGCGGTGCGTTCGGCTTCGGCCGCGGAGAGCTCCGCGCGCGCCTGCGCGAGCGACCGGTCGACCGAGTCGATGACGGCCGGAAGCTGCCCCGCCACGCCTGCGGCGATCTCGCGCTGCGCGCGGCGGACGACCGCGCGGCGTGCGGCCTCGGCCGCCGCCTCGCGCTCCCGCTCGCGCTGACGCTCGAGCGCGATCACGCGCGCCTCGCCGGCCCGGATGCGCTCCCGCAGCGTCTCGACGTCGAGCCGCGCGCGCATCTCGCCGTCCCGCGCCTCTTCGAGCGCCGCGAGCATGCCCTCGCGCGCCGAGGCGTCGAGGATCGGGCGCGGGGCCTCCAGTGCCGCGGTGAGCTGCTCCTCCGCCGAGCGCGCGGCGCCCTCGGCCTCGTCTACGGCTGCTGCAGCCTGCGCGAGTCCGGCGGCCAGGCGCTCGCATTCGGCGACGGCGGCTTCATGACGCACCGTGGCCCGGTTGACCTGCTCGGCGTGGGCGGCGAGGGCAGCATCGTGCTCGCGCAGCGTCGCCAGCGCCGTCTTGGTGCGCTGCCGCGCCGACTCCAGCTCGCGCGTCGCGTCCGCCAGCGCCTCCCGCAGCGAGTCGGCGACGACGGCGATCTCGTCGCGGCGGTCGGCTGCGGCATCCCGCTCAGCAGCAAGCTCCAGGCGCGATCGAGACGCGCCCGCGCCCGCGCGCAGCGAGTGCTCGGTGTACACCTCGCCACGACGGGTGACGAGCGTGATCGGCCCGCCGAGCTCTGCGGCGGCCAGCGCCGGACCGGCCGCACGCGCGGTCGGAAGGTCGTCGGCGACCACGACGTACGCGAGCAGCCCGAGCACGCCGTCGGGCGCCGTGACCACCTCGCGCGCCGGCACCACGCCGTCCTGCGGCGGGAACGCCGGACGCGTCGTCCCGGCCGAGGCGATCACGATGTCGACCATCCCGGCCTCGGAGTCGCGCGCGTCGTCCGCGACGGCGAACGCGCTGTCGCGGTCGTCGACGAGCACGCCCTCCGCGACGGGACCCAAGACGGCCGCGATGGCCGCCTCGAACCCCGGCTTGACCTGCACCGCGTCTCCGACGAGCCCACGGACGCCTTCGCGCCCCTGGGCGATCAGCGCGGACGCGCCGTTCTTGACGTCGAGGGCGCGGCTGAGCGCCATGGTCTGAGCCGTCAGGGCGTCTCGCTCGCGTTCGGCGGCGTGCAGACGGTCGCGGAGGGCCGCGACCGCCGCCTCCGCGTCGGCCGCCTCCCGCTGCGCGCGCTCGTAGGCGGCGGCCTGGTCGGCGGACGAGGATTCCGGCACGAGATCGGGGTCGACGCCGTCGAGGATCTCCTCGGCCTCCGCGCGGCGTGTCAGTGCCGCATCGAGCGCCCGCTGCTGACGCTCGACGGCGCCGCGGACTGCCGCGAGAGCGGATGCCGCGGCCTCGGCGGTGCCGCGGAGCGCCGTGATGCGCATGTCGTGCTCCGACACGAGGGCGCTCTGCTCCGCGATGTCGGCGTCGAGCGCGTCCAGCTCGGCGCGGGCGCGCACGACCTCGCGTGCCGCCTCGGCGGCGGCATCCTGCGCCGCTCCCAGCCCGTCGGACACGTCGTCGATCTCGGCGCGCGCCTCGTCGATCATCGCCTGGGACACGGTCGTCAGCTCGATGCGCTCCTCGTCCTCGGCGTCACCCAGCAGGGCGAGCCGCTGGCCGGCCAGGGCGTACAGGCTCCGCAGCCGCTCCTGGACGCGCTCGAGGCCGTGCGCGACGTGGCGGGCGCGGTCGACGCTCTCCGAGCGCTGATCGTTCTCGAGCTGCTCGATGCGCACCCGGGCGTTGTCGAGGCGCTCCTGCAGCACCATGCGCTCCCCATGACGCTCCTGCTCGCTCCGGGCGTGCGAGGCCAGCTCGTCCCGCAGGCCCGCGATCTCGTCTGCGAACAGCCGCGCCTTGGCGTCCCGCACCACCGCAGCGATCGTCGCGGCCTCGCGGGCGATCTCCGCCTGGCGGCCCAGCGGCTTGAGCTGGCGCCGCAGCTCACCGGCCAGGTCGCTCAGTCTCGTGAGGTTGGCCTCCATCGCGTCGAGCTTGCGCAGGGTCTTCTCCTTGCGCCGGCGGTGCTTGAGGATGCCCGCCGCCTCCTCGATGAATCCGCGGCGGTCCTCGGGCGTGGCCTGCAGGACGCTGTCGAGCCGGCCCTGGCCGACGATCACGTGCATCTCGCGGCCGAGCCCGGAGTCGCTCAGCAGCTCCTGGACGTCCAGGAGCCGGCAGGACTCGCCGTTGATCGCGTACTCGCTCGTGCCGTTGCGGAACAGCGTGCGGCTGATCGTCACCTCGGAGTAGTCGATCGGCAGCGCCCCGTCGCTGTTGTCGATCGTGAGCTGCACCTCGGCGCGGCCCAGCGGCCCACGGGTCGCGGTGCCGGCGAAGATGACGTCCTCCATCTTGCCGCCGCGGAGGGTCTTCGCCCCCTGCTCGCCCATGACCCAGGCGAGGGCGTCGACGACGTTCGACTTGCCGGATCCGTTCGGTCCCACGATGCAGGTGACGCCCGGCTCGAGGGCGAAGGTCGTCGGCTGGGCGAACGACTTGAACCCTTTGAGCGTCACGCTCTTCAGGTGCATGGATCGCCCTCCACCCCGCCTCGATTACCCGCCTACGCTACCCGAGCCGGCCGCGTGAGCCCGGCAGGCGAGCGGAGCGCCGGGCGGATGCGGCGACACGCCATGGGATCACCGAATCTGCGAAAACGCTTGACGAGGGTCTCCCGCACCCTGTAACGTCACTCACCGCGTCTGAAGTCGAGAAAGGAGGTCACCGATGATGCACATGAACACCACAGGAATCACCGCCGGATTCGGCGGTGCGATTCGTCTGCGCGCGTCGGGGACCCTCTCCTTCGGCGCCGTGCTGAGCGGCCGCTTCCCCGCCGCCATCTGATCCCCGCAGGGGACGAGTCTGCCCGCTTCCGGGCGACACCCGTCTGCTGCGCCGCATCCGCCCCGCGGTGCTGAGCGCGCTCCCCCTGCATCGTCCCGTCGTGCTGCGGCACGGCATCTCCGCCTCCGGCGCCCGCCGGAGGCATCCCTTCCAGATCGGAAAGAGAACCATCATGAACACCCTCATCGCGCCGCAGCGCCCCTCGGGCCGCCCCGATACGCTGCGGCTCCCGAGCCGCGACACCCGCGTCTCGCTCCTGGACCGTCTCGCCCTGCACGCGGGCGTGCGTCTCCTGCTGTGGAGCACCCGCACACCGCGGCTCACCGACGATCGCCGCCGACACGCCGAGGCGTACCGGCGGCAGGAGGACGCGGCGCTCCGAGAGCGCCTCTACTTCCGCGAGGCCTCCCTCGCGCCACGGCCGTGACGGCCACCGGGTCCGGCCCCCCCCCCCCGGGGGCGGGCCCCCCCCATGAAACCAACCCCCACCCGCCCGGCCCCCGCCAGAGGGGGGGGGAACCCACCCCCCATGCCCCCACGGCGGGGCCCCGCGGGGGGCAGGGGGGGGTGAC
>NZ_JBSHLB010000002.1:617059-696561 GCF_053619935.1 Microbacterium sp. NPDC055455
TTGTGCGGGGGGGTGGGGCCCTTGGGGTCCCTCTTGGTGGGGGGGGGGTTGGGGGGGGGGGCCGGGGGCAACCCCCCCCCGCCGGGGCGCCCCCGGGGCCCCCCCCCCCCCCCCGGGGCGGGGGACCCCACTCCACAGACGACCGCACCCACCACGCAAGGACGCAACGAAATGGCCACCATCACCGGGCTGGAGCTCCGGCCGCTGCTCGTACCCGAGTCCGTCGACTCCCCCGACGCCGCCGACTTCGTCGAGATGGTCCGGGTCCGCAACGAGATCTACCGCGAGATCTCGGGCCACGACGACCACCGCATCTCCGCGGAGGAGCTCCTCCCCCACTACCGGCCCACGCCGTACGAGACCCGCCTGGCATGGATCGTCGTCGATGACGGCGCCGTGATCGGCCGCATCGGCATCGACATTCCCCACGAGGACGGCTCGCATTCGGCGTTCTGGCTCATCGAGCTGCTCCACGCGACGTGGGGCCGCGGGATCGGCTCCGCCGCCTACGAGCTCGTCGAGCGCACGGCGCGGGAGCACGGACGCACCGTGCTGCAGTCGTGGGCCGAGCACCCTGCCGCACCGGGGCCGCAGCTCGCGCCGCCCACCGGGTTCGGCGCGATCCCCGAGGATCACATCGCGCGATTCTTCGTCCGCCACGGCTACGCGCTGGAGCAGGTGGAGCGCAACAGCGCGTTCGATCTCACCGGCTCGTTCGACGAGGTCGAGCGGCTGCTCGGCGAAGCGCAGGCCGCGTCACAGGACTATCGGGTGGTGCAGTGGTTCGCCCCGACGCCGCCGGAGTTCGCCGACGGCTACGCGTGGATGAAGTCGCGGATGTCCACCGACGCGCCCGCGGCGGCGCTCGAGTTCGACGAGGAGAAGTGGGATGCCGCCCGCATCGCCGAGCACGACGCCAAGTACACCGGGTCGGGGCGCACCATCCAGGTCACGGCAGCGCAGCACATCGCCACCGGCGAGCTGTGCGCCTTCAACGAGCTCGTCATCGGAAAGGACCGCACCGAGGCGTCTCACCAGGAGGACACCCTCGTCCTCAAGGAGCACCGCGGTCACCGGCTCGGCACGCTCGTCAAGTGCGCGGGGCTCCTGTCGTGGCGCGACGTCGCCCCGGAGTCCCGCCGCGTCATCACCTACAACGCAGAGGAGAACAGGCCCATGCTGGACATCAACGAGGCGATCGGCTTCGCGCCGATCGCGTACGTCGGAGCGTGGAAGAAGGTGCTCGATGACTGACCTGGCCGATACCGCCGTGCTGACCGTGCAGCCGATCCCCGTGCCGGAGTCGACGGAGTCCGCAGACGCGCGGGTGTTCCTGGAGATGGTGCGCATCGCCAACGCGGTGTGCCTGAACGACGCCGGTCACGACTACCTGCGCGAGGAGCCCGGGGAGATGCTCGGGTTCTGGCAGGACCAGTCGGACTGGACGCAGCTGGGCTACGCCGCGCTGCGCGATGGCGACGTCATCGGCGCCGTGAAGCTGATGATCTCGAACGAGCCCGACGTGAGTGCGCTCGAGTTCGATCTCATGGTGGCCCCGCCGCACCGCGGAGCCGGTGCCGAGGAGCTGCTGCTGGCCGAGGTCGAGCGCGAGGCGCGCGAGCGCGGTCTGGCGACGATCCAGACGTGGACCCTCCACCGCCCCGGCGCAGTCGGGCCGCGGCTCGAGCCGTCGACCGGCTGGGGGTCGATCCCCGCCGACGACCCGCAGACCCGGTTCGCCGTCGACAGCGGCTTCACGCTGGAGCAGGTGGAGCGCAACAGCGTGTTCGACCTGACCGGCGACTTCACGCTCGTCGAGCGGATGCTCGGCGACGCGCTGGCCGCCGCCGGTGACGACTACCGCTCGATCCAGTGGACGTCGCCGACGCCCGCCGAGTACGTCGACGGCTTCGCCTACGCCCTCTCGCGCATGTCGACCGACGTGCCCGCGGGCGGTCTGGTGATGGACGAGCAGCACTGGGACGCCGCCCGTGTCGAGCGTCGCGACGCCCGGCTGAAGGCGCAGGGACTCACCGTCTCGGTCGCCGCCGTGCTGCATGTGCCGAGCGGGCGGATCGCCGCGTACAACGAGCTCGCCATCGGCGACGACCGCAGCGGTGCCACGCAGCAGTACGGCACGCTCGTCGTCAAAGAGCATCGCGGACACCGCCTCGGCACGATCGTGAAGTGCGCGAACCTGCTGCGCTGGCGCGAGCTCGTGCCGGAGTCACCGCGGGTCTCGACGTTCAACGCCGAGGAGAACCGCCACATGCTCGACATCAACGAGACCATCGGCTTCGTGCCGGCCTCGTATGCCGGCGCGTGGAAGAAGGTGCTCCCGCTGTGATCAGCCGGCCGCGCGACGAGGGGCCTTCTGGCAGTGCGCGCAGAAGTGGCTCGACCGGTTGGTGAACGAGACCCGGACGATCGGACGGCCGCATCGGGGGCACGGCTCCCCGGTGCGGCCGTACGCGTTGAGCGAGTGGGCGAAGTATCCGGCTTGACCGTTCACGTTGACGTACTGCGCATCGAAGCTGGTGCCGCCCTCGGCCAGCGCCTTGTCCAGCACGTGCCGCACCTCGCCGAGCAGGCGGTTCACCGCCCGCGTCGACAGGTCCCGAGCAGGGGTCTCGGGGTGGATGCGGGCCGCCCACAGGGACTCGTCCGCGTAGATGTTGCCCACGCCGCTCACGACCGTCTGATCGAGCAGCACGCGCTTGATGGCGGAGTCCTTACGCGCGAGGACGCGGCGGAACCCGGCGTCCGAGAATGCGGGATCCAGCGGGTCGCGCGCGATGTGGGCGACCTGCGAAGGGACGGATGCCTCGGACCAGCCGTCTCCGCCCGGCGCACCGTCCGGCGTGGCGACGAGCTCGTCGATCGCCAGCGAACCGAAGGTCCGCTGGTCGGCGAACACCACCGCGAGCTCTCCGTGCGCCGGGTGCACGAGATCGAGGCGGACGCGCTCGTGACGCTCGATCGCACTGCCCGGCGGACGGAGCAGCATCTGCCCGCTCATGCCCAGATGCCCCACGACCGCCTCCGTCGCCGCGCGGCCGTCGGCCGCCGTGAGGGGCAGCCACAAAAACTTGCCGCGTCGGGCGGCGGCGGCCAGGACCCTTCCGGTCAGGCGCGCCTCGAAGTCGGCGCCGTCGCCCGGATGCCGCGTCAGGGCGCGCTCGTCGAGCACGGTGACCCCGAGAACCAGGGCGCCCGTGACGGCGGGTGCGAGGCCGGCGCGGACGACCTCGACCTCGGGCAGCTCAGGCACGGCCGCTGAGATCGCGCCACGCGCTGAGCGCCGCGGCCATCTCAGCGTGTTTCTTGCTGGTGCCGAGGCCCTCCGCCGTCAGGTCGCCGATGACGACGGTGGCGGTGAACCGGCGGTCGTGGTCGGGGCCGGTGGAGGTGACCGCGTACGCGGGGGGCTGCATCCCGCCGCGGGCGGCGAGCTCTTGGAGCGCCGTCTTCGGGTCCATGGCGGCGCCGTACCGCTCCGGATCGGCGAGCAACGGCTCGACCAGTCGCAGCACGAGGCCGGTGGCGGCATCCGAGCCGGCGGACAGGTAGGCGGCGCCGAAGATCGCCTCCATCGTGTCGGCGAGGATCGAGTCCTTGTCGCGGCCGCCGGTGAGCACCTCGCCGCGTCCGAGGAGCAGATGCTCCCCCAAGCCGATCCCGCGCGCGATCTCGGCCAGCGCCACCGTCGACACGACGCTCGCGCGACGCTTGGCCAGCGCGCCTTCTTCGAGCTCGGGATGCCCCGTGAACAGTCGCACGGTCACGGCGAGCCCGAGCACGGAGTCGCCGAGGAACTCCAGCCGCTCGTTGTGCGGCACCTGTCCGTTCTCGTAGGCCCACGAACGGTGCGTCAGCGCCAGCGACAGAAGCTCGGGGTCGATGTCGACTCCGAGCTTCTGCGTGAGATCTGCGAGCGCGAGGCGCTCGGCAGTGACGTCGGTCACGTCAGTGCGCGACGATCAGACGTCGGCGACCTTGCGGCCCTTGTACTCGAGGAACAGCTCCGTGCCCTGCGAGTCGGTGACGACCTTCGCCTGGTGGGGACGGCTGTAGACGACCTTGCCGTTCTCGACCGTCTTGACGAGGGCGGGCGCCTCGGCCTTCCACTGCGCGCGACGCGAGCGCGTGTTCGATCGGGAGACCTTCCGCTTCGGGGGGTTGCCTGCCATGGCTTGCTCTCTTCTGTGTTCTCGATGTCGATCAGCCGCGGGCGCGCGGTGATTCGTCGTCGTTGGTCATGGTGAAGTCCTGGAGCGCGGCCCATCGTGGATCGACAGGCTCGCTCTGCTGCGATCCGGCGCTTTCGGCCAGCCGCTCGCCCGTGACCGGATCGAGGCCGGGGCAATCCGGCTGACACACCGGCTGAAACGGAAGCGACAGGACGACCGCTTCCCTGACCAGAGTTTCAAGATCCACGTGGTCGTCTTGAACCTCGAAGTCAGCTTCTTCCTCCCCAGGATACGCGAAAAGCTCCTGAAACTCGACTTCGAGGGCCTCGGCGATGTCGGTGAGGCACCGGCTGCACACTCCGGTGTACTCGGTGTCGATGTCTCCGGAGGCGAGGATGCCCTCGTGGACGGACTCGAGCCGCACATCGATGGCGACCTGCTCGCCCTGGGCGACGGACACCAGCCCCTCGCCCCATCTGTCGGGCGCGGGCACCTCGAAGGAGTGCTCGCGCATCTCGCCGGGGCGGTGGGTGATGTCGCGGACAGGGAGGACGAAGGGACCCGTCACATGCTTCTTGGCCACGTCTCCAGCCTAGCCGCGGTGCGCGCGCGTGGCCGTGTGACCGTGTCAGATGTCGCGCGCGCCGGTGTCGAGGAACCTGGCGACAGCGCCGGGCACGAAGGGCGAGACGTCGCCGCCGAGCGAGGCGACCTGGCGCACCAGCGAGCTGGACACGAGCGCGTGTGCGGGGTCGGGGAGCAGGAACACCGTCTCGATCTGCGCGAGGTGCCTGTTCACGATCGCCATCGGGGTCTCGTACGCCACGTCGACCTGCGATCGGATGCCCTTGACCAGGACGCCGGCACCGACATCCGTCGCATAGTCGACCAGAAGCCCCATGCTCCAGGAGGCCACCACGACGTCGCCGTCGATGTCGCTCTCGGCGATGGACTGCTCCAGGAGCGCCTGGCGCTGCGCGATGGGGAGCATCGCCTCCTTGCCGGGGTTGTGCACCACGAGCACGTGCAGCTGGTCGTACAGCATGGCCGCGCGCCGGATGACGTCGAGATGACCGAGGGTCGGCGGATCGAACGATCCCGGGACGACGGCGATCCGGCTGCTCATGCCGACCAGCCTACTGGGAGGCCGACCAGCCCCCGGACGCGCTAGTTCTTCGCCAGAGCCGCGCGCTCGGCCATGCCGACGTTGCGCTCGAGAGCGGCCGCGAGTCCCGCGTGTTCGAGCAGCGCCGGGTCTTCGGCGATCACGTGCTCGGCCGCGACGCGCGCCTCGGCGATGATGTCGGCGTCCTTGACCACGCGCAGCAGGCGCAGCGACGACCGCGCGCCGGACTGCGCATCGCCGAGGACGTCGCCCTCTCCGCGCAGCTCCAGGTCGACCTCCGCCAGGGCGAAGCCGTCCAGCGTCGACGCGACGGCATCAACGCGCTCCCGCGCCGGCGTGCCGAGCGGCGCCTCGGTCACCAGCAGGCACAGACCAGGAACTCCCCCACGGCCGACACGTCCGCGCAGCTGGTGGAGCTGCGAGACGCCGAACCTGTCGGCCTCGAGGATCGCCATCGTCGAGGCGTTCGGCACGTCGACGCCGACCTCGACCACGGTGGTCGCCACGAGCACGTCGACGTCGCCGCGTGCGAACGCCTGCATGACGGCGTCCTTCTCGTCGGACGGCATCCGGCCGTGGAGGATCTCGACCCGGATGCTCTCGAACGACGGATGCCGCGACAGCAGATCGCCCACCTGGACGACGCCCCATCGCGTGCGGCTCGCCTCGCCGGCGGTGTCGCCGGGGGGCTCGTCCGCGGTGTCGTCCTTGGTCAGGGCCTCCGCGTCGATCGCCGCGCAGACGACGAAGGCCTGGTGGCCCTTCCGCACCTCTTCGGCGATGCGCTCGAAGACGCGGGCGAACCAGCCGGGATGCTCGGCGAGCGGGGCCGTGAAGGTCTCGATGCCCGCTCGGCCCGCGGGCATGGTGCGGATCGTGGAGACGTCCAGGTCGCCGAAGACCGTCATGGCGACGGTGCGGGGAATCGGCGTGGCGGTCAGGACCAGCGCGTGCGGGGACGACCCCTTGGCGCGGAGCGACTCGCGCTGCTCGACGCCGAAGCGGTGCTGCTCGTCGACCACGACCAGGCCGAGGTCGGCGAACGTCGTGCTCTCGCTGAGCAGGGCATGCGTGCCGACGACGATGCGGGCCTGCCCGGACGCCGCGCGCAGCGCCGCCTTGCGGCGCTCCGCCGCGGGAAGCTGGCCGGTCAGCAGCGTGGGCATGAGCTCGGGGGCCAGCTGCGGGCCGAGCATGCGCGCGATCGACCGCACGTGCTGCGCCGCCAGCACCTCGGTCGGGGCGATCAGCGCGGACTGGCCGCCGCTCTGCGCGACCTGCAGCATCGCGCGCAGCGCGACGAGCGTCTTGCCCGAGCCGACCTCGCCCTGCACCAGGCGGTTCATCGGCCAGTCGCCCTGGAGGTCGCGCGCGATGTCGTCGCCGACGCTCACCTGATCGGGGGTGCGCGGGAACGGCAGCGCGGCGTCGAAGCGCTCGAGCAGCTCGCCGGGCGGGCGCTTGGTCGCCGACAGCGCCCGCACGAACTGCCGCTGCTGCAGCAGGGCGACCTGCAGCACGAACGCCTCCTGCATGCGAAGCGTCGCGCGCGCGGGTTCGATCTCGCCGAACGACGTCGGGCGGTGGATGCGCTCGATGGCGGTGCGCGCGTCGAGCAGGCCGTGGCGGGCCCGCAGGGCGTCGGGGAGGGGCTCGGGCACATCGCCGAGGCCGTCCAGCACGAGGTCGACGATCTTCTGCAGCTGCCAGCTGGCCACCGTGCTCGTGGCCGGATAGATCGGGATCGGGAGATTCGCGTTCGCCTCGGCGGTGAGGCGGGCCTGCGCCTCGTCTTCGAACAGCTCGTAGTCGGGATGCGCGAGCTGCTTGGCACCCCGGTACTCGCCGACCTTGCCGGCGAAGATGCCGCGGCGCCCCGGCCGCAGGTCCTTCACCCGCCAGGCCTGGTTGAAGAACGTCAGGGACAGGTCGCCGTTGCCGTCGCTGATGAGCACCTCGAGCAGGGTGCCGTTGCGGTTCTTCATGCGGCGCTCGTTGACCCGCTTGACCTCGGCGACGATGGTCACGGGCTCGCCGACGGGCAGCGACGAGATCTGCGTCAGCTCGCCGCGGCGTGCGTAGCGGCGCGGATAGTGAACGAGCAGGTCGCCGACGGTCGACATGCCGAACGCGCGCTCGAGCGCCGCCGCGGTCTTGCCGCCGATGGCCCCGCCCAGGCGCGAGTCGAGCGCGAAGGAGGTCACCTCACGAGTCTAGATTCGGCGGCGGCCCGCTGTCGGCTCGGCCACAGCCGGAAAACGTAAGGTTGCGGGATGCTCCGACGACTCCTCTCCCGCGTCTACTGGGCCTGCAGTCGGTGGACGCTCTCGACCGAGCCGGCACCGGGCCGCCCCACCGTCCTGCTGGGTGTTCCGCACACGTCCAACTGGGACTTCGTCCTCATGCTCGGCATCGCCTGGCGGCTGGGGATGCCGGTCCGCTGGCTCGGCAAGGCGAGCCTCTTCCGCGGGTGGAGGGGACCGCTGATGCGCCGCCTCGGCGGCATCCCCGTCGACCGATCGGACCCGTCGCGGGTCGTCGCCGATGTCGTGGCGCAGATGCAGGCGGGCGAGCCTTTCGGCCTCGTCGTCACGCCCGAGGGCACCCGTGGCCCGGGCTCCTACTGGAAGTCCGGGTTCTACCGGATCGCCCGGGAGGCCCGTCTCCCGGTCACCCTCGGATACGTCGACCGCACCACGATGACGACGGGTCTCGGCCCGACCATCGCGCTCACCGGCGACGTGCGGGCCGACATGGACGTCATCCGCGCGTTCTACGCCGACAAGTCCGGGCTGCGCCCCGAGCTGCGCACCGAGCCGCGCCTCCGGGAGGAGGATTCCACCGGAGATATCGTGAGGGGATGACGCGCATCATCGCCGGCCGTGCAGGCTCGCTCGTGATCGATGTACCCGACGCGGGCACCCGGCCGACGAGCGATCGCGTGCGCGAATCCCTCTTCGGCGCCCTGGAATCGGCCGACGCGCTCCGGGGTGCCGCCGTGCTCGACCTCTACGCCGGCTCCGGCGCGCTGGGACTCGAGGCGGTGAGCCGGGGCGCGGCATCCGCCGACCTGGTCGAGAAGTCCGCGCGCGCGGCGTCGGTCGCGCAGCGCAACGCCGGTCGCGTCGCGAAGGCGGTGGGGACCGATGCCGCGATCCGCGTGCACCGCAGCTCCGCCGACGCGTTCCTGAGATCCTCCCCGCGGGCGTTCGACCTGGTGTTCCTGGACCCGCCGTACGACGTCGGAGAGGCAGAGCTGGCGTCGACGCTCTCGCTGCTGCTGCCACGCGTGTCGCCGGGCGCGGAGATCGTCATCGAGCGCGCCGCGCGCTCGCCCGAGCCGACGTTGCCCCCGGGGCTCGTCGCGACCCGCTCGAAGCGGTACGGCGACACAGCCCTGTGGTGGGCGACCACGCCCGGCTGAGTCAGCCGGTGCGCTCGTCCCAGTCGCGGTAGGGATCCCAGCCCGATCGTCCCTCGTACGCGAGACCGTCTACGAGAACCCCCGCCTCACCCCTCGGCTGCACCGTGCCGACGCGCCGGAACCCATGCGGCAGGTGCCGTTCGCCGGGGAACGTCGCCAGCAGCGCGTGGTCCTCGCCGCCCGAGAGCGCGTCGGCGGCGTCGGGCCCGAGCAGCGTCGACTCGAGCGCGATCGTGACACCGGATGCCGTGGCCATGCGCGAGGCGTCGAGGACGAGTCCGTCCGACACGTCCATCATCGCCGTCGCGCCCGCATCGGCGGCTTCGGGGCCGAACGGGATCGGCGGCGACGGGCGCAGCTGCGCGGCGAGGTCGGCGCGCTCGGCGGGGCTGAGCACGCTCTCGTCGACCGGGACCGGCGCCCCCGCCGCATCCGTGAACCGCTGGAACAGGACGCGGAGGCCGCGTGCTGCGCGGCCGGGATCACCGGCCACCGCCACCACGTCGCCCGGACGGGCGCCCGAGCGGCGCACCGGCTCACGTCCGGCCAGTGCGCCGAGCGCAGTGACGGCGATGGTGAGCGTGTCCGAGACGGTCAGATCGCCGCCTTCGACGCGGCACCCGGGGGCCAGCTCCCGGCACGCCGCGCGCAGGCCATCGGCCAGATCGGTCACGAACGACAGACGCGTGCCCTCCGGCATCGCGAGCGCCACGAGGAGAGCCGTGGGCGTGGCGCCCATGGCCGCGATGTCGGCGAGGTTGACGGCGGCGGCCTTGAAGCCGAGGTCGTATCCGCTCGACCACGCCAGCCGGAAGTCCGGACCGTGCACGAGCGTGTCGACCGATGCGACGACGCGGCCGTCGGCGGCGGCGAGCACCGCGGCGTCGTCGCCCGGACCGACGATCGCGTCGGACGCCCCGAGGCGCTCGAGGATCCGGGCGAGGATCTGCCCCTCGCTCAGCTCGCCCACCGTCGGATCACTGCGCTCGTCGCCCACACGACCACGCTACCGTCGCGACCGCCGATCGCCGGGTACCCGCCGGCGGGGCAGAGTCGTCCCGCCGGTTAGCCTGGAGGGGTGCGTCTGCTCTCCCCCGTCCTCGCCGCTGGATTCGCCGCGGCGGCCGTGATCGGCCTGACCGGCTGCTCGACGACGGTCGATCTGCAGCCCGCGGAGCAGGCGAACGATGCCGCATGCGCCGAGGTGAGCGTGCGCCTGCCCGGCACGGTCGACGGCCAGCCCCGGCGGTGGACCGACGCCCAGGCGACCGGCGCGTGGGGTGAGCCGTCGGCGGTGCTGCTGCGGTGCGGCGTCGAGGAGCCCGGGCCGACGGAGGCGCGGTGCATCACGCTCGGCGGCGTCGACTGGATCGTCGACGAGTCGCAGGCGCCTCGCTACCTGGTCACCACCTACGGCCGGACCCCGGCGGTCGAGGTGTTCATCGACAACGAGTCGGTGTCCCCGAACGAGGCGCTGACACAGCTCGCCGAGACGGCGGTGCTGGGCGGCACGACCGTTCAGCGCGAGTGCACCCTCACCGAGGAGCTGATTCCGGACGCCACGTCCGGCGGGTGAGCCGGCCGCCGGCTACGCCCCGGCGCGCTCGAGCGCGGTGTCGATGAGTTCGGCGATGAGCTCCGGATACGACATGCCCGATGCGATCCAGCACTTCGGGAACATCGAGATCGGTGTGAAGCCCGGCATCGTGTTGAGCTCGTTGACGTACAGGCCGTCCTCCGCCAGGAAGAAGTCGACGCGCGCGAGGCCCTTGCCGTCGACCGCTTCGAAGGCACGGACGCCGAGCTCCTGGATCCGCGCGATCTCATCGGCGGAGAGGTCCGCGGGACACACCACGTCTGCGCCGTCTCCGCCGAGGTACTTGCCCTCGAAGTCGTAGAACTCGCGGGTGGTGAGCACGATCTCTCCGGGAAGCGAGGCGCGCGCAGCCGCGCCGTCACGGCCCTCCAGGATCGCGACCTCGACCTCGCGCCCGACGATGGCGGCCTCGATGAGCACCTTGTCGTCCTCGGCGAACGCCAGGGCCAGCGCCGCGTCCAGCTCGGACGCGTCATGCACCTTCGAGACGCCGACGCTCGATCCCGCGCGCGCGGGCTTGACGAACGTGGGCTCGCCCAGAGCCGCGGCATCCGACCGCACTCCCTCCGGGTCGCGCTCCCACCGCGCGCGGCTGATCGTCACCGACGGCGAGACCGGCACCCCCGCCGCCGCGAGCACGATCTTCATGAAGTGCTTGTCCATGCACAGCGCGGAGTCCAGGACACCGCCGCCGGCGTACGGGATGCCGAGGGTGTCGAAGAAGCCCTGCACCGTGCCGTCCTCGCCATGGAGGCCGTGGAGGATCGGGAGGACCACGTCGACGTCGCCGAGCTCGTCCACCGCTCCGTCCGCGCGGCGCACGCGCAGCACGCGGTCGCCGCCGCCTTCCGGCCACACCACGCGCGTGCCGTTGTCGGCGACCTCGGGAAGACGGTCGGCGTCCAGGGCGAACTTGTCGGGGTCGTCGTCCTCGAGGACGAACACCCCGTCACGGGTGATCCCGATCGGGATCACCCGGTAGCGGTCACGATCGATCGCCCGCAGCACCCCGCCCGCCGTTGCGGAACTGATCGAGTGCTCGCTGGATCGACCGCCAAAGAGCACCGCCACCGCCGGCTTGTCCATTCGTCGTCCTCTCGCCCTGGGGGGTGTCGTCGTCGGTCGTCAGGTGCGGCGCGATGTCGCGGGGGTTCATGGTGCCGTCCAGCACCATCTTGACCTGCTCGACGATGGGCATCTGCACACCCACCTCGCGCGCCAGCTGAAGGATGGGGGCGACGGATGCCAGCCCCTCCGCGGTCTGATTCATCTGCTTGACGACGTCGTCGAAGCGGTAGCCCTGTCCGAGCAGGCGCCCGGCGGTGTTGTTGCGGCTGAGCGGAGACTGGCACGTCGCGATGAGGTCGCCGAGGCCCGCGAGGCCCTGCAGCGTCTCCGCCTGGGCGCCGAAGGCGACCGCGAAGTCGGTCATCTCGACCAGCCCGCGCGTGATGATGGACGCCTTCGTGTTCTCGCCGTACCCCACGCCGTCGACGATGCCGATCGCCACGGCGATGAGGTTCTTCAACACGCCGCCGAACTCGGTCCCGATGACGTCGGTGTTCACGAACGTCCGGAAGTACCGGTTGCGCGCGAGACGCGCCACCGCCTCGGCCGTCTCCTGGCTCGTCGAGGAGATGACGGCCGCCGTGGGCTGCTCGCGGGCGATCTCGAGCGCGAGGTTGGGCCCGGAGGCCACCGCGATGCGCGCGGGGTCGCAGTGCAGCTCCTGCTCGATCACCTGGCTCATCCGCAGGCCCGTGCGACGCTCGACGCCCTTCATGAGCGACACGATGGGCGCGTCGGACTGCGTGATCAGCGGTCGCACGGCCTTGAGGTTCTGGCGCACCGCCTGGCTGGGGATCGAGAGGTAGACCTGGTCGGCGCCCTCGAGCGCCTCCGACAGGTGGTGCGTGGCCTGCATCGACCGGGGCAGGTTGATCCCCGGGAGGTACTCGCTGTTGCGCTTGGCCTCCTGGATCTCGCTCGCCAGCTCCGGACGGCGGGCCCACATGGTGACGTGCGCGCCGCCGTCGGCCAGGATCTTGCCGAACGTCGTGCCCCAGCTTCCCGCGCCCACCACGGCGACGCGCGGGCGGGCGGCGTCGTGCCTACGACTCAAGGCGACCGGTCTCCTTCTGCCCGTGATCGGCCGGATTCCATCGCTCGGCCGGTGCGGGCTCGCCGCGCAGCTGCGAGAGCAGCCCCGCGATGTCGGCCATGACGACGTCGGTCGCCTCGACGAGCGCGCTCTGCGACGACGCTCGCCCGGCGTACGCCGACAGGTCGACGGGATCGCCCACGATCACGCGCACGCGCCGGCGGAGCGGCCAGAGCTTCAGCTTGCCGTACCGGGGCATCACCTGCTGGGCTCCCCATTGCGCCATCGGGATGACGGGGATGCCCCCGCCCAGTGCCAGGCGCACCGCACCCGTCTTCCCCCGCATGGGCCACAGATCGGGGTCGCGGGTGAGCGAGCCCTCGGGGTAGACGATGACGCCCCGCCCGTTGCGGGCCAGCGTCTCGGAGGCTGCGAGCGTCGCCCGTGCGGCGGTGGCGGACGTGGTGCGGGCGACGGGGATCATCCCGGTCGCACGCAGGATCCACCCCAGCACCGGCACGCGGAAGAGGCTCTCCTTCGCCATGAACCGCGGCGCGCGTCCCATCCGCCATACCGCGAGGGCGACGACGAGCGGGTCGATCTCACTCACGTGGTTCGGCGCGACCACGTACGCGCCGTCTCGCGGCAGCTTCTCGGAGCCCTCGACCTCGACCTTGAACACCAGGCTCACGAGCGGCACGACGATGGCGGCCAGGGGCCAGAAGATGCTGGGTCGCGTCTTCTCCGCGGACGCGCGCGGACGATGGGTCGCCACGGACTATCCGATGACGTCGAAGTCGGCGCCCAGCATGTCGAGCTTGGCGAAGAACTTCTCGTAGCCGCGGCGGATGATGCCGACGTTGCGGACGATCGACTCGCCCTCGGCCGCGAGGGCGGCGATGACGTAGCTGTAGCCGCCCCGCAGGTCGGGAACGACGACGTCGGCGCCGTGCAGCGGAGTCGGACCGTTGATGACGGCCGCCTGCTCGAGGGCGCGACGCGGGACGCGTCGGCCTTGCGAGTCCAGACCGCTCGCGTGCACGACGATGTCGGCGCCCATCTGGTTCAGCGCGTCGGTGAAGCCGAGCCGGTTCTCGTAGACGGTCTCGTGCACGATCGAGGTGCCCTCGGCCTGCGTCAGAGCCACGATGAGCGGCTGCTGCCAGTCGGTCATGAAGCCCGGGTGGACGTCCGTCTCGACCATGACGGCCTTGAGCGCACCGCCGCGGCGGAACTGGATGCCGTCCTCGCGCACGTCGAACCAGCCGCCGGCCTTGCGGAAGACGTTGAGGAACGTCAGCATCTCCTGCTGCCGCGCACCGCCGACGAAGATGTCGCCGTCCGTCGCCAGCGCCGCGCAGGCCCACGAGGCTGCCTCGTTGCGGTCGAAGATCGCGCGGTGGTCGTAGCCGCGCAGCGAGTCGACGCCCTCGATGAAGATGACGCGGTTCGGCTCGTACGAGATGATGGCGCCCATCTTCTGCAGCACGGCGATGAGATCCATGATCTCGGGCTCGATGGCGGCGTTCCGCAGCTCGGTGACGCCCTTCGCGCGGACGGCCGTGAGCAGCACCTGCTCGGTCGCCCCGACGCTGGGATACGGCAGCTCGATGTTCGCGCCGTGGAGCCCGTCGGGTGCCGTGATCCGGATGCCCTCGTAGCTCTTGTCGACGACGGCGCCGAACGCGCGCAGCGCGTCCATGTGGAAGTTGATCGGCCGGTCGCCGATGCGGCACCCGCCGAGGTCGGGGATGAGGGCCTCGCCGAGCAGGTGCAGCAGCGGGCCGCAGAACAGGATCGGGATGCGGGATGCCCCGGCGTGCGCGTCGATCTCCTCGAAGTGGGCAGCGACCGCACCGCTGGGGTCGAGGTGGATCGTCCCCTCCTCCTCGCCGTCCCACACGCGGACGCCGTGGACCTCCAGGAGCGATCGGACCACCTGGACGTCGCTGATGTCGGGCACGTCGCGCAGGATGCTCGTGGTGTCGCCCAGGAGGGCGGCGACCATCGCCTTGGTGACGAGGTTCTTGGCGCCCTTGACCTCGACGCGGCCCGTGAGCGGGCGTCCGCCCCGGATCGCGAGGACCTCACCCGTCACTTCCTGCTCCCCCGTCTTCGCGGCTGCGCTCTCGCCTGCGGCGACATTCAGAAGCGGCTTCATCCGATGATCCTCACTTGGTTGCTCGAGGGTGTCTGCGGCGGTCGGGCGCCCTGGTGGGGCATCCGACCCGGCTTACGGAACGGGAAGCGTCCGCGGCCGCCACGCCTCTCGGCGAGCCTCGAACTGCGAGATCGCGTCTTCGTTGCGCAGTGTGAGCCCGATGTCGTCGAGCCCTTCGAGAAGCCGCCACCTAGTGTAATCATCGATCTCGAAAGGGACCTCCAGCGTGCCGATCGACGCGGTGCGCGCTTCGAGGTCGACCGTCATGCTGACGCCCGGGTCCGCCTCGATGGCAGCCCACGCGGCCTCGAGGTCCGCCTCGGAGATCACGCCCGCGACCAGGCCCTGCTTGCCGGCGTTGCCGCGGAAGATGTCGGCGAACCGAGGGCTCAGCACGACCTTGAAGCCGAAGTCCCGCAGCGCCCACACCGCGTGCTCACGGCTGGAGCCGGTGCCGAAGTCGGGGCCGGCCACGAGGATGCTGGCGCCGGCGTACGCCGGCCGGTTGAGCACGAACTCGGGGTCCTGGCGCCAGCTGGCGAACAGGGCGTCCTCGAAGCCGGTCTTGGTGACCCGCTTGAGGTAGACGGCGGGGATGATCTGGTCCGTGTCGACCGCGGAGCGGCGCAGCGGCGCCGCGATCCCGGTGTGCGTCGTGAACTTCTCCA
Organism: Microbacterium sp. NPDC055455; assembly: GCF_053619935.1. Taxonomy (NCBI): domain Bacteria; kingdom Bacillati; phylum Actinomycetota; class Actinomycetes; order Micrococcales; family Microbacteriaceae; genus Microbacterium; species Microbacterium sp. NPDC055455. Next base: position 632,327 of record NZ_JBSHLB010000002.1, read on the forward strand.
TGTCAGGCCTCCGTGCTCTCGGCGCCGGCCGCGACGGGCGCGGGAAGATCGCTCGGGCTCGCGAGGCGCCCCAGGACCGCGGTCGCCGCGGCCACCAGCGGCGAGACGAGGTGCGTCCGCCCGCCCTTGCCCTGGCGGCCCTCGAAGTTGCGGTTGCTCGTGGACGCGCAGCGCTCCCCCGGCGCGAGCTGATCGGGATTCATGCCCAGGCACATCGAGCACCCGGCGAAGCGCCATTCCGCCCCGAAGTCCTCGAAGACCTTGTCGAGTCCTTCGGCCTCCGCCTCCAGGCGGACGCGCGCGGACCCCGGCACCACCATGACGCGGACCCCGTCGGCCTTCTTGCGGCCCTCGATGATCGACGCGAACGCGCGGAGGTCCTCGATGCGGCTGTTCGTGCAGGAGCCCATGAAGACGGCGTCGACCGGCACCTGCTTCAGCGGCGTGCCCGGCGTCAGATCCATGTACTCCAGCGCGCGCTCCGCGGCGGCGCGCTCGTTCGGGTCGGCGAAGTCGTCGGGCGAGGGCACCGCGTCGCTCAGCGACACGCCCTGCCCGGGGTTCGTGCCCCATGTGACGAACGGCTCGAGCTCGTTCGCGTCGAGGAAGACCTCGGCGTCGTAGACGGCGCCCTCATCGCTGGGGAGCGTGCGCCAGTAGGCGACGGCGTCGTCCCAGTCCTCGCCCTTCGGGGCGTGTGCACGGCCCTCCAGGTAGGCGAACGTCGTCTCGTCGGGGGCGACCATGCCGGCCCGCGCACCCGCCTCGATCGACATGTTGCAGATCGTCATGCGGCCTTCCATCGACAGCGACCGGATGGCGCTGCCGCGGAACTCCAGCACGTAGCCCTGCCCGCCGTTGGTGCCGATCTTGGCGATGACGGCGAGGATGATGTCCTTCGCCGTGACGCCGGGCTTCAGCTCGCCCTCGACCGTGATCGCCATCGTCTTGAACGGCTTCAGGGGCAGCGTCTGCGTTGCCAGCACGTGCTCGACCTCGCTCGTGCCGATGCCGAAGGCCATCGCACCGAAGGCGCCGTGCGTGGAGGTGTGCGAGTCGCCGCAGACCACGGTGATGCCCGGCATGGTGAGGCCGAGCTGGGGACCGACGACGTGGACGATGCCCTGCTCCTTGTCGCCCAGCGAGTGCAGGCGCACCCCGAACTCGGCGGCGTTGCGGCGGAGCGTCTCGATCTGGGTGCGGCTGGTCAGGTCGGCGATCGGCTTGTCGATGTCGAGCGTCGGGGTGTTGTGGTCCTCGGTCGCGATCGTGAGGTCGAGCCGGCGCACGGGCCGGCCCTCGGCCCGCAGTCCGTCGAAGGCCTGCGGGCTGGTCACCTCGTGGACGAGGTGCAGGTCGATGTAGATCAGATCCGGTTGACCGTCATCGCCTCGGACGACGACGTGGTCGTCCCAGACCTTCTCGGCCAGCGTGCGAGGACGCTCGGGGATGTCGGCGATACGGGACGCATCGGTCATGCTCATTGCTCTGTCGTTCTCCTCTGGGGACTGTGCCCGCATGGGGTGGGGCCCGCGACGAACTCCGCGACGAGGGAGGCCTGGGAACTAGGACTCGTCGCGGCCGCTAAGGAGAAGGCGAGCGATCCGCACGTGCCCAGGGTACCACCGCCGCGCCGCCGACCCGCCCGGCGGCGTCACGGGAGTCGTCATGGGGCGGGCGGCACGGCGGGGACCGCACCCTCGTGGATCCAGACGTCGACGGCGTCGCCGTGCTTCATGAAGCGCACCACCGTGCCGGTGGGGAAGCGGTCCACCCACTCCTCATTCCACTCCACGGGGACGTCGTAGATCTCGGCGATCGGCTCGGCGGGCGCGGGGGCGCACCCGATCGCGAGCAGCTCGTCGCTGGCGGGCTCGAAGATCAGCAGACAGGTGCTGCCGAACGTGCTCTGCGCCGACCAGACCTCCAGCCCCAGGACCGGCTCGAACGCGCGCAGCGTCGACTTCATGACCAGCTGGCGGCGCGCATAGTCCGCCAGGCGCAGCACCTGTTCGCTCGGTGCGGCATCCGTCCGCTGCAGCGTCGCGTCCGGACGCGGCGCCGTCCACCACATCCAGCCCAGGACTGCGAGGACGGCCGCGAGGGTCATCGCCGCGCCCGCCGCGAGGGCACCGCCGCGGGTCCGGCGCCACCAGGCGCGCGCACCGGGGCCGCGCAGGTCGCCGGATGACGGGGACGGGGGCTCGGCGCCGCGGGTGAGCGGCTCCGGCTCGTGTCCGGCCGAGGTCGCCGCCGCGTGCAGCTGCTCGAGCTCGGCCAGACGCGCCAGAGCCGCGGGGTCGGAGTCGATGTCGGCGTCGACGCCGTAGGCGCGCGTCCTCAGGGCGGACAGCTCCGCCTCGAGTGCCCCCTCACGGGGGATCCCCCCGCTGCCCATGGACGCAGTATCGCACCGCGTCCAGGGGCGGGCAACGGGGTCGGCGGGAGGTCAGCCGTGGTTGTCGCTCGCGCGGGGAGCCGGGGCATCTTCGACCGCACGCCGCCGCTCGCGCGCCGAGGCCACCAGGCTCGCCACGGTCGCGACGGCCATCGACAGCACGATCACGGCCAGCGACATCCAGGTCGAGATCTCGGGAGCCCACTCGATGTGCTCGCCGTTGTTGATGAACGGCAGCTCGTTGACGTGCATGGCGTGGAAGACGAGCTTGAGGCCGATGAAGGCGAGGATGAAGGCGATGCCGTAGTGGAGGTAGCGCAGCCGGTCCAGGAGGTCCCCGAGGAGGAAGTACAGCTGCCGCAGGCCCATGAGGGCGAAGATGTTCGCGGTGAAGACGATGAACGCGCTCTGCGTGATGCCGAAGATCGCCGGGATAGAGTCGATCGCGAACAGCAGGTCGGTCACGCCGATCGCCGCGAAGACGATGATCATCGGCGTCCACATCTTCTTGCCGTCGACGACGGTGCGGATCTTCGCCCCGTCGTAGTGGTCGCTGATGTCGATGGTGCGGCGCAGCATGCGGACGACGAACGCCTCCTGCTTGACTTCGTCGTCGTGGGCGCCGCCGGGGAACGCCTGACGCCAGGCGGTCCAGACGAGGAACGCGCCGAAGATGTAGAACACCCAGCTGAACTGCTCGATGACGGCGGCCCCCACGAGGATGAAGATCCCGCGGAGGACGAGGGCGATGATGATGCCGACCATCAGGACTTCCTGCTGGTAGCGGCGCGGCACCGCGAACTGGCTCATGATGAGCACGAAGACGAAGAGGTTGTCGATCGAGAGGCTGTACTCGGTCAACCATCCGGCGACGAACTGCCCGGCGTACTCGGGCCCGGCGATGACCCACATGACGCCCGCGAAGAGGAGGGCGAGGGTCACGTAGAAGATCACCCACAGCGTCGACTCCCGGGTCGACGGGATGTGCGGCCGCTTCAGGATGAGCAGGAGGTCCGCCAGGAGGATGAGCGAGAGGATCACGAGGGATCCGATCTCGAACCACAGGGGGAGAACGAGGTCCATTCAGGGCCTTTCCGAACGGGAGGGGAAGAAGACGAGGGGTCGGTCGACGCCGAAAGTCTCTCCCCCGCCGGCCGCCTGGCCCGCGGTGCACACCCGGGGTCGCACTGTCGGGACCCGTGATGACGGATGCGCGATGACGGGATACTCCCTCTCGCTCGCCCAAGGATACAGCCTGACGAGGGGCTCTCCCCCGCGGGCGAGACGATCCGACCGGTGCGGACACTGACACGGTGAGAGACAATGCGGAGGATGGGGATGGAAGGCGAGATTCCGGCCGGCGACGCCGAGCTCGTGGCGCTGGCCGCGGGTGGGAGCGAGCGCGCATTCCGCGCGCTGTACCGCGCCTATGTGCGTCCGGTGTACTGGCTCGCACACGGTCTGGTCGGCAACCCCGCCGATGCCGAGGAGGTCACGCAGGAGACGTTCCTCGTCGCCTGGCGGAAACTGCCGGGCTTCGACCTCGCGGGCGAGTCGCTGCTGCCGTGGCTCGCGACCATCTGCCGATTCCAGTCCGCCAACCGCGTCCGACGGCAGCGGCGCGACCGCGAGCACACCGCGGCGCCCGCTGACGAGAGCCTGCCGGCGACGGTGGACGTCGAGCAGCAGGTGATCGACGAGCGGCTCGCCGAGGCGATCCTGAAGGAGGTCGCCGGCCTCGGCGAGCTCGACCGCGCGATCTTCCGGCTCTGCGCCACGGAGGGTTACGCGTATCAGGCTGCCGCCGACGAGCTCGGGGTCGCGCACGGTGTGGTCCGCAATCGTCTCTCCCGCATCCGCACCCGACTGCGGACTGTCGTGAAGGAGAGCACATGAGCACCGAGCACCCGGCCGCCGGCACCCCGGCGCCCCTCCCCGAACTGAGCGACGAGCGCATCGACGAGATCGAGGACGCGCTCTTCTCCGACATCGCCCGCGAGCGATCCCAGCGCTCGGCGCGCGGTCGCCGCCGGAGCCGGCTGTGGGTGGCGGGCGCCGCCGCGGCCGCGGTCATCGTCGTCGCGGCGGTGATCGCGCCGTCGGTGGGTCAGCTCGTGGGCGGCGCCGGCGGCGCCTCGGACCAGTCCGCCGTCGCTCCGCTCGCCCCCGCCGACTCCGACGGCGGCGGCGCGGCATTCGACGCCCCCGCGGAGGAGTCGCGCGGGCCGGAAGGGCTCACCACTGCGCCGGGCGCCTCCGACGATGCCTCCGGCGTCGCGCAGTCCGAGCGCGACATCATCACCACGGCGACGGCCACCGTCGAGGTCGACGATGCCGATGCCGCCGCGCGGTCCATCGGCAATTCGGCGGTCGCCCACGGCGGCTACGTCGAGTCGATGAGCGTGGGCCGTGACGGCAGCGTCCAGCCCCTCGAACCCATGGAAGGCGGGGTCGTCTACGACAGCTCGTATCCGTACCCTTATCCGGTGCCGACCGACGGGGCGTGGATCACCGTCCGGGTGCCCGCCGACGAGCTGGCGAGCGTCATCGGCGAGCTGGACGATGTCGGCGAGGTGACCGCGTCGAGCGTCGATCGCCAGGACGTCACGGAGCAGACGGTCGACCTGCAGGCGCGAATCGACGCGGCGCAGGCCTCCGTCGATCGCCTCACCGACCTCATGGCGCAGGCGGAGACGGTCGCCGACCTCCTCACCGCGGAGTCCGCCCTTTCGGAGCGCCAGGCGCAGCTGGAGTCGTACCAGCAGCAGCTCGAGATGCTGGACGACCAGGTCGCCATGTCCACGCTGTCGGTGACGGTGGTGCCCGAGGCCGACATCGTCGCCGCAGACCCCGCCGGCTTCGGCGACGGGCTCGCGGCCGGGTGGAACGGGCTCGTCGCGACGCTGAACGGCATCGTCGTGGCCATCGGGTTCCTGATCCCGTGGCTGGCCGTCGCCGCGTTCGCGGCGCTCCTCGTCTGGGGCATCGTGCACCTGGTCCGCGGCCGGCGGAGGCAGTCGCGCACCGCCGACGGGTCGACCCCGACGCCGGCATCCGCGGCGGAGGCGCACGAGGATCGCCCGCAGTGACACGCCCGCGTCAGCCCGGCTGAGGCGATGACGAGAAGAGCCCCCGGTCCGCATGGACCGGGGGCTCTTCGCCGTGGTGACCCCAGCGGGATTCGAACCCGCGTTACCGCCGTGAGAGGGCGGCGTACTAGGCCGCTATACGATGGGGCCGTACAGCGTGCCGCAGCTGAACTGCGACGGTGTTGCCCGACTGGTGACCCCAGCGGGATTCGAACCCGCGTTACCGCCGTGAGAGGGCGGCGTACTAGGCCGCTATACGATGGGGCCGTTCAGGCAACCGTTCGATTATGCCACGGCGCGCATGCCCTCTCCAAATCGGTGCCGCCGGCGGCCCCGCCCTCGGGTCGCGCTTGCTCCGGTGGGCGGGTGGCGGTTGACTCGACGCATGCGAGTCACCAAGTTCGAGCACGCGACCGTCACCCTCGTCGACGCCGGACGGACGCTCATCATCGACCCCGGATCCTTCACCGCGCCCCTGGGCGAGCTCGAACCCGTCGTGGCGGTCGTCCTCACCCACGAGCACCCCGACCACTGGACGCCGGACCACCTGGACCGGATCCTGGCGACCTCGCCCGGCGTCCCGATCTATGGCCCCGAGGGGGTGGCGAAGGCCGCCGCGGGGTACGACATCACGATCGTGCACCCCGGTGACGTCGTGGAGGCCGACCCGTTCCGCCTCGAGTTCTTCGGCGGCAGGCACGCGGTGATCCACGAGACGATCCCCGTGGTCGACAACGTCGGCGTGCTGGTGAACGACCAGTTCTACTACCCCGGCGACTCCTACGCCGTCCCCGATGGCCGCGACGTGAAGCTTCTCGCCTCCCCCGTCGGCGCGCCGTGGCTCAAGATCGGCGAGGCCATGGACTTCGTGCTCGCGGTGGCCCCGCGGCGGGTGTTCGGCACGCACGACATGACGCTGTCCGTGGCCGGCCGCGACATGGGAAGGTCCCGGCTGCGGTGGGCGGCCGAGCAGGGCGGCGGCGAGCTCGTCGTGCTCGACCCCGGTCAGAGCACCGACATCTGACGCTCCCCGGACGCGGACGACGGATGCCGCAGCGGCTTCGACCCGCGGCATCCGTCGTCACGTCTTCCCGGCCTCGGGCCGGAGCGGTTCTCTACTGGGCGTCGAGGTCGGTCTCCAGGAGTGCGACGAGCGCGTCGAGAGCCTCGTCGGCGCCGTCCCCCTCGGCCTTGAGCGTCACGACCGTCCCCTGCGATGCACCCAGGCCCATGAGCGACAGGATGCTGCCCGCGTTCAGGTCGGGGCCGCCGTCGACGGCGATCGTGACGGGGACGGACTGCGCCTGCACCGCCTGCACGAAGAGCTTCGCGGGGCGCGCGTGCAGCCCCGAGCTGCTGGCGATGGTGGCCTGACGTTCTGCCATGGTTCTCTCCTGTCTGCGTCGGACCTCGACCGGCCGACTTTCCGATTCTGTCTGAGGAGGCCTCAGGCCGCCACGGGTACGGCCGTGTCGGGCGCCTCGGCCTCTTCGAGCTCCTTGCGGCCCACCCACCTCTTGAGGGCGACGACGATGAGGGCGGTCACCACGGTTCCGGCGGCGATCGCCACCAGGAAGCCCCAGATGGGATTGATCGCGAACAGCACGAACACGCCGCCGTGCGGGGCGAGCGACTGCACCGCGAACGCCATGCTCAGCGCGCCGGTCACCGCGCCGCCCACCATGGAGGCGGGGATGACGCGCAGCGGATCCGCGGCGGCGAAGGGGATGGCGCCCTCGCTGATGAACGCCGCGCCGAGGAGCCACGCCGCCTTGCCGTTCTCCCGCTCGACGGGCGGGAACAGGTTGCGTGCGAGGACGGTCGAGGCGAGCGCCATCGCGAGCGGCGGCACCATCCCCGCGGCCATCACGGCGGCCATGATGTAGTACGGCGTCGGGTTCTCGGGCGACCCGGCGGCGAGCCCCGCCACAGCGAAGGCGTACGCGACCTTGTTGATCGGACCGCCGAGGTCGAAGCACATCATGAGTCCGAGGATGACGCCCACGACCACGATGCCCGCCGTGCCGGCGAGATCGGTCAGCCAGACGTTCAGCCACTCCATCAGCGTCGCGATGGGGCGTCCCAGGAACAGGATCATCAGCCCGGATGCCACGATCGAGGCGAGGAGCGGGATGATGACGACCGGCATGAGCCCGCGGAGCCAGCGGGGCACGCGCCACGATCCGATCCACCATGCCGTGACTCCGGCGAGCAGTCCGCCCACGATGCCGCCGATGAAGCCGGCGTTCATGAGCACGGCGACCGCGCCGGCGACGAAGCCGGGCGCGATGCCCGGGCGGTCGGCGATCGCGAAGGCGATGTAGCCCGCGAGCGCCGACACGAGGAAGCCCATCGAGGTGCTTCCGATCATGAAGAACACCGAGCCGAGGTACTGGCCGAGCGGTCCGTAGTTCGAGGTGATCTCCTCGGTCGGCAGATCCCACAGCGAGTTCTGCACGATGACGTTCGCGGCGTTGTCGGTGACGTTGTAGCCGCCCAGGAGGAAGCCCAGCGCGATGAGCAGGCCGCCGCCGGCGACGAACGGGATCATGTAGCTGACGCCGGTGAGGAGGATGCGCTGGATGCGGGCGCCCCACGACATCGTCTCGGCAGGAGCGGCCGTCGCCGCGGCCGCCTCGCCGCCCACGCGCGTCGCCGTGGGGTCCTTGGCCGCGGCCACCGCCTCGGCGATGAGCCGGCCGGGCTGCTCGATGCCCCGCTTGACGCCCGCGCGGACGACGGGCTTGCCCGCGAAGCGCTGCGGCTCGCGCACGTCCACGTCCGTGGCGAAGATCACCGCGTCGGCGTCGCGGATGACATCGCCGGGCAGCGCCTGGTAGCCGCTGGAGCCCTGCGGCTCGACGACGAGATCGACGCCCGCCTTCTTGCCCGCCGCGGTCAGCGCGTCGGCGGCCATGAAGGTGTGCGCGATGCCGGTGGCGCACGCCGTCACGGCGACGATCCGTGCGGGACGGCCGTCGATGTCGGACCCCGCGGCGGGCGCCGGGGCCGGGGCGGCTGCCGCCGGGGCGGTCGCCGCGACGGGCGCGGCCGCCGGTGCGGCGCCGCCCTCGCCGATCGCCGCCTGCACGATCGCGACGACCTCCTCGTCGGTCTTCGCGGCCCGCAGACCCGAGGTGAAGTCCTCCTGCATGAGGCTGCGCGCGAGCTTGGAGAGCACCGCGAGGTGCGCCTCCGCGGCGTCCGCGGGCGCGGCGATCAGGAAGACGAGGTCTGCGGCGCCGTCCGGGGCGCCGAAGTCCACGCCCGGCTTCAGCCGCGCGAAGGCGAGCGACGGCGTCGTGACGGCGGCGCTCTTCGCGTGCGGGATGGCGATGCCGCCCGGAAGGCCGGTCTCGTCCTTCTGCTCGCGCGCCCAGGCGTCGTCGAACAGCGCCTCGGCGTCAGTCGCGCGACCCTGCGCGACCACGCGCGCGGCGAGCGAGCGGATGACGGCGGACTTGTCGGCCCCCAGAGGGGCGTCCAGGCTCACCAGGCCTGTCGTGATGGTGTCGGACACGGTGACCTCCTGCGGTCGGGTGTGGTGGTGGTTCAGGTGAGGCGGGTGACGGGCACGTCGCCGGGGGGAAGGTCTGCGGGGCTGGGCGCCTGGGTGCCGGGGAGGGATGCCGCGGCGGCGCCGTAGCGGACAGCCAGGCGCAGGCACTCGTCGGGATGGGCGCCGCGGCTGTGGGCGAGGACGAAGCCTGCCAGCGAGCTGTCGCCGGCGCCGACCGTGCTCACCACCCGGATGGGCGGCGGGGTCGCCGCCCACGCGCCGTCGGAGCGGACGAGCACCGCGCCGCGCGAGCCGAGCGTGACCAGTGCGGCTCCGACACGGGACGGGACGAGCGATCGCGCGACCTCGACGACGGCATGGAGGTCGGCGGCTGCCAGCGCTAGGCCCGCGAGCTCGGCCAGTTCGTCGTCGTTGGGCTTGATGAGGTCGGGCGCTCCGGCGGCGACCACGGCGGCGAGGGCCGCGCCGGAGGTGTCGACCGCGATGAGCGGCGCTGCGTCGCCGTGCGCATTGCGGACGGCGCGGATCACGCGGACGTAGAAGTCGTCCGGCGCCCCCGGCGGGAGCGAGCCCGCCAGGACCAGCCAGCGCGCGCCGGCGGACACGGCGACGACCTCGTCCACGACGGCGGCCGCATCGGCGGCCGACAGCTCGGCGCCGGGCAGGTTGAGCTTGGTGGTGACCCCGGCCGGGTCGGTGATGGCGATGTTGGCCCGCACGCGTCCGGCGATCGGCACCCGGCGCGCGTCGACGCCCGCTCCGGCCAGCGCGGCCTCGAACGGGTCGCCGTGCGCCAGCGGCAGCACGGCGCGGCACTCCTCCCCCGCAGCGGTGATGACGCGGGCCACGTTGATCCCCTTGCCGCCGGCGTCCTCCCGCGCCGAGAGGGCGCTCTGCACGTCGCCGATCTGCAGGGGCGCCGGGAGGGTGACCGTGCGATCGAGCGAAGGGTTGGCGGTGAGCGTGACGATCATGTGAGCCAGACCTCCACTTCGGCCTCCGCGAGCGCGGCGGCGAGTTCGGCGTCGGGTGCGGCATCCGTCACCAGCACGTCGACGTCCGACAGCGGCGCGAATCCGACGAGGAGCTCCGCGCCCAGCTTGTCGGCGTCGGCGACGACCACGACGCGCTGCGCCGCCCGCACGATCGCCCGCTTCACGGCGGCCTCGTCCGGGTCCGGCGTGCTCAGGCCGAAGCCGGCGGACACGCCGTTGGTGCCGATGAAGGCGACGTCCGGGCGGAGGAACCCGATCGCACCCACCGTGTCGGCGCCGACGGCGGCGGCGGTGAGCCCGCGGACGCGACCGCCGATGAGCGACAGCGATGACCCCGGAACAGCCGCGAGGGCGTGCCCGAGGGCGAGGGAGTGCGTGACCACCTCGATGCGGGCGCCGGACAGGCGCGGTGCCAGCGCCGCCGCGACGGCGCCCGTCGTCGTGCCGGCGTCGAGGAAGACCGAGCCGCTGAAGTCGGGGCCGAGGGCGTCCAGTGCGCGACGGGCGATGGCGGCCTTGGCGCTGCCATGGCGTTGCTCGCGCTCGGCGAGGGAGGGCTCACGGGTGCTGGCGCGCTCGCGACCGACTGCTCCCCCGTGCACGCGGCGGAGGGCCCCCGTGGACTCGAGGTGATCGAGGTCGCGGCGGATCGTCTCGGTCGTGACGTCGAAGCGTTCGGCGAGGTCGACGACACTGACACGCCCCTGCGCGGCCAGCAGCAGTTCGATCTGCTCGTGGCGCTCCGTCGCGTACATGTGGTGCAACCCTCCAGTGGGAATTCCCACACGATACAACACATTCCCACATGAACACAACCGGATATTCTCGACGGGTGCCCGACAAGCCCGCCGCAGAGGTCCGCATCGATGAGCACCTGATCCGGCAGCTGCTGGCCGCCCAGGCCACCGGCGCCGTCCCCGATGCCCCTGACCTGCCGCTGGTCAAGGTCGCCGAGGGCTGGGACAGCGAGGTCTGGCGCCTGGGCGAGCGCTACGCGGTGCGGCTCCCCCGGCGGGCGCTCGCCGCCCCGCTCGTGCTCCACGAGCAGCTCGTGCTGCCGGACATGGCGGAGCGCCTCACCCTCGTCGGGGTGCGCGTGCCCGCGCCGGTCGTCGCCGGCACCCCGGCGGTGGGGTTCCCGTGGGCGTGGTCGGTCGTGCCGTGGATCGACGGCGATCGCGGCATCGACGTGCCCCGCCGTGCCCGTCACGGCTGGGCGGAGCCGCTCGCGGCGGCGCTCCGCGAGCTCCACATCGAGGCTCCCGAGGGTCACCCAGTGAACCCCGTCCGCGGTCAGGCGCTCGCGACCCGGGCCCCGGCGTTCCGCGATCGGCTCGGGGCACTGCGCGACGCCGAGGCGATCGATCCCGCCACCGCGGAGCTGCTGGAGGACGCGTGGCACGCGGGGCTCTCGGCGGCCGCGTGGAGCCGTGCACCGGTGTGGATCCACGGCGACCTGCACCCGGGCAACCTCGTGTCGCACGACGGCGGACTGGCGGGGATCATCGACTTCGGCGATGTGACGGCGGGCGATCCGGCCTACGACCTCGCCGTGGCGTGGCTCGCCTTCGACGCCGGCGGTCGCGCACGCTTCCGCGCGGCCACCGGCGGCCGCTACGACGCCGCCACCTGGCGCCGCGCGAGGGCGTGGGCCGCCGCGGTCGTGCTCATGCTCCTGCTGCACAGCGACGACGATCCCGACTACCGCGCCCTGGGGACGGATGCCGCGGCCGAGGTCATCGCCGCCGACGGCGCCTGATCAGCCGGCGGGAGTGCTGCCGCGGGCGAGCCGCTTCAGAGGTCCCGGCTGCTGATCACGTCGCTGGCTGCGATCTTGAGGACACCTCCCTCGTCCTGGAAGCGGTAGGCGGTCACCTCCTCCACGACCCGGCCGTCGCGGAAGGTGTAGGTGAGGGTCGCCTGTCCGCTGTCGGGCCCCGAGGCGCTGACATCCGTGACCGTGAGATCGGCGACCTGGGACCAGAAGGCCTCGTATCCGTCGCGTCCGCCGGCGTGGTTCTCCTGGTAGTCGGCGGTCATCAGCGGCCAGGCGCTCTCGCGGTCCTCCGGCATCAGGGCGTAGTACCCCGCGATGGTGTCGACGACCCGCTGCTCGGGGGTCACCGGGGCCGGCGTGGGCTCGGGCTGTTCCTCCGGCGGCGGCGCGGTCGACTGCGGCGTCGATGCCGCGGGCGACTCGGTCTCCGGCTCGGAGGTCGGAGCAGGATCGGCGTCGGCCGTCTCCGACGTGGACGGATCCGCGACGCCCGGGTCGCCCTGCACCGACGCGAAGAGGAAAGCGGCGCCGAGGCCCACGGCGACCAGCAGCGCCAGGACGCCTGCGATGACACCCGCGCGGCGCCGGGTGGTCCCAGGTGCCGTCGCCCGGTCGCCCTCCGCGGCCACCGTCGGATGCTCGGAGACCGCGGCGGATGCGCCGGCGGCCGCGGGTGCGAGACGCTCCGTCTCGGCGGCGTGCACGTCGCGCGCAGTGGCCCCATCGATGGGAACGGTCGCGCCTGTGGGCAGTCGCTCCGTCGGCGGCGTGGCCGGGCCCGGATCCGCGGTGACTGCCGCCGCGCCCGGGCTCGCGTCCGGCTGTGGAGCGGTGACGGATGCCTCGACGGCCTCCGGTGCCGACTCCGCCGCGGTCTCCGACTCCGCCGCTGTCTCCGCCTCCGGCGCCACCGTCTCCACCACCGGCGCCACGGTCTCCGCCTCCGGCGCCACGGTCTCCACCACCGGCAGCTCGGTCTCCGCCTCCGGCACGGGCTGGCCGACGGTGGGGGCGTCGAAGCCCAGGGCGACGAGTCCTGCCGCGGCACCGCGCTCGCCGGCGTCCTCCTGGCCCCCGATGTCAGCGAGCGCGTCGGCGACGGACTCCATCGACGGCCGGCGCTTGGGCTGCGCCGCGAGCATCTTGCGCAGCAGCGGCGCCAGCGGCCCCGCGCGCCGCGGCGCCGGATAGCCGCCGCGGGCGACCCGGTGCAGGAGCGCGATGGAGTTCCGGTCGGTGCCGAAGGGGGGCTCACCCTCTACGACGGCGTAAAGCGTCGACGCGAGCGAGAACACATCGGAGGCGAAACTGGTGGGCAGCCCGCGCGCGACCTCCGGCGCGAGGTAGGCGGGGGTGCCGTGGATCATGCCCGTCGCGGTGATGGTCGCATCGCCCAGGGCATGCGAGATCCCGAAATCGCTGATCATCGCGGACCCGTCCGCCGTGATGAGGATGTTGCCGGGCTTCACATCGCGGTGGACGATCTTGAGCCGGTGCGCTGCCGCCAGTGCAGACGCGACCTGCGCGCCGATCCGTGCCGTCTCATCGGGCGGGAACGCGCCCCGTTCACGAAGCAGCTCGGAGAGCGGAGTCGATTCGAGGAGCTGCATGACGATGCAGGGCTGGTCGTCGTGCTCCACGACGTCGTACACCGTCACGGCGTGCGGGTGGTGCAGCCCGGCCGTGATCTGCGCCTCGCGCATGGCTCGGTCGGTGGCGATCTGACGCTCCTCATCGGTCAGCTCGGGCTGCGTGCGCAGCATTTTCAGCGCGACCGGCCGCCGCAGGCGGGTGTCCCAGGCCTGCCACACGATGCCCATGCCGCCCGCGCCCAGCATCTTGACCAGCCGGTAGCGCTCGGCGACGAGAGCGGAAGGTGTGCTCATGCGTCTGCCGTCCGTCGAACCACGTCAGAAGGCTACGCGCGCTCCCGCCGTGCCCGAGGGGGTTGCGCCGGCCCCCGCGGTGTGGAAGCGGCCCCCTCAGCGCCCCGCTGCGGTGAACAGCTCGCCTCCGGTCTGGTCGAGCAGCGCGCGCGCTGCGGCGCGCCCGGACTCGACCAGCCGATCGAACTGGTGGAACTCCAGGAAGCCGACTCCCATGGAGTGGGGTGTGATGACCCACGCGCCCTGGCGCTGGGCCTGTGCCGCGTCTCCCCCGCTGATCATGAAGGTGCGCATCATCGTCTCGCCCAGGGGCGGGATGCGCACCGGCCGGGGCGGCTCGCCCGGCGCCGACGGCGGCCTGCGACTGCTCGCCGAGATGTTGACCGCGACGACAGGCCCCTCGGCTCGCTCGACCATGGTGTCCACGGGCAGGTTGTCCAGCACGCTGCCGTCCACCAGGAGCCGGCCGTCACTGACGATCGGCGTGAACACGACCGGCAGTCGCGACGTCGCCCTGACCGCTTCGACGAGGGGACCGCTGCGGTGCACCACGGCGGTGCGGGCGAGGAGGTCCGTGCTGACGCAGCGGAATCCGCGCGGGAGCTCCTCGATCCGCCAGTCCCCGTACGATCGCACGAGCGATCGCTGCACGCGCCCGCCTCGTACCAGTGAGGTCCGCGGCAAACCGTAGTCGCTGAACAGGTCGTTGCGGACCAGTTCCCGGTACGCCACGTCGGCGACCTCGCCGGCGTCGACGCCGGTCGCGTACGACGCCGCGATCACCGCTCCCATGCTGGTGCCGGCGATGCGGTCGATGCGGATGCCCGCCGCCTCGAGCTCGAGCAGGACGCCGATGTGGCTGAGCGCCCGCGCTCCCCCGCCGCCGCACACGATCGCCAGCGACCTGCCCGCGAGGCGGTCGACGAGCCCGCGGAGCCCGGTGGGCAGGCCGGTCGCGGTGAGGTCGTCGCGCGTCAGCTCGCTGAAGCGCCACGGGTCCACGGCATCGAGCCACGCACGCCGGGCGTCCCGCGCGAGCCCTGAGCGCGACGCAGCGACCAGCACGAGCTCCGGCCGGTTCGCCGCGCTGCGCGGCACGTGCTCCGGCGCGTCCTCCGCCACCGCCACCAGCACGGCCGCGTCCGCCTCGCGCAGACACCTGTCGACCCATTCGCCGTCCGCGGCCGCCGCGACGAGGAGCACCAGCTCGTTGGTCCGCTCCGCGCGGTCGATCTCCTCCGGCACGTGCGGGCCGCGCAGCGTCTCGACGCGCAGGTGGGCGGACAGGCCGTGGCGGAGGAGCTCGGCGATGTCTTCCACCGGGGCACCTCGGCCTGCGCCGACCACGGCGACGAGACCGGGGCGGGAGGCGCGGCGACCGGTGGGCGGGCTGGCGTCCGTCAGCTGCCGGGCGAGCGCCGCGACGAGGGCCGACAGCGCGGCCGGATCGTTGCCGATCGCCTCGTCGAGCACCGCACGCGGCACCTCCAGCACGCGGCACTCGCGCCGGGCCCGGATCGACGCGGAGCGGACGCCTCCCGTCAGCAGCGCCAGCTCCCCGACGACGGCGCCCGGTCCCAGCTCGCGCACCACCTGGCCGCCGATGACGACCTCGGCGCGGCCGGCGAGCAGGACGAACATCGACGATGCCGGGTCGCCCTGCTGAAGCATCCATTCGCCCGCCGGAATCGTTCGCTGCGGAGCGGTCCGCTCGATCCGGTCGCGCACCGCGGCCGGCAGCCGCGCGAAGAGGGATTCCTCGACCGGCGGCACCGCGCGCCGCATGAGCACTCCGGTGTCAGCGGCCGGCTCATGAAGCCGTGAGCCCTCGATCGCCTCGGTCGAGGGGTCCTCCGCCGCGGCGCGCACGCGCCCCAGGAACAGGGTGATCACCGCGCCGAGCGCGAACGAGGCGATGCACAGCCGCCATCCGTCTCGCAGGTCGTCCACGATGGTCAGCGCGGTGGGCGCGCCGATGATCACGACGAGGAGGGCGACGCCGATCGTGCCGCCGATCTGGCGCGCGCTGGAGATGACCGCGGACGCCGTCGCATAGCGCCCGCCGGGCTGCGTCACCAGGGTGGCCGCCGCGAGCAGCGGCAGCGTAGCGCCGACGCCGATCCCGCTGATGACCTGACCGGGCAGCCACTGCGCCCAGAAATCCGGTGTGACGTCGACGACGGTGAGATACCAGACGTACCCGAGGGCCCAGACGACGAACCCCGCGGCGATGACCCACCGATAGCCGAGCCGCGCGGCCACCGGCTCGAGGGCCGCGGCGGTGACCGCGGCGACGACGGCGCCGGGCACGAGCGCGAGGCCTGCTTCCAGGATCGAGTACTGCCACACGTACTGCAGCCAGAGCACGTTGTTGAGCAGATACGCGAAGAAGCCCACACCGGCGACGAGCGTGACGATGTTCGCCACGAGGAACGGCCGGTTGCGCATCATCGCCAGATCCAGCACGGGCACCGGATGCCTCATCGAACTGAGCACGAACGCGCCGAGCAGCACGACCGCGCCGACGACGGTCGCCCACAGCGCGATGCTGGACGCGCCCCACTCCGATCCCTTGATGATCGCGAGGGTGATGAGCCCCAGAGAACCCGCCAGAAGCACGGCGCCGAGCAGATCGGGCGTGCGCCGGCGGCCCGGTGCCCGGCTGTTGACGAGGAGGCCCCGCCCGAGCCACCACGCCAGCACGCCGAGCGGCAGGTTGATCCAGAACGCCCAGCGCCAGCCGCCGGCTTCGACGAGGATGCCGCCGATGGGAGGGCCGAGACCCGCGGCGACGGCGGCGGCGGCCGCCCACAGCCCCACCGCCCGCGCGCGCCTCCCCGCCGGCGCGCCCTCGATCACCACGGCCAGCGACGCGGGCACGAGCATCGCGGCGCCGAGCGCCTGCAGCACGCGCGCGGCGACCAGCAGGCCTACGTTCGGCGCGACGGCGCACACCAGCGACGCCAGCGTGAAGAGACCGACCCCCACGAGGTACAGGCGCCGGCGGCCGACCACATCGCTGAGCCGGCCGAAGACGATCATGAAGGAGGCGAAGACGATGTTGTAGGCGTTGAGCACCCACGAGATCGTGCCGATCGATGCGTCGGGGAAGTCCTCGCGCATGCTCGGGAATGCGATGTTCACGATCGTCGCATCGAGGAACGCCAGCAGCGCCCCGAAGGATGCCACGAGCAGCACCGTGCGACCCGGGATGCGGCTCGGTCGCGTCGCCGCGCGCGGCAGATCGGGGCCGGTCCCCACGCGAGACTCGGTCGCCATGCCGCAAGGATGCGGGAGCTGCCGTGACGAAACCTCAGTGATCTCACGGATCTTTTCCGCCCCGGCGCAGGCGAGTCTGAGAGGACCCGATGCGTGAGGAGCCGCGCCATGCCGTCTCACCCGATCCGGGCCGCGCGCCGGCCCGTCGCCGTCATCGCCGCGCTCCTGCTCGCGACCCTGCTCGTCCCCGCCGCGCCGGCGTCCGGTGCGTCGCTGCCCAAGCCCACGTCGATGACCGCGGTGGCACGCACTGATCCGGCGATCGCGGCGCAGCTGACGGGCGTGCCGGACGCCTCGCTCCCCGCGGTGCTGGCCGCTGCCGGGACGCCGTTCGTGGTCGAGGTCTCACTGTGGAACGGGACCGAACCGGCGGCGTATCCGACCGCGACGACGGTGTCGCTCACCGCCCCCGGTCCCGGTCGGCTCAGCGTCGCGCAGGCCACCATCCCGGCGGGCGCCTCGCACGTGTCCATCACCACGTCGTACTCCGCCGCCACCGCCGCGATCCAGATCACGGCCAGCGCCGCCTACAAGAGGGCGGTCCTCGCGGCGACCACCGCTTCGTTCCCCGTGGACCTCACGCTCAACCTGCTCGACGGTCAGTCGCCCGCGCTGAAGAGCGGTGCCGCCGGGGCGGACGGGAGCGGATGCACGACGGTGGACGCATCGCGACCGATGTGCGGCATCCTGTCGCTGCCCAACGGCGCGGCCGGCAGCGTCGCGCTCTCGCTCGGTCTCTGCCCGGCCGACTCGGCGTGCCGGCCCGGCGGCCTGGTGACGCAGTTCCTCGCCGACATGGAGGGGCTCTACACCCGCACGAGCCCGGCCCGGATGACCATCGTGTGCGACAAGACGGTGTGCGGGCAGGGCGGCGTGCCGCAGTACCGTGCGCAGTGGTCGCAGACGGCCGCGGGCGCACTCGAGACGACCGCGACATGCCCCGCCAAGGGCGTCATCGGCGACGGACAGGAGTACTGCACCGACACCGCGGCGAGCACCCGCGACAACGCCGGCGATCTCCGCCTCGTGGTGCTGTTCCTGCGGGATGTGCGCGGCACCATCAAGTAGGCGCCGCCCTCAGCCCACCACCCCGAGCGAGTCCAGCACACGCCGGGCGTCCGTCCGCAGCCGCTCGTCGGCCGTGGCCTCGGCGAGGGCGAGGCGCAGCAGCGCCGGCTCGTATCCGCCATACGTCCCGGTGTTGAGCAGCAGCCCCTCCCGGGCGGCCACCGCGGCCGGTTCGACGAGCCCCAGGCCCACGAGGATCTGCGCCCGTATGCGGTGCAGGCGGGCGAGCGTGTCCGGTGCCTTCCCCGCGGCAGCGGTGATCGTCCGGTCCACAAGGTCGAGCGCCTCGGCGGATCGCCCATCGGCCGCCAGCGCCTCCGCGTGCGCGGCATCCAGCAGTGCCACCTCCGTCGCCAGGTCCAGACCCGAGAGCACAGCCCGCGCGCGGTCGAAGGACACCCACGCCCGTGCGCGGTCTCCGGACCCGGCCTGGGCACGCGCCTGCTCGCGCAGCGCGAGGCCGACGAGCTCCTCGTCGTCGACACGACGCGCGAGGTGGAGTGCATCGGCAAGCGCAGCGAGCGCCTGCCGGTGACGCCCCTGCGCGACCAGCACGTCCGCCTGGTTGTACAGCGCGGTCGCCTCGTCGGCGTCGTCGCCGAGCCGGTGGAAGCCGGCTGCCGCGCGGGCGAAGGCGTCGATCGCTTCGTTCCAGTCGCCGGCGTTGTACGCGTCGATCGCGAGGTTGTTGAGAGTGAGCGTCTGTCCGCTGAGGTCGCCGAGGCGCATGTAGAGGTCCAGAGCGAGCTGCCCGTACGGGCGGTCCTCGTGAAGCGCCGAGGCTCCATACGACAGGTGGAGGGCGTTGCACGCGTTGGCGAGCACCTCCTCGTCGTGCGAGGCCTCCGCCCACTCGACCGCGCGCCGGCCCCAGCGCACCGCCTGCGCGTCTCGATGCTGCAGGTGGAGGCAGAAGCCGTACCACGTGGCGATGCGGGAGCGGACGGCGTCCGCCGCCCGTCCGTCGACCCCGTCCAGCACGCGCATAGCGCGGGTGAGCTGCGCCAGCGCGGCGCGGTATCTCCCGAGGCGCAGCGTGATGCGCGCCTCCTTGTGCAGCAGGTCGGCCGTGGCGACGGGGTCATCGCGCAGATCGCGCCGCGCGCGTCGCAGCGCGGTGAGGGCACCGGCGGAGTCGCCCGACATGTCGAGGCACTCGCCCAGGGCGACCGCGGCCGCGGAGCGCTCCGCGGGCGGCTCGGGCAGCTGCGCCGCCGCCTCCAGCGCGCGGGCGTAGAACGCCGCGGCCTGGGCGAAGGCGTACTTCGCGCGGGCCTCCTCGCCGGCGCGCAGCGAGTACGACCAGGCTCGGTCGAAGAGTCCGGCCTCATGGAAGTGGAGGCTGAGCAGGTCGGCGCCGGCCGCGGTCCCCGCGGAGGCCTCGAGCGTCACCGCGACGCGCTCGTGCATCCGCCTGCGCAGGCGGAAGGGCAGCCCGGCGTAGGCGACGTCGCGAACCATCGCGTGCCGGAACTCGAGCTCGCCGCCCTCCGACACCCGCACGAACTCGCGAAGGCGGTCGGCGAGGGCATCCGCGGTCACCGGCTCGGCGTGCACCTGCGCCAGCGTGGCCGCATCGAACCGCGCGCCGAGCACCGCCGCGAGCCGCAGCAGCGTGCGGTCGCCGGGCGGGAGCCGGTCGATGTCGACCAGCAGCAGCGCCTCGACGGTTACGGGCAGGTCGCCGGTCACATCGCCGACGTGGACGCTGGCGGCGAGCGAGGTGAGGAACAGCGGGTTGCCCGCGGCACGGTCGGTCATGGCCGCGAGGGTGTGGCGGCTGGGGAGGGCGCCGTCCACCGCCGACTCGAGCAGCTCGAGGGCCGCCTCCGGTGCCACTCCGCCCAGCTCGATCCGGCGATCGCCGTCTTCTCCGATCAGCGGGACATGCCCGGAGGGGATCTCGCGTCGCGTCACGATGACGCACCAGGGGTGTCGCGGCGCCTCTTCCTCCAGGCGGAGGAAGAGCGCAGCGGATGCTTCGTCCATCAGGTGCGCGTCCTCCACGACGAGCACGGCCGGCTGGTCGAGGATCGCGGTGAGGAACTCGGTGGTGACCTGCTCGATGCGGCCACGACGGAACCGTTCCTCCAGCTCGTGGACCTCGCGTGTGACAGGCAGATCCAGATCGAGCGTCGCGCCGAGCAGGGGAAGCCACGGCACCAGGTGAGGCGCCTCGCGGCCCACGGTGCGTGTCAGCATCGCCGCCAGGTCGTCGGGGAGGACGTGCGCCCCGGCGCCGAGCACCTGGCGCAGCAGCATCCCGGCGGCCGCGTACGCGGTCTCGGTGTCGTACGTGCTCAGGGCCACGGCGAGCACCCGGGCGGAGCTCGTCGCGACGGCCTCGGAGACCAGACGCGACTTCCCGATCCCCGGCTCGCCCACGACGTCGACGACCGTTCCCCGGGCGTCGGACGCCGATGACACCGCGGCCGTGAGGGCCGCGAGCTCGGCGTCGCGACCCACGAACGGCGTCAGCGACTTCGGCGGCCCGCTGCGGAGTTCGCCGACCACCGCGGCGTGCACCGGTGCGCGCCTCCCCTTCACCGTGAAGGGCGCCAGCGGCTCGGCCTCGAACTCCCGGCTCGATTCGCCGATGACCCGTGCGGTCGCGACCACCTGGCCGGGGCTGCCGCGGCCGAGCAGGCGCGCGGCCAGGTTCACGGCGTCGCCCTTGACCGAGTAGGTGCGACGCCACGGCGGACCCAAGTCTCCGGCGAACACGTGGCCCGAGCTGACTCCGACCCGGATGCTCAGCGTGCCCCGGAAGTCGGCGATCGCGCGGGCGGTGCGCAGCATCCGGTCCCCGTCCCGCCCGGCGCTGCGGGGCGCCCCCGCGGTGAGCATGACCTTGCCGCCGTCCACGGCGATGTCCGACTCGAAGAACGTGGCTCCGTGGTCGAGGCACGCCCGCTGGACGGCGACGATCGCCTCGTGGATCGCGTCGGTCGCGTCCCGGGCGCCGCGGAAGCGCAGCAGGGCGTCGGTGCCCGAGAACTGCACGAACCCGATGGTGACGGGCCGGTGCTCGGGTTCTGCCGCTCCGGCGCGCAGGTGCGCACGGATGCCCGGGGGCAGCGTGCCGGCGACGTCCGGCGTGCCGTCGATCTCGGCGTCGAGGCCGGCGGACGCGGCCGGCGCCGCCTGCGGTCGCGGCGGCGAGCGCAGCAGCCGCCCGACCCCTTCGGACCCGTCGACCGCCACCCCCGCACCGAGCAGCCCTTCCGGCATGGCGGCGGCCGCGGCGGCGCTGAGCAGGATCATCCCCGCCCCGCAGGCCTGCTCCACCTTCGCCAGGTGACTCACCTCCGGGCCGGCGGCGATCAGCTCACGGTGGCTGGCAGGGTCGCCCACGAGGAAGAAGTCGAAGCCGGCGGCGCCGGGGTCGCCGGTGCCGGAGTCGGCGCGGTGGATGCCGATCGACATGCGAAGCGTCCCCGATCCCGACCGCTCCGCCTCGTCGGCGCGCGCGAGGTCGCGCAGGGCCGCCCGCATCCGATGCGCGGCGCGCGCGGCGCGGACGGTGTGCGCCTCGCCGCGGAGCAGCAGCAGCACGGCGTCACCGCCCCACTTGATGAGGTCGGCCCCCTCTTCCGACGCCGGTTCCAGCAGCGCGGCGAAGGTGCGATCGAGGGTGTCGCTGATGAGCTCGGCGCCGATGCGGCCTCGCCGTGCGAGCCGCTCGGTCAGCCGGGTGAAGCCCGAGATGTCCGCGAACAGCATCGTGCCCGGCAGGCGGCGGTGACGCTGGTCGGGCGCCGAGATCAGCCATTCGGCGACAAGGCGCGATGCATACGGCAACGCGGGATCACGCGACACGGCGCCCTCCGCCTCCTAGACTCACCGCAAGCGTGTCAGAGATTCGCTGTGGGGGCGATGGGGGGGCGGTGCATGCGCTCGGCGACCGGCCGGACCGCGACGGAGCGGGAGACCGCCGTCGTGTTCCTCGGTCGCGAGCCCGAGGTCACCCGTCTGATCGCCGCCCGCGGCGGAGCCACCGGACGCGTCGTCCTGGTGCTCGGCGAGGGCGGCATCGGCAAGACGTCGCTGATCCGCGCGGCGATGGCGCGGATGCCTGGCACCCACACCGTGCTGTGGGCCTCCGCCGATGCGATGGACCGGCGTCGCGTCCTCGGGCTGCTGCTCGATGCCTTCACGCCGATGCTGACCGACGGCGACCGGCGCCTCGCCGCGCGCCACAACGAGCACGCGATCGGAGAGAGGCTGCTGTCGCTCATCGACATCGCCGCGGCGAATCCGGCCGTCATCGTGCTCGAGGACCTGCAGTGGGCGGATGCCGCCTCCCTCCGTCTCCTCGCGCGGCTGGCGCGGACGCTGGGGCAGCTTCCGCTGCTGATCATCGGCTCGATGCGCACGCAGGCCCGCCACGAGACCTCGCCCGAGCTCGACCACCTCTTGCACATCCTCAGTGAACGAGACCTGCTCGTGCCGGTCGAGCTCGGCCCCCTCACCCCCGAGACGTGCACGGCGATCACCGAGCGGCTGACCGGCGGGCGGATCGGCAGCCTCCTCGAGCGACATGTCGAGACGGCCGGCGGCAACCCGCTGTTCCTGACCGAGATGATCAGGGCGCTCCTGCGCGACGGCGCGGTGACCGTCGACGACCGGGGCGAGGCGAGGACCGACGCGCCGGTCGGCCCATCACCGTCGCTCGCGACGGTGATGATGCGCCACCTCGGCCATCTGAGCACGCCGACACGTGAGCTGCTGACCTCCGCCGCGCTGCTGGGCACCCGGTTCTCCGTCACGCAGCTGCGCGTGGTCGTCGGCCGCCCGATGAGCGCGCTGGTGCCGCTGCTGCGAGAGGCGTTCGCCGCCGGTTTCCTGGAGGAGGTGGGCGCAGACCTGCTCGGCTTCCGGCACCAGCTCATCCAGGAGGTGCTGCTGCACGACCTGCCCGCCCCGGTGCGTGCGGAGCTCCGCCGCGAGTTCGCGATCCGACTGGATGACGCGCACGTCGCGCCGGCCACCGTCGCCGCCCATCTCCTGCAGGCGACGACATCGCCGGAGGATCTGTCATGGATGCTGCGCCTCGCCGAGGGCGCGGCGGTGAGCGCGCCCGGCACCGCCGCCGAGCTGTGGGGCAGTGTCATCGAGGAGACCGCGCCGGGTGACCCGCTGAGCGTGCGCGCCATCGCCGGCCTCGCCCGGGCCGAGCTGAGCGCCGGCCACGCCGCGCAGGCGAGCGCACTCGCCGAGAGCGCCCTCCGGCACGACGTTCCCTCCGACGTGCTGGCGGGCCTGTCGGCGACGTACACGCACGCCCTGATGCAGGAGCACCGCAACGCCGAAGCGCGGGATGAGGCGGAGAGGTACGCCGCGTCGGAGGTGCTGGAGCCGGCCGACCGCGCGGCGCACCTCGCCTTCGCCGGATGGCCGCGCTTCATGCTGGGTGACCTCGACGGCGCCACGCGCCTGGCCCGGGAGGGCGCCGCGATGGCGGCCGCGGTCGGCAACGCGGGCGCCGAGGCTCTCGCTCTCGCGCTGGGCGGGCAGATCGCCGACGTGCGCGGCGACCTCGACGAGGCCACCGCCCTGCTCACGCGGGCCACGGCGGTCGCCGACAGGCATCTGACCTTCGCATCCATCGAGGCGTTCCCGCACGCCCTGCTGGCGCTCGCGCTGACCGACGCCGGACGCACCTCCGACGTGCTCGAGCTGCTGCAGCGGAGCGTCCGGGCCGCCGAGGAGTTCGGGTATCGCACCGGCGTCCTCGCCGCGCACGCCTTCGGGGCGCAGGTGCTCGCGCAGGTCGGGAGCCTGTCGGACACCTGGGCCGAGCTCGAGGCGCACGGCTCGATGGTGGGGTCGATGGATGTGCGCATGAGCGGCCCCATCCTCGGACTGCGGGCGTGCGTGGCGGCCCGCCGGAGCGGACCCGACGCCGCCGGGGAATGGGCGGGGCTTCTCGATCCGGTACCCGATCGGGCCCGGTGGGCGGGACGCGGTCGGAGCTGGATCTGGTCCGGCCTGAGCCAGCGTGCGCACGCCGGCCCCGACGCCGGCCGAGCCTTCGGCGTGCTGCGGGAGGGCTGGCGCGAGCTGCGCGACGGCGACATGCAGATGGACTGCGCGGAGCTGGGCCTCGAACTCGTCCACGTCGCGCGCGTGGTCGCGGACGCCGACGGCCCGCAGCGCACGCCTGCGCTCGCACAGGCTCAGGAGGTGCTCGACGTGCTGACCGCGCTCGCCGACCGCAATCCCGGGGTCGACCACCTTCGCGCGACCGCCCTGGCCGTGCGCGGGCGGGCGACGGGATCGCCGGATCTGCTCGTCGAGGCGTCGCGGATGCTGGCGGGCACGCCCCGGCGAATGCAGCATGCGCGCACGAGCGAGCTGGCGGCGCGCGTGCTCCCTCACCGGGCCGACGAGCGCCGCGTGCTGGCGGAGGCGGCGTTGCAGTCGTACGGCGAAGCCGGAGCCGATCATGAGATCACGCGGGCCAGGACGGCATTCCGTCGTGCGGGGATTCCCGTGCGCACGCCGCGCCGGCCGCGACCGACGTCCGGGTGGGAGGCTCTCACACGCACGGAGGAGCGCGTCTCGGGACTCGTGGCCACCGGCGCCACCAACCCCGAGATCGCCGAGTCGCTCAGCGTGTCGCGGCGCACGGTCGAGACCCACGTGTCGAACGTCCTGAGCAAGCTCGGTCTCCGATCGCGCACCGAGCTGGCCCTCCTCGTCGCACGGCGCTCCGACGACGCCCGGTAGGTGCCGTCCGCGGTGGTCGCGAACCGGATGTCTTGCCCCGCCGTCGCGGCGGGCGTACCGTGAGCGCGGAGTGACGTCCGCCTGCTCACTGGGGAGGAAGACGGGCATGGGCGCGGTATCGCGGCGCGATTTCCTGCGGATCACGGGTGGGGCAGGCCTGGGCCTGTTCTTCGTCGGGACGGTCGGCGAGGTGCCGTTCCGCATACCCGTCGCGGCGGCCGGCATCCCGGGCGGCACTCTAAATCCCCACGCGGTGACGAAGTACGCCACCGCACTGCTGATCCCGCCGGTGATGCCGCGCACGGGGACGATCAGCCGGCGCGGCGGGAAGCCCATCGACGTGTACGAGATCTCGGTGCGGCAGTTCGAGCAGCAGATCCTTCCGGCCGGCATGCCGGCGACGACGGTGTGGGGTTACGGACCGGTCGACGGCCGGGGGCGCGACCCGCTCCTCATCCACAACGCCCCGTCGCTGACGATCGAGGCACGCGTCGACAGGCCGGCGCGCATCACCTGGATCAACGATCTCGTCCGCGCGGACGGGACGTACCTTCCGCATCTCCTGCCCGTCGACCCGACGCTGCACTGGGCGAATCCGCCGGGCGGCGTCGACGGCCGCGATTCCCGGCCGATGCACCAGGCCACCCCCGGCCCATACACCGGCCCCGTGCCCATCGTCACCCACGTCCACGGCGCGATCGACGTCGGCGACGAGAGCGACGGGTACGCCGAGGCCTGGTATCTGCCCGACGCTGGGGACATCCCCGAGGGCTACGCGACGACGGGCACCTGGTACGACTTCTTCGCGAGCAAGGCCGCCGCGCGGTTCGACACGCACTGGGAACCGGGATCGGCGACGTCCCAGTATCCGAACACGGGCAGAGCGGCCACGACGTGGTACCACGACCATGCGCTCGGGATGACCCGGCTGAACGTCTACGCGGGGCCGGCGGGATTCTTCCTCCTCCGCGGCGGGCCGGGTGGCGACGACGCCGTGACCGATGCCCGAACGGGCGCCCGAGCCGAGCTTCCGGGACCCGCGCCCCGCGAGGGCGACAAGTTCCCGCCGAACAAGCCGTACCGCGAGATCCCGCTTGCGATCCAGGACAGGGCCTTCGACTCCGACGGCTCGCTGTTCTACCCCGACACCCGGGCGTTCTTCGACGGGGTGGCCGGGCCGTACCTGCCGGACTCCGACATCTCGCCCATCTGGAACCCGGAGTTCTTCGGCAACGCGATCATCGTCAACGGGAACACGTGGCCGTTCCTGGAGGTCGAACAGTGCCGCTACCGCTTCCGGGTGCTCAACGGGTGCCAGTCGCGATTCCTCGTGCTCGACTTCAGCGGGATCCCAGGCGTCGAGGTGTGGGCGATCGGCAACGACGGCGGACTTCTCGCCGCCCCCGTCGACCTGACGTCGACGAACGGCGGTCGCCTGCTGATGAGTCCCGCGGAGCGCGCCGACCTGATCGTCGACTTCTCGAACACTCCCGAGGGCGCGCACGTGCTGGCCAACGTGGGGCCGGACGAGCCCTTCTCCGGCGGGGAGGCGCCGGACGCGTTCGACGTGGCCGATCCCGAGACGACGGGTCAGATCATGCAGTTCCGCGTCGGGCCGGTCCGCTCGCCGGATCACTCCACTGCGCCCCGGTGGCTCCAGCTGCCGTCGCTGCCCCCGCCGCCCACAGCGACGGTCACCCGGCGGCTGGCGCTCATCGAGCGCATGTCGGAGTTCTTCCCCGACGCGCCGGCGGAGGCCCTGCTCGGCACGGTGGCGGGTGACCCGGCTACGGGTCCTGCCGGGTACACCTCGCACGCCTGGGCGGATGAGATCACCGAGAACCCCGACGTCGGAGACGTGGAGATCTGGGAGCTGTACAACGCCACGGGCGACGCGCATCCGGTGCACGTGCACGAAGTCGCCTTCGAGGTCGTGGACCGCCAGGCGATCATCGTGGACGAGGAAGCCGGGACCGTCCAGCTGGTGCCCGGGACCACCAGGGCCGCCGAGCCCTGGGAGAGCGGCGTCAAGGACACCGTCATCTCGTATCCCGGTGAGGTCACCCGGTTGCGGATCGCGTTCGACACGCCCGGGCAGTACGTGTGGCATTGCCACATCGTCGAGCACGAGGACAACGAGATGATGCGGCCCTACCGGATCGGGCCTGTGCAGCCGGGGCAGCCGATGCCGCACCACTAGGCGGCGAAACACGAAACCCCCGGTCATCCGGGGGTTTCTTCACTGCTGGGGTACCTGGACTCGAACCAAGAACAACTGAACCAGAATCAGCCGTGTTGCCAATTACACCATACCCCAAGGCTGTGGGCCGAAGCCGTGCCGAGGATAGAGTCTACGCGACCCCGGCACGTGCTCCAAACCGAGGCGTCACCCGCGCGCGTCGGCGAGCGCGCCGAGCCGGCGGACCGACTCGGCCTTGCCGAGCAGCTCCATCGACTCGAAGAGCGGCGGCGATACGCGACGCCCGCTCACCGCGACGCGCAGCGGCCCGTATGCGACGCGGGGCTTGAGTCCGAGGCCGCCGTCCGCCACCGGCGCGACGAGCGCGGCGGCGAGGGCGTCCTGCACCGCCGCCGCGGTGAAGGCGGTGTCGGGCACACCCTCCAGAGCCGCCACCGAGGCGCGGAGCACCTCGGTCGCGTTCGCGGGCAGCGAGGCGAGGGCGTCGTCCTGGTACGTCACGCGGTCGGTGAACAGGAAGCCGAGCAGGCCCGGCGCGTCGCCCAGCAGCTGCATCCGCTCCTGCACGAGCGGAGCCGCCGCGACGAGCATCGCCTGCTCCGCGGGAGTCGGCGACTTCTCCACCACACCCGCGGCTGCGAGGTACGGCACCAGGCGCGCAGTGAAGTCCTCGGGCCGCAGCATCCGGATGTGGTCGCCGTTGATCGACTCGGCCTTCTTCTGGTCGAAGCGCGCCGGGTTGGGGTTCACGTCGACGATGTCGAAGGCCGCGACGAGCTCCTCGAGCGAGAACACGTCGCGGTCGTGGCTGATCGACCAGCCGAGGAGCGCCAGGTAGTTCAGCAGCCCCTCGTGGATGAAGCCGCGCTCCCGCTGGAGGAAGAGGTCGGCCTTGGGGTCGCGCTTGGAGAGCTTCTTGTTGCCCTCCTCTCCGAGCACGAGCGGCATGTGGGCGAAGCGCGGGATGAACGTCGTGACGCCCGCGTCCACGAGCGCGGAGTACAGCGCGAGCTGGCGCGCGGTGGACGGCATGAGGTCTTCGCCCCGGATCACGTGCGTGATGCCCATGAGCGCGTCGTCGACCGGGTTCACGAACGGGTACAGCGGCACGCCGCCGGCCCGCACGAGCACGAAGTCGGGGAACGAGCCGGCGGGGAACGTCACCTCGCCGCGGATGAGGTCGACGTAGGTGAGGTCCTCGTCGGGGACGCGCAGCCGCCACGCCGGCTCGCGCCCTTCAGCGCGGTACGCCGCCTTCTGCTCGTCGGTCAGGTCCCGGTCGAAGTTGTCGTAGCCGAGCTGCTTGGCGCGGCCGTTAGCCTCGTTGCGCGCGTCGATCTCTTCCGGCGTGGAGTAGCTCTCGTAGACGGCACCCGAGGCGATGAGCTTGTCGAGCACCTCGCGGTAGATGTGGTGACGCTGCGACTGACGATAGGGAGCGTGCGGTCCGCCGACCTCGACCCCCTCGTCCCAGTCGATCTCGAGCCAGCGCAGCGCGTCGAGCAGCTGCTGGTAGCTCTCCTCGCTGTCGCGCGCCGCGTCGGTGTCTTCGATGCGGAACACGAGCTTCCCGCCGTTGTGGCGCGCGTAGGCCCAGTTGAACAGCACGGTGCGGATGAGTCCCACGTGCGGGAGACCGGTCGGCGACGGGCAGAAGCGGACGCGGACGTCCGCTCCGGTGGCGGTGGTGGTGCGGGGATCAGGCGAAGAGGACATCGCCACCGAGTTTAGTTGCCCGCGGCTGCCGCGCCGGGCGCACCCCGGCCGGGCGACCCGCGGTCGGCCGGCATGCCCGGCCAGGCGGCGATCAGGCGGCCGAGCGCCGCCAGCGTCGCGCGCACGGCCGGCACGCGGTCCGCGCCGCGCGCGGTCACCGTGTGGATGGTCCGCTGCTCACCCGCCGGCAGCGGCACGATCGCGACGCCGGGCAGGCGAGGAAAGGAGTCCACGGCCATGCGGGGCAGCGTGGCGACTCCGATCCCCTGTGCGACGAGCCCCTCGACGGCGACGACGTTGTCGGTCTCGAAGGCGATGCGCGGCGCGAAGCCCGCACGACCGCAGAGCTCCAGCAGATGGCCCCGGCAGCGGGGACACCCCGCGATCCAGTCCGCATCGGCGAGGGCGGCGATGTCGAGCTCCCCGGAGCCGGCGGCCGGGTGGCCGGCCGGAAGGACCCCGACCAGCGGATCGGTGCCGGCCGTGCGCACCGCGAGTCCGCGTGCGCTGGAGCCGTGCGGGTCGTCGCGGTCGCCGGGGTAGCTGAACGTGAGTGCGATGTCGGTGCGGTCCCCGCGCACGGCGTCCACCGCCTCCGGAGGCTCCGCCTCGACATACGTCAGCGAGATCCCCGGATGCCGCTGTGCGAGGTCGGCGAGGAGCCGCGGCACGATCGTGGGAGACGCCGACGGGAACCCCATCAGCCGCACGCGCGCGGAGCGCAGGCCTCGCAGCTCGGCGAGCTCGCCGGCCGCGGCATCCAGCGCCGTCGTCACCGCCGTCGCATGCCGGGCCAGGACTCGGCCGGCGTCGGTCAGGCGGACGCTTCGTCCCACCCGTTCGACGACCGCGACACCCAGCCGCTGCTCGAGGCGCTTGATCTGCTGGCTCACGGCAGGCTGGCTGTAGCCGAGCGACGTGGCGGCGCCGGTGATCGAGCCCGCGTCGGCGATCGCTCTCACGACGCGCAGCTCGCGCGCGTCGAAGCCGGGTTCGCCATCGGTGGTGCCGCTCATCCGTCAAGCATAAGTCGACGTTATGAGTCGCATGAATCACCTGCTCTAGACGCACGGGATCGACCAGCGCACCCTGGTGGCATGCCTGCCACCACCGCCCCCTCGCCGCTGGATGCCGCACGTCGGGCTTTCGACGGCGGTCGCGGCTACCTCGCCGCGTGCACGGTCGGCCTGCCGACCCGCGCTGCGCGCGAAGCGATCCTCGCGGATCTCGCGACCTGGGCCGAGGGCCGACCCGACATCGCGGCATACTCCGCGGCCGTCGAGCGCTCGCGTGCGCTGTTCGGGGGCCTGGTCGGGGTGGGTGCCGAGCGGGTGGCCATCGGCTCGCAGGCGTCCGTCGCCGCCGCGCTCGTGGCCTCGGCCCTCCCCGACGGCGCGGAGGTCCTGGTGCCCGCCGGCGAGTTCTCGTCGATCGTGCTGCCGTTCGTCCACGCAGGCCGGGGCATCCGCGTCCGCACCGCCCCGCTGGCGGACCTGGCCGCGCACGTGCGTCCCACCACGACGCTCGTCTCGTTCGCCCTGGTGCAGTCGGCGACCGGTGAGGTGGCGGATGCCGCCGCGATCGCCGCGGCAGCTGCGGAGCACGGGGTGCTCACTCTGTGCGATGCGACCCAGGCGGTCGGCTGGCTCGGAGTGGAGGCATCCGCCTTCGACGCCGTCGTCTGCCACGCCTACAAGTGGCTGTGCGCGCCGCGCGGCGTGTCGTTCCTGACCGTGTCGGATCGGCTGCGGGACCGGATGCGCCCCGCCCAGGCCGGGTGGTACGCCGGCGACGACCCCTGGTCGTCGTGCTACGGCGCCGAGGTCGACCTGGCGCCGGATGCACGCCGGTTCGACGTCTCCCCCGCCTGGCAGGCGTTCGTGGGCGCCGCGCCCGCGCTCGAGCTGTTCGCCGCGCTCGACCCACTGCCGCTGCACGCGCACGCCACCGGGCTCGCCGCGGCGTTCCGCGACGGGCTGGGCATCGCGCAGCCCGAGCGGGCGTCGGCCATCGTCACCTGGGATGACCCCGGCGGCGGCGAGCTGGCCCGGCTGACGACCGCCGGGATCACCGCGTCGGGACGGGCCGGCAGAGCCCGCGTCGCCTTCCACGTGTTCAACGACGCCGACGACGTCGACGACGCGCTGGCGGCGCTGGGCCGCTGAGTGCTCAGCCGGCGGCAGCCGGACGTGTGGACGCGCGCCATCCGAGCGGGGCGAGCAGCACCGACGCGGCGACGAGGGCCAAGACCACCAGCGCGAGTCCGCCGTACCCGATCCCGCCGAGCACCGCGCCCGCGATGATCGCGCCGACGCCGCCCACGATGCTCATGGTGAAGTCGCTGAAACCCTGACGGCGCGTCCGCAGCTCCTCGGACGACGACTCGGTGAGGAGGGTGGACCCCGCGACCGTGGACGCGCTCCAGCCGAGGCCGAGCAGCACGAGGGCGACGGTCACGGCCGTGGTCGAGCTCTGGCCGAACGACGCCGTGAGCAGGGCCGCCGCGAGGAGCGCCTGGCCCACGAGGATGGTCGCGACGCGCCCGACGCGGTCGGCGAGGATGCCGAAGACGGGCGAGAGCACGTACATGCCGGCGATGTGGAGGCTGATCGTCAGTCCGATGATCGACAGCGTGGCCGCCTCGGTGGCACCGTGCGTGAGGTGCGTGAGGTGGACCGGCGTCATGGCCATGATCGACACCATCGTGCCGTGGGCGGCGGCCACGGCGAAGATCGCGTAGCGTGCGGCCACCGGCCGGTCGGCCCGCGCGATCGGGCGGCTGCCGGCGGGAGCGGATGCCACCACCCGCTGGGCCAGCAGCAGCGGGTCCGGCCGCATCGCGACGAGGTACACGACGATCGCGAGGCCCTGCGCGACGAGCGTGAACAGGTACGCCCCCGTCAGCGGCGGCATCCCGATCGCGGCGCCGATGATCTCGCCCGGCCCGGTGAGGTTCGGGCCGAGCACGGCTCCGATCGTGGTCGCCCACACCACGATCGAGAGGTCGCGCCCGCGCGACGCGTCGGTCGCGAGGTCGGCGGCGGCGAAGCGCGACTGCAGGTTCGCCGCCTGCCCCGCGCCGATGACGAGGAAGCCGGCGAGCAGCAGCGGGAAGGCATCGACGGCGACGGCGGCGATCACGAGCCCGACGCCGACGAGCGCGACGGCCATGCCCGTGGTGAGCGACAGGCGTCGTCCGCGCCGCCTCGCGATCGCGGCGAGGGGCACGGCCGTGAGCGCCGTGCCGAACGTCACCGCGGCCGCCGCCAGCCCCGAGAACGCCTCGTCGCCCGAGAGCTCGGCGGCGAGGACGGCGCCCAGCGACAGCGTCGCACCGAACGCGAGTCCCCCGAGCACCTGCCCGAGCGAGAGCACCGCGACGGTGCGCCGCTGCACGCGCGCCACGTCGTCGGCGCCGGGCAGGAGCAGGGTCTCAGGCATCGCGCGCGGGATTGCGGAGTGTTCCGAGCCCCGTGATCTCGACCTCGACGGTGTCGCCCGCGGTGATCTGGCCCACGCCGGCGGGCGTGCCGGTGAGGATGACGTCGCCAGGGAGGAGCGTGAACGCCGCGGAGGCGTACGCGATGATGTCGGCGAGCGAGAAGATCATGTCGCTGATCGGACCCTGCTGACGCACCTCGCCGTTGAGCCGCGTCGTGATGACGGCGGGCCCGTTCACATCGAACTCGGTCTCGATGGCGGGACCGAGCGGGCACGACGAGTCGAACCCCTTCGCGCGCGCCCACTGCCCGTCGGACTTCTGCCAGTCGCGCGCGGTCAGGTCGTTGGCGATGGTGTAGCCGAAGACGTAGTCCAGCGCGTTCTCGGCCGGCACGTTCTTGGCGATCCGGCCGATGACCGCCGCGAGCTCGCCCTCGAAGCTGATGAAGTCCGACCCCTTCGGAAGCATCACGCTGTCGCCGGGACCGATCACCGACGTGTTCGGCTTGAAGAACAGCATCGGCGCCTGCGGCACGTCGTTGCCGAGCTCGGCCGCGTGCTCACGGTAGTTGCGGCCCACGCAGACCACCTTCGAGCGCGGGATCACGGGCGCCAGCAGCGCGACGTCGGCGAGCGGGACGCGCTCCCCCGTCGTCTCGTAGCCCGCGAACATCGGGTCGCCCGCGAGGACGACCATCTCGCCCTCGTCGACGATTCCGAACCTGATGGCGTCGTTGTGGCTGAAGCGCGCGATCCTCACCCGCTCAGCCTAGCGATGCCCCGGACGCGCGAAGCCCCCGGCCGCGCGTGCGGCGGGGGCTTCGCGATCGGGTCTCAGCTGTCCAGGCGCAGGAGCCAGCCGTGCTTGTCCTCGCGACGCCCGTACTGGATGTCGGTCAGCTCCTCGCGCAGCGACAGCGCGAGCTCGCCCGTCGGCTGCTCGTCGACGAAGTCCTTGCCCTTGAGCAGGCCGATCGGTGTGACGACCGCGGCGGTGCCGCACGCGAACACCTCGACGATGTCGCCGGATGCCACGCCCTGGCGCCATTCGTCGAACGAGACGGCGCGCCCCTCGACCCGGTGGCCGCGGTCGCGGGCCAGCTGCAGGATCGAGTCGCGGGTGATGCCCTCGAGGATCGAGTCGGACTGCGGCGTCACGAGCGTGCCGTCCTTGAAGACGAACACGACGTTCATGCCGCCGAGTTCCTCGACATTGCGGTCCTGATCGAGGAACACCACCTGATCGCACTCGTTCTCGTAGGCCTCGGACTGCGGCAGGAGGCTGGCGGCGTAGTTGCCGCCGGTCTTGGCCGCACCCGTGCCGCCCTTGCCGGCGCGGGCGTAGTCCTCGCTGAGCCAGATCGAGACCGGCTGCACGCCGCCCTTGAAGTAGGCGCCGGCGGGCGAGGCGATGACGTAGTAGCCGACCTTGTGCGCCGGCCGCACACCGAGGAACGCCTCTTTGGCGAACATGAACGGACGCAGGTAGAGGCTCTGGTCGTCGCCGGAGGGAACCCAGTCGCCGTCCACGGCGATGAGCTCGCGCAGGGACTGGATGAAGTACGGCACTGGGAGCTCGGGCAGCGCGAGCCGGCGCGCCGACCGCTGGAGGCGGCGGCCGTTCTGATCGGGGCGGAACGTGTGGATCGAGCCGTCCGCGTGGCGGTACGCCTTGATGCCCTCGAAGATCTCCTGCCCGTAGTGGAGCACCGCCGCGGCCGGGTCGAGCGACAGCGGGCCGTACGGCTGGACGCGCGGGCGGTGCCAGCCGCCGCCGGTGGACCAGCAGATGTCGACCATGTGATCGGTGAAGTTCGTGCCGAAGCCGGGGTTGGCGAGGATCTCCTCGCGCTGCTGCGGGGTCTTGGCCTGCAGGTTGCGGTGGACGCTGAACTCGAGCGGGGCGAGTCCGGTGTCGGGATCGGAATCGATGAGGGTCATGACGGCCTGTGCTTTCGTGCGGATCGCTCCGCGAGGAGGGACGGCGCTTGCCGGTTCCAGGTTACGCCTGGAGTCGCCCGGCGATCGCGTCGCCGATGTGCGCGGTGGGGCGGAAGGCGGCGCCCCGGGTCGCGATGTCCTCTTCGACAGCCGTGGTGACGCGCTGTGCCTCGTCGGGCAGCCCGAGGTGGTCGAGCAGCAGCGAGACGGAGAGGATCGCGGCCGTGGGATCGGCCTTCTGCTGTCCTGCGATGTCGGGCGCCGATCCGTGCACGGGCTCGAACATCGAGGGGAACGCGCCGTCGGGGTTGATGTTGCCCGAAGCGGCGAGGCCGATGCCACCGGTGACGGCTCCGGCCAGGTCTGTGAGGATGTCGCCGAAGAGGTTGTCGGTGACGATCACGTCGAAGCGGCCCGGGTTCGTGACCAGATAGATGGTGGCCGCGTCGACGTGGACATAGTCTACGGTCACGTCCGGGTGCTCCTGCGCCACCTCGTCCACCAGCCGCTTCCAGATGCCGCCGGCGTGGACCAGCACGTTCGTCTTGTGCACCAGCGTGAGCTTCCGGCGGCGCCGCTCGGCGAGCTCGAACGCGTAGCGGACGACGCGCTCCACGCCGAAGGCGGTGTTCACCGACGTCTCGTTCGCGACCTCGTGCGGGGTCCCGGTGCGGATCGATCCCCCGTTGCCGACGTACGGGCCCTCGGTCCCCTCGCGGACGACGACGAAGTCGATGTCGCCGGGCTCGGCGAGCGGCCCGGGCACGCCGGGGTAGAGCTTCGACGGACGGAGGTTCACATAGTGGTCGAGCTCGAAGCGCAGCGTGAGCAGCAGCCCGCGCTCGATGTTGGCGTCCTTCAGGCGGGGGTCGCCCGGCACTCCCCCGACGGCGCCGAGCAGGATCGCGTCGTGCGCCTTGATCGAGGCGAGGTCGTCGGCGGTGAGCGTGTCGCCGGTGTCGAGGAACCGCGTCGCCCCCAGCGAGAAGCGCGTCTTCTCGAAGCGGATGGCGCTCCCCGCGGTCACCGCGTCCAGCACCTTCTCCGCCTCGGCGATGACCTCGGGACCGATGCCGTCACCCGGGATGACGGCCAGCTTCACGACACGCGACATGGTGCTCCTACGACTTGTGGCGGGACCCTCCCAGGGTAGTGGCCGCGATGACCCCGGCGATGACGACCAGGGCCGCCCCGATGAGCGCGGTGACGGTCACCCCGGCGTCGAAGGCCGCGGCGGCCGCCTCGAACAGTGCCGCACCGGTGCTTCCGCCGAGCTCGCCGGCCGCGTGCACCGCACCGGCCAGGGTCTCGGACGCGGCCGCGGCCGCGGCATCCGGAATCCCCTCGGGGATGATGAGATTCGTGCGATAGAGCGCCGTGAGGATGCCGCCCAGCACGGTGGTGCCGAGCACCGCGCCCAGCTCGTACGCCGTCTCGGAGACCGCGCTCGCAGCTCCCGCCTTCGCCGGAGGCGCGCTCGAGAGGACCAGCTCGTTCGAGACGGTCTCGGCGGCGCCGATGCCGATGCCGAGCGAGATGAAGGCCGCCACGAGCGCTCCGATGCTCTCGGGTCCGGTGGCGAAGGCCACCGCGATGTACCCCGCGACGGAGAACACCAGCGCCACCGGCACGACGATGCGTGCAGGCCACCTCTTCGCGATCGGCACGACCACGAGTCCGGCCACGATCATCATCGCAAGACCGGGAACGAGCGCGAGACCCGCCTGCATCGGCGAGAGACCGACGATCAGCTGCAGGTGCTGCGCCACGAAGAACAGGAAGCCGACGAGCGCGATGACGCTGAGAAGGTTGACCATGAGCGCACCGCTGAAGCTCCCCCGACGGAACAGGCGCATGTCGAGCATCGGCGTGCGCGCGCGCAGCTGTCGCCGCACGAAGAGCACGCCGAAGGCCAGCCCGGCGAGCATCGGCAGCCACGCCGCGACCGCGAAGCCGTGCACCGCGAGCTCCTTGATGCCGTAGACGATGGGGATCATCGTCGCCATCGAGAGCGCGATGCTGAGCGGGTCGATGCGGCCCGGCTTCGGGTCGCGGCTCTCGGGCACGAGCAGGGGCGCCAGCACCAGGAGCGGGATGAGCACGGGCACCGAGAGCAGGAACACGGATCCCCACGAGAAGTGCTCCAGCAGCAGACCGCCCACGATCGGGCCGAGCGCCGCGCCCGCCGAGAACATCGCGGCCCACACCGCGATCGCCAGCCGCCGCTGGTCGCGGTCGGTGAAGATGCTGCGCAGCAGCGACAGCGTGGACGGCATCAGCATCGCGCCGAACACGCCCATCCCCGCCCGCGCGGCGATGAGCCATGCGGCACTCGGTGCGAAGGCGGCGAGCACGGACACCGCGGCGAACCCGGTCGCGCCGAGGAGCAGCATCCGGCGTCGTCCGAACCGGTCGCCGAGCGTGCCCATGGTCACCAGCAGGCCGGCGAGCACCAGCGGATAGGCGTCGATGATCCACAGCTGCTGCGCGCTGGTCGGTCCCATCTCCAGCGCGATCGACGGCAGCGCGAAGCTGAGCACCGTGTTGTCGACCGAGACGAGGAGCACCGGCAGCATGAGCACGACGAGCGCGGCCCAGCCGCGCCGGCCGACCCTGCGACCCTGGGCGTCGGCGAGCGAGAGTTCTTGAGTGAGTGTCATCATTTCTATACCGTCCAGCCGGTATAGTAACAGGATGCCGCCTGCGCTGTCGATACGATCGACGCCATGAGTCGCCCTCCCCTCGCCCGCGAGAAGGTGCTCGACGCCTTCGAGCAGATCCTCATCGAAGAGGGCGAGCGCTCCGCGACGATGGATGCCACCGCGCGCGCTGCGGGCGTGTCGAAGGGCGGGCTGCTCTACCACTTCGGCACCAAAGAGGCCCTCGAGTCGGCGATCATCGACCGCCTGCAGACCCTGGTGGCGGAGGATGTCGCCGTGATGATCGCGGCCCCGGAGGGGCCGATCGCGTACTTCCTGCGCACATCGGTGATGGCCAACGACCCCATCGACCGCGCGATCCTCGCGACGTCTCGCCTCGCGCAGGGCGGAGACGCTGCGGCCAGCGACGCGCTGCGCGACGTGCGCGAGCAGTGGGCGGCGGCTCTTCGGCCCCACACGAAGGACGCGGTGGCACTCGACCTGGTGATGCTGGTGAGCGACGGGCTCTACTTCAACAACGCGCTCTCGGGCGGCTCGATCCCGGGGCCCGTCCCCCGCGGCCCTGCGCTCGACGCGCTCATCGCCCTCGTCGAGGACGCCACGCGGCGGTAGCGGCCCTCCGCGCGCCGCTCAGTCCTCGGTGACCTCGATGCGGCGGAACAGGTCGGCGCCCACCGCTTCACGCATCTCGTCGAGAAGGCCCTCGGGAACCGGCGAATCGACGGTGAGCACCGAGAGGGCGCGACCGCTGGCGTCGGCCTGCGCGACCTGGAGTCCCGCGATGTTGATGCCGGCGCTGCCGAGCTTCTGGCCGTAGATCGCGACGATGCCGGGGCGGTCGGCGTAGCGCATGACGAGGTGGTGACGCTCGATGGGCACCTCGATCTCGTAGCCGTTGATGCCGACCACCTTGGGCACCATGCGCGTGCCGGCGAGTGTGCCCGCGACCGTGAGGACCGAGCCGTCGGCGAGCGTGCCGCGGAGGATCGTGATGTTGCGGTACAGCGGGCTCTCGGACTCGACGATCAGCCGGGTCTCGATGCCGCGCTGCTCGGCGAACAGCGGCGCGTTGACGTACGAGACGTTCTCGCTGACGACGTTCGCGAGGATGCCCTTGAGCGCGGCGAGGCGGTACACGCTCACGTCGTAGGCCGCCAGCTCGCCGCGCACCTCGATGTCGAGGCTGGTCAGCGCGCTGTGGGCGAGGCCGGTGAAGAACTGCCCGAGCTGCTCGACCAGCGAGATGCCGGGACGCACGAAGGGGTCGATGACGCCGCCGGCGACGTTCACGGCGTCGGGCACCAGGTCGCCCTCGAGGGCGAGCTTGACCGACTTGGCGACCGAGACGCCCGCCTTCTCCTGCGCCTCGTCGGTCGAGGCGCCCAGGTGCGGTGTCACGACGACGTTGGGGAGGCTCAGGAGCGGGAAGGCGGTGCCGTCCTCGGCGGGGGGCTCGCTGGTGAACACGTCGAGACCCGCGCCGGCGATCTCGCCGTCGGTGAGGGCGGTGTGCAGGGCCTCCTCGTCGATGAGGCCGCCGCGGGCGACGTTGACGACGAACGCGGTCTTCTTCATGAGGCGGAACTGCTCGGCGCCGATCATGCCCGTCGTCTCGGGGGTCTTGGGCATGTGGATCGTGACGAAGTCGCTCTGGGCGAGCAAGTCGTCGAGCTCGAGCAGCTGCACGCCGAGCTGCTGGGCGCGCGTCGGGGTGACGTAGGGGTCGTACGCGACGACGCTCACCCCGAAGGCCTGCAGGCGCGCGGCGATGAGCGCGCCGATGCGGCCGAGGCCGATGATGCCGACCGTCTTCTCGAAGAGCTCGGTGCCGGTGTACGCGCTGCGCTTCCACTGCCCGGCGGCCAGCGACGCATGCGCGGCGGGGATGCGCCGGGCGAGGCTGAGGATGTGCCCCACCGTCAGCTCCGCGGCCGAGATGATGTTCGACGTCGGCGCGTTGACCACCATGACGCCGGCGGTGGTCGCCGTCTTGATGTCGACGTTGTCGAGTCCCACGCCCGCGCGGGCGACGACCTTCAGCACGGGCGCCGCCGCGATCGCCTCGGCGTCGATCTTCGTCGCCGAGCGGATCAGCACGGCGTTCGCGTCGGCG
Source organism: Microbacterium sp. NPDC055455 (assembly GCF_053619935.1). Taxonomy (NCBI): domain Bacteria; kingdom Bacillati; phylum Actinomycetota; class Actinomycetes; order Micrococcales; family Microbacteriaceae; genus Microbacterium; species Microbacterium sp. NPDC055455. Next base: position 671,142 of record NZ_JBSHLB010000002.1, read on the forward strand.
AGGGCCGACAGCAGGGCCGGCCGGTCGGTGCCGTCGACGTAGCGCACGTCGAAGTCGGGACCCAGGGCGTCGATCGTGGCGGGAGAGAGCTCTTCGGCGATGAGGACGACAGGCTTCGGCACGGGTGTTCCTTCGGGGCGGTGCGCGAGCGCGCGGAGCAGGGCGGAGCGGATGCCGCGCCGCACGCCGTCGGGGGCGAGGCCTGTGCCAGCCTACCGCCCGCGCAGGCGGACGCCGGACCGTGTGACGGCGCCGGACGCCGTCAGCCGAGGAAGGACGCGGAGTTGAGCGTCGTGTACGCCACGACGTTCAGCCAGAACACCGCCACCAGCGCCAGGCCCGTGATCATCACGAGCAGCAGCTCATGCGGCGCCCGCCGATAGCCGATCGCGAACGCGGCGCCCCACACGAGCAGCGGGAACACCGCGGCGAAGATCCAGATGAACCAGCCCAGGGCGTTCAGTGTGAGACCCGCGTCGCCGAAGACCTGGATCGTGGTCACGAGGTTGCCGACCGCGTTCCACACCGCGTACGCGTAGAACAGTCCCACCGCGCCGCAGATGACGGCGACGAGCCAGGTCGGCGTCCGCCCCTTGCCCGCACGCGGGGCTGTGGCATCCGTCACGTTCCCGCTCATCGCCCGACCGCCCCGATCATCACGAACGGCCACGGCAGGAGGAGCACGACCCCCGCCGCGAGCCACGCGAACCTCACCCATGCGCGGCGGCCGCGCGTGAGCAGGAAGGTCGTCGCGAACCACAGCGGCGGCGCGAGCACCGCCAGCCAGAGGCTGCCCTGGTACATGACGTCGAACACGAGGTACTGCGCCCGGCCCTGGAGCCGCAGCCCGCCGATGAGCCAGCCGATCGCGTAGAGCGCGTAGACGCCGCCGAGCACTCCGAGGCCCACGAGCGCGCCGTTGCCCATCGGCGTGCGACCCGCGGTGGTCCCGTCCGTGCCGAGCGAGCCCTCGGAGGCGTTCGCCGGGGCGGCGGCCACCGTGTCGCTGCCCCTGCCCACGGCGGTGTAGCCCTCGGGGAGCGCGGCCGTGACCTCACCCTCCGGTCCCCGGTCGGCGCCGAGGTCGAGCGTGGGATCGTCGTCGCCGTCCCAGCTCAGGGCATCGTCGTCGCGTCCTGTCGTCACGCTCCCAGCGTAGCGCCGGGCCACGCCCGGGCCGGGCTCGGCCGCTCCGGGCGGATCGGCCGAGTGCGACCGGTCATTCGAAGAGGCGCAGCATGAGGGCGTGCCAGGTCTGCGGACCGACGATGCCGTCCGCGGGCGGTGCGAACAGCTGCTGGAACTCGCGCACGGCGGCGTCGGTCAGCGGACCGAAGTCGCCGTCGACGGCGAGACCGGCGAGGAGTGACTGGAGGGCGCGCACCGCCTCGCCCTTCGGCCCGGCGGGACCGTCGCCGAGCTTCACCGTCATGATGAGACTCGGCCAGTCCAGCTGCCCGAGCGTCGTCGAGATCTCGACGGCCCGGAGTGTCTGCTGGAAGTCGCGCACGGCGTCGCCGCTCAGCGGCCCGAACTCGCCGTCGGCGACGATGGCGGCTCCGCGGGCCCGCAGCAGGTGCTGCGCGGCGAGCACGCGCCAGTTGGTCGCCTGCGACGAGCCCTGCTTCACCAGCGCCCACGGACGGGGTCCCGGGATGAACGTGCTGAAGAACGACCACGTCTCGCGGCCGGCGATGCCGTCGAGGGAGAGGCCCCACGACTCCTGGAAGAACTCGACGCGCTCCCTCGTGACCGGCCCGAAGTCCCCGTCGACGACGAGGGGGTCCTCGCCCGGCGATCGGGCGAGGCCGAACTGCTGCACGGCGCGGACGGCGTCACCCGTCGACCCCTGCTGCACCGGGATGACCAGGCGCGGCCACGTGATCGGGCCCACGATGCCGTCCGCCGGGACGCCCTCGGCCGTCTGCACGGAGGTGACGGCTGCCGCCGTCGCCGGGCCGTACACGCCGTCCACGGCCACGGCGTGTCCGTGCGCGCGCAGGAGGAACTGGATGCCCGGGACGATCGCTGCCGACGATCCCGGTCCGACGGTGCTCCACGGTTCGACGTTCATGACGGTTCCTCTTCTCTGTCTCGGCTGCGGGGACGCCCCTGGGAGGCGAGGCTCGCCCCGGTCGCGGTGATACACGCGGGGGCATGACGGTCCCTCAGCGAGTCGCGGCCGCGACGGCCTCCCGGACGACGGCGACATCGGTCACGTCATGTCCCGACGAGCCCCCGCCAGGACCGGACGGCGCCTCGTGGCCGGCGCGGGCTCGCGCGGAGAGGTGCACGGCGTGGACCCCGACGGAGAAGAGCGCGGGGATGTCCGCCGGCGTGACGCCGCCGCCGGCCATGACCTCGACGTCGCCCGACCGCGCCGCGAAGGCGCCGAGCGTCGTCACGCCGTCGATCGCCCTGCTCGCACCGCCCGAGGTGAGCACGCGGTCCACGCCTTCGGCCACGAGCATGTCGAACACGGCGTTCGGGTCGGCGGCCGCGTCGATGGCGCGGTGGAAGACGAGCGTGGCCGCGCCCGCGGCATCCCGCCATCGTCGCAGCGTCTCGATGTCGAGCCCGCCCGCGGCCGTGAGCGCCCCGACGACGACACCGCCCGCGCCGCGCTCGACGCAGGCGCGGATGTCGGCGCCTGCGAGCGCGACCTCCTCGGCGTCGTAGACGAAGCCGCCCGCGCGCGGTCGCACGAGCACGTTGACGGCCGACGGCTCGGTGGCGGCGAGCGCGGCCTCGAGGAGCCCGAGGGACGGCGTGAGTCCGCCCACCTCCAGCGCCTGGCACAGCTCGAGGCGGGTGGCGCCGGCTCCCATGGCGACGCGTGCGCCGGCGGGGTCCTGGACCGCGATCTCGACGGGTCGTGCTGCGGACATGCCGCGAGCCTAGCCGTGGGCGCCGCTCGGGGACACGGGTCGGGCCCGCCGCTCCCCGTGCGGCGGGCCCCCGGATTCACGCGAACCGCAGCGAGCGCGGCCTCGTCAGGAGGCTGCGGAACCACACGCCGATGCCCGCGACGGCGTGCGCCGTCGGGCTCTCGGGTGCGATCACCACGCCGCGATCGGCGATGCTGCGGAGAATCCCGTTCTCGCGATTCAGGGCGGCCGCCCGCTCGCGCTCGAGCCGGTCGGCCGTGAAGGTCAGGGCGTACCCGTCCATGGCCGTTCCTTTCATGAAGATCGCCGCGGGTTCGGCGATGTGTGAAGAGAGCGGCGTGAAGTGGTGCCTGATACGCCACTGACCTCGGCGTCCGCGGGGAGTCAGGCGCGGCGCGCCGCGGCGACCGCAGCGGCCACGATGACGGGGTCGGTCACGTCGTGCCCCTCCGCGCCTCCGCCCGGGCCCGAAGGCGCGTCGCGTCCCGCAGCGGCGCGGGCGGACAGGTGCACCGCGCGCACACCGGCGCGCAGCAGCGCGGGGATGTCTCGGGGCGCCACTCCCCCGCCCGCGGCCACCTCCAGCCGCTCCCCCGCACGCGCGGCGTATGCGGTGAGTCGGTCGATGCCGTCGATGCTCCGCGCAGCGCCGCCCGAGGTCAGCACCCGGTCCACGTCCTCCTCCAGGAGCGCGTCGAGCACGTCGTCGGGCCGCGGCGACGCGTCGATCGCACGGTGGAAGACGAGCGTCGCGCCGGCCGCGGCATCGCGCCACCTCGCCAGAGCCTCTCTGTCGGCGTATCCCCCGGCGTCCAGTGCTCCCACGACGACGCCGGCGGCGCCGCGGGCGACGCATGCGCGGATGTCGCCCGCGACCAGCGCGATCTCCGCGGCGTCGTACACGAATCCGCCGCCGCGGGGCCGGACGAGGACGTTGACCCTCTCGCCGCCCACCGCTTCGCACACCGCTGCCACCGTGGCTGCCGACGGTGTGAGCCCACCGAGCGACAGCGCCTGGCACAGCTCCAGACGATCGGCCCCGGCGCCGATCGCGGCGCGGGCCCCCGCGGCGTCCTGGACGGCGATCTCGACGATGCCGCTCACACGGCCACCCGGAGGGCAGCCGCCGCGTCGCCCCGGAGCGCCTCCGGGATCAGCGCGTGCGCACTGCCGTCCGGATACCGCTGGAGCGCCGCCTCGGAGCCGTCGGCCCACCGGCCGCGACCCTCGCCCAGCTCCGGCGGCAGGTCGATCACGCCGGCGGCCGGGTCGAGCGCGATCACGTGCACGGCGCCGGCGCCCGTCGTGTAGGCGCGGGGCGCACCGGTCGGCTCGAACGCGCGGATCCACGGTCGTGTGCCGTAGATCGCGTCGCCGTCGCGGCGCAGCCATGCGCCGAGGTCGGTCATCGCACGCTGCTGGAGCCCGGGGATGGACCCGTCGGCGCGCGGGCCCACGTTGATGAGGAGATTGCCGTTCTTGCTCACGACGTCGGCCAGCAGGTGGATGAGCTGCGCGCCCGACAGCGAGTGCCGGGCATCCTCTGCCTGGTTGTACCCGAACGAGTAGCCGAGCCCGCGCGTCGACTCCCATGAATGCCCGATCACGTCCGGCACGTGGGTGTACTCCCTGGTCAGGAACCCGTGGCTCGGCACGCCCCAGCGATCGTTCACCGTGCCGTCGGGCACCGCGTCCAGATAGCGGCGCAGGAGCGCAGCCACCCCGAAGTCATCCCCGCCCTTGCCCCCGTCGGGCCATTCGATGTCGTTCCACAGGACGTCGGGGCGGAAACGGTCGATCAGCTCGTCCACCTGCGCCGCCGCGTAGCGCGAGAACCACTCGTCCCCCCGGCGGAACCGGAACAGGTCGGTGTCGGACTCGATCGGCGGGAAGTCGCCGACGTGCCAGTCCAGCGCGCCCGAGAAGTACACGCCGAAGCGCGTGCCCGCCCGGCGGGTCGCGTGGTGGAGCTCCGCGATGAGGTCCCGCCGCGGTCCGCGCCGCGACGCGTTGAACGTCGTGGTCGACGTGTCCCACAGGCAGAAGCCGTCGTGGTGCTTCGTGGTGGGGATCACGTAACGCGCGCCGGCGTCGACGAGCGACGCGACGAAGGCATCGGCGTCGAACCCGGCGGCGTCCCAGTGCTCGGCCAGGTCCTCGTAGCTCGTACCCGTGCCGTAGTGCTCCTGATGCCGCCGCCACGTCGGGCTCCCGGCGATGCGCACCGTGTTGGCGTACCACTCCGCGTACTGATGATGGGCGTACGCGTCCTCGACAAGCACGCCGCCGGGCGGGTGGGCCGGGGCCCAGGCGGGGACCGAGTACAGGCCCCAGTGGACGAAGAAGCCCAGCTTGGCGTCGCGATACCACTCGGGCACCGTCAGGTCCGGGTACTGCGGCGCGGCATCGCCCAGGTCGGGCCCGGTGCGGGTCTCGAAGTTCACGCGCGCACCTCCCCGCGTCCGCGCCGGGCGACGATCGGCTCGAGGGGCGGCTCCTCGTCGGAGGCGGCGAACGGATAGGTGCCGGGCCGCAGACGGGAATGCCCGAGTCGCAGCAGGTCCTGGTCCACCCCGCCCGGAGTCAGCGCGATCGTCCAGCCCGCGGCGAGGTCGTACAGCTCCGGCTCGAGGTAGCCGATCTTCACGATCACGATGTCGGCGTCCTCGGGATCGAGCCCCAGCGACCGGAAGTCGTCCAGGCGATGGAACGGCTTGCGCCGCTCGGTCACGATCGCATGGACCGCGCCGCGGCGCACGACGACCTGCGTCCCGGCCACCGGGTCGCCGTCCGTGATCGAGAAGACCTCTCCGGTGATCTCGACGGGACCGCGCGGCCCGGCATCCACCCGCCCGCCGACCTGCAGCGTGACGGTCGCGCCGACTCCCGCCTCGCGGGCGATGCGCACCGCATCAGGATCGAAGACGGATGCCGCGAGCACCGTCAGCGTCTCGTCCCGCAGTTCGTCGCGCTCGAGGAGCCTGCCCAGCGTCCACGAGACGTCGCCGGCGCCGCCCGCCGTGGGATTGTCGCCGGAATCCGAGATCACGAACGGCCGCGGTGCGCCGTCGGCGAGCGCCTCGTCGAGGGCGTCGTCCAGCGACGCCGCCGGTCCCACGAAGGCGAAGTCCGCTCGCGCGTCCCAGTAGCGCCGCGCGAGCCGCTCGGCCTCCCGCGAGATGACCGAGGGGTCGTCGCCCGTGACGATCACGGTGGCGTGGCAGCGGGGCTCGTCCGCCCAGGCGTATCCGACCCAGATCGCGGCGTCGACGACACCGTCCCGCTCCTCGATCCCGGGGATCTCGGCGTAGATGCCGCGGGCGGGCTCCAGGCGCGTGCTCGTCTTCTCGCCCGGCAGCAGCACCGGCACGCGCACCCAGGCCTTGTGGGGGCGCCGCGCCTCGGGGTCGGCGCCGGTCGCGCCGCGGAGCCGCTCCAGCAGGTTGTGCACGGCGCGCTGCTTGGTGTTGAGCCAGTCCTCGTGCGGCGCCATGCGGTAGCAGGTGAGGAGGTCGACGGCGTCGAACAGCGCGTCGGAGACATTGCCGTGCAGATCCATCGACGTCGACACGAGCGTGTCCGGCCCCAGCGCCTCCCGCACCGCCGTCGCGAGGTCGCCCTCCGCGTCGTCCATCCCCACCACGCTCATGGCGCCGTGGATGTCGAAGAAGAAGCCGTCGAACGGCCCTTCCGAGCGGATGCCGTCGACGATCGCCTGCTTCATGCGCCGGTACGTCTCGGGGTGCACCGCGCCGCCGGGGAGCGAACGCCCGTGCGTGAGGGGCACCCAGTCCGCGGCATCCCGCAGCTCCTCCCCAGCCGCGAGGAAGGGGTAGTACGCGAGCAGACCGCCGCCGGTGCGGATCGTGAACGCGTCATCGCCGGAGATGTGCGGCGAGAACGTGCTGGACTCGATCGAGATCCCGCCGATCCCGATGCGCGGCCGGCGGAGTCCCGCCGGGTCGGGGGCGCGCAGCGCGCCCTTCCAGATCTTGTCGTGGTCGGGACGCGACGTCACGTGCGGAGCTCACCTTCTGGGAACGGGTCGGGAATGGCGGACAGATCGGATGCCGCGACCAGCGCGGCCGCGCCGAGCACGACCGCGTCGCCGCGAAGCGTGCCGGGCACGATGCGCAGCGGAACCCCGGAGACCGGCGGGTCCGATGCGAGCGTCTCGTCGACGGCGGGCTGGAGCAGGTCCCACGCGGAAGCGACACCGCCGCCGACCACGGCGAGCGAGACGTCCACGAGGGTGGCCGCCGAGACGCATGCCAGCGCCACCGCGCGTCCGGCGTCGGCGAAGACACCGGCCGCGATGGCGTCACCGGCGCGGGCGAGGTCGGCCACCTCTCGCGCCGACGACACCGAAGCACCGCCGACCGACGAGTAGCGGCGCGCGATGGAGGTGCCCGAGGCCAGGGTCTCGAGGTGCCCCGTCCTGCCGCACGTGCAGAGGAGGTCGCCGTACCCCGGCGTGTGACCGATCTCGCCGGCCGCGCCGTGCGGCCCGTGGCGGAGCGCCCCGTCCAGCAGGAGCGCGCCCCCGACGCCCGTGCCCAGCATCACGCCGAGCACGTCGCGTCCGGCCCCCGATCCCCACGCGGTCTCGCCCAGGAGGAAGGCGTTGACATCGTTCTCGACGCGCACCTCCACCTCCAGCCGATCGCCGAGCCGTGCGCCCAGCGGGAAGCCGGCCCAGTCGACGAACATGTCCGAGGCAGCCCGGATGGAGCCGTCCCTCGGGTCCACGACGCCCGCGGCTCCGACGCCGACGGCATCCGGGCGCACCCCGGCCCCGTGCGCGAGCTGCTCGACCAGGAGGGCGGCCGTCTCGGCCATGGCCTCTCCTCCCGTGCGCGCCGGTGTGTCACGCGTCGCGCGCGCGAGCACCGTGCCGTCGGCCGCCACGAGCGCGCCCGAGGTCTTCGTGCCGCCGATGTCGACGCCCGCCACCACGGTGGAGGATGCTGCCGCCGCGCTCATCGGCCACCCAGCCCGGCCATCGCGATGCCCTTGACCAGATGCTTCTGCAGGACGATCACGAGGATCGTGGTGGGGATCATGGAGATGATCGCGGCCGCCATCTGCAGGTCCCAGCGGGTGCCCGTCAGACCGGAGAAGCTCGCGAGGCCGACCGGCAGCGTGCCCAGCTGCGCGTAGTCCACCGTGACGATCAGCGGCCACAGGTAGCTGTTCCAGAACGAGAGGAACGTGAACACCGCGAGCACGGCGACCGCCGACTTCGACAGCGGGAGGATGATCTGGAGGAACGTGCGCACGGGACCCGAGCCGTCCACGCGCGCGGCCTCCTCGAGCTCGAACGGGATGCCGCGGAAGAACTGCCGCATGAGGAAGGTGCCGAACGCGGTGAAGGCGAAGGGGAAGATCAGCGCCTGGTAGGTGTTCACCCAGCCGAACCACTGCATGACCTGGAACATGGGGATGACGAGCACCTCGGCGGGGACCATGAGGGTGGCGAGGAACAGCACGAACACCGCGTCGCGCCCCTTCCACCGCAGCCGGCCGAACGCATAGCCGGCCGTCGTGGAGACGACCAGCACCACCAGCGTCCCCGCGACGGCGACGAACAGGGAGTTGCCGATGTAGGTCCAGAACGGTCCGTACGCGAAGACCTCCGCGAAGTTGACCCACTTCACCTGCGAGCCCACGAGTGTGGGCGGAACGGAGAAGATCTCCTCGTTCGGCTTGAGCGCCGAGAAGAAGGCGTAGACCAGCGGCGCCACGAAGACGAGCGCGGCGAGATAGACGAAGACGTGGGCGATCACGAGCCGCACGCGCTCGCCCTTGGTGCGCGCTCCCGAACCGCGGCGCGTGGCGTCGGCCGCCACGAACTCGTCGTCGGAGGTCATGAGCAGCGTCTGCTCGACGGCCGTGTCGAGGTCGGTGTCAGTGCTCATAGTGCACCCACTTCCGCTGCGCGGCGAACTGCACGCCGGTGATGACGATGATGATCGCGAACAGGATCCACGCGGCCGCCGCCGCGAGGCCCAGGTCGCCGAAGGTGAACCCCTGCTCCCAGATGAACATCACGAGGGGCTTGGTGGCGTTGCCCGGCCCGCCGCCGGTGAGCAGCTGCGGCTGCGCGAACACCTGCAGCGCCGTGATCATCGTCATGATCGTCGCGAAGAAGATCGACGGCGAGATCATGGGGATCATCACGCTCCAGATCAGCCGGAAGCCCCGCGCGCCGTCGATGCCCGCCGCCTCCAGCACGCTCTCTGGCAGCTGCTCCAGCGCGGCCGAGAAGATCAGCATGTTGTAGCCGAGACCCTGCCACACGCTCATCGCGACGACCATGATCATCGCCCAGGACGGGTCGGCCAGGAAGTTCGGCAGCGTGATGCCGAACCAGCTCTGCGCGACGCCGTCGAACAGCCCCTGCGGCTGCAGCATCATCTTCCACACCAGGACGTTCGCGACCATGGGCACGACGACCGGGATGAAGAAGAGGACACGCAGTGCGCCCCGGCCGCGGATCCGCGGTCCGAGGCCGATCGCGAGCGCCAGGGAGAGCGCGATGCTGAGCGGGACGTACAGCAGCGTGTACACCGCCGAGTTGCGCAGCGCCGGCCAGAAGTCCGGGCTCTCGGTGAACAGCTTGGCGTAGTTGTCGACGCCGTTGAAGGCGCGCTCGCCGAACGTCGGCCAGTCGAAGACGCTCATCACGATCGACAGCCCGACGGGCACGATCGTGAACAGGGCGAGCCCCACCAGGGCCGGGCTTGCGAAGCCCAGCGCCTGGCGGGCCTCGGCCCTGGCGAGCGACCCGCGACGGTTCGTCGTGGTCGTCATTGCTCTGCTCTCTTGCTCACGGGAAGGGGCTCGTCACCGAACCCGTCAGTTGCCGAACTGCGCCTGGGCGCTCTCCAGCAGCTCCGGCATCTCCATCTGGCCGTTGTAGACGCTGACCAGGTTGGGCTGGATGTAGCTGTCGAGCTTCTCCCAGTTCTCCGTCATGTACAGCGGCACCGTCGTCGCGAAGGCCGACTCGAAGACCGCCTGCACCTGCTCGCGGTACTGCTCGTCGATCGACTCGAAGTACAGCGGCTGCGACTCCGTGCGGGCCGGGTACGAGCGCCCCGAGGATGCGATGTAGTCCTGCGCGTCCTTGCCCAGCAGCGATCCCATGACCGCGAGCGCCTCCTCCGGGTGCTCGCACGTCTTGGAGATGCCGTACCCCGAGCCGAGGATCGGGCCCGAGTTGCCGTGGTCGCCCGACGGAAGCGGCGCCATGCCGGCGGCGAAGCCGGACTCGTTGTCGAGGTAGCTCACGGCGTTCCAGGTGCCGTCGACCGCCATCGCGGCGTTGCCGCCGGTGTACTGGTTCTCACCCCAGCCCGTGTCGGACGCCGAGGCGACCGGCGCGGCGACGCCCAGGTCGGTCACGAGCCCCGCGTACCACGTGGCCGCGTCGACGAAGTCGGGCTCGTCGATGTGGAGCGTTCCGTCCTCGGATGCAGGCTGCTTGCCGGAGAGGGCGATGGGCATCGACATCCACTGGTACCCGCCCATGCCCACGCCGAAGCCGTACTTCCCGTCCTTCGTCGCCGCCTGGGCGATGTCCTCGAAGTCGTCGAAGCTCCAGTCGATCTCGGGAGTGGCCGCACCGGAGGCGGTGAGCATGTCCTGGTTGTAGTAGACGAGCATCGTCGCAACGTCGAAGGGCACGCCGTACAGACCCCCCTCGAAACTGAGGATCCCCTCGGCGCCCGGGTTGAAGTCGGCGAAGTCGAGCCCGGCGGTCGCGAGGTCCTCGTCGCTGAGCTCGCGGAATCCCTCCGTGAAGCCGCCGAGCTGGGCTCCGCTCATGCCGGTCACGCAGGCCATGTTGCCGCTTGCCATGTTGGTCGTGAGCTTCGTGAAGAAGTCGTTCCACGGGGCCGTCTGGAGCTTCACCACGACATCGGGGTTCTCCTCCTGGGCGATCGCGACCTGCTCCTGGAGGGCCTTGGTGTCGGACTCGCTGCCGGCCCACATGTCCACGACGATGGTGGGCTTCCCGTCCGCGGAGCTGCCTCCGCCGGAACCGCTCGCGCACCCCGTCAGCACCACTGCGACGCCGGTGGCCGCGGCCACCGCGCCGACGCGCAACTTCTTCATCGAATGCCTCCTTGGCAGCCATACTGGAAAGGTTGTTTCGATCTCCGAACCAACCTTGTACTCTTGTGTCGCAAGTCACCATCGCAGGTTTCGATCGGTGGCGCAACCTGAACATCGGATGTTTATCGACGTGTGATACTTCGTGACGTCCCGGAAACACGCCCGGCCCCACCTCGCGAGAAGGACCATGACCCCGGACAACGACCGCTCCTCCGCCCCCGACGACGATGTGGCACGCCGGATCATCGACCTGATCGCGCGCGGCGAGGCGCGCTCACGGAGCGAGCTGGCGGCGGCCCTCGGACTGGCCCCGTCGACGGTGAGCCTGCGCGTGCAGTCGCTGATCGACGCCGGAGTGGTCGACGAGCGGGGCGACGGCACCTCGCGCGGCGGGCGTCGCCCACGGCTGCTCGGAATCGACGACGCCTCGGGTGTCGTCCTCACCGCGGATCTGGGCGGCGGTCACGCCCGGATCGGCGCGCACGCGCTCAGCGGGGCGCTGCGCGAGACGCGCTCGATCCCGGTCGCGCTCGCCGACGGACCGGAGGCCACGCTCGATGCCATCTGCGCCGTCTTCGACGAACTCGCGCAGGGGACGACCGTCCGCGCCATCGGCATCAGCCTTCCAGGCCCGGTCGACATCGCGACCGGCACCGTCATCCAGCCGTCGCGGATGCCCGGCTGGCCGGGCTTCCGCGTCGCGGACCACGTGCGCTCGCGCTACGGCGTCACCGTCGCGGTCGACAACGACGCCAATCTCGCGGCCCTCGGCGAGCACCGTGCCCAGCTCGGCGCGTCAGGTCACAGCATCACGGTGAAGGCCGGCACGGCCATCGGCAGCGGCATCATCGTGGACGGCCACATCCACCGCGGAGCGACGGGCGCGGCGGGCGACATCACCCACACGCGCATCGACGCCAGCGGCGACATCCCCTGCTCGTGCGGCAACACGGGGTGTCTCGAGACCGTCGCCAGCGGAGCGAGCCTCGTCCGGCAGATGCGCGAGCGCGGCCGCACCGAGGTCCGCACGACCGCGGATGTGCTCGCCCTCGCCTTCGACGCCGAGCCGGAGGCGACCAGCCTGGTGCGCACCGCCGGCACTCATCTCGGTCAGGCGCTGTCGGGCGTCGTGAACTTCTTCAACCCGCACGCGGTGTTCCTCACCGGCAGCATGAGCGCGTCCGAGCCGTTCATCGCCGCCGTCCGCAGCCGCGTCTACGAGGCATGTCATCCGCTGGCGACGCAGCAGCTGCGGATCGAGGCCGCTCAGACCCGCGCGGACGCCATCCTCCACGGCGCCGCGCGGTGGGCGCTCCACAACCTCGAGCTGCCCACTGCGCCCTGATCCTCACGCCTCCAGCGTGAGCTCGATCACCGGCACCAGCACGTCCGGGCGCGGCACCGGCAGATGCACCGTGAGCGTGCCCGCCGCCTCGCCCGCAGGAGTCATGTGGCTCGCCTGCTGCGCGGGGTCGCTGACCGACGTCCGCAGCCAGGAGCCGTCGTGCAGGAACCGCGCGTAGGCGACCCGGCCCCCGAGATCCGGCAGGTGCACGAACCCCAGCGGCCACGAGAAGAGGTGGAGGTAGAGCCGGTCTCCGCGCCGGGTGTACACACCCTCGCGGGGAGGTTCGAAACCCGCGTGCCCCGCGCCGACGACGGCTCGCCGGTGCAGACGCATCCATTCGCCGATCTCCGCCAGCGTGCGCTCGTCGCGCGGAGCGATCGCGCCGCGCCCGTCCGGGCCGATGTTCAGCAGCATGTTGCCGCCCATCGACACCGAGTCGGACAGCATCTGCACGAGCAGCGTCGCCGACTTCTGCTCGGTGTTGTCGCGGTGGTAGCCCCACGAGCCGTTCATGGTCTGGCAGGCCTCCCACACCTGCGGCTCGCCGTCGGCCATCAGCGGGGCCGTCGGCTGATACTGCTCCGGCGTGACGAAGTCGCCGGGGATGCCGAGCCGGTCGTTGACCAGCATGTCGGGCTGGAGGGAGCGGCACATCGCGAGGAGGCCCTCCGCGTCCCAGTCCTCAGGCCCCTTGCCCGGGAGCCCGTCCGCCGGCTCGGGATACGTGAAGTCGAAGAAGAGGTAGTCGATCTTGCCGTACCCCGTCAGCAGCTCGCGCACCTGAGCGTGCAGGAACGCGCGGTAGCGCGCCATGTCGCGGCCCCGGTTGAGCTCCTCCAGATCCTCACCGCGGCGCGGGTGGTTGGCATCCACCGTGAAGTCCGGATGATGCCAGTCGATGAGCGAGTGGTACAGCCCGACGCGGAGCCCCTCCGCGCGCAGCGCGTCGACGTACTCGCGCACGAGATCGCGTCCGCAGGCGGCCATCGCGTTGAAGTCGCTCACCGCGGTGTCCCACAGCGCGAACCCGTCGTGGTGCTTGGTGGTGAGCACGACGTACCCCATGCCCGTCTCCTTGGCACGCCGCGCCAGCGCCGGGGCGTCGAAAAGGTCGGGGTCGAAGTGGTCGAAGTACGGGCTGTAGTCCTCGTCGGTCAGCCGCTCGTAGTTCTGCACCCACTCGTGCCGCGCCGCCGCGCTGTACAGACCGAAGTGCACGAACATCCCGAACCGCGCCTCGTCGAACCACTGCTGTCGCATTCCCGCCCACTCGCCTCTCGCTCTGCCGAGCCTCCATCCTGGCACAGACGTCGGATGTCTGAGGGCTACCGGACGCGAAGAGCCCGCCCCCAGAAGGGGCGGGCTCTGAATCGCACCTCGGTGCGGATGCCTCAGGGCTCGGTCAGCGCGCCGCGCTTCCCTCCACGTAGTCGGCGTCCTGCTGCTTCCACGCGAAGAGCGAGCGCAGGTCGCGACCGACCGACTCGATCGGGTGCGCGGCGGCCTTCTCGCGCAGCTCGAAGAACTCCTTGGCGCCGTTGTCCTGGTCGTCGATGAAGCGCTTGGCGAACGCGCCGGACTGGATGTCGGCGAGCACCGCCTGCATGTTCTCCTTGACGTGCGGGTCGATGACCCGGGGGCCCGAGACGTAGTCGCCGTACTCGGCCGTGTCGGAGACCGACCAGCGCTGCTTGGCGATGCCGCCCTCCCACATGAGGTCGACGATGAGCTTCAGCTCGTGCAGCACCTCGAAGTACGCGATCTGCGGCTGGTAGCCGGCCTCGGTCAGCGTCTCGAAGCCGTACTGGACGAGCTGCGAGACCCCGCCGCAGAGCACGGCCTGCTCGCCGAACAGGTCGGTCTCGGTCTCTTCGGTGAAGGTCGTCTTGATGACGCCCGCGCGCGTGCCGCCGATGGCCTTCGCGTACGAGAGCGCGGTGGCCCACGCACTGCCCGAGGCATCCCGCTCCACGGCGATGATGTCCGGGATGCCGCGGCCCGCGACGTACTCGCGGCGCACCGTGTGGCCCGGGGCCTTCGGGGCCACGAGGATCACGTCGACGCCCTCGGGGGCCTCGATGTAGCCGAAGCGGATGTTGAAGCCGTGCGCGAACGCGAGCGTCTTGCCCGGGGTCAGCTTGTCCTTGATGCTCTCGTTGTAGATCGAGCGCTGGTGCTGGTCGGGCGCGAGGATCATGATGAGGTCGGCCCACTCGGCCGCATCGGCGACCGACTTGACCTCGAAGCCCTCGTCCTGCGCCTTCTCGGTGGACTTGGAGCCCTCCTTGAGCGCGATGACGACCTCGACGCCCGAGTCGCGGAGGTTCTGGGCGTGGGCGTGGCCCTGCGAGCCGTAGCCCACGATCGCCACCTTCTTGCCCTGGACGATGCTCAGGTCGGCATCGGCGTCGTAGAAGATCTCAGCCATCTTCGTGTTTCTCCTTGATGTTGTGGTCTGTTGGTCGGGGATCAGCCGCGCAGGACGCGCTCGGTGATGCTCTTGCCGCCGCGGCCGATGGCGACGAGGCCGGACTGGGCCAGCTCCTTGATGCCGAAGGGCTCCAGCGCCCGCAGGAAGGCCTCGACCTTGCCCTTGTCGCCGGTGACCTCGACCACCAGCGCGTCCGGCGCGTAGTCGACGATCTGGGCCCGGAAGAGGTTCACCACCTCGAGCACGTTCGAGCGGGTCTGGTTGTCGGCGCGCACCTTGATGAGCATGTGCTCGCGCTGGACGGATGCCACGGGGTCGAGCTCGACGATCTTGATGACGTTGATCAGCTTGTTCAGCTGCTTCGTGACCTGCTCGAGCGGCAGCTCGTCGACGTCGACCACCACGGTGATCCGCGAGAGGCCGGGGACCTCGGTCACGCCCACCGCCAGCGACTCGATGTTGAAGCCGCGACGGGCGAAGAGCCCCGCGACGCGCGTGAGCAGGCCCGGCTTGTCCTCGACGAGGAGGCTCAGCACGTGACTCGACATGGATCAGTCCTCCTGCTCTGCGAAGGCGGGCGAGTGGTCGCGCGCGTACTGCACGTAGCTGTTGCTGACGCCCTGCGGCACCATCGGCCACACCATCGCGTCGGCGCTCACCACGAAGTCGATGACCACGGGACGGTCGTTCGTCTCGAGCGCCGTCTTGATCGCGGCATCCACGTCCTCCTCCTTCTCGACGCGGATGGCGAGGCAGCCGTAGGCCTCGGCGAGCGTGACGAAGTCGGGGATGCGCACGGTGCCGTGACCGGTGTTGAGGTCGGTGTTGGAGTGCCGGCCGTCGTAGAACAGCGTCTGCCACTGGCGCACCATGCCCAGCGACGAGTTGTTGATGATCGCGACCTTGATCGGGATGTCGTTGATCGCGCAGGTCGCGAGCTCCTGATTGGTCATCTGGAAGCAGCCGTCGCCGTCGATCGCCCACACCACGCGGTCGGGCTCGGCGACCTTGGCGCCCATCGCCGCCGGGACGGAGTACCCCATGGTCCCCGCGCCGCCGGAGTTCAGCCACGCGTTCGGGCGCTCGTACTTGATGAACTGCGCCGCCCACATCTGGTGCTGCCCGACGCCGGCGGCGTAGATGCCTTCAGGGCCCGTGAGCTCGCCGATGCGCTGGATCACGTACTGCGGCGACATCAGGCCGTCGGTCGGCTGCGAGTAGCCGAGCGGGAACTCGTCGCGCAGGCCGTCGAGGAAGGACCACCACTCGGCGATGTCCGGATTGCCGCCCTTGACGGCTGCCTGGAACGCCGCGTGCAGGTCGACGAGCACGTCCTTGAGGTCGCCGACGATCGGGACGTCGGCGGTGCGGATCTTCGAGATCTCGGCCGGGTCGATGTCGACGTGCACGACCTTCGCGTTCGGCGCGAACAGCGCCGCTTTGCCGGTGACGCGGTCGTCGAACCGCGCGCCGAGCGCGACGATGAGGTCGGCCTCCTGCAGCGCGAGCACCGCCGGGACGGTGCCGTGCATGCCCGGCATGCCGAGGTGCTGCTCGTGCGAGTCCGGGAAGGCGCCGCGCGCCATGAGCGTGGTGACGACCGGGGCGCCGGTCGCCTGCGCGAACGTGCGCAGCTCTTCCGAGGCGCGTGCCCGGACCACGCCGCCGCCGACGTAGAGCACCGGCTTGCGGGCCTCCACGATCATCTGCGCGGCGGCCTGGATCTGCTTGCCGTGCGCCTTGGTCACCGGCCGGTAGCCCGGCAGGTCGATCTTCGGCGGCCACACGAACGGCGCCTCGGCCTGCTGCGCGTCCTTCGTGATGTCCACGAGCACCGGCCCGGGGCGCCCGGTCGAGGCGATCTCGAAGGCCGCCGCGAGGGCGCCGGGGATGTCATCGGCGCGCTTGACGAGGAACGAATGCTTGGTGATGGGCATGGTGATGCCCACGATGTCGGCCTCCTGGAAGGCATCCGTCCCCATGAGCGTGGAGAACACCTGGCCGGTGATGCACACGATCGGCACCGAGTCCATGTACGCGTCGGCGATCGCCGTCACGAGGTTGGTGGCGCCGGGGCCGGAGGTCGCGATCGCCACGCCCACACGACCGGATGCCGCGGCGTAGCCTTCCGCGGCGTGACCTGCGCCCTGCTCGTGCCGGACGAGGATGTGGCGGACCGACTCGTCGTCCATGAGCGGGTCGTAGACGGGCATGATCGCGCCGCCGGGCAGGCCGAAGACGTCGGTCACCCCCAGCAGGTCGAGGGAGCGGACGACCGCTTCCGCGCCCGTGAGCACGGGCGTCGAGGCGGTGCGGGCCGGCGGCCGCGGAACGGCAGCGGTGTCGAGTGACATGGTGAGGATCCTCTGAGTCGGTTCGGAGGGCTTGTCGGAAGCCGGACTCAACCGGTGGTCGCGCCCTCCGCAGCGGAGCGCACGAGTCGGGAGTACTTGGCAAGGACGCCACGGGTATAGCGCGGGGGAAGCGGCTCCCAGCCCAAGCGGCGGGAGTCGAGCTCAGCCTCGTCGACGAGTAGATCGAGAGTGCGAGCCGCGATATCGACCCGTATCAGATCACCATCGCGCACGAAGGCGATGGGACCAGCGTCCACCGCTTCGGGTGCTATGTGGCCGATGCACAGGCCGGTTGTGCCGCCTGAGAATCGTCCGTCCGTCAAGAGTAGTACATCTTTTCCGAGGCCTGCGCCCTTGATGGCTGCGGTGATGGCGAGCATCTCGCGCATGCCGGGGCCGCCCTTGGGGCCCTCGTAGCGGATGACGACGACGTCGCCCGCGACGATCTCGCCGGCCTCGAGGGCGTCCATCGCGGCGCGCTCCCGCTCGAACACGCGCGCGGGACCCTCGAACACGTTGCCGTCGAAGCCGGCCGACTTCACCACCGCTCCCTCGGGCGCGATCGTGCCGTGCAGGATCGTGATGCCGCCCGTCTCGTGGATGGGGTCGTCGAAGCGGTGGATGACGGTGCCGTCCACGGGGTCCGGGTCGAGTTCTGCGAGGTTCTCGGCGAGCGTCTTGCCGGTGACCGTGAGGGCGTCGCCGTGCAGCAGGCCCTCGTCGAGCATGGCCTTCATGATGACCGGGATGCCGCCGTGACGGTCGACGTCGTTCATGACGTACTGGCCGAAGGGCTTCATGTCGGCCACGTGGGGCACCTTGTCGCCGATGCGGTTGAAGTCGTGAAGGCTCAGGTCGACGTCGGCTTCGCGCGCGATCGCCAGCAGATGCAGGACGACGTTCGTCGACCCGCCGAGCGCCATGGCGAGGGCGATGGCGTTCTCGAACGCCTCCTTGGTGAGGATGTCGCGGGTCGTGATGCCCTGGCGGAGCAGGTTCACGACCGCCTCCCCCGACCGGTGGGCGAAGTAGTCGCGGCGGCGGTCGGCGGACGGCGGTGCGGCCGACCCGGGCAGGCTGAGCCCGAGGGCCTCGGCGACCGAGGCCATGGTGTTGGCGGTGTACATGCCGCCGCAGGCGCCTTCGCCGGGGGCGATGGCGCACTCGATGCGCTTGAGGTCGGCCTCGCTCATCTTGCCGGCCAGGCACGCGCCCACGGCTTCGAACGAGTCGATGATGGTGACGTCCTTCTCGGTGCCGTCCGAGAGCTTGACCCAGCCGGGCGCGATCGAGCCGGCGTAGAGGAAGACGCTCGAGAGGTCGAGCCGCGCGGAGGCCATCAGCATGCCGGGGATCGACTTGTCGCAGCCCGCGAGGAGCACCGAGCCGTCGAGGCGCTCGGCCATGATGACCGTCTCGACCGAGTCGGCGATGACCTCGCGCGAGACGAGCGAGAAGTGCATGCCCTCGTGGCCCATCGAGATGCCGTCCGAGACGGAGATGGTGCCGAACTGGAGCGGGTAGCCGCCGCCCGCGTGCACGCCCTCCTTGGCGCCCTGTGCGAGCCTGTCGAGGCTCAGGTTGCACGGGGTGATCTCGTTCCAGCTGGAGGCGATGCCGATCTGCGGCTTGTCCCAGTCCGCGTCGCCCATGCCGACCGCGCGGAGCATGCCGCGGGAGGTCGTCGCTTCGATGCCGTCGGTGACGACGCGACTGCGGGGCTTGATGTCGATGGAGTTGTCAGCGGGCGAATCGGGCAGGGCCATTGACTCAGTGTATTCCCGCGGCAGCGCGCGCTCGGCCGCTGTGACGCGTCAGCCGCGTGCCTCGGTACGCGCCTGTGCGAGACGCTCCAGAAGGGCGGCCAGAGCGGCGATGTCGGGCACCGTCACGGTAGCCGCAGTGGGCCCGCGGCCGACGTGGACGCCGAGGTCCGCCGCTCCGAGACTCGCCAGCGCGTCCTCGTCGGTCACGTCGTCGCCCGCGAAGAGCACCGCCGAGGCGGCCGTCCGCGCGCGGAGCTCGGCGATCGCGGAGTCCTTCCCCTCGTGACGGAAGGCGTACTCGACGATGTTGTGCCCGGTGCGCCGGCGCCACTGCGGCGCCTCCGCCGAGACGATCTCGTCGACCATCCGGTTCGCCGTCGCGGCGGCCTGCGGGTCGGCCCGCCGGGTGTGCACACCGAACCCGAACGTCTTCGGCTCGATCCACACCCCCTCGAGGTGGGCGGTCTCCTGCTCGGCGCGCGCCCGAAGCGCGTCGCGCAGTGCGGCGTCGGCGTCGTCCTCGGCGTGGCGGGAGAGGCCCTCACCGGGGATCCAGTACTCCGCACCGTGCGAGCCGGCCAGGAGCACCCGCGAGGCGTCGTCGTGCTCGGCGATCACGCGCAGATCGCTCAGGCTGCGGCCCGATACGAACGCGACCACGGTGTCGGGCACGGCGACGAGGGCGTCGACCGCCGCACGAGCCGCCGGCAGCATCCGCGCATCCATCGGCTCGTCCTCCAGGGGCGAGAGCGTGCCGTCGAAGTCGAGGGCGACCAGGAGCCGATCGGATGCCGCGACTCGCGCGATCTGCGCTCGCGCGTCGTCGTCGAGGGCGGCGCTCATGCGTGGGCACCGGCGTCGGGGCGGCCGCGGCGCGCCGCGTCCAGGGCGTCGAGGAACGACCGGGACCAGCGCGCGACGTCGCTCTCGATCACCTTCTTGCGCAGCGCCCGCATGCGCCGGCCCTGCTCTGCGGACGGCATCTCGATGGCGCGCATGATCGAGTCCTTCATGCCGTCGATGTCGTGGGGATTGATGCGGATCGCGCTCGGCAGCTCGTCCGCGGCGCCGGCGAACTCGCTCAGCACGAGCACCCCCCGGTTGTCGATGCGCGACGCGACGTACTCCTTGGCCACGAGGTTCATGCCGTCCCGCAGCGCCGTGACGAGCATGACGTCGGCGGCCAGGAACAGCGCGACCATCTCTTCGCGCGGGTAGGCCTGGTGCAGGTAGCGGATCGCGGTGTGCCCCATCGTGTCGTGGTCGCCGTTGATGCGGCCCACGGTGAGCTCGATCTCGTCCCGCAGCTGCATGTACGCCTCGACGCGCTCGCGGCTGGGGCTCGCGACCTGCACCAGCGTGACGTCCTCGACCGAGATGCGGCCGTCCTCGAGCAGCTCGCCGAACGCCTTCATGCGGTGGCGGATGCCCTTGGTGTAGTCCAGGCGGTCGACCCCCAGCAGGATCTTCTTCGGGTTCCCGAGGCTCTCCCGGATCTCCCGCGCACGCGCCCGCACGTCCTCGCGACGCGCGAGCTCGATGTAGGACGAGGCGTCGATCGAGATGGGGAAGGCCTTGGCCAGCGCCCGCCGGGTCGTGCCATCGGGGTTCGGGACGCTGATGCCGGTGGCCTTGGTGTCGTAGCGCAGCTGACGGCGGACGGCCCGGGCGAAGTTGCCCGCGTCGGCCACCCGCTGGAAGCCGATGACGTCGGCGCCGAGGAGGCCCTCGAGCACCTGCCGCCGCCACGGGAGCTGCGAGTAGAGGCCGTATGCCGGGAAGGGAATGTGGTGGAAGTACCCGATCGTGAGGTCGGGGCGCATGTCGCGGAGCATCTGGGGCACGAGCTGCAGCTGATAGTCCTGCACCCATACGGTCGCACCCTCGGCCGCGACCGCCGCCGTGGCCTCGGCGAAGCGGCGGTTGACCCGCACGTAGGCGTCCCACCACACGCGCCGGTAGCGCGGCTCCGCGATGACGTCGTGGTAGAGCGGCCAGAAGGTGTCGTTCGACATGCCCTCGTAGTACTTCTCGACCTCGTCGGAGCTGAGGGCGACGGGGACGAGATAGGTGCCCTCGAACTCGAACGGCTCGACGTCGATGTCGGGCTGGCCCGGCCAGCCCACCCACGCGCCGTCCGACCGCCGCATCACCGGCTCGAGTGCCGTCACCAGCCCGCCGGGTGAGCGACGCCACCCCTGCTCGCCCTCGGCGTCGACGACCCGGTCGACGGGGAGGCGGTTGGCGACGACGACGAGGTCGGCGCTGTGTGCGGGCTCTGTCACGCGGGCTCCTGACGGTTTCGTGGACTCGGCACGCCCAGGCTAACAGCGCCGTTCCGCCCGGCCCGCGCCCCTTGACGCACCGAGCGCGCACATGTCAAGGGGCGCAGGGTGCGCGCACCCCGCGCTAACGTGGCCCCATGCGCAAGTACCTCTTCGGCACCGGGCTCCTCACCGCCGTCACGGGCGGTTTGACGCTGCTGAGGGGACTCCGCGAGAAGGAGCCCTTCACGTGGCGCCAGGTGCTCGCCTGGATCAGCTGGGGCATCTCGCTCGCCCTCGCGATCGGCGCCATCGTCGACCTGCGCCGTGCCGCACACGGCGAGGCGGTCGCCAAGGACTCCCCCATCCACGGGAACGAGCGCAAGATCCGCAAGGACCGTCTCAAGCGCCTCGCGGACTGACCCGCTCAGCGTGTGAGGATCAGCGCGTCCCCCTGACCGCCCCCGCCGCACAGCGCGACCGCGGCCGTCCCGCCGCCGCGGCGGACGAGCTCGTGCACCGCGTGGACGACCAGCCGGTTGCCGGAGGCTCCGATGGGATGCCCGATCGCGATGCCACCGCCGTGCGGGTTGACGACGTCGTCCGACAGTCCGAGCTCCGCCTGCGACCGCGCCACGACGGCCCCGAACGCCTCGTTGATCTCCACGATGTCGAGGTCGGATGCCGCGATCCCCTGCTTCTCGAGCGCCTTCTCGATCGCGCGTGCGGGCTGCGAGTGCAGCGAGTTGTCGGGACCGGCGACCTGCCCGGAGGCGCCGACGACCGCGAGGACGGGCCAGCCGTTCTCGTCGGCGTGCGAGCGCCGGGTGAGCACCACCGCCGAGGCGCCGTCGGAGATCTGCGACGAGTTGCCGGCCGTGATCGAGCCGCCCTCGGCGAAGGCGGCACGCAGGCGCGAGAGGGTCTCGACCGTCGTCTCGGGTCGCACGCCCTCGTCCTTCGTCACGACCACCGGGTCGCCCTTGCGCTGCGGGATCTCCACCGGCACGATCTCGGCGTCGAACACTCCGTCGGCCTGGGCGGCCGCGGCGCGCTGGTGCGAGCGGGCGGCGACGGCATCCTGCGCTTCCCGCGTGACCTCGAGCCGGCCGTTGTGCCGCTCCGTCGACGCGCCCATGCTCTCCCGGTCGTATGCGTCGGTCAGCCCGTCGTGCGCCATGTGGTCGAGCACTTCGATCGAACCGTACGCCCATCCGTCGCGCGAGCCCATCAGGAGGTGCGGCGCACGGGTCATGGACTCCATGCCGGCGGCGACCACGACCGTCGCGTCCCCCACGGCGATCATTCGGGCGCCGTCGATGACGGCGGTGAGCCCGGAGAGGCACACCTTGTTGACCGAGCCCGAGTGCACGTCCCACCCGATGCCGGCCCCCACGGCCGCCTGCCGCGCAGGGTTCTGGCCGCTGCCGGCGGCGAGCACCTGCCCGACGAGCACCGCGTCGACGGCGTCGGCGGGGATGCCGCTCTTGTCGAGGGCGCCCTTGATCGCTGCGCTGCCGAGCTGCACCGCGGTCAGCGGCGCGAGCTGGCCCTTCAGCCGCCCCTGCGGCGTGCGCGCGGCGGCGACGATGACGATGTCTTCACGGGTCATGAGATCACTTCCAGCTGTTCGGAGACGGTGAGTCGGGGCTCTGTCGCGGCGATGACCTCCTCGACGGTGACACCCGGCGCGGTCTCGACGAGCACGAGGCCGGCATCGGTCACATCGATGACGGCGAGGTCGGTGATGATGCGGTCCACGACGCCCCGGCCGGTGAGGGGCAGCGTGCACTCGTCCACGATCTTGGCCGAGCCGTCCTTGGCGACGTGCTCCATGAGCACGATGACCTTCGCGGCTCCGTGCACGAGGTCCATCGCGCCGCCCGGGCCCTTGACCATCTTGCCGGGGATCATCCAGTTCGCGAGGTCACCCGTCGCCGAGACCTGCATGGCGCCGAGGATGGCGGCGTCGATCTTGCCGCCGCGGATCATGCCGAAGCTCGTCGCGGAGTCGAAGAACGCGGCGCCCGGAAGGGTCGTGACGGTCTCCTTGCCGGCGTTGATGAGGTCGGGATCGACGCTCTCCTCCGTCGGGTACGGGCCGACGCCGAGGATGCCGTTCTCGGACTGCAGCACGACCGTCACGCCGTCGGGCACGAAGTTCGGCACGAGCGTCGGCAGGCCGATGCCGAGGTTGACGTAGGCCCCGTCGGCGAGCTCCGCAGCCGCGCGCGCGGCCATCTCATTGCGGCTGAGCGCCATGTCAGGCTCCTTCCGGCATCTCGCGCGCGGCGGCCCGGGCGACCGAGACCGTTCGTCGTTCGATGCGCTTCTCGATGTCGGCTCCGACCTCCACGATGCGGTGCACGTAGATGCCGGGCAGGTGGATGGCGTCGGGATCCAGCTCGCCCGGTTCGACGAGCTCTTCGACCTGAGCGATGCACACGCGCCCGGCCATCGCGGCGAGCGGGTTGAAGTTGCGCGCCGCCTTGTTGAAGACGAGGTTGCCGTGGCGGTCGCCCTTGAGCGCGTGGACGAGCGCGAAGTCGGTGACGATCGCCTCTTCCAGCACATAGTCGCGCGCGGCGCCCGAGACGTCGAAGCTGCGCACGTCCTTGACCGGGGATGCGACGGCGATCGAGCCGTCGACGGCGTAGCGGCGCGGCAGCCCGCCCTCGGCGACCTGCGTGCCCACGCCGGCGGTGGTGTAGAACGCCGGGATGCCCGCGCCGCCGGCACGCATGCGCTCGGCCAGGGTGCCCTGCGGCGTGAACTCGACGGACAGCTCGCCGGCCAGGTACTGGCGCGCGTACTCCTTGTTCGACCCGATGTACGAGCCGATGGTCCGGCTGATGCGCCGGTCCTCCAGGAGCGTGCCCAGGCCGAAGCCGTCGGTGCCGCAATTGTTGGAAATGATGGTCAGGTCGCCGGAGCCGAGTTCGCGCAGCGCGGCGATGAGGACGGAGGGGATGCCGACCAGGCCGAAACCGCCCACGGCGATGGACGCGCCGTCGGGGATGTCGGCCACCGCGGCATCTGCGGAGGAAATGGTCTTGTCAAGCATGACCGAAACTGTACACTGGCGTTCGCAGGTTGTACAGTGGTTCGCATAGCGCACTGCGTCGCCAAGCAAAAACACCGCCGCCGACCGCACGACCCGAGCCCCCGAGAGGTCCCCATGAACGAACCGAAGGCCCCCGACGCCCTCCACGTCCAGTCCCTGGCACGCGGGCTGTCCGTCATCCGCGCATTCGGCGCCGAACGCCCGCGGCAGACGCTGGCGCAGGTCGCCGAGGCCACCGGGTTGGCCCGCGCCACCACCCGCCGCTTCCTGCACACGCTCGTCGACCTCGGCTACGCGGGCACGGACGGCTCCGAGTTCTGGCTCACCCCGCGCATTCTCGAGCTGGGCTACTCCTACCTGTCCAGCCTGTCGCTGCCGGCCATCGCCCAGCCGCGACTGGAGCAGCTGTCGGCCCGCGTCGACGAGTCCAGCTCGATGTCGGTGCTCGATGGCTCCGATATCGTCTACGTCTCGCGCGTGCCGGTCCGGCGCATCATGACCGTGTCCATCACCCTGGGCACCCGCTTCCCCGCCTACGCCACGTCGATGGGCCGCGTGCTGCTGGCCGATCTGCCCGCCGACGACCTCGACGCGTACTTCGCCGCCACCGAGGTCGAGCGCCTGGCGCCGCGATCGCTGGGCACCGAGAAGGAGCTGCGCCGCGAGCTGAAGCAGATCCGCGCCCAGGGCTGGGCGCTGGTCGACCAGGAGCTCGAGCCGGGGCTGCGCTCCCTGGCCGCCCCCATCCGCGGCACCGACGGCCGGACGGTGGCGGCCATCAACGTATCCACCCAGACCGCCGCCCACGACGTCGACGACCTCCTGCGCGACTTCCTCCCCGCCGTCCTGGAGACGGCCACCACCATCGCCGGGGACCTCGCGGCCCAGCGGCACTGACGCATCGCGCCGGGTCCGCACGTGCCCCGGCCGACTGCTTTGCGACGACCACGTTTCACCGATCCACCCCAAGAGAAGAAGACGAAAGGCTCCCCATGACCACCTCCGGCACCAACCCCGACAACGCCAAGAATTCCGACAACGCCACCGGCACCGGCACCGCCAAGAACCCGGACGACATCGTCCTGTGCGCTCCCCTGCGCACGCCCGTGGGCCGCTACGGCGGCGCCTTCACCGAAGTGCCCGTGCAGGACCTGGCCTCGACCGTGGTTCGCGAGATCGTCGCC
>NZ_JBSHLB010000003.1:0-453121 GCF_053619935.1 Microbacterium sp. NPDC055455
CGGCGCGGCCGCGGGCGTCGTCGGCGCGTCCGCCGGGGCCGTCGGGTGCTGCTCGGCCGGAGCGGCCGAGGGAGCCGTCGGGGCGGCGGGAGCGGGAGCGACGGCCGGGACGGGAGCGGCGGCGCGGGCCGGGAGCTCGGCGGGCGCGGCATCCGCCCCTCTGGCGAGCACGCGGGCGACCATGAGCTCGAGCTGCAGGCGCGGCGAGGTGGCGCCGGTCATGTCGTCGAGCGTGCCCACGACGAGGTCGGCGATGCGCGACAGCCGCGACGAGCCGAAGGCGTCGGCCTGTCGTCGCATGCGGGTGAGGTCGTCGGCCGAGACGCCCCGCAGGACGGCGGCGGCGTCCTGGCCGGTCGCGGCGACGACGATCAGGTCGCGCAGGCGTTCCAGCAGGTCGTCGACGAAGCGGCGGGGATCCTGACCCGTCTGCACGACCCGGTCGAC
Source organism: Microbacterium sp. NPDC055455 (assembly GCF_053619935.1). Lineage (NCBI taxonomy): Bacteria > Bacillati > Actinomycetota > Actinomycetes > Micrococcales > Microbacteriaceae > Microbacterium > Microbacterium sp. NPDC055455. The sequence goes on from NZ_JBSHLB010000003.1 coordinate 448, forward strand.
GGCGGCGAACGCCGCCGAGGCGTCGGATGCGGCGAAGGCGTCGACGACCTCGTCGAGCAGCTCGGCGTGCGTGTACCCGAGCAGGGCGACGGCCCGTGCGTACCGCACGGTCATCGCCTCGGACCCGGTGCCGGGGTCGGAACCGGCGATGAGCTGATCCAGGAGCGACAGCGTGTCTCGCGGGGAGCCGCCGCCCGCGCGGACCACGAGCGGCAGAACGCCCTGCTCGACCTCGACGCCCTCCTGCGCGCACAGCTGCTCGACGTACTCGAGCATCGCCGCGGGAGGCACGAGCCGGAACGGGTAGTGGTGCGTGCGCGAGCGGATCGTGCCGATGACCTTCTCGGGCTCGGTCGTGGCGAAGATGAACTTGACGTGATCGGGCGGCTCTTCGACGAGCTTGAGCAGGGCGTTGAAGCCCTGCGGCGTCACCATGTGCGCCTCGTCGAGGATGAAGATCTTGAACCGGTCGCGGGCGGGCGCGAACACGGCACGCTCGCGCAGATCGCGCGCGTCGTCGACGCCGTTGTGACTCGCCGCGTCGATCTCGACCACGTCGAGCGATCCGCCGCCGCCGCGCCCCAGCTCGACGCAGCTGTCGCACGTGCCGCACGGGGTGTCGGTCGGCCCCTGAGCGCAGTTGAGGCAGCGGGCGAGGATGCGGGCCGACGTCGTCTTGCCGCAGCCGCGCGGGCCCGAGAACAGGTACGCGTGGCCGACCCTGTCGCTGCGCAGGGCGGTCATGAGGGGTTCGGTGACCTGCGACTGCCCGATCATCTCGCCGAACGACTCGGGCCGGTAGCGGCGGTAGAGGGCGGTGGTCACTCCCCCAGCCTACGGCGTGCGTCCGACATCCCGGCGGCCGGATCGGGGGCGGTCCCGCCGGCACGCGGGATCTCGCCGCGCCGGCACGACGCGTCTCGGCGCGGGCTCAGACGTCGACCCCCTGCTCGAGGTCCGCCGCCCCCACCACGATCGGGATGGACGAGGTCACGGTGGGCACCGACGCCGACAGCAGCGAGCCGTCCTCGCGACGCGCGTCGCCCAGCTCGCGCAGCGTCGGGCGTCCCGAGATCACCGGGCCCTGCCCCTCCAGCGCCACCACGACCTGCTCTCCGGCGCCGACCACGTAGCCGACGCCGCGCACGCTGAAGCCCACCGGGTCGCCGGCCCCCGCGCGCACCCGCAGCTCGTCGCGCGTGACCGTCACGGTCAGCGGCGTGCCGTGCCAGTGCACCACGAATTCCAGCGACGGCCACGCCGCGGGCAGACGCGGGTCGAACGACAACTCGCCGAAGTGGTCGCGCATGCCGCCGAAGCCCGAGACGAGCGCCGTCCACACGCCGCCCGCCGACGCCACGTGCACACCGTCGGCGGCGTTGTGGTGCAGGTCGCCGAGGTCGACGAAGATCGACTCGCGGAAGTACTCCAGCGCGAGGTCCTGGTAGCCGACCTCCGCAGCGAGGATCGCCTGCACGACCGCCGACAGCGTCGAGTCGCCCGTGGTCAGCGGGTCGTAGTACTCGAAGTCGGCGAGCTTGTCCTCCGCCGAGAAGTGGTTCCCCTGCAGGAACAGCGCGAGCACGACGTCGGCCTGCTTGAGCACCTGGTACCGGTAGATGACGAGCGGGTGGAAGTGCAGCAGCAGCGGCCGCTTGTCGGGAGGGGTGTTCTCGAGGTCCCAGATCTCGCGCTCGAGGAACACATGGTCCTGCGGGTGGATGCCGAGAGTCGGGCTGAACGGGATGTGCATCGCCTCTGCGGCCCGCTCCCAGGCGTCGGGCTCGCCGGGCTCCAGCGACAGGCGGTCGACCATCTGGCGGTACACCTCGCCGTCGATCTCTGCCATCTCGCGCACGGTGCGGGCCGCGAATCGGAGATTGAACCGCGCCATGACGTTCGTGAAGAGGTTGTCGTTGACGACCGTCGTGTACTCGTCGGGGCCGGTGACGCCGTGGATGTGGAACGAGTCGCCCTCGCCGTCGATGACGCCGTCGTTCGAGCGCCAGAACCCGAGCGTCGCCCACAGCCTCGCCGTCTCGACGGCGATGTCGACGCCCTCGCGGAAGAGGAACTCCTCGTCTCCCGTGGCGCGCACGTACTTCGCCAGCGCATAGCTGACGTCGGCGTTGATGTGGTACTGCGCCGTGCCGGCGGCGTAGTAGGCGGATGCCTCTTCCCCGTTGATCGTCCGCCACGGGAAGAGCGCCCCCGCCTCGTTCAGCTGGAAGGCGCGCCGACGCGCGGCGGGGAGCATGAGGTAGCGCATGCGCAGCGCGTTGCGCGCCCACAGCGGGGTCGTGTACGCGAGGAAGGGGAGCACGTAGATCTCGGTGTCCCAGAAGTAGTGGCCCGAGTACCCCGACCCCGTCATGCCCTTCGCCGGCACGCCCTGACCGTCGGCGCGGGCCGACGCCTGCGCGAGCTGGAACAGGCACCAGCGGGTCGCCTGCTGCAGGTCGTCGTGTCCGCCGATGCGCACGTCCGACCGCTCCCAGAACGCGTCGAGCCACGACCGCTGCTGCGCGCGGATCGCGTCCACGCCCTCGGCCAGCGCACGGTCGAGGGTGCGACGGCAGCGGTCGACGAGCTCGCGCGACGGCACGCCGCGCGACGTGTGATAGCTGACGAGCTTGGTGACGCGGATCGGCACGCCCGCCTTCGCCTGCACGCGGAAGACGTTCTTGGCGATGTCGGGCTCGATGAGGGTGCGCGAGGTGTGCTCGTTGGCGGTCTCGACCAGGTGATCGGCGACGATCGCGATCGTCATGCCGGACTCCGTCGCGCGGTACGACAGCGCGGAGCGCAGCCGGTCCTGCCAGTACTCCTGCGGCTGCAGCACGCGCTCGTGGAACCGCTCCGTCTTGCGCGGATCGAACCCGGCGCGCTTGGGCGCCGAGGGCGTGCCGCCGTAGACGTCCTCGCCGTCCTGACGGTTGATCATCTGGCAGCTCACGGTCACCGGAGCGTCGGCGTTGAGGACGGTGACGTCGATCGTCATGACGGCGAGGTGCTTCTCCTCGAAGGGCACCATCCGCTCGAACTCGATCTGCACCTCCTTGCCGGACGGGGTCACCCAGATGAGATGGCGACGCAGCACGCCGTCGCGCATGTCGAGGACGCGCTCGTACTCGCGCAGGTCGGCCACGTCGAGCGACAGCGGCTCGTCGTCGACGTAGACGCGCATGATCTTCGCGTCGGGCGCGTTGATGATCGTCTGCCCCACCTCGGCGAAGCCGTAGGCCTGCTCGGCGTGGCGGATCGGGAACGTCTCGTGGAAGCCGTTGATGAACGTGCCGTGCTCATGGGCGAAGCGACCCTCGGGGTGGTTGCCGCGCATGCCGAGGTAGCCGTTGCCGACGGCGAAGAGCGTCTCGGTGACGCCCGCGTCGTCGATGTCGAACGACTTCTCGACGAACCGCCAGGGGTCGACGGGGAACCGATCGCGGTTGATCATCGCGCGAACTCCTCCAGGTCCTGCACCACCACATGGGCGCCGGCGTCCAGGAGGTCGTCCTCCCCGACACCGCGATCGACGCCGACGACGAGCCCGAATCCGCCGGACGCGGCCGAGCGCACGCCGCTGATGGCGTCCTCGACCGCGGCGCTTCGGGCGGGCTCGACGCCCAGCATCTTGGCGGCCTCGACGAAGACGTCGGGGGCGGGCTTGGACGCCAGGTGGTCGCGCTCGGCGATGACGCCGTCCATCACGACGGTGAATCGGTCGCGGATGCCGGCGGCGGCGAGCACCTCCTCGGCGTTCTTCGAGCTCGAGACGACCGCGACCGGAGTCCCGGCATCCGCCAGCAGGTCCAGCACCCGCAGCGACCCGGGGTACGGGGCGATCCCCTCGGCGCGCAGCACGCGTTCGAAGACCGCGTTCTTGCGGTTGCCGATGCCGCACACCGTCTCGGCGGAGGGATCGTCGGACGGATCGCCCCACGGCACCTCGACGTCGCGGGAGCGCAGCAGGCTCGCCACCCCGTCGTACCGCTTCTTCCCGTCCAGGTAGTCGAAGTAGTCGCGCTCCGTGTACGCCGGCGTGATGTCCCAGGCCGCGAACAGCTCCTCGAACATCGTCTGCCACGCGTGCATGTGCACTTCGGCGGTGGGCGTCAGCACGCCGTCCAGATCGAACAGCACGGCGTCGAAGGCGGTCAGATCGGGCAGGGCGTCGGGAGCCACAGGACCTCCGGGGAGCGAGGGGAGCGGGTGGATGCGTCGGCACTCCGTCGCGCCGCTCAGCAAAGCGTAATGCGGGCGGGAGCCCAGCCGACACCCCGTGACGTTCAGGGACGGGCGACGCCCAGCGTCTGCCGGGCGATCTCGAGCTCTTCGTCGGTCGGCACAACGAGGACGGTCACGGCCGAGGCATCCGTCGAGATGATCCGGATGCCGCGCTCCTGCGCCTCATTGCGGACCGGATCGATCTCGACTCCGGCGAAGCCGAGGGTCTCCAGCGCGCCCGCGCGCACGTGCGGCGCGTTCTCGCCGACGCCCGCCGTGAACGAGATGACGTCGGCGCCGCCGAGCTGCGCCAGGTAGGCGCCGGCATAGGCGCGCAGCCTGTGCACGTACACCTCGAAGGCGAGGATCGCCCGCTCGTCGCCGCGTTCGACGGCGGCGCGGATGTCGCGCAGGTCGTTGGAGCCGGCGAGCCCGAGCAGCCCGCTGCGCTTGTTCAGCAGGTCGTCCAGCTCGTCGATCGACAGGCCGGCGCGACGGGCGAGCTGGAACAGCACGGCGGGGTCGATGTCGCCCGACCGGGTGCCCATGACCAGCCCCTCGAGAGGCGTGAAGCCCATCGAGGTGTCGATGGAGCGTCCGCCGTCGATCGCGGTGACCGACGCCCCGTTGCCCAGGTGGAACACGATCTGCTTGAGCTCGCCCAGCGGGCGCCCGAGGAAGGCCGCCGCCGCCTCGCTGACGAACTTGTGCGAGGTGCCGTGGAAGCCGTAGCGCCGGATGCGGTGGGATGCCGCGACCTCGGTGTCGATCGCGTACGTGTAGGCGGCGGGAGCCAGCGTCTGGTGGAACGCGGTGTCGAACACCGCCACGTGCGGGACGTCGGGGAACGCGTCGCGCGCTGCCACGATGCCCGCGAGGTTCGCGGGGTTGTGCAGCGGGGCGAGCACGGCGAGCTCGTCGATGTTGATCTCGACGAGCGGCGTGATGAGGGTGGGCTCGAAGAACCGCGCCCCGCCGTGGACGACCCGGTGGCCGACCGCGACGGGCGGCGTGTCGGTCAGCGAGGGACCGTCGGAGGCGAACGCGTCGAGCATGACGGCGAAGCCCGCGGTGTGATCGGGGATCGGCAGCTCGCGCGTGCGGGTGGCGTCGAGGAAGGTCGGCGAGGCGCCGTCCGTCGGCGCGGCGTACACCGTGTGCCGCGCGACGCCGACAGACTCGCCGATCCGCTCGACGAGGCCGGACGCCAGCGTCCGCTCGGTGTCCATGTCCAGCAGCTGGTACTTGAACGACGACGACCCGCTGTTGATGACGAGCACCGGTGTCATGCGTTCACTCCCCCTGCGCCTGGATCGCCGTGATGGCGATCGTGTTGACGATGTCGTCGACGAGCGCCCCGCGCGACAGGTCGTTGATCGGCTTGTTCAGCCCCTGCAGCACCGGTCCGATCGCGACCGCGCCGGCCGATCGCTGCACGGCCTTGTAGGTGTTGTTGCCGGTGTTGAGGTCGGGGAAGACGAAGACCGTCGCGCGGCCGGCGACCTCCGAGTCCGGCATCTTCGCCGCGGCCACGGCGGCGTCGGCGGCGGCGTCGTACTGGATGGGGCCTTCCACGAGCAGCTCGGGGGCGCGGGAGCGGACCAGGGCCGTGGCATCCCGCACCTTCTCGACGTCCGCACCGGACCCGGACTCCCCCGTCGAGTACGACAGCATCGCGACGCGGGGCTCGATCCCGAACTGCGCCGCCGTCGCGGCGGACGAGATCGCGATGTCGGCGAGCTGCTCGCTGGTGGGGTCGGGGATGACCGCGCAGTCGCCGTAGACGAGCACGCGGTCGGCGAGGGCCATGAGGAAGACGCTCGACACGACCGAGACACCCGGCTTCGTCTTGATCACCTCGAACGCCGGCCGGATCGTGTGGGCGGTGGTGTGCGCCGCCCCCGAGACCATGCCGTCGGCGAGCCCGAGGTGCACCATCATCGTGCCGAAGTACGAGACATCGGTGACGGTGTCGGCCGCCTGGCTCACGGTGACGCCCTTGTGGGCCCGCAGCCGGGCGTACTCCTCGGCGAACTTGTGCACGTGGACGGCGTCCAGCGGCGAGAGCACCTCGGCGGCCTTGATGTCGATGCCGAGCTCGATCGCGCGGGCGCGCACCTCGAACGGCTCGCCGAGGATCACGAGGTCCGCGATGCCGCGCTTGAGGACCGTGGCTGCGGCGCGCAGCACGCGGTCGTCGTCGCCCTCGGGCAGGACGATCCTCTTGCGCTGCGCGCGCGCCCGCTCGATGAGCTGGAACTCGAACATGAGGGGCGTGACCACGGTCGCGCGGGCGACGCCGAACGCCGTGAGCAGCTCGTCGGTGTCGACGCTCTGCTCGAACAGCGCGAGGGCGGTGTCGTAGCGGCGCTGCGAGTCGGCGGCCAGGCGGCCGCGCGTGCCCATGATCCGCACCGACGTCTCGTACGTGCCGAGCTCGGTGGTGATGATGGGGACGCTGGAGCCCAGGCCCTCCAGGAGCCGCGTCACCGGCTCGGGGATCTCGAAGCCGCCGTTGAGGACGATGCCGGAGATGGACGGGAACGTGCCCGACGCGTTGGCCAGCAGCGTGGCGAGCAGGACCTCGGAGCGGTCGGCGGGGATGACGACCACCGCACCATCCAGCAGGCGCGGCAGCACGTTGACCATGGACATGCCCGCGACCACGACGGCCAGCGCCTCGCGCGTGAGCCGGTCGGGGTCGCCGCCGATCAGCTCGCCGTCGACCGAGCGCATGATGCCGCGGATCGACGGGGCGACGAGATAGCGGTCCTCGGGGAGGGCCCACACCGGCACCGTCTCGCCCGAGGCGCCGGCGGAGGTCTCGTGGGAGTGCGCCTGGATCGAACGGCGCAGCGCGGCGATGGTCTCATCGAGCCGCTCGGGATCGGCACGGTTCGCGACGACGGCGAAGAGCTTGGCGCGGCCGTGCTGGAGCTCGGCGAGCGCCAGATCGGCGATCTGCCCCACCTCCTCCGGCGTGCGCGGCAGCGACGAGCCCAGCTGCTCCGGCTGGGTCTGGTTCTGAGCCGACCGACCACCCAGCACGAGCAGCACGGGGGCGCCGAGGTTCGCCGCGATGCGCGCGTTGTACGCCAGCTCGGCGGGGCTGCCGACGTCGGTGTAGTCGCTGCCGAGGATCACCACCGCGTCGCACTGGGCCTCGACGGCCTTGTAGCGCTCGACGATCGTAGCGAGAGCGGCATCCGGATCATGGCGGACGTCGTCATAGGTGACGCCGAAGCAGTCGTCGTACGCGAGATCCACCCCGTCGTGGTCCAGGAGCATCTCGAGCACGTAGTCGCGCTCGATCGTCGAGCGCGCGATGGCCCGGAACACCCCCACACGCGGTGTCGCGTGGCTCAGCGCGTCGAGCACGCCGAGCGCGACCGTGGACTTCCCGGAGTGGCCTTCGGCCGACGTGATGTAGATGCTCTGCGCCACCGGTCCAGCCTACGGTCGGGCCGGAGTGCTCGGCCAGGCAGGCGGCCGCATCGGGCGCCGGGGCGGGGGCGCCGGTGCGCTCGGCTACCCTCGGGTCATGGATGCGCCCCGGCCCGGTATCGACGTCCCCGACCACCGCGGCAGGACTGGGCTCGACCGCACGGGGCGCGACCTCGACCGCAACCCGGACGTGCGGGTGACCGAGGTGGAGGTCCTGGCGTCCGCGTGGCACGTGCTGCGGCGCACGACCCTGGACTACCGCACCCCGTCGGGCCGCTGGGAGACGCAGCAGCGCGAGACGTACGATCGCGGCAACGGCGCGACCGTGCTGCTCTACGACCCCGCCCGCCGTACCGTGCTGCTGACGCGGCAGTTCCGGTACCCCGTGTACGTCAACGACCACCCGGACGGGATGCTGATCGAGACGGCCGCCGGCCTCCTCGACGAGGACGACGCCGTGACGGCCATCCGGCGCGAGACCGCCGAGGAGACCGGTGTCGACATCGGCGAGCTCGAGCACGTGTGGGACGTGTACATGAGCCCCGGGTCGGTCACCGAGCGGCTGCATTTCTTCGCCGCGCCGTACGACGCCTCGACGCGGACGGGCGACCGCGGCGGCGTCGAGGAGGACGGCGAGCACATCGAGCTGCTCGAGCCGCACATCGACGAGGCGCTCACGATGGTGCGCGACGGGCGGATCCAGGACGCGAAGACCATCATGCTGCTGCAGTGGGCGGTGCTCGACGGCCCCTTCGCCGCCGCAGGCGCCCGGAAAAATTAAGACTCTCCGCGAACCCGGCAGAGCCTGGTTACCCTTGCTACGTTTCCGTCCTGGGGGAGTTGGCCTGGATGCCGCCTCGCGGAGAGCTGCCTACAGTCTAACCCGCTCGCAGCATGACGCGAGCCACGCGCACGGCCGCTCAGTCGGCGAGCGGCACCACCCGCACGCCGCCGGCGGACTCGGCCAGGACGAGCACCCGCGGCGCGGAGACCTGCTCCAGCGCGGCGAGCACCGGCGCGGGGTCCGCTGCCAGGGTCGCCTCCCCGTCCGCCGCCGGCCACACCGACACCGCGGCCCCCGTCGCCGAGCGGACCGCGACGCCCAGCGACGACACGTCGCCGCCCGAGACGAGGATCACCCGCCCGATCCGGCGCCGCGCCGACCGGGGCGCCGCGGCACGGTCGCGTCGCCAGATGGCGAAGTGGTACGCGAAGACGACGGCGGTCGCACTCAGCACGCCGAGGGGCGCCCGGATGTACTCCAGCAGGCCGCCGGGCTCCCCCTCCCCCAGCGCGAACTCGAAGAGGCGGTAGCCGATGAGCAGGAGCGTCACCACGGCCGCGATGGCGCTGGCACCGAAGATCACCACGAGATAGACGCGCCGGCCGGCGTCGGCCGCATCCGCAGCCCCGCCGCGGTCGGGCCGCCATGCCGCCCACCACGCCCCTCCGCCCACGAGGAGGGCGCTGATGCCCCCGAGCAGAAGGTTCAGGCTCTCGTCGTCGACGAGCGACGAGGCGACGCTCGCCAGCAGCGCGTTGACGATCACGCCGAAACCGCTCGCGGCCTGGATGAGCGCGATCGCCGAGACCACGAGACGCCCGGCCTGACGTGCGCCGTCGGGGCGCGAGCCGAGGACGCCCGCGTGGTACACCCATAGGACGGCTCCGACCGCGGCAGCCGCGACGGCCATGTCCAGCGGGGCGAGCACGTCCGCGGTGGCGCCGGAGACGAGCATCCTCAACACGGTGTGGAGGGTGTTCGCCAGCGCGATGAGCGTGGTGGCCGCCGCGGCGCCCACCACGATGACCAGGAGCACGGCGGCGAACAGCCCGGGCGCACCGCGCGCGCCCTCGCGGTGCCAGTGCCACCACCAGATCCCCGCGCCGAGTGCGAGCCAGACGAGCGACTGCAGGACGGTCTGCCACCAGAGTCCGCCGCTCGCGAGCAGGCCGGCTCCGCCGGTGAGCGCCCGAGCGATCAGGGCCGCGATCGCGGCGACGGCCCCCAGGGCGCCGATCACGAGTCCCCAGACCGCGCTGAGCTGCACGGGGAGGTCGGCGAGCCGTGTCGGCGCCGTGCGGGCGTGCCGGCGCATCCGCCGGTGCCACACCCACACGCCGGCCCACACCAGCGCCGCAGCGGCGTCGTCGGGCCGCCATTCGCCGTCGATCCCCCCGTTCGCCGTCAGCGCGAGCGACACGGTCGCGGTCACGAGCGCCGTCAGCGTCATCGCCGTCAGGTACAGCGTCCACACCAGCGACGCCCGCTCCGCCGGCTCCGCGAGGCGCCGACGCTGCCACCACCACAGCGCTGCGGCGAGGGGGGTGCCGATGACGGCGAAGGCGAGCGAACGGGCGAGGGATGCCTCCCCCTCCGCGATCACCTGCTCGAAGCCGATCGCCCGCGCCAGCAGACCCGAGATCCCGATCGCCGCCACCGTGATGAGGGCGAACAGGAGCGACAGGAGGATGATCCGCCGCACGACGGCCCCGGCGCCGCCGCCGGCGCGCGCGGGCGCGGGTGCAGGTGCCGGTGCGGGTGCGCCGGTCACAGTCCGAGCTCCCCGCACAGCGACAGCTGCCACGGCGCGCGCTCGATGAGCCACTCGCCGTCCTCCTGCACCAGCAGGAAGCTGCCCTCGGACTCCGACTCCCCCGGGCCGAGCAGGCCCGACCCGTATACGGCGGTGATGAGCACGTCGACCGTCGTGCCCGACTCGCGCTCGGTCGTGCGGACGAGCGCCACCCGGTAATCCTCGGCAGCGAACCAGTCCCGCTCGCAGTCGTCGGCGATCTCGGGTACGACATACTCGAGCGCACCCTCGAAGTCCCCGTCGATCAGGGCCTGCGAGTAGCGCTGGACGACGCCTTCCGGCGTATCGGCCGGGTACTCCTGCGGGCCGCCGCGAGCGACGATGACCACGACGGCGATCACGACCACCAGGCCGATGCCGATCAGGAGTGCCGGGAGCGCCCAGCGGCGGCGAGGGGCGTCTTCGCTCATGCTCACATCATGCTCCCCCCGGCGGTCGTGCCGCACCTGCGCGGGATCCGGCGCGCGGGACGGTATCGCCGGGCGCGCGGCGTGGCTCCTCGAGCCCACGGCATCCTCCCAGTGCCGCCCCGCCTGCGCGCGGATAGGATCGAGCCGTGGGCGAGGGAGCCCGCTCTCACCCGCCGAACCGCTCGGACGAGCGGACCAGGAGGCCGCGATGGTCGATACCGCCATGACGGATGCCGGACCCGGCGCGCACGGGGCCGGGCTGACGGCGGACGGGTTCGCGCGCATCACGGACGCGATCCTCGACGCGGTCGGCAGCGTCATCGACGGAAAGCCCGAGGCGGTGCGCAGCGCGCTGGTCTGCCTCCTCGCAGAAGGCCACCTGCTCATCGAGGACGTGCCGGGCGTCGGCAAGACGATGCTCGCCCGGGCGCTCGCGACGTCGGTGGATGCGACCGTGCGGCGGATCCAGTTCACCCCCGACCTCCTGCCGGGTGACGTCACGGGGGTTAGCGTCTACAACCCGGTCGACCGGGAGTTCGAGTTCAAGCCGGGTGCGATCTTCGCCAACATCGTGATCGCGGACGAGATCAACCGTTCCTCCCCCAAGACGCAGTCGGCCCTGCTCGAGGCGATGGAGGAGCGGCAGGTCACCGTCGACGGGCGCACGCACTTCGTCCCCGAGCCGTTCCTGGTGGTCGCGACGCAGAACCCGCTGGAGATGGAGGGGACGTACGCCCTTCCCGAGGCCCAGCGCGACCGCTTCATGATGCGCATCTCCATGGGATACCCCGACCCCCGCTCGGAGGCGCTCATGCTCCGCCAGCGCGACACCGTGAACCCGCTCGACCAGCTCGCCGCCGTGGTCTCGGCCGACGAGGTCTCGGGCCTCATCGGATGGGCGCGCGCGGTGCACGTGGCGCCCGCCATCGAGGACTACGCCGTCGGACTCGCTCAGGCGACCCGCAGTCACAGCGACCTGCGTCTGGGCGCCAGCCCGCGCGCGACGCTGCAGCTCGTCCGGGCCGCCAAGGTGTGGGCCGCCCTCGACGGGCGGGCGTTCGTCATCCCGGACGACATCACGGCGCTCCTCGCGCCCGTGTTCGCGCACCGCCTCATCCCCACCCGTGCCGCCGGCGGCGCGCGCGGCGGCAATGCGGCCGACGCGATCGCCACGATCCTGGAGCGCATCGCGGCGAGCGTGCGAGTGCCGATCGCCTCACGTCAGTGAGTCCGCCGATGAGACGAGTGTGGCCGCTGACAGTCCGGGGCACCGGCGCGCTCGTCCTGGCGATCGTCTGCCTCGTCGTCGCGCAGGAGGCGAGCCTGGCCGAGCTGATGTACTTCGGCATCCTGCTGCTTGCCGTCGTCGCGGCGAGCGTCGCGTCACTCTATGCCGGCCGCCGCACCGAGTCGGTGACCCGCTCGCTCTCGCCCGACGTCGTCTCGGTGGGGTCGGAGGCCCGTGTGGCCGTGCGCGTCGGCGTGCGCACGGCGCTGCCCACCGCGCCGGGGACGTGGCGTGACGCGCTTCCGAAGGGACTGCGCGGCAAGGCCGCCGGCGCCTTCCCCGCGCTCGGGTCGGGGTTCCTCGGCGGCGAGCGCGGCGGCGCCAGGAGCATCGACCTCGTCTACACCGTCACCGGCGCCAGGCGCGGGGTGCACTCGCTGGGTCCGCTCACGGTGCAGTCGTCCGACCCGTTCGGGCTCGCGCGGCGCACGGTGGTGTTCAGCCAGCGCACCCCGGTGACCGTCGCCCCGGCGGTCGTCGACCTCGCCCCGCTGATCGACTACGCCGGCGCGACGGGCGGCCTGCTCCATACGACGACGGACCAGCTGGGTCAGGGCGCCGACAACCTCGTCGCCCGCCCCTACGCCTCGGGCGACTCCATGCGCCGCATCCACTGGCGCGCCACCGCTCACCGTGACGAGCTCATGGTGCGCCAGGAGGAGCAGGAGTCCACGCCCGAGGCGGCGGTCGTCATCGACCGGGCGGTACGTCGGTGGTCGCCCGATGCGCTGCAGGCGCCCGGCGCCGACCCCGGCTTCGAGGCCGCCGTCTCCGCGTGCGTGTCCGCCGTCGCCCGCCTCGTCCACGACGGCTACGCGGTGGAGGTGCTCGACACCGAGGGCACGGTGCTCATCGATCGCATCGACGGCGGCGACATGATGTCCGTCGACGGACTGCTCGTGCAGTTCGCGACGATGACGGCCCGACGCGACGATGATCTCCCCCGGCTGCCCCGGCTGTTCGCGGGCATCTCGACCGGACCGATCGTCCTCATCGTCGGCCGCTTCGATCCCTCTGACGCGGCGGCGGTCGGACCTGTCGCCCATCACAGCACGCTGCCGGTCCTCCTCGCCGCCGCCCCGGCCGCCGGCGCATTGGACCTCGCCGCCGACCACGGCTGGCACGTGGCGGCCATCGACGCCGAACGCGACCTGGCGCCCGCGTGGGCGAACGCGATCGGGCGGGGGGCGCACCATGTCGTCGGCTGACGCGGGCCGCGCGACGCGCGCACGCGGCGGAGAGAAGCTGCTGACCTTCTCGATCTTCGCGGCGCTGCTCGCGGCCCTGCTCCCGGTCGTGCGCGTCATCGACTCCGGCTGGTGGCTGCTGGCGGCGCTGCTGCTGGCCGCGCTCATCCTCGGCGCAGGCTACACCGCGCGCCTCTACCGCCTCCCGGCGGTCGCCGTGACCCTCATCGAGGCCACCCTGTGGGCCGTGTTCCTGACGCTGGTGTTCCTCAGGGACACCGCGCTGCTGTGGGTCATCCCGACCCTCGACACGATCCGCAGCGTGCCGCTGCTCGTGGAAGCGGCGATGGAGGAGATCAGGCTCGGCGCGGCGCCCCTCGACGGCTCTCTTCCGCTGGCCTTCGTGGTGGTCGGAGCGATGGGACTGCTGACGATCATCGTCGACCACGTCGTGGTGACGGCACGGATGCCGCTGCTGGCGTCGGTCGGCATCGTCACGGTGTCGCTGATCCCGGCGATCGCGGCGCCCGCTGCCGTCGACGTGATCGGGTTCGTCTTCCTCGCCGTGACGATCCTGTTCCTGATCCGCTCCGAGACCCGTTCGCGCGAGAAGCCGATGGAGCGTGAGGAGGAGCGCACCGCCGGCGTGCCGGCCACGGCGCTCGGCATCGGCGCGATCGCCATCGTGGTCGCCGTCGTGGTCGCGCCGGCGCTGCCGCAGCCGGGGGCCCGCGCGGGCACGGGACTCGGACCAGGGCCGGGGATCGATGCCACCCTGCAGCTCGGCGACGACCTGCGCCGGCCGCAGGAGGTGGAGGTCATCCGCGTCCGTACCGACTCGCCGTCGGTGCCGTACCTGCGCGCGACGACGCTGAGCCGGTTCGAGGGCGGCATCTGGGAGCCCGACCGGGCGCAGACCGTCTCGCTCGAGAGCGACCGGGCGTTCGGCGAGATCGACAACACGGACGAGATCCGGATCTCGGAGTACACCACCAAGGTCGACGTGGTGAACCTGGACTCGCCGTGGGCGCCGGTGCCGTATCCGGCGGTCGGGGTCGCCGGGCTCAGGGGACTGTGGGGGGCGGTGCCCTACAACCACACGGTGGCGACGACGAGCGACTCGACGATGGGCCAGTCGTACGAGGTGCAGTGGACCCTCCCCCGCCCATCACTGGAACAGGTGCGGGCGGCGACGGCCGTCGGCTCGCAGGTCCGCGACGAGACGACCGAGATCCCCGCCGACATCCCCCCGCAGATCGCCGAGCTCGCCGTGGAGGTCACCGCCGCCGCGACCAACGACTACGACCGCCTCACGGCTCTGCAGCGGTGGTTCCGGGGCGGCGACTTCGCGTACTCCCTCGACGCACCGGTCGAGGAGGGCTTCGACGGCAGCGGCGCCGAAGCGGTGGCACGGTTCCTGGAGGTGCGCCAGGGCTACTGCGTGCACTTCGCCTCCGCCTTCGCACTCATGGCGCGCACCCTCAACATGCCGTCGCGCATCGTCGTGGGCTACCTCCCGGGCACGCCGACGACGGACAGCGTCGACGGGCAGCCGGTGTTCACGGTGTCGAGCTCGCAGCTGCACGCCTGGCCCGAGGTGTACTTCGAGGGCATCGGCTGGATCCCGTTCGAGCCGACCACGGGTCTGGGCACGCCGACGATGTTCTCGTCCGCGGCGACCGCGCCGGGCGAGACGACCGACCCCGGGAGCGTGGGCTCGCAGCCGACGGCGACGCCCACCTCCCCTGGGGACCGCGCCGAGATCGATGCGGAGGAGCAGCAGTCGGCGAATGGGATCGGTGCGGCGCGCGACACCGTCGACCCGCTCCCCCTGCTCGGCATCGTGACCGCTGTCATCGTGCTCCTCTCCCTTCCGCTCCTGGCGAAGGAGGTCCGCCGGCGCCGGCTGGATGCCGCGGCCCGCGCCGGTGACGCCGCCGCGGCCTGGCAGTCGGTGCAGGAGGCAGCCATCGACGTGGCCATCCCCGTGCCGGCCAGCGAGACGCCGCGCGCCTTCGCCCGGCGCCTGGTCGAAGAGCACGGGGTGGCGGCATCCGACATCGATACCGTCCTCACCGCGATCGAGCGCGTCAGCTACTCCCGTGCGGGGACCCGCTCGTACTGGATGGGGGATGCCGCGGCCGACGCGGCCGCCGCGGTGCGCGCATCGCTGCTGACGTCGGTGCCGGCGTCGCGGCGGATCCTGGCGCTCGCGGCCCCCCGATCCCTCATCATCCGTCCCGGCAGCGTCTATGCCGGAGCGGCTCCGGTTCGGGTGCGGTAGCCGAGCAGGGTAGGATGGTCGGCGGCCCTTCGGGGCCTCCTGGAGGATTCGCCTAGTGGCCTATGGCGCACGCTTGGAAAGCGTGTTGGGTGCAAGCCCTCGGGGGTTCGAATCCCCCATCCTCCGCACCTGCGATCCCAGTGTTTTCAAGGGATCGTGCCTCATTCCAACTCTCGTGGCAGAGTTATGGTTCACTTTCAGGCGTCCAGAGCCCCGAATTCCGCGGATCCGGACCGACTTACTCGGAGACAGCGCCGTGTGCGCACGTCGGGTCGCGCCAACCCCTCGCCGACTCACGATTCGGGAGTGCTCGACGGACTCGGCGCTGGGCTCTCTGTCGGCTCCGCTTCTGCGAAGTCCGCGAGTGCTTGCTGGAAAGCGCTGACGGTGGCGGCGTCCACGGCACCCGTGGGCTCGACGCCCAACTCGATCTGGAAGGCCTTCACCGCCTCCGTCAGGGCGGGAGTCCACACTCCGTCGACGGGTCCATCCCAGAACCCGACGAGCTTGAGAGTCTGCTGAACGGCTGCGGTGGTCGCGATCGACTCCTGCGCGGCGGCACCTCCGAGCGCCAGCAGTTCCGCCTGGAGAGCGGCGGAGGTCGCGGCATCCATCGTGCCGGTGATCGGCAACCCGTTCGCTTCCTGCAGTGATTCGACCGCCCCGACGGTCTCCGGCCCGTACACGCCGTCGACGGCACCGGCGTAGTATCCGGTTTCGGCGAGATCCTGCTGCAACGCCGTTGTATACGCACTCGCCGCTGCCTGCGCGTTCACTGCTTGCTCGTCCGAGATGCACCCGGCATCCACGAACAGTCGCAGCCATGCGAACTCGAGAGCGACCGCGGCGCTGTTGAACTGCTCGGCTGCGTCCGCCAACGGCGTGTCGTCGGTGATCGCGCCCTGCGCGTCCGCGAACTCCGACTCCGCCTGCATGACCCGCTCGACGCTCAGGGCGGGGGCCAACGGGGCCGGCGTCGCCGGCGACGAATCGGATGGACTGGGTTCGCCCGAGGGGCTGGCCTTCACGCGCTCCAGCTCCGCGCGCGCCTGCGCCAACTCGTCCTCTGCGATCGCGACCTGCTGCTGGGCTTCGACGGCCGCCTCCGCCCCTTCGAACGCCTCGTCCTTCGGCTCCGCGAGATCCGCCCCCGCGTCTCTGACGTCGCCGACTGTGGGTGCCGTGTCGTTGAGCACGTCCCCGTAACGGTCGAGCGCCATCACGTACGTCTTGCTCGCGGCGCAGAAGTTCGCCGCGGCGTCGGCGAACTGCGCCTGAGCCTCGGCCAGCGCGTCCTCATTTGCAGCGACCCTCGACTCCGCAAGGTTGACGCCCGATACCTCGGCCTCGCAACCGGCGAGTCCGATCGTCAGAACCGCGATGCCGATCGCGATGGCGCCCGGAACAATCCGCCGCCTCATGCTCTCCGTGCTCACAGCAGCCTCCATCGAAGCGGTCGGTCCTTCAGCGAGTGGGCCTTTGCATCGGCGCTCCGTTCGTCGACCCTCAGCGTCGAGGATCGAGAGGCCGTTGAGATCAGACGATACCCAGCGCACTCCCTGACGCGCCAGGTCCGTTCCCCGCATACCCGCGGACGGCGCTCGTCGCAGATCTGCCCCTATCGCGGTGGATCTCCACGATGCCAGCATGGGTGGTTGATGGCGTGGATGCGCACGGACTTCACGCGCCGCGAGCGCAGGATCTTGTGGTGCGCCGCGGCAAGCGCCGAAGTCATCCTGTTCATTGGCGCCGGCGCGGCGGCGTCGGCATCCCAGCCCCCTTCGTACGCGACGGCGCAGACAGCGCTCGCGGTTGCGGACACGCCCGTCCCCTCGCCGTCCCCGTCGCCGAGCGACGAGCCGGCACCGACGCCCACGCCGACCCCCACACCGACAGCGGCAACCCCGCCGCCCGACGTGGAGCCGACCGCCTCCCCCGACCCGACGCCGGCGCCCTCCGCCACCGCGACCCCGGATCAGACGGCGACGCCGCAGCCGACGCCGACCCCGACGCCGGCGACCGTGCCGGCGATTCCGCCGGCCGTGGCCGGCTCGACGGCCACGCTGCCCACGCTGCTGATCGCACTCGGCGTGCTGCTCGCCGCCGCCGTGATGCTGTGGCTGCTGCTGCGGCGTGAGCGAGCGCAGGGCACTGCGGAGGCCGGCGATCGCGTGGTGGGCACGGATCCGCCCCCGGTTGTGCTCGATGCGATGGCGTCACTGGGCACTGCGATGATCGACAGCGGCTATCCCGTCGGGCTGGTGCGCAGCGCACTGGACGATATGGCGAAGGTGAGTGGTCTCACCGCGGCAGAAGCGGTCGTGTTCCCCACTTCCATCCTCGTGTCATCGGGTGACGGCGGCTCGGTGGAGACGCGTGCCGTCACCGCCGGCGACAGCTCGGCGTTGCTCTACCAGGTCGACGCGGTGGATCGCATCGCCGGGGTGGCGCGCACCCGCGCGAACAGCGCGACCTGGGTACGCAGGCAGCTCGCTCGCGTCAAGACGCTGCCGCCGCCGTTCACTCGTGTGCAGCGGATCGGTGCGTACGCGCTGCTGTCGGCCGCGCTCAGCGTCCTGCTCGGCTCCTCGTGGCCCGGGGTGCTCCTCGCGGGGGCGCTCGGCATCGGCGTGGGCGCATTGCTGCTCGCGACGGAACGCCTCGAAGCCGCGTACCAGGCGCTCATCGTGGTCGCCGCGTCTCTCGGCGTGGCCAGCGCCGTCCTGGCCGTGGCGCATCTCTTCGATGCGGGAGTGCTTCCTGCGATCGTCGCACCGCTGATCATGCTGCTGCCCGGCGGGCTGCTGACGATCGGTGTGATCGAACTGGCGACCGGGCACATCATCTCGGGCGGTGCCCGCCTCGCTGCGGGAGGGATGCGGCTCATTCTGCTCGCGACCGGGATCGTGGGCGCTGCCGCTCTGCTCGGCGTGCCGCCGCTCACCACGACTCAATGGCCGATCGGACCCGTCGCCCCGTGGGTGGCGGTCGCCGCCTTCGGCGTCGGCATCGGCATCTACCAGTGCGCCAAGCCTTTCTCCATCGGCTGGATACTGATCGTCCTGTACGTCGCGTACGGCGCCCAGGTGATCGGCGACGTGCTCTTCGACGGCGTGCTCTCGGCACTCGTCGGCGCCGCCGCGATGACGCCGGTCGCCGTCGTCGTCGCTCGTCAGCGCACCGGCCCGCCCGCGCTCGTGAGTTTTCTGCCCGCGTTCTGGCTGCTCGTGCCGGGGGCGCTCGGTTTCATCGGGGTGGCCAACGCACTCGAGGGCGATTCGTCGGGGACGAGTGCGATCATCACCACGATCGCGACCATGGTGTCCATCGCACTAGGCGTGCTGCTGGGGCTGGTCGCCTCGGGCTCCACCCGCGGATTCCGAAGCGCTCCCCTCGCGGATTGGATGCGCGAAGACACCGACGAACTGAAGTGACGGCTGCTCCGCCGCGGAAGTCGGCGCTGTACCGCTACGCGCGGGACGGACTCCGACTCAGCTGGACTTCCCGTACGCGCGGAGGAAGAGCGCCTCCGCGACCGCGAGCTTCTCGATCTCACTCGGGTCGACGCTCTCGTTCGGTGCATGAATGAGGGCGAGCGGCTCTTCGACCCCCATCAGGATGATCTCGGCTCCTGGGTAGGCGTCGGCGAATACATTGCACAGCGGGATCGACCCACCCTGCCCGAGAGTCGTCGGCTCCACGCCGTACGCCGCTTTCAGCGAGTCGGAGAAGATCCGATACGCCGGACCGTCGGTCGCCGCTCGAAAAGGCTCCCCGATGGCCTCGGTCTCGACGTCGACCTGCACATTCCACGGCGCCCGCCCGCGAAGGTGAGAGACGAGCGCGTCATGGGCATCCCGTGCGCCCATCCCCGGCGGCACCCTCAGATTCAGGCGGGCGGAGGCGCGCGGAACGATCGACGCCGTCGACCCCACGACCGGTGGGCAGTCGATGCCGAGAATCGTCAGAGCCGGGCGGGCCCACAGCTCGTCGGCGACGGAACCGTTCCCGAGGAGGTCGACCCCCTCGAGGACACCCGCGTCCGCCCGGAACTGCTGAGCGTCGTAGGGGGCCCCGGGCCAGGTCTGAGCGCTGTCGAGCCCTTCTACGACGGTGTTGCCGTCGCCTGTGCGCAAGGATGCCAGGATCGCCACGAGCGCGGCCAAGGCGTCAGGAGCCGGGCCTCCGAACATGCCTGAGTGGATCTCGGACTTCAGCGATTCGACGTGGACGACCACGTTCGCGAACCCTCGGAGCGAGATCGTGGCCGCCGGACGCCCGACAGCGGCGTTGCCCGTATCGCACACGAGGATGACGTCGGCGGCCAGAACCTCCGGACTCGCCTCGACGAAGCGCTCGAGCCCGCCCGTCCCCTGCTCTTCGCTGCCCTCGACGACGAGTTTGAGGTTCACCGGGACGTCATCGCCGAGTCCGCGCAACGCAAGCAAGTGCATGAGGATGTTGCCCTTGCAGTCCGCCGCGCCACGGCCCGCCCACCGCCCGTCGACGTCGGTGAGTTCGAACGGCGGAGTCCGCCAGGCGGACTCGTCCAGTGGAGGCTGCACGTCGTAGTGCGCGTACAGCAACACGGTCGGAGCATCCGGATCAGACGTCGAACGGGTACCCACCACCGCGTCGCTCCCGTCTGGGGTGCGCACCAGCCGCGCGTCGGCGAAGCCGACCTCTGCGAATCGGGCACGCACCCATTCCGCTGCTTTCGCGCACTCCTCCGGCGGGAACTGGCGGGGATCGGCGACCGATCGAATCGCTACGAGCTCGGCGAGTTCGTCGCGCACGGCCGGCATCATCGCGCGGATGCGGTCGCGGATCTGCTCGGTCACGTCCCGTCACCCACCGTTTCGAGGCTGTCGACGAATTGCTGGAACTCCTCCGCCTCCTCAGGACAGTACGTCTCGATGATCAGCAGCTGGCCCTGAAGCAGCCGGGACTCCACGATCGTCGCACGAAGCCCCGGTCCGCCCGCGCCGTTGGACAGGCTCGCGAGGAGCGTCGAGCGGGCCAGCGCGGAGTTCGGGTCGGCGCACGTCGCACCCCCGTCGTCGCCCAGAACCTGCGCGACCTGCTCGGGTGTGAACGACACCGCTATGCCGGCATCCGCGAAAGAGTCCAGCAGCTGCTGCGCCTTGTCCACGTCGCGGGCCTCCTGGCGCGCCCCGACAAACAGCACCGTGGCGATCACGGCCAGTGCCACGAGTACGACGATGGCCACGATCGTGATGACCGAACGCTCACGTGGGGTCTGGGTCTCGTTGGCGGTGCTCATGATTCACTCGCCTCCGCGTGCGCAGGCTGTTTCCACGACGGCTTGCGGAATCGGTAGAAGAGGAACGGCACCAGCAGCCCGAGCCCGAGCGCACCCCCGCCGACGATCAACAGGTAGGTCCACGGACTGTCACCACCGAACTGCGACGGCGGAATGAATCCGACCAGCAGCGCGGCGAGTGAGGCCGCGAAGCCGACCCCGCACAGTGCCACCAGCATCGGGGCGCGGTATCCCCGCGGGTGGTCGGGGTGCTTCCGCCGCAACCGCACCGCGGCTACGAACATCAGCAAATACATGATCAGGTACACCTGCGTCGTGATGACCGAGAAGATCCAGTACGCACTCGAGACGTTCGGAATGAGCGCATAGCCCAAGGCGATGATGGAGGTGATCACGCCCTGAGTCACCAGCAGGTTCTGCTGCACGCCGTTCTTGTTCAGCTTCTGCAGAAACGGCGGAAGGTAGCCCTCTTCGCGGGAGATGAGCAGCAGACCCTTCGACGGACCTGCGAGCCAGGTGAGCATTCCGCCGAGGGAAGCGGCGACGAGCATGATCCCGACGATCGGTGTGAGCCACGTGATGTCGAACGTCGCGAAGATCGCATCGAACGCCTGCATGATCCCCGCCGTGAGCGAGATCTGTTCGGCAGGGACGATCCAGCTGATCGCGAGCGCGGGGAGGATGAAGATGAGCAGGACCAGGCCCATGGCGAGGAAGATCGCCTTCGGGTACTCCTTGCCCGGATTCTTCAGCGACGACACGTGCACCGCGTTCATCTCCATCCCGCTGTAGGAGAGGAAGTTGTTCACGATGAGCACGAGACTTGCAAGGCCCGCCCACTGAGGAAGCAGATTGTCCACGGTCATCGGCGCGGCCGATGGGTTGCCCTGCCCGAGGAACAGCGCGCCCAGCAGCACGAGCACGGCGCCGGGGATCAGGGTGCCCACGATCAGCCCCCAGCTCGCCAGGCCCGCGACGCCTTTCGTCCCGCGCGACGAGACGAACACGCCGGCCCAGTAGCAGACCATGATCACGAGCGCCGTCCACACACCGTTGGACGCCAGTTCTGGATTGATCACGTACGCGAGCGTGGACGCGACGAAACCGAGCAGAGTCGGGTAGTAGAAGATCGTCATCGCGAACTGACACCAGATCGCGAGGAAGCCCATCGGCTTCGAGATCCCCTCCGACACCCACTTGTAGACCCCGCCCTTCCACCCCGACGCGAGCTCAGCGGCCACGAGCGATGTGGGCAGCAGGAAGACGATTGCGGGGACGATGTAGAGGAAGATCGAGGCCAGCCCGTAGACGGCCATCGTCGGCGCCGGACGCAGACTTGCCACCGAGCTCGTCGTCATCAGAGCGAGCGCGATCCACGAGATCCAAACCGGCGCGGGAATCCCCGTCGCCCGAGAACTGACGGGCCGGGAGCCCACCCCGGACGAACTCATGATTCGCCACCGCGGTAGTTGTCCTTCTTCGACATCACAACTCCTCCCAGCACCGTTGCCTTCGTGAACCCGATGTACCTCGTGCCGAGAATAGCGCCGGTTCGCACCGGATTACATGGCATCCCGCTCGCGAGTTCAACACCCCGCTGCGCGGCCTTGCGCTCCGCCCCGGAACGGTGGAAGGTGTCGGCCATGCACTCGTTGCCTGATCCGACGACCGCCCGCGGACCGGCCACCCCGACCGCCAAGGGGACCCTCTACGCGACCTGCTTGTCGACCCTCGTAGTGAACGCGAACACCTCGGCGGTGAGCATCCTGCTCCCTGCAATCAGCGAGGACACCGGCACGTCAGTCGACACGCTGCAATGGGCGGTCACGGGCTACTCCTTGATGGGCGCGGCGGTCATCGTCACCGCGGGGGCCATGGGCGACGTCTTCGGCCGCAAGCGGGTGTTCCAGCTCGGCCTGCTGCTCTTCGTCGCCTCCTGTGTGTTCATCGCGTTGTCGACCACCGGTACAGCTGTGATCGCGGGGCGGATCATCCAGGGCGCGGCTGGCGCAACGATCCTCGCCTGCGGGCTCAGCCTGCTCACCGTGGCGAACAAGGGTCAGGAGCAACTGCGCGCTGTCTCATTGTGGGGGGCCGCGGCCGCAGTCGGCGCAGCGGCAGGGCCGCTGCTCGGTGGCGTGCTCGTGGACGTCAGCGGGTGGCAGGGTCTGTTCTGGATCGACGCGGCCGTCGCGGTCGTCTGCATGGTGATCGCCTACCGAGGAGTGCAGGAATCACGAGACGAGAACCGCTCACGGTCGATCGACTATCTCGGCGCGGTGCTCATCGCGCTGACCCTGAGCCCGATCCTGCTGGCCACCAGCATGGGCGCAGAGTGGGGCTGGTTCTCGGCGCCGACCCTCGCCTGTCTTGCGGTGGCAATGGCCAGCGGTGTCCTGTTCGTCGTCGTCGAGCGGCGGGTGGCGGTTCCGCTGCTGGATCTCAAGCTGCTTCGCAACGTGGTGCTCGTGGCGTCGACCGTCGCGATCCTCATCGGCGCCGGCACGATCAACGGACTGATGTATCTGCTCAGCCTCTACTTCCAGAACTCCGACGGCCTCGGGTTCACGCCGCTGCAAGCAGGGCTCGCGACACTCCCCGCGACGGTGGGGCTGGTCCTGATCGCACCCGCGGTGCCGAAGCTCGCGGGCAGGATCGGAGGTCGCCAGGTGGTCGGGATCGGCTTCCTCCTGACCGCGATCGGGTTCGTTGTCGTCGGGTTCGTCGAATCCTCGTGGAACTACGCGATGTTCGTTCTGCCCCTGCTGGCGATCGCCGTCGGTATGGGGCTCTCCAATGGCCCGTCCTCCTCCGCCGCGACAGCCTGCGTGCCCCAGGAACAGGTCGGCTCCGCATCCGGGGTCTCCAACATGGCGCGGTACGTCGGCGCGGCTGTCGCCACCGCGCTCGCTGCGAGCATCAATGCATCCGTCGTACAAGCCGACACCGCCGCGGGCGCGGCGATGTCCGATGCCCTGGCGTCCGGTCTGGCGGCGGCATCCTGGGTCATGGCCGGGCTGAGCTTCGCGGGCGTCGTCATGGCAGTGCTCATGAGGCGTCATAAGCTTGCGCGGGGAACGCTCCAAGATGTCGCAGCATCCGCTGCCGCTCACACCCATACGCTGCCGACGACGGCATCGGGATCCGGTGCGGCAGCCTGAGCCGTTCCCGGTCCGCGCGCCTCGTCACCCGACGATGACGAGCCCGCGGTCGGTGTTGTTGAATCGTTCTCCGCCATCGGCTGTGACGGTGACGATGTCCTCGATCCTGACGCCGAATGAGCCCGGAAGGTAGATGCCGGGTTCGATGGAGAAGCACATGCCAGGCACGGTGAGTCGCTCCTCACCCTCGACCATGTACGGCGGCTCGTGGGTCGTCATCCCGATCCCGTGCCCGGTGCGATGGATGAAGTTCTCGCCGTAGCCTGCCTCGGTGATGATCCGGCGGGCGGTGCGGTCGATCTCCTGGCAGGCGATCCCCGGACGCACGGCATCGAACGCGGCCTGCTGCGCCGAGCGCACGATGTCGTGCACCTCGCGCATCTGCGTGGTCGGTTCCCCCACGCAGACGGTGCGCGAGGTGTCCGAGCCGTAGCCGTTCAGCAGTCCACCGAAGTCCAGGACCACCATGTCGCCGGGGAGGATGGTGCGATCGCCCGCTTCGTGGTGAGGATTGGCGCCATTCGGTCCGGACCCGACCACCGTGAAATCAACCTGCTCATGCCCGAACTCCCGGAGCAGCCGCGCAAGGTCGGCGGCCACTTCGGTCTCCTTGCGTCCGGCGAACAACACATTGACGATCTCCCGGAAGGCGGCGTCTGCCGCTGCCCCGGCTGCCGCCATCCTCGCCAGTTCGTTCCCGTCCTTCACCGCCCGCAGCATCGGGATGCGTTCGGTGACGGAGGAGAACTGCGCCCGCTCCAGCCGCCGCTGCAGACCGAGCAGATGCATCGCCCACGCCGAGTCGGACACCGCATACTTCCCGCCGGCTGCGAGCAGGCGGGCGGCCGTCTGGTAGGGATCATCGCCGTCACGCCAGTCGGTGATCGTCATCGCTTCCGCGCCTGGTGCCGCCTCGGCATCCGGCCGCTCCAGCTTCGGCACCAGCAGGCGAGGATAGGCGTCGCTGCTGAGCACGAGCAAGGTCAGTCGCTCGGTGATCGCGGTGGGCTGGTAGCCGGTCAGCCACAGTAAGTCGGGCCCCGGTGTCACAAGCAGCCCATCGAGGCCCTCCGCCGCGGCGTCTTGCGTTGCCCGCGTCATCCGAGCCCGGAAGTCTTCCGCGGTGAAAGCAATCGGCGTGAGAGTCATGACGCACCTTCTTTCCGCGGTGACACCCTGCACCGGTGAGATACCCCCGGTCAATGAGGTGACGGTGAGCCAGGACAGCGCGAGGCTGGACGTCGGCCCGCTGCCCGACCGGTCGACGCAGCTGCGGCTAAGAGTTGATCTGCTCGACGACGTCGTCGGCCGACTCCTCTATTGCCTTGCGCAGCTTCTCATAGTCGTCGGTCTCGATCGCCTTGCTGATGCGCTTATCGGAACGCTCCAGCGCCTTCTCGACGTTGTCGGCCCACTTGTCGTCGACGACAGCCACGACCGCCGACGTGCCGGGCGCGAGGTATTCGTCGACATCGACGCCGAACTCCTTCTCCTCGTGGTTCTTCTTGATCTTGCCCAGGACGGCACCGATGCCGGCGCCGACGGCGGTCGCGGCCAGCAGCGGGGGCGCGAACAGGCCGACCACGACTCCGGCGCCAGCGCCCCACGCGGCACCCTTGCCCACGGACTTGTCACCGTGCTCCTTCACCTGAACCTTGCCGTCCTTATCGCGGACCAGCACGACGGCGCCGACGATTTCGTATCCTCCTGCGTCTTGACCGCTTCGGAGGGCCTTGTAGTCGTCGGAGGCTGCCGCGGTGTCATCGTACGAGCCGACGACCAGCGCAAGGTTCTTCATACCCATCGATCCGTCTCCTTCGGTTCATTCGCGAGGCGACCGGTCGGTCGCTTCAGGACTCTGAGTCATCAGGGTGCTGTGATCCTATGCCTGACTTCAGCGCGCCAGCCAGGCTCAAGACGATGAACGTTCCTCGACCTTATGACGTGGTCGCCCCGCTGCGAGCGTCGCGCCGGGCGCTCTAGGATCAGTCGCGACATCGTTTGCGAACGAGTCGCGACTCAGGACTTTTTCGGGGTCAGTCGTGGGTCCGCTCCAACGACTTGAAGACGACGCGCTCGACGGTCTCTTCGTTCACCATCCCCGCGAACTGCTGAGCGAGGCGCTCAGCGGCCCGGTGAAGCACCGAGTCCGGCGACAGCAGCGCGCCTTGGCCTGTCGGGTTGATCATGCCGCCCCGCGCGCCGGGAGGATCTCGGAGATCAGCGACTCCACGCGAGCCCGGATCTCGTCTCTGATCGGACGCACCGCGTCGATGCCCTGGCCGGCGGGGTCGTCCAGCTCCCAGTCTTCGTAGCGCTTGCCGGGGAAGATCGGGCACGCGTCACCGCAGCCCATGGTGATGACCACGTCGGATTCGCGGACCGCATCGACCGTCAGCACCTTCGGCGTGTTCCCGGCGATGTCGATACCCTCCTCCGCCATCGCTGCGACGGCGACCGGGTTGATGGTGTCCTTCGGCGCCGAACCCGCCGAGAGCACCTCGACGTCGTCCCCGCCGAGCGCACGGAGGTAGCCGGCGGCCATCTGGGAGCGACCCGCGTTGTGCACGCAGACGAACAGGACGGTGGGCTTGTCAGCCATGTGCGGCCTCGCTTTCTCTTCACAGAAAGCATAGACAGTGATCTATCTAATCGGGAAGCTCACCAGATGAACTGTCGGCCAACAGTTCTCCGAGAAGTCGGCGGACGTGCGCTTCGATGTCATCGCGGATCGCGCGGATCTCCTCGGGCGACTTTCCGACGGGATCGTCCAGATCCCAGTCGAGGTAGCGGCGGCCGGGATAGATCGGACAGGCGTCGCCGCAGCCCATCGTGACGACGACATCGGCCGCTCGCACCACGTCGTCGGTGAGCGGCTTCGGGAACTCACCCCCGATCGAAACCCCGATCTCATCCAGAGTCGCGAGGATGCTGTGGCGCACATCGCTTGCCGGCTCGGAGCCCGCCGTCCGCACGCTCACCTTCCCGCCCGCCAGTTGCCGCAGGATCCCCGCGGCCATCTGCGAGCGCCCGGCGTTCTGGACGCAGACGAAGAGCACATTCGGGACACCGGACGGAGCGGCATCGGCGCGCTGCAGCGCCTCCAGGCGCGCCGCGGCGAATGTCGCCGTGCGACTGGCGAGCATCGGCGAGCGGGAGCGGCTCGCGAGGAGGAGGTGGCTATCCTCGACATAGGCGCGCACGCTCTCGGGACTGAACACGCCGGCGAATCGGACTGCGAGATCCCTCGTGATGCGCTCGAGGTCCGGCTCCGGGGAGGGCAAGTCTGTCCCGCCCAGCAGAGCATCGACTCGCGCAGCATGGTCGGGTGCGATGGAGTACCAAACCCGGCGCCCCTCGGGCTGGCGAAGGACGATCCCCTCGTCATGCAGGGCCTTCATGTGATGGCTGACCGTGGGCTGCCGCAGGTCGAGGGTCGCAGCCAGGCGCCCGACCAGCTCGCGCCCGTTCTCCGCCCCGCGGATCAGCCGGAGGATCCGCGCGCGCGTGGGGTCACCCAACGCCGTCAGATCCGCCGCCTGATTCATAGATCGAAGTCTATCTCTCGACGACGAGTGATGGCCCGTGCCAGCTCCCCCCGATCTCATGCACTGTCAGCCGGCTCCACGGTGGCGCTGCGGCGCTCGATGAGGACGGTGTCGCGCCAGGCACCGGCGTGCGGGCCGACGGTCGATCGCGCGATGCGCTCCCGCCGTCCGACGACCCGGAACCCGGCCGCCTCATGCAGCCGAAGGCTCGCGGCATTCTCGGGGAAGATGCTCGACTGGATCGTCCAGATCCCGGACCGCTCTGCAGCCTGGATGAAAGCGTCCAGCAACAGGCGCCCGATCCCCTGCCCGCGGGCGCCACGGTCGATGTAGACGGAGTGCTCGACCACGCCACGGTAGGCCGGTCTCAAGGACACGGCAGATCCAGCGACCCAGCCCACAACGACATCGGCCGAGTCGACGGCCACGAAGCGCATGCCGGGCAGCCTCCCCGCGTCGAAGGCCGACCAGTCCGGCGTCGCGGCCTCGAAGGTCGCCTCGCCGTCCTCGATGCCCTGTGCGTAGATCCGCTCGACCGCCGGCCAGTCGTCGGGCGTCATCTCGCGTACAGCCGTCATGAGCAGCATCCGCCGCCCTTCCCGGCGTCGGTCGAGCACACGCCCGTGGCGGGAAGGACGAGCTCGACGTGCGAGGCGGATGCCGTGTCACCGGCGAGCCACGCCGTCACCGAGCGCACCTGCTCGTAGCCGGTCGCGAGCAGGAAGGTCGGCGCGCGCCCGTAGGACTTCATGCCGACGATGAAGAACCCCTGCTCGGGGTGGGTGAGCTCGCGGAAGCCGTGAGGCTCGACCGTGCCGCACGAGTGGACGTTCGGGTCGATGAGCGGGGCGAGGCGCTTGGGCGCCTCCACGATCTCGTCCAGTTCGAGACGGATCTCGCGCAGCATCTGCAGATCAGGGCGGAACCCGGTGGCGTTCACCACGATGTCGGTCTCGTGGGTCATCACCTCACCCCCGCGGTGGCCGACCAGCTCCACGGCCTCGCCCGCGCGGCGCGCGCGGATGATCTCGAAGCCGTCGACGACGGCGACGTCGCCGCGTTCGACGGCTCGGTCGACGCGACTGCCCAGGTTCGCACGATCGGTCAGCTCGTCATCGGGCGAGGACGAGACCCGCACGGCCTTGGCGTTGCGGATCAGCCAGGTCACCGTGGTGCCGGCCTCCTCCCGGGCGAGCTGCACCAGGGCGAGAAGTGTGTTCGCCGCGGAGTGGCCGGCGCCCACGACCGTCACGCGGCGGCCCGCGAATTGCGCGCGATCCCTGCCGAGGACATCGGGAAGCGCGGCCGTCACCCGGTCGGCGATGTCGGTCATCCCCAGCAGCTCGAGCCCGCTGGAGGAGAGTGAGTTCGGTGAGCGGTACGTTCCCGACGCGTCGATGACAGCGCGCGCGGGGACGTCCTCGATCCCGCCCCCCGCAGTCCGGATGCGCACGGCGAACGGGGTGGCGCTGCGACGTGCCGTGCGGGTGCGATCCATCCCCTCGCGCGTCACGCCGATCACCTCGACGCCGGTCCGGATGCGCGGAGCGAGTTCCTCGAGGGCGGCGAGCGGCGCCACATATCGCTCGACGAGCTCGGCCCCGGTCGGCGCCCGCTCGGGGTCGGGCAGCACCCATCCCGACTCCTCGAGGAGACGACGGGAGGCGGGGTCCACCAGGTGCTTCCACGGGGAGAAGAGGCGGGTGTGCCCCCACGAGCGCACGCTCGCCGCAATCTCATCGCCCGCTTCGAAGACGACGAAGTCGATACCGCGCTCCAGCAGATTGGCAGCGGCGGCAAGCCCGATAGGGCCGGCACCGATGATCGCAACCGGCAGCGTCGAGAGCCGGCCGGCTTCAGCAACGCGGGGTGTCAGGTCGAGCAGGGTCACAGCATCCTCCACAAGATATCGACGAACTTCGATGCCCTGATTCTGAACCCATCTATCGACATCTGTCAATATCGAATACTCTCGATGCATGACCACGATGCTCGACGTCACCGACATCACCGCCGGCGTGTGCTGCGCCCCCCTCGTCCGCGAGCCGCTGACCGCCGAAGAGGCCGATCAGCTCGCCGCCACCATGAAGGCCCTTGCCGACCCGACTCGCCTGCGCCTGCTGTCGATCGTCGCCGCATCCGAGGACGCCGAGGCCTGCGTCTGCGATCTGATCGAGCCGGTCGGCCTCAGCCAGCCCACGGTGTCGCACCACCTGAAGATCCTCACCACCGCCGGATTCCTCACGCGCAGCAAGCGCGGCACGTGGGCGTACTTCAAGCTCGTGCCTGGCGCGCTCGACCGCGTCTCGCAGCTCCTCGTCGCCTCGTGACGCACACCGTTCGCGCCGCTGCCGGTGAGTTCCTCGGCAGCGCGGGGCTCGCCGCTGTCGTCATCGGCTCGGGGATCGCCGCCCAGCGCCTCTCCCCCGCCGACGTCGGCCTCCAGCTCTTCGAGAACGCCTTCGCCACCGCTCTGGGGCTCGCCGTCCTCATCCTCGTCTTCGCGACAGTGTCCGGATCGCACTTCAACCCCGTGGTCACGCTCGTCGACATCGCGCTGCACCGACGGAGCTGGACCATCGCCGCGGTCTACCTGCCCGTGCAGGTGCTCGGATGCATCGCCGGCGCGGTGCTCGCCAACCTCATGTTCGCAGCCCCGGCGATCGCCTGGAGCACGACCGACCGCTCAGCATCACCCCTGCTGCTGTCCGAGGTGGTGGCGACCGCCGGACTCGTGCTCCTGATCTTCGCGCTCGTGCGAACCGGCCGCTCGCATCTCGCGGCCCCGGCGGTCGGTGCCTACATCGGTGCGGCCTACTTCTTCACGTCGTCGACGAGCTTCGCCAACCCGGCGATCACGATCGGGCGCATGTTCACCGACACCTTCGCAGGAATCGCCCCGGCGTCGGCGCTGCCGTTCATCGCCGCACAGCTCGTCGGCGCGACGCTGGGATTCGGGGCGGTGCGGGTGCTCTTCCCCGTAGCGGCGCCTGAGCCCGCTGTCTCGCGAGGCTGATGGAAGGACCTCCGCGCAGCGGCGCCCGGCTGACGGCGCTCGCTTTCGCACAGATCGTCGCATGGGGCGTGCTCTACTACGCCGTCCTGGTGGCCGCACCCGCGATCGCCGCCGATACC
Source organism: Microbacterium sp. NPDC055455 (assembly GCF_053619935.1). Classification (NCBI taxonomy): domain Bacteria; kingdom Bacillati; phylum Actinomycetota; class Actinomycetes; order Micrococcales; family Microbacteriaceae; genus Microbacterium; species Microbacterium sp. NPDC055455. The sequence continues at coordinate 31,013 of NZ_JBSHLB010000003.1, forward strand.
GGCTGGAACGAAGAGGCCGTCTTCGTCGCCATCACGCTGGGACTGCTGACATCCGCCGTGTGCGCGATCCCGGTCGGCCACTGGCTGGATCGTCTTCCGAGACGAACCATGGTGATCGGCGCACTCATGGGAGCCGTGGCACTGATCGCAGCAGCGGCGGCACCCACGATCCAGGTCTTCGCCGCGGCGTGGATCGCCTGCGGCGCTGCTCAATCCGCCGTGCTCTACCAAGCCGCCTTCACGGTGATCACCCATCGCTACCGATCCGCTCGACGCGGGCCCCTCGCCCTGGTGACGCTCGCCGGAGGGCTCGCATCCACGATCTTCGCTCCACTCACCGGCTGGCTCGTCGTGGAGTCCGACTGGCGGGCGACGTTCGTCATCCTCGCCGGGATCCTGATCCTCGTGCCGCTTCCCACGTACGCGCTCACCGTGGAGCGCGGCTGGCACCACCTCGATGCGCGAGCTGCCGGCAACGGCGGCGCGGCACGAGCGCTGCGCACTCCGCGGTTCTGGATCGTCGCGGGCTCGTTCGCGCTCATGTCGTTCTCACTCCATGCGGTGACCCTGTCGGCGGTCCCCGCCTCGGTCGAGAAGGGCCTGGATCTTCAGACCGCCGCCTGGGTGCTGGGAGTCATCGGCGCCGGCCAAGTGCTCGGCCGACTCGTGTACCTGGCGATCCCCCGCACCGCCGCGCCGTGGATCGCGCCCGCATCGGTCGGTGCCCTTGGGGCGGCCGCCCTGACCGCATACGGGATCGCTTCGGGCCCGGGGCTCATCATCGCCACCGGGGTCGTCGCCGGTGCCATCCGCGGCGCGCTCACACTCATTCAGGCGTCCGCCGTCGCGGATCGGTGGGGACCGGAGTCCTACGGCACACTCAACGGCGCGCTCGCGGCACCGGTCACGGCCGTCGCTGCGCTGGCCCCTGGAGCGGCGGCGCTGCTGGCCGAGTCCCTCGGTTCGTACAGGTGGATGGCGCTCGCGATGGCGGTGGTGTGCCTGCTGGGCGGCGTGCTGGCGATTCGCCGCTAGCGGATCGCATCCCCTGCACATGGCCTCAGATGAAGAGCGTCGTGCCCGACTTCTCGGACTCACCGATGCGGGCCGAAGGTACCGCGTGACGCGCCTCGACTTTGTGAGGGGGACGAAGGTCCTCGTGCGTTCCGTCGCCGGCGCTTATGTTCGGCTCACGGCCTGGAACAGGAAGGTACGGAGCGGGCATGGAGGAGCTGAGCCGGCGCGGCGTCCTGATTCGGTCAGGGGGAATGATCTTTCACCCGAGATGAGAAGCGACATGAGATTCCTCGAGCACCTTCCCCGATTCCTCTTCTTCACCGGAAAGGGCGGCGTGGGCAAGACCTCGGTCGCGTGCGCGAGCGCGGTCCATCTCGCAGACGCCGGCAAGGACGTGCTGCTCGTCAGCACCGACCCCGCATCGAACATCGGCCAGGTCTTCGGTCTGGCAGTAAATAACACCATCACGCCGATCCCGGCGGCGCCGGGCCTGTCAGCGCTGGAAATCGATCCGGAATCCGCCGCGGACGCCTACCGTGAGCGCATCATCGGGCCCTTGCGCGGCTCCCTTGCGGACGCCGAACTGGACGGTGTCCGCGAGAGCCTGTCGGGATCGTGCACGACTGAGATCGCCTCTTTCGACGAGTTCGCCGAGCTGCTGACCGATGACACGCGGTACGCGGCCTACGATCACGTCATCTTCGACACCGCGCCGACCGGTCACACCATCCGCCTGCTGCAACTGCCGGGCTCCTGGAGCGAGTTCCTCACCCGCGGCGGTGACGCATCCTGCCTAGGTCCGCTCTCCGGGTTGGCGCGGCACAAGTCGACGTATTCGAAGGCGGTGAGCGCCCTCACCGACGCGACCCTCACCAGGCTCGTGCTCGTGACTCGCGCCGAGCGTTCGGCCCTGGCGGAACTCGAGCGCACCTTCGATGAGCTTCACGCCATCGGCATCCCGGACGGACACGTGGTCGTCAACGGGATCCTGCCCGACCACGCCGATGACGAGCCGCTCTCACGCGCCGTGCGGCGCCGGGAGGCGTCAGCCCTCGCTGCGATGCCGGCCGGTGTGGCAGCGCTGCCGCGAGACTTCATCGATCTGAGGCCGGACAACGTGGTCGGGATCGAGGCCGTCCGGGCGCTGCTGAACGACGCGACCAGCGCCCCATCCACCGACGTCGGCGAGAGCGATCCCGTGGCCCAGGACGCACCGCTCTCGGCGCTCATCGACGCGATCGAGGCAGACGGTCACGGCCTCGTGCTGTGCATGGGCAAGGGTGGCGTCGGCAAAACCACGATTGCGGCCGCCATCGCGAACGGCCTTGCCCGGCGCGGCCACGACGTGCTACTCACCACCACTGACTCCGCCGCCCACCTCACGCACACATTGGACGGCGCCGCGGTCGACCGCCTGACGGTATCGCGCATCGATCCGGACGCGGCGATCCAGGCCCACCGCGCCCGGGTCATGGCTTCGAAGGGCAAGAACCTCGGCGAGCAGGCGCGGGCCGCTCTCGCCGAGGATCTGATGTCACCGTGCAACGACGAAGTCGCCGTCTTCCATGAGTTCTCGCGCGCGATCTCGGAATCGCGTCGCACCTTCGTGATCATCGACACGGCCCCGACCGGCCACACCCTGCTCCTCCTGGACGCCACCGGCTCCTACCACCGGGAGATCACCCGGCAGATGGGCGGCGGACTCGATATCGTCACGCCTCTCATGCGATTGCAGGATCCCGGCCTCACAAAGGTTGTGCTCGTCACGCTCGCCGAGACCACTCCCGTCCTCGAGGCCGAGGAACTCGCCGGCGACCTCCGCCGAGCAGGCATCGAGCCATGGGCGTGGGTCGTCAACAGCTCGATCGCGGCCGCGAACCCGACGTCGCCCTTCCTGCGGCGGCGCGCGCGGAATGAACTCGAACACATCCACCGCGTGAAGGAGCTCTCGTCCCGGGTGGCCATCATCCCGATGCAGAGCGAGGAGCCGATCGGACCATCGCGGCTGACGGCGCTCAGCGAGCCGGCCGGCGAGCAGATACACGCCTCGCGGTCCTGAAGACCGGCGTCTCCGGCGACGTCCACCGGAGGGCGCAGACTTTCGGCGCCTCCGTCATCGCACGTGGATGGTCTCTGGCTCCCAATACCGCCGATGGCGGATGGCCCGCCTCCGGATGGCCAGGCCGCCGATCGCCCCCACCACCGCGACGGCGAGGAGCACTCCGATCGCGCCGGGCAGGCTGACCGCGCCGACCCAACCGGCCAGTGGATAGGTGATCAGGAAGCACGCGTGCGAGAAGGCGAACTGTGCGGTGTAGACGAGGCTCCGGTTCCCGGGCGTCGACGCGTCGGCGAGCAGCCGTGACGACGGCGTGTTGATCAGCGAGATGCCCGCCCCGAGCACGATCCACGTGAGCAGCAGCATCCACCATCCCGCTCCGCCCGCGACGGCGGCGACCGTCACCCCGACCGCGACAGCGAGTCCGACGACCACCGTGCCGAGGCCTGCGACCATGACGCTCGTCACCCCGAAGCGGTCCACGAGCCAGGGGATGTTCAGCGCGACGAGCAGCGAGCCGACACCGTACGCACCCAGTGTCACCGCCAGCGCGGAGTCTCCGAGCCCGAACACGCTTCTGGCGTACACGACCGAGTTCACCAGCACGAGCGCCGTGCCCGCGGCCACGACCAGATTCGCGAACAGCACGAACCGAAGGCTCGCTGTCGCGACGAACACCTTCGCGCCCATCGGCAGCCGCTGCCAGAACGTCGACGTCGACTCCTCGGCCGGCTGCGGCGGGATCGCCGAGATCAGCACGAGCAGCGCGGAGCCGGCGAACCCGGCCGCCGTCCCCACGAACAGGTCGTTGTAGCCGATGACCGTCAGCAGGGCCGCCGCGATCACCGGGCTCAGCAGCGCTTCGAGGTCGTACGCGAGCCGGGACAATGCGAGTGCGCGGGTGTAGTCCTTCGGGTCGGGCAGCACGTTCGGGATCAGCGACTGGAACGCCGGGGTGAACGTCGCCGAGGCCGACTGCAGCACGAACACCAGCGCGTAGATCTGCCAGACCTCTGAGACGAACGGCAGCATCAGCGCGATCACCAGCCGGATCGCATCCGCGCCGATCAGCACCGCCTTCTTCGGCAGCCGGTCGACCAGCGCCGCCACCAGCGGTGCGACACCGACGTAGGCGACCATCTTGATGGTGAGCGCGGTGCCCAGCACGGAGCCCGCCGCCGCGCCGGCGAGGTCGAACGCGAGAAGGCCGAGCGCGACTGTGAGCAGACCCGTCCCCAGCAGCGCGACGACCTGCGCCCCGAACAGCGTCCGATACGTCCTGTTGCGCAGCACGCCGATCATGCGTGATGCCGCGGCGCCTCGTCGACGGCGTGCTCGGCCTGCATGATCTCCTCTCGAGGGCCCGCGCCGTCCGTCGGCGCCGCCTGCCCACCCCCGCAATACGCCTCTTCGGGCGAAATTTCCAGGGGGTCCCCTGACGAGAAGCGGCTTCCTAGCGTGGAAACCGGAGCGATCACCCGCATCGCCTCCGCATCACCCCTCGCATGAGACGAAGGAGCGATCATGTCCTCAGCTTGGGACGCATGGGAGTACCGAGAATCCGTCAACCGCGACGCCGGTTCGCGCAGCCTCGTGGGATATCACGTGCACGCCACCGACGGCGACATCGGCAAGATCGACGAGGCGAGCGACGACGTCGGCAGCAGCCGCCTCGTCGTGGACACCGGCCCGTGGATCTTCGGGCGGAAGGTGATCCTCCCCGCAGGCACGGTCCAGCGTGTCGACGACGCCGACGAGAAGGTCTACGTCGACCTCACCAAGGACCAGATCAAGAACTCTCCGGAATGGGACCAGAGCACCGCCGGCACGGATGACGACTACCGCGGTCGCCTCGACACCTACTACGGCGGCTTCTACCGCTGATGATCATGAGGGCGCCCGGCCGACGGCCGGGCGCCCTCCGTCGGCCCGGTTCGCGGGAGGCTCCGCGAGACGCTAGCTTCGCGTGTCGTTCGGCGTGATGTCCGTACCGGCGACGCGGATCCGGTCGACGTCCAGACTCTCGACCCGCACCTCGCCGAGTGTCACATCGGCACCCTCACCGGGGCTGGTGGGGACCGGCCCCGTGTCGATGTTCTCCTCCACCAGGGTGATCCCGCCCGAGCTGTTCGCCGACGACGCGAGATCCTCGATCCACCTGCGACTCAGCTCGGGCTGCTCGGGGTCCTCGAAGACGAAGCGCAGCGGGATGGAGGGATGCAGCCAGATGGTGCTGCGTCCGCCCGGCTGGTCATCGGGATGCCTCCACGACAGCGTGAAGCTCTCGCCGCGACGCAGCTTGGTGGCGATCACGACCTTCAGGTGCGCCAGCGCGCGGTCCTCGATGTGGATCGGCGTCGCCGAGCCGCCGTAGAACATCGTCCCCATGGCTCGAAGCATAGACCTGCCGGATCCGCGGGCGTCTCGGTGCGCCTATCCTGGCCGAGCAGCCCCCTGACGCGATCGAAGGTCCTCATGAAGCTCGGCCCGCACCTGCACCGCATCGGCAACGACATCGTCGCCGCCTATCTCGTCGTCACGGATGACGGGGTAACCGTCGTGGACGCCGGCCTGCCCGGCCACTGGAAGGATCTGGTCGACGAGCTCACATCGCTCGGCCGCTCCCCCGCCGACGTGAAGGGCGTCGTGCTGACCCACGGCGACGCCGACCACATCGGGTTCGCCGAGCGCCTCCGCCGCGATCACGGTGTGCCGGTGTTCGTCCACGCGGCCGACGCAGAGCGGGCCCGCACAGGCGCCAAGCCCAAGGTCGCGGCAGGGCCGATGCGACTCGTGCCGACGCTGGGCTTCTTCGCCTACGCCCTGCGCAAGCGCGCCGTCCCGACGACCTACGTGTCGGAGGTCGTCGAGGTGCACGACGGCGACGGCCTCGAGCTGCCGGGTGCGCCGGTCGTCATCGGCCTGCCGGGCCACTCGCCGGGAAGCATCGCTGTCCATGTTCCATCGGCGGATGCCGTCTTCGTGGGCGACGCCCTCACGACGCGCCACGTCCTCACCGGCAGGGAAGGAATGCAGCCCGCGCCCTTCACCGACGACCCGGCCGCCGCCCTCGCGTCGCTCGATCGGCTCGCGGGCGTGCAGGCCTCCTGGGTGCTCCCCGGCCACGGCGCGCCCTGGCGGGGTTCTCCGGCCGACGTGGCCGCTGCGGTCCGGGCGGGCGCAGCCTGACGCCGCGCCGGCGACGGACCGGTCAGGCCTCGAAATCCTCCGGCTCGACGTCGTCGAGGAAGCGCTTGAACTCGTCGAGCCGTTCGGTCGCGTCCGTCTCGGTGAGGACGTCGGGCACACCGGCGTCCGCCATGACCTCGTCGGCCACCCACATCGGGGCCCCGGTGCGCGATGCCAGCGCGATCGCATCGGAGGGTCGCGCGTCGACCACCCGATCGCCGAGGGGCGTCGAAAGCGTGATCGCGGCGTAGAAGGTCCCGTCGTCGATGCGCGTCACCTCGACGCGCGAGGTCGATGCGTCCAGCGCCTCGAGCATCAGTCGCATGAGATCGTGCGCGAGGGGGCGGGGGACGTCGGCGTTCTCGACCGCGACCAGGATGGAGGTGGCCTCGAGCTGTCCGATCCAGATCGGCAGCACCAGCCCGTCGCCGGGAAGCTGGTCGACCGGCTTGAGAAGGAGAACGTGCTGGCCCGAGGCATCCAGAGCCACACCCGCCACGCGAACCTGGACCACGATCGTCACCCCTCTCCGCACCGTCTCCGCAGACGCCCTCACGAGGCATCCGATGCCATCGTAAGCACGGCGCGCACACCCAGGACAGGGGGTCGGCTCCTCGTCGCCTCACGGGTCGGCGGCTCGGACAGGATGGTCCGAGCCGCCGACGACGATGCCGAGGAGCGTCAGTGCCCTCAGTCGCCGCAGAGTCCCCGTGCGGTGTCGTTCTTGGCCTGGCCGCCGATCGCCTGGACGACCTCACCGACGGTCGAGAACCCGAGCGCGCCTTCGGTGTTGATGGTCTTGTGGATCTGGCCGAAGCAGGCAGCATCGGCGGGCGCGGCGTGCGCGGTGCCGGCGAAGCCGAACACGGCGAGAGCGGCGATGGCTCCGGTGGCGAGAATGCGCTTCATTGAACTTTCCCCTCCTAGTGGCGGGCGCGTGTTCGCCCGATGTGAGGTACTTCTCCCTGGGGCGCCGGTTTGGATGCAGCTGTTCGCAGATTTCCCGCGACAGCGCGGTCCATTCACCGGAATGGATGCCGTGGGCGTACCGTTGCAGTCGACATGCAGCGCTTCGGAACCCTCTCCTTCGGACACTACGGGCCGCTCGGCGGCGGTCGGCAGCTGACGGCCGCGGATTCGATGCTCCAGGCCATCGACCTCGCACAGGGGATGGACGAGCTCGGCGTGAACGGCGCCTACTTCCGCGTGCACCACTTCGCTCGTCAGCAGGCATCCCCCATGCCTCTCCTCGCTGCGATCGCCGCACGCACCGAACGCATCGAGGTCGGCACCGGCGTCATCGACATGCGCTACGAGAACCCGCTCTACCTCGCCGAGGAGGCGGCGGCCGTCGATCTCATCTCGGGTGGCAGGCTCGCGCTGGGCGTCTCGCGAGGGTCACCGGAGACCGTGGTGCGCGGCTACGAGGCCTTCGGGTACACCGGGTCGGAGGATCCGCGCGGTGCCGACCTCGCACGCCGGCACTTCGATCTGTTCCTGCGCGCGATCGAGGGAGAGGGGCTGGCGGAGCGGGACCCCTCGTCGCCTTTCGGCACCGGCGCCACGGGCCGGCAGCGCATCGAGCCGCACTCCCCGGGCCTGCGCTCGCGCGTGTGGTGGGGCGCGGGCAACCGCGACAGCGCCGAATGGGCCGGGCGGATGGGCGTGAACCTCATGTCGTCGACGCTGCTCACGGAGGCCGACGGCACTGCCTTCGACCTCCTGCAGGCGCAGCAGATCGATGCCTTCCGCGCCGCCTGGCGCGACGCGGGGCACGCGGGCGAGCCCCGCGTGTCGGTGAGCCGCAGCATCTTCCCGATCACGACGGCGGAAGACCGCCTCTACTTCGGAGGGCGTCAGGACGGCGACCAGATCGGGGTCATCGACGGGATGCGCTCGACGTTCGGCAAGACCTACGCCGCCGAGCCCGACGTCCTCGTGGAGCAGCTGAAGGAGGACGCCGCGATCGCGGCGGCCGACACGCTCATGCTCACCATCCCGAGCCAGCTCGGCGTCGACTTCAACCTGCGCGTCATCGAGTCCTTCGCGAGTCACGTCGCTCCCGAGCTCGGGTGGAGATCCACCCGGGCGTGACGCGCGGTCGCATCGGCCACCCCGCCGCGCACCGGGACTCTTGACCGGGCGGTCAGTCAGGCTTACGGTCGAATCGACCCCCGATGGGGAGCCGTCAGGATTCGGAAGGAGGAGATTCGCATGAAGAAGTGGACCCGCTGGGAGGACTGGGTCGCTGTCGCCGTCGGACTCGTCGCCGCGGTGTCGGCCCTGTTCATGCCGGCGATGGGCGCTTCGATGGCATGGATGCTGATCCTCGGCGTCCTGCTGATCGCCAGCGGCATCGTGAACCTCGCGATGCCGGGCATGGCTGCGATGGAGTACGTCCAGCTCGCCCTCGGCGCGCTGCTCTTCGTCGCTCCCTGGCTCGGCGGCTATGCGGACATGCAGTCCGCGGCCGCGTGGGTCAGCTGGATCGGCGGAGCGGTGGCAGCCATCGTCGCGGCCCTCGCCATCAGGCCGGCTATGCAGACGCACGACCGCGCCCTGCCGCACTGACGTGCGGACCGAGACGGGGGCGCCGGCGCGCCCCGACGCCCCCGCCGACCCCCCGAGGACATGACATGACGCGCAGCCGGGACAGCCGGACGCTCATCCTCGACGCCGCCGAGCGCCTCTTCGCCGAGCGGGGGTTCGATGCCACCCCGACCGCGGCCGTCGCGGAGGCGGCAGGGGTGCCGAAGGGGCTCGTCTTCTACTACTTCCCCACCAAGAGCGATCTGCTGCGCACGCTGGTGGGTGAACGGCTCGACCTGGACTCCGTGGACACGTCGGCACTGGTCGAGAGCGGCGATCCGGCGCGCACGCTCCTGAACGTGACGCACCGCCTGCGCGAGCTTCAGGAGGAGTCGGCGGTGCGGCGCGTCATCGTGTGGCGCGAGCAGCGCACCCACCCGGAGGTGCGCGCGAGGCTGCGCGACTATCGTCGTCAGCTGCAGACCGTCGTGGAGCGCGTCCTCCACGCCAGCGTCCTGCACCCGATCGCGGCCAGACGCGTGCGCGTCGCCGCCACCGCGTGGGTCGCGATCATCACCACGCCGGGGCTCCACGGTCCGGCCGGCGAGGACGTCGCTGCGCTCGACGAGGTCGAGGAACCGGCCGATCCGGCGGAGATCGCCGATCTTCCGGCGCTCGCGGACTTGATCACCGCGGGCCTCAGCGCGCCGGCGGGTTAGAGTGTCTCGATCGATCCGGCCGCCCGCTGCGGCCTTTGCAAGGGAGGGACGTTGGGGGAGCTTCTGACGCTGTCATCGCGCGACGTCGGAGTCGTGGAGGAGACGTGGCGTCAGTTCGTGCCATCCGCGGCGCTGCAGCGCGTCGACCCTCGTACGTTCGGGTTCTCGTGGTCTTCCTCGGCCATGCCCCACTTCTCGACGGTGAGGTATGAGCTGTCCGCATCGGTGCAGTCCGCCATCGATCCACAGGGACAGCTCATGGCCTGCCGCGTCGCCTCGCGCGGAGGCTGGGTGGGAACACCGCGCGGCGAGCTGAACGCCGGGCTGCCGTGGGTGGCTCTGGACACTCCGACATCCGCCCGCTGGCAGCAGCGGGCGGACGTGCGGGCGTTCGTGTTCGACCGCGAGTGGGCGCAGCAGGAGGTGCGACGGCTCACCGGCGACGACCGCTTCTCGCTGCGCGCGCCTGGAGTCCGCCCCTCCCCCGTCAGCCGCGAGCTCGCCGCCCACTGGGAGCGCGTGTTCCTCCACGTCGCCGGCTCGCTGTTCACCTCCGGCGCCCGCGCCGACCTCGTCGAGGTGGAGTTGCGCAGGAACGCCCTGCACGCCACCCTTGCGGCGTTCTCGCCCGAGTTCGGGCTCGCGCTCCAGCGCTCGGTCCAGCGACGCGCCGCACCCCGCAGCGTGCAGCGCGCGATCTCGTACCTCGAGGAGCACGCTCACGAGGCGATCACCATCGATGATGTCGCCGAGGCGGCGGGGATCTCCACACGCGGGCTCCAGTACGCCTTCCGCCGAGCCCTCGACATGACGCCCACCGACTATCTGCGACGCCGCAGGCTCGAGGGGGCGCACGCCGAGATGGAGGCGGGGACGGCGGCGTCGGTCGGCGAGATCGCGCTCCGGTGGGGGTTCGCCAGTGCATCGCGTTTCGCCAAGCACTATCGCGACGCATACGGCCGCACGCCCCGACAGACGCTCCGCGGCCTCTGACGAGCGCCGTTCGTTTTCGGTGCATCGCTTTCGCGAGGCGGACAGCTCGAGGCCGGTGCGCGGGCGCTGACGCAGAGTCTTCCTACGGGCCCGTGCCCGTGCAGGGAGACAGCGTGGGAAAGTTCATCTACGAAAGCAGCATCCGGGCGGACTTCGACGACCGAGTCCTCTCGCACCTCCAGGTCGCGATAGGGACGAAGCTGCGACGCAACGAGCCGTTCTTCTTCACCTGGCAGGGCGAACTGAGCACCGGCGGCGGCCGCACCACCGTCTGGGTGCACTCGGGGGCCAGCCTCGTGTTCAACTACTACGGCGGTCGCCCGGCGAGCATCAACCGCTCGTGGCTCGAGACGCTGATGCGCACGGCGAACTCGCCGAGCGGTCTCTTCGTCGTTTCCGAGCCGCCGGACGAGGGCGGAGCAGAGCCGATCGCGTGACCGGGTGCTGAGCGGGAGGTCCCTTCGGTAGACTCCGGCCAGCGCAGGCGATGGAGGCGAAGCACATGGACGGCACCGATCTGGCCGATGTGATCGAGGAGCTGGCGGCGAAGGCTGAGGAGGCCTCGAGCGGCCGGGCGGCGCGCACGATCCGCGGCGGCCACGAGAACGCGCTGCGTGAGACGGTCATCGCGCTGCGGGCCGGCCACGAGCTCGCCGAGCACGAAGCTCCCCACGAGGCGACCCTGCAGGTGCTCCGCGGACGGGTGCGCCTCGTCGCCGGCGCGGAGGCGTGGGAAGGCGGCACAGGAGACCACCTCACGGTGCCGACAGCCCGGCACAGCCTCGAGGCTCTTGAGGACTCGGTGGTGCTGCTGACCGTGTCGAACCGCATCCCCTGACGCGGCGCGGCCCGCTACGCCGTGCGAGCAGCGCCCGCGAGGCCGACGAGCGCCTCGCCGGTGAGGCGCTGAGTGGTCCATTCGCTCATGGGCTCGGCGCCGATCGCGCGGTAGAAGCCGATGGCAGGCTCGTTCCAGTCGAGCACCGTCCACTCCAGGCGTGAGTAGCCGCGCTCGACGCAGACGCCCGCCAGTGCTGCCAGCAGCGCTCTGCCGTAGCCGGAGGCACGGTGGGCCTCGTGCACGTAGAGGTCCTCGAGCCACACGCCGTGGCGACCGGTCCACGTGGAGTAGGTGATGAACCACAGGGCGATGGCGACGATGTCGCCGTCCTTCTCGACCACGTGCGCGAAGGCCTTGGGGTCCGCGCCGAACAGCGTCTTCTCGAGCGCCTCGACCGTGTTCTCGACGGCGTCCGGCTCGCGCTCGTACACGGCGAGCGCCTGGATGCACGCGAGGATGCCGGGCTCGTCGCCGGGCCGGGCCTCTCGCAGGACGGCTGCGGTGCCGAGGGTTCGCGGATTCACGTCATCGAGCGTACTCACCGACGTCGGCGTCTCAGTCACGCGAGTCCCGTCACGGAGACGCCCAGCCACTCGGCGAGGTCGTCGATCTCGGCGCGCACCATCTCGGTCTCCTCGGCATCGAGCGGAAGGAGCTCGTGCACCGCGTCGACGCGGAGGACGCCGCGTGCCCGATCGACCTCGGCATCGAGCATGCCGACGAACCGGTCGCCGAGCAGGATGGGATGGGCGAAGTAGCCGTACCGGCGCTCCCCCTTGGGCTTGAACTGCTCGAGCACATAGGTGAACCCGAAGACGTCCTCGAGCCGCTTCCGGTCGAACAGCAGGCTGTCGTACGGATTGAGGAAGGCAGCGCGTCCTCCGGCGTCCTCCTCGTCGAGCGCCGCGAGCGCCTCCGGGTCCACGCGGTACCCGGTCGTGCTCCCCTCGACGAGCGCAGGCTCCCCGGTGTCTTTCGTCACACCGCTCCAGTACCAGTGGGGCTTCGTCAAGCCCGCCGACTGCAGGCGCCGCTCGGCGAGCAGCCGCGCGGCCTCCTCCTCGCCGTACTCCGGAAGTCCGCGCGGATAGACGCGCTCGGCGAGATCCCAGCGACGATGCCGACCCTCGCGGCCGACCACCGCGACCTCGCCCTGACGCAGCAGGAAGTCGAGCATGTGCGGCACCTGATTGGACCCCGACCAGCCGTCGGGCGGGCGACTGACCTGCGCGGTGTCGGGGATGTCGCCGGCGAGCAGGGGCCCGTCGGCCAGCAGACGCGCGAGCACGTCGGCCCGGAAACCGGCGTTCGCCTCGAGCCATTGCCTGCTGCTCTCGCGCTGAGGCCACCGGCGCATCGCCGGGAGCATGAGCGGCAGCAGGCTCATCGGACGGAAGGCGCCGTCGAACTCGAAGAGGAGGCGGTCGTCCTCGACGGCCTTGCGCAGCTGGCCGGGCTCGTACGACCACCCGATGCGGGACCACAGCACCGTGTGCTCGCACGGCGCGATCGTCCCGGTCGGGTCGATCTTGATGTAGCCGAGCTGCTCGGCCACTTCGACGACGTCGCCCGGCCGATCGGCGTCGAGGAGCTGGGCGCGCACGACGAGGCGCCGTGCCTGGTCGCGGGTCAGCCGGTGCGGGGTCACGACGACTCCGCACGCACGACCCGCCTGGGACGTCCCGAGTCGATGAGCCGATCGATGATGCGGGCGGATGCCGCAGCCCCGTCTTCGTCCGCGTACGCGTCGCGTACGCGCTCGGCCGCCGCGCGCATGCCAGGGTCCGCCAGCACGCGGCGCACGGCGTCGGCGAGCGCCGGCGTTCCCGCCTGCTTCGGGGCGAGCGCGAGGGCGTTGCCCTGATTCACGCACTGGTCGACGTTCCACACCTGCTCCGGCTGGAGGCCCATGCCCACGAAGGGGATGCCGGCGGCGCAGGCCGTCTGCACCGTCCCCTGTCCGCCGTGGAGCACCGCCGCGTCGACGAGGCCGCCCAGGCGATGCGCGGGCAGCAGATCCGTCACGTGCACGTTGCCCGGAAGGCTGTCGCCGTCGCGGAGGTAATGGCGCACGGGCGCGATGACGTTGACCGGAAGCGCGCCGAGCTGACGTGCCGCGGCGAGCGTCAGCTCGCGGCTGGCCGAGGAGCCGAGCCCGAGGTAGACGAGGGGCTCGTCGCGCGCGGCCAGCTCCTCGACGATCGGCGGCAACGGCGCGTCGAGGTGCGCGAAGATCGGACCGACGCGCTCATAGCCCGCCGGCAGCACGTAGCCGTCGAGCTCCCACGGCATCACGGTGAGAAGGTTGCGGTCGGCCTCCAGCAACGACACGACGGTCCGCAGCGGCGGCACGCCGTTGCGCTTCGCCACGTGCGCGAAGGCGCGCGGTGCCAGCGGAGCGTGGTTGTACGCCCACCTCAGCGCGCCGGTCGCCGCACGGTCGAGGAGAAGCGCGGACCGGGAGCCGCCTCGCACCAGGCCGAGACGTCGGGTCTGCTCGACGTGGGGCCGCGTGAGCGCGAAGGGGACGGGATACACGAGGGGCACCCCCTCGGCCCGCGCCGAGATCATCGACGTCGGATTGGTGCCGTTCACCACGACCGCGGCATCCGTCGTCCGGATGAGCGTGCGTTCGACGGCCACGCGCGCCGAGACCAGCGACCGGGTGTACGGGCTGCGGAGCGACCGGCCCTGGTCGTACCTCAGCGCCTGATCGCGCTCGGCGGGTGTGAACCCGGGCTCGCACGCACGGTGATCGAAGCCGGCCTCGGTGATCAGGTGGGCGAAGTCCGTCTCGTAGCCCATGAAGACGGCGTCGTGCCGGGAGTCGAGGGCGCGCGCGACCTCGATGGCGCGCGTGACCTCCGCGAGGTTGAAGGTGATGGGGCAGAAGAGGACCGTCGCCATACCGCCACCCTTGCGCATGGACGCGGTGGGGCGGAAGCGGTCGAGCCCTGGTCGCCTCGCCGGCGTGGGGCCGGCGGGGCGACCAGTTCGACCGCGCCGCCCGCGTCAGACGGCGTGCGCGGCGGCGAACGTGCCGTTCGGGTCGAAGCGGCTCTTCAGCTCCTTCAGCCGGATGCCTGCGGTGCCGAAGCCCGGCGCGCGATCGACGCCGCCGCCGTCGACGAACGTGAGGGCGAGGGCGTCGGTGCGCCACGGCGCGAGGGCGGCGATGCCGGCGCGCACCGCGGCATCCGCTCCGGGCATCGCCTCGGGCACCGGCACCATCGCGACCGTGTGCATCAGGTAGGCGCCCGCGACCGATCCGACCGCTCCCGCGTGTTCGGGTCGGCGGGCGATCGCGCCGCCCAGGTGCCGCAGTTCGGCGAAGAAGAGCCCCGGCACGGACGCCGTCGCGAGGAACGCCTCCACGGCCTCCGCCGGCAGCTCGGCGAGCACCGAGTGCGCCGTGGCAGACGGGGTGGGCCCCGGCGGGTCCATGTGCACCGCGACCAGGCTCGCGGCCGGGATGCGGCCGAACGTGTCCATCTCCGGGGCGAGGGCGCGCAGCGGCTCGAGCAGCGCCGCGGCCGCGGCATCCGTCTCGAGGATCGCCCCGTCGATGACGACCACCGACCGGCCGGACAGGAACGGCGGCAGCTCGGGCAGCGGCGGGAAGTTCATGATCCGCAGCGTCGTGGTGGCCGACTCGGGCGCGGAAGCCGTCCACGCCGCCCACGCGTGCGAGACCTCCGCGGCGCGTGAGGCGTCCCACAGGAGCATGCCGGCGAAGACGTCGGCGTAAGGCAGAAGGTCGATCTCGAGCGAGACGACCACGCCGAACGCCCCCGATCCGCCGCGCACGGCCCAGAACAGCTCCGCGTTCTCGTCGGCGCTCGCGCGCACCAGACTGCCGTCGGCGGTCACCAGCTGCACCGCCCGCACGCTGTTCACGGCGAGGCCCTGGCCGCGCCCGTAGAACGACAGGCCGCCGCTCAGCGAGTACCCCGCCACCGAGACGTCCCCGGCGCTGCCGTGCAGCGCGGTCAGCCCGAGGGGCGCGGTCGCCGCGAGCACGTCGTTCCACACCGACCCTCCCAGCACCCGGGCGGTGCGGGTCTCCGGGTCGACGGTGACGCCGCGCAGGCCCGCGAGCGAGACGAGCACCGTCTCGGACAGATCCGTGTCGGCGAGCGCGCCGGCCGCGTGACCGGTCGACTGCGGCGCGACGCGCAGACCGGATGCCACCGCCGCGCGCACCACGCCCACGACGTCCTCGGCGCTCTCGGGGCGCGCGACCGCGAAGGGCCGCTGATCGACGGCGACGTTCCACGGCAGGCGGGCCTCGTCGTAGCCGTCGTCGCCCGGAAGGATCACGCGCGCACCGAGCGCCTCGCGCAGCCGGTCGCCGCGGACGTCGGTGGTGATGTCGGAAAAGGTCATGAGTGCTCCAAAGGTCGCTTCGATGCCTCGGGTGAAGGCACCGCCAACTGTCCTCGCCCGGTCGGGCGGAGGCCATCCCAGCTGACGAGGGACTTCCGCTCCCCCAGATACCTGGGATGGTGCGATCGCGCCGGCAGGAGCACACTTCATGCATGGCATCGGCTCTGGCGGTCGGACGTGCGCGCAGTGACATCGACGTGATATCGCGCGCCGGGCTGCCGCTGCACAGCTTCATGGACGAGGCCGTCGCCGCACTGGAGAACGTGGTGCCATTCGTGGCCGCCTGCGTGTCGACGCTGGACCCGGCGACCACGATGGTCTCGAGCGCCCGCAAGATGGGTGAGCTCGACGGCCGCAACGAGCAGGATGTCGCCTGGTCGCAGATCGAGTACGGCAGCGACGATCCGACCTCGATCACCGAGCTGGTGAAATCGGGCCGGCTCGTCGTGGGCCTGCACCACGCGACGCACGGCGTGCTCGACCGCTTGGTGCGCATGTCCGACCTCCTCCTGCCCTACTTCGGATTCCAGGACGAGGCGCGGGTCGTCTTCGTCGACCGCACGGGCGCGTGGGGGCACATCTCGCTGTTCCGCGGCGACGACGACACGGCGTTCGACGAGGACGAGCTCGGATTCCTGGCGGCGGTCGCGCCGGCCTTCACCCGCGGCATCCGCACCGGGCTGCTCGCTCAGCTGACGAGGACTGAGGCGGCGCCGCAGGCGGGGCCCGCCGTCATCGTGGTCGACGCCCACGACCGGATCGTCCAGTCCACGCCGGGCGCGCAGCTGCACCTGGCGCGCATGTCGGCGGTGCCCGGCATGGGCGACCCGCTGACGTCGGTGCAGGCGCTCGTGAGCGGCGCGCGGCGATTCGCGCGCCGCGAGGCGGAGCGGATGCCGCGCATCCGCGTTCGCACCAGCGACGGCGTGTGGCTGGTGCTGCATGCCGCGCCGCTCGGCGGAACCGCCGATCGGGCGGGCGACGTCGTCGTCACCATCGAGGAGGCCCGACCCCAGGAGGTGATCGACCTCGTCGCGGCGGCGTTCGAGTTGACCG
Source organism: Microbacterium sp. NPDC055455 (assembly GCF_053619935.1). Lineage (NCBI taxonomy): Bacteria > Bacillati > Actinomycetota > Actinomycetes > Micrococcales > Microbacteriaceae > Microbacterium > Microbacterium sp. NPDC055455. The sequence goes on from NZ_JBSHLB010000003.1 coordinate 47,802, forward strand.
CGCGGGAGCGGGAGGTCGTCGCGATCGTGCTTCGTGGCGCCGACACCCGGGAGATCGCAGCCGAGATGCACCTCTCGCCCTACACCGTGCAGGACCACCTGAAGTCGATCTTCGAGAAGGCCGGCGTCGCGAGCCGCCGGGAGCTCGTCGCCCGCGTCTACTTCGACCAGTACGCGCCGCGCATGGGCGGCGACATCGGCGCGAGCGGCTGGTACACGGCCTGAGACCGGCGGGCGAGCGCGGCGGTCGGTCTCGAACTACCCTCGGATCATGGCGACGCAGCCCGAACCCGGGTGGTACGACGACGGCACCGGCAAGCAGCGCTGGTGGGACGGCACCCGCTGGACCGAGCAGTACATCGATCTCCGCGAGCCCGACACGCAGCTGCGGACGGATGCCGGACCCGCCGCCGCGGGGCCAGCGCAGGCCGGCTGGTACGACGACCAGCGCGGTCGCAACAGGTGGTGGGACGGGCGCCGCTGGACCGCATCCGTGCGCTACAGCGGCCAGGAGCAGGACTTCGGCGGGCTCGTGATCGACGGCCGCTGGGTGCACTTCGGCGAGCTGAGCGTTCCGGTGAGGGACGTGGTGGCCGCCGTGGAACCCGGTGACGTCCTGCTGAAGCGCCCCGCCTTCACGAAGGCCGCCGTCGAACGCCGCATGTTCGGCCACGCCGGGCTGATCACGCCGCGCACGATCAACCGCGCGATCCATCGTGCCGCCCTCTACCTCGTGGTGACCGGGCCGCAGGTGTGGGCTGTGCCGGTGGCGGCCGGGCGTGAAGACGACGCCCGCCGCTTCGCCTCATGGGTCAACACCAGCGCGGAGCACTACCGCTATCGCTGAGCCGGGGTCAGTCGCCGGGGAGGGTGAGGTCGAGTTCCCGCTCACGGTCCCACGGTTCCGCCCACCCCAGGCGGTCGAACAGTCCGTCCAGCAGCATCCCGGTGAATCCCCACACCAGGTGGGTGCCCGAGGGCTTGCTCACCAGGAAGCCCGGTCCCCGCCATTCCTGCCCGTCGCGCCGGATGACGGTGACGCCGCGGTTCGCGGGATCGAGCAGATCGGCGACCGGCGCACGGAAGACATCGGCGGACTCGGCCTCATCGACCACGCGGACGGGCGACGGATGCCGCCACCAGCCGAGCACCGGCGTGACGAGGTGCTGCGAGAAGGCGAGCGGGACGTCGGTGAGCTCGCCGAGGACGTCGACGCCGGCGGGGTCGAGTCCGGTCTCCTCGCGGGCCTCGCGGAGGGCTGCCGCGATCGGACCGTCGTCGCCCGGGTCGATGCGCCCGCCGGGGAAGGCGACCTGCCCCGGGTGCGCGCGCAGCGTGAGGGCACGCGCGAGGAGCAGCACGTCGAGGTCGCGCGACACCGCGCGCGCCTCGGCGTCGTGGCGGCTGGGGAAGGAATCGAGGACGCCGAACAGCATCAGCACGGCGGCGGGCCTGGCGTTGGGCTGCGGTGGCAGCTCGATCAGTGGGCTGCGGTCGCCCGTGGGGTCGGCGAGGGCCGCGAGCTGCGCCCGCGCGCTCAGCGTTGTCGGTTCGGCGCGCACTCGTTCAGCGTACGCCGCACCGCCGACGGTCCGGGCGGCCGCCCGGAGGCGTCAGTCCTCCGCGTGACGGCGGCGCCGGGCGGGGACCGTCGCGGCTCGTCCGCGATATCGTGCGCCCGCGCCCGGCCGTCGATCCGCGCCCGGCCGCCGTCTCAGCCGCGGAAGTACGCCTCCGCGACGCGGGCGAGGTCCCACAGGTCGCTCACGCCCGCGAGCTCCCGCGCGGAGTGCATGGAGAGGATCGGGATGCCGACATCCACGGTCCGGATCCCGAGCCGCGTCGCGGTGATCGGCCCGATCGTCGAGCCGCAGGGCACCGAGTTGTTCGATACGAACTCCTGGCTGGTGACCCCGGCCTCGGCGCACCAGCCGTTCCACGCGGCCGCGCCGGCGGCGTCCGTCGCGTACCGCTGGTTGGCGTTGATCTTCAGGATCGGGCCGGATCCGAGCAGGGGCTGCACGACGGGATCGTGCTTCTCGGCGTAGTTGGGGTGGACGGAGTGGCCGACATCGCTCGAGACGCACCACGAGCCGGCGAGCGCACGCAGCTGCTGCTCGCGATCCGCGCCGAGCGACAGCCGGATCCGCTCGAGGACATCCGCCAGGAACGGCCCCGCGGCACCCGAGCGGGTGCCGGATCCGACCTCCTCGTGGTCGAAGACGGCGAGCATCGGGATGTGGTCGGCGGCCAGGTCGCCGGCGGTACGCTCGAGCGCCACCACGCCGGCGTGGACCGACGCGAGATCGTCCAGGCGGCCCGACGCGAAGAAGACGTCGTCGCGACCGAACGTCGCACCGCGCGCGGCATCCGCCGTCACGACGTCGTAGCCGCGGATCCGCGCCGCGTCCACGCCCGCGTCCCGAGCGAGCTCCGCCAGCAGGTCGGCCGACTCGACGGGCCCGAGCCCCCACACCGGCTGGGTCTGCGACTGCTTGTCGAGCGCGAGGTGGTCGTTCGCCTCACGGTCGAGGTGGATCGCCAGCTGAGGCAGGCGCAGCAGCGGTCCGGTCGCCGCGAGGACGCTCGACCCGTCGTTCAGCACGAGCCTTCCCGCCAGACGAAGCTCTCGATCGAGCCAGGAGTTCAGCAGCGGCCCCCCGTAGACCTCGACACCGGCCTGGAGCCAGCCGAGCCGTCCCGTCGTGGGCTTCGGCTTGAGCTTGAAGCCCGGGGAGTCGCTGTGGGCACCGAAGATGCGCACCGGGGTGTCCGTCGTCGCGGTCGACGGCGCGACCCAGGCGATCACGGCGCCGTCGCGCACGACCAGGAACCTGCCGCCGCTCTGCGCGGGCCACGGGGCATGCTCGTCGAGCCGGCTGAATCCGGCGGTCTCGAGCCGGCGGGCGACCTCGCCGGCCGCGTGGAAGCTCGACGGGGACGAGGCGACGAAGTCGGCCAGGTCGTCGGCGTGGCGCAGGGCGTCGGTGGCTGCGGGAGCGGTGGATGGCGACACGAGCAGGGCCTCCTGGGGCGACGGCGGGGGACGTTCCGATCGTAGTTGCGCGGTGGCCCAGGGCCCTGCCGCCCCGGAAATCCGCACGATTGATCTGGGCTTTTCGGTTGAAGCGCTCACATGTAACGTTCAGGTAACGCACCGGAACCGTCCAGAAACTGCGGCGAGACTCGGGGACTTGTGCCCGCCCGAACGGTCACACGCGCTCTTCGCGGCGCGAATCTGCTGATACGGAACCCGGTCTTCATATGCGCTCCCACTCGTCTTCGCCCGCCCGCCGCACGCTTCGCCGCGCGGAACGACGCACCCGCCGTCGCCCCGTCCTCGTCGTTGCGACACTGGCGGTAGGGGCGCTGGCGACGGCCGGGTTCACCACGGCGGCGCCCGCCGCCGAGGCGCAGGCGTCCGGTTCGCTGGGCGGATTCGCGCTCGCGTCCTACAGCACCGCCTCCTTCGGCACCGCTCCCGAGACGGTGACGGCGTCCGCCGTCGAGAAGGCGGTGACGGATGCCTCGACCGCCGTGTCGGCGGCGGCGACCGTCGCTTCCGACATCACCGCGTCGGGGCTGGACGTCGGCACGACCGACACGACGGTGGACACCAGCGAGCTCGAGACCGCGCTCGAGCAGCTCGAGCGTGCGCAGGCGCTTCCGGCGATGTACTCCGCGGAGTTCGCCGACGACGTGACCACGCTCACCGCGTCGGTGAACGAGGAGACCCAGGGCCTGCGAGGGAAGCTCGATGCCGCGCTGGCGCTCAAGGCGCAGCGCGAGGCCGAGGAGAAGGCGCGCAAGGAGGCCGAGGAGAAGGCGCGCCAGGAGGCGGAGGCCGCCGCAGCCGCCGAAGCAGCAGCCGCGGCGAAGCAGTCCTCGAACTCGGGATCGGGCTCGTCCTCGGCGCCCAACCCGGTGTACGCCACCGGCGGCGCCGTCGGCGGCACCAGCCCGGCCGACGCGCAGGCCACGGCGCGCGCCATGATCGGCAACTACGGCTGGGGCGACGACCAGTTCGCGTGCCTCGTGTCGCTGTGGCAGAAGGAGTCGGGCTGGAACTACCAGGCCTACAACCGCTCGAGCGGTGCGTACGGCATCCCGCAGGCCCTCCCCGGCAGCAAGATGGGCACCGCGGGCGCCGACTGGCAGACCAACCCGGCCACGCAGATCTCGTGGGGACTGGGGTACATCTCCGGCCGCTACGGCAGCCCCTGCGGGGCGTGGGGTCACTCGCAGTCGGTCGGCTGGTACTGATCTCCGCCGCATCCGCCACCGGCGGCACAGCGAAGTCATAGCGGATCGATAGGCAGGCGACCCCGCCCGTCGAGCCGCGCGACCGAGACTGAAGGCGTGAGTCTTCCGTCCCCCGCGCGCGCGACGGCACCCCGGCTGCTCTACGTCGAGGACGAGAGCGACATCGCCCGGATCGTCGTCGAGGTGCTCGGCGACGAGTACGACGTCGATCGCGCGGCGACCGGCGAGGAGGCGCTCGCCCTCGCGCTGGCACGCCGGTACGACGTCATGGTCATCGACCGGCGCCTGCCCGGCATGTCCGGCGTCGACCTCGTCCACGCCATCCGGACCGCGCGCATCGCGACGCCCGCACTCATGCTCACCGCGCTCGGCGCGCTGGAGGACCGCGTGAGCGGACTGGATGCGGGCGCCGACGACTACCTGCTGAAGCCGTTCGACTTCGCGGAGCTCCGCGCGCGGTTGCGCGCTCTGCGACGCGGCCGTGGCGCGGGCGACCGCCGCGAACTCGGCGACTGGGTCTTCACGCCGGCGTCGCAGGCCCTGTACTCCCCCACCGAAGGGCGCATCGCCCTCACCCACGCCGAGTCCGAGCTGCTTGCGCTCCTCACCTCGAGCCCTGAGCACGTGTTCTCCCGCGACGAGATCCTCGCTGACGTCTTCCCCGGCGGCTCAGCGGCGACGGTGGACACGTATGTGCACTACATCCGCCGCAAGTCGACGCCCGAGATCATCGAGACGGTGCGGGCCCGCGGGTACCGCAGCGGGACACCGCGATGAGCACGCGTACGGATGCCGCCACCACCGCCGACCGTCGCCGCGTGCAGCAGGCGGCGCTGCGGGCCGGGCTGTGGGTCGCGATCGCTTCGGCGGCCGTGGTGGCCGCCATCACCGCGGTCACCGTGGCCGTGCTGTTCGCCACGTCGCGACCGGAGCACGGGCCGCTGCGAGACGGCCCGCCCGCCGGCGGCTGGGACGGGCCGGGCGATCGTGTCATCGATCTCGACGCCGTCGTCCCGGCGGCGATCCTGGTCGGGCTGGTGGGCGTGATCGCACTCGGGTTCATCGCCTGGTGGGCGTCCAGGCGCGCGGCCCAGCCGCTGGCGGACGCCCTCGAGGTCCAGCGCGCGTTCGTCGCGGACGCCAGCCACGAGCTGCGCACGCCGCTCACCACGCTGGACAGCCGCATCCAGCTCGCCCAGCACCGTTCGGAACGCGGTGGCGACGTCCAGGCGGTGCTGGCGGATCTCCGCCGCGATGCGGCGGTGATGGACGCGGTGCTCACCGAGCTGCTGTTGTCGGCCGAGACGGCGGGCGCCGTCAGCGGTGACGGGAGCGCCACGGCGGATGTCGCGGCGTCAGCGGAGGCTGCGATCGCGGTCATCGCACCGAGGGCCGCCGAACGCGGCGTCCGCCTGGGGGTGAGCGCGTCCCCCGGCCTCGACGCCGGTGCGGATGCGACCGCGCTCACCCGTGCCCTCATCGCTCTGCTGGACAACGCCGTCCGCTACTCGCCGGCCGGGTCGACCATCCGCGTCGAGGGGCGGAGAGCCGGCCGCCGTGTCGAGGTGCGGGTCGCCGACGAGGGCAGTGGCATCGCGGCCGCCGACCCGGAGCGCCTCTTCGATCGCTTCGCGCGCGCCGGGGACGACCCCGGCGCCGGTAGCCGCAGGGGCTTCGGTCTGGGCCTCGCGCTCGTCCGTGACATCGCGACGCGCTTCGGCGGGACGGTGACCATCGAGACCACCTCGTCCGCGGGCACCACGTTCCTCATCGACCTGCCCGCCTCGGGCCGGCGCGCGGAGACCCGTCGACGCTGAGCGTTGCCCCTCGCGACCTTATGAGAATGCCCAGATCGGCTGACTCTTTGCGCATTCTTTGAACCGCGGCGGGACAGTGGCTCCATGTCCGATCACACCGAACCGGCCGCCGGCACCGCACCGACGGCCGAGCCGTCCCCCACCGCAGCCATCCCCGCTCACCCGCCGCAGCCCTCGCCTCAGGCACCGGTGCCGACCGGAGCGGCGTCGACGGGAGCGGCGCCGACCGAACCCGCGTCGACGACAGCACCCGCGAAGCCCCCGCTCCTCCGCCGGCTGTGGGTGCGGATCGCTGGAGCGGCCGGAGCAGCCCTGCTCCTGCTGGGCATCGGATTCGGCACCGGCTGGGCGGCGAGCAGCGCCGCCTCCGTCGCGGGGGTGCCTACTGGCTGGAACCAGGGCGACCACGACTTCCCCGGCGATGGGCCGGCGGGGCGCGGCGGGCCGGACGGCCGGTGGCAGGACGGCGGCCCCGGAGGGGCGCCGGGCCAGGGTGACGACCTCGACGACGACACCGACGACGGCGCCGACGGCGACGGGTCCTGACCCCGTCACTCACGAGAGACACCGAGGAGAACGCCATGGCGACGATCGCTTCCCCGCCCGTCCTGGCCGGCGTGCGGCATCCGTCGTCCGCAGCGCCCGCCCGCAGGCGCGCCGCGGCCTGGAACGCCGCGGCGGTCGTCGTCATCTGGCTGACGAGCCTGTTCGTCGCCGAGCTGTGGGTGTCGGGGGGCGGCGTCGACGCCGTGCTCGCGGGCGGGCCCGAGGCCGTCAACGCCGCCGGCCGGCTTTGCGGGCTGGTCGCGGCGAACCTCCTGCTCTACCAGGTGCTGCTCATGGCCCGCGTCCCGCTCTTCGAGCGGGGGTTCGGGCGTGACGGGATCACCCGCATGCACCGGCTGGTCGGCTTCTGGTCGTTCTGGCTGATGCTCGCGCACATCGCGCTGCTCGTGGTCGGCTACGCCGCGGTGGCTCAGGTCGGTCTGCCGGCACAGCTCTGGCAGTTCGTGTGGGACTACCCCGGCGTGCTCCTCGCAACGGCCGGTACGGCGCTCATCGTGCTCGTCACCGTCACCTCCCTCCGCCGTGCGCGCCGGCGGCTTCGCTACGAGTCGTGGCATCTCCTCCACCTCTACGCCTACGTCGGCGTGGGCATCGCGATCCCCCACCAGCTGTGGTCGGGGGCCGACTTCACCGCCTCGCCGTGGGCCACCGCGTACTGGTGGACCCTGTGGGCAGTCGCCGCCGGCGCTGTCGTGGCGTTCCGACTGGCACAGCCGGCTTTGATCTCGCGGCGCCACAACCTCCGGGTGGCCCACGTCGCCGCCGACGGCGTCGGCGGCGTGACGGTGACGATGAGCGGCCGTGGGCTCTCCCGGCTGGGTGCGCGGGGCGGGCAGTTCTTCGTGTGGCGGTTCCTCGGCGGACGCGGCTGGTCCCGGGGTCACCCCTTCTCGCTCGCCGCGGCGCCCCGCGACGACGCCCTCACGATCTCGGCCCGGGTCGTCGGCGACGGCACAGCCCGGCTCGCGGGGCTCGCACGCGGGACGCGTGTGCTCATCGAGGGCCCTTACGGCCGACTGACCGGAGACGCCCGGCGCGGCGGCAAGCTGCTCCTTCTCGGTGCCGGCGCCGGCGTGGCGCCCCTGGTGTCCCTGCTCGAGTCGGAGGACTACGCGCCCGGAGACGCGGTCCTCGTGACGCGCGACTCCGCCGCCGAGGCGGCGCTGCGGCGCCCCGCGATCGAGGGGCTCGTGCGCGACCGCGGCGTCCGCCACATTGCTCTCGACGGGCCTCGCGCCGCCTCCGGCGCACCGTGGCTCCCCGACTCGCACCGTGCGTGGGAGGGCGCCGATGTGTTCCGCTTCCTCGCCGCCGACCTGGACGAGTACGACGTGTTCGTGTGCGGCCCTCCGGCCTGGATGGATGCGGTGACCGGCGATCTGCGCGCAGCGGGCGTCACCCGCGACCGCATCCACACCGAATCGTTCTCGATCTGACCCCCGGAGTCCAAGGAGTCGCCATGAAGAAGATCGTCTACGGCATCCTCGCCACCCTCAGCGGCCTCGTGCTGCTGTTCAGCTACCGCACGTCGCACGTCGAGAACGTGACGTCGCTCGCCGCGGAGACCCCGCCCAGCTCGTCTTCGACGTCGTCGGACTCCGGGGCCGGCACAGGCGGCGGCGCGGGAGACAGCGGCTCCGGCGCCGCGTCGGACAGCGGAGCCGGCTCCGGCGCCGCGTCGGACAGCGGAGCCGGCTCCGGCTCGGCCGGCACCGCCACCGGCTCGACCGGCGCGACATCGGGATCCTCCGACGTGACATCCCTCGCGGACGGCACCTTCACCGGCGACACCGTGAACACCCGATTCGGTCCGGTGCAGGTGCAGATCACGGTCGCCGGCGGGGTGATCACGGACGTCCAGGTGCCCGAGTACCCGTCGAGCAATCCGCGCGACCGGCAGATCAACGAGCGCGCGCTGCCCGTGCTGGTCTCCGAGACCGCCGAGGCGCACTCCGCCGACATCGACATGGTCTCGGGTGCGACGTACACCAGCGAGGGCTATCGGGAGTCCCTGCAGAGCGCGATCGATCAGGCCCGCTCATGAGGGGCCGCCGCCACGTCGAGGTCGCCCACATCATGGGGACCGCGATCAGCGTGCACGTCGTGGGCGATGTCGACGAGGACGCCTTCACCACAGCGGCATCCGCGTGCTTCGCGGAGCTCCGCGCGGCCGACGCGGTCTTCTCCCCGTATCGCGACGACTCCGACATCTCGCGGATGGCGCGCGGCGAGCTGGTGATGGCGGATGCCTCCCGCTGGGTCGCCGAGGTGGCCCAGGCGTGCGCCGAAGCGGAGGTCGAGACGTCCGGCCGATTCTCCGCGACCTGGGCGGGAGCCTTCGACCCGACGGGGTATGTCAAGGGATGGTCGGTCGAGCGCGTCGCGCGGGCCCACCTCGCGCCGCTCCTCGCGCGCCCGGGCGTCGTCGCTGCCGGGATCAACGCGGGCGGGGACATGCAGCTGCTCACGGCTCCCGACGCCGACTGGACCTGGAAGGTCGGGATCGTCGACCCGGCCGACCGCTCGCGGGTGCTCGCCGTCACGTCCGTACGCAACGGGGCGATCGCCACGTCCGGCGGCGCAGAGCGCGGCCCGCACATCATCGATCCGCGATCCGGCACGCCCGCGACCGGCGCCGCCTCGGCGACGGTGGTCTCCGACGCGCTCTCGCACGCCGATGCGTGGGCGACCGCCGCCGTGGTCGCCGGCGTCGACGACCTCACCTGGATCGCGCGCGCCGGCCGCACCAGCGGAATGATCGTCGGACCGGGCGGACGGGTGCGGCGGTGGCTCGAGGGGGTGGAGGTCAGCGTCGCCGATGCGGCAACTCCGGATCAGGCGGGCCGCAGCACCTTCTCCATCGGCTTCCCCTTCGCCAGCTCGTCCACGAGCTTGTCGAGGTAGCGGATCTGCTGCATCAGGGGATCCTCGATCCCCTCCACGCGGACACCGCAGATCACGCCGGTGATCTGCGAGGCCCGGGGGTTGAGGCGGGCGTCCGCGAAGAAGTCCTCGAACGTCGTGCCCTCGGCGAGATGCCGGCGAAGCTCCGCGTCGTCGAACCCCGTCAGCCACTGGATGACCTCGTCGACCTCCTCGCCGGTGCGGCCCTTCTTCTCCGCCTTGGCGACGTAGAGCGGGTAGACCGACGCGAAGCTCGTCGTGTAGATGCGGTGCACGCGGCCAGCGTATTCGACGGCGGCCGGCGTATTCGACGGGTGCGCCGTGCGGCCGATCGACCGGCACAGGCAATGATGGTCCCGGTGGGTAGCCCTCCCACCGGGACCATCGCGCGATTACGGGAGACTGGACGGCGACCCGAACGCCGAAGCTCGACCGCCCCGCGCTGCTTTGCTTGCCTGCCCTGCAAGCGTACGTCGCCCTGTTCCGCCCGACTCGGCCTTGACACAGGACGCGACGCCCTGATACGCCATGAGCCCCGGCGTGACGCGCCGCCGGCCGTCACCGATCGGGCCATCCGAGGTCAAGGCCCTTCTCGCGCTCCGAGCGCCTCGGATGGAATGTCACCATGTCGAACGCTCCGCGCATCTCGGTCGTCATCCCGGTCAAGGACGACGACACCGAGCTCGCGCGGTGCCTCCAGGCGCTCGCGCGCCAGACCCGGCCGCCGGACGAGGTGGTCGTCGTGGACAACGGATCGACGGATGCCTCCGCCGGCGTCGCCCGCGTCTTCGGCGCCCGCCTGGAGCGGTGCGAGACGCCCGGCATCCCCGCGGCGAGCGCGGCCGGGTACGACGCCGCCACCGGGGATCTGATCCTGCGACTGGACGCCGACTGCGTTCCGGATGCGTCGTGGGTGGGGACGATGGCCGACGCGTTCGCCGCACGCCCGGACGTCGCCGCGTTCACCGGCGGCGCGCGCTTCATCGACGGTCCGCCGGGCCTGCGCGGTCCGCTCGCCGTCCTCTACCTCGGCTCCTATGCCGCCGTCATGACCATCACGCTCGGTCATCCCCCGCTGTTCGGATCGAACCTCGGCATGCGGCGAGACGCGTGGCGCAGCATCCGTTCCCGCGTTCACCGTGACGACGCGGAGCTGCACGACGACATGGACCTGTCGTTCCACCTCGGTGAGCGCGGACGCATCCGCCTCTTGCCGAGGGCCCGCATGGGCATGTCGATGCGGCCGTTCACGAGCGTCCGCGACTTCGCGCGCCGTGTCGAGCGCGGCCTGCGGACCGTCATGGTGCATCTCCCCCGCGACTTCCCGCCGGTGCGATGGTCCCGCCGCACGCTGCGCGCTGTGCGCGCGAGGTGCCGCGGGAACCGCCGCGCCGCAGCCCTCGTCGCCTCCCGGCGGTGGCGCTAGGCTGACGCGCACGGCGCATGCGGTCCTCTGCCGACCGCGTCGACGCCAGGAGGGAGCCGACCGATGAGCGAGGTCGCAGCGACGACGCAGGAGGCACCGCCGCCGGAGCCCGCTCCGCGACGTATTCCGCTCTGGGCATGCCCGGTCATCGGCATCGGCGCCGCGCTCGCCGGGTTGCTGCCGTGGCTCGTGAGGGGGCCCCGTCTGCCGCTGCAGGACCTGTGGGCCGTCGACACCGCGCCCGGGGACATGCCGCTGGTCCTGCTGCCGTTCAGCCAATACTCCCTCACGCTGCTGTTCGGCCTGATCGTCGTCGGGTCCGCCGCGGCCGGCATCGTCGCCCGCGCCACCGCCGAGCGGCTCCCCCGCGGCGGGTTCCCGCTGATGGCCCTGGGCCTGCTCGCCGCTCAGGCCGCCGCGATCACCCAGTCCGCTCTCGTCGTGCGCGACGGGCTGCAGGAACGCAGCATCTCCACGCTTTATCTGGGGGCGCTGGTGGCGGTGTGCACGGTCTCGTTCCTCGTCGGGCTGGTGTCTGTCCTGCTCATCGCGCGCGCCCCGCGCGCGGGCGCGCTCCTCGGCCTCACGCTCGGGGCGATCGCCGCCGCGCCCTGGGCCGGGGGGCTGGTGCAGCCGCTGCTGACGACGGACCAGGGCACGCTCTCGTCGATCGTGTGGCTGCTGCAGTGGGTGACACCGGTGCTGACCGGGATCGCGATCGCGTGGACGGGGGTGAACACCGTCGGCAGGGTGCTGGCGGCACTGGTGAGCCTGGCCCTCATCTGGATCGCTCCGGCCGCGATGACCGGCATCGCCAGTGCGGCGGGGAGCCGCGCGCTCGCGCGGGACCCCCTCGACATGATCGACTACGGCGTCTCCGTGTTCCGCATGGCGCTGTTCATCCCGGAGCTGGCCCTGCGGCCCATCGTCGCCGCGCTCGCCGTCGCCGTCATCGGCCTGCTCGTGCGGTGGGCCGTCGCCAGGGCGCGGCGGGACCGGCGGTCCGCCGCCGTCTCCTGACGGCTGCGGCCGGCTACGACACGCGGCCGTCCCCGGGGCGCGACACCCGCAGCCACCGGTAGCCGTATGCCGGCACCTCGAGCTCCACTCCCCCGCGATCGTCCAGCGGCAGGCGATCCGATCCCAGCAGGTCGACCAGTGCCGTGCCCTCCGGCTCCTCGGCGAGCGCGAACCGCGTGGTCGCCGGGACGCCGGCGAGGTTGTGGATCGCCACCATCCGGCCGACGTCGGCGCGCAGCGAGTGCACGAGGATCGCGTCGACCGGCTGCTCGAGCACCTCGAAGTCTCCCCACCCGAGCTCGGGCGAGATGCGGTACCGCGAGATGAGGTCGCGGAAGAAGTGCAGCAGCGAGCCGCGATCCTCGATCTGATCCGCCACGTTGACGTGCTGGGGCGCATAGCCGTCCCCCGGCGGGCGCGCGACGAGTCGTGACGGGGACGCCTGCGAGAAGCCGCCGTTCTTCTCGGACGTCCACTGCATCGGCGTCCGCACCGCGGTGCGCCCCGGGATGTCGATGTTCTCGCCCATGCCGATCTCCTCGCCGTAGAAGAGCACGGGTGTTCCGGGGAGCGTGAACATGAGGCTGTACGCCATGCGGATGCGGCGCGGATCGCCGAGCATCGGGGGCAGCCTGCGGGTGATGCCCCTTCCGAACACCCGCTGCCGCTCGTCGGGCGCGAACGCCTCGAACACCTCCTCGCGCTCCTCATCGGAGAGCTTGTCGAGCGTGAGCTCGTCGTGGTTGCGGAGGAAGTTCGCCCACTGCACCTCGACGGGCAGCGACGGGCGGGACGACAGCGCCTCGACCAGCGGGGCGGGGTTCTCGCGCACGAGCGAGAGGTAGAACGCCTGCATGCCGACGAAGTCGAACTGCATCGACAGCTCGTTGGCGTCGGCGCCGCCGAAGTAGTCCACCTGCTGGTCGTACGGCAGGTTGACCTCGCCGAGCAGGATGGCCTCGCTGGACCGGCGCTGCAGGAATCGCCGGAAGTCGCGCAGCAGCTCGTGGGGGTCGGGGATCTGCGCGCCCGGAGGCATCTCGAGGAAGAACGGCACCGCGTCGACGCGGAATCCCGCCACGCCCAGCTGCAGCCAGTACCCGATCACGCGGGCGAGCTCGTCGCGCACCGCGGGGTTCGCGATGTTGAGGTCGGGCTGGTGCTCGTAGAAGCTGTGCTGGTACCACTGCCCGGACGCCTCGTCCTTCGTCCAGATGCCGTCCGCCTCACCGGGGAAGACCGCGTTCTTCTGCCCTTTCGGAGGCGCGTCGTCCCGCCAGATGTAGTAGTCGCGGTAGGGCGAGTTCACGCTCCGCTTGGCGCTGACGAACCACGGATGCCGATCGGAGGTGTGGTTGACGACGAGGTCGACGATCACACGCATTCCGCGATCGTTCGCGGTGCGGATCATCTCGACGAACTCGCCGTGGTCGCCGAGCCGCGGATCCACGCCGTAGAAGTCGGAGACGTCGTACCCGTCGTCACGATCCGGCGACGGATAGAACGGCATGAGCCACAGGCACGTGACCCCCAGCTGAGCGAGGTAGTCGATGCGCTGCGCGAGGCCTCGCATGTCACCCACCCCGTCGCCGTTGCCGTCGAGGAAGGTCTCCACGTCGAGGCAGTAGATGACCGCGTTCTTCCACCAGAGGTCGCTGGTATCGGTGATCTTCATCGCGCCTCCTTCAGGCGGGGCAGGATGCCGGACTCCGCGGCACCCAGGAAATAGGACTGGTCACGGCCGACGTGGTGGATGTATACGCGGTCGAACCCGATCTTCACCAGCGCCTCGATCCGCTCGGCGAGGGAGACGGGGTCGGGATCGACGAGGACCGCCTGGCGCAGCTTCGCCTCGTCGACCTCGCCGACCGCCGCGTCGAAGTCCTCGGGCTGCTCGAGATCCCACGCCAGCGGCGGTGAGACGAGACCATTGCGCCACTGGTCCTTCGCGATCGCGTACGCCTCGGCGTCCGTCTCGGCGATGCTCACGTGCACCTGCAGCACGCACGGGCCGGCCCCGCCGTTCGAGCGGTAGGCGTCGACGACCCGCTCCAGCGCGTCCGGCGCCTGCACGACGGTGGCCAGGCCCTCGGCCCACGACGCCGCCCACGCCGCCGTCTCGGCGCTGACGGCCGTCGCCATGAGGGGCGGCGGCTCGACCGGCCGGCTCCAGAGGCGGGCACGGTGGACCGTGACCAGCCCGTCGTGCGTCACCTCCTCGCCGGTGAGCAGCCGTCGGATCACGTCGACGCTCTCGCCCAGGCGCCGGGTGCGCACATCCTTGGGAGGCCAGGGGTCGCCGGTGACGTGCTCGTTCATCGCCTCGCCGCTGCCGAGCGCGGCCCAGAAACGCCCGGGGAACATCTCCTCGAGCGTCGCGAACGCCTGCGCGACGATGACGGGGTGGTATCGCTGACCGGGGGCGTTGACCATGCCGATGGAGAAGTCCGTCCGCGCGAGGGCGGCGCCCAGCCAGCTCAAGGCGAAGCCCGACTCGCCCTGCCGGGGGTTCCAGGGAGCGAGGTGGTCGGAGCACATGGCGCCGTCGAACCCGGCCGCCTCGGCCTGCTGCACAGCGGTGAGCAGGTCGCTGGGCAGGATCTGCTCATGGGACGCGTGGAAGCCTACGAAGACCATCCAGCGAGTCTGCCGCGCGGGCCGTCCATCCGGGAAGCCCTTGAGATCCGGCGCGGTGTCGGTTACACCCGCGCCCGACCGTCCGCGCGGCGGGAGTCAGCGGCAGGCCGCAAGCCCTTGCGTCCGCAGGCAGGGATCTGCGTACCGTGAGCAATGCACACCCGACCGACGACGCCCGCAGATGAGCGCAGATCCGGGCCGCTCATCGGACCCGTGGCCGCGCCGGAGCTCCACGTGATGACCTTCAACGTCCGGCGCCGCATGAACGGACTCGCGTGGCGTCGCGCCGACCGGTGGCGTCACCGCGAGGCCGCCGTCAGGGCTCTCCTGCGGATGGAGCAGCCGACCATCGTGGGCGCGCAGGAGGTGCTGCCGGATCAGGCCGAGGCGATGCGGGACGCGCTCGGCGCGCGCTACCGCTTCATCGGACGCGGTCACGGCCCGCGCGGCACCGGCGAGGGCTGCCCGCTCTTCTTCGACGCCGAACGTCTCGACCTCGTCGAATGGGAGCAGACCGCGCTGTCGGAGCACTCCCGCGAGCCGGGCTCGCGCTCGTGGGGCAACCTCATCCCCCGCATCGCGGTGACGGCGCGCTTTCGCGACCGGGGAACCGGGCTCGTCTTCACCGCCGTCAACACCCACCTCGATCCGTTCTCGCCCCGCTCCCGCATCCGCTCGGTCGAGGCCCTGCTGGCGATGGCCGATCCGGGCCCGGCGATCCTGACCGGGGACCTGAACGCCGGCGAGGGGTCGCGCACCCTCCGGGCGCTGCTCGGCGGGGGTTCGCTGCGCGACGCCTGGACCGCCGCCGACGAGCGAGTGACGGCATCCGTCGGCACCTTCGCCGGCTACCGCACGCCGCGACCGGACAGGGCGCGGATCGACTGGATCGTCGTGACGCCGGATGTCGCCGTGGCGCGGGTGGCGATCAACGCCTTCCGCCACGAGGACGTGTGGCCGTCCGACCACCTCCCCGTGCAGGCCGTCGTGACGGTGCGACCACAGCGGACACGGCCGTGATCCGGCGCTTCCTCCGACCGCCGAGCGGCGCCGGCGAGTGGATCGCCGACGCGATCCGGGTGCTGGGACCGCTCAGCGTCGTCGCCGGGTTCGTCTGGTGGGCGCCCGCCGACGCCGGGGTGCTCGCCCTCGCCCTCTTCGGGCTCGTCCTCCCCCGCTTCGTGGGAGTGAGACCGGGCTTCGACATCGCCTTCTGCGTCACGGTGCTCGTGGCAGCCTGGAGCAACGTCTTCCTGCTGTACCAGACGGTGCTCGGCTGGGACCTCGTCGTGCACTTCGTCTTCACCGGCATGGTGGCCGCCATGGCGTACCTCCTGCTCTCGCGACTCGAGCTCGTGCCGCCGCCGCTGGCGCCGGACACGCGGCCTGCGACGCCGCTCCTGCTCGTGACGAGCCTCGGGATGGCCCTCAGCGCCGTGTGGGAGATGCTCGAGTGGATCGGCTGGCGGTTCATCTCGGAGGAGATCTACGTCGCCTACGAGGACTCGATCGGCGACATGGCCGCCGGGGGCCTCGGGGGCTTTCTTGCTGGTCTCCTCGTCGCCCGCGTCAGGCTGCTGGAGGAACAGGACTGACCTCCGACAGGAACTCAGAGCGCGTTCCCAGGTTCACGGGACCAAAACCGGCGCGGCATCCGTTCTCCCTCAATGACGCCGCTGCCAGCGGCGTCACATCAGGAGGAACCGTGAGCAACGAGTACCGCAGGACCCCCGAGGCACTGAGCCGCCTCACCGACGCCCAGTACCGCGTGACGCAGGAGGACGGCACCGAGCCGGCTTTCCGCAACGAGTACTGGAACAACCACGAGCCCGGCATCTACGTGGATGTCGTCTCCGGCCAGCCGCTCTTCTCATCGACCGACAAGTACGACAGCGGAACCGGGTGGCCGAGCTTCACCAAGCCGATCGAGCCCGACGCCGTCGCCACCAAGACCGACTGGAAGCTGCTGATGCCGCGCACCGAGGTGCGGTCATCGGGCGCCGACAGCCACCTCGGGCACGTCTTCCGCGACGGCCCACGGCGGGCCGGCGGCCTGAGATACTGCATGAACTCGGCCGCATTGCGCTTCGTGCCCGCCTCGTCGCTCGAGGACGCGGGCTACGGGGCCTACCGACACCTCTTCACCACCGAGAACCAGGAGCACGCATCATGACCAGCGGTCCCTTCGACACCGGCGAGATCACCCGCACCCCCGGCACCGAGACGGCAGTCCTCGCGGGCGGCTGCTTCTGGGGCATGGAGGAACTGATCCGCCGCCAGCCCGGCGTCCTCGATACGCGGGTGGGCTACACCGGCGGCGAGAACGCGCACGCCACCTACCGCAAGCACCCCGGTCACGCCGAGGCGGTCGAGATCGTCTTCGACCCGACGAAGACCACGTACCGCGACATCCTCGCGTTCTTCTTCCAGATCCACGACCCGTCGACGCTGAACCGTCAGGGCAACGACATCGGCTCCAGCTACCGGTCGGCGATCTTCCCGCTCTCTCCCGAGCAGGAGCAGGTCGCGCGCGAGACCATCGCCGACGTGGACGCGTCCGGGCTCTGGCCGGGCAAGGCCGTCACGACGATCGAGCCCGCGGGCCCGTTCTGGGAGGCCGAGCCCGAGCACCAGGACTACCTGATCCGCATCCCCAACGGGTACACGTGCCACTTCCCGCGCGCGGGCTGGGTGCTGCCCAAGCGCGCCGACGCCACCGCGTAGGCGAAGAGCACGAACGGATGCCGCGACCCGCCGGGTCGCGGCATCCGTTCTGTTCGCTCAGTGCGTGGAAGCCCAGGACTGCAGCTGCGTGAGCGTGATGCCCGACTTGGAGTCCTTCACGCTCAGCCGCAGAGCCTTGGCGATCTGGCCCGCCGAGCAGCCGCCGGCGTCGACCACCGTGAGGTTGGCCGAGCGACCGGTGCCGTCGACGAATGCGCCCGTGGACTTCGCGTAGTAGCGGCCCGCGACGGGCTTGCTGATCGCATCGGGCAGGACGGTCGCCGCACAGGCGTCCGCCGAATCCGCGACGCCGTCCCGGTCCGAATCCGCCACGATGGGCGTCGTCGTGCCTGAAGAGGTCGAGCAGTCGAAGGTCCACGTGATGCTGGACGGGCGCGTGCCCGCCGCTTCGAGGGACCAGCCGAGGTTGTACGTCCCGTCGGCGGGAGCCTTGAACGCGAGACCGGTGGTGGCCGGCGCCGAGTACATCGTGATGCTGAAGCCGCGGGCGACGCTCAGCATGATCTTGTCGCCCGTCGCGGCGGGGGACATCTTCGCCGTGATCGTCTCGCCCGACCGCAGCGTCACACCGGTGTAGCTCACCGTCGACTGGGTCAGCGCGAGTCCTTCGAACGTTCCGCACGAGTACGCCGCGGTGGCCGTCTGAACGCCGCCCGATGGAGCGGCCGACGCCGGCGACACCGCCAGCCCGAGCGCCATGGCCAGTCCTACTAGAGCTCCGCTCAGAGCGAGCCTCGATCGCCGTGCACGCATGCGTTCTCCCATCGGGTATACGAGTCGACGCCCGCGCCGGGCGGCGGGCAGTCGAAGACAAGAATTATCAGACGGCGCCTGAGTAGGCCATGTGTGCGGCCAATACGTGCTTCGACATCCCCCGTCAAGAGGGTGCGAGGGGGCGGGGCCGACGCGCAGGCTGGGGGCATGAGTCAGATCATCGAGACCATCGACGTGGACGTGCCCGTCACCATGGCGTACAACCAGTGGACCCAGTTCGAGACCTTCCCGAAGTTCATGGACGAGGTCGAGTCGATCACTCAGATCGACGACACCCACAACCACTGGAAGGTCAAGGTCGGGCCGGTCGAGCGCGAGTTCGACGCCGAGATCACCGAGCAGCACCCCGACGAGCGGGTGGCATGGCGCAGCATCGACGGCGAGACCGTGCACGCCGGCGTCGTCACGTTCCACAAGCTCACCGACACCAGCACCCGGGTCACCGTGCAGATCGACTGGGAGCCGACGGGCGTCGTCGAGAAGGTCGGGGCCGTCGTGGGCGCCGACAACTTCGCCGTGAAGCGGGACCTCGAGAACTTCAAGAAGTTCATCGAGAAGGCCCCGCAGGAGACCGGAGCCTGGCGCGGCGACGTGCCGCGCTGACACGGGCTCAGCAGACCCGCGGATGCCGCGCCCCGGCTGGGGCGCGGCATCCGCTGCGTCGTCAGTCCCGGGCGGCCGGCTCCACCGGCTGTCGCAGGATCGTGCGCAGCCGCTCGGGCGCCGACCGGCGCGGGTCGGTGAGGTAGATCTCGTGGTGACGCCCGGTCATGCGCAGCCCGTGCGCCGGGATGAACCGCTCGTGCATGTCGGCCAGGACCGGTGCCTCTTCGTCGTACGAGCCGACGTGCAGCGTCTGGACGCAGGTGCCCTCCGCGAGATCTCCGAGCCGGAGCGAGCCGAGGGCGGCGGAGTCGCCCTTCTCGGCGGCCGCCCGGCGGGCGCGCTCCACATGGACCTCCTCGATCCATTCCGGCACGAGGATCATCATCGTCCAGCTCCAGCGGGATTTGTCGCGCGACGTGGTGAAGGTCGCCATGTCGTCGGACCACCACAGTCCCTCGAGCGGCATGACGACGTAGTCCCGGCCGAGCTCGGTCTTGCTGAGGAACTTCAGGCGGTATGCCGTGCCGAAGAGCGCCGCGACCGCATCCGTGTACTGCGCGGACGCGTTGGGGTCGCCGTGGCCGTCCACCATCAGGTAGCGGAGCGGCGGCACCTCGACGACCTCGAACGCACCCCGGGGCGCCGTGTAGGAGGGGATGGTCCGCTTCAGGTCGACCTTCGTCACCCGGCGTCCTCGGCGGTGCGCGACTGACCGCCGGCGGAGGACTCGGACTTGCGCCCGCCGGCCTCCAGGACATCGCCCGCCGGGAGCTCCTGGTGTCCGCCGAACTGCAGGCGCATCGCCGAGAGGACCTGATTGGCGAAGCGGTCCTCGTCGCGCGAGGCGAAACGCTCGAACAGCGAGGCCGCGAGCACCGGCGCCGGCACCCCGGTGTCGACGGCCGCTTTGACGGTCCAGCGCCCCTCGCCGGAGTCCGAGACGCGCCCCGCAAGCCCGTCGAGCGTGGGGTTGCCGTGCAGGGCAGCGGCCGTGAGATCCAGCAGCCAGGAGGAGATCACCGAGCCTCGGCGCCACAGCTCCGCGACCTTCGGGGTGTCGATGGTGAACTGGTAGAACTCCGGCTCCTCCAGGGGGGCGACCTCGGCGGAGTGCTCCGCCTCGCGCACACCCGCATCGGCATGCTCGAGGATGTTCAGCCCCTCGGCCAGCGCCGCCATCACGCCGTACTCGATGCCGTTGTGGACCATCTTCACGAAGTGCCCGGCACCGGACGGACCGCAGTGCAGGTACCCGAGCTCCTCCGGTGCGAAGTCGCCGTCGCGGCCCGGCGTGCGAGCAGCCTCCCCGCTGCCCGGTGCGATGGTCCTGAGGATCGGCTCGATGCGCCGGAACGCCTCGTCGGGGCCGCCGACCATGAGGCAGTAGCCGCGCTCCAGCCCGAACACGCCTCCGCTGGTGCCGATGTCGACGTAGTGGATGCCGGTGTGATGGAGCGCGACCGCGCGCCGCACGTCGTCGCGGTAGTTCGAGTTGCCGCCGTCGATGATGATGTCGCCGGGGTCGAGCAGCGCTGCGACCTCGTCCACCACCGTGCCCGTGAGGCCCGCCGGGATCATGAGCCACACCGCGCGCGGCGCCTCGAGCTTCGACACGAGCTCGGCCAGGCTCGTCGAGCCCTCGGCCCCCTCGCCGGCCAGCGTCGCGACAGCGTCGGGGCTGACGTCGTACACCACGCAGTCGTGCCCGTCGCGCATCAGGCGCCGGACGATGTTCCCGCCCATCCGGCCGAGTCCCACCATTCCCAGCTGCATCGCCGCTCCTCCACTCGTCGGTCGGGCGCCTCGCGGACGGAGGCCCGTGGTCGAAGTCTAGGCAGGCTCAGGGCGTCGGGGACCCGCCGGTCACGGCGAGGGTCTCGCCGGCGACGTAGCTGGACTCCGCCGACGCGAGGAAGACGTAGGCCGGCGCGAGCTCGGCCGGCTGACCGGCACGTCCCAGCGGCGTCTGCTCGCCGAAGCTCTCGATCTTCTCCTGCGGCTGGCCGTCGGTCACCTGCAGCGGAGTCCAGATCGGCCCAGGAGCCACCGCGTTCACCCTGATGCCCTTCGGCGCCAGCTGCTGCGCGAGCGCCTTGGTGAAGGCGTTGATCGTCGCCTTCGTCGAGGCGTAATCCACGAGGATCTCCGACGGCTGATACGCCTGGATCGACGTGGTGTTGATGATCGCGGATCCCGGCTTCAGATGCGGCAGCGCCGCTTTGGTGATCCAGAACATGGCGTACACGTTGGTCTTGAAGGTGTCGTCGAACTGCTCGTCGTCGAGGGTCGTCAGATCCTCGTTGAAGATCTGCTTGCCGCCGTTGTTGACCAGGATGTCCAGGCCTCCGAGCCCCCCGACCGCTCGCTCTACGAGGTCCCGGCAGTAGGCCGGATCGCGCAGGTCGCCGGGGATGGTGAGCGCCGTCACGCCGGCATCCTGGAGGATCCCCGCGACGCGCTGCGCGTCCCGCTCCTCCTCCGGCAGGTACGACATCGCGACATCCGCGCCCTCTCGCGCGAAGGCGATCGCGGTAGCCGCGCCGATCCCGGAATCCGCACCCGTGATGAGGGCCTTGCGACCGGCGAGCCGGCCGGTGCCCCGATACGTCCCCTCGCCCAGATCGGCCTTCGGCTGCAGCTCGGCGTCGAGACCCGGCTCGGGCTGACGCTGCTTCTTCGGATCGAAGTCCGCGTACAGCTCGGCGGGGTTGGTGAACGTGTACTGGTCGCGCTGTTCGCCTGTCATGGGGCCACGCTAGGCACGCCGCGCGCCGGCGTGACGGGGGTTGCGCCGGGACGGAACGGCCGTTACTGGCCGGCCGCGTGCTTGACTTGAGCCATGCGCGAGGTGGCGATGTTCCCGCTGGGGAGTGTGCTGTTCCCCCACACGCCGCTCCTCGTGCGCATGTTCGAGCCCCGCTACCTGACCATGCTGGGCAGGCTGCTCGACGAGGAGGACCCGCGCTTCGGCGTCGTGCTCATCGAGCGAGGACGCGAGGTCGGGGGCGGCGACATCCGCACCGGCGTCGGCACGTTCGCCCGCCTCATCCGGGTGGACGCGGCGAGCGAGGCGATGTACGCCGTCGCGGTGGGGGGCGACCGGTTCGAGGTGGCGGAGTGGCTGGACGACGACCCCCACCCGAGAGCACGCGTCGACGCTGTGCCGGAACTGGAGTGGGACGATGCCCTCACGGCGTTGCGCGGCGAGGCCGAGGCCATCGTGCGGCGCGTCGTCGCCCGCGCGTCCGGCGCGGAGTCCGGGGGCCTGGAGATCGTGCGATGGGATGCCGACACCCCGCTGTCGGACGATCCGGTCGAGGCCGCGTGGCAGCTGGCCGCACTGGCCCCGCTCGGCGAGCTCGACCGCTACTCGCTGCTGCAGTCGACCACGATGGGCGGGCTCCTTCGCATGATCATCGACCTGACGCTCGACATCGAGCCCGTCATCACCGCGGGCCCGGCGGACGGCGGCGGCTACTCGCCGGCGGGCTGATCAGCCGCTGATGATCGTGCTGAAGGCGAGCACGATGATCAGCGCGTTGAGGAAGAAGCTCGTGACGGTGTGCCACACGACGGTCCACCGCATGCGCGTCGTCATCACCTGCACATCGGAGACAGAGAAGTTCGTGGCGTTGGTGAACGAGAAGTAGACGAAGTCGGCGATCCGGGGCGCGTCCGTGCCGGGGAAGACCAGGGGGGCGACGTCGGCGACCCGGAAGCGCCGGTGGTAGATGCGGGCGAACCCCCAGTGGTACAGCGCCCAGGACAGCAGCATGGCCGAGATCGCGACCGGCTCGACCCACCCGGCCCAGTCGGGGTCGTCGCGGAGGATGAGGATCTCGATGGCGGCGACGATCCCGACGATGCTCGCCAGGAATGTGGCGGTCACGCTGACGACGGCGACCGCGGGGTGCAGGTCGAGTCGCCCCAGCCACGCGGGTGCCGCGACTTCGGACCGGCGCACGCTGATCGCCACCGCGATGACCGACGCCAGCCAGTACAGGCCCCCGATGACGCACCACAGCGCCAGCGCGTCCAACGTGCTGTCGGGATCCTCCACGAGGATGATCGCGAGGCCGATCCCGATGAGGCCCAGCTGCACGAGCAGGTCCGCGACCCGCAGCATCATCACGCCGAGCACTGGTCACCCCCGCAGTCAGGTCCTCCGTGACACCGTAGCGGGTGGCTTCAGTCGCCCGGGCCCTGGCGCCCGGCGAAGCCCGCGAAGAGCGTGTGCAGGAGCGGGATCACCGACCCGACCATGAGCACGGTGCCCACGAACAGATCCTCCGCGCGCAGCACGGCGCCGCTGATCAGGAGCGCGGCGAAGAGCACCGCGGACACGGCGCGGCGCCCCATGCGCTCCAGCCGGCGAAGGCGCTGCTCGAGCTTCGGGGCGTCGGCGACGAGCCGGCCGTCCTCGGCGCGCGTGATCATGTCGTCGAGCCGGCGCGGAAGGCGGGCGACCACGGCCGCGGTGGAGGCGGCCTCGCGGGCGAACGCCTGCACCACGTTGCCCCGCTCGTCGCGCAGGAGGCGGTCGGCGTAGGGCTCGACGGCGTCCCAGACGTTGAATTCGGGGTCGAGCGAGCTGCACATGCCGCTGGTCAGCGAGACGGCGCGGATGATGAGCAGGAAGTTCTCCGGCAGCTGGAAGGGCAGCGAGCGCACCACGTCGCCGAACTCCGTGGCGAAGGCACGGAACTCCCGCGGGTCGACCTTCTGCAGCTCCGCGAAGCCCATCCCGCCGAACCGGGCGAACAGCGCCGTCATCGCCCGCTCCAGCTCGTTCGTGTCGGCGGACGGCAGCAGCACGCCGACCGCGCGGATGCTCTCGATCATCTTGGCGCTGTTGCGCGACGCCACGGCGATGACGAGCTGCTGCAGCCCGTGGCGCAGCCCGTCGGGCACCTCGCCCATCATGCCGAAGTCGATGAACGTCAGCTTCCATGTCTTCCCGCCCTCGCGGGTGCCGCGCTCGACGGGCGTGACGAAGATGTTCCCCGGATGGGGATCGGCGTGGAAGAAGCCGTTCGAGAACAGCTGATCGAACATGACGTCGGCGAACTCGATGGCGACGTGGCCGGGGTCGATGCCGGCCGCGCGAAGCCCGTCGACGTCGTTGATCTTGATCGCGGTGACGTCCTCCAGGGTGAGGACCCGCCGCGTCGTGCGCTCCCACGCCACGTCCGGCACGCCGACGCGGGGGTCGCCGGCGAAGTCGGCGGCGAACCGCTCGGCGTTCTGCGCCTCGTGGAGGTAGTCGATCTCCTGCCGGCTGGTGTAGGCGAACTCCTCCAGCAGCGCCGGCAGGTCGACGTGGTCGCGGACCACTTTCACCCGGCTCAGCCACGCCGCCACGCGCCGCAGGGCGGCGAGGTCGACGTCGACGATCGCCTCGATCCCCGGGCGCTGCACCTTGATCACGACGTCCGCGAACCCCGTCTCGGCCGCGTCGGCCTGGGTGAGCCGCGCACGATGCGCCTGGCCGAGGGATGCCGCGGCCACGGGGGACTCGTCGACCCATTCGAACGCGCGCCCGAGCGGGACGCCCAGCTCCGCCTCGGCGAGTGTGCGGATCGCCGGGAACGCGACCGGCGGCACCTCGTCCTGGAGCCCCTCGAGCTCCTTCGTGATCTCGGGCGGCAGCACGTCGAGCCGCGACGACAGGAACTGGCCGACCTTGATCATGAGCCCGCCGTACTGCACGGCGAGCACATGGAACCGGCGAGCGATCGTCTGCAGCCGTCGGGCGCGCCCGCGGGCGGCGAGGGCGCCGAACCCCAGGCGCGGCAGGAAGAGCTCGTACCACCACGCCTGGACCATGTAGCGTCCGGCGAACCGGAGGATCCCGCGGTAGCGGGCGCGCGTGTTCCCGACGTCGGCCATCGAATCTCCTAGATCGCGGTGCCTGCGATCCCGATCGTCCGGGATCGCACGCCCCGTCGAACCCGCGGGCTCGGGCCGGCGTCTGCCGGCACGCGGCCGGCGATCAGTCCTGAGCCAGGATCGAGTAGAGCTTACGCCGCGCCTCGTCGAGCACTTCGACAGCCTGCGCGACCTGCTGCGGCGTGCCGCTGCGACCGACCTGGGCGGCGGCCTGTGCGAGCTTGGCACCCGACTTGGGCAGCGCCGAGGTGCGACCGGTGTCGCGTGAGCTGAACGATTCCCACGGCGCGGACTTGTCCTCGGCCGACGCCGTGGCCTCGGCCCGGCCCGCCTCGGTGAGCGAGTACGTCTTCTTGCCGTTGGACTCCTCCGCCGCGACCAGTCCCTCGTCGGCGAGCAGCTGGAGAGTCGGGTAGACGGAGCCGGGGCTCGGCTTCCACGCACCGTCGCTGCGCGCCTCGATCTCCTGGATGATCTGGTATCCGTGCATGGGCTTCTCCGCCAGCACCGCCAGCACCGCCGCACGGACGTCGCCCTTGGCGACGCGCGGCGAGAATCCCTTCTCGAAGGCCTCGCGCAACTGATCCATCGCGTCCCACAGGCTGTTGGGCAGGCCACTGCCCTGACCTCCTGGACGCGAACCGAAACCGGGGAATGAACCACTCATGGCTGTCTCCTAACGAGCGTCTGCCGATACCCCGACGATACATACCGATATATCGGTGCGGAAGGGCACCGGCCTGGGTGTTCCCTGTGTCACCGCTGAGAGGTCACCACCCCATGGAGCCCGGAACGCCCTTGAACGGGCCGGCGATGTCGGGGGTGATCCACCCGCCGTAGAAGCGGCCCGGCTGGGGTGTCACCTCGACCCCGTCGATCGTGCAGCGGTCCATGTCACGGGCGTAGACCGCCACCCGATCGGCCAGCTGCTCGTAGCCGGCCGCGGGCCGCGGATACGTCCACGCCGCCCGTGGCCGGACCTCGCCGCCGCCGCGCACGTCGAAGTAGCGCGCGCCGCCCTTGAACTCGCAGAACGAGGAGCCCTCCCCGTGCGTGAGTGCGCCGTCGGCGAACGCCGCGATCGGCAGGTAGTAGACGGGCGGGTGGCTCGTCTCCAGCACGCGCACGACATCGTCGGTGTCGAGGATCTCCCGGCCGCCCAGCTCGATGCGCACCCGCCGCGCGACCCGCTCGACGCGCGGCGGTCGGGGGTAGTCCCACACCGACTCCTGGCCGGGGCCGACGGGATCGGGCTCGGGTCTCATGGGCGACCGTATTCCTCGAGCCAGCGCAGCCATACCTCGCTGATCGTCGGGTACGACGGCACCGCGTGCCACAGGCGGTCGATCGGCACCTCGCCGACCACGGCGATCGTCGCGGCGTGGAGCATCTCGCCGACGTCCTGTCCCACGAACGTCGCCCCGACGACGATGCGGCGATCCTCGTCGACGATGACGCGGGCGCGCCCGCGATAGTCGTCGGCGTGCTCACTCGCGCCGGCGAGCCATGAGAGGTCGTAGTCGATCACGCGGATGCGCAGGCCCGTGGATCGAGCCGACTCCTCGGTGTGCCCGACCGCGGCCACCTCCGGATCGGTGAAGACGACCTGCGGCACCGCCGAGTGATCGGCTGTCGCCACGTGCGCTCCCCAGGGGCCGTCGTCGACCTCGCGCTGCGTCGCGCGGGCTGCGATGACGTCGCCCGCCGCGCGGGCCTGATACTTGCCCTGATGCGTGAGCAGGGCGCGATGGTTGACGTCGCCCACGCCGTAGAGCCAGTCCACGCCGCGCACGCGCAGCGTGTCGTCGACATCCAGCCAGTCGCCCGGCGCCAGCCCGACCGCCCCGAGCCCCAGGTCCTCCGTGCGGGGCCGCCGCCCGGTGGCGACCAGGACCTCGGCGGCGCGCACCTCGGACCCGTCGGAGAGCGTGAGCACGACACCGTCGGCGTCGCGGCCGGCACGTTCGACCTCGACGCCGGTGCGGACGTCGGCGCCGGCATCCGTCAGCGCCTGCGCCACCGCCTCACCGGCGAACGGCTCGACCCCGCGCAGCAGACCGGAGCGCGCGATGACCGTCACCTCCGCGCCGAGTGACGTGTAGAGCGTCGCCATCTCGCTTCCGACGACGCCGCCGCCGAGGATCGCGAGGGACGCCGGGACGTCCCGCACGCCGGTCGCGTCCCGGCTCGTCCAGGGCTGCGCCTCGCGCAGGCCGGGGATGTCGGGCACCAGCGCCGCCGAGCCGGTGCACACGGCCACGGCATGGCGGGCCCGCAGGACGGTCTCGGCGCCGTCCGCAGCAGCCACGGTGACCTCCCGCTCGCCGCTCAGGCGTCCGTGGCCGCGGACCAGGTCGATGCCCGCCCCGTGCAGCCACTCCACCTGTGAGCTGTCGTCCCAGTCGTGGACCAGCACGTCGCGCCGGCGCAGCGTCGCCGCCACGTCGACCGTGCCGGTGACCGCCTGCGCGGCGCCGCCGACGGCCCGGGCGGCACGCAGGGCGGCGCCAGGCCGCAGCAGCGCCTTGGAGGGGATGCAGGCCCAGAAGGAGCACTCGCCTCCGACGAGCTCGCTTTCGACCACGACGGCCGACAGGCCGCCCTGTCTCGCGCGGTCGGCCACGTTCTCGCCGACGGGCCCCGCGCCGATCACGATCAGGTCGTACTCCCGAGCAGTCATGCGCCCAACGTAGCGGCGCCCCCCGACGGCGGGCGAGACCCGCCCTCGTGATGAGTGTGGCCGGGCCGCAGCACAGACGATGCGCGCAGGTCAAGATCCGGCATCAACGGGCCCGATGTCGTCGACGTGTGGTTTTCTGGGTTCTCCGCCGAAAGGACAGCATGGCGATCGAATTCCGCGCGGTTTCCAAGCGCTTCGCGGACGGCACCCTCGCCGTCGATGACTTCAGCCTGCTTCTCCCCGCACACAAGACGACGGTCCTCGTCGGCTCGTCGGGGAGCGGCAAGACGACGCTGCTGCGCATGATCAACCGCCTGGTCGAGCCCTCGGACGGCGTCATCACGATCGACGACGAACCGATCTCGCAGCGCCACCCGGTCGCACTCCGGCGCGGGATCGGGTACGTGCTGCAGAGCGCGGGCCTGCTCCCCCATTTCTCGGTCGTCGACAACATCGCCACGGTGCCGGTGCTCACGGGCGTGCCGCGGGCGCAGGCGCGGCGGCGCGCCCTCGAGCTCATGGATGTCGTGGGCCTGGAGCGAGGGCTCGCCAAGCGGTACCCGAGTCAGCTCTCCGGTGGGCAGCAGCAGCGCGTCGGCGTGGCGCGGGCGCTCGCCGTCGATCCCGACATCCTCCTCATGGACGAGCCCTTCGGGGCCGTCGACCCCATCGTGCGACGCGAGCTGCAGGCCGAGATCATCAGGCTCCAGCGGGAGCTGCACAAGACGATCGTGTTCGTCACGCACGACATCGACGAGGCGTTCCTCCTCGGCGATCAGGTGGTGATCCTCGAGAACGGCGCCCGCGTCGCCCAGATCGGCAGCCCGAGCGAGATCATCGAGAACCCCGCGAGCGACTTCGTCGCCGATTTCATCGGCGCAGAGCGCGGCACTCGCGCGCTGCGGGCGAAGCAGACGCCGCAGGGCACGGTGCTCGTCGATGCCGCGGGGCGCACGCAGGGCGTGCTGGTGGAGGACTCGCCGTGAGCTGGGTGCTCGACAACCTGGACCTCATCGGCGCGCTCACGGTCGACCACCTGCGGCAGAGCGCCATCGCGATCGTCATGGGATTCGCCGTCGCCATCCCGATCGGGTGGCTCGCGTTCCAGTACACGCGGCTGCGGGGCCCGGTGCTCACGGTCGTCGGGCTGCTGTACACGATCCCGTCCCTCGCGCTGTTCCCGCTGCTGCAGCTGCTGGGCATCCCGTTCCTGTCCGAACTGAACCTGATCGTGGCGCTGGCGATCTACGCCGTCGCGATCATGACCCGATCGGTCACCGAGGGCCTGGCCTCGGTCGATCCCGCCACGCGCAGCGCGGCCGTCGCCGTCGGCTACGGCACCTGGCGACGCTTCTGGACGGTCGACTTCCCGCTGGCCGGCCCGGTCATCCTCGCCGGGCTGCGCGTCGCCGCGGTGTCGACGATCTCGCTGGCCACCGTCGGTGCCCTGGTGGGCGTGCAGAACCTCGGCTATCTCTTCACGAACGGGTCGCAGCGGCGGATCGTGGCCGAGGTCTTCGCCGGAGTGGTGGCCGTCGTGGTGGTGGCGCTGGTGATCGATCTGCTCCTGGTCCTCCTCGGCCGCGCGCTGATGCCCTGGGTGCGCAGGACCTCGCCGACGCGCGCCTCGCAGCGGCGGGCGGTGTCGACGGCGGTGGCGACGTGAATCTCCTCGCCGAGGCCCTCGCCTGGATCTTCTCGCCCGACCGCCTCACCGGCTCGCTTCCGCTGCCGACCGCGATCGCGCAGCACCTGGCGTTCACGTTCGGCTCCGTGGCCATCGCCGCGGTGATCGCCATCCCCGTCGGCTGGGCGGTCGGCCACACCGGGAGAGGACGCGACGTGGTCGTCTTCCTCAGCGGCGCCGCGCGGGCCCTCCCCGCGCTCGGCCTGGTGGTCCTGCTCGTGCTGCTGGTAGGGGTCTCGCAGAAGACCGAGGCCGCCGTCGCCGCCTTCGTGCTCCTCGCGATCCCCTCGATCCTCGCCGGTGCGTACGCCGGCGTCGAGGCGATCGACCGCTCCGTGATCGATGCCGGGCGCGCGATGGGAATGACCGAGTGGCAGATCCTGTTCCGGATCGAGATGCCCCTCGGACTCGCACTCCTGATCGGCGGACTGCGGTCCGCCACTCTCCAGGTGGTCGCCACGGTGACCATCGCGGCCTATGTCGGCCTCGGCGGCCTCGGGTTCTATCTGATCCAGGGGCTGGCTCTGCGCCGGTTCGACCAGATCCTCGGCGCCTCCATCGTGATCGTCGCGCTCGCGCTCGCCCTCGACGGCCTCTTCGCCCTTCTCGCCCGCTTCGCTGTGCCTCGCACCGACGGTCCCCGCTCGCGCCGCGAGGCCGCGGCGCAGGCGCTCGCCCCCGTCCCCCAGCTGTCCCGCTGACCCCTCACCACATCGGAGGTTCCCCCATGTCCACAGCACGCACCCGCCTCGCCCTGGCGCTCGCTGCGACAGCCGTCACCGCGCTCACCCTCGCCGGGTGCGCCTCCAGCGACCCGCTCGAGAGCGACGGCGGAGACACCGGCGACGCCGGCGACTCGTCGACCATCGTCATCGGGTCGCAGGCGTACTACTCCAACGAGATCATCGCCGAGATCTACGCCCAGGCCCTCGAGGCCGAAGGCTTCACCGTCGAGCGCGACTTCAACATCGGCCAGCGCGACGCCTATATGCCGGCCATCGAGGACGGCTCGATCGACCTGTTCCCCGAGTACACCGGAAACCTCCTGCAGTACTTCGAGCCGGACACCACCGCCACCACGCCCGACGACGTGTACGCGGCGCTGCAGGACGCCCTCCCCGACGGGCTGACCGTCCTCGAGCAGTCCTCGGCGACCGATCAGGACTCGTACAACGTCACAGCCGCGTTCGCCGAGGAGAACGGGGTCGCCTCCATCGCCGACCTCGCCGGCATCGACGGGCTCGTGCTCGGCGGCGCGCCCGAGCTCGAGGAGCGCCCCTACGGCCCGAAGGGCCTCGAAGAGGTGTACGGCGTGACCGTGTCGTTCCAGGCCACCGCCGACACCACGGTCGAGGAGCTCGTCGCGGGCAACATCCAGGTCGCCAACGTCTACAGCGCCGACCCGCGCATCGAGACCGAGGATCTGGTGACGCTGGAGGACCCGGAGGGTCTGTTCCTCGCGTCCAACGTCGTCCCGCTGGTGAACGCCGACGTCGCCGAGGAGATCGCCGACGTCATCAACGCCGTGAGCGCCGCGCTGACCCCCGAGGGCCTGGTGGCGATGAACGTGCAGTCCACCGAGGAGCAGCTCTCCGCCGAGGACATCGCCGCCGCGTGGCTCGCCGACAACGGACTGGCCTGACGCTCCCGGCATGACACGTCACGCCCCGCCCGGCCGCCTTCCGGCCGGGCGGGGCGTCGCGCGTGACAGACGCTCAACCCGGATGGCACCGCGCACCGCGGGCGTTGCGCGAGCCCGCAGGTGCGCCGAGAGGCCGGCGGAACGCTCACGCCGCCGCAGGGCGCGGGGCGGTGGAGCGCGGGGCGAGTGCCGGCGTGAGGGCTTCGCGCCCGTCGAACACGAAGCAGTCGCCGTTCCAGTGGGCGCCGCCGACGCGCTCGAAGTACCCCAGGATGCCGCCGTCCAGCTGATAGGCGTCCACGCCCGCCTCGCGCAGGTAGATCGCGGCCTTCTCGCAGCGGATGCCGCCCGTGCAGTAGCTCACGACGGTCTTGCCGGCGAGGTCGGGCGCGGCGGCGGCCGCGGCATCCGGGAACTGCGTGAACCGCTCGATGCGCCAGTCGATCGCACCGTCGAAAGCGCCGTAGTCCACCTCGAACGCGTTCCTGGTGTCGACCAGCACGACCTCTCGACCCCGGTCGTCGCGTCCCTCGTCCAGCCACCGACGCAGCGTCTCGGGCGCGACAGCGGGCGCGCGCTCGGCGTCCGGGCGGATCGTCGGGTGGTCCATGCGGATGATCTCGCGCTTGACCTTGACGAGCATCTTCCCGAAGGGCTGCGCGTCGGACCAGCTCTCCTTCGTGGTCAGCGGCGCGAACCGGGGGTCGATCCGCAGCTCGTCGATGAAGGGGCGCACGGCGTCGGCCGCGCCCGCGAGGAACAGGTTGACGCCCTCCTCCGCGATCAGAATCGTGCCCTTGAGCCCGGCCGCGAGCGCTCGCTCGCGCAGCACCTGCCGCAGCGCGCCGGGGTCGGCGATGCGGGTGAACAGGTACGCCGAGACGTTGAGAACGGATGCCACGCCCTCCAGCCTACGGAGCTGTTGGCACCGCCCCACGCAGCCGCGGGCACCCTCTCGGCGTCCGGTACCGCGGCGGTCCGACGCGGTCAAGACCCTCGCGCGCGGTCCGCGCAGGGTCGAAGGTGGGAGGACGTCAGCGGCGCCGCCGCGACACGACGGCAGGAGTGAGATGACCGATCCGACCCTCCCCGAACCGCTCCCGGGCCAGACGCCGCCCGGCGAAGTGCCGCCGGGCCCGCCCTCGCCGGCACCCGCCGACCCGCCGCCCGGGCTGCCGACGGAACCGCCGGCACCCTGGCCGGACGAGCCGCTCGCGCCCAACCCCGAAGAGCCGACGTTCCCGCAGACGCCCGAGACGCCGTTCCCCTGAGCATCACCGCTGCTCAGGCGCGTGCCGGACACGTCCACCCGGGCGTCACCGTGCGCGCACGCGTCCGGAGAGCAGGCGCTCGGCGACGTCCCAGACCCGCGCGCCGGCAGCCGGATCCGTGACCCGCCGGTATGCCTTCAGCGGACCGGCAGCACCCCCGAGGTGCAGCGGTCCGAGCGGTCCGAAGAAGCCGGGAGGCGCGGCATCCGTCACCGTGGCCAGCAGGGCCGGCTGCGCGGCCTCGGCGGGCGTGTTGCCCCATCGCTCGGCCAGCGCCTCGCCCGCACCGCCGCGCCTGCGCTCGCGCATCGCGGGCGCGATGGCGGTGCCGGGCGCGATGCCCGGATGGCTGAGGTGCACCGTCAGACGCCCGTCGCTCGCGGCGGAGCGCCGCGCGAGCTCGTAACCGAACAGCCCGAGCGCGACCTTCGATGCGCCGTACGCGCGCAGGGGCGCGTAGCGACGCTCGCTCTGCAGGTCGTCCCACGCGAGCCGTGCCACACCGGCGGCGAGGCTCAGCTGGATCACGACCCGGGTGCGCCGGTCGCGCAGCAGCGGCAGGAGCGCGGTGGCGAGCGCGAAGTGCCCGAGGAAGTTGGTCTGGAAGTGCAGCTCGAAGCCGTCGACGCTCGTGTGCCGCTCGCCGTCTCCGAGCAGCACGATGCCCGCGTTGAGCACCACGATGTCGAGGGGCGCGCGTTCCGCGGTGAGGGCCGCCGCCAGTGCGGCGACGGAGTCCAGCCGGGCGAGGTCGAGATCGCGAAGCTCGATGCGGGTCTGCGGGGCCGTGCTGCGCAGGCCCGTGACCGCGCGCTCGCCCTTCTCGCGGCGACGGACCGGCAGCACCAGGTCGGCTCCTGCCGCGGCCAGCCCGCGCGCGATCTCCACTCCGACGCCGTCGCTCGCCCCGGTGATCAGAGCCGTGCGGCCCCGCAGGTCGGGCAGCGCCACAGGCGGGGCGGGAGTGCGGGCCATGGGTCCTCCGTTCGGCGTCCGTCAGTCAGGAGGGGCGACAGATGCCGCTGATACCACGGGCAGTGGACCCGCACCGGTCTCCACGGCCCGGCCCGCCGCGAGCACGATCGCCTCACCGAACGGCGGGCCGATCAGCTGCACGCCGGTCGGCATCCCGTCGCCGCCCATGCCGGTGGGGAGCGCGAGCGCCGGCAGCCCCAGGAAGTTGGCCGCCACGGTGAGCCACAGTGCGCGCCAGGCTTCGTCGGCTGCGGACGTTCCGCCGAGGTCGTAGTCCGGTTCGCGCATCCTCGTCGTCGAGACCGGCCCGAGGATCAGCGGGACCTCGGTCTGGAGCCGCCGCCATTCCGCCGCGATCACCGCGCGCCGCGCCCAAGCCGCGGCGTACTCGCGCGCCGTCTCGTACGGCCGGGCCGCCGCCGTGCTGTCGCGCAGGAACGCGGTCGCCGAGCGCCCGAGCGGCTGGCCGAGGGCGGCGGGGTCGAGGGAGATCAGCATGTCGGTGCACGAGAGCCTGCGCCACAGCACCGCAGCCTCCTCGAGCAGAGGTGGGTCGAGGTCGACCGTCTCCCACCCGGCCCGGCGGAGTGCCTCGGCGGCGCGCTCGATGCCCGCGGCGACGTCGCGGTCGACCGGCGCTCCGCCCGGGTCGCGCACCACGCCGACGCGACGCGGAACGTCGTCGGCGCGGAGAGACGGCGCGTCGAGCGAGACCGGGTCGTCGGCATCCCACCCGCTCATCACGTCGAGCGCGAGGCCGACGTCGTCGACGCTGCGCGCCAGGGGTCCATTGACCGAGAACTCCTGCAGCGTCAGCGCGACCGGACGGTCCTGCACCGCCGCCCGGGGAACGCGTCCGCGCGTGGGACGCATCCCCACGATCCCGGCCGCGTAGGCGGGAAGGCGAAGGGATCCGCCGAAGTCGTTCCCGAGCCCGACGGCGCTCATGCCCGTCGCCGCGGCCACGGCGTCGCCGGCGCTGGATCCGCCGGGGCTGCGCCCGCGGTCCCATGGGTTGAGCGTGCGGCCGAAGAGATCGTTGTCGGTGTCCCAGCGCATGCCGAAGTCGGGCATGTTGCCGCGACCGATGGGCACGGCGCCCGCCGCCCGCAGTCGCCGGACGATCGTCGCGTCGCGCGCCGGCACGGCGTCGGCGAGGCCGCGCCAGCCGTTCGTGGTCGCCGACCATGTGAGCTCGATGTTCTCCTTCACCGACACCGGGACCCCGGCGAGCGGACCCGGATCGCGCCCGTCGGCGATGGCCGCGTCCACGTCGGCGGCCGCAGCCCGTGCCCTGCCGGCGAAGACGACGGTGAGCGCGTTGAGGTCACCGTTGCGGTGCGCGATCCGGTCGAGGTGCGCTTCGACGACGGCCACGGCGGTCGTCTCGCCCCGGCGCACGGCGGCGGCGATGTCGACGGCGGACGGCAGAGCGGTCGGAGTCATCGGTTCCATCCCACCACGACCACCGGCGCCGCGTCAGCCGTTAGCACGCGGACGCGCGGAGGGCAATCCCCGGGCCTGCGCGGCCGGCTCTGGCTACCGTCGATGACACACCCCACCGCGGCGCGGATCCCTCACGGCCGGTCCCCCGCGGCAGGCGACCGACGAAACGGAGCGACAGTGGCGACGACGACCGCGAAGAAGAGCACGGCGAAGAGCAGCACGAACTCCTCCGGAGCCTCGGCCAACAAGAGGCGGGCCGCGCGCGGCGGAGCCGGCGCCGAGCTCACGCCGGAGCAGAATGCGGAGCGGGGCTTCACGGCCTCCGAGACGCTCAGCGAGAACCTGCAGAAGGTGCTGGTCGACCTCATCGAGCTCTCGCTGCAGGGCAAGCAGGCGCATTGGAACGTGGTGGGCCGCAACTTCCGCGACACCCACCTGCAGCTCGACGAGATCATCGAAGCCGCACGCGACTTCGCCGACACCGTCGCCGAGCGCATGCGCTCGCTGCACGCGCTTCCCGACGGACGCAGCGACGAAGTCGCACGGACCACCACCCTCCCGGAGTTCCCGCAGGGTGAGATCGCGACGACGGAAGTCGTCGATCTGATGACGGAGCGATTGGATGCCGTGGCCGCGACGTGCCGCGACGTCCACGACGACGTCGACGAAGAAGACCCCACGAGTGCCGACATCCTGCACGCCATCCTCGAGCGGGTGGAGCAGCTCTCGTGGATGGTGAGCGCGGAGAACCGCACCCCGCAGCGGTGATCCCAGGCGCCCTGACGCTGCCCGCCCGTCCCCGGACCGGCGGGCAGCGCCGCGTCCGGGCACGGCGGCACGGTCGCGCGACCGCGGCCGCGATAATGGGAGCATGACCGGCGGCTACAGCGCGATCTCGAGCTATTCGCGCGTCGAGATCATGCGTCTGCTGCAGGAGCGCCCGCAGCGGGCCGTCGCCGAGCTCGTCGAGGCGACCGGACTCCACGCCAACACGGTCCGCGAGCACGTGCAGCGTCTCATCGACGCCGGCTACGTCATCGCCGAGACCGAGCGTCGCACCACCCGCGGGCGACCGCGCGTGCTCTACTCGGCGGCGACGGGCGCCGCGCAGGCGTCGAGCCCCGTGGCGGCGCGCCGGGCCGAGGAGGCGGCGCGCCGAGGCGACCTCCTGCGCCGCGTGTACGGATCGGACGCGGATGCCGAGCTCGGCGCGGATGCCCTGCACCAGCTCGACGCACTCGTGGAGGACCTGGGCGACGCCGGATTCGACCCCGTGGTCGACGAGCGGGAGCTGACGGTCGACCTCACGCCCTGCCCGCATGCGGCCTCGGCCGACCATCGGGGCGTGCTGTGCGGCGTCCACGTCGGCCTCATGGACAGCGTGCTCGCGCAGGCCGGCGGACCGCTGCGGGTCGAGGGTATCGCGCCGTCGTGCGACCCGACGCAGTGCGTCGTGCAGCTCGCCGCGGCCCCCGCCTGAGCGTCAGCCCGGCGCCGGCACCCGCACGCGGTCGGGCCGCGCGTAGACGTTCATCGACGACCCGCGCACGAACCCGACGAGGGTGAGCCCCGAGGCGGCCGCCAGCTCCACCGCGAGCGAGGACGGCGCCGAGACGGCGGAGAGCACCGGGATGCCGGCCATGACCGCCTTCTGCACGAGTTCGAAGCTCGCCCGGCCCGACACCTGCAGCACGGTGCCGCCCAGCGGAAGGCGGTCCTCCAGCACCGCCCACCCCACGACCTTGTCGACGGCGTTGTGGCGGCCGACGTCCTCGCGAAGGACGAGGAGCTCGCCGGTGGCGGCGTCGAAGAGCGCCGCGGCGTGCAGACCCCCGGTCTTGTCGAACACCGCCTGCCCGGCCCGCAGCGCGTCGGGGAGCGCCGCCAGGGTCACCGCGTCGACGGTCGCGGCATCCGTCGACACGTCGTAGCGCGATGATTTCTCGATCGCCTCGATCGACGCCGTTCCGCACACGCCGCACGAGCTGGTCGTGTAGAAGTTGCGCGCGAT
Organism: Microbacterium sp. NPDC055455; assembly: GCF_053619935.1. NCBI lineage: Bacteria > Bacillati > Actinomycetota > Actinomycetes > Micrococcales > Microbacteriaceae > Microbacterium > Microbacterium sp. NPDC055455. Next base: position 84,161 of record NZ_JBSHLB010000003.1, read on the forward strand.
GTCGGTCACCGGCGGCGTGACTCCCGCGGCGAGCGCGATGTCCAGGACGTTGTACGTGTTCTCGGTGGCCGCGGCCGTGCCGACCAGGGCCGGCCCGATCGTGAGGAGCGGCCCGTCGCCGGCGGGAGCGGCCGCAGCCCCGGTGCCGGGACCGCCGCAGTGGATCGCCGACCGGACGTCGCGGCCCTCGGTGATGACACCCTCCGACACCAGGAATCCTGCGGCGAGCTCGAGATCATGCCCGGGGGTCCGCATCGTGACGGTCAGCGCCTCGCCGCCGATGCGGATCTCCAGCGGCTCCTCCACGACGACGGTGTCGGCGCGGCGCCGGACGGCCGCGCCGCCGTCGCCGAGCGCGATGCGGGTTACGGGGGTGCGGGTGGTGAGGCGTCCCACGTCAGCCGCCGATGGCGTTCATGCCGCGCGCGGGCTGCAGGAACGACGGATCGTTGATGGCGTGCCCCGGCATCTTCCCCCGCACGCAGGAGCGCAGCATCCCGTCGATCTCGCCCTCGTCGCCCCCGGCGCGGAGGATCGGGAGCAGGTCGTACTCGGTCGTGGAGAACAGGCAGTTGCGCAGCTGGCCGTCGGCCGTGAGGCGCAGCCGGTCGCAGTCGCCGCAGAAGGGCGCGGTGACCGAGGCGATGACGCCCACCGAGTGGGGGCCGCCGTCGAGCATCCAGCGGGCGGCCGGCGCTCCTCCGCGCCCGGGCACGGGGGTGAGCGTCCATCGCGCCGACAGGGTCGCGAGGATCTCGTCCTGCGTGACCATGCGTGCGCGGTCCCATGTGTGACCGGCGTCGAGGGGCATCTGCTCGATGAAGCGCATCTGCGCATCGTGGCGGATCGCGAACTCCACGAGGTCGACCAGCTCGTCGTCGTTGACGTCTCGCATGGCCACCGCGTTGAGCTTGAGGGGACGCAGGCCCGATGCCTCGGCCGCCGCGATTCCCGCCAGCACGTCCTCGAGGCGGTCACGGCGCGTGAGCTCGCGGAAGCGGTCGCGCCGGAGCGTGTCGATGGAGACGTTGAGGCGCTGCAGGCCGGCGTCGACGAGCGCGGGCAGCAGCTCGGGAAGACGGATGCCGTTCGTCGTCATCGCGATCTCGACGGGACTGCCGGACGGGCCGATGATCGCCGCGAGGCGACGCACCACCTCGACGATGTCGGTGCGCAGCAGCGGCTCGCCGCCGGTGAGCCGGAACGTGGTGATGCCGTCGGCCGCGGCCACGCGCGCGATGCGCTCGATCTCGTCGAGGGACAGGATGCTCGTCTTCGCGAGCCACTCGTTGCCCTGTTCGGGCATGCAGTAGGTGCAGCGCAGCGAGCACCGGTCGGTGAGCGAGATCCGCAGGTCGCGGTGCACGCGTCCGTGCGTGTCCACCAGCGGCGCGCCGAGGCCGGCGTCCGCAGCGGATTGAGCGGATGCCGGGGGCAGCGGCATCCGTCGTCCGATCGTGACCGGGATCGCGGTCACGCGGACGGCCCCGTTCGCAGTGCCCGACTCGCCATGGTTCGAGGGTAGCCGCGTCGGGAGGCGGGGGCGCCGCGGCCGCCCGATTATTCACGGCCGGCGAGGCCGTCGGCCGACGGCGTTCCTGCCACGCTGGGGTGCGACGGGCGCCCTGCGGGGAAATGTCGCCCGTGTGGTCTGACCACATGTTACTGTGGTCAGACCACGTCCGAAGCGATCGGAGAACGCATCGTGGATCTGCTGGACCCTCTCCTGCTGGCGCGCTGGCAGTTCGGCCTCACGACGCTGTACCACTTCCTCTTCGTGCCCCTCACGCTGGGCATGGCGCTGACCGTCGCGATCTTCCAGACGGCGTGGTTCCGCACGGGGAATGTGAAGTGGCTTCACCTCACCCGCTTCTTCGGCAAGATCTTCCTCATCAACTTCGCGATGGGCGTCGTCACCGGCATCGTGCAGGAGTTCCAGTTCGGCATGAACTGGTCGGCCTACTCGCGGTTCGTCGGCGACGTCTTCGGCGCCCCGCTCGCCTTCGAGGGCCTCATGGCCTTCTTCTTCGAGGCGACCTTCATCGGCCTGTGGATCTTCGGGTGGGACAAGCTGCCGCGCGCCCTCCACCTCGCGAGCATCTGGATCGCCACCGTCGGCGCGTGGTTCTCGGCGTACTTCATCCTCGCGGCCAACGCCTTCATGCAGAACCCGGTCGGCTTCCGCATGGCCGACGACGGCTCGCGCGCCGAGATGACCGACTTCTTCGCCGTGCTGTCCAACCCGGTGGCGCTCGCCGCGCTCCCCCACACCCTGTTCGCTGCGTTCATGATGACCGCCGGCGTCATCATCTCGATCTCGGCCTGGCACCTGCTGCGCAGGCAGAACGTCGAGATGATGCGCTCGTCGCTGAAGTACGGCCTGTGGGGCATGATCGTCGCCTTCGCCGGCGTGGCGCTCTCGGGCGATCAGCTCAGTCTCGTGATGGTCGCGACGCAGCCGATGAAGATGGCGGCGGCCGAGGCGATGTTCGACAGCGCGTGCGGGGCGGATGCCTCGTTCTCGGTGTTCACGCTCGGCACGCCCGACGGCTCGACCGAGCTGTTCTCGATCCGCGTGCCGTACCTGCTGGCGCTGCTGTCGACCCACTCGCTGGACGGCTGCGTCGAGGGCATCAACGACCTCAACCTGCAGTACACGACCGAGCTGTTCCCGCAGTTCGCCGACCAGGTCGACGGCAACTTCGCACCGATCCTCTGGGTCACCTACTGGTCGTTCCGCTGGATGATCGGCCTCGGTGGCATCGCCGCGCTGACCGCCGTCGTCGGCCTGTGGCTCACGCGCAAGAGCGCCAAGCGCGAGGTGCCCGCGTGGGCATGGAAGCTCGCGATCTGGGCGTGGCCGGCGTCGCTCTTCGCGATCCTCGTGGGCTGGGTCTTCACCGAGATGGGCCGCCAGCCGTGGATCGTCTTCGGCCTCATGCTCACCGAGGACGGCGTCTCGCCCTCGGTGCCCGGATGGACGGTGCTGATCTCGCTCGTCGCCTTCACCCTGGTCTACGCCGCGCTGGCGGTCGTGGAGGTCGGCCTCATCATGAAGACCGCCAAGAAGGGCCCCGAGCCCCTCCCCGAGCCGGGCGCGCCGGACCCGCGCACCCTGGCGGTCGAAGACACCCCGACGACGGTCTACTAGGAGCCCCGGAGCAACGTCATGGATCTCGCCTACCTCTGGTTCTGGATCGTCGGATTCCTCTTCGTCGGCTACTTCGTGCTCGACGGGTTCGACTTCGGCGTCGGCATGTCGCTGCCCTTCCTCGGCCGTGACGACGTCAGCCGCCGCCAGGTCATCAACACCATCGGTCCGGTGTGGGACCTCAACGAGACCTGGGTCATCGTGGCCGGCGCCTGCCTTTTCGCCGCGTTCCCCGAGTGGTACGCGACGCTGTTCAGCGGCTTCTACCTCGCGCTGCTGCTGATCCTGCTCGCCCTCATCCTCCGCGGCGTCTCGTTCGAGTACCGCCACCAGCGGGACTCGCTGCGCTGGAAGAAGGGGTTCGACACCATGATCATCGTGGGCTCCGCCGTGCCGGCGCTGCTGTGGGGCGTCGCCGTCGCCAACATCGTGCAGGGCGTGCCGCTGGATGCCGACCACGAGTTCACCGGGTCGCTGCTGACGCTGCTGAACCCGTACGGGCTCCTCGGCGGCCTCACGACGCTCCTGCTGTTCTTCACCCACGGCGTCTACTTCGTCGCCCTCAAGACCGACGGCCAGGTCGCCGCGGATGCCCGTCGCCTGGCGGGCCGCGCAGGCCTGCTGACGATCGTCGTGGCGGCGGCGTTCCTGGTGTGGACCGTCGGCATGGCGTTCGGCGAGGGGCGCGACTTCGCGCTCGTCACGGCGGTCCTGTCGGCCGTGGCGGCCACGGTGCTCATCGCGTCGTGGCTCGCCAACGCCCGCGGGCGCGAGGGATGGGCCTTCGGCTTCGGCGCCGTCACGATCGTGTCGGCCGTGCTGGCGGTGTGGTTCGCGCTGTTCCCGTACGTGATGCCCTCGACGACCGATCCCGCCGGCTCGCTCACCATCGAGAACGCCTCGAGCACCGACTACACCCTGACGATCATGTCGTGGGCGGCCCTCATCTTCCTCCCGCTGGTGCTCGCGTACCAGGGCTGGACCTACTGGATCTTCCGCAAACGCGTCACCCGCTCGCACATCGAGGCGGCCGCGGCGGCGCCCGTGCACTGAGACGGCGAGGGGCGCATCGGTAGGGTCGAAGGAGCAATGGACGACACGCAGGACGACGGACCGCCCCCGAGCTCAGGCAAGCCCGTCGACCCCCGGCTGCTGAGGTACGCGCGCGCATCGCGGTGGTTCTTCGCCGCCGTCGCCGCGATCGCCCTCGCGCAGACCGCCGTGATCGTCGCGTTCGCCTGGCTGCTCACGCGCGCGGTCACGGACGCGATCGACGGGATGCCGCTTGCTGCTCTGACGCCGACGCTCGGCGCGCTCGCGCTCGTCGTCGCCGCGCGGGCCCTTCTGCTGTGGGCGCGGGAGGCCGTCGCGGCGCGCGCAGCGGCACGCGTGCAGTCGCAGCTGCGGGCGGCGCTCGTCGACGCCATCGGGACGCTCGGGCCGGAGTGGCTCGCGGGGCGCAACTCGGCTTCGCTCGCGGTGATCGCCGGGCGCGGGCTCGACGCCCTCGAGGCCTATTTCGGGCGCTACCTGCCGCAGCTCGTCCAGACCGTCGTCGCGACGCCGCTCATCCTCGCCGTGATGTGGTGGGCGGACTGGATCTCGGGGCTCACGGTCCTGCTCACGCTCCCCCTGATCCCGATCTTCATGGTGCTCATCGGCCTGGCCACGCGCGCTGTCCAGCAGCGGCAGTGGCGGACGCTGCAGCGCCTGGCGGCCCGCTTCGCCGACACCGTGCAGGGGCTGTCGACGCTCAAGGTGTTCGGGCGGCAGCATCGCGCCGCGGCCTCCATCGAGCGCGTCACCGACGACTACCGCCGCGAGACCATGCGCGTGCTGCGCGTGTCGTTCCTGTCGGGGTTCGCGCTGGAGTTCCTCGCGTCGATCTCGGTCGCGATCGTCGCGGTGTCGATCGGCTTCCGACTCATCGACGGCGCACTCGCCCTCGGCGTCGGCCTCTTCGTGCTGCTGCTCGCGCCCGAGGCGTACCTGCCGCTGCGGCAGGTGGGCGTGCAGTTCCACGCGGCCGCCGAGGGCATCGCCGCGACCGATGACGTGTTCGACGTGCTCGACGCGGCCCGCGCGAGGGGACCTCGGCCGGTGTCGGGCGCCTCCGCACCTTCCCCTGCCTCGCGCGCGGACGGCACGGCGCCCGTCCTGCGCCTGGACGCCGTGCGCGTGCGGCGCGGCGAGCGGCAGTTGCCGCCCGTCGGCCTTACCGCCGCGCCGGGGTCCGTCACCCTGATCGAGGGCCCGAGCGGCGCCGGCAAGTCGAGCCTCTTCGCAGCCCTTCGCGGCGTCGCGGCGTTCGACGGCGACGCGTCCTGGGACGGCGTCGACGTGCGGGCGCTCGCGTCGTCGGACTGGCTGGCGTGGGCCGGGCAGCGACCCGGCCTGATGACGGGGACGATCGGCGACAACGTCGCCCTCGGCGACCTCGTCCCCGACGCCGCCGTCGTGCGCCGCGCGCTCGACCTGGCCTGCGCCGGCGGGCTCGATCCGGCACACGGACTGGGGGTGCAGGGTTCGGGACTCTCGGGCGGCCAGGCCCAGCGGGTGGCCGTCGCACGCGCCTACTACCGCCATCTGCGCGGCGCCGCACCGGTGATCGCGCTCGACGAGCCGAGCTCGGCGCTGGACCCCGAGACGGAGCACCGGCTGTGGCGCGGCATCCGCCAGCTCGCCGACGACGGGGCGACGGTGCTGCTGGTGTCACATCGGACGTCCGCCCGCGCGATCGCGGACGACGTGGTGCGGCTCGAGCCGAGCGAGGTGCCGGCATGACCGCCGCCGGCGCGGTGCTGCGCGGAGCGATGCCTCCGGCCCGACGGTTCTGGTGGACGATCGCGGCGGGTTTCGCCTCCGAGGCGTCGGCCGTGGCGCTGCTCGCCGTGAGCGCGTGGCTCATCGTGCGGGCGAGCGAGCAGCCGCCGGTGCTGTACCTGTCGTTCGCCGTCGTCGGTGTGCGCTTCTTCGCCATCTCACGCGCCGTGTTCCGCTATCTGGAGCGCCTCACCGGCCACGACGCCGCACTGCGGCAGCTCTCGTCCACGCGCGCCGACCTCGTGCGGCGCCTGGTCCCGCTCGCCCCCGACGGGCTGGGCCGCACCCGTCGCGGCTCGGTCCTCGGCGCGCTGGTCGACGACGTCGACGAGCTCCAGGACCTGCCGCTGCGGGTGGTGCAGCCGCTGGCGTCGTCGGCGCTCGTGGCCCTCGGCGCCGTCGTGCTCGTCGCGTTCGTCTGGTGGCCGGCTGCGCTCACCCTGCTGGCGTGCCTCGTGGTGGCGGGTGCGGTCGCGACACTGTGGGGCTGGGCCGCCGGCGCCCGGGCCGAGCGCACGATCGCTCCGCTGCGAGCCGATCTGACCGACGCGGTCCTGGACCACGTCTCGAACCTCGACGTGCTCGCCGCGTACGGCGCCGAGGAAGGCAGCCGGGACCGGATCGAGCGGGCCGACGCGGCGCTCCGCCGCGCGGTCGTCCGGCGGGCCGGCGCCCAGGCGGGCACCACCGCCCTCGTCTCATTGCTGGCCGGCGCCGCCTCGATCGCCGCGGTGCTCGTGACGGCGCCGGGCGTGGCATCCGCGACCCTCGACGGCCCGGCGCTCGCCGTGGCCGTCCTCGTGCCCATGGCGGTCTTCGAGGTGTTCGGCGCCGTCGCGCTCGCGTCGGCGGCCTGGCGCAAGGTCCGTTCCGCCGCCGGCCGGCTCGCGGACGCACTGCCCGCCACCCCGCCGCGCGAGCTCGCACCCGAGACGGCGTCCCCCACCGGCGAGGCGCCGGAGCTGGGAGAGGGCGTTCGCCTGCGTGGCGCGAGTGTGCGCTGGCCGGGTGCGGCGCAGGCGTCGCTGCACGACGTGGATCTCGACATCCGGCCGGGCGAACGGATCCTCGTCCTGGGCTCCAGCGGCGCCGGCAAGAGCACCCTGGCGCACGCGCTGGTGCGCTTCCTCGAGACCGAGGGCTCCTACGAGATCGGCGGGCGCTCGGTGCACGACCTCTCCCCCGACGACGTGCGGCGGTCGGTCGGCCTCTGCGAGCAGCATCCGATGCTCTTCGACGAGGACATCCGCCAGAACCTGCTCTTCGCGCGCGACACCGCCACCGACGCCGACCTCGAGGCGGTCCTGGACCGCGTGGGGCTGGGCGCGTGGCTGCGCGAACGGGGCGGGCTGGACGCCCGGGTCGGCGAGCGCGGGGCGCTCATCTCGGGCGGGCAGGCGCAGCGCATCGCCCTGGCCCGTGCGCTGCTGCGCGGCTTCCCGGTGCTGGTGCTCGACGAGCCGACCGCGGGCGTCGACCCCGAGGCATCCGCCGCGCTGCTCGTCGACCTTCTGGGCGCGGTGCGCGACGACCAGGCCGTCGTGCTCATCTCGCATGTCGCCGTGCCCGAGGCGCTCGTCGACCGCGTCGTGCGCATCGACGACGGCCGCCTGCACGACGGGTCGACACCGGGGCGCACGCCTGACGCGCGGCCCGCGGTCAGTCCGATGCGGCCGTGACCTCCGCCTCGTCCCCCGTGCCCGACTGAGCCTCCGCGGTCGCCGTGATGCGCCGCGCCATGCCGGCGAAGACGAAGCCGTGGAAGGGCAGCACCGCCAGCCAGTAGAGACGGCCGGCCAGCCCGCGCGGGAAGAACACCGCCCGCTGGTCGTACTGTGACCCGCCGCGCTCCTCATCGGCGGAGGAGCGCAGCTCGAGCCAGGCCAGACCGGGAACCTTCATCTCGGCGCGCAGGCGCAGCATGCGCCCCGGCTCGAGGGCCTCGACCCGCCAGAAGTCCAGTGCGTCGCCCACGGCGAGGCGGTCGCGGCTGCGGCGGCCGCGTGCGAGTCCGATGCCCCCGACGAGCCGGTCCATCCAGCCGCGGATGGCCCACAGCACCGGTGAGGAGTACCACCCGTTCTCGCCCCCGATGCCGATGATCACGCGCCACAGCGCCTCGGGAGAGGCGGAGGTGTGCGCGGAGCGGACGTCGGTGAAGACCACGCGGCCCGCCCAGTCGGGGTCGTTCGGCAGCGGGTCGCTCGGCGCGCCCATCACCTCGGAGTCCTGCCAGCTCGTCTCGATGGCGTCCGCCTCGACCCGGCGCAGCGCCCGGCGCACGGCGGTGCGGTACGGCATGAGGCCGTCCTCGGGCGGCGGGATGAGGGCGTCGACGTCGTGGTCCTTCATGATGCACTCGTTCTGCAGGGACTCCACGAGAGGCCGCGCGATCGACCGCGGGATCGGGGTGACGAGGTTCACCCAGTGCGAGGCGAGGCGCGGCGTGAGCACGGGCAGCGCCGCGATCGGCCGCTGCGGGAGGCCGGCCTCGACGGCGTAGCCGTTCATCATCTGGCCGTAGCGCAGCACGTCGGGTCCTCCGATGTCGACGGCGCGGTTCACCTCGGCGGGCACCCGCGCCGCGCCGAGCAGATAGTGCAGCACATCGCGGACGGCGATCGGCTGGATGCGGTTGCGCACCCACTTCGGTGCGGGCATGTAGGGCAGCACCTCGGTGAGGTGGCGGACCATCTCGAACGACGCCGAGCCGGATCCGATCACGACGCCGGCCTGCAGCACGAGGGTCGGCACGCCGCTGTCGAGGAACATGCGGCCGACCTCGACGCGCGAGCGCAGGTGGGGTGAGAGCGGAACCCCTTCGGGATGCAGGCCGCCCAGGTAGACGATGCGGCCCACGGATGCCGCCGCGGAAGCCTTCGCGACGGTCTCGGCGGCGCGCCGGTCCGCGTCGCGGAAGTCCTTGCCGCCCGACATCGAGTGGACGAGGTAGTAGAGCACGTCGACGTCGCGAACGGCGTCGGCGACGGATGCCGCGTCGGTGGCGTCGCCGTTGACCACCTCGACCCGATCGCCCCACGGGAAGGCCGACGCCCGCGCCGGGTCGCGGACGAGCACGCGCACCTCGTACCCGGCGGCGAGCAGGCGCGGCACGAGGCGCCCGCCGATGTACCCGGTCGCACCGAGCACGAGGGCACGCGGTGCGCTGCCGTCGGGGCGCGGCAGGGCCGACAGCACCGGCTCACGGCCGGTCGGCGAGGAGACGTCTTCCACAGGGGCAGACTACGCGCGCCCCCGCGCGACCCGGCAGGCTTGACGACCCGGCCCCGAGGGCGTAGTCAGAGGCGCTTGGCGAAGACCTGCGTGCCCTCGGGCGACGCGAGGGGCTCGAAGCCGACGCGCGGGTAGAACGCCACGGCTCCGGTGTTCTCGGCCGAGGCGACGAGGTGCAGGCCGCCGACACCGGCGGCGCGCAGGGCGTCCTCGAGGGTCTCGATGAGCCGGCGGCCGAGTCCCTGCCCCTGGGTCTCGGGGAGCAGATCGATGTGGAGATGGGCCGGGTACTCGTCGCCGAACGGCTGAGAGCCGCCGCGGCGCGCGTGCGCGTACCGGACGATGCCATCCTGTCGCGAGACGCTCACCGGCTTCGGATCGCCCTCGGGCCGGGGCCACCGCGTCGCGTGCCGCGGCCACCACTCGGTGGCGAACCAGTCCTCGAACGCCGCGGAGTCGGGCGCCCCCACGATGTACCCGACGACCCGGCCGTCGTCGGCCTCGACGACGAAGGCGAACTCGGGGTGGCGCGCGACGTACGGCAGGACGAAGATCTCGGCCCAGAGATCGTCGTCGTCGAGCAGCCCGGTCGCGTCGGCGCCGGCATCCGCCGTCCTGAGACAGATTTTGGCGAGCGCCGGCTCGTCACCGGCGCGGAAGGGGCGGATGCTGCTCACCGGCCGAGTCTAGAAGACGCCGCCGTCGCCGGCTGAGACGAACCGCACGTCGGCCGGGTCCAGGCGCAGTGTCACGGCGTCCCCGACGCCGAGGCCCGTCGCGCGCTCGGCGACGACGTCCACCGCCACATCGGGATCGGCCGTGCGCAGCCGGACGCCCGCGGGCGTCTGCTCGAGCCGCACGACGCGCGCCGTCCATTCCCCGGGACCCGCGGGAGGCGCGTCGACGATGCGCACGTCGCCCGGCCGGAAGACCGCGGCCCGCGCCGCGCCGACCGGGACGGCGGGGCGGGGCAGCACGAGGCCGCCGGCGCGCCAGGTGGCGGCATCCGTCGTCCCCGTCACACGGTTCAGCCCCCCGACGGCCGCCGCGAACCGGGTCGCCGGATTCGCCAGCACGTCCCGCACGGGGCCGGACTGCGTCACCCGCCCGTCCTCGAGCACGACCAGTCCGCCGGCCAGCGCCACGGCGTCCACCGCATCGTGCGTGGCGACGACGGCGGTCGTGCCGGTCGCCGCCAGCTGCTGGTGCAGGAGAGCCCGCACGTCGCCGGCCGTCTCGGTGTCGAGCGACGTGAGGGGCTCGTCGAGGAGGAGCGCCTCGGGCGCGGTGGCGAGCGCCCGCGCCAGCGCGACGCGCTGCTGCTGTCCGCCCGACAGCCGCGAGGGGCGGCGGTCGCCGAGTCCCTCCAGTCCGACGCGCCGGAGCCAATCCGCGGCGCCGCGGGAGGCGGCATCCCTGCTCACCCCGTGCACGCGCAGACCGAACGCGATGTTCTCGCCGGCGCTCAGGTGCGGGAAGAGTCGCGGGTCCTGGCCGAGCAGCACCACGCCGCGGGCGGCGGGCGGCGTGCGGCGACCCGGCGCGACGTCGAGCGTGCGCTCCCCCAGGGCCACGTGCCCTTCGTCGAGCGGGGCGAGTCCCGCGAGCACCCCGAGGAGGGTGGACTTTCCGGCACCGCTGGGACCCATGAGCGCGACGACGCCCCCCGCGGGCACCTCCAGGGCGGCGTCGAGCGTGAATCCGCCGCGCCGCACCACGACTCGCGCCTCGAGCCCCGCGGCCGTCGCCCGGGCCGCGGTCATCGCGGGGCCTCCGCGCGCCACGCGCGCACGAGCAGCAGCACGCCGACGGCCGTGACCAGCAGCAGCAGCGACAGCGCGACCGCAGTGCCCTGCGAGACGCCGGCCCCGTTGAACGCCGTGTAGATCGCCAGTGGCATGGTCTGCGTGACCCCCGGCGCGTTGCCCGCGAACAGCGCCGTCGCCCCGAACTCGCCGATCGCGCGCGCGAAGCACAGCACGACGCCGGCCACGAGGCCCGGCGCGGCCAGCGGCAGCGTCACCCGGGCGAGGATCGTCCAGCGCCCGGCGCCGAGGCCGGCCGCGGCCTCTTCGAACCCGGTGCCGGTGGCGCGCAGCGAGCCCTCCAGCGCGAGCACGAGGAACGGCAGGGCGACGAACGTCTGCGCGAGCACGACCGCGGTGGTGGTGAACGGGATGCGGATGCCCCACTCCGCCAGCAGCGCGCCGAGCCAGCTCGTCCGGCCGAAGAGGAACAGCATCGCCACACCGCCCACCATCGGCGGCAGCACGAGAGGCACGGTGACGATCGCGCGCAGCACCGCCGCCGCGCGTACCGTGCTGCGCGCGATGAGCAGCGCGAGGGGCACGCCGAGCACGACGCACACCGCCGTCGCGACCGCTCCCGTCGCCAGCGACAGTCCGAGGGCCGAGAGCGCCTCCGGCGAGGTGACGTCACTCCAGAGCGTCGACCATTCCACGCGGAGCACGAGCGCGCCGAGCGGAAGGATCAGCAGCGCGAGTCCCACGGCGGCCGGAATGACGAGCACGCGTGGGACGAAGCCGGAACGTCGGCTGCGATCGCGTTCGCCGATCGCCCGCTCCCCGGTCACGGCGCCCCGAAGCCGTGGTCGGCGAGCACCGCCTGCGCATCGTCGCCGAGCACGAACGCGACGAAGGCGTCTGCCGCCGCCGCATTCGCCGCACCGGCCAGCGCCGCGACCGGGTAGCGGTTGACGACGTCATCGGCACCCTCGGGCACGACCGCGTCGACGGCGGCGGTGCTGGAGGCATCCGTCACGTACACCAGCCCGGCGTCCGCCTCGCCGGCGGCCACCTTCGTGAGCACCGCGGTGACGTTCTGCTCGTAGCTGTCGGCGCTGGCCTCGACACCCGCGCTCGACAGCAGGGTGGCCGAAGCCGCGCCGCACGGCACTTCGGCGGCGCACAGCACGACGGTCGCGGCCGGGTCGGCGAGATCGTCGAGGCCTCGGATGCCCGCGGGATTGCCGGCGGGGACGACGAGCACGAGCGTGTTCGTCGCGAACACGCGCGGGTCATCGGCGAGACCCTCGTCGACGACCCGCGTCATGCTGCGCTCGTCCGCGGCTGCGAACACGTCCGCCGGCGCCCCCTCGATGAGCTGCGTCGCCAGCGTCGAAGAGCCCTCGTACGCTATCGGCCGGACGTCGACGGACGGATGCCGCTCCTCGAACATGGTCGACAGCTCGTCGAACGCCGCCGCGAGCGAGGCGGCCGCGTACACGGTGAGCGCGCCCGAGAGCCCGGATCCCGAGCCGGCCGCGGACGGGGTCGCCGCTCCTGTGCCGTCCTCGGCGGGCGCGCAGCCGGTGAGGCCGAGCGCGAGGGCGGTGACGACGGAGGCGCCGAGGACGATCGGGCGGTGCACGTCAGGCCCTGGGCGTCTCGACGATCACCGTGGTGGCCTTCACCACCGCGACAGCGAGGGAACCGGGCTCGAGGGCGAGCTCGCGGACGGCCTCGGACGACATGAGCGACACGACCCGGTGCGGGCCGGACTGGATGTCGACCTGCGCCATCACCCCGTCGATCTGCACGCGGGTGACGAGGCCGACGAAGCGGTTGCGGGCGCTGGTGAGAGCGTCGGCCGGGTCGCGCGGCGACGCCGCGAGCTCGACGGCGTGCGCCGCGAGCGCGTCGCCCGGGATGGTGGTGGGCGATGCGCCGGTCGTCGGCAGCGTGCCCGCGTCCACCCACCGCCGGACGGTGTCGTCGCTTACCCCGAGCAAACGGGCGGCTTCGGCGATCTTGTATGTGGCCACGCTGCCACGTTACCCGCATCTGCGGCGTTCTTGTCAACGGTTGACCGCATCAGCGGATGATTCGCGCGTCGAGGCTGGTTGCGCGATCGACCCGAGAGCGTCCTCGTGGAGTGCGCAACCCCCGTCAGTCGCTCGCGGGCGCCAGATGGACGAACACGTCCACCGTGCCGTCGCGCAGCCGGAACCGCAGCACACTACCGTCCGGTAGCCCCTCCGCGAAGTCCTGGTCCAAGGCCGGCCACGCGCCGAGATCGACGAAGACGTCGGCAGACGAGGGCGTGCACGCGTAGTCGAGGGGCACCGTCGCCGGCCGATCGATCAGGAACAGGCAGGGATTGCCGAAGTCGTCGACACCCGACCAGGGTTCGATGCCTCGGAAGCTCTGGTGTGCGTGGAATGACGCCTCCTCGAGTCCCGCCGCACTGCTGCCCCACGCGGCTTGGATTCCTTGTACGACGTCGACGTCCGTCATGTCGATCGCGGCCAGCGTGGCGTCCGGGCGGGCCTCCAGAAGCCGCGCGCCGCCGAGGACGAGAACCGCAGGGACGACGGCGAGGACGCCGGCAACCCACCAGCGCGTCGAGAGGTGTCCTCTCCCCTCCCTGCGAGCTGGCCCGCGCCCGCCAGGTGCGAGGGACTCCGCGTCGAGCTCGCCCCGAGATTCGGGATCGTCGCGGACGGTGGGCGCCGGCGCATGCGTCGGCGGATCGTCGTTCCCTCCCGACTTCGGTGCGATCCGGGCGAGCGCATGGGCGTCTTCGAGTTCAGCGAGTCTCGCAAGCGCCGCGGGGTCGTCCCAGATATCGGGGACGGCACCGTACGCGCGCTCCCTCAGGGCGGCCAGTTCAGCGTCCGGCGGAAGGGGCGTCCCTGTCATCAGCGCCGCTCCTCCGGGACCAGGAGGTACGCGTCGACGGTGTCGCCACGAAGGACGAACCGCAGTCGCTCTCCGTCGTCGAGGCCGTGCCACATCGTGTCGATCATCACGTCCGCCCCTTCGGGGGCGCATCGGCGGGCGACGATGTCCGAGGACTGCCGATGCACGCCGATCAAGCACGACGACTGGAAGATGTTGGTGGCGGACCACACCTCGATGTCGCGATAGGCGCCGAAACCGCGCAGCGTCGAGGCGTCGATCTCCATCTCCGACGCACCCCGCAGCGAGGAGTGGAAGTCCCACTCGATCGCCTCCGTCGCCAGCAACCGCAGCACGAGTTCGTCGGGCTCTGCAGCGTTCGCGCGCAGAGTGGCATCCGGCTGAGGCACGGTGGCGACGACGGCGATGGCGGCCACGAGGAGCGCAACCGCCGCGACGGCGGCGACGCCCCACAGCTGTCGAGCCGGCGCACCGCCCGCAGGACCCCCCGCAGGAGGGAGCTCCGGCGAGGGTCCCCCCATGAGGCGAACTGTACACCCGGGTGAACAGCGGGGCCACAGCCGCGTCGACGGCTTCCGCCCGCGAAGTCCGACCGGGAGCGTCGTCGAACGCGAGGCCCGCTGACAGCAGGGCATCATGCGACCTCCGTCGCCCGCGCACAAGCCCTTGGCCGTCCCGCGGCCACCGCTCTAGCGTGGCTCGTACCGCCCGAGGGCGAGGGTGACCGGCAACCGCTCAGAGGAGACCCGCGTGCACGAGCAGAAGACCCACCACCAGGTACTCGTCATCGGCGGCGGCAACGGCGGGATCTCCGTCGCGGCGCGCCTGCGCCGGCGCGGCATCAAGGACGTCGCCGTCATCGAGCCGCGCGACGAGCATCACTACAAGCCGCTGTTCTCGCATGTCGCAGGCGGCACGGCGCCCGCGAGCATCACCGTGCGCCCGCAACGGGAGGTGATCCCGAAGGGCGTGGAGTGGATCCAGGATGCCGTGACCGCCGTGCAGCCGGAGGCGAACGCCGTCGTGCTGGCCGGCGGCGGGCGGATCAGCTACGACCACCTCATCGTCTGTCCCGGCATCCAGCTGGACTGGAACCGGATCCCCGGGCTCGCCGAGGCGATGCAGACGCCGGCCGCGGCATCCCACTACGAACTCGAGCTCGCGAAGAAGGCGTCCCGGCTCCTGCGAGACCTCACGGAGGGGACCGTCGTCTTCACGCAGCCCGACGGACCCGCATCGTGCGCGGGGGCGGCGCAGAAGCCGATGTACCAGGCCTGCGACTACTGGCGGGCGAAAGGGGTGCTCGACGCGATCCGAGTGGTCATGGTCGTGCCGACCGAGACGGCATACCTCGCGCCGTTCGACGAGGAGCTCCAGCGCAAGATCGACGAGTACGGCATCGAGCTGCGCACGCGCAGCGTCCTGCTGCGGGTGGACCCGGATGCGCACGAGGTGGTGCTCGGCGGCCCGGACGGCCCGGAGCACCTGCACTACGACGTGCTGAACGTCGAGCCGCCGCAGTCCGCCCCCGACTGGCTGAAGGCGTCGGAGCTCGCCGCGCCCCGCTCGTCCGGCGGGTTCGTCGAGGTCGACCCGCAGACGCTCCGGCATCCCCGGTTCCCGAACGTCTGGTCCCTGGGGGACGCCGCCGCCACGACGAACTCGAAGTGCGGCGGGGCGCTGCGCAAGCAGACGTGGGTGCTGGCGAAGAACCTGTCGAAGGCGCTGCGGGGCAAGGAGCCCACCGCTCGCTACGACGGCTACGCGGTGTGCCCGTTCACCGTCTCGCGGTCGACCGTCGTGTGGGCCGAGTTCGACGACAAGGGCAGGCAGAAGCCGACGATCCCCTTCTACAAGCGCATGTATCGCGAGAGCCGGCTGTCGTGGATCTTCGACCGGCACGTGCTGCCCTGGGTCTACTGGAACCTCATCCTCACCGGCCGCATGTGAGGAGGCAGGACCGGCCGTCGGGCCCACGCCTGTCCGGGCTTCGCAGCGCCGCCGCCGCGGGCGCGGCGTAGCCTGTCGGCATGGCCTTTCCCCCACTCGTCGAGCCGGTCGCCGAGCTCACCGCCACGGAGAGCACGCGCACCGCGCGCCACCGCGTCCTGGCGGGATTCGGCGACGTCGCACAGCGCCGCCTCGCCGCCGCCCACGTCGCCGTGGTCGGTGCGGGCGGTCTCGGCTCCCCCGCCGTGCTGGCCCTCGCGGCCGCCGGCGTCGGCACCCTCACCATCATCGACGACGACCTGGTGGAGGCATCCAATCTGCAGCGCCAGGTCATGCACCGCACGCGCGACGTCGGGGCGCCGAAGGTCGACTCGGCCGTGCGCATCGCCGCCGACTTGTCGCCGACCACCGTCGTGCGCGCGGTGCGAGCCGTGCTCACCCCCGCGAACGCCGTCGAACTCCTCGGCGGCGCGCACGTCGTCGTGGACGGCACCGACACCTTCGAGACGCGCGAGGCCGTCGCGGCCGCCTGCGAGCAGCTCGGCGTGCCGCTCGTGTGGGGCGTCGTGCAGGAGTTCCACGCCCAGGCGACGGTGTTCTGGTCGTCGCCGCCGGCCGGAGCGGCCCCCGTGCGCCTCGCGGACCTGTACCCGCCGGATCCCGCGCGCGACGCCCCGACCTGTGCGCAGGTCGGCGTGCTCGGCGCGCTGTGCCTGCAGGTCGGCTCGCTCCTGTCCATCGAGGCGATCAAGCTCATCACCGGCGTCGGTGAGCCCCTCCTCGGGCGCGTGCTCGTCATCGACGCCCTCCGCGGCCGCACCGACGAGGTCCCGCTGCGCCCCGCCGCCACGACCGCCGGCGAAGGGCGCGCGACGCCCGCCGAGCGCGGTGCGGCCGCCGAACGCGGGGCGCCCGCCGCACGACCCGGTGCGGAGCCGACTCCCCGCACGCCGATCCCGCAGCTGACGGCCGCCCAGGCGATCGCCGCGCAGAAGGCGGGCGCGGTGCTGCTCGACGTGCGTGAGCCCTTCGAGACCGAGCGCGGCGTCATCCCGGGATCGACGCTCCGCCCGCTCGCCGAGGTACTCGCCGACCCCGGCAGGATGGGCGCCGCGCCCGTGGTCGTGGTGTGCCAGGTGGGCATGCGCGCGCAGCGCGCGGCGGCGGCCCTCCGCGGCGCGGGGATCGAGGCATCCGTGCTCGCCGGCGGCATCGAGGCGTGGACGCGCGAGACCGCCGACGCGGCGGTGGACGCGTGAGCGGGCTGCGCAGCGTCGAGGAGCACCTCGCCGACGTGCTGGCGGCCGCCGAGCCGCTCGAGCCCGAGCGGCTGCCGCTCGCCGCGGCGCACGGCCGCACGCTGCGCGCGCCGGTGCACGCCGCGGTCGACATCCCCGTGTTCGACAACTCCGCCATGGACGGGTTCGCTGTACGCTTCGCGGACGTCGCGGATGCCGCGCCCGCCGCACCCGCCGCCCTCCGGGTCGTCGCGGACCTGCCCGCCGGCTCCGACGCCGACCCGCGCGTGGCTGCGGGCGAGGCGGCCCGCATCATGACGGGATCGGCCGTGCCGACCGACGCCGACGCCATCGTCCCGTTCGAGGACACCGCGGGCGGCCTCGCCGATTCCCTCGGGTCGATCTCGGTCCTCGCCGCCCCCCGTGCGGTGGGGGCCCACATCCGCCGCGCCGGCGAGGACGCGCGCGCCGGCGACGAGGTGCTCCCCGGCGGCGCGCTCCTGGGCCCCCTGCAGCTCGCGGCCGCCGCGGCGGCCGGCGTCGCCGAGGTGGTGGTCGCGCGGCGCCCGCGTGTCGCCGTCATCTCCACGGGCAGCGAGCTCGTGGAACCGGGCTCGCCGCTGCGCCGCGGCCAGATCCCGGAGTCCAACAGCTTCCTGCTCGCCGCCCTCGCCGCGGAGGCAGGAGCGGACATCGTGCGCCGCGCGAGCGTCTCCGACGAGGGCGTCGGACTCGAGACGCTGCTCGCGGAGGTGACCGACGCGCGATCGTCCGACCGCGCCGACGTGGTGATCTTCTCGGGCGGCGTGAGCGCCGGAGCGTACGAGGTCGTCAAGACCACGCTCAGCGGCCGCATGAGCTTCTCGAGGGTGGCGATGCAGCCCGGCAAGCCGCAGGGATTCGGCCGCCTGGAGTCGGGAACGCTGCTGTTCGGGCTTCCGGGCAACCCGGTCAGTGCCGCGGTGTCGTTCGAGGTGTTCGTCCGGCCCGCTCTGCTGCGCCTGCAGGGCAGGGACGTGCTCGATCGGCCCGTGATCACGCTCCGCGCCGCGGCCGGCTGGCGCACCCCGCCCGCGCGGCGGCAGTACCTGCCGGTGACGATCGACCGGTCGGTCCCTGGCGGATGGCTCGCCGTGCCCGCCACGAGCGGCGGGTCGCACCTCGCCGGCGGACTCGGCCGCGCCGAGGCCTACGCCGTGGTGCCGGCGGAGACGGATGCCGTCGCGGCGGGCGATCCCGTCGATGTCATGCTGATCTCATGAGCACGCACGAGCAGCCGACGTTCACGCATCTCGACGACGCCGGGAACGCCCGCATGGTCGACGTGACCCTCAAGCAGCCGACGGTGCGTTCGGCGACCGCCCGTGGGTTCGTGCGCTGTGCGCCCGAGGTCGTCGCGGCGCTGCGGGACGGGTCGGTGCCGAAGGGCGACGTGCTCGCCGTCGCCCGCATCTCCGGCATCCAGGCCGCCAAGCGCACCCCCGAGCTGCTGCCACTCGCCCATGTCATCGGCGTGCACGGCGCAGCGGTCGACCTCGCGATCGAGGACGACGGCGTCGCGATCGAGGCGACGGTCCGCACCGCCGACCGCACCGGGGTCGAGATGGAGGCCCTCACCGCCGTCTCGGTGGCCGCCCTCGCGGTGGTCGACATGGTGAAGGGCATCGACAAGGGCACGTCGATCGAAGACGTGCGGATCATCGCCAAGACCGGGGGCAAGAGCGGCGACTGGCGCCGCCCGGCCGGGGAATGATGGCCGCGCCGACCGATCCTCGCCGACTCGGCGCGATCCTCCTGGCCGGCGGCCGGTCCACGCGCGTCGGCGGTGCGACGAAGCCGCTGTTCGAGGTCGGCGGCCGCACACTGCTGTCGACAGCCGTGTCGGCGGCGACGGATGCGGGAGCCCGGCCGATCACCGTCGTGGCACCGGTCCTCGACGAGACGCTGCCGGTGACCTGGGTGCGCGAGGACCCGCCGTTCGGCGGCCCCGCCGCGGCGGTCGTCACCGCGCTCGGGACGTGGCCCGCCGCGACGGACCCGGAGTGGACGCTCCTCCTCGCGTGCGACCTCCCCTGGGCAGGGCAGGCGGTGCGCCGCCTCGTGGACGACCTGCCGCTCCTGCCGCCCGACACCGACGGCCTCTGCCTCGGCGACGGGTCGAGCCGGCCCCAGTGGCTCACCGGCGCCTACCGCACGAGGGCGCTGCGGGCCGCGGCATCCGCTCTCCCGGACGCCGGACGCGACCAGCCGGTGCGCGCGCTCGTCGCCGAACTCGCGATCGCCGTCGTGGCGGCGCCGGACGACCTGACCCGCGACGTCGACACGTGGCAGGATCTGGAGGAGGCACGCGCGCGAGCCGATCGCGCGGCGCACGACCGGATCTCGGAGGAGCCGTCATGAGCGAGCAGTCCCGCACCCTTCCGCCCGAAGCCCTCGACGACTGGGCAGCGGCGCTGCGCGATCGGTTCGGCCTCGGCGAGGCCGACGTGCCGGTCGCCGCGGTGCTCGACCTCGCGCGCGATGTGGCCAACGGCGTCGCCCGGCCGGCCGCTCCCCTCGGCGCCTTCGTCGCGGGCCTCGTCGCCGGACGCGCGGGGACCGACCCGGAGGAGGTGCGCGCGGCGCTGGCCGCGGTCACCGCGATGGCGAACAGCTGGGAGCAGTAGTGGCCGTCGTCCGCTATTTCGCCGCCGCACAGGAGGCCACGGGCCTGGACAGCGAGCGCCGCACCGAGACGACGCTCGGCGATCTGCGGCGCGCGGTGGCGGAGGAGCACCAGGGCCTCGGCGGCATCCTCCCCCGCTGCGCCGTGCTGGTGGGCGGCTCCCGCGTGGGCGACGACACGCCCCTCGGCGCCGATGACCTCGTCGACGTGCTCCCGCCCTTCGCCGGCGGCTGAGCCGCCGCGCCGCGGCGGGATCAGCCGCCGAGGCCGAGCCAGGTGGCGGTGCCGTCCGATTCGACCTGCTTCTTCCAGACGGGGAGGTCGGTCTTGATCGTCTCGATCAGCGTGCGGCACACCTCGAACGCCGTGGCCCGGTGGGCGGAGGCGACCGCGATCACCACGGCGGCGTCGCCGATCTGGAGCGTCCCCACGCGGTGGGACACCGCCACCAGCGCCTCGGTCGACCCGACGGCGGCCGTCGCCAGGCGCCTGAGCCCGGCCTCGGCATCGGGGTGCGCCGAGTACTCGAGCGCGACGACCGTGGTCGCGGCATCCGGATCGTGATCGCGGACGCGACCGACGAACGTCGTGACCGCCCCCATCCGCGGGTCGTCGATCGCACGCAGGTGGGCGTCGAGGTCGAGCGGCTCGGCGCTGATCGCCGCGATCCGCACCGCGTCGGTCGAGACGGCCATCAGTGATCTCCGCCGGTGAGCTGGTCCAGCACGTGACGGGCCACCGACACGACGACGGGCATGCCGGATGCCACGGCCGCCGGCGACCCCGGAAGGTTCACCACGAGCGCGCCGTGCGGGTCGACCGCACCGGCGATGCCGCGTGTCAGGATGGCGGCCGGCTTCTCGGCCGCGCCGCGCCGTCGCAGCTCCTCGGCGATGCCGGGGAGCTCGCGCGTCACCACGCGCGCCGTGCCCTCGGGCGTCTGGTCGCGCGGCGACACCCCGGTGCCGCCCGTCGTGATGACGAGCTTCACGCCGGCCATGATCTCGGCGGTCAGGGCCCGCTCGACGTTGTCGGCGCCGTCGGGCACGATCACCGCGTCATCGCAGTCGAAGCCGGCCTCCCGCAGCGCCGCGACCGCGATCGGGCCGCTCTCGTCGGGTCGGGTGCCTGCGGCCGAGCGGTCGGAGAAGCAGATGACGGCGGCTCGGGTCATGCCCCCAGCCTAGGCATGCGCCGCGCCCCTCACGCGCGGGACTCGAGGCGCACGACCACGGACTTCGACGTCGGGGTGCCGGAGACGTCGGCGACCGAGTCGAGCGGCACCAGGACGTTGGTCTCGGGGTAGTAGGCGGCCGCGTTCCCCCGGGGCGTGCGGTACGCGACGATGCGGAACTCCTCGGCGCGACGCTCCTCGATGCTCCCGTCGGGCCGCGTCCACTCCGAGACGAGGTCGACGACGTCGTCCTCGGCGAACCCGAGCGACACGATGTCCTTCTCGTTCACCAGCACGACGCGGCGGCCGCCGTGGATGCCGCGGTACCGGTCGTCCTTGCCGTAGATCGTCGTGTTGTACTGATCGTGGGAGCGCAGCGTCTGCAGCAGCAGGCGTCCGCGCGGGATCACCGGGTACACGAGGGGGTTGACCGTGAACCGGGCCCTGCCGTCGACGGTGGCGAACCGGCGCGCGTCGCGCGGGCCGTTGGGAAGGTGGAGCGTGCGCCCCTTGTCGATGCGCTCCTCGTAGTCCTCGAACCCCGGGATGACGCGTTCGATGTGGGCCCGGATCAACGCGTAGTCGGCCTCGAGCGCGGCCCAGTCCGCCTGCGGGACGTTGTGCGGCCCGCCGCTGGTCCCGGCTGCCGGGACGGTGCCGTCGCTCTCCTCCGCCGGGGTGCGCTCGGGATAGCCGCGCTCGTGGCGGGTGGCGCCCGTGTGCGCGGACGCGGGCGCGAGAGTGGCCGGCGCCTCCTCGGTCGCGCCGGGCTCAGGACCGAACACCAGCGCGCTCAGGCGCGAGACGATCGCGACCTCGCTGAGCAGGTCCTCGGCGGGGGGCGCGAGCCGGCCGCGCGAGGCGTGCACGGCGCCCATGGAATCCTCCACCGTGACACGCTGCTCGCGACCGCCGCGGCGGTCCCGGTCGGTGCGCCCGAGGGTGGGGAGGATGAGCGCCCGCCGCCCCGTCACGACGTGGGAGCGGTTGAGCTTGGTCGACACCTGCACGGTGAGCCCCACCCGCGCCATCCCCGCCTCGACGACGGCGGTGTCGGGCGTGGCCGACACGAAGTTGCCGCCCATGCCCATGAAGAAGCGGACGCGTCCGTCGCGCATCGCCCGGATCGCCTCCACCGTGTCGAACCCGTGCTCACGCGGAGCGGCGAAGCCGAACTCCTGGTCGAGCGCGTCGAGGAAGGCGGCGGACGGCTTCTCGTAGATGCCGACCGTGCGGTCGCCCTGCACGTTGGAGTGCCCCCGCACGGGGCACACGCCGGCGCCGGTGCGTCCGATGTTGCCCTGCAGCAGCAGCATGTTCACCACGTCGCGGAGCATCGGCACGGAGTGCTTGTGCTGGGTGAGTCCCATCGCCCAGCAGACGATGGTGGCCTTGGAGGCGCGCACCGCCTCGCCCACGCGGCGCAGCGCCTTCTCGGGCAGCCCGGTGGCGGCGACGAGCTCTCGCCACGGGGCATCCGCCATCGCCTGCCTGTACGCGTCGAAACCGCTCGTGTGCGCCGCGATGAACTCGTGGTCGAGCACACCGCCGTCGGCCGCCTCCGCCTCGAGCAGGTGCTTGCCGATCGCCTGGAACAGCGCCTGGTCGCCGCCGAGCCGGATCTGCACGAACTCGTCGGCGAGCTTCGTGCCGCCGAAGGCGACGCCGCGCACCGTCTGCGGATTCTCGAAGCGCATCAGGCCCGCCTCGGGGAGCGGGTTCACCGCGATGATCGTCGCCCCGCGCTGCTTGGCCTTCTCGAGCGCCGACAGCATGCGCGGATGGTTTGTGCCGGGGTTCTGCCCCGCGACGATGAGCAGGTCGGCGTCGTGGATGTCGTCGATCGACACCGTGCCCTTGCCGATCCCGATGGTCTCGGTGAGCGCCGAGCCGCTGGACTCGTGGCACATGTTCGAGCAGTCCGGCAGGTTGTTGGTCCCGATGCCGCGCACCAGCAGCTGGTAGAGGAACGCGGCCTCGTTCGACGTGCGGCCCGAGGTGTAGAACACCGCCTCGTCGGGGTCCTCGAGCGATCGCAGCTCGTCGGCGATCAGCCGCAGCGCGTCGTCCCACGAGATCGGGCGGTAGTGGGTCGCGCCCTCCTCCCGCACCATCGGGTGCGTCAGCCGCCCCTGCTGACCGAGCCACCAGTCGTCGTGCGCGCGCAGCTCGTCGAGGGAGTGCTCCGCGAAGAACTCCGGCCCGACCCGCCGCAGCGTCGCCTCCTCGGCGACCGCCTTCGCGCCGTTCTCGCAGAACTCCGCGACGTGGCGTCTGTCCTCCTCCGGCCAGGCGCACCCGGGGCAGTCGAAGCCGTCCTTCTGGTTGACGCGCAGCAGCGTCTGGACCGAGCGGGTCACGCCCATCTGCTCGGTCGCCATCTCGAGGGCGTGCAGCACCGCCGGCACGCCCACGGCGACCTTCTTCGGTCGTGTGACGTGCACGCGGGACTCGTCGATATCCGCTCTCGGGGGCTTCGTCGCCATGTCTCCAGGCTATGCCTCGCCGGGCCGCCCCGGCGCGTCCTCCTCCGCTGAACGGGAAGGAGAGCGGATGCCGGGCCAAGCCGCGGCCGGCCGCGGTGCCCCGGGCACGCTGCGGCGCGGGGCTCAGCTCCACCAGAGGCGCGCGACGCCGCGAAGGTCCGCGAGCGGTACGCTGCCGTGCCCCGGCTCCGACACCGACAGGCGCGAATCGGCGGAGGCGGCGCGGTTGTCGCCCATGACCCACACGGCGTCCTCCGGCACGGCGACACGGAAGGGGATGTCGCCGCCGGGGCGGGATGCCGGGGCGTGAGGCTCGTCGACCGGCTTCCCGTTGACGACGAGCCTCCCGGTGCCGGCCTCGCAGCAGACGACCACGTCGCCCTCGACACCGACGACCCGCTTCACCAGGAGCGCATCCGGCGTACCCGACCAGCCTTCGCGATCGACGAGCAGCACGACGTCGCCGCGCGCGGGTGCGCTCCAGCGGTCGAACACCACGGTGTCGCCGCCGCGCAGCGCCGGGCTCATGGAGTCGTTCTGCACGGTCGCGACCCCGAGCCCCGCGGCCAGGACGGCGGCGACCGCGACAGGCCCGGCGGCGGCGAACGCCCACGCCAGCGGGCGCCGGCCCCGCCGGGCGGCGGGCGACTCCGCCGAGGGGACGGTCGCTGCGCGCGCGCCGGTCAGGGTCATGGCGGGCCTTCGAGCAGCGACGTCATGGCGGCGACCTCGCGTTCCTGCTCGATGAGCACGTGCTTGCCCGAGGTGCGCGCGAACGCATTCGTGCCGTCGCGCACGACACGCTCCGCCATCACGAGGGCGCCCTCGTGATGGACGATCATGAGCTCGAGGAACATCCGGTCGGCCGCGGCGCCCTCGGCGGCGTCGAGGGCGGCGAGCTGCTCGACGGTGGCCATGCCCTTCATCTCCGTGTGACCGTGATCGTCGCAGCCGGACGGGATGCCTCCCCCCGGCGCGACGGCCGCCGCGTGCGCCCCGTGGCCCGTGTGCTCCGGATCCGTCGGGAGGGCCCGTCGCCAGGCATCCTGCCATGCCCGCATCGTCTGGATCTCGCCGCTCTGATCGGCGACGATGAACTCGGCGAGCGCCCGGGTGCGATCCCTCACGCCGTCGGCGTCGAGCACGAGCCGGCTCAGCTCGAGCGCCTGCTCGTGATGCGGGATCATGCCCTCGATGTAGCAGTGGTCCACCACCGTCGGGTAGGCGGCGGTCGCGGCATCCGTCATCCCCGAGGAGGCGACGGCCTGGGGCGCGGACGTCGCGGGAACCGTCATGCCGAGAGCGACGGCGGCGCCGCCGACGAGCGCGGTGGAGACGGCGAGAACCACCCCGGTGGCCGCGATGCGATGGGGCATCGGATTCCTTTCGGGTCGGACGTCGGGTGCGTCGAGCGGGGCGGCGCGCTGCGCGCACCGCCCCGCGGCGGGGTTCAGGCCTGCGCCCTCAGCCCCTGCTGGCGACGCATGTGCCACGCGGTGCCCGCGAGGCCCGCACCGGCGACCAGGAGCACCAGGCCCGACATGGCCCAGCGGTTCGCGTCGGTGCCGGTCGTCGCGAGCGCTCCGAAGACCGCCGAGGGCGAGGCGGATGCCACTGTGAAGGTGCCCTGCGCCACCGCCGAGGACGTCTGACCCGTCAGCGCGAGCGTGTGCTCGCCGGCCGGGGTGTCGGACGGGACGACGAACTGCACGGTCACCTCTCC
Organism: Microbacterium sp. NPDC055455; assembly: GCF_053619935.1. Classification (NCBI taxonomy): domain Bacteria; kingdom Bacillati; phylum Actinomycetota; class Actinomycetes; order Micrococcales; family Microbacteriaceae; genus Microbacterium; species Microbacterium sp. NPDC055455. The sequence goes on from NZ_JBSHLB010000003.1 coordinate 109,266, forward strand.
CTCGCTGTCGGCGACGAACGTGCCGACGTCGACCGGGTCGGAGTGCATCACGGCGCTGACGGTCTCGCCGGGGGTGAACCCGCCGGCCGACGCGGTCTGCGCCGCGCCCGGGGCGACCTCGGGCTGGCCGAAGGTGACGGGTGCCGCCGTCGGGGCCGCCGCATCACCGCCGCCGCTGCCGCTGCCGTTGCCGCCGCCGTTCCCGTTGCCGTTGCCGTTCCCGCCGTTGCCGTTCCCGCCGTTGCCGTTGCCGTTGCCTGCGTCGGTCGGAGTCGGCGTCGGGGTCGGGGTGGGCTCCGTCGTGGGGGCCGGCGTCGGCGATGCCGTCGGGGTCGGGGTGATGTTCGGGTTCGGGACGCCCCGCATGTCGCCGTTGACCCACTTGCGGCCCTCGGGGATGTTGGGGTTCTGTGCGGCGAAGTCCCGCGGGTAGAGGGTGAAGCCCTGCCAGTGGATCGGCATCGGGCTCTGGTCCTCGTCGCGGTTGATGTGGTGGAAGCCCACGTTCACCCACGCCACCGGGTCCTCGAGCGTCTCGCCGTCGGCGATGTAGTCGGTGACCATCTGCCCCGCCTTCGACGGGATCAGGTTGTAGCTGGCGTGGATCTCGTCGGACTTGGCGGCCGTGAAGGCGATGTCGAAGTCCGTCTCGGGGTTCAGGTTGTACGCCTGGTCGCGCGGCACGATGATCTCGTACGAGCGGGCGTGTCCGTCGGCGTTGAGGCTCTCGGGGTTCACGACCCGATACGCCTCGCGGTTGGCCCCCATCGTCTTGGTCTCGTTCGTGACCTGCGTGACCTGCGTCTCGAGGATCGCGGTGTGGCCGGTGTCGCCGGTCGTGCCGTGCTCGCCGGTCGGCGTCGTCGCGAACTTCTCGACCACCTGGCCGGCGCCGGAGTCGATGCCGAAGTCCACGCGCCAGAACGCCGAGTGGTAGTGGTTGACCGCGAAGTCCTCCTGGCCCGGCGCGATCGGCCAGCCCTGGTTGACGACGTCGACGTAGTCGTTCGGCGACAGGTCGCCGGTCGCGCCGAGGCGCACCGAGATCTCGCCGTCGTCGTGGAAGCGGTACTCGGTCTGGTACTCGTACCACCCGATGCGCGACACCGTGTGCAGCACGAGGTCGGTGCCCTGCGCGGCGTACAGCGCATCCCGCGCGATGTTCGAGCGGTACGCGAGGCCGGAGTCCTCCTCGCCGATGCAGATCGCGGGGATCTCGCCGCGGGTGGCGTCGACCCACGAGGTGCGCACCTCGCCGACCGGGCAGTCGACGGCTTCGATGGCCTGCAGGCGACGGCCGCCGACCTGATAGGTGGTGACGTCGTTGTACTCGGTCGCGCCGGTGTCATAGGGCACGTTCAGCTGTGCGAGCGCGATCGAGTCGAGCACGAGGATCGGCGCCGCATCGTCTCGCGGCTGGTAGGCAACCTTGTCGAGCACGAGGCCCCGGTAGGTGTCCAGGCGCCAGCACATCTGCCAGCTCGATCCGGCCTCGAGCGTCTCCGAGACGAGGGAGTCGCCGGAGCAGGATGCCTCGGTGACGGTCTGCGCCGAGGCGGCCGCGGGCGCCGACAGCACCAGTCCGCCCGCGAGCAGGGTCATCGCGGTGCCCGCGCCGAGCAGCCGGCGAAGGGTGGGTCGTTTCATCGGGAGTGTCTCCATGGTCATGAGATGGACAGGACGGCACGCGTCGAGAGGTTGACGACGAACGTGCTGGTGGTGAGGAAGGCCCCGCCGTCGACCTGGGCGAGCACCTGCACGCACCGGTCGACGCCGCACGATTCGGCGCCGAAGGATCCGGCATCCGTCACGAAGGAGTGGGCGGTGAGGAGGACCTCGGCGGATGCCGGGGTGAGCGCGGAGCCGCCTGTGAGCGCCGCGAACTCGTCGACGACGGGCTGAGCCGCCTCCGAGTCGAGCAGCAGCTCCCACGCGAGCGCCGTCTCGGCGTCGGTCGGCGCCGGCTGGGTGCCCGACGCGCGATCGACCGACTCGACGGCACCGGTGGTCGCGTTGACGATCATGCTCACCGTCTCGTTCGTGCCGTAGTCGTAGTAGAGCGAGAGCAGACGCCGCTGCCCGTCGGCGTACGCCTGCGGGTCGGCGACGTCGGTGGACAGGAACTGCAGTCCGGCGTCGCCGAAGACGTCCTCGCCGGCGGCGAACGCCGCGTCCTGGGCGCCGAGGAAGCGGACGTACTCCACCTCGGCTCCCGTGAGAGCGTCGTAGGCGGCGGCGATCGCCGGGGGCTTGGCGACCTCCGCCGCCTTCTCGGGCGCGTCCTCATCGGTGCTGTCGGCGGCGATGGGGGTGGCCGGCGGGGTCTCGGGGGACGACGTCGCCTGCACGGCGGTCTGCGTGGCGAAGACGAGGGCGACGGCGGCTGCCGCGGCGGCGACCGCGGAGCCGATGCCGAGCGCCCGCGGCGTCAGCACACCGCCTCGGCGAGCGCGCTGCCGCTCCGGGGGTGGCGAGTCCCCGTCAGGAGAGAGCTGTGTATCGGTCACAGGAGTCCTTTCGATGGCGAAGACGCGGCTGCACCCGCGTCGGGCCGATTCTTCGCCGGCGCCGTTTCCCCGCGGTATGGAGCGGCGAACGCCGATCGAAATCATGCTGAGACGACGGGGCGGCCGGGCGCCGCGGATGTCTCAGGCGGTGTCACAGCGCCGAAACACACTCCGCGCTTTCCGGCAACGCACGGGCGGTAGCCTCGCGCGCAGCCGCATCGCGGCGGGCCGGTGCGGAGGAGGACGCGTGAGCAGTGCACTCGCGGACGCGATCGAGCAGGCTCGGCCGCGGCGGGATCTGGGCGGCAGTTCGCCGTTCGCGGGGCTGCGCCGGCGGCACGCGCACACGGTCGACGTCGTCGCGCAGTCGGTCGCCGCGACCGCACCCGCCGGCGTCCTGCTCGTGCACCCGGGCGCCCTCTTCGCGCGGAGCGGGTCGTTCGGGTTCTTCGACATCGCCCTCACCATCACCCTGGTCGTCGGCGTCGGCCTCGTCATCGGCATCTTCGCCCGGCGCATCGCGAGCACCGGCGCGCTCTACACCTTCGCCGCGCGCGGTCTCGGACCCCATATCGGCCTCGTGACCGGGGCGGCCCTCGGCATCGGCTATCTGGCGGTCGCGATGAACACGCTCGCTTCGGGTTCGCACCGACTCGCCGATCTCCTCAGCGGCGGTCCCGCCTCGCCGCTGCTGGTGATCGCGCTCATCATCGGATTCGGCGCGGTCATCGCCCTCGTCGTCGCGCGCGGCCTGCGCATGTCCACGCGCGTCCTCCTCGTGCTGGAATCCGTCGCGGTGCTGACGGTGCTGGGCCTCTCGGTGGCGGCGCTGGGCGTGAGCCGCTGGGACGTCGGCCTGCTGGTCCCGCGCGCGGCCGACTTCTCGATGGAGGCGATCATCACCGGCGTCGCCTTCTCGCTCATCGGCTTCGTCGGATTCGAGAGCGGCGCCGCGCTGGGTCCCGAGACGCGGCGTCCGTTCGCCGCCGTCCCGCGCGCGGTGATGTGGAGCGTCGGTGCGACCGGCCTGGTCATGCTCGTCGGCACGGCTGCCCAGCTGTCCATCGTCGCCGAGCAGCCGGGCGCGGCATCCCTCGCCGCCGTGACCGGGTTCGCGCACCTCATCGATGTCATCGTCGCGGTCTCGTTCCTCGCCTGCGCGCTCGCGATGACCACCGCCGCGACCCGCCTCGCGTTCGCCATGAGCCGCGAGGGGCTGCTCCCCGCCGCGCTCGGGCACGTGTCCCGGCGCGGGGTGCCCGCGATCGGCGGGCTGATCCTCGCAGCGACGGTCACCGCCGTCCCGGTGGCGGTGCTCGCCGCGGGCGGCAGCCGTCAGGACATGCGCGTCGTCACCTCGCCGGCCTCGATCCTCGGTTTCGTGCTGGCGTACGCGCTGGTGTGCGCGGCCGCGCCCGTCTTCCTCGGGCGGATCGGGGAGCTCACCGCCCGGGCGGTGGTCGTGAGCACGGTGCCGCTCGCAGGTCTGCTGTGCGTGCTCGCGTTCTACGTCGGCGTGACGATGCGCGAGAACCCCGCGGGCCTCCTGTGGGCGGCGGGCATCCTCGCCGCCGTCGTGGGCGCCGGCACCGTGCGCCTGCTGCGCAACCCCGCGGTGGCGGCGCGCATCGGCGTGCACGACTGGCCGGTCGATGCAGACACGATCGACGGGTCGGCGCGGAGGTGAGCGGGGCGGGTCTCCCGCGCGACATGCCGTTGCCGGAGAGGGGCCTGGGACTCGCGCTCGAGATCCTCGAGCAGGTCGCGCGCGACCATCACGGCGCCTCGGCCGCCGAGATCGCCCGCGCGGTCGGCGCGCCGCGGGCCACCGTGTACCGCGTCGTCAACGCGCTGGTGCGCGACGAGTACCTGGTGCGCCGTGCCGACTTCTCCGGCTTCGTCCTCGGCACCCGCGTGCTCGAGCTCGCGGCTGTCGTCGGAGCCCGCTCCCGACCCGACCACGCGGACGTGGTGGACCGGCTGCGCGCCGAGACCGGCGAGGCGGTGCACCTGTTCGCCTTCCACCGGACCGGCCTGGTGGTGCTCGACGAGGACGGCACACGCCCCCTCTCCGACCGCGACGCCCTGCTCGGCGATCCGCTGCGCTCGGCGATCGGGCACCTGTGGCTCGTCGCCCACCCCGACCGCCGCATGCCGCGGGCCCCGAGCTGGGGCAGCGGCGCACCGGCCGAGGACGTCCGAGCGATCCGTGAGGCCTACGCCGTGCGCGGGTACACCGAGCAGGGCGCGCTCCTCGCACCCGACCGCGGGTGCCTCGCGGTGCCCATCCACGACCACGCCGCCCGCCCCGTCGGCGCCGTGACCCTGTCGACGGCGATCGGGCGGCTCTCCGTCGCGGCGCGCCACGTCGGAGCATTGCGCGACGCGGCGCGCGCCCTCGCTCCGCTGGGCTCCCTCAGCGGCTGGTGACCCGCGGCGGGAGGGACAACGGATGCCGCGCCCCGCCGCCCGCGCTCACGGCGCCGCGTCGAGGATCCCGCGCAGCGTCTCCTGGTCGGCGCGCGCCTGCCTCAGCACCGCCTCGGCCGACTCCGCGACGGCCGGGTGCGGGTCGCCGTCGAGGATGAGCCCGATGAGTGCCACCATGCCGGCGTTCTGATCGCGCAGGATCTCGGCGAACCGGCGTTCGGCGTCGGGGTGCTGCGCGTCGACGAATCCCTGCACCGTGCTCCACGTCGGCATGCCGGGCATCTGCGCGTGGTCGGCGCCGTGACCACCGCAGGGGCCGTCCTTCGGTGGCTCGACCGGGCGCGCGTCCGCCCACGAGAGGTACCACTCGCGAAGCCGGTCGAGCTCGTCGGCGTCGCGCGCCGCGATGCCACCGGCGAACCCCAGGGCACCGGCGTCGATCCCGTCCTTGCGCAGCAGCGTCTCGGCCAGCTCGGACTCCTCGACGCGGTAGTAGATCATCGCCTCGACGTAGCAATAGTCGTCGGGGGTGACCTCGTGCGCGCCGGCCGACGGTGTCCGGCTGGGCGAGGGCGCGGCATCCGTCTTCCCCGCCGAAGGCGCCCCTGCCGCCACGGCGAGCGCGACGCCCGCGGCCGTCGTCGCCAGGGCGAGCGTCAGCGCGGCGACGACGACTGCTCTGCGGCGCACGCGAGACCTCCGGAACGGCGAGGATCCGGTTCGGGTCGGATGCCTCAGCGCCTGCCGGTGCCGAAGATCCCGCGGATCACCCCACCCAGTATCGTCTGCGTGGACTTGGAGTCGAGGATCTGCTCCAGCGGGGACTTCGACGACGAGCGCGACGCGCGCGTGGTGCGCGTGGTGCGCGTGGTGCCGGCGGTCTTCTTGAGCAGGCGCTCGTACTCCTGCCGCGCCTTCTTCTCGGCCGCCGCCTGCTGCTTGTCGATCGCCGCCTTCTGCTTCGCGTACTCGGCGTCCGCCTTGGCCTTCGCGAGGGCCGCCTCCTCCGCGGCGGCGGCTTCGTCGGCCGCCCGCATCTTGGCGGTGAGGATCTCGCGCGCGGACTCGCGGTCGATCGCCGTGCCGTACTTCGCCAGGAGCGGCGACGCCTTCACCGCCGCCTCGATCGCGGGGTCGGGGGTCGGCGACATGAGTCCCTGCGGTGCGCGCAGCCGCGTCCAGGCGACCGGTGTGGGTGCTCCCTTCTCGCTCATCACCGTGACGATCGCCTCGCCGGTGCCGAGCTCCTGCAGCACGCGCTCGAGGTCGTAACCCGACGTGGGGTACGTGCCGACGGTCGCGCGCAGGGCCTTGGCGTCGTCGGGGGTGAAGGCGCGCAGCGCGTGCTGCACGCGCGAGCCGAGCTGGGCGAGCACGTCGGACGGCACATCCTTGGGCGTCTGCGTCACGAAGAAGACGCCGACGCCCTTCGAGCGGATGAGGCGCACGGTCTGCACGATCGCCGCGAGGAAGTCCTTCGAGGCGTCCGTGAAGAGCAGGTGCGCCTCGTCGAAGAAGAAGACCAGCTCGGGCTTGTCGGGATCCCCCACCTCGGGCAGGATCTCGAACAGCTCGGCCAGCAGGTACATCAGGAAGGTCGAGAACAGCTCGGGCTTGTCGATCACGCCCGGGACCTCGAGCAAGCTGATGACGCCCCGCCCGTCGGGCGCCGTGCGGATGAAGTCGGCCACCTCGAACTCGGGTTCGCCGAAGAAGACGTCGGCTCCGGCATCCGCGAACGTGATCAGCTCGCGCAGGATCACGCCGGCCGTCGCCGCCGACAATCCACCCAGCTCCTTGAGCTCGGCCTTGCCCTCGTCGCTCGTGAGGTGCGTGAGCACGGCCCGGAGGTCGGCCAGGTCGACCAGCGCCAGGCCGTTCGCGTCGGCGTAGTGGAACACCAGGCCCAGGCTCGACTCCTGCGTGGCGTTGAGCCCCAGCACCTTGCTGAGCAGCAGCGGCCCGAAGCCGGACACCGTCGCCCGCACGGGCACGCCCTTGCCGATGCCGCCCAGGGCGAAGTACTCGGTGACGGATGCCTCGGGCGTCCAGTCCTGCGCGATCCCCCGGGTGCGCGCCAGCAGCTTCTCGCTCGGCTCACCGGGCGTCGCCACCCCCGACAGGTCGCCCTTGATGTCCGCGGCGAAGACGGGGACCCCCTTGGCGGCGAGCTGCTCGGCCAGCCCCTGCAGGGTGCGCGTCTTGCCGGTTCCGGTGGCGCCGGCGATCAGGCCGTGCCGGTTCATCATCCCCAGCGGGATGCGGACCTGGGCCTCCGGCACCGGCTCGCCGTTGACCAGCGCGCCGAGGTCGAGCGTGGCGCCCTCGAATCCGTAGCCGTCGGCGATGTCGCGGACCTCGTCCGCGTCGAGCGGGCCGGCGGTCGTGCGCGGCAGGTCCGTACCGGGGGCGGGCGCCGGGGTCTGCGGCTCCGGGAGCGGGGGCGCCGGGGCTGCGGACGGCGCGGGTGTCGCGTCGGCCGTCGGGGCCGACGGCGCGGCGGCCTCTCCTCCGACGCGGGCCTTCGCGGCGGCCGCTTCGGCGGCGGCGAGCGCGGCCTTGGCCTGCGCAGCCTTGAGCTGCGCCTCGGCCGCCTCCGCTTCCGCCCGCAGGCGGGCCAATTCGGCCTCCGCGGCGGCGACGGCCGGGTCGGTCGAGGGTGCGGTCGCAGGCGGGTCTGGCGCGTCGGCGGCGGTCATCCGCTCAGCCTATCGACGCGCGTTTCGCCCTGACATCGAGTTTCTCCCGCTCCCTCGCCATCGGGACCGCGAACGCGGCCGCCACGAGGAGGGCGGCGCCCGCGCCGATCAGGGCTCCGCCGACGGTGTCACTCAGCCAGTGCGCGTGCAGATACGTGCGGCTGAACGCCATCAGGATGATCCACACCCCGCCGACGATCGCCACCCACACCCGCGGGAAGATGACGTAGGCGGCGACGGCGATCGTGGCGGCGTTGGCGACATGCCCGGACGGGTATGAGCCGTAGTCCGCGACAACGACGATGTCCTCGGGGCGGACCCGTCCGAACAGGTGCTTGAGCACCTGGACGCCGCCGGCCGACACCGCCTCCGCCGCGACGAAGTACACGGCCGCCCACGGCCGCCGCAGCAGGACGAGCACGAGGGCGCCGCCGATGGGCACCGCGAGGACGGCGACCCACCCGCCGCCGACCCAGTCCATGAAGTACGAGAAGGCGCTGAACACCGGGTTGAACATGGCGGCCACCAAGGCGTTCCACCCGAGGTCGATCGCGAACGGCTCGTCGCCCCTGCTGAATACCCACCATCCGAGCAGGCACGCGAGCAGCGCGAGGCCTCCGCCCACGATCAGAAAGGCGACCACCGGTACCGCGACCCGCCGCTCCGCCGATGTCGTCATCGCCCCATTCTGCCGCGCGGCACCACCGCGGTCACCCTCTCGCCGTGATCGCCACGCGGATGCTATGGTTCGGACTCGATCCGCGCTGCGGCGGGACGGAGGTGGCATGACCCGCGTCGTCGACGTCGTAAGGGCGGTCGTCGCGCCCCTCACCCGCACGCGCCTGTTCCGGCGCATCATCGGCCCGACGCTGCTCCCGCCGATCGAACGGGCGATCGCCCGCGCGACGCACGGCCGCGTGCAGCTGAGCGCGCTGCTCGTCCCCTCGCTCGTGCTCCACACGGTCGGCGCCACGTCGGGTGAGCCGCGGGACGTGCCCCTCATGTACACCCCCGACGGGCGCGGGCGGGCGATCGTGGCCGGGACCAACTTCGCGGGGGCGCGGCATCCTGCGTGGACCGGGAACCTGCTCGCGCACCCTGACGCCGCGATCACCGTGCGCGGACGGCGCATGGCGGTCCGCGCCGCACTCATCCCCGCCGGCGAACGCGAGGCCGCCTGGTCCCTCATCCAGCGCCAGTGGCCGGGCTACCGCGACTACGAGCGCGAGTCCGGGCGCACGGTGCGGCTGTTCGTCCTGCAGCCGGTGCGACCGCCCGCGCCCTGAACCGGTCGGCTCAGGGCGCGAGCCGCTCCACCGTGCGCGGGCGCACGATCAGCCACAGCGCGAGCACACCCACGACGGAGCATCCGACCATGACGGACGCCATGGTGGTCGCGGTGATGCCGGCATCCGCCGCGAGCCACCCCACGAGCGGCGAGATGATCCCGGCCACGCCGAAGTTCGTGGCGCCGATGATCGACTGGGCCGTGCCCGCCGCCTTGCCGTGCCGGTCGAGCGCCAGCACCTGCACGCAGGGGAAGGTGAATCCGCAGCCGGTCATGAACACGAACAGCGGGATGATCGTGCCCCAGATGCCGAGGCCGAGCTGGTCGGTGATGATGATGGCGGATGCCGAGACCGCGAGCACGGCGGTCGACCACGCCATGACCCACTGCGGGCCGAAGCGCGCGGCCAGGCGCGACGCCGTCTGGACGCCGACCACGACGCCGAGCGAGTTGGCGGCGAAGAGCAGGCCGTACTGCTGGGCGTTGAAGCCGTACTCCTGCTGGAACAGGAACGATGAGCTCGACAGGTACGAGAAGAGGCCGGAGAAGGTCATTCCGCCGATGATGAGCACGCCGATGAACACGCGGTCGCTGAAGACGCTGCGATACCGCTGCCACACGGTCGTCGCGCCCCTCTCGTGCCGGCGCGCCGGCGGAAGCGTCTCGGGGAGGAAGATCATCGCCGAGACCAGCATCACGGCCCCGTAGACGGCCAGCACGACGAAGATGCCGCGCCAGGGCATGACGGCCAGGAGCGCGGAACCGACCAGCGGCGCGAGCACCGGCGCGACACCCGAGACGAGCGCCAGCCGGGAGAGCATGACGACCAGACGCCGGCCGCCGAACAGGTCGCGCACGATCGCTGCCGCGACCACGCCGCCGGCGGCCGCCCCCGCTCCCTGCAGCACGCGTGCCACGGACAGCAGCTCGAGCGTGGGCGCGAAGGCGGCGGCGGTGCTGGCCAGCACATGGAGGGCGGTGACCGCGAGGAGCGGCACGCGACGGCCCACCTTGTCGCTGAGCGGGCCGACGATGAGCTGACCCAGAGCGAAGCCGATCATGGTGCCGGTGAGGGTCAGCTGGATGGCTGCCGCGGTGGTGTCGAAGTCCGCCTCGAGCACCGGGAACGCCGGCAGGTACAGGTCGATCGTGAACGGACCCAGCGCCGTCAGCGCGCCGAGCAGGACGATGTAGAGCACCCGGCGGCGATGCGGGATCGAGTCGCCTGGGTGCAGCACGATGGGCGCGGTCGCCGGATTGCTGCCGAGGGTGCGGATGGCGCCCGTCGACGTCGCGTGGGGCTTCGGGGGGAGGGCGGCGCGGCCCTGGTCTTCGGGCCGGGGCTCGGCGGGGACGCGGTCTTCGCGCCGCTGGACGGGGATGGATGCGGTATCGAGCAACAGGGACTTCGTTTCGTGGCAAGGCCGTCAGGAGCGAGGCGGGGAAAGCGATCGCACGGGCGGTGCGCCGGGAGGGCGTGCGGGTGCGGAGGGAGCGGGCGCGAGTCGTCCGACGCTGCCGATCGGCGTCGCTGCTCGTGCGGGAGACCGTCAAGGTCGAATCGATTCGAGCACCATGTTACCGGATGGTCCCGCCCCGCTCGCAAGCGCTCTCCCGGAGGGCGCCGGGACAGGTCCCGGCTGTCGGGCCCTTCTCAGGGCAGGGCTCATTCGCTCGCATAGGATGAGGGCAACCCGTCAGCCTCCCGCCGAACGGCGTGGGCCGGGCGCCCCGACCGCTGTTCATCGATTGGCAGAGATCACGAGCATGACCCCGTCCCAGGCCGACAAGCGCAAGAGCGGCAACCCGGCAACGCAGGCCCAGATCGACCTCACGGTCAAGCAGCAGCGCGAGCAGAAGCGCCAGGAGAAGCTCGCGGAGTACCAGCGGCAGCTCGCCAAGCGGCGCCGCAGCCGGCTCGTCTGGTGGATCGTCGGCTCGGCGGCCGCGCTGCTGGTGGTGGCCGCGATCGTCGCGTCGATCGTGTTCGCCCCCGCTGCCCCTCCGACCTACGACCGCGGCGACAGCGACGGCAGCGGCATCGAGGGTCTCGAAACGTTCGAGAACACCGCCAACCACGTCGACACGACCGTCGACTACGAGCAGACCCCTCCGGCCGGCGGCGACCACAACGCGATCTGGCTGAACTGCGGCGTCTACACCGAGCCGGTGCCGAACGAGAACGCCGTCCACTCGCTGGAGCACGGCGCGGTGTGGGTCACCTACGACCCCGCCCAGGTCTCGGACGACGACATCGCGGCGCTCGAGGCGCAGCTGCCCTCCACCTACACGGTGCTCTCGCCCTACGAGGGCATGGACACCCCGATCGCCGTCAGCGCGTGGAACGCCCAGCTCAAGGTCGACGCCGCCGACGACGAGCGCATCGAGGAGTTCGTCCGCGCGTACTGGCGCAGCACCAACGCCCCCGAGCCGAACGCGGCCTGCACCGGCGCGTTCGACGCCCCCGGCAAGCAGTAGGGTTCCGTCGTGTCGGACGACGCCTCGACCGGATCCCCCCGGCGCTGGGTGGTCATCGTCGTCGGGCTCGTCCTGATCGCCGCGCTCGGTGTCGCGGTCGGCCGGTTCTCGACGTTCGGCGCGGCGCAGAGCGTCGCCGCCCCGGGGACGAGCTCACCCGAGGCCGGTTTCTCGCGCGACATGCAGGTGCACCACGCCCAGGCGATCGAGATGGCGATGGAGATCTACCGCAAGACCGAGGACGACGAGCTGCGCGTGCTGTCGTACGACATCGCCACCGGCCAGGCCGGCCAGCGCGGCGAGATGTACGACTGGCTCGTGCAGTGGGGGCTCCCCCAGACCGGCGACCCGATGATGCAGTGGATGGCGGAATCCTCCGTCGACCACGACCACGGTTCGAGCACGGGCGAGGCGATGTCCGAGGACGAGGCGCGGGCGGCCATGGGGATGGCTTCGGCCGAAGAGCTGACCGCGCTCCGGACCGCCACCGGCCAGGAGGCGGACTGCCTCTTCCTCGAGCTGATGATCCGGCACCACGAGGGCGCGATCCCGATGGCAGAGGCGCTCCTCGAGCTCGGGAGCGACCCTCGCGCGCTGCAGGTCGCCGGGACGATCCAGTCGGGCCAGACGGCCGAGATCGACGCGATGCAATCCATCCAGCGGCGCCTCGGCTGCAGCGCCTGACACACCGACCCTCGGACGACGGATGCCGCGGACCGGCGCTCAGCGCCTGGCCGCGGCATCCGTCGATCTGCTGTGTCAGCCCTTCGTGGCACCCGCCATGAGGCCTCGCACGAAGAAGCGCTGCATGGCCAGGAACACGATGAGCGGCACGATCAGCACGAGGAAGGCTCCTGCCGACAGCAGGAACCACTGATCGCCCCACGAGCCCGAGAGGGAGTTCAGCGTCTGCGTCATCGGCAGCGACGAGGTCGGCGCGAAGATCGTCGCGACGAGCAGGTCGTTCCACACCCAGATGAACTCGAAGATGGCGAAGGACGCCAGCGCGGGCGTGGACAGCGGGAGGATGATCCGGAAGAAGATCTGCCCGTGTCCTGCGCCGTCCACCCGAGCCGCCTCGATCACATCCGAGGGGATCTCGGAGATGAAGTTGTGCAGCAGGAAGATGGCCAGCGGCATCGCGAAGATGGTGTGGGCGATCCACACCGTCGCGAAGCTGTGGTCCACCTCGCGCATCTCCAGGCCAGGGAAGATCATCACGTCGCCGATCTCCAGTCCCCGCGAGAACAGCGTCAGCAGTGGCACCAGGGCCATCTGGATCGGCACGATCTGCAGCGCGAACACCGCGACGAACAGGAACCCGCGGCCCTTGAAGTCCATCCACGCGAAGGCGTAGGCCGCCAGCGAGGCGATCGCGAGCGAGAACACCGTGACGGGGATGGTGATCGCGAGGGAGTTGAGGAAGGACTCCCCCAGGGTCAGCGCGGTTCCCCCCGACGTCAGCGCGGCCTCGTAGTTGCCGAGCGTGAAGTCCGGGTTCGTGAAGACCGTCCACCAGCCCGACGTTGCCGAGTCCGCACCGGGGCGGAACGACGTGATGAGCAGGCCGAGGGTCGGGATCGTCCACAGGAAGGCGATCGCCACCGCGATCACGGTCGCCAGCGGCGACGTGAGCCGCTTCTGCGCCTGCGACTCGTTGCGACGCGTCTCGCGTGCGACCTTGCGCGCGGCCGCTCTGTCGAAGCTCGTCGTCTCGGATTCGACGGCGGTCATCAGCGGACCTCCCTCTGCTTGCGAAGCTGGATCACGTTGTAGACGAGCAGGGGCGTGACGAAGAGGAAGATGAGCACCGCCAGCGCCGCCGAGTGCCCGTAGCTCTGGAAACGCTGCTGCTGGTTGACCATCTCGAAGCCGAGGACCGTCGAGTTCGACCGGCCACCGGTCATCACCGCGACGATGTCGTACAGCTTCAGTGCGGCGATCGTGATCGTGGTCAGCACGACGATGATCGCACCGCGGATCCCGGGGACCGTGACGTTGATGAAGCGCTGCCACGCCGACGTCCCGTCCAGCTGGGCCGCCTCGAGCTGCTCGGCGGGGACCGCCTTGATCGCGGCGGACAGCACCACCATGGCGAAGCCCGTCTGCGCCCAGACGAACACGAAGAGCAGGCAGAACGTGTTGACCAGCGGCCAGATGTCGAGCCACCGGACCGGCTCGCCGCCGAAGGCGACGACGATGGCGTTGAGGAGGCCGACCTGCTCGCCCTGGCGGTAGTCGTACACGAACCGCCAGATGATGCTCATGCTCACCCCGGCGAACGCGAACGGCATGAAGACGAGGATCTTCAGCAGACGGTCACCGCGCGCGCGCTCCATGAAGGCCGCGTACGCGAGCCCGACGATGAGCGAGAACACCGGGGCGAAGATCGCCCAGATGAGCGTATTGATGATCGACCAGAATCCCTGCGGATTCGTGAAGGCCCAGACGTAGTTCTCCATCCCGACGAAGTTCTCGCCGCTCTTGTCGTAGAACGACTGGATGACCGTCGAGATGGTGGGATACACCAGGCCGACCAGGAGCAGGATGGCGGCCGGCGCCATGAAGAGCACCAGCTGGTACAGGTAGCCGGACCCTTCGCGCGCGCGGTGGTCGGCGTAGAACAGCAGTCCGCCGGAGATGAGGGCGATGGGGACCACGTACAGGACGGCGCCCTCGTACGGGCGCAGCATCATGAACGCCAGGAACGGGATCGCGAAGCACGAGATGAGCCGCAGCCAGAAGTAGCCGCGCCCCGCACGCGGGGCGTACTCGATCAGCACGAGCAGGATCGCGACCACCACGCCGAAGATCAGCACGATGACGGGGATCTGGGCGATCGGCCCCAGGTTGCCGATCCACTGGAAGAACGAGTTGAACGAGATGCCCAGCGAGACGGGCCTGGCGTCCTGATTCGGAGGGCTGAGGAGCAGGAAGACCACCAGCGCCGCGATCAGGATGAGCCCGATCGTGACGACGAGCCGGGTCGTCTTCTGCGACGGCGGCTTCCTTCCGCCGCGCTCGGCAGGCGGGGGCATCGTCTGCCCCTGATCCGCCGCCGATGTTGTGGTCTGAGACATGTTCTGCCTTCCCCCGTCGACGCCGACGGATGACGTCACGCCGGTGCCGGGACCGCGTGCGCGGACCCCGGCACCGACGTGCGGTGCGTCAGTTCTCGTAGCCTGCCTGGATGTCTTCCAGGACCTGCGACGTCGGCTTGCCGTCGATCCAGTCGACCATGCCGCGCCAGAAGGAGCCCGAGCCGACAGTCGCCGGCATCAGGTCGGAGGCGTCGAAGCGGAACACCGTGTTCGGGTCCTGCACGATCTCCATCGCCTCGGTCAGGAACTCGCTCGACGCCAGCGACGGGTCGGCGCCCGTGTTGGCCGAGATGGCGCCGCCGAGCTCGACGCGCGCGTCGGCGAACTCCGGGGTCGACATGTACTCGAGCACCGCCTGCGTCGCGGCGTCGTCCGAGAACGCCGTCACGAACTCGCCGCCGCCCTCGACCGCCAGCTCGCCCTCCTCGATGCCGGGGAGGATGAACGCGTAGATGTCGCCGTCAGGGGCAATGGTCGGCGTCTCGCCCTCCGCCGTCTGGGCGGTGAGGAAGTTCGCCGTGAGGAACGAACCCTGGTGCGTGAGCGCGCACGTGCCGTTGGCCACGGCCGCCGCGATCGGGTCGCCGAACGCCGTCGAGTTGATGCTCTTGACATCACCGAAGCCGGCGTTGACGTACTCCGGGTTCAGCAGGATCTCGCCCACGGCGTCGAACGCGGCCTCGATGTCGGGGTCGGTGAAGGGCGTGTCGCCCGCGGCCCAGCTGTCGTACACGTCCGGGCCCGCTCCGCGCAGGACGAGGTCCTCGACCCAGTCGGTGCCCGGCCAGCCCGACGCCGCCTCGGACGAGAAGCCGGCGCACCACGGGGGCTCTCCGGTGGCGTCGCGGATCGTCTGCGTCAGCTCGAGCAGTTCGTCCCAGGTCTTCGGGACCTCGACGCCCCACTCTTCGAAGCTGGCGGGCGAGTAGTACACGTAGCCCTTCAGGTTCGCCAGCATCGGAGCGGCGTAGAAGGTGCCGTCCAGCGAGCCGTACTCCTTCCAGTCCTCCGACCAGTACTCGTCGACGTTCGCCGACACCTCCTCGGTGGCCTCCTGGACCTCGCCGGTCTCGATGAGCGAACGGAGCAGACCGGGCTGCGGCACGATCGCGATGTCGGGAGCGGATCCGCCCGCGACCTTCGTGACGATGTTGCCCTCGAAGCCCTTGTCGCCGGTGTACTCGACGATGATGCCGGTGTCCTCGGTGAACTGGTCGAACGACTTCTGGAGGTTCTCCGCCTCCGAGCCGGTGATGCCGCCTGCGATCTCGACGGTCTCCCCCTCGACCGAGCCGTCGTCACCGGCCTCGTCACCGCCTTCGGCGCAGCCGGCGAGCGTCAGCGCCGCGATGGTCGCCACTCCCAGTGCGATGTAGCCGCGTCCGCGGCGGGATCGCAGTGCAGTCATGGTGTCTGCCTCCTCCTTGAGTTCGCGGAGCCGCGCCTCTCGGGCTCCGCACGTGAGAGATCGGGAACCGATTCCATGATCACGCTAGGGGATGCCGCCGGGGCGCACAATCTCCCCCGGTCACAACTCGGTAAACCTGCGTATCGGGGGTGGTGCCGTCCGCACCTGCACGGCACAATGAGGCCTGGAACCGGTTCCAGATTTCCGGGTGACGGTGATGTCCCCGGACGCACGAGGAGGACCCCGATGGCGGGCATCGCCGACGTGGCTCGGGTGGCAGGCGTGTCGAAGTCGACGGCCTCGCGCGCGCTCACCGGCTCGGGCTACGTCTCGGCGGGCACGCGGGCGCGCGTCCAGGACGCCGCCGCTGCGCTGGGCTACGTGCCGACCACCAGCGCGGTCAGCCTCGTCACCGGACGCACGCAGACCGTGGGCGTGGTCATGCCCTCACTCGACCGGTGGTTCTTCGCGCAGGTGCTCGAGGGCATCCAGGACGCCCTCCTGGAGCGGCGGTACGACCTCGCGCTGTACGGCGCACCGCCGGAGTCGGCCGCCCGGCGCGAGATGTTCGAGCACTTCCTGGCGCGCAAGAGGTTCGACGGACTGATCGCGGTGGGCATCGAGCCGAGCGCGCACGAGCTCGAGCGCCTGGTGGCCTTCGGCAAGCCGGTCGTCGCCGTCGGCGGCTACGACATCGGCACAAACGCGGTGACGATCGACGATCAGGCAGCGGCGCGCATCGCCACCGATCACCTCGTCGGCCTCGGGCACCGCGAGATCGCGTTCCTCGGCGGCGACCCGGACGGCCGCCGCACGAGCTTCGGGGACGGCCGTCGCCTCCACGGCTACCGGGCGGCGATGTGCGACGCGGGCCTGGAGGCCCGGATGCGCCATGTGCCGTCCGAGGTCACCCTGCCGGGCGGGTACGGCGCCGCGGTCGAGCTGCTGGGCGACCGTCGCACGCGGCCGACCGCCATCGTCGGAGTGTGCGACGAGGTGGCCGTCGGCGCCATCATCGCCGCCCGCCGGCTCGGCATCCGCGTGCCGGAGCGCCTCAGCGTCGTCGGCATCGACGACCACGCCTACGCCGAGATGTTCTCGCTCACGACGCTGCAGCAGCGGCCCCACCAGCAGGGCCGCGCCGCGGTGCAGCTGCTCATGTGGCAGCTCGACGACCCCGGCGCGCCGACGCACCGGCTCTACGAGTCGTCACCGCTCGTGGTCCGCAACTCCACGGCCCCCGTCGACGACGAGGCGTCGGCGGTCATCGGCGTGGGGCCGTCGGGCGGCTCCTGATCGGCGGACATGACGAAGGCCCCGGATGCGAAGCATCCGGGGCCTTCGTATTCGCAGAAGCGAGATTACTTGAGGGTAACCGTCGCGCCGGCCTCCTGGAGGGCGGCCTGAGCCTTCTCGGCGGTCTCCTTGTTGGCGCCCTCGAGGACGGCCTTGGGAGCACCGTCGACGACGGCCTTCGCCTCACCGAGGCCGAGCGAGGTCAGCTCGCGGACGACCTTGATGACCTGGATCTTCTTGTCGCCGGCGGCCTCGAGGATGACGTCGAACGAGTCCTTCTCCTCGGCCTCCTCGGCGGGGGCACCACCGGCGGGAGCGCCGGCAGCGGCCACGGCCACGGGGGCGGCGGCGGTGACGTCGAAGGTCTCCTCGAACGCCTTGACGAACTCGCTGAGCTCGATGAGCGTGAGCTCCTTGAACGCGTCGAGCAGCTCCTCAGTGCTGAGCTTTGCCATGATGATTCTCCTTGATTGTGGTTTTGCTTAGCCGAGGCCCGTTCAGGCCGCGGACTCCTGCTTCTCGCGCAGTGCGTCGACCGTGCGAACGGCCTTCGACGGCAGTGCGTTGAAGACGTAGGCCGCCTTCGTCATCGAGGCCTTCATCGCGCCGGCGAGCTTCGCCAGCAGGACTTCACGGCTCTCGAGGTCGGCGAGCTTGTTGACCTCGTCCGCGCTCAGGGGGTTTCCGTCGAAGAAACCGCCCTTGATCACGAGAAGAGGGTGTGCCTTGGCGAAGGCGCGCAGACCCTTCGCGACGGCGACCGGGTCACCGTGCACGAACGCCACGGCCGACGGACCCTTGAGGTCGTCGTCCAGCGACGTGATCCCCGCGTTGTTCGCGGCGATCTTGGTCAGCGTGTTCTTCACCACGGCGTACTCCGCGTCCTGACGGATGCTGTTGCGCAGCTCCTTGAGCTGCGCAACCGTCAGACCGCGGTACTCGGTCAGCAGAACGGCGGTCGAGTCCTCGAAGTGCTTCGTGAGCTCGGCGACCGATGCTTCCTTCTGCGCCATGGCCACTCCTTGTGTGTACGAGACGCTCCGCGGTGGCGGGCGCCGGCCGGAGGCATCCGTCATCTGGTCTCGTCACGGGAATGAAAAAAGCTCCGGCGCAAGCGCACGGAGCAGAATCCTGGATCCAGGAGAATCGTTCGTGACACCTGCGCGGGCCCCTGCATTCGCAGTGCTTCGATCTCGTACGCTTACACGCACGTCGATGACCGGCGGTCTTCGGCTTCCCCAAGGGTACGCGATGCCGCCCCCTCCGCCAAATCGACGCCCCTCCCCCGGCCGCCCGGTCCCCCGGGCCCCCTCCTGCCCGGTGGCCCTTCCTCCCCCCAACACTCCCCAACCCTCCGCCGACATCGCAGTATCTCGGCGAGAGACCACGTTGTCGGCGCCCAGAACATGGTTGCTCGCCGAGATCGCGGTTACTCGGCACGATGTTCCGGCACGGCGACGGCTACGGCAGGCGGATGCCGAATGCCGTGAGGCGCTCCGCGAGCGACTGGGCGGTGCGCAGGTGCTTGTCCTCTACGCGGACGAAACGCTGCTGGGTCGTGCCGCGGATCCAGTCCTCGCGACGCTTCTCGTCCAGGAGCACCTGCTGGAGCGTGCGCCCCGACCTCAACGCCTCATCCTCGTACTTCCCCATGCCGTCCACCTCGAGGAAGGTCCTCGCCTCCTCGATCTCGGCATCCACGCGATAGTCCTGACCCTCCGGCCCGGCCACCGGCACCTGCAGACGGACCCGCTCGAAGCCGAGCCCGTGCAGCAGAACTCGTGCAACGCTCTCGGCGGGCGACTCGGCGCGTCCATCCGCCATCTCGACCACCGTCGCGGCCTGCCTGACCCCGCGCTTGCCTTTCGCTCGCGCCACTCGCACGCGCATGCGCTCCCGCCAATCCTCTGCCGCGTCCTCGTCATACGTACGGTCGCGGAACGCGACCTGGCGCAGCGCGGCGTCGGCTGCGGCGACGGCGGTCTCCAACCCGACAGAGCGGACGAGGTCGAACACCGTCCTGTCGAGCGTCGTCGTGCGGATGCCGTGCCGCTCTGTCACATCGTCCGCCGGCAGCGCCTCCAGATGACGTCGGAGACCGGTTCGGCTGGAGACGTGCTTGCCACCCGGAAGGGTCACGTGGACGGCGCGAGGGACGTGGCGGTGAAGCGGGAGCTCCCACAGCACCGCACTCGACTCGCGGCATGCGACGCCACCGCCGCCACGCATCTCACCGAAAGCCGCGGCCACCTCGACCCGATGCCGCGATTCGGGCCAGAGGTCCGCCCAGTCGGCCTCGAGGACATAGCAGTTGCGGTGCAGCCGGATGAGCGTTCCGTTCGCCAGCGCTCTCCTGACGTCTCGATCACCCCAGCGATTGCGGTCGAGCAGCTCGCGGGTGAGCACGGCGCGTCGTGCGTCGTCGAAACCGATGTGACGGGGCATCCGAGCAACGTCCCAGACGCCGTCGCGAGAAGTCGTCGCCTGCTCCCTTCTGTGGATCCGATGAGCGGAACGCCGGCTCGTCCGATGCTGGGGAGGAGAGGCTCCCGGGCTCGGGATCAGCACCCTGGGCTGCCGCGTCGCCGGCACACGTGCGCCGAGTTCGCACGTCGTCGGCGAGTGACCACGTCCTCGGCGCCGAGAACGTGTCGGTTCGGCGAGAAACCGCGATGTCGGCACAAAAAGGGAGGGAGGGAGGGAGGGAGGGGCTACGCCGGGGGGCGGGTGTCGCGGGCGGCGGATGTCGCGCCGGCGGCGTACGGTTGATCCGTGACACCCGAGCTCGCCGCCCGCATCGTCGCGGATTCCCGCGACCGGGTCGCGTGGGTCCGTGCGCGGTCGCGCGGTATCACCGCGACCGATGTCGCGGCGCTGACCTCCGACAGGGCGATCTCGCGCGCAGCCGACGCGAAGCTGATGGGCTCAGGGTTCTCCGGCAACGCCTACACCGCGCATGGCCGCGCGCGCGAGCCCGAGATCGCGGGGTGGGTCGCCGCTACGCACGGCATCCAGCCGTCGTCGGCGCTCTTCCACGCCGTCGTCGAGAAGCGCCATCTGGCCACACCCGACGGCATCGCGGTCGACGGCGCGGGCCGCGTCATGCTGGCCGAGATCAAGACGACCAACAAGGCGTGGCGCAGCATCCCCCGCTCGTACCTCCGCCAGGTGTGGTGGCAGCAGCACGTGCTCGGGGCCGAGCGCACGCTCGTCGCGTGGGAGCAGCACGACGGCTTCGTGCCGGTCGGCGACGAGCCGCGCTGCGCGTGGGTCGACCGCGACGAGGCCGAGATCGCGAAGCTGGTGCGCCTCGCCACCGCGCTCATCGACGAGCTCTATCTGCGCACGACGCGCGCGCGACGCACGGATGATCGGATGCCGCAGCCCCCGGCTCCGCCCCGCGAGCCGTTCCGCGCGCTCGCCCTCGCCGACTGAGTCCGCTCAGCGCAGGGTCGTGACCTGCTTGGCCGAGGCATCCCACACCCGCAGTCCCACCGCGTGCCCGCGAGCATGCCCGAGCTGCACCGCGCGCAGCGCGAGCGCCAGGCGTTCGGGATCGAGTCCGCGGGCGAGCGTCATGTGCGGCGACCAGCGGTCGGGCGCCGTGTTGGCGTAGTGCGGCTCGGGCGGCCCGATCCGCCGCGCCACCTCCGCGTGGAACGCGAGCAGCGCTGCGCCGGGCACGACCTGCCGGGTGAGGACCAGCCGCGGGCTGCGGCCGAAGAGCAGCACGCCGCCGAGCTCGAGCGGCAGCGGCAGGAGGTCGGCGATCCCCTCCAGCTCACGCGGGTCGATGTGCTCCCGCACGGCGAGGGTGACGTGGGGGCGGTTGCTCGGCGCGGGGTTGCGCCCCGAACTCGGCAGCCCGGCGTCGATCAGGTGCGTCCAGTCCTCCCTCACAGCGCGGTCCACGGCGTCGTCGGGGACCAGCTCCACACTGAACACCTCTCCATCTTCCGCCGATCCGCGCCTCCCGGATGGTTGACACACCTCAACGATCAATCTATAGTTGATCCAAATCAACTGTTGACTTCGGTCAACCAGCTTCCGGCGCCGCCGCCGATCCTCCCGTCCATCGCCTCGGAAAGACCATCCATGACTGAACCCACCCCCGCGACCGGATCGGTCGCCGCTGTCGACGACAGGCGCCGGCACCGCACGGTGCTGCAGGCGCTCACCGGCCTCCTGCTGGGCATGTTCGTGTCGATGCTCGCATCGACCGTCGTGTCGACCTCGCTGCCGGTCATCGTCCACGACCTGGGCGGCGACCAGGCGGCGTTCACCTGGGTCGTCACGGCGACCCTCCTGACGACGGCGATCTCGACTCCCATCTGGGGGAAGCTCGCCGACCTCTTCGACCGCAAGCTGCTGATCCAGCTCGCGATCGTGCTCTTCGTGCTGGCCACCGCGGCCGCGGGCTTCTCGCAGGACCCCGGCACGCTCATCGCGTTCCGCGCCGTGCAGGGCCTCGGCGCCGGCGGCCTCGCCGCGCTGAGCCAGGTCATCATGGCCGACATCATCAGCCCGCGCGAGCGGGGCCGCTACATGGGCCTGTTCGGCGCCGTCATGGCCGTGGCGACCGTCGGCGGGCCCCTCCTCGGCGGCTTCATCACCGACACCATCAACTGGCGCTGGAACTTCTTCATCGCGCTGCCCTTCGCCGTCGCGGCGCTCATCATCATGCAGCGCACGCTGCACCTTCCCGCCCGCCCGAAGCAGAAGGCGCGCATCGACTACGTCGGCATCGTGCTGCTGTCCACCGCCGTGTCGCTGTTGCTCATCTGGGTCACCGGCGCCGGAGACGACTACGAGTGGTGGAGCGTCGAGACGGCCCTCATGGTCGGGGGCGCGCTCCTTGCGGCCGTGCTCTTCGTGATCGTCGAGCTGCGGGCGAAGGAGCCCCTCATCCCGCTCACGCTCTTCCGCGACCGGACCTTCACGCTCGCCGTCGTGGCGTCGATCTCCATCGGCATCGCGATGTTCGGCACCTCGGTCTTCCTCAGCCAGTACATGCAGCTCGCGCGCGGGGCGACCCCGACGGAGGCGGGGCTCATGACCCTCCCGATGATCGGTGGCCTCCTGCTCGCGTCGATCGTGATCGGCGGCCTCGTGACCCGGCACGGCCACTGGAAGCCCTACCTCATCGCCGGCGGCGTGCTCCTCATCGCCGGCTCATACCTGCTGTCGACCATCCACTACGACACGAACTTCGCGCTCGTCTCGCTCTACATGTTCCTGCTCGGCGCGGGCGTCGGCATGACGATGCAGAACCTCGTGCTCATCGTGCAGAACACCGCGAAGCCGAGCGAGATCGGGGTGGCGAGCTCGGGGGTCACCTTCTTCCGCAGCCTCGGCGGCACCGTCGGCGTCTCGGTGATGGGCGCCGCGCTGGCGGCGTCGGCGACGGACCTCTTCGCCGACCGCACGGACGACATCGCCGCAGCCATCATGACGCTCGGCGAGAAGGGCGCCGCCATCGCGGAGCAGCTCCAGTCCGGCACGATCCCGCAGGTCTCTGCGCTGCCCGAGGGCGTCCGCGTGATCGTCGAGGACATCTACGCGCAGGCCATCGCGCACTCGTTCCTCATCGCCGTGCCGCTGGCCGTCATCAGCCTCATCGCGATCCTCTTCCTGCCGAACGTGCCCCTGACCCGGATGACGACGAGCGAGCGCGTGCAGGCCAGCGAGGCCGACCTCGCGACGGTCTCGACGGCCGAGGGCATGGCGGCGCTGACGGCGACCGCTCCGCGGACGGGGAACACGGATGCCTCCGCCGCCGCCGCACAGCCCGAACCGTCCGGCGACGCGTCGGACGAGGCATCCGTCCGCCGCTAATGTCGATCACGATGACCTCCCCCGACACCCGAGCGGCGCGCACCGAGGCGGTGCGCGCCCTCGAGGCGGAGTTCGGCGAGCTGGTCACGCGCTTCCGGCGGGTGATCAGCGAGAACGCCAACAGGGTGAGCCCCGGCATGCTGCCGGGCGCCTACAAGGTGTTCACCACCATCGTCCGCCGGGAGCGGATCACCCTGTCGGCCCTCGCCGAGGTCCTGATGGCCGACAAGGGCCAGATCAGCCGCACGGTGCGCGAGCTGGAAGCACTCGGCCTCATCGAGCGCACGCCCGATCCGGACGACGGGCGGTCCCACCTGCTGTCTCCGACCGCGTTCGGGCTGGAGCGCCTCGCCGAGGCGCGCGCACCGCAGGAGAACACGCTGGTCGATGCGCTCGCGGAGTGGCCGCTGGAGGACATCCGCAACCTCACGCGGCTGCTGCACGCCCTCACCGCGGGCGAGACGCCTCACCGCTGACGCCTGACCGCTGACGGCCGACGCCCCACAGGCACTCTGCGGCTGGGCTTAGCACCGGCGTAACACGGTCGAGACGTGGGCAGGGTTGACTGGTGCCACGGGGATGGAATCCGGTGCCGACGGCGGCACGCCCGCGGAAGGAGTGCACGATGAGGATCCGGCCGCTGCGATCATCGCCCGACGTCCCGCTCACCGAGGTGGCCGACCCGCCCGAGACGATGCGGGCCATGGTCGTCGACGCGCCGGGGACGCCGGACGCGCTGCGCGCGGCATCCGTCCCCGTCCCCTCCCCCGTGCTCAGCGAGGTGCTCGTGCGGGTGGTGGCCGCGGGCGTGAACCCGATCGACGCCAAGACGCGGTCGGGCGCGGGGGTGTCCGCCTCCATCGGCGGGTATCCCGCCATCCCCGGGTTCGACTTCAGCGGGATCGTGGTGAAGAGCCCGTACGAGTCCCACCCGTTCCCGCCGGGAACCGAGGTGTTCGGCATGGCGGCGTTCCCGCGCACCGGCGGGACGTACGCGGACTACGTCGTCGCGCCGACGCTGTCGGTCGCCCGCAAGCCCGCCACGCTGTCGCACGTCGAGGCGGCGGGCGTGCCGTTGGCGGCCCTGACGGCCTGGGGGCTCGTGGTCGAGACCGCTCACGCGCACGAAGGTCAGCGCATGCTGATCCACGCCGGCAGCGGCGGCGTCGGTCACTTCGCGGTGCAGTTCGCCGCGTACTTCGGCGCGCACGTGACCGTGACGGCCTCCGCGCGCAACTCCTCGTGGCTGCGCGAGCTCGGCGCAGCGGTCGTCATCGACTACACGACCACGCGCTTCGAGGAGGTGGTCCCCGAGGTGGATGTCGTGATCGACCTCGTCGGAAACGTCTCCGCCGACACCGGCTCCCGCTCCCTCGAGGTGCTGCGCACGGGCGGGCTGTATGTTCTGGTGCCCACCGGCTCGTGGCCGGGGTACGCGGCGGCCGCGGCCGGGGCCGGCGTGCGCGCGACGTCGTACAAGGTCATCCCCGACGGCGGAGCGCTGGCGACGATCGCCCGCCTGCTGGACTCGGGCGCGGTCCAGGTCTACGTCGAGCAGGTCTTCGAGCTCGAGGAGGCGCCCGGCGCGCACCGTGCGATCGAGGCCGGTCACACGCGCGGCAAGGTCGTGCTCCGCGTCAGCGACGGCTGACCTGCAGTGTCACCGCACGGGCGCGAGCACGCGCCTGCCCTCGGCGACGACCTCGTCGGCGATGGCGTCCAGGAGCGGCGAGCGGAGGTTCCACTGCTGCCAGTGCAGCACCACGTCCACCGGGCGGCCGCCGAGCAGGACGAGCTCGCCGCGCTCGATCGCGTCGTGCGACTGGAACCGCGGCAGCATCGCCCAGCCCAGTCCGAGCCGCACGGCGGTCGCGAAGTCGTTCGAGGCCGGGACGTAGTGGCGCGGCGGCCGCGCCGGATCGACGCCCTGTGCCGAGAGCCACTCGTTCTGGAGGTCGTCGCGGCGGTCGAAGTCGACCACGGGTGCGGCGGTGAGGGCGGCGAGCGGCTCCCCGGCGAGCCAGCGCGCCGCGAAGCCCGGCGTGGCGACGGCCTCGTACCGCATGGCGCCGAGCACCGACGAGCGGCATCCGGGCACCGGCGCCGCCCGTGAGGTGACGGCGCCCATCACGGTTCCCGACTCCAGCAGCCCGGCCGTGAAGTCCTGGTCGTCGCGATGCAGGTCGAAGACGACCGGATGCCGTTGCGCGAGCCGGGCGAGCGGCTCGAGGAACCACGTCGCCAGGGAGTCGGCGTTGACGGCCAGCGGCACGCTCGCCAGCGCGGCGTCAGCGGGGTCCGCACCGAGCTCGGCGAGCGCGTCGTGCTCGAGCAGCGCCGTCTGGCGCGCCAGCCGGATGACCGACGCTCCGGCCTCGGTCGCGCGGGCGGGCTTCGAGCGCACCAGCAGGAGACGCCCCAGCTGCTCCTCCAGCGCCTTGATGCGCTGACTGACGGCGGACGGGGTGATGTGCAGTCGCCGGGCGGCGGAGTCGAGCGTGCCCTCGTCGACGACGACGGCCAGGGTCTCTGCCAGCTCGAACGGAATGCGCATCTTCAGTGGGGCTAATGGTACTGAAGAACCATGAGCTGGACTACGGATCAGCCGGCTCGTAGCGTCGAAGCGTGCCCAGTCCCCTCATCGCCGGCCTCGGCCTCGGCTTCTCCCTCATCATCGCCATCGGCGCGCAGAACCTCTTCGTGCTGCGGCAGGGACTCCGCCGGGAGCACGTCCTGGTCGTGGCGACGATCTGCGCCGTGTCCGACGCCGCGCTCATCGCGCTCGGGGTGTCGGGCATCGGGCTCGTCCTGCAGGCCGTGCCGTGGCTGGTCGACGTCGTGAGGTGGGCAGGGGCCGCGTTCCTCGTCGTCTACGGCCTCCTCGCAGCGCGGCGCGCCTGGCGGCCGACCGGCGACGTCCTGGGCGGCCAAGACGACCCGGATGCCGCGCACGACGTCGTCGGCGGCGGCGCCGTCGAGCTGCGATCGGGGGCCGAGGCACCGGCATCCGTCGCCACCCGCGTCCGCCCCGCCTCCGCCGCAACGGCGCGGGTGCTGCCTGTCGTCTTCACGTGCCTGGCACTGACGTGGCTCAACCCGCACGTGTACCTCGACACCGTGTTCCTCCTCGGCACGGTCGCCAACACGCACGGCGATCAGCGCTGGCTCTTCGCCGCCGGCGCGATGGCGGCGAGCTTCCTCTGGTTCTTCGGCCTCGCGTTCGGCGCGCGCCTGCTCGGCCGCTGGCTGTCGACGCCCCGCGCCTGGCGCATCCTCGACGCCGTGATCGCGGTCGTCATGATCGCGCTCGGCGTCTCACTGGTGCTCCCGCACTGACGAGCCCGACCCCACCGGGCTGCGCCGCACTCGGCTCAGCGCTCGATCTGCTCCCGACGAGCGACGACCAGAGCCCGCACCACGTCGTCCGGGAGCGGGTGCTCCGGCTGGTACCGGATCGTCCCCTTGTCC
Source organism: Microbacterium sp. NPDC055455 (assembly GCF_053619935.1). Taxonomy (NCBI): domain Bacteria; kingdom Bacillati; phylum Actinomycetota; class Actinomycetes; order Micrococcales; family Microbacteriaceae; genus Microbacterium; species Microbacterium sp. NPDC055455. The sequence goes on from NZ_JBSHLB010000003.1 coordinate 135,776, forward strand.
AGTCCGACACCGGGATGCCCCTCGAGCGCGCCCGACACGGCCGCGACAGCGTCCGGGCTGAAGGGATAGACGCCGATGTGCTTCTTCGCCCTCATCACGGAGACGAGCGGCTTGCCGCGGTAGACCAGCGCCGGCATCCCGTAGCCGGTCCCCTGTTCGGCATCGGGCGCCTCCTCGCGGGCGATCTCATAGATGCGCTCGACAGAGGGCCGATCGGCGGGATCGAGCCCTGCGAGCAGTTCGTCCACGGTTCCCATAGAGGCATCCTGGCATCCGGCGCTCGCACGCGTCACCATCGGCAGGGCACGATGGGCTCATGAGACGGGTGCACGTGACGGTCCGCGGCGAGGTGCAGGGCGTCGGCTACCGGTACACCATGCGCATGGTCGCCCGGGAAGCGGGGGTCGCCGGGTGGGTGCGCAATCGGCGCGACGGGGCGGTCGAGGCCGAGGTCGAGGGCACTCCCGGCCAGGTCGACGAGGTGCTCGCCTGGATGGCAGAGGGGCCGCCCGGGTCGCTCGTGGAGTCGGCGACGGTGACGGATGCCACGCCCACCGGCGAACGCGGCTTCGAGGTGCGCCCGACTGGCTGACTACTCGTCGTAGGGCCGGAGGATCCGGTCGATGAACCGCCTCGTGCGCTCATGCTTCGGAGCGGTGAACAGCTGCTGCGGCGCCCCGCGCTCGACGATGACGCCCTGGTCGAAGAAGACCACCTCGTCGGCGACCTGGCGCGCGAAGGCCAGCTCATGCGTGACGATGAGCATCGTCCAGCCCTCGTCGGCCAGCTCCTTCAGGACGGTGAGCACCTCGCCGACGAGCTCGGAGTCCAGGGCGCTCGTCGGCTCGTCGAAGAGCAGCAGCGCCGGCTGAAGGGCGAGCGCCCGCACGATGCCGACCCGCTGCTGCTGGCCGCCGGAGAGCTCGAACGGGTACGCATCGCGCTTCTCGCTCAGGCCCACGCGCTCGAGCAGCGCCTCCGCGCGCGCGATCGCCTCCCCTTTCGGCACGCCGTGCGCGTACACCGGCCCTTCGATGACGTTCTGCAGCACGGTGCGGTGCGGGAAGAGGTTGTGGTGCTGGAACACCATCGCCGACCGGTCGCGCAGCGCGATGCGGTCCGCCTTCGACACCGGGGCGGCGAAGTCCACCGCGGGTCCGCCGGTGAACGCGACGGTGCCCGCCTCAGGGATCTCGAGGCCGTTGAGCGAGCGCAGCACGGTCGTCTTGCCCGAGCCGCTCGGACCGATGAGCACCACGACTTCGCCACGGCGCACCTCGAGGTCCACGCCGTCGAGCACGCGGTTGTCGCCGAAGCTCTTCGTGAGCCCCGACACCGTCAGGAGCGGGCGGTCGTCGGCGGGCGCCGGAGGGGCCAGCGCGTCGTCGTGGGAGTGGTCAGTGGGCGACATAGCGGTCGAGCCTCCGTTCGATCGCGCTCTGGCCGGTGGAGAGCACCAGGCAGATCAGCCAGTAGATGAGGGCGGCCTCCAGGTAGATCGGGAGCACCTCGAACGAGAACGCGGCGATCTGCTGCGCCTGACGGAACATCTCGGTCACCAGGATCGTGGACGCGAGGGACGTGTCCTTCACCAGCGAGATGAAGGTGTTCGACAGCGGCGGCACGGACACCCTCGCCGCCTGGGGCAGCACGATCCTGGTGAGGGTGCGGGTCTGCGAGTACCCGACGGTGTGGGCGGCCTCCCACTGTCCCTTGGGCACCGAGAGGATCGCCGCGCGGACGATCTCGGCCGCGTAGCCGCCGACGTTGAGCGAGAAGGCGATGATCGCCGCCGGCCAGGGATCGATGACGATGCCGACCGACGGCATCCCGTAGAAGATCACGAACAGCTGCACCAGCAGCGGCGTGCCGCGGATCACCGAGACGTAGAACCGTCCGATGTTCGACAGCACGGGATTGCGCGACAGTCGCAGCAGCGCGATCGCCACGGCGATCACCATGCCGATCGCGAACGAGGCGATCGCAAGCGGGATCGTGCCGGTGATCGCCGCCAGCAGCAGCGGCCAGAACGAGTCGACGAGCAGAGTCCAGATGGTCTCGTCCATGGGCGCTCCTCCTTCGCACAGAGCCGCCGCCCGCCCAGGGCAGGGCGAGCGGCGGCTCGGGATGCACTACTCGGTGACGTCGGCTCCGAAGTACTTCTCGCTGATCTCGGCGAGGACGCCCTCCTCGCGGAGCTCGGCGAGGGCGCCGTCGATGGCCTCCGCGAGCGCTTCCTTGTCCTGGGTGAGCGCGAACGCGCTGAGGCCCGGCTCATCGGTCTCCGCGGCGATCTTCAGACCCGTCGGGCCCTCGCTCTTCTCGTAGTCGAGGAACGTCAGGTTGTCGTTGATGGTGGCGTCGACGCGGCCCTGCTGGAGCAGCGCCACGGCCTGCGCCCATCCCTCCACGGCCTCGATGGTGGCACCGCTCTCCTGGGCGAGCTCGTACCAGTTGCTCGTGAGGGACTGCGCGGTGGTCTTGCCCTCGAGGTCGTCGAAGCTCGTGATCGAGTCGTCGTCCTCGGGCACGACGATGACGCCGGGCGATACCGTGTAGGGCTCGCTGAAGAGGTACTTCTCCTGGCGTTCCGGGTTGATCGAGACCTGGTTGGCGATGACGTCGAAGCGGCCTGCGTCCAGCCCCGCGAAGATCGCGTCCCACTGGGTCTCCTGGAAGGAGACCTCGAGCCCGAGCTTGTCTGCGACGGCCTCGGCGATCTCGACGTCGAAGCCGACGAGGTCGCCCGACTCGTCGTGGTAGCTGAAGGGGCGGTAGGTGCCCTCGGTCGCGACGGTCAGCGTGCCCGCGGACACGAGACCGAGGTCGTCCGCCTCCGCGGACGCTGCGGGGTCGGCGGATCCGCCGCTGCTGCAGGCGGTGAGCGCGAGGGCGGCGGCGGTGGCGACGACGAGGGCGGTGATACTGCGGCGTGACATGTAGCTGTTCCTGGTGGGGTGAGTGCGAAGGACGCGCGAAGGGGTGGACGCGCGTCCTGGGGCCTTCCAGTACAACACGGGTCGCGCCGAGGCTCTTCCCCGCGTTACGCCGCGTTGCCTCCCGCCGCCTGCGGGACGCCCGCCCTCAGCTCGGCGAACACGTCCGTCGCATCGTCGAGGACCGCCAGGCCCGCGGCCTGCCCGGCCCACAGCGAGACCAGCTCGCCCTCGCCGCGCCGCGCGGCCTCCGTCCGGAACTGCCCCGTGAGCCAGTTCTGCGCGGGGAACGGCGCGATGACGCCGGCGGTCTCGAGAGCGCGCATCGCGCGGTTCGGGATGCCACGCGCCAGCCGTCCGCTCATGGCCCGGGTGAGCACGGTGCCGGTGTCGGCGGCACCGGCGATCGCCTGCCGGTGGGCGGCGGTCGCGGCGGACTGCCGCGTGCGGAGGAACGCCGACCCGACCTGCACGCCCGAGGCGCCCAGCGCGAACGCCGCGGCGACGCCACGCCGGTCGGCGATGCCGCCTGCCGCGATGACGGGCACCCGCACCGCGTCCACCACCTGCGGCACCAGCGCGAAGGTGCCGATGAGCGACTGCTCGGCCGGGCGCAGGAAGGAGACGCGGTGGCCGCCCGCCTCCGCGCCGGTGGCGACGACCGCGTCGACGCCGGCTGCGTCCAGCGCCACGGCCTCGGCCACCGTCGTGGCCGTGCCGATGAGCCGGATGCCACGGCTGTGCGCCGCGGCGACGAGCCGGTCGGAGGGCACGCCGAAGACCACGCTGAGCACCGCGGGCGCGGCATCCAGCACCGCCGTCACCTGGGCGTCGACGTCGGGCATGAACTCGAACGGCGGCGCCGGACGGGCCAGGCCCAGCTCGTCGAAGAGCGGCGCGGCCGCCTCGATCGCGGGGCGGAGGTCGACGTCGCCGGGGGCCACCTCGTCGCCGGTGGGCAGCCACAGGTTGACGGCGAACGGTCGCGTGGTCGCAGACCGCAGCGCCGCGATCGTGTCGCTGATGCGGTCCGCCGAGTACCCGTAGAGCCCGTACGACCCGAGCCCCCCGGCGTCACTGACCGCCGCCGTGAGCTCCACCGACGACAGCCCGCCGAACGGGCCCAGCACGATGGGTGCGTCGATGCCGAACAGGTCCTGAAGGGGCGTGGGCATGACTCCGACGCTACTCCGAACGCTCGGCGCCGCGCACAGAATCGGAGGCCCCGCCCGACACGCCGGGTCGCGGCATCCGTCCCCGGCGGGGATCATCCGACGTTGCGCCCGCCCGCTCACGCCGCTCGGAGACGCCGAAGGCCCCACCCGAGCGGGTGGGGCCTTCGGACGGACAGTCGCTGCGACGGTCGAAGCGTCAGGCGAGCGCGTTGACGTCCAGCGGGATGCCGGGGCCGAACGTGGTCGACACGGCGCCCTTCTGGATGTAGCGGCCCTTCGAGCTGGACGGCTTCAGGCGCACGATCTCTTCGAGCGCGGCCTTGAGGTTCTCGTCGAGCTGCTCGGCCGAGAACGAGGCCTTGCCGACGACGAAGTGCACGTTGGCGTGCTTGTCGACGCGGAACTCGATCTTGCCGCCCTTGATCTCCTCGACGGCCTTCGCCGGGTTGGGGGTCACGGTGCCGGTCTTGGGGTTGGGCATGAGGCCGCGCGGACCCAGCACCTTGCCGAGGCGACCGACCTGGCCCATGAGCTCGGGCGTGGCGACGGCCGCGTCGAACGCGGTCCAGCCGCCGGCGACCTTCTCGATGAGCTCGGCGCCGCCGACCTCGTCGGCACCCGCGGCGATCGCGGCCTCAGCGGCCGGACCGGTCGCGAACACGATGACGCGGGCGGTCTTGCCGGTGCCGTGCGGGAGGATGACGGTGCCGCGCACCATCTGGTCCGCCTTGCGGGGGTCGACCGAGAGCTTGAGCGCGACCTCGACGGTCGAGTCGAACTTCGCCGAACCGGTCTCCTTCGCCAGGGCGACGGCCTCGGTGGGAGTGTAGAACTTGTCCGCCTCGATCTTGGCGGCAGCGGCCTGGAAGGCCTTGGACTTGGTAGCCATGGTTACTGTTCCCCTCAGTCCTCGACCGTGATGCCCATGGAGCGGGCGGTGCCGGCGATGATCTTCGAGGCGGCCTCGATGTCATTCGCGTTCAGGTCGGCCTGCTTGGTCTCGGCGATCTGACGCACCTGGTCCTTGGTGAGCTTGCCCACCTTGGTCGTGTGCGGCGTCGGCGAGCCCTTCTGCAGTCCGGCGGCCTTCTTGATGAGCTCGGCGGCCGGCGGGGTCTTCAGGATGAACGTGAAGCTGCGGTCCTCGTAGACGGTGATCTCCACGGGGATGACGTTGCCGCGCTGCGACTCGGTCGCGGCGTTGTACGCCTTGCAGAACTCCATGATGTTGACGCCATGCTGACCGAGCGCGGGGCCGATCGGCGGCGCCGGGTTGGCTGCACCGGCGTTGATCTGAAGCTTGATCAGGCCGGTCACCTTCTTCTTCGGTGCCATTCTTCTTCCTCTGTTTCGTGCGCCCGTGCGGGCACGCTTCCACGGATCAGGCGGACCCTGAATGTGGTGGGGATGGTCGCGCAGACACGCGCAACCGCTCTAGTCTACCGGATGCCGCGAGCCGCAGCATCCGCTAGCGCCCTTGGCCATCTGCGCGTGCCCCTTGGCCATCCGCGCGTGCCCCTTGGCCATCCGCGCGCGTACCGAATGACGGAGATGTGCCAGATGACGGATGCCGCGGGGGCGAGGCATCCGTCATCGTGCACATCTCTGTGGTCATGCGCATGACTGGTGAGCGTCATGCCGCGCGGTGAAGGCCCTGGGCGATGGCCCGCACGATCACGTCGTGCACCTCGGGCCACCGCGTGACCACCTGGACGTAGTCGATGCGGATCACGTGGAAACCCATCAGGGTCAGCCGCGCGTCGTGCGCGATATCGCTGCGCCGTTGCGCGCCGACGTGGTGGCCGCCGTCGATCTGGAGCACGAGCCTGTCTCCGATGAGGAAGTCGACCGGGTGACCGGCGAGCCAGACCTGCTGGCGGATCGGCAGCCGGAGGAAGCGCAGCCGCACCGGAATGAGCGTCTCGAGCCCCGAGTCGGAGTGCGACGAGCACTCGGCCAGGACATCTCGCGCAGACGAGGGCAGGGGCATCCTCTCAAAGGACCAACGCTCCACCAGCTCGAGCCGAAGCGCCGCCTCCCAGATCGTGAGCGCCTCCTCGCGCGGCAGGCACGCCGCGGCGATCACCAGCACGTTCTCGATCGGGTCGACCAGAGCGTCTGGATGCCTTGGCACGAGCGGCCGCGCCCAATGCACGTGGGTGTCCCGTTTGACCTTGCCGACGTGCCGGTGAGGAGGAGCAGCCACGTGCACGGGACGCTCCTCGAGAACCCACAGCCCGAGCCTTCGCGCCTGGGTGTGGCACGTGAGCACCACCCCGGCGCGTGCGGCCGCGACGAGGAGCGGATCGGCGCCGGGCATGGCGACCCAGCCGTTGCGCGGACGGGTCAGCGCTCGCGACGACACGGCATTCTCGATCGTGCGGCGCGAATGCCCCCGCGCCCGCAGCGAAGCGACGCGCGCAACCCCGCCCGCCGCGCGCACCTCGCCCAGAAGGTGATCCATGGCCTTCAGGGTGCGACATCCCGGGGGCCGCGCCGACAGTCACGCCCGCGACGGTGGAGAGCCGGGACCCTACCAGCCCTGGGGAGGAGGCGCCGAGTCTTGGAGCCGGAGCCCTCCCCGGCCTGGGGAGGAGGCGCCGAGTCTCGGAGGCGGAGCCCTCCTCGGCCTGGGCAGGAGGCGCCGAGTCTCGGAGCCGGGACCCTCCCCGGCCCTGGGGAGGAGGTGCCGAGTCCCGGCGACGTGGAGGGTCTCCTGCAGACGCGGAGCAGGACGCCGGAGATCTGCAGAATCACGGATGCCGCAAGCCCAGCGGATCCGGCATCCTGCGCTTCTCCGCACTCGCGCGCCGAAGCGTTCGGCACCGCCGACTGCCGCGCACGACGAAGCGCCCCGCCGATTCGGCGGGGCGCTTCGGAGAATCTCGATGAGTCAGAGCTTGGTGACCTGGTCGAACGACAGCTCGACCGGGGTCTCGCGCTCGAAGAGCGAGACGAGGACCGTGAGCTTGCCGCTCTCGGGCTTGATCTCGCTGATCGTGCCGGGCAGGCCCGCGAACGAGCCCTCCTTGATCGTGATGGTCTCGCCCACCTCGAAGTCGACCTCGGCGGGGATGACGCGGGCAGCGGCGGCAGCGCCCTTCTTGGCGGCACCGCCCTTGGCGCCGGCGACCTCCTTGACCTCGACGAGGCTCTTCAGCATGTTGAAGGCCTCCTCGAAGCGCAGCGGGGTCGGGTTGTGGGCGTTGCCCACGAAGCCGGTGACGCCGGGAGTGTGGCGGACGACCGACCAGGTGTCCTCGTTGAGCTCCATGCGCACGAGCACGTAGCCGGGGATCCGGACGCGCGTGACCATCTTGCGCTGCCCGTTCTTGATCTCGACGACGTCCTCCATCGGGACCTCGATCTGGTAGATGTCCTCCTCGACCTCGAGCGTCGACTTGCGCTGCTCGATGTTGGCCTTCACCTTGCGCTCGAAGCCGGCGTAGGAGTGGATGACGTACCACTTGCCCGGGAGGGTGCGCAGCTCGGCGCGGAACGCCTCGTACGGGTCCTCGTCCTCGTCGGACTCGTCGTCGGAATCCGTCTCGACGGCGTCGGCCGCCTCGTCGAGCTCCGGCTCGTCCTCGTCGCCGTTCACATCGGGGCCGTCGTAGGGGCTGACCTCGTCGGCGGCCTCGGCCTCCCGCTCGGCGACCTCCTCCGCGATGGAGTCGTTGATCACCTCGGCGGCAGCCTCGGTCTCGGCCGTCTCGTCCAGGTTGAGAGCGTCGTTCACGATGGCATCCGCCTCCGGGTCGTCGATGTCGATGTCGTCCAGGTCGGCGTCGTCCTCGTCGGCGTCGGCGTCGTCGACGATGTGGATGGCGAGGTGCTCTGCGGGCTCCACCGAGCGCTCCTCGGCGGCCAGGACGTTGCCCTCCTGCGCTTCGTCGTCCTCGGACGACTGCTCGGCGGCCGTCGCCCAATCGGCGTCGTCGACATATCTTTCAGTCACGTGAATTCTCTTCCGTTCCGTCCGCTTCCGGACCTGCGGCCGCCCGTGCCGTGCACCGGCGAGCCGGGGCGCTCAGGATCAGGCGCCGGGCACTCCGAAGACGTAGGCCGTGATCCACACGAACAGCACGTCCAGGCCGTAGACGATCGCCATCATCACGACGACGAACCCCAGCACCACCGCCGTGTACTTCAGCAGCTCCTGGCGCGTCGGGGTGACGACCTTGCGGAGCTCGGCGAAGACCTGACGGATGAACAGGGCGATGCGAGCGAAGACGTTCGGCTTCTTCTCGCGAGGCGCCGCCGTTCCCTCAGTGGGGACGACTTCGCCCTTCGGCTCGTCCTGAACCATCGATGCCACCTGATTACCTTCCGTGAGCCGACGCGGGTCGGCCGCACATTACATGTCAACGCAGGGTGTTGTGTTCGACCGGAGCCATGTCACCGGCGTTGCGCTGATGCGCAGGGCGGACAGGAATCGAACCTGCAACCTGCGGTTTTGGAGACCGCTGCTCTGCCAATTGAGCTACCGCCCTAGAGACCCGGAGGTCTCGTGAAGCCCGCACTCTTCCCCTCTCACCGCGGCTTGAGGATGCGTGCCCGACCGGCGGGCACACCGAAAGAATGCAGAATTCAACTGCACCATCAAGTGTACGGCATGCCCGCGGAGCCCGCGAACCGGGGCCCCTCCGCAGGTGTGTCCCGGGCATGGCGCGACAGCGTCAGTACTGCTGCACGCCGTAGCGGTCGGGCTCGGGACCGCGCTGGAACGCGCGGCCCGAGATCGACGTCGCCTCGACGCGGACGTACGTGTACTTGAGGGTGGGGATCCAGGGCCGAAGACCCAGGCCGTCGGCGCGCTCCACGTCCGCGGAGCGGTCCAGCGGATGCGCGTGACCCCGCACGATGACGCTCCACGCCTCGGCGTCGGTGTGGTCGTCCACCTCGAACAGCACCTCGTCGTTCACGGTGAGCTCGAAGAGCTTGCTGCCCTGCGCGGTGCGGAACAGCACACCCTGACCGTCGACGACGTAGTTCACCGGGAAGATGTCCAGCACGTCGCCCACTCGAGTGACGAGCCGGCCGAGCTCCTGGGTGCGCAGGCGCTCCCAGCACTGCTCGTCGGCGAGTGCGACGACGGGGTCGGTTGTCTCTGCCATGCCCTTATCCTCGCGTTTCCGAGGTCGCGGCGACACCCCCGGATGGCGGTCCCGCCGTCCGGGGGTGGCGCGGGGAGGTCGCGGCGTCAGGGGGCGACGCGGATGAGCTTCTTGTTGACGAACTCGTCCGCGGCCAGCAGCCCCATCTCACGGCCGGTGCCGGAGCGCTTCACACCGCCGAAGGGCAGCTCGGGCGAGTCGGCGAGCACGATGTTGACGTAGACCATGCCGGCGTCGATCCTGTCCGCGATGCGCTGAGCCTGCTCGGGATCGGTCGTGTAGACGTACGACCCGAGGCCGAAGCTGGTGTCGTTGGCCACCTTGACCGCCTCGTCCTCGTCCGCGACCTTGTACACGACCCCCGCCGGCCCGAACAGCTCCTCGCGATACACGTCCATCTCGGGCGTGACGTCGGTGAGCACCGTCGGCTCGTAGAACGCGCCGTCACGTGTGCCGCCGGCCACGAGCCGCGCCCCCTGCGCCACCGCCCGGTCGACCTGCTCCTGAAGGCGCTCGGCGGCCGCCAGCGACGACAGCGGACCGAGGACGGTGTCGTCGGCGAACGGGTCGCCCATCTTCGACGCGGTCATCGCCTCGGTGAACTTCTCGAGGAAGGCGTCGTAGAGGCCCTCCTGCACGATGAAGCGCTTGGGGGCGTTGCACGACTGGCCGTTGTTGTCCATGCGCGCCTCGACGGCGGCGGCGACCGTCGCGTCCAGGTCGTCGGTGGACAGCACGATGAACGGGTCGGATCCGCCGAGCTCGAGCGCGACCTTCTTCAGGTTCTGTCCGGCCAGCGCCGCCACGGCGGACCCCGCCCGCTCCGAGCCGGTCACCGAGACGCCCTGCACCCGCCGGTCGGCGATGATGGCGGCCGCCTGGTCGTTGGTGGCGTACACGTTCGTGTAGACGCCCTCGCCGAGCCCGGCATCCGCGTACATCCGCTCGATGGCCGCGGCCGACTCGGGGCACTGCGGTGCGTGCTTGAGGAGGATCGTGTTCCCCACCACCACGTTGGGCGCTGCGAAGCGGGCGACCTGGTAGTAGGGGAAGTTCCACGGCATGATGCCCAGGAGCGCCCCGAGCGGGCTGCGGCGGATGACCGCGGTGCCCTCGCCGAGGATGTCGATCGGCTGGTCGGCCGTGATCGTCTCGGCGTTGTCGGCGTAGTACTCCGTGATGTCGGCGGCGAAGTCCACCTCGCCCAGCGCGGCCGACAGCGGCTTGCCCATCTCGCGCACGATGATCGCCGCCAGCTCGTCGCGGCGCTCGCGGTGAAGCTCGGCGACCTTGCGGATGCGCGCCGCGCGTTCGGCGACGGGCACATCGCGCCACGTGCGGTACGCGGCATCCGCCTTCGCGATCGCTGCCTCCAGGGCCTCGTCGGTGATGGTGGGATAGGTGGCCAGGGTCTCTCCCGTGGCCGGGTTGACGACGGCGTAGTCGGTCATGCTTCCTCTCCGATCGGATGGATTGGGGACAGTCTGCCCGTCAGCGGCGGGCGCGTCGAAGGCTTTCGGGCGCGTCGATACCGAGTGTCTCACCGCGGAAGAACGCCGGACGCTTGATGGCCTGCCAGATCATGATCACGATGCCGAGACCGATGATCAGCACGCCGAGCACGAAGACGCTGCCGAGGCCGAACCACTCGGTGCCGCTGCCGTACGCCGGGTCGAGGCTCTCGACGAGGGTGATCACGAACAGGGCGACGAGGATGACGCCGCCCACCAGAGGGAACAGCAGGGTGAAGAAGAAGGTGCGCGCCGAGTCGAACCACTGCCTGCGGAAGTACCAGACGCACGCGAACGCGGTGATGCCGTAGTAGAAGCAGATCATCATGCCGAGCGTCGTGATCGTGTCCCACAGCACGTTCTCGTTGATGAACCGCATCACGGCGTAGAACACCGACGCGACGACGGCGGAGACGATGGTGGCGTAGCCGGGCGTGAAGAAGCGCGGCGAAACCTTCGCGAACGCCGGCGGCAGCGCCCCGTAGTGCCCCATGGCGAGAAGCGTTCGCGCGGGGCCAACGAACGTCGACTGCAGCGACGACGCCGAGCTCGTGAGCACGGCCAGCGACACCAGGAACGCCAGCGGCCCCAGGATCGGGCCCGACAGGTAGAAGAAGACGTTCGCCTGGATGTCGGGGTTCCCGAGCCCGAGGCCCTCCTCTCCCGTTCCCGCGAACGCCAGCAGCGCCACCGAGATCAGCAGGTACAGCGTGACGATGGTGACCACGGTGACGGTGGCCGCGCGGCCCGGGGTCTTCTCGGGGTTGCGGGTCTCCTCGTTCATGGTGAGGGTGACGTCCCATCCCCAGAAGATGAAGATCGACAGCGACAGGCCCGCGACGATCGCGAGCGGCGGCGTCACGACGAGCGGGTTGAACCAGGATGCCTCGACGGGACTGGCGTCGAAGGCGGTGCCGTTCGCGACGTGCACGAACGCCGCGATCGAGAAGACCACCAGCACCAGCACCTGGAAGCTCACGAGCACGTACTGCAGCTTCTGCGTGGTCTGCATGTCGCGGTACGAGATGTACGTCGCGCCGAGCATGAACAGCAGACAGACCGCGACATTGATGAACGGGTTGAAGGCGAGCTCGGCGATGGTCCCCGGACTGCCCGCGAGCTGGTCGATGAGGAGGAAGAGGAACTCCACGGCGATGCCGGCGAGATTCGACAGCACGAGGATCGTGGCTGCGACGAGCCCCCATCCCGCCATCCAGCCCACCCACGGCCCGAAGGCGCGCGCCGCCCACGTGAACGACGTGCCCGAGTCGGGCATCGAGCGGTTGAGCTCGCGGTAGCCGAATGCGACGAGCAGCATCGGGATGAAGCCGAGCAGGATGATCGCCGGCACCTGGAACCCGACCTCCGACACGGTCGGGCCGAGCGCCGCCGTGAGGGTGTAGGCGGGCGCGATGCACGAGATGCCGATGACGACGGCGCCGATGAGACCGACCGTTCCGGCGCTCAGCCCCTTCTTCGACAGTCCGCCCGTGAGCGGCGCGGATGCCTCGGCGAGAGGCATCCGCGATTCCTGGCCAGCGCTCATCGCTGTGCTCCGTTCTTGCTCTCATGGCGGGTGCGGGGCACGACCACCATCGGTACGGTCAGCTCGTGCAGCATCTTCGCCGCGGTCGAGCCGAGGAACAGCCGACGAGGCTGCGCGAGACGGCTGGAGCCCACGACCGCGAGCTCGCGGGGGTCCCACGAGAGGTCGGCGACGGCGTCCTCGATGCTGTCGCCGAGCGCCACCACGGAGTCGGCGTGGATCCCCTCGGGTAGCGCGGCCCGCACGTGGACGTAGACCTCGTCGGCGTGCTGCGCGGCCGACTCGTTGCCCGCGAGGCCCGCCGGGAGGTCGAGCGCCACCAGCGACACCAGACGCAGCTCGGCGCCGGTCGCCTTGGCCAGCGCGATGCTCTCGTCCAGCAGCACGTCGGCGCCTGGGCGCAGCCCGATGGCGGCGGTGATGCGGCTGACGCCGCCGGCGGGGTCTATGAGGCGCGTCCCCTCGGGGGCGAGTGCGACCGGGACGTCGGCGGAGTGCAGGAGCTCACTGGCGACGGTGCCCAGGCGGTGCCGACCCCGCAGCCCGCCGTTGGCCGCGCCGACGACGATGAGCGAGGCGCCGGACTCGTGGGCGCACTCCAGCAGCCCCTCGGCGAAGGACTCCGCACGCCGGACGTGCGACTCGTGCGCGACCCCGTCGATGACGCGGTTCGAGGCGTCGGCCAGCCAGCCCTCGGCCTGCTCCTGGATGTAGCGGTCGTACGAGGCGTTGGGGGGCGTGATGACGCTCCGCTCCTCACTGGGGAGCACGACGACGAGGTCCAGGACCGCGCCCGTCGCCTTGGCCAGGCGCATGCCGAGCGAGAGCGCGTCGGCGCCGGCATCCGTCGCGGTGTAGCCGACGACGATCCGCGCGCTCATCGGCGGGCCGCCTCGACGATGCTGCCGGCGACGAGGCGACCCATGCGGATCGCGCCGTCGACGTGCTGGTAGCCGGCGCCGGCCATGTCGCTGCACGCGAAGTGGATGGGCCCGACCGGCGTGCGCAGGTCTGCGCCGTAACGGGCGAGGCCGCCGAGGTCGAAGCTGGCGGCGTAGGCGCCGCGGGTCCACTCCTCGGCGCCCCAGTCGCTCTCGAAGTACACGAGCGGCGTCTTCGCCTCGGGGCCGTAGTAGTGCGACAGCGACTCGAGGATGCGCTCCCTGCGCTCCTCGGCCGGCACGCGGAAGAGGTCGTCGGCGTTGCGGTCCGACACGAAGCCGACGAGGGTGCCGCGCTCGTCGCCGTGGTTGGTGTTGTCGTAGGCCTCGTGCGAGATCTCGTACGGGCTGAACGCGGTGCCGGACAGGCCCTGATCGCGCCAGAAGGGGCGGTCGTAGACGGCATGGACCTTGATGACGAAGCCCATCGAGATGTGCTGGTGCATCTGCTGCTTCAGGCGCGGCAGGGCCGGCTGGAACTCGATCCACGGATAGAGGATCGGGGCGTGCGCGAGCACCACGAAGCGGGCGCGCACCTGGAGCCCCTGATCGGTGACCACGCGCACGCTCTCGTCGGACCAGTGCACCTCGTTGACGGGCTGGCCGAGCAGGACGTCGTCGCCCAGCCGCTCCGCCAGCAGCAGCGGAACCTGCTGGAGGCCGCCCACGACGCGCTCGTCGAGGATGAAGTCGGCGTCCACGAGGTGCGAGAAGCTGCCGGCGCTGGCGGCCATGAGCAGGGCCTGCAGGGTCGAGAACGCATAGGCGGGCTTGGTCAGCATCGCGCCGGCGATGAAGAGCGCGATGTTGTCGCGCGCCTCGGCGTCGTCGGTCTGGGCTTCGAGCCACGCCTCGAACGAGACGCGGTCCAGTTCCTCGGCGTCGGGGTGCTCCCACGGCTTGTCGGGATCGATCTCGGCGACCATGCCGTCGAGCAGCTCGATGAGGCGGACGATCTCCTTCTCGGTCTCGGGCGCTACCGGGAAGATCTCGCCGGTGAAGCGCTTGAGCTCGCCGTCCCGGCCGATGTAGACCGAGTCCCCCTCGCGGTAGCGACTGTAGGTCTCCAGCCCCAGCTCGGCGAGGGTCTCCTTCAGCGCGTCCTGATCGGGCGAGACCCATTGGCCGCCGATCTCGAGCATGGCCCCGTCGACGACGTCGGTCCACAGGCGCCCGCCCACGCGGTCGCGCGCCTCGAGCACGACGACCGAGAGGCCCGCCTTCTTCAGCTCGTTGGCGGCGGTCAGGCCGGCGGCTCCGGCGCCGACGATGACGACATCGCGGCTCAACTCGGTCATTCGGACTCCTTCGTCGAGTTCTCTTCGTCAGGTCTGCGCGCCGTGGAGCGCAGGACACGGATGCCGCGGATCACGCAGCCGCGAGTGCGGCGGCGACGACGTCCAGGCCCTCGTGGAGCAGGTCGTCGGTGATCGACAGCGGCGGCAGGAAGCGGATGACGTTCCCGTACGTGCCGCAGGTGAGCACGATGACGCCCTGTGCGATGCAGGCCTTCGCGACCGCGGCGGTGAGCGCGGCATCCGGCTCTCCGGTCGCGGGATCCACGAACTCGGCGGCGATCATCGCGCCGTGCCCGCGCACGTCTCCCACGCGCGGGTCGGCGGCCTGCAGCCCGCGCAGCCGTTCGGTGAGGACGGCCTCGATCTCGCGGGCGCGCTCGAGCATCCCGTCGTTCTCGAAGACGTCGATGGCGGCCAGGGCCGCGGCGCACGCGATCGGGTTCCCGCCGTAGGTTCCGCCGAGGCCGCCGGCGTGCGACGCGTCCATGATCTCGGCACGGCCGGTGACCGCAGCCAGCGGCAGGCCGCCCGCGATGCCCTTGGCGGTGGTGATGAGGTCGGGGACGATGCCGAACACCTCGCTGGCGAACATGCGGCCGGTGCGAGCGAAGCCGGTCTGGATCTCGTCGGCGATGAAGACGACGCCGTTGGCGCGGCACCAGTCGACGATGGCGGGGAGGAACCCGTCCGCCGGAACGATGAAGCCGCCCTCGCCCTGGATGGGCTCGATGATCACCGCGGCGAGGTTGTCGGCGCCGACCTGCTTCTCGATGAGCGAGATGGCCTTCTTCGCCGCCTCGGCACCGCTCAGTCCGTCGCGGTACGGGTACGACAGCGGTGCGCGGTAGATCTCCGAGGCGAAGGGACCGAAGCCGTGCTTGTACGGCATCGACTTCGCCGTCAGCGCCATCGTGAGGTTGGTGCGGCCGTGATAGCCGTGGTCGAACGCCACGACAGCGGGCTTGCCGGTGTACTTGCGGGCGATCTTGACCGCGTTCTCCACCGCCTCGGCGCCCGAGTTGAACAGCGCGCTCTTCTTGGCGTGGTCGCCGGGGGTCATCCGGTTGAGCGCCTCGGCGACCGACACATACGAGTCGTACGGCGCGATCATGAAGCACGTGTGGGTGAACTGCGCGACCTGCTCCTGAACGGCCTTCACGACCTTCGGATGCGCGTTGCCGATGGTGGTGACGGCGATGCCCGAGCCCAGGTCGATGAGCGAGTTGCCGTCGGCGTCGACGATGACGCCCCCGCCGGCAGCCACGGCGTGCACCGGTGCGGTGTGGCCGACACCGGCTGCCACGGCGCCCGCCTTGCGGTCGAGCAGCTCCTGCGACCGGGGACCCGGGATGCTCGTGACGAGGCGTCGCCGCTGAGGCAGGGTGGGACCGCCGAGGGGCGTTTCGGTGAGGGTGTCGGCTGCGCTGCTCATGGAGGGGAGCGTATGTCGGCCGTTTCCGACGCCGCACCTTCCCGGCCGTACATTCTCGATGGACCGCTGTACGAAACGT
The DNA here is from genome assembly GCF_053619935.1 of Microbacterium sp. NPDC055455. Classification (NCBI taxonomy): domain Bacteria; kingdom Bacillati; phylum Actinomycetota; class Actinomycetes; order Micrococcales; family Microbacteriaceae; genus Microbacterium; species Microbacterium sp. NPDC055455. The sequence goes on from NZ_JBSHLB010000003.1 coordinate 151,811, forward strand.
ACACTCGGAGCATCATGGACGCCGACGCCCCCACGCTGCGCGCACTGCTCGCACGCAGAGATCTGCAGCTGTCACTGGCGATCGACGACGTCGATCCGGCGGCCCTGGACCGAGCGATCCGATGGGTGCACAGCTCGGATCTCGCCGACCCGACACCGTTCCTCTCCGAGGGGCTCGTGCTGCTCACGACCGGGACCCAGTTCCCCCACGGCGACGACGGCGGCGCGGACGCGGCCGAGGTGTACCGCGCGTACGTGCGCCGCCTCTCGGCGCGGGGCGTGGTAGGTCTCGGCTTCGGCACCGAGGTCGTGCGCGCCGGCATCCCACCGGCGCTCGTCGACGCGTGCACGGATGAGCGGATGCCCCTGTTCGAGGTCCCCTACCGCACGCCGTTCATCGCCGTGGCGCGGGCGAACGCCGAGGCGATCGCGGCCGAGGCGTATGCCCGGCGCAGCTGGGCGCTGGCCGCTCAGCGGGCGATCGCGCTCGCCGCGCTCCGGCCGGACGGCCTCGGGGCGACGGTGGCGGAGCTCGCCAAGCAGCTCGACACCTGGGTGGGCATGTTCGACGCGGCCGGAGAGCTGTCGCGCGAGCACCCGGCCGGGAGTCTCGGCCACGACACGGCGGCCGCGCTGCAACGCGAGGTGACGGGCGTGCTCCACCGCGGGGCGCGCGCGGGATCGTCCCTGCACATCGGCCAGACCCCGTTCACGCTCCAGACGCTCGGGCGCGGCGGGCACCTCCGCGGCGTGATCGCGATCGCCGCGGGGGACCTCGACCAGGAGGGACGCGTCGTCGTGACAGCCGTCATCGCGATGGCCGGCCTGGCCCTCGAGCAGCAGCAGGGCCTGGCGCGGGCGCGCTCGGCGCTGCGCGCGGGGCTCGCGCAGTCGCTCATGACCGGCGACCCCGGCCTCGCCCGGCGGACGTCGCGCGAGCTGTGGGGGCCGCTGCCGTCCGCGCCGGTCATGGTCGGACTGACGGATGCCTCCGCCCTGCGCGTCGACGGCATCGCCGAGCTGCTCGAGCTGTGGGCGGAGGAGCGGCGCGGCGCGCTGTTCTTCGGCCGCGGCGACGACGGCATCGTGCTCGTGGTCCCGTCGGACGACCGCTCGGCCGCCGACGAGCTCGCCGACCGCTTCGACGTGCGGGTGGGACTCTCGGACCCGACCGGCTACGACGGGTTCGCCGCGGCGGTGGGCCAGGCACGGGTCGCGCGGGATCGCGGTCTCGCCCCGGTGACGGCGTTCGCCGACGTGTCGGGCGCGGGCGTCCTGTCCGCCCTCGGGGATGAGGCGCGAGCCCTCGCACGGGCCGAGCTCGCTCCCCTCGTGGATCACGACGCGGCGCAGGGCACGCGACTCCTCGAGACGCTGCGGGTGTGGCTCGACGAAGACTGCTCGCACGAGGCATCCGGTCGATCCCTCGGCGTGCATCGCCACACCGTGCGCACCCGCCTGGCGCTCATCGAACGGGTCCTCGGGCGCGATCTGACGTCGTTCGCGACGCGCGCGGAGCTGTGGGCCGCGCTGCGCGCGCTGGAGGACTGAGCGCTCGCACCATGCGGCGGTCGCGCGCCGTACACCGGATACGGGTGGACGCCGCGAATCGGACGGATCGACGACCCCTCGGCGCCGGCGTGCGCGGACGGCGGCGGTAGCCTGTGCGCGTGCCGCCGACCCGAGACCTCGATGACATCCGCAACGGCGACGTGTCGTGGTGGTGGCGCAGCGCCGGCGGGACTCCTGCCCCGCGACCGCCGCTGAACGGCGACCTGCAGGCCGACGTGGCGATCGTCGGCGCGGGCTACACCGGCCTGTGGACCGCCTACTACCTCAAGCGCGCCCAGCCCGACCTGCGGGTGGTCGTGCTCGAGCAGCGCTTCGCCGGATTCGGGGCGTCCGGCCGCAACGGCGGCTGGCTCACGAACACCGTCACGGGCGGCCGCGACGCGTTCGCGGCCTCGCGCGGGCGCGACGCGGCCATCGCGCAGCAGCGGGCGCTCAACCAGACCGTCGACGAGGTCATCGGCGTCGCGCAGCGCGAGGGCATCGAGGCCGACATCGCGAAGGGCGGCGAGCTGAACGTCGCCCGCTCCGCCGCGCAGCTCGCCCGCCTGCGGGCCGCCGTCGCGCACGACCGCTCGTGGCCCCACACCGACATCGAGGAGTGGGATGCCGCGGCCACGGCATCCCGTCTCCGCATCGACGGCGCGCTCGGGGCCGCCTGGCATCCGCACTGCGCCCGCGTGCACCCCGTGAAGCTGGCCGCCGGGCTCGCCGAGGCCGTCGAGCGCCTGGGCGTGACCGTCTTCGAGGACACGCGCGTGACCGAGATCACGCCGGGCCGCGCGGTGACCGACCGCGGCACGGTGCGGGCGGCGCACGTCCTGCGTGCGACCGAGGGGTTCACGCCCGACCTGCGAGGGCACCATCGCGCGGTGCTCCCGATGAACTCGTCGATGATCGTGACCGATCCGATCCCCGCTGCGGTGTGGGAGCGGATCGGCTGGGAGGGCCGTGAGACGCTCGGCGACTTCGCCCACGTCTACATGTACGCGCAGCGCACCGCCGACGACCGCATCGCGTTCGGCGGCAGAGGCGTCCCGTACCGCTACGGCTCGCGCGTCGACGCGGACGGGCGCACCCAGGAGCGCACGATCCGCTCGCTCACCCGGCTGCTGCGGCGGTTCTTCCCGGATGCCGCGGACGTGCCGATCGCGCACGCCTGGGCGGGCGTGCTCGGCGTCCCGCGGGACTGGACGGCCTCCCTCGCGCATGACCCGGCGACCGGCCTGGGCTGGGCGGGCGGCTATGTCGGCACCGGCGTGACGGCGACGAACCTCGCCGGCCGCACGCTGGCCGACCTCGTGCTCGCGCGCGACACCGAGCTCACCCGGCTGCCGTGGGTCGGGCACCATGCCCGGCGCTGGGAGGTCGAGCCGCTGCGGTGGGTCGCGGTGCACGGGATCTACACGGCGTACCGGGTGGCGGACCGGGTCGAGGACGCGCGGTCGTCGCCGCGCACCGCATGGCCGGCTCACGTCGCCGGCTGGGTCGCCGGCCGGCACTGACGATCAGCGCGGCGCGTGCGCCTCGAGGAACTCGTAGACGTCGGTCGTGTCGACCCCGGGGAACGCCCCCGTCGGCAGGGTGGCCAGGAGGGTTCTCGGTGTCCGCACGTTCGGCCACGACTGTTCGCGCCAGGCCGCCTCGAGGTCGGCAGGGGCCCGGCGGCAGCAGACCTCGACGGAGTGCTTCGACACCCCGCGGTTCGTCGTGTCGCGGCCGAGGAACCACCGGGTGTCGTCGAACCGCACACCCACCGACACCGAGTGGGCGCCCTCGCTCGACAGCTCCACGCGGGCGGTGCACCAGTACGTCCCGTTGCCCGTGTCGGTGTACTGGTAGTACGGGTTGAAGTGGTCGTCGACGTCGAAGACGACTCGCGACGTCCACTTGCGGCAGCACATCTGGCCCTCGATCGCGCCGAGGCGGTCCGTGGGGAAGTTGACGTCGTCGTTCTCGTACGCCTTGGTGATGGTGCCCGACTCATGCACCTTGAGGAAGTGCACCGGGATGCCGAGGTGCACGGTCGCCAGGTTCGTGAAGCGGTGCGCAGCCGTCTCGTACGAGACCGAGTACGCGTCGCGGAGGTCCTCGATCGAGATCGCGCGGTCCTTCTTGGCCTCCTGCAAGAACGGCACGACGTGGGCCTCGGGGATGAGCAGCGCCCCGGTGAGGTAGTTCGTCTCGACGCGCTGACGGAGGAACTCCGCGTACGACGTCGGCTCGCGGTGGCCGAGGATGCGGCTCGACAGCGCCTGCAGCAGTGCGGTGCGGGGGTCGCCCTTGGCCGTGACCCGGCTGGAGAGGTAAAGGCGGCCGTTCTTGATGTCGGCGACCGAGCGCGTCGTCTGCGGCAGGTCGGGCACGTAGTGGAGGGTGAAGCCGAGGTGGGCGGCGATGTCGGATGCCGTGCGCTGCGTCAGCGGACCCCCCGGGTGGTCGACGGCATCGAGGAGCCGGCGCGCCTCGATCTCCAGCTCGGGGAAGTAGTTGTTCTGCGTGCGCATCAGCCGCCGCAGCGCCACGTTCGCCCGCCGGGCCTCCTCCGGCGTCGCGGCCCGCTCGTCGCGGAGACGCTCGATCTCGCCCTGCAGGGCCAGCATCGCCTTCAGCGCCTCGGTCGGCACCGCCTTGCCGATCCGGAAAGGCGGGATCCCCAGCGCCTGGAACGTCTGGCCGCGCATGGCGCGTTCGAGGGAGATCTCGAGCGTGGCGCGCTCGTCCAGCGGCTCCGACTCGAGGATCGCCTCGATCGACGAGCCCAGCGCGCGGGCGATCGCCTGCAACAGCGTCAGCTTCGGCTCGCGGCGCCCGTTCTCGATCATCGACAGCTGGCTCGGCGCGCGGTCCACGGCCGCGGCGAGCTCCTCCAGCGTCATGCCGCGGTCGGTGCGCAGCTGCCGGATGCGGCGGCCGATGGTGAGCGGGTCCACCCCGCCATCGTCGGGGACTTCTGCGGCGGCATCCCTGGTCAGCGTCGTCGTCATGGGCCGATTCTGTCACGAAAACAGAAATAGACGAAAACTTCACAGCCTGATTCGTCAGGTAGTTCCCCGAACTTCACCGCAGAGTGGTCTCACGACATACCGCCGATCGGCCCAGAACGCAGATCAGGGGCAACCGCGAATCCGGCCCACACGCCGGATCGGGGCATCCCACTCTCCACGCACTGCTCACAGGAAGACAGGGACCATGACACCTGCAACCGCCACCCCGATGCGTACGCGCACCGGACCGATCCCCACCCAGACGCACGAGCCCTCGATCGAGATCGCCGGGCGCCTCGGCCCCCGCTACGACGAGATCCTGACCCCCGCGGCTCTGGCGTTCCTCACCGAACTGCACCACCGCTTCGGCGCCCGCCGGCACGACCGGCTCGCCGACCGCATGCGCCGCCGGTTCGAGATCGGCAACGGCCACGACCCGCAGTTCCGCGACGAGACCCGGCACATCCGCGAGGACTCGCAGTGGAAGGTCGCCGGCGCGGGCCCCGGGCTCGAGGACCGCCGCGTCGAGATCACCGGCCCGACCGACCCCAAGATGACCATCAATGCGCTGAACTCGGGCGCGACGGTGTGGCTCGCCGACCAGGAGGACGCCACCAGCCCGACGTGGAAGAACGTGATCGAGGGGCAGCTGAGCCTGCGCGACGCGATCCGCGGCGAGCTCTCGTTCACCAGCCCGGAGGGCAAGCGGTACGAGGTGACCGCGACCGAGACCCCGACGATCGTGATGCGACCGCGCGGGTGGCACCTGCCCGAGCAGCACCTCCGCTTCACCGACCGCGCCGGCCGCACGATGGCGGCATCCGGCTCGCTCGTCGATTTCGGGCTGTACTTCTTCCACAACGCGAAGCAGCTCATCGCGAACGGCCGAGGCCCGTACTTCTACATCGCCAAGCTCGAATCGAGCGAGGAGGCGAAGCTCTGGGACGACGTCTTCACCTTCAGCGAGCGCTACATCGGCATCCCCCACGGCACCATCCGCGCGACGGTGCTCATCGAGACGCTCCCTGCTGCATTCGAGATGGAGGAGATCCTCTTCGAGCTGCGCGACCACTGCGCGGGCCTGAACGCCGGCCGCTGGGACTACATCTTCTCGATCATCAAGAACTACCGCGGCCGCGGCGCGCGCTTCGTGCTGCCGGACCGCAGCGAGGTCACGATGACGGTGCCGTTCATGCGGGCCTACACCGAGCTGCTCGTGCAGACGTGCCACAAGCGCGGCGCCTTCGCGATCGGCGGCATGAGCGCCTTCATCCCGAACCGCCGTGATCCCGAGGTGACCGAGCGCGCGTTCGAGAAGGTCGCCGCTGACAAGAAGCGCGAGGCCGGTGACGGCTTCGACGGCACGTGGGTGGCGCACCCCGACCTCATCCCGGTGGCGCGCGCCGAGTTCGACGCGGTGCTGGGCGACCGGCCCAACCAGCTCGACCGTCAGCGCCCCGAGGTGGAGGTGCGGGCCGCCGACCTGATCGACGTCCACATCGGCCGCCCGATCACGAGCGCCGGCGTGCACGGCAACGTCTCGGTGGCCATCCGCTACATCGAGGCGTGGCTGCGGGGCCTGGGCGCCGTCGCGATCGACAACCTCATGGAGGATGCGGCCACTGCCGAGATCTCGCGCTCGCAGGTGTGGCAGTGGATCCATCAGGACCGCACGACCGAGGACGGCACCCCGATCACCCGCGAGCACGTCGAGGGCCTGATCGCACAGGTGCTCGGCGAGGTGGACCGCCGCGACGGAGACCGCTTCGACGACGCGGCCGAGATCTTCCGTGACGTCGCCCTCGGCCGGGACTTCCCGGCGTTCCTGACGCTGCCCGCGTACTCGCGCTTCCTCGTCGAGACCGAGTGACGCGGCATCCGTCCCCGCGACACCCACACCACCACCCAAGGAACTGACATGACCGCGTACCAAGACGACATCGAAGCCATCCAGGCGCTCAAGGAGCAGCACGGCTCCGGCTGGGAGGCCATCAACCCCGAGCATGTGGCCCGCATGCGGGCGCAGAACCGCTTCCGGACGGGCCTTGCGATCGCCCAGTACACCGCCGACATCATGCGCCGCGACATGGCCGATTACGACGCCAACTCGTCGGTCTACACCCAGTCGCTCGGCGTCTGGCACGGCTTCATCGGGCAGCAGAAGCTCATCTCGATCAAGAAGCACCTGAAGAGCACGAACAAGCGCTACCTGTACCTGTCCGGCTGGATGGTCGCCGCGCTGCGCTCGGAGTTCGGTCCCCTGCCCGACCAGTCGATGCACGAGAAGACGGCGGTGCCGGCCCTCATCGAGGAGCTCTACACGTTCCTGCGTCAGGCCGACGCCCGCGAGCTGGACCTGCTCTTCACGCAGCTCGACGAGGCGCGCCGCGCGGGTGACGAGACCGCGGTCGAGTTCATCCAGTCCCAGATCGACAACCACGAGACCCACGTGGTGCCGATCATCGCCGACATCGACGCGGGCTTCGGCAATCCCGAGGCCACCTACCTGCTCGCCAAGAAGATGATCGAGGCGGGCGCCTGCGCCATCCAGATCGAGAACCAGGTCTCGGACGAGAAGCAGTGCGGCCACCAGGACGGCAAGGTCACCGTCCCCCACGAGGACTTCCTCGCGAAGATCAACGCCGTCCGCTACGCGTTCCTCGAGCTCGGCATCGACAACGGCATCATCGTCGCCCGCACCGACTCGCTCGGCGCCGGGCTCACGCAGAAGCTCGCCGTCTCGAGCCGGCCCGGCGACCTCGGCGACCGGTACAACGCGTTCCTCGACGTCGAGGAGATCTCGGAGGCGGAGCTGAGCGACGGCGACGTCATCATCCGGCGGGAGGGAAGGCTGCTGCGGCCGAAGCGCCTGGCAAGCAACCTGTACCAGTTCCGCCCCGGCACGGGCGAGGACCGCGTCGTCCTGGACTGCATCACGTCGCTGCAGAACGGCGCGGACCTGCTGTGGATCGAGACCGAGAAGCCGCACGTCGAGCAGATCGCCGGCATGGTCGACCGCATCCGCGAGGTCGTCCCCGACGCGAAGCTCGTCTACAACAACAGCCCGTCGTTCAACTGGACCCTCAACTTCCGTCAGCAGGCGTACGACCTGCTCGCGGAGCGGGGCGAGGACATGTCGGCGTACGACCGCGGCGACCTGATGAGCGTCGAGTACGACGACACCGAGCTGGCGCGACTGGCCGACGAGAAGATCCGAACGTTCCAGCGCGACGGGTCGACGCGCGCCGGCATCTTCCACCACCTCATCACCCTCCCGACGTACCACACGGCGGCGCTGTCGACCGACAGCCTGGCCAAGGGGTACTTCGGCGACGAGGGCATGCTCGCCTACGTGAAGGGCGTCCAGCGCCGCGAGATCCGCGAGGGCATCGCGACCGTGAAGCACCAGAACATGGCCGGAAGCGACATCGGCGACAACCACAAGGAGTACTTCGCCGGCGACGCGGCCCTCAAGGCCGGCGGCAAGGACAACACGATGAACCAGTTCGGCTGAACGGCAGACGGATGCCCCGGACCGCCCGGTCCGGGGCATCCGTCGTCGCTCCGCGGCATCCGTCACGGATCCGGAATACGGAGAACCGAAGCGTTTCCGGATCGATGCGCCGCCAGCTCTCCGGAAACGCTGCGAAAGTCCGAATTCCGGATCCGCGAAGTGGAGCAGGAGCCGACGAGGACGCCGGCGGAAGCCCGTTCGCGGTGAGCCGGCCCAGCCTGCGTCAGGAGAGCAGGCCGCGCTCCATGGCAAGGGTCACGGCGCGCGTGCGGTCGGCGACTCCCAGCTTCTCGAACACCTTGAGCAGGTGCGTCTTGACCGTCGACTCGCCGATCCCGAGGGCGACCGCCACCTGCTTGTTGCTGTGACCGGTGGCGACCAGCCGCAGCACGTCGAGCTCACGGGCGGTGAGTACGGCGCCGGGCTCGGGGCGGCGCATCCGCTCGACGAGCCGCACCGCGACCTGCGGCGACAGGGCCGACTGCCCGGCGGCGACCGAGCGGATGCCGGCGACGATCTCCGCCTGCGGCGCCGCCTTCAGCAGGTAGCCCGATGCCCCCGCCTCGATCGCGGCGAGGATCTGGTCGTCGGACTCGTAGGTCGTGAGGATCAGCACGCGCGGCGGCGGAGTGCCCGCCTCTCCGCCGACGAGCCGCGCGGTCGCCGTGACGCCGTCCACCCGCGGCATGCGCAGGTCCATCAGCACGACGTCCGGGTGCGTCGCGGCCGCCAGGCGGACCGCCTCGTCTCCGTCGGATGCCTCCGCCACGACGTCGAAGCCGGGCTCGTCCGACAGCAGACCGGCCAGGCCCGCGCGCACGACGGGATGGTCGTCGGCGATGAGGAGGCGGATCACGGCGCCTCCCCCGCCCGGCGTGCGTCCGCGGACGCCACAGGGGGCTGCCCCGGCGAGATCGGCAGCCGTACGCGCACGGTCGTGCCGGCGCCCGGCGCGGAGTCCACCTCGAACGTGCCGCCCGCCAGAGCCACGCGTTCCGCCATTCCCGCGAGGCCGAATCCGCCGCCGGTGCCCGCAGGGTCGAAGCCGCTGCCGTCGTCCACGATCTCGAGCAGTGCGCCCTCCTCCGACTCCCGCACCGCGACCGAGACGTGCGTGGCGCGCGCGTGCCGTGCGACGTTCGAGAGCCCCTCCTGCACGCAGCGCAGCAGCACGACCTGCCGGTCGCGGTCGAGCGCCTCGGCGACGTCGTCGACCTCGATGTCGATCGCGGCGCCGTCGTGCGCGCGGAACCGCTCCGCGAGACGCTCGACGGCAGCGCCGAACGCGGGCTCGTCGGGCACGGCGGCCGTGCGGGCGACGAGCGCGCGTGCCTCGCCGAGTGCGTCGCGCGCGACCTGCTCGACGGTCGCGATCGTCGCGGCCGCGGCATCCGCCTGCCCCTCTCGAGACTGCCGCCCTGCGCGCTCCGCGAAGATCACGAGCCCCGCGAGGGTCTGAGCGAGCGTGTCGTGGATGTCACGGGCGAGCCGCTCCCGCTCCTCCGACGCACCACGCTCGTGGCTCAGCGCCCGCACCTCGGCCTGCGCCGCCGTCAGCTCGTCGAGCAGTCGCGCCCGCTCCTCGCCGTACTCCGCGATACCCGAGATCCACAGGCCGAACGCGGTCGCGAAGGCGAACGAGAACCCGGCGGTCGTCAGTCCCGCGACGATCGCGCCCACGGTGAAGCCGCCGCCGATCGCGTAGCCGAGCATCACAGCCGCGGCGATCACAGCCGACCCGATGACGCCGCGGCGGCGGGTGTCGCCGAGCACCCACGCCAGCGGGTACGCGAGCACCTGGAGGGTCGCGAGGAACGCGGTCGCCGCGGTTCCGACGGTGAGGATGACAGCGATCGTCATCATGAACGCGACGAACCGCACCGTCGACGCGGCGCCGATCGCGGGGCGCGCGATCACGAAGTACGCCAGCGCGAACGCGGCGATGGCCACGAACGCGATCGCCCGTTCGGCCGCGCCCCCCGGCCCCAGGCCGAAGGCGATGGCCATCGCGATCGACGCCGATCCGGCGACGACCGCGATGTCCCACCACCGCTTCTGCAGCATCCGTCCTCCTGTCCCTGAGTGAGGCTACGCGTTGCGGCGGATCCACCGGAAGGTGACGAGGGAGAGCACGAGCCCCACCACGAGCCAGATCCCCAGCGCCGCGGCGACGCCGCCCAGATTCCACTCGCCGCCCTGCTCGAGCGCCGCGAAGGCATCGGGGAGGAAGACCGCCCGCATGCCCTGCGCCATCCATTTCAGCGGGAAGAGCGACGCGATGTTCTGCAGCCACTCCGGCAGCTGCCAGAACATGAGGTACACGCCGGAGATGAACTGCAGGACGAGTCCGACCGGGATCACGACCGCGGTCGCGCTCTTGGCCGTGCGAGGCACGCTCGACAACGCGATGCCGAGGAGAGCCGACGTGGCGATGCCGAGCACGAACACCCATGCGAACGTGAGCCACTGCGCCGGCTCGGTGGGCAGCGGCACGCCCAGCAGGATGCCGGCGACCGCGAGCAGCAGCACCGTCTGCAGGACGCCGGTGACCAGGACCTGCGCGATCTTGCCCAGGAAGTAGCTCACCGGGGAGAGGGGGGACCCTCCCAGCCGCTTGAGCGTGCCGTCCGAGCGCTCCAGGGCGATGTCGATCGCGAGGTTCTGGAACCCCGACAGCAGAAGCCCTGCCGCCATCATGCCGGGCAGGTACAGCTGCGCCATCGGCAGCGCCGGCACGCCCGGCGCGATCTGCACGTCGCCGTCCCCGCCGAAGGCGACGCTGAAGAGTCCCAGCATGAAGACCGGGAACAGGAACGTGAAGAAGAGCGTGTCGCCGGAGCGGAAGTACTGCCTCAGCTCGAACTGCGCCCGCCACAGGCCGGTCGGGACGATCCCCGGCACCCGTATCGCCGTCGTGCTCATCGCACCGTCTCCTTCATGTCCGCCGCCGCGACGCCGGATGCGCTCGCGACCAGTTCCAGATAGATGTCCTCGAGGCTCGGGCGGACGATCTCGAGCTGCTCCGGCTCGTGCCCCAGCCTCTCGGTGAGCTCGCCGACGAAGCGCAGCGGCGCGGTCGCGCGCTGCTCCCGCCGGACGCCCTGCTCGTGCCACCGGACGAGCGGCACGCGGGCCTGCGGTCCGCCGAACGTGTCGACCTGCCCCACCGCCTGCAGCCGGCCGTCCGCGATGACGGCCACCCGATCGGCGAGCTGAGCCGCCTCATCGAGGTAGTGGGTCGTGAGCAGGATCGTGGTGCCGTCCGCCTTGAGCCCGCGAATCAGCTCCCAGAACTCCCGGCGGGCCTCCGGATCGAAGCCGGTCGTCGGCTCGTCGAGGAAGAGCAGCTCGGGCCGGCCGATGATCCCCATCGCGACGTCGACCCGGCGCTGCTGGCCACCCGACAGCTTCGAGGTCCGCATCTTCGCCTGGGCCGTGAGGCCGACGGCGGAGATGACCTCGTCGACGTCTCGCGCGTCGGGGTAGAAGCCCGCGAACTGCCGCAGCTGCTCGCGGACGGTGAGCAGACCGCTCTGGCCGCACACCTGCAGCACGATCCCCAGACGCGCCTTCCACTCGAGTCCGCCGTGCTCGGGGTCGACGCCGAGCACGCTCACCGTGCCGCCGCTGCGCCGGCGGTACCCTTCGAGGATCTCGACGGTCGTCGACTTGCCGGCGCCGTTCGGGCCGAGCAGGGCGAAGGTCTCGCCCTGCTCGATGTCGAAGCTCACGTCGTCGACGACCGCGCGGCCGTCATACGTCTTCTGCAGGTTCCGCACCTGCACCGCTGGAGTTCTCATGTCTTCAGCCTCGCGGCGCCGAGCCGCCTCGCCCAGCCGTCATCCGCAGGAGGAGGCATCCCCCATTCGGTGGATGCCCGCGTCCACCGGGTCGGGGTGCGGAGCGAGGCGCGGGCCGCGAACCGCCCCGCGAACGGGCAGTCGGCGTGTCAGATGCTGCGCGGGCGTGCGGGCGCGGTGGGCGCCACGAGGGCGTCGGCGGCGGCATCCGCTCGCTCTTCGGCGCGAAGCATGCGCTGACCGCGGATGCCGCCGGCCAGCGCCCACGCGAGCAGCCAGACGCCCGACGCCACCGTGCCGATCGCTGAGACCCGCAGGCCGGTGTCGAGGTCGAGCAGCACCGCCAGCGCGACGAGCGACATGACGCCGCCGACGATGGCGCCGGTCGCGCCGATCATGGTGAGGACGCAGCCGCGCGCGAGCCACCAGGCGATCCCCCCGGCGATCACGAGCACGATGGCGAGCACGACCGCACCCCAGATCCACGCGTCCACGAGGCACAGGCTATCCCGGCCGGGGGAGCCGCGGAAAGGGCTCGCCGGGCGGCGGCGGCGAGACCCGCCGTCGCCGGCGCCGCTCCCCCACCGGTCGCAGGCCGCCCGTGAGGAAGCAGCGGCTGAACCGCCGCGCCGCTCGGACTACGCTCGAAGCGTGACCGAACGCGCACCGCTCTCCCGCAAGCTCTCCGCCATCGCCGAGTCCGCGACCCTCAAGGTCGACGCCAAGGCCAAGGCGCTGCAGGCCGCCGGCCGCCCCGTCATCTCGTACGCGGCGGGCGAGCCCGACTTCGCGACGCCCGGATACATCGTGGATGCCGCCGCCGAGGCGCTGCGCGATCCCGCCAACTTCCGCTACACACCGGCGGCCGGCCTGCCGGTGCTGCGCGAGGCCATCGCCGCCAAGACGCTGCACGACTCGGGCCTGGACGTCGACCCGTCGCGGATCATCGTCACCAACGGCGGCAAGCAGGCCGTGTACCAGGCCTTCCAGACGGTCCTCAACCCGGGCGACGAGGTCCTGCTCCCCGCCCCGTACTGGACCACTTACCCCGAGGCGATCGCCCTGGCCGACGGCGTCCCGGTCGAGGTCTTCGCCGGGGCCGATCAGGAGTACAAGGTCACCGTCGAGCAGCTCGAGGCGGCACGCACCGAGCGCACGACGGCCCTCGTCTTCGTCTCTCCCTCCAACCCCACCGGCGCGGTGTACACCGCCGAGGAGACCACCGCGATCGGCGAATGGGCGGTCGAGCACGGCATCTGGATCATCTCCGACGAGATCTACCAGAACCTCGTCTACGAGGGCACCCGTGCGATCTCGATCGTCGAGGCGGTTCCGGATGCCGCGGCCCAGACGATCCTCGTCAACGGCGTGGCCAAGACCTACGCCATGACCGGCTGGCGCCTGGGCTGGATGGTCGGACCCGCGGACGCCATCAAGATCGCCGGCAACCTGCAGTCGCACCTGTGCTCGAACGTCAACAACATCGCGCAGCGCGCGGCGCTGGCCGCCCTCACCGGCCCGCAGGGAGAGGTCGAGCAGATGCGCCTGGCCTTCGACCGCCGCCGCCGCACCATCGTGTCGGAGCTGTCGAAGATCGACGGCGTGACCGTGCCCAACCCGCTGGGCGCGTTCTACGCCTACCCCGACGTCCGCGGCCTCCTCGGCCGCGAGTGGGCGGGCAAGACCCCGACGACGTCGCTCGAGCTCGCCGACCTCATCCTCGAAGAGGCCGAGGTCGCGGTCGTCCCCGGCGAGGCCTTCGGCCCGTCCGGCTACCTGCGCCTCTCGTACGCCCTCGGCGACGAGGCCCTGCTCGAGGGTATCCAGCGCCTGCAGCGCCTCTTCGCGTCCTAGCGACACAGCTCGTTCGGGGCGCGTCCCGCTCGTTCGGGGCGCGTCGCGCGCGCCCCGAACGGGTGCCGCGCGCCCCAAACCCGGGATGGGGGGTGTCAGAGCTCGACGTTGACCAGCACGGGCTCGGGCTGGAGGAGGAGCCCGAACTCGGACTGCACGCGGCCTTGGATGAAGCGGGCGAGCTCGGCCAGCTCGGCGGCGGTCGCGCTGCCGCGGTTGGTCAGCGCGAGGGCGTGCTTGGTCGACAGTCCCGCGCGCGAGCGGGGCAGCTTGAAGCCCTTGCGGACTCCGGCCTGCTCGATGAGCCATCCGGCGCTCACCTTCACGTCGGACTCGACGGTCGTGGGCGCGGGCACGTGGCCGTCGAAGGTCGCGAGCGGGATGACCAGGACCGGATCGAGGTCTGGGTGCACGGGCCAGCGCGGGCACGCGTCGGGAAGCGTCCGGGCGAACGAGGCCGACACCACGGCGTTCTGGAAGAACGAGCCGGCGCTGTACGTGTCGGGGTCGTCGGCGTCGAGCACCATGCCCTTGCTGCGACGGGTCTCGAGGATCCGGTCGCGCACCCACGCGAGCGTCACCTCGTCGTCGGGGCCGACACGCAGCGCCGTGCGCAGCTGGTCGCCGGCGATGCGACGGGCGTCGGGGCCGATCTCGGGCAGGTCGAGGGTGACCGACAGGATCACGGCACGACGCTCGGGCACCGAGCCGTAGTGGTGCTTGAGCACGGACGTCCGGAACCCGAGGCCGAGCTCGGCGGCCGGCACCGTGGAGACCTCGCCGGTCGACTCGTCGAGCAGTTCGACCTCGCTGAGCGTCTGGACGATCTCCTGCCCGTAGGCGCCGATGTTCTGCACCGGCGCCGCGCCGACGGTGCCGGGGATCCCCGACATCGCCTCCAGACCGCCGAGGCCGGCGTCCACGGCGTACGCGACGAGGTCGTCCCAGTCGTGTCCTGCCTGCACCCTCAGGCGCACCCGGCCCGGCAGAGGCGACGGCATCCGCTCGATGCCCTTCGTGAGCACGCGCACGACGGTGCCGTCGAACGGCTCGTCGCCGACGAACAGGTTCGATCCGCCGCCGAGCACGAGCCATTCGTCGCCGGACGCCCACACGTCGCGGAGGGCGTCGACGAGCTCGTCACGAGTCGTCGCCTCGATCATGCGGGCGGGCAGACCGCCGGTGCGGAGTGTCGTGAGCCGCGACAGCGGCACGGGGATGACCTCGGGCATGCGTCAGGCGGTCCGCACGCGCACCTGCGCCTTGACCAGCACGGTGGTGCCCTCGTACGACACGGTGAGATCGATGCGGGCGGACTCCTCGTCGACCGCGCCGACCTTCGCGACCACGGTGACGTCGGCGCCGGACTCGGGGTCGACCACGACGGGCTTGGTGAACCGCACGCCGTACTCGAGGATGCGACCGGTGTCGCCGATCCACGACCCGACGGTGCCGACGGCCAGGCCCATCGTGAGCATGCCGTGCGCCAGGACTCCCGGCAGTCCGACAGCGGCGGCGACATCGTCGCGGTAGTGGATCGGGTTGAAGTCCCCGGAGGCGCCGGCGTAGCGCACGAGGGATTCGCGGGTCAGGTGGACCGTGCGCTCGGCGACGACGTCGCCCACGGCGAGCGCATCCATCGCCGGGCCCGTCGATGCAGCGCTCACTGGTCGCCCTCCCCCACGAGCAGCACGGAGGTCGCCGTCACGACGTGGTCCCCCGCGGCATCCGTGATCTCGGACTCGCTCGTGACCATCGACGCAGCGCCCATCGCGCGGATGCCGGTGACCGAGAGCTTCGCCGTCAGCGCGTCGCCCGCCACGATCGGCCTGGAGTAGCGGAACTTCTGCTCGGCATGCAGCACGTTCTTGAGGACGATGCCGGAGTCGGGCTCGCCCAGCAGCTGCTGGAGCGTGGCGTCGGTGACGACGATGGCGAACGTGGGAGGGGCGACGACGTCCTTGTAGCCCAGCGCCTGCGCGGCCGACGGGTCGATGTGCTGCGGGTCGTCGGCGAAGACGGCGCGCGCGAACTCGCGCACCTTCTCGCGACCCACGAGGTAGGGGGCCGTCGGCGGGAAGTCACGCTCGACGAGCTCGGGGTTCACTGGCACCAGGCCATCCTACCGAGCGGCTTCGGACCCCCCGGCCGGACGGGAGCGGCCCTTCCAGGCACGGATCGCCATCTGCACGGCGATCACGACGAGATACGCCGCGAAGAGGGCGTTCGCCACGACAGGGTCGATCAGCACCGCCGCCCACGCGCCGAGAGCCGTCGTCGTGCAGGCTGCGATGCCCACGATCGCCGCCGCCACCAGGTCGACGTTGCGGCGGCGGATGTTGCCGACGGTGCCCGACAGCGCGGTCGGGATCATCATGAGCAGCGAGGTGCCCTTGGCGACCAGATCGCTCGTTCCGAACAGCACCATGAGCGCCGGAACGACGATGATGCCGCCGCCGACGCCGATGAGACCCGAGAGGATGCCCGTGACGACCCCCAGCACGACCAGCGCGGCGCCGCTCAGCCACGTGAGGACGAGCTCGGCGTCGCGCGACGGGATCACGACGAAGAGGCTCACGATCACCGCGACCAGGAACCCGACGAACGCCGACCGCAGCACCGTGAGCGAGAGCCTGGGCAGGAGCCACGTGCCGATCTGGGCGCCGACCACCGCGCCGGCGGCGAGCAGCAGCGCGGCGATCCAGGCGACGGAGCCGTGGACGGCGTAGGAGATGACGCCCACCGTGGCGGTCGGGACGATCGCCGCCAGAGACGTCCCCGCGGCGAGGCGCTGGTCGAAGCGCAGCAGCATCACGAGGAACGGCACGATGACGGTTCCGCCGCCGACGCCGAAGAGGCCCGACAGCAGGCCCGCCAGCAGGCCGATCCCCACGCAGGTGAGGTAGAAGCGCGCGTCGCGCGGAGGACGGATCGCCTGCGCCGCGCTCATCCGCCGGCGACGTCGTCGACGAGCCAGGCGCCGCCGGAATCGACCACCGTGTACTCGTACACCGCGGAGCCCGGGGTGGGCTCGGCGTCCTCGCCGACCTCGGAGTAGCTCTCCGTCGTCGTCACGACGATCACGTCCGCGACGGTCTCGACGTCCGTCACCTCGATCTCGTACTCCTGGAGGGCCGCGTTGAAGGCGGCGGCCTGCTCCTGGAAGGCGGCGCAGTCGTCGAAGCCGTTCGCCGCCCGGAACTCCTCCGTCGTCGCCTCGGCGAGGGCGTCGCAGTCGCCCTGCTGATAGGCCTCGTCGAACAGCTCCACGGCGGCGACGGCCGAGCGCTCGTTATCGCTCTGCGCGGAGCCGCCGGACGTCGACGCCGAGAGGATCAGCAGCGGGATCAGCACGGCCGCCGCGATGACGACGCCGAGAAGCACGACGCCGAGCACCACCCACACGATCCAGAGCTTGGACCTGCGAGGTTCGGTGGCGGCGGTGAAGGCGCCGCCCGCAGGTGCACCGCCGGGGTACGGCGGCTGGGGCTGCCCCGCGTAGGGCGGCGTCGCCGCGGGCACGACCGCCTGGGCAGGCGCGCCGGCAGCATACCCAGGAGATGCGACGGATGCCGCCCCCGGGGCGGCCGCGGTCGCGGCGGGTGCGGCGGTGACGGGCTGAGCGGGCGCGTCAGGGCCGGCGGTCCCCGCGGTCGCAGCGGGCTCGCCGCCGCCGAAGCCCAGCTGCGCGGCCACGATCTCGGCCTCGGTCGGGGCCTCCGACGCCTCCGGGTCGGGCTGAGCGACATGCTCCGTCCACTGACTGCCGTCCCACCACCGCAGGGCGCCGTGGCCGTCGTCATACCATCCGGGAGGAGTCGCGCTCATGCTCAAACCCTATCCCCGCCACGGGCGAGGCGATGGGGGCGGATGCCGCGACCCATCGCCTCGCCCCGGCGTCAGCGTTCGAGGACGGCGCGGGCGCTGTGCTCGGGGCTCAGGTCGAGGCGGCGCAGCAGCTGGGCGTTGAGGGCCACCACGACCGTCGACAGCGACATCAGGAGGGCGCCGACCGACATCGGCAGCACGAAGCCGACGGGGGCGAGCACGCCGGCCGCCAGCGGCACCGAGAGGAGGTTGTACCCCGCCGCCCACCACAGGTTCTGCGACATCTTGCGGTAGCCGGCGCGCGACAGCTCGATCACCGAGAGCACCGAGCGCGGATCGCTCGAGGCGAGGATGACCCCCGCCGACCCGATGGCGACATCCGTGCCGGCGCCGATCGCGATGCCGACGTCCGCGCGGGCGAGCGCGGGAGCGTCGTTCACGCCGTCGCCGACCATCGCGACCTTCAGCCCCTCCGACTGCAGCTCGGCGACCTTGGCCGACTTGTCCTCGGGTCGCACACCCGCGAACACGCGACGGATGCCGAGGGCCTCGGCCACAGAACGCGCGACGGGCTCCGCATCCCCGGTGATCATGACGACCTCGACGCCCAGCGCGTGCAGCGCCTCGACGGCCTCGCGGGACTCCGGCCGGATCTCGTCGGCCAGCGCCAGCCCGCCGACGACCTCGCCGTCGCGGACCACGTGCAGCACGGTCGACCCCTGCTCCCGCCAGTCCTCCGCCGCCGTCACGTCCGCCGCGCCGATCTCCTCCAGCAGGCGAGGGCCGCCGACCCGCACGACCTGACCGCCGACGGTGGCGGTCACGCCGACCGCGGGCGAGGACTGGAAGTCGGCCGCCGTGGCCACCGCGAGTCCGCGCTCGTGCGCAGCCCGGACGATGGCGCGGGCGAGGGGGTGCTCGCTGTCGGCCTCGGCCGAGGCGGCGAGCGCCAGCACGGCGTCGGCGTCGATGTCGGCCACCGCCGCGACGTCGACCACCGTGGGCTCGCCCTTGGTGAGCGTGCCTGTCTTGTCGAAGAGCACCGCGTCGACCGTGCGCATGCTCTCCAGCGCGAGGCGGTCCTTCACCAGGACGCCGCCGCGGGCGGCGCGCTCGGTCGCGATCGAGACCACGAGGGGGATCGCCAGCCCGAGCGCGTGCGGGCACGCGATCACCAGCACGGTGATCGTCCGGACCACCGCCTCGTCCGGCATCCCGAACGCGGTCCACACGACGGCCGTGACCGCAGCGGCGCCGAGCGCGAACCAGAACAGCCATCCCGCGGCGCGGTCGGCCAGGCGCTGGGCGCGCGATGTCGAGTTCTGCGCCTCGGCGACCAGACGCTGGATGCCCGCGAGCGTGGTGTCGTCGCCGGTGGCGGTCACCTCGACGCGCAGCCCCGAATCCGTCGCGACGGTCCCTGCGGTGACCTGGTCGCCCCGCGAGCGCGCGACGGCCCGCGACTCGCCGGTGACCATCGACTCGTCCATGTCGGCGCGGCCGTCGACGATGCGGCCGTCGGCGGGGACGCGCCCGCCGGGGCGTACCACCACGACGTCGCCGACGGCCAGGTCGGCGGGCGGCACCGTCACGATGCGATCCCCCTCGACGCGCTCGGCCTCGTCGGGGAGAAGGGCTGCCAGCGAGTCCAGCGCCGACGTCGTCTGCGCGAGCGAGCGCATCTCGATCCAGTGGCCGAGCAGCATGATCACGATGAGGAGAGCCAGCTCCCACCAGAACTCGAGCTCGTGATGGAGAAGGCCGAGGCTCGCACCCCACGACGCGAAGAACGCGACGGTGATGGCGAGCCCGATGAGGAGCATCATCCCGGGCTTGCGGGCCCGCAGCTCCGAGACGGCTCCCGTGAGGAAGGGCCAGCCGCCCCAGAAGAACATGACAGTGCCGAGCATCGGTGAGATCCAGGACACGATCGGGGCGTCGGGAAGCGTGTAGCCGAGCAGCATGGCGAACATGCCCGAGAAGGCGACGACCGGGACGGCGAGGACCAGGTTGATCCAGAACAGCCGGCGGAAGCGCGCCACGTGGTCGGCCCCGTGCCCGGCGTGACCGCCGTGACCCGCGTGCGCGTCGTGAGCTTCGTGGGGCGACTCGCTGTGCACCGTATCGGTGTGGTCGTGTGCGACGGCGCCGGCGGCGGCGTCGTGGTGCGGATCGTTCACGGGATTCTCCTCACGAGCCTGTGCTTCCGTTATACCCCCATGGGGTATCACTCACAACGCCCCACGCACGCTGCTATTCCCGGAACGCGGAGAAGAGCCGATCACGGAAGGCGTCCATCCCCCACACCGGAGAGGTCGTCCCGGGTCGGAGCCCCGGCGTCCACTCCCACCCGGCGATCGCCTCCAGCACGGCAGGATCCTTCGCGATGATGCTGACCGGCACGTCGCGGCCGGCGCCTTCTCCGGTGACGATCGGCGCCGGCTGGTGATCGCCGAGCGCGATGAGCACCAGATCGCGGTCGTCCACGTTCTCGAGGAACGCGAGCATCGAGCCGAGGGCGTACTCGATGGATCTTCCGTAGTGCCGCTGAACCGTCTCGGCGTCCTCCCACACCTCGCCCGCCGAGGCGCTCCGCGACCGCTGAACGTGGTAGACGCTCCCGTCTCCGACGTGACCCCACGGCACGAGCTCCGGCAGCGGCGCCCACGGCGTGTGCGACGACACCAGGTCGACCTCCGCCATGACCGGCTGTGCGGAACCGGCGAGCTCGTGGTCGGCGAAATGCTTCCAGACATACTGGTCCGGGACGCGCGCATACCCGAAGGGCGGGCCGCGGTACCCGAGATCGGTGGCATCCCAGATCTCGTCGAAACGGTAGAAATCCTGGCCGACCGGCCACGGCTGGGTGTTCGACGGCACCACGCCGACGGTTCGCCAGCCCGCCTCGGCGAACGCCGCGCTCAGCGTGAGACGGTCGCTGCGCATCACCTCTGTGTAGGCGGTCTGCGAGTCGATCCACACGCCGCTCTGCAGCGTCGCGTGCGCCAGCCAGCTGACTCCCCCGGACGTCGGCGAGGTCAGCCACGCGCTCTCGGCGACGTACCCCTCTGCGGCCAGCGCACTCTCGCCTCGGCGCAGGGTGTCGTTCACTCCGGACGAGAAGCCGCCGCCTTCCAGCGCCACCCGCCCGTAGCTCTCGATGAACGCGATCACGACGTCCTTGCCCCGGAGAGCCCTGACGAGGCCGCCGGGCGCGGCATCGGCGTAGCGGTCGTCGGCGATCGCGCGCGCGACGGCTTCTCGGTCGTGCAGCGCGGTGACCGTCCGCGAGACGGCCGCGCCGACGGACCCGGTGGATGCCGCCGCCGCGACGGGGCCGGTGGCACCCAGCGGGATCGCAGCCGCCGCGAGCACGATCCAGACGCCGGTGACGGCCGCGAGGGCGCGGTGGCGTCGGTGGCTGTGGCCGGCTCCGACGGCATCGATGCGCAGTGCGGCCCACGCCAGCGCGCACGCCGCCGCGACGAGCACGGCCAGCGCCGCGCCCACCAGCGCACTCGCGGGCAGCGGGCCGATCGCGGCGGCCAGCACGCCGTAGGCGTCGCCGAGCTGCGGCCAGTCGAGCGGCACGAAGCGCGTCCCCAGCGCGACGTCGTATCCGCGATCGACAGCGGCCAGGACGACGGCCACGCACACGAACGTCCCGAACGCCGCGGCGAGCGCCACGCGGCCGGGACGCCACGGCACCACGGCGAGCAGCAGCAGGATCACGAGGGACTCGACGGGGATCCCCACGAGTCGGAGGGCCGAGCCGGTCGAGATCACGCCAGGCACGAGCGGCACGACGATCAGGAGCGTCAGCGCGGCGGCGGTCCTGAGGCGCCGGCGCGGCGCAGGGACGACTCGTCCGCTGACCGCGCCCACGTCAGCGCCGTTCGGCGGGCACCGTCTCGGTCGCGTTCCGGCGTGATGCGGCGCCGTCGCCGAGGCCGTCGCCGTCAAGGGCGCCGAATCGCTCCGACAGCGCATAGCGCAGGAGCACGACGTCGCCGATCCGGAACGTCTCGGCAAGCCGGGCACGCCGCGAGGCCGTCCACGGGAAGCGCCCGGCCCCGACCGCACGCGGAGCGCGGTCCTCGCCCACGAAGAACGGCGCGACGACGAGGTGGAACTCGTCGACGAGATCTGCGGTGAGGAACTGCGTCAGCACCTTGCCGCCGCCCTCGACCATGAGACTGCGCACCCCCCGGTCGCCCAGGTCGTCGAGCACGGCGGTCATGGTGACGCAGTCCTGGCCCGACCCGACGACCGTCGCCCGCTCCCCCAGCCGATCCCGGAGCGGCACCGCGACCTCGGCGGGGCAGTACACGATGCGCGGCGCGTCGCCGGTGGTGAAGAAGGCCGCATCGGCGGGGAGGTCTCCGCTCGCGGTGACGGTCACCTTCGTCGGCGATTCGGGCAGCCCGAGCGCCAGCCGCCGCGCGCGCCGAGCGGTGTCGCGCACCAGCAGGCGCGGATCGTCGCGGCGCACCGTCGAGGCCCCGACCATGATCGCGTCGCTCCGCGCGCGCACCTCGTCCACCCGGTCCAGGTCGGAGGCGTTCGACATCGCGAGACGCCGGGGCTCGGCGCTGTCGAGGTATCCGTCGATCGACATCGCGCAGCTGAGTGTGACGTACGGTCGCTCTCTCATGCGGATCTCCTGCACCCGATGATGCCCCTCCCGCGCGGGGAACGGAAGCGGTCCCGGCCCGCGAGGCCGGTTCCGCCGGCCCGGGGAGCCGCACTCAGCCCGGCCATGCGAGCAGATCCTCGTGCCCCACGACGACCCGGAGATCGCCGGCGTCGGCCTGCGCGCGGCGCCGGCGACGCAGCTCCCCGGCCGGGCCCGCGAGGTCGGGACGCTGCTCGATCGCCGCGTCGACCCAGCCGTCGAGCCACGCGGCGGCCAGGGCGCGGTCGTGAGCGCCCAGTCGCCACGGCGTCGGCATCGTCCTGATGCGCCAGTCGGCCGCGGCGAAACGCTCCGCGACGACGCGCACCGCGTCGGGGCCGAGCATGCGCCGCCCGTCCGCATCGCGCCGCTGATGGGCGTCGAACGCCGCGCCGATCGTGCGCTCCAGCGCGGCGTCCTCACCCGTGCGGGGCCGCAGCGCGGCCTCCCCGGTCACGCTGAGGCTGAACAGCGCCGGCACGCCCGCGGCGGTGCACGCGGCCACGATGTGCGCGGCCTCCTGCTCGGTGATCACGTCGAGGAGAGCGGATGCCGTCACCGCCGACGCCCCGTGGAACGCGTCGCGCGGCAGCTCCGCCAGATCCTCCACCACCCATTCCGCGGCGATCGGACGCCCGTCTCGGTCGGCGACCGACCGGAGGTCCGCGTGCGCGAGGATCCCCGCGTCACCGTCGCGCAGGGTCCAGCGCTGCGGACCGGGAAGCAGCGGCGCGAGCCAGCGCGCCATGGCGCCGGTTCCCGCGCCGAGGTCGTGCACGTCCACGGGTCCCGGTCCGACCAACCGGGCCAGCTCGCGCGCCAGCTCGGCGGAGCGGGCGGCGTCGTCGGCACGGGCGCGCAGCGCGAGCCATTCGGCCGTCGCCGTCGAGATGGAGCTCATGCCGACTCCAGGGCGGCGGCGACGCTCTCGATCGTGTCGTCCCATCGCGGCAGCGCGTCCCGCGCGGCGAGCGCCTCGCGGCGCAGCCGCGCGCGAAGGCCCGGATCGCTCATCCACGCGTGCAGGGCGGCGGCCAGCTCGACGGCGTCGCCGGGCCGGACCAGGACCGCGCCGCCGCCGGCGACGGTGTCGGGGATGCCGCCCGTCGCCGCGGCGACGACGGGAAGCCCGCGGCCTCGCGCCTCGCCCACGGCCATGCCCGCGCTCTCGACGCGCGACGGCGCGACGAGCACGGCGCTGCGCCGGTACATCTCGGCGAGTTCGTCGCCTGTGAGCACTCCGGTGAGCGTGACGCGGCCGCCGAGCGCCTGCGCCTCCCGCTGGATCCGCGAGGCGAATCGCGGGTACGGCTCGGCGGACCCGACGATCGCACACGACCAGTCTGCTTCGCGCAGGCGGGCGAGGGCTGCCAGCAGGGTGTCCTGACCCTTGTGCGGCGCAAGCACCCCCACGCAGAGGAACCGGTCGTCACCGTCCGGGACGCTCACCTCCGCCGCCACGACTCCGGGCGCGGCGACGGTGACGCGATCACGCGTCGAGAGCCCGCGGCCCACGAGCTGGTCGGCCGTCCAGCGGCTGGTCGCGATGACGCGGCGAGCGCTCTGCGCCGCACGCCGCTCCGCCGCGACGGTGTCGATGTCGGCGTCGGGGAACACCGCCGCCACCATGTGCATGAGGAGCACGAGCCGCACCCGCGGCGACGACGCCTCGACCTCCGCCGGCGCCCAGCACGCAGCCAGACCGTCGACCAGCACGAGCGCACCGTCGTCGGCTGTCCGCAGGGCGGACGCGACAGCGGCACCGTCGGATGCCTCCACCGTCGTCACCGCCCACCCGCGGCGGCGCAGGCCGTCGCGCACGTGCTGGTCGTAGACGTTCCCGCCGCTGACCCGGCCCGGGTCATCGATCCCGGCGGGGACGATGAACACGATGCCGGGTCGTGTCACACCGTCACCTCGTACGAGGCCCAGGCCACGTGCGACTCGTGGAGCGTCACCGTGATGCCGGTCAGCGCCGTGTCGCCCAGCGCGCCGTCGCGCGCCCGCCCCGCGAGGCGGTCGCCGATGATCTGGCAGAGGCGCTCCGTCGTCGTGTTGACGCCCCGCAGGTCGGGCTCGTCGTCGAGGTTGCGGTAGTTGAGCGATGCGACGATCTCACGCACCGCCTCCGCCGCCCGCCCCATGTCGACCACGACGCCGTCGTCGTCGAGCTCGGCGGCCCGGAACGTCGCGTCGACGAGGAACGTCGCCCCGTGCAGGCTCTGGGCGGGGCCGAACACCTCGCCCCGCAGGCTGTGCGCGACCATGAGGTGATCGCGGACGGTGACGCTGAAGCTCATGCCGCACTCCAATCGAAGGTGTGACAGAGCCCTCCCGCCGTGCCGTCCGCGAGCGCGGCCACGACCTCGGGGAACTGTCTCCACGAGGAGCTTGCACCCAGCAGCGCGTCGAAGGCAGGGTCTTGCAGCAGGCGGAGGGCGAGCGCTAGGCGATCCCGTGTCGTGCGCCGCGATCGCCTGCTCGACGCGACGGCCCCGACCTGGCTGGAGCGGATCGCCAGGCGCCGCGAGTGGAAGTCGGCCCCCAGCTCCAACGGCACGGGCCGGTCGCCGAACCAGCTGGCGACCACCACCTCCCCGTCGGCGGGGGCCGCGCGCAGGGCGAGCTGAAGCCCTTCGGCGCTGCCGCTGGACTCGATGACCACATCGGCCTCGCCGATCGGACCCTCCGCCGGCGCGAAGCGCACCCCCAGCGCATCGGCCACCGATCGCTTGGACTCGTCGACATCGACGACCGTGACGTCGGCGCCTGGGATGCCGCGCGCTACGCGCGCGATCGCACCGCCGATCATGCCGGCGCCGACGACCACGATCCGGTCACCGACGAGCGCCCGGGCATCCCACAGCACGTTGACCGCCGTCTCGACCGCACCCGCGAGCACCGCACGACGGGCCGGCACGCCTTCCGGAACGACCGCCAGGGCCTCGGCGGGTACGACGAACCGCGACTGATGCGGGTACAGCGCGAACACCGTCCGCCCGCGCACGTCCGGGGGTCCGTCCTCCACGACACCGACGTTGAGGTAGCCGTACTTCACGGGGAACGGGAAGTCGCCCTCCTGGAACGGGGCGCGCATGCGCTCCCGCTCCGTGACCGGGACCTGTCCTCGCGCGACGAGCGACTCGGTGCCCCGGCTGACCCCGGTCCACAAGGTTCGCACCGACGCCTCGCCGTCCGACCGCGGAGGCAGCGGCGCCGGCCGGAATTCCCCCGAGCCCGGAGCCACCGTCCACCAGGCGGTCGCAGCATCCCGCTCCTCCCGGTGAACCGCGGCGGGTGTCTTCGTCGTGTTCCCGGTGACCGCCATGATGGGAACACGGGGAGCGGATGCGAAAAGTTCAGTGGACGCCGTGGTGGTGGGCCGTGGGCGGCTGCGTGCTGCTCGTCCCGGTCGGCGTCGTCGTCCCCCTCCCGCCGCCGGCATGGGCAGCGGGCATCGGCTACCTCGTCGTGTCCACGCTGCTGCTGACCGTGGCGCTGCGCCGCCGCCGAGCCGAGCGGTTCGGGGCGGCCAACGCCGTCACCGCGACGCGGTCGATGCTCGTCGGAGTGGTGACCGCGATGGTGGTCGCGTCGTTCTGGGGCGAGGCATCCGCTGCCCTGTTCGTGTCGATCGTGGCGGTGGCTCTCGTTCTGGACGGCGTGGACGGCTACGTCGCCCGGCGCACCGGCAGCGAGAGCGAGCTGGGTGCGCGCTTCGACATGGAGGTCGACGCGTTCCTTCTGCTCGTGCTGAGCGTGTACGTCGCACCGTTCGTCGGCTGGTGGGTGCTGATCATCGGGCTGCTGCGGTACGGCTTCGTCGCCGCGGGCTGGGCCCTGCCTTTCATGCGCGCGACGCTGCCCCCGAGGTACTGGCGCAAGGTGGTGACGGCAGCGAGCGGCATCGCCCTCGCGGCCGTGGCGTCGCAGCTGCTGCCTCTCGGGGCGAACGTCCTCGTCGTCGTGACGGCACTGGCGCTCATGCTCGAGTCGTTCGGCCGCGACGTCGTCTGGCTCGTCCGGATGAACCCGGCGCGCCGCGAAATCGTGTCCCTGGAGAGGGCCGCCACCGCGTCGCCTCCGGAAGAGAGCGGGTAGGACGATGAGCCAGACCGGTCTGCGCGTGCTGTGGGTCATGCGCATCCTGAGCGCCCTCGCGCTCGTCGCCGCCGGCGGGATCCACCTCTACCTCGCGCTCAACGGGGTGGGCGGCATCCTCGGCGTGCTGTTCATCCTCAACTTCGTCGCCGGGCTGGTCCTGGCGATCGGGATGCTCGCGCTGCGCGGCCGGCTTCTGCAGCTCACGACCGTCCTCAGCCTGCTGTTCCTGATCGCCACCCTGCTCGCGCTGGTTCTCGCACTGACCGTGGGGCTCTTCGGCATCACGCAGGAGTGGGACTTCATGCTGGTCCCCGAGACGGTGATCGTGGAGTCGGTCGGCATCCTGATCCTCGCGGTCACGACGTTCCTGGTGTTCCGGGTGCCTCCAGCGGAGTCGGTGACGCGCCGGGCCCCGTGATCTCGCTCTCAGACGAGATACGCGTCGACGAGGAGGCTGCCGCGGATGCCGCGCAGCGCGTCGATGAGCGGATCGAGTCCACGCCGCGACCAGGCCGCCAGCTGCAGGTCGTGCGGGCCGAGCGGCTCGAGCTTGCCGGTGCGGATGCGCACGACCTCCCAGCCGGAGGCGCGGACCACGCGATCCTTGCGGCGATCGGCGTCTTCGCGCCCGCCGACGTGCTCCAGGCCGTGCCTGCCCACGGTGTCGTACTCGATAGCCACGCGCAGTTCGGGCAGGAGGATGTCGGGCCACACCTCGAGATGGTCGAAGAACGGCCGGGCGGCGCGGATGGCGTTCATGCCCTGGGAGACAGAGAGTCGTGAGAAGACGTCGGCGCGCAGCCGCGCCTCGACCGCGGACGCCGGCTTCGGGGCGCATGCGCTGGCGAACGGCTCCCCCACCGGCAGGTCGGGCGTCTTCGGGCAGAGCGTCCGCTCCCGCGTGCGCCGAGGCGGGCGCGCGGGGGTCGCGGCAGGGATGATGCGCGGCGGCCGGGCGAGGGTGGAGCAGTCCGGGCACCACGCCGACCGGCGCCGCTCGCGTCCGGGACGCGCGCGCTGCTCGGCGGGCGTGGCGGCGAACCGGTGCCCCGCCTCGCACTCCCACAGCAGCAGCACGTCGGCCGCGGGCGGGACCTGCGTCAGCGTGATGCCCGCGTTGAGCTCGGGGTGGTACTGCCGGATCAGCGCGGGGTAGGCCGCCCATTCCGTGCGGTACGTCCCCACCGGGTACGGCACGTCGAGGCCCTTCGAGAACTGGCGCCTCGCCCACCACAGCTCCACGCGCTCGGCCATGCGCGCACTCTACGAGGAGCCGCGGACACCGGCGCCGGGCCCGGCGGGCCGGACGAACAGGCGGGAACGGCGGCGCCCGGGTGCTGCGACTCGATGCGCAGCGATCCGTAAGCTGGACGTGTGCCGGACATCAGTCGAGACCCTCGCGGGACTGCCGCGACCGATCGGCTCAACTACACCGCCTATCGCCTGGCGCGCGCACTGAACCGCGCGGCGGAGAACACTGCGCTCGCGCAGGGCATCACACTCTCGCAGCTGCTGATCATGCAGGTGCTCGGAGAGGGCATGCCGCTTTCCAACGCCCAGATCGCCCGGCGCACGTTCGTGAGCTCGCAAGCGGCCCATGTCGTCTCCGCGGAGCTCCTGTCGTCCGGGCTCATCGAGAAGGTCGATCATCCGACGAACCGGCGCGTCCGGCTGGTGCGCCTCAGCGAGAGCGGATGGGCGCGGCTCGCCGAGTGCGAGCGGGAGATGCGGGAGCGAGAGGACCGGCTGGTGGCGGCGATCGGGCCCGATCTCGGTGAGACGCTGGCAGAGATCCTCGACCGCGCCGCCGACGCCCTCGCAGGTGGCTACTTCGGCGACAAGGACGCCGAGGCCGAGGCGGTCGCCCGTCGTCGCCGTCCGAGCAGCGGAGTCGGCATGACGCCCGCCTGACCGGCTGTCAGGACGAGCGCCTAGGACCGAGCCGGGCTCGCACGAAGACCGCGCAGGCAAGCGCGGCAGTCCCGCCGATCGCGAGCGCCGCCGGTCCGCCGCGCTCATCGATCACCCAGCCCATCAGCAGGGCGCCGAACGGCACCACGCCGTAGTTCCCGAGCGTCACCAGCGACATCGTGCGGCCGATCTGCTCGGGCGGCACGCTCACCTGCGCCGCGGCGTTGAGGACGCCGTGGTAGTACCCCACGCCGAGTCCCAGCAGCGGTCCGAGCGCGAGGAAGACCGGCAGCGCCGGCGCCAGGGCTGTCGCGAGGAGGGAGAGTCCGAGTCCGGCGCAGGCGGCGATGAGCGAGCGCACCGACACACTCGCGCGCGACGCGGCCAGCATACCGCCCAGGATCGCACCGATGGCGTTCAGCGTGTGCGCGACTCCGACGGCGGTCGCATCGCCGCCGAAGGTGAGGGCGACGGTGGACGTCAGCGTCAGCATCAGGTTGAGGGCGAGGAGCGCGACGACCGCATTCACGATGAGCAGCGTGACGAGGGGCCGGTCCTCGCGCACACGGTACCGCCGGTCCGCGGCTCGGAGCCGGCTCGCACGACGATGCAGTTGCTCGGGGCGGATCACGGCGATCGAGAGGAAGACCAGCAGGAACGACAGGGCGTTGACGAGCATGCACACGGTCGGCCCCGCCACCTGGAACACGACACCCGCGAGCCCCGGGCCGATCGACCGGGCCGAGGCGAGCGCGATGGTGCTCAGTGAGACCGCTCGGCTGAGCTCGCCCGGCCCGACCAGCTCGAAGATGATCGCCTGCGCCGCGATGCGATCGAAGGCGTGCACCGCGCCGAGCGCCGCGATCAGCGCGTAGAGCACCCCGACAGGAGCATCCGGGGCGAGCGTCGCCACTCCGAGACCCGTGACGATGACCGCGGACAGCAGCGACGTGATCAGGAGGATCGTCCGGGGCCGCACGCGATCGGCCACCCGGCCGGCCGGCACGCTGAGCAGCAGCAGCGGCAGGAACTGCGCGACGGTCACGCCGCTGAGGGCGCGGGCGCTTCCGGTCGCCTCGAGGATCACGAGCGAGAGCGCGAGATTTTGGAACCACGTCCCGGTGTTCGAGACGACCTGCCCGCCGAAGTAGAGCGAGAAGCGCCGGTTCGCGAACGGCTCGAACACTCCCCCGCGGATCACCGCCTCACGCGCTCGCCGGCACGCGGTCGCGCAGGAACCGCGCGATGCGGTCGCGCACATCGGCGGTCGACCGGTCGTCGGCGTTGCTCCCCCGGATCTCGAGGACGGGGATGCCGCGTTCCTCCAGTGCTGCCGAGATCAGGGCTCCTCCCGGGGTGTCGTCGGCCACGAGGTGCACGACACCGCCGACCCCGTGGGACACGGCCTCCTTCACGTACCAGGACGACGACATCGGGGGCACGTAGAGGAGATCGGTCAGCCCGACGAAGCGGGCGGCGAGGGCCCGCACCGGGTCGTCTCCGTACCGCACGTAGCCGTCGGCGGCGATCGCGAGATACATCGACCACACGAAGACCGCGTCGAACTCTTCCTGGAACGACCGGTACATCTCGAGGTCCGACCACAGCCCGCGCCCGATCCACATCAGCCGGTGCCGCTCACGAGGCGCCACCGCGGCGCCGTCGTCGATGCGCTGAGCGACGTCGTCGTGGAGTCGCCGCGCTGCCTCGACCGCCCACCGGGTCCCCCGATGCCACTGCGGCACCATGACGCTGGGGATGATGTCCGTCACCGCGACCGGGAGCGGGCGCGCCGACGCGAGCAGGTCCCGGGTCCGCCGGTTCCACTCGGCCTGCTCATTGGCGAGTCCCATCACCTCACCCAGGCGTGCACGGTCCAGCCGTCGCCCGAGCCGAGGCTCGAGCCACGTGATGAGGTCCTCGATCTCACCCTGGAGCAGATCGATGCGGGGCCGCCCGAACACCTCCTCCCAGCGGTGCGCGACGATGTCCCACCAGCCCTCGGGTGCCGGGACGGCCGCCGTGCGCGACAGCAGGAAGGTCTCGGTCTGCGGCCGCCGGTCCCACTGCTCGAAGATCTTGTGCGTGACATCCCCGCCGCGCTCGGCGATCGCGAACCGCGGCTCGGGCAGTCCGCCCCATGGCGCGTCCTGCGCCGGCAGGTTCTGCGCGCCGAGCGGCAGCGCGTCGTATTGGCGGCTGTAGTCCGGAAGCCCGGCGGCGCCGATGGCCTGCAGGCTTGCCGGACCCGCCCGCTTCGCCGAGATGATGGACGACCACCACTGGTTGACGACGTAGTGCACATCGAGCGCCCGCAGCACCTCGTGTGGCGCATCGGCGTTGGCCAGGGCGAGCGGCTCGCCGTCGCGGACCCTCCCGGCGAGGCCGGCGAACCACTCCCGCTGGTAGGCGGTCGCCGCCGCGGCGCTCGGGAGCCTCTCGGGGGTGAGGAGCCGTGCACTCATGCCGAGACCGCCCGACTCGAGGCCTGCGTCGCCAGTTCGCGCGCGG
Source organism: Microbacterium sp. NPDC055455 (assembly GCF_053619935.1). NCBI lineage: Bacteria > Bacillati > Actinomycetota > Actinomycetes > Micrococcales > Microbacteriaceae > Microbacterium > Microbacterium sp. NPDC055455. The sequence goes on from NZ_JBSHLB010000003.1 coordinate 182,563, forward strand.
TCTCCGACTCGTCCCCCGGTCGCACGCGGGTGCCGGCGAGGATCGGAACACCGATCTCGGCGAGCAGCCGCTCCTGGTCTGCGAGGTCCCACGCCGGGGCCTCGTCCAGTTCGCGGATGAGAGCGATGACGGCCTGTGCCTCCGCGGTCACCGTGGCATCGCGGGTGAGTTGCGCCCGAGCCGCGCTGGAGGCAGCGGGCGACGCACCGACGCGGTCGAAGTGGAGGTCCACCAGGGCGTCCAGCATCCCGTCCCGATCCGCCGCGTCGACGGCCGCCCCGAGCCATGCCCCGTCACCGGTGTCGTGGTCCTCGCTCACCACGACGCACCCGTGCTCCTCGAGCACGCGGTAGAGCGCGGCATCCGGATGACTCGATCCCGTGACGTGCACGCGGAGCGCTGAAGCGACGACGTCCGACCGCGCCGCGTCGATCCGCGCGATCGCCTCGGACGGGGACAGCCGTGCCGACGCGATGAGGGCTTCGAGCGCGACGGCGCCGTGGCACCGCGAGGGGACGGCACGGCGGCGGTCGCGCAGCCGCTGGATCGCATGCCCCAGCTCCCGCTCCTCCCGCCCGGCGTCGGCGAGGGTCGACGCATCGGGCGCCCGGCCGGTCAGGCCGCCCAGGAATGCGGCGAGATCGTCGAACTGCACGCGGGCGAATCGCCGGGCCGCGGCGGATCCGGCGCGCGGCAGGTCCACGAGGTGCAGCGGCAGCTCCGGCAGGATCGAGCGCACCACGTAGAACAGCCGCACGTGCGCCTGGCTGTCGGCGCACACGATGAGCGCGTCGCAGCCGGAGCGCCCCGCGACGAGCTCGGTGAGGATGCGCGCGGTGGGTGCGTCCGCCGCGCCGAGCAGCTGCGCGGCTGCCGGATCGACGGCTCCCTCCCACGAGCCGGTGAGCCGGTGCGGGAGCGCACCGGCCGCGAGCACGACCTGCCGCGGAACGTCGTTCCCGACGATCCCGACCACCACGCGGCGAGCGCTGGTCACAGCACTCCGTCCCGTCGCAGGGCCTCCACGCGCGCGTCGTCGTATCCCAGCAGCCCGCCGAGGACGTCGGCGGTGTGCTCGCCGAGCGCCGGGGCGGGGCGGGACAGGTCGGCGGAGCTGCGGGAGAAGACCACCGGAAGTCCGCTGCCGTACAGGCCCTCGAAGTGCCCGAACCGCGGATGGACGAGCGGGACGACCTCGCGACGGCTGGTCACGATGTCGTCACGGACGGCGGTCGCCGTGTCGCGCACGGGGGCCGCCGGCACCCCGTTGCGCTCGAGCGCGGAGAGCACCTCGGCCGACGATCGCCCCGCCGCCCACTCCGAGATCATCCCGTGGAGCTCGTCGGCGTGGGCGACGCGGGCATCCCGCGAGGCGAAACGCGGATCGTCGACGAGGTCGGGGCTGCCCATGGCCGCGAGGGTCCCTTCGGCGAACTGGTCGGTCGGGGCGCAGATCGCGAACCAGCCGTCTGCGGACTGGAACGTGCCGAAGGGTGCGAGCCGGGGCACGACGGATCCCGTCCGCAGCGGGAACCCCACCGACTCGAGCGCGTCGAACGGCTCGCAGGCGACCAGCGAGGTGAGGCTGCCCAGCATCGACACGTCGACGTGCTGACCCTCACCCGTGGCCTCGGCGTCCATGACGGCGGCGAGCGTGCCGATCACCGCGAAGAGCGGTGCGACGAGATCTCCGATGGGCAGGCCGAAGCGGATGGGCGCATCGCCCGGCTCGCCGGCGGTCATCATGACCCCGCTGAGCGCCTGGATGATGGTGTCCATCGCCTTGCCGTCGCCCGAGACGCCCTGCGCGCCGAAGCCGCTGATGGACGTGTAGACGATGCGGCGATTCACCTGCTGGACGGCGGCGTAGTCGATGCCCAGTCGCCTGGTCACCCCGGCGCTGTAGTTCTCCACGACGATGTCGGCGTTGCGCACGAGGTCGAAGAAGACGCTCCGACTCTCGGGGTGCTTGAGGTTGAGCGTGATGCTCTCCTTGCCCCGCCCCCGCGACATCATCGACACCGACATGTCGTCCGGTCCGGACCGGCGCATCTGCAGGCCGTCCGCGGTGACGTACGGCGAGTTGTTCCTCGAGGAGTCGCCGCCGCGTGTCGGGTTCTCCACCTTGATCACCCGCGCTCCGAGGCTCGCGAGCAGCAGCGTCGCGTAGGGCCCGGCCAGGGCGGTGGTCAGATCGATCACGGTCTTGCCCGCGAGCGGGCCGCCGGTGGTGCTCATGTCAGTCTTCCTTCGTCCGCGCGAGGAGCCGGTCGCCGGCCCACGCGAGTTCTGTGGTGAACCCGGCCTCGCTCGTGATGCGTTGCAGGTATGCCGCGACGTCGTCGCCTCGTGCCGACCGCCCGACGGGCACCGGGCGGGCGTCGTCGTCGATCCAGCAGGGGATGAGGCCGGCCTCGACACGGTCGCCCTCGATGGTGAGGACGGCGATCGCGGTGTTGCGGCTGTCGGGGTGGAACGGGTAGTCGGGCATCGCGGGGTCCGGCTCGAAGCCGAAGATCCGCCGTCGCTCCCGCGCCCACGCCTCCCGCTCCGGCGCATCGCCCGACATCGCCGAGAGCGCCCTGGTCACGGTGGCGAAGTTCCCGAGCCCGTGGAAGATCGGACGCCCGCGATACATCTCGACGCCCTTGAAGATGTGGGCATGGTGCCCCACGACGGCCGTCGCGCCCGCGTCGACGGCCGCATGCGCGATCTCCGTCTCGTAGGCGGCGATCTCGACGGGGACGTGCACCAGGCCCTTGTGGAGGGCCACGACCACGATGTCGGCGCGGGTGGCGGCATCCGTCACCGCCGCGATGAACCGACGAAGGCTCGCGGGCTCGACGAACGTGTCGATCCGCGGCGGTCCGCCGGGGTTCGCGTTCCGCGGCTCGTAGTGGGTCACGACGTCCACGTGGGCGGCCCCCGGCTTGAGCGTCGTCGCCCTGCTCTCGCGGGGGCCGACGCAGTTCACGCTCACCACTGCGATCCGCGTGCCGTCGACGTCGGCGATCACCGGCTCGAACGCCTCGTCGATCGTCTCACCGATGCCCACGGTCCGCATGCCGCGCGCCTCGCAGTGCCCGACGGTCTCGCGCATCCCCTCGGGCCCGAAGTCGTACACGTGATTGCCGGCGAGAGTCAGGATGCCGAATCCGGCCTCGGCCAGGGCATCCAGCGCCGACGGCGGCCCCGGGAGCGCCGGGACGTCGGTGGTCTGCACGACCGCTGCCTCGGCCGACGCCACGTGCGGGATCTCGAGCTGCCCGATCACGAGGTCTGCTGAGCGCAGGGTGTCCGCGACGGCGGCCAGGAGGTCCCGCGCGTCGTCGCGCTCGAGCACGAGGTCGCCGACCGCGTGGATCGTGATCACGCGACCCCGCCCGCCGGCGCCGCGGACGTGCGGGTGAGGAACGTGCGCAGCCGCGTGGACTCCGGGTGGTCGAAGAAGTCGGCGGACGGCCGGTCCTCGATCACCTGGCCGTCGGCCATGAACACGCATCGGTCGGCGACGTGCCGGGCGAACTCCAGCTCATGCGTGACGACGATCATCGTCATGCCCGCCTCGGCGAGGTCCTTCATCACCTGCAGCACCTCGTCGACGAGCTCGGGGTCCAGCGAGCTGGTGGGCTCGTCGAAGAGGAGGATGCGGGGATTCGTCGCGACGGCCCGGGCGATCGCGACGCGCTGCTGCTGACCGCCCGAGAGCTGACGCGGGTGCGCATCGGCCTTGTCGGCGAGCCCGACGCGGGCGAGGAGCTCCATGGCACGCTGCTTCGCTTCCGCCGGCGGCACCCCGTGCACCTTCACGGGCGCTTCGGTGATGTTGCGGAGCACCGTCCAGTGCGGGAACAGGTTGAACTGCTGGAACACCATCCCCATGCGACGCCGCTGCCGCTGCACCTCCGTGTCGGTCAGCGGACGGATGCCGTCGCGGTGGCGCTCGTACCCGAGCAGCCGGCCGTCCAGATAGATCGCTCCGCCCTCGATCGACTCGAGCTGGTCGATGCAGCGGACGAGCGTCGACTTGCCGGACCCCGAAGGCCCGAGCACTGCGACGACCTCGCGGGCATGCACCTCCAGATCGACGCCGGACAGGGCGAGGTGATCGCCGTACGACTTGCGCAGCCCGACGACCTGGAGCACCGGCGTCAGATCCTTTCCCTGCGCGGTCATGCCGTCGCCTCCGTTCGCTCGACCGTGCGCCGCGCGACCGCGGCCCGCGACATGCCCTTGCTGAAATGCCGCTCCACCCGTCGCTGCACGAGCGTGAGCGCGGTCACGACGACCAGGTACCAGATGACCGCGACGATCAGCATCGGCACCACCTCATACGTGCGGTTGTAGATCACCTGCACGGAATGCAGCAGGTCGCCCATCGCGATGACGCTGACGAGGGAGGTGCCCTTCATCAGCGCGATCACCTGCGACCCGGTCGGCGGAATGATCACGCGCATCGCCTGCGGCAGCACGACCCGCGTGAAGGAGTGCCAGCGGCTGAAGCCCATCGCCGCGGCGGCGTCGCGCTGCCCCGAGTCGACCGAGAGGATACCGGCCCGGATGATCTCGGCCATGTACGCGGCCTCGTGGAGGGACAGGCCGATGATCGCGGCGGTGAGCGGGGTGATCAGGTCGTTCGTCGGCCAGCTCAGGAGCTCCGGCCCGAACGGGACGCCGACCGCCAGGCGCGGCACGAGGTAGGCGAGGTTGTACCAGAAGATCAGCTGCACCAGCGGCGGGACCCCGCGGAAGACGCCGACGAAGACGATGCACGCCCACCGCAGCGGTGCGAAGTCGCTGAGCTGGCCGGCGGCGAGGGCCGTGCCCAGGATCGAGCCCAGCACCATGCCCACGATGGTGAGCATGATGGACATGCCGAGCCCCATCAGGACTGTCGGGTTGAACAGGTACTCCGCGACGACGGGCCAGTCGAACCGCTCGTTCGTCACCAGGAAGATGACGATCTGCGCGGTGACCAGGGCGAGCAGGGCGCCCACGGCGACCCGCCAGGGATGGATGCGACGCCGGGCGTCGGCGACGTCCACCGTGCGGTCCGCGGACGGATTGCGCACCGGCTGCGTCGTGAGATCGGTCATGGCTGTCTCACTCGCTCGTCATGGGGTTCAGCACAGGCGCCTCGACGGCGGCATCCTCGATGCCCCATTCGGACATGATGCGGTCGTACTCGCCGTTCTCGAAGATCGCCTCGAACGCCGCGAGCATCGGCTCGGCCAGCCCGTTGCCCTTCGGCATGAACATCGCGAGCTGGTCGACGCCTGCGCCCTGCTCGTCCGACTGGATCAGGTAGCCGTAGCGGTCCGGGTCCGACGACTGCAGGTCGATCGCGGCGGACTGCGTCGTGCCGGCGTAGTCCGCGCGGTCCGAGTTCACCGCCAGGAACGTCGCATTGCTGTCCTCGAGGCCGATGAACTCGGCGGGATCGAGGCCCTCGGCCGCGCACCACTCGTTGTACCGCGCGAGCTGGCTCTCGGTGACGGATCCCGTCACACCCGCCACGCGCGAGCCGCACAGGGCCTCAGGGTCGTCCAGCTCGCCCGCGCGCTCTTCGAGGAAGACGTAGGACGTGCGGGTCGTCATCCAGACCACCGCATCGAACTCCGCCTCCCGCTCCGGTGTCGTGCGCACCGGGCCGTTGAAGGCGTCGAAGCGGCCCGAGAGCATGCCGGTGAGCATCGCGTCCAAGCCGGACGACGTGATGATCTCGAACGGCACGCCGAGCTGCTCCGACAGCACGGCCTGGAGGTCGGGATCGATCCCCGTGATCTCGCCGCCCTCCTCGATCGTGCGGTAGGGCGGGTGCGTGTCACCGGCGATCTTGATGACCCCGGCGTCCTTGATGGCATCGGGAAGCTGGTCGTACAAGGGCGCCTCGGCGGCGGCCGCGTCGTCACCCGGAGCGGGCTCGGAGGCGGGCGACGCCGAGCAGCCCGCGAGAAGGGCGACGGCGAGCAGGGGGACGAAGGCGACAGTGCTGGTACGCATGGGAACTCCACATCGTTGTGCAGGAGGAGCGGCGTCTCATGACGCGCAAATAACATCATAAAAGTTGATGGTTGAGATTTTCAACTATCAATTTCAACCACGATAGGCGGCCATTGCGACCAGAGTATCAATTTGGTTGACATTCTGCCCCGACGCGGGCAGGCTTCCGCACAGGCCGGCCGAGGGGCCGGATCAACGATGACGTTGGATGAGGGAGCACTGCAGATGCCTGATGCACACCGGACGACCCGCGCCATGATCGCCGCCGCAGCGGCACTGGCGCTCACGGCGACAGCCGCCCCGGCGGTCGCGGCCGAGCAACCCGACACGATCGTCTCGGGCCGGTTGTCGGACTCGACGGCCTACCGGTTCGTCGTCCCCGCCGACTGGAACGGGACCGTGTTCGTCAACCTGGACTTCGCGGGCGGCTCACCGTCGGCGGCGCAGAACGAGCTGATCGACCGCGGGTACGCGTACGGCGGCACGACGCGCAATGTCACCGGCTGGAACCTCGGTGACGCGGTCGACAACCAGATCGAGGCGCTCGACGCGTTCACCGCGGCGGTGGGAGAGCCGGATCGCGCCATCGCGATGGGCAACTCGATGGGCGGCATGATCGCCGCCGCGACCGGCGAGCTGCACCCCGATCGCATCGACGGGGTGCTGGCTGCGTGCGGCGGCCTGTCGGGCACCGTGTCGCAGTGGAATCAGAAGCTGGACACCGTGTTCGTCCTGTCGGAGCTGCTCGACCCCGAGGGGACCCTGCCCGTCGAGGACGTGCCGGCCGACATCGAGGGAGCGCGCAACGCCTGGTTCGCGCGGCTCGCCGAGGCGCAGCAGACCCCGGAGGGGCGCGCCCGCATCGCCCTCGCCGCCGCGATCGGGCAGCTGCCGGCCTGGTCGCAGGCGATCGCCGATCCGGACCCGCGAGACCGCGATGCCTACCAGGCGGCCTGGTACGGCGCGCTGGCCGGAGACCCGCTGCCCTACATCGGTCAGGCGATGAGCAGCCGCCACACGAGCACCATCGTGTTCGGCGGCATGCCGTCCTGGAACACCGGCATCGACTACGTCGAGCAGCTGCGAAAGGCCTCCCCCGAGTCGCGTCGCGTGGTCGCCGAGCTCTACGACGCCGCCGGACTGTCGCTGGACGAGGACCTCGCGGCGGTCAACGCCGGCGAGCGCGTCGAGGCCGACCCGGACGCGGTCGAGCGATTCGCCGCCTCGTACGAGTTCACGGGCCGCATCAGCGTGCCCACCGTGACCTTGAACAACGTCGGCGACCAGATCTCGACCGTCGCGCAGCAGCAGGAGTACGAGGAGCGGGTCACCCACGCGGGCAACGCCTCGCTGCTGCGGCAGACCTACGTCGCATCCGCCGGTCACTGCAACTTCACCGCGGCCGAGACCGTGGCGGCGACAGAGCTGCTGCTGGACCGCCTCGACACCGGACGCTGGGGCAGCGCGAACTCCGTGCAGCTGAACCGTGCGGCGGACGCGCTCGACCTCGGCGATGCGCGTTTCCTCGCCTTCCACCCCGATCGGTTCAACCGATGAGACCGAACACGAAGGCGTCTCGTCGTAGCTCGGCGCGTGCCGCCGCCCTGATGGCCGGGTTCGGTCTCGTCACCACGCTCATCGCCGCGCCGCCCGCGAGCGCGGCGGGCTCGGCGGATCCGAGCGACGGCGCGCCGCCGGAGATCCCGGCGGCCGCGCCTCCCGCCGCGTTCACGGAGGAGCCCGTCCTCGCCACGCCCGCGGCGTGGCCGTTCTCCGATGACTTCTCCCGCACCTCCGGGACGAGCAGGTACGACGGCGGCGCTCTGCTCTGGACGGACTGGCTGTTCGACGATGTGGGCGACGGCTCGCTCACCTACGCCGACGCGGCGGCGCACGCGAACGGCGCGGACGTCTTCCGAGCCGGAATCGGCGTGCGCGGCGACCGCTCGTACTGGCGCGTCGACTGGACCACTCTCGCCGATCCGGAGCTGCCGATCGCCGTGTGGGCGCTCGACACCGACGCCGACGAGCGGACCGGCACCTCGACGTGGCCAGGCGACGCCGGCGTCACCTCCCCCGGCAGCGACGCATTCCTCATCGTGTCGGCCGCCGGAGTGTGGCTCGAGGACGCGGACGGCAGCCGCGAGCTGACCCGGCACGGCGCGCGCGTCGACGTCGACGTCGAGGCGAAGTCGTTCGTCGCCGAGGTGCCGCGCGCGGCGCTGCGCGTCAACGGAGTGTTCACGGTCCGCCTGGCGACGGGGATCGCGGATGCCACCGGCACGGGCTTCGCCGCCGCACCGGAGCGCGATGACCTGCGCGTCTACAACGCCGCGTTCCGCAGCGCGGAGCAGGAGGACATGCGGGCCGCCGGCCCTGCGCGGGCGACGGCGTGGAACAACGGCGCGCAGAGCGCGGCGCTCGCCGACGGAGACATGTCGCCGTTCGCGCTCGAGGTGGACTGGCGCGAGCTCGCGCGCGGCACGGTGGAGCAGCATCCGTCGCCCGAAGGCTTCTCCACCCGGTGGTACGTCTCGTCCGTCGATCTTGGTCCCGGTCTGCACCCCGACACCCGCCAGCCGACGGGCCAGCCGCCCACCACGGCGCCGCGGGTGTACGGGCAGGTGCAGCCGTACCTGGTCTACGTGCCGACGACGTACGATCCGTCCGAGCCGGCAGCGCTGACGATCCTGCTCCATGGCGGTGGCAGCAACCACAACGGGTTCCGGGGTTCGCGGGAGGATCACCTGTTCGGCCCTGTCTGCGAGGACCGCGGGTCGGTCTGCCTCTCTCCGCTCGCCCGCGGCGACGGCACCTGGTACGTCAATGAGGCGGAGCTGGACGTGTGGGAGACGTGGAACCGGGTCGCCGGCGTCTACTCGCTCGATGGCAGCCGCACCACGATCGCCGGGCACTCGATGGGCGGTGTCGGCGCGACGCGCTTCGCGACCAACCATCCCGACGTCTTCGCCGGCGTCGGCATCGTCTCCGGTGCCGGGTACATGCACGCCGCCGGAATCCGCGACGGCGCCGACGACAGCGCCCGCGTGGAGAACCTCGCGGCGATGAGCGTGTTCCTGGATGCCGGGACCGCCGACATCGCCGAGGGCAACACGCGCACCTGGGCGTCGGCGCTCGAGGCCGCCGGTGTGGAACACCGCGCGCACTACTACGGCGGTGCGACGCACGGGCACTTCGGATGGCTCGGATGGCGCGAGTACGCCCAGCACGTCGCTGAGGCGCAGCTCGCCACCTCGCCCGGCACGATCGCGTTCCGGTGGGATCCGCGGGAGAACCGTCCCGATCTGGGGCTCGCGATCGACAGCGCGTACTGGGTCGACGGACTCGCCGCGCGCGACGCCGCGGCCCGGTGGAGTCGTGTCGAGGCCCGCTCCGGCGCACTCGACCTCGTGGCGACCGAGCCGGTGGTGACCACCGACAGCGCGGTGTTCGACGGGTTCCCGACCGAGATCCGGGTGCTGGACCGCCACCCGGCGGGCAGCGTCCCCGCGAGCGATGTGCTCGACCTCGCGCTCGTCAACGTCGCCACCGCGGACGTCGACCTGGCGGCCGCCGGGTTCGAATCCGGTTCCGAGGTGCGGCTTCAGGTGACCACCGACGGGCCGACCACGTTGCACGTGCACGGGGACGGCGCGACGGATCGGGTGGACCTGGAGGCCGGCACGCACGTCGTCCTCCTCGGATGATCCTGCGGCGCCCGGCTCCCGCTGCGGCGGGGCCGGGCGTCGTCGTTCCTGCCCCCGTTCGCGCCCCGCCCGCCGCAGCGGCTCACGGCCCGCCGGGCGGCGAGCCCTCCTCGGGTGCATCCGCGGGCCTGCTCGGGCCGAGCCGCCCCACCTGCCAGTCGTGCACGTCGGGCAGCCACTCCAGCGGGGCCGCCGGGCCGACCCGCGGATCGTCGAAGTCCGATCCATCGCGGAGCGTCTCGACGTACACCCGGTCCTGGGCGATGCGCGCCCGCAACGAACCCGGTCCGCCGACCGAGCCGTGCCCCGGCACCACTGCGTCCACCTCGTCGACCAGGTTCTCGAGGAGCGCCAGCGCGGCGAGGTAATCCGCGATGGGCGTCTCAGCCTCGAGGTCGAGGAACGGCATCAGGATGTCGGAGAGCATGTCGCCGGCGACGAGCACGCGGCGCTCCTCGACGAGGAGCGCGGCGTGACCCGGCGCGTGGGCGCGATGCTCGATGATTCGCACCTCCGGCCCGTCCCACGGGACACGGGTGGCACCGGCGGGCAGAGCGGTGATGTCGCCGAGCAGCTCCATCGGAATGTCGTCGGCGTACTCCGGCGGCAGCCCCTCGGCGATGGCATCCCGCCAGTCCGGACGCGCCAGCACCTCCCGGATGGATGCCGCACCGCGGGCCGTGCCGTAGCGCGGCACGTCGCCGAACCTCGGGTGCCATAGGACGTGGTCCCAGTCCGGATGCGTCGAGAAGCCGGCCACGACGGGCTGTCCCCGCTCGCCGAGATCGTCTGCGAGGTGCGCCATCTCGGCGTCGGTGATGCCCGGATCGATGAGGAGCACGCCGTGGCGTCCCTGCACGACCGTGCAGTTGCTTCGGATGAACTCGCTCTCGTGGACGAACACGCCCTCTGCGATCCGCCTCAGCATCGCCGGCCTCCGCTCGCCCGGCGCGGCCGCCGGTCAGGGCTCACCCTAGCCGGGCAGGCACGAAAAAGCCCCCGGAATCCGGGGGCTTTCGTCTGTAGCAGGAGCGGGGCTTGAACCCGCGACCTCACGATTATGAGTCGTGCGCTCTCACCAACTGAGCTACCCTGCCGCGTGGCATCCGATCGCTGGAACGGATGCTGCGAGCCCCGAGTCAGGATTGAACTGACGACCCCTTCCTTACCATGGAAGTGCTCTGCCACTGAGCTATCGGGGCGTGCTGCCTGCGAGCAGGCAACTAGAAGAGGATACCAGAGGCCCGGCATCCTTCCGAACCGTCAGCCCACCGTGTGGGTGCCGTCGGTGTGGGTACGCAGCCACGGCATCGGGTCGATCGCCGTGGTGCCGTTCTGAAGCAGTTCGAAGTGCGTGTGGGCGCCGTACGAGCGCCCGGTGTTGCCGGTGCGGCCGAGGACCGTGCCGACCGTGACGCGCTGACCGGCCGAGACCTGGAGCGAGCCGTACTCCATGTGCGCGTAGTGGCTGGAGATGAGCTGGCCGTCGACGATGTGGTCGATGATCACGTGCACGCCGTACGCGCCGCCGGCCTCGGAGGCCACGCGGACGGTGCCGTCGGCGATGGCCTGGATCGGGGCTCCGGCGCCGGGCGTGAAGTCGACGCCCTCGTGCATGCGGCCGGACCGCATGCCGAACCCGTACGACATCGTCACGCCGACCGTGAAGGGCCACTGGATGTTCGAGTTCGGGTCGTTGCGGAACAGGTTCGAGAAGTTCTTGATGCCGGCCTCCGACGCGAGCTGAGCCGTCGTCGTGGTCGTGTAGTTCTCCGGACGGTCGAGCGTGTCGGCCTCGATGCCGGCCGGCGCGACATAGGCCTGGATCTCGGCCTCATCGATCACCGATGCCTTCGAGTCGCCGGGGGCGAGGACCGACAGCGAGGCGTCGACGCCGCGAGCTGCGGCGACGGCCTCGGCGGGTGTCGTCATCCCGACCGCCATCAGCCCCACGACGCCGAGCACTCCGACCGAGAACGAGGCGGTGGCCACGCGACGGAACGCTGCACCCCGGCGGGCCTGCGACCGACGCGGCGCGGTGTGCGCGGCGGGCTGCTCCTCGGCCGAGGGGCCGGCGGCAGGTCGCGACTGCTCCTGCTCCTCGGCCGGCTGCTGCACGGGGGTCTCGCCGGTGAACTCGAACAGGCGCGCCGCGACCTCGAACTCGTCGACATCAGATGCCGCGGGCTGGGCGATCGGGCCGGTGAGGGGGTGGATCTGCTCGGTCGCCGGGCGGGCCTGAGCTGTCTCGGCAGCCGCCGCAGGCTCGGGCGCCGAGGGCCGCACGGTCTCGACCGGCGCGGCGGTCGTCGCGGCTGCCGCCACGGCCTCCGCCGCGAGGATCTTCGCGAACGACTCCGACATCCACGTCGAGGCGCTCGCGGACGACGCCGAGGCAGCCGAGGCGGCTGTGGAGCTCGGCGGTGCGGGGATCGGAGCGGTCTCCGACGCGACCAGGGGCTCGAGGAGCTGGAAGGGCGGCGCGGGAGCGACGGCCTCAGCAGGGGTGGCGGGAGCGACGGCCTCAGCAGGGGTGGCGGGAGCGACGGCCTCAGCGGCCGGCGCGCTGAACGCGGCGAACTCACCGGTCTCCGCGGGCGGCGCGCTGACCGCAGCGAACTCGCCGGTCTGCGCGAGCGGTGCGCTGACCGCAGCGAACTCGCCGGTCTGCGCCCGGCGTGCACGACGGCTCACGGGCGCCGTGGCCGGGAGTTCGGCAGCCGGCGACGAGGGAGCGACAGCCGCAGCCTCCGCGACCTCCGCCGGAGCAGCCGCCGGAGCGTGCGCCGCAGTGTCGGCGGCCGGTGCGACGATCGGACGCGCGGCGGGCCGCTGGCGTCGGGAGGCCGGCGCCGGGTGCGGGGCGGTCGTCTGCCCCGCGGGGGCCGACAGCTGCGCCTGCGTCGCGGCTGCGGGTGCGTCATCCGCCTTCTTCAGGTCGACGGAACGACCCCACACGACAGCCGGACGCTCGGGGGCGATCTGCGCGGCTTCGCGCCGCGCGGTGGCGCGACCTGCTCCCGGCGTCTCCGGGGTCGCCTGGACAGGCGTGGCGGAGGTGCGGCTCGACCGGCGCGTGGGCGCGGGTTCAGCCATGGGGGCGTCGAAAGGCAAAGCGGCGGCGGGCTCTCGGGTCGTACCGCGAGGGTAACGCGGCGAGGCGGTCGTGGGCTATGACGACCTCCGCCGTTCGGGCAGCGAAGGTAACGATCGGGTAAACACTACCCCGGGCGTCCTGGGAATGCCATGTACGGCTCGGATTTCAGCGCGCGTCATAGATGAGAGTTGGATGAGAGCGCCGTTCACGAGAGCCCTGCCGCAGCGGCGAGGCGGTCATAGATCGCCGGTGTCGACGCGACCACGAGCGGCGCGCGCGGCGAGCCGTCGGGCACGGCACGGCCGAACCGGCCGCCGGCCTCGGTCACCAGGAGCGATCCGGCGGCGAGGTCCCACGGCGCCAATCCCCGCTCGAAGTAGCCGTCGAGGCGACCGGCGGCGACGTACGCGAGATCCAGGGATGCCGCTCCCCCGCGGCGGAGGTCACGAGCCAGGCCCGGCATCACGGCCGAGATCAGCTCGATGTCCCCCGGCCGCGTGGCGGGGTCGTAGCCGAAACCTGTCGCGAGCAGCGCGCCGGCGGGTCCGACCTCGCTGTTGACGCGCAGCGGATCAGCGCCGAGCCAGGCTCCGTGATCGCGGGCGGCGTGGAACAGCTCGCCGATGACGGGGGTGTACACGGCGCCCGCCAGCGCCTCCCAGTCCGCCGGAGTGGGCTCGCCGCGGACGGCCGCGATGCTGACCGCGTAGGCCGGGATGCCGTAGGCGTAGTTGACCGTGCCGTCGATCGGGTCGACGACCCACGTGATGCCGCTCGCACCGCCCTCGGCGCCGGTCTCCTCGCCGAGGAACGCGTCGTCGGGGCGCTCGGCGGCCAGCCGGGCGCGGATCAGCGTCTCCACCTCGCGGTCGGCCTCGGTGACGATGTCGGCGAGCGCGGACTTCGTCGCGGCGATCGACACGCCCGCCTCGCGGCGCACCCGGGCGAGGTCTCCCGCCTCCCGGGCGATGTCCATGGCGAGTGCTTCGAGATCCTGCGCGAGAGTCATGCGTCCACGCTAACGTCCCGCGCGCCCGGTGCCCGGTGCCCGGGCGACCGCGGTGGCTGTTGTCCGCGGCGTCTCGCTAGCGTGAGGGGATGGCCGACGCAGTCCCGCACCGCACCTACGACGTCGCGATCGTGGGCGGCGGTCACAACGCGCTGGTCGCCGCGGCCTACCTCGCCGGCGCCGGCCGGTCGGTCGTCGTCCTGGAGCGGCTGGACCACCTGGGCGGGGCAGCGGTGTCCGAACGCCCGTGGGACGGCGTTGACGCGCGCCTGTCGCGCTACTCCTACCTGGTGAGCCTGCTGCCCCGGAGCATCGTGCGCGACCTCGGGCTCGGCATCCGTCTGCTCCGCCGGCGGTACTCGTCGTACACGCCGGACCCCGCGGATCCGTCGCGAGGGATCCTGATCGACAACGCGGATGCCGCGGCCACCGCGGAATCGTTCGCCCGGGTGACCGGCGACACGGCGGAGGCCGAGCGGTTCGCCGCCTTCTCGGGACGGCTCTCGCCGGTCGCCCGCCTGCTGTTCCCCTCGATGACCGAACCGCTGCGGCGTCGATCCGAGCTGCGCGCGCGTCTCCGCGATGACGGTCTGTGGTCGGAGCTGATCGAGCAGCCGCTCGGCGGGCTGCTGCGGTCGTCGCTGGGCACCGACCTCGCGCGCGGCATCGCCCTCACGGACGGCCTGATCGGCACGTTCGCCGCGGCTGACGAGGGCGACCTGCGCCAGAACCGGTGCTTCCTGTACCACGTCATCGGCGGCGGCACCGGCGACTGGGACGTGCCCGTCGGAGGCATGGGGCAGGTGTCCGCGGAGCTCGCACGGGCCGCGGCGCGGGCGGGTGCCGAGCTGCGCACCGAGAGCGAAGTCGTCGCGGTCTCGCCCGACGGCGAGGTGCAGCTGGGCGACGACTCGACCGTGCACGCCCGGCTGGTGCTGAGCGGCGTCGGCCCGGCGGTGCTCGCCGACCTCCTCGCCGCGGGTGGAGCGGGCGGCTCGGCGGGCGATGCCGACGCCGCGCGACCGGAGGGCGCCCAGCTGAAGGTCAACATGCTGCTGCGGCGACTCCCCCGCCTCCGCGACCGGCGCGTCGCGCCCGAGGCGGCGTTCGCCGGCACGTTCCACGTCAACGAGACGCTGTCACAGCTGGACGCGGCGCACGCCGCGGCGGCGAGCGGTGGCATTCCGGATCCGCTTCCCGCCGAGATCTACTGCCACTCGCTCACCGACCCGTCGATCCTGGGACCCGACCTGCGGCGGTCGGGGGCGCAGACACTCACCCTCTTCGGTCTGCAGGTGCCGCACCGGCTCCTCCCGGGGAGGGATCCGGATGCCGCGCGCGCCGAGCTCCTCGCCGCGGCCCAGCGTTCGCTCGACGCCGTGCTGGCCGAGCCGATCTCCGACTGCGTGCTCGAAGCGCCTGACGGCACGCCGTGCGTCGAAGCGCGGACGACGGCGGACCTCGAGCGCTCCCTCGGCATGGTCGGCGGCGACATCTTCCACGGCCCGCTCTCGTGGCCGTGGGCGGACGACGACGAGCCGCTGCGGACTCCCGCCGAGCGGTGGGGCGTCGCCACGTCCCACCCGTCCGTGCTGTTGTGCGGATCGGGCGCGCGACGCGGCGGCGCGGTCAGCGGGCTCGGTGGCCACAACGCCGCCATGGCCGCGCTGGAGCTGCTCGCCGGGTGAGCCGGCCCCGCGACGGTCAGGGGCGCGGCGGAAGCGGCGGCGGGGGCGGGTAGCCCTCGTACCCGGGACGCTCCGGCGCCCGGGCTGGCGCCTCCGCGGCGGGCTGCGGAGCATCGCCGTGCGGAGCCGGCGCTCCGGCGGTCGCGGGCGACGGCTCGGCGACGGCCGGTGCGAGCGGCGTGAACACGTGCGCCCCCGGCGAGGGGTGGCCGGTGTAGTAGGCGTTCCAGTCCGGCGACCCGTCGGGCAGCATGGGCAGCGGTGTGCCGCCGTCCGCGTACGTCGGCCACGGCAGCAGCTCCTGCGTCGCGGGAGCGGATGCCACCGGAGCCGCCGGCACCGCGCCGGACGCGTGCGGCGGGGGCACCGGGTGCGGGTGCGTTCGCGGCCGCTTCGGTGCGAAGAGCACGTTCACCAGCGGCACGAGTGCCGTTCCGACGGCCGCCAGGATCGCGACCGCCACGACGATGCGCCAGTAGAGGTCCGCGAGGGACAGCCACTCCCCGAAGGCCAGTGGGATGATCAGGAGCGCGGCGAGCGCGACCACGAGTGCGATCGTGACGATGACCACGGCACGCGTGAACGTCGTGTCGTACCGCTGGAACGCCTTGATGTAGAGGCGCAGGTGAAGCAGCACCAGTTGCAGGATGAGCACGACCAGCAGGAACTGGATGAACCGGGAGACGCCGAGCCACGGGAAGCGCTCGGGCATCCAGATCATGATCGCCCCGAGGAGCAGCGCGATGATCCAGGACGCCATGCTGGCGAGGGCGAACCACGCGGGGCGCCGGGGTGCGAGGTGGGCGTCCAGGATCGCGACGCCCGCGAATGCGACGAGCAGCAGGATGGTGAGGAAGGCGCGCCCGACGAGACCGTTCTGCGAGCCGACCAGCACCCACACCACGCAGACGATGGCTGCGGCGATGAGCGCACCGATGGCCACCCAGATGGCAGCTCGCAGCAGCGGCGAGAGGGAGGCGTCGCCGCGCTCCGGCTGTGGCGTCGCATACGGATCGGGCGCGGTCATGGCGTTCCTCTCGTGACGCGGGCGGTGGACCCGACACGCCCATCCTGACACGCGCGCATCCCCGGTTCGAGATCCGCGGAGGCGCGCCGGGATCGGGGGTGCGTCCCCACCCGACGGCTCGTACCGTGTGCATATGGAGAGCTCCTCGCCCGGGCCGACGCCGGGGCTCGCTGCGAGGCCGGCGCTGCGGCTGCCGCGCTGGGTGGGATTCACGGTGCTGGGTGAGGGTCTCGGCTTCCTGATCCCGGTGACGGCCTTCGCGCTGGCGTCGGCGCTCGGGCTGAGCGGCTGGGCGGCGTGGGCGATTCTCGTCGTGTTCGGCGCCGGCGAAGGCGCTCTGCTGGGCGTCGGCCAGGCGCTCGGCGCCCGGGGGTCGCGCGCCCAGGTGCCCGTGGGCCGGTGGGCAGCGGTGACGGCGGTGGCGGCATCCGTCGCGTGGGCGATCGGCATGCTGCCGTCGACTCTCGCGGATCTCGGTGCCGACATCGACTGGGCATCGCCGTCGACCTGGGCGGTGGCGGCGACGGCCGCACTCCTGCTGCTGGCGACCATCCCGCTCGCTCAGCGCCCGGTGCTCGCACGGGCGGGCGTGCCCCGATCGTGGTGGTGGGTGCCCATCAACATGGTCGCGTGGCTGATCGGCATCGTCTTCACGTTCCTGCCGTCGCCGTGGGTCGACGAGTCGACGCCCGCTGCGGTCGTGTTCGCGCTCTTCGCGATCGGCGGGGTGCTCATGGCGGCGACCGTCGCGGTGCTGACCGGGCTCGGTCTTCGCTGGATGCTGCGCAACGAGGAAACGCGCCCCGCAAGCGGGACGCGTTTCTGATCTCGGGTGGCGAGTGAGGGATTCGAACCCCCGAAGGCTATGCCGGCTGATTTACAGTCAGATCCCTTTGGCCGCTTGGGTAACTCGCCGAGTGCGCACCCGTCCGACTTTTCCAGACGACCGGAGGCGCGATCCACAATCTTACGCGTAGATGCGCGAGGTCAGAAATCGGCGGCCACCCGTGGCCGTCACGGCCCGCGCCCGCCCATCGTCACGTGCCGATGCCGTCACGTGCCGATGCGATCGAGGTCCATGCCGTCGAGGGCGCTCGGCGTGCGCAGCAGGGCACCCTCGAAACGGCAGGTCGCGGCCGCGACATCCATCGCGGTCTGCAGCGCCGTCTCCCAGCCGTCCTCGTCCACCGGAGCGCCGTCCACGAGGACGGCCACCGTCGCGGCGAACGCGGCGTCGCCGGCGCCCATCGTGTCGACGATGCGGCCGGGGAGGCTCGAGATCGGCCGGGTCACCACCACGTCGCCGGCCTCGATCGTGGCGCCCGCTGGCCCCTCGGTGGCGAGCACCGCCTGCGCACCGAGGTCGATCAGCCGGGCCCGCAGCACGTCGAGTCGGTCGTCGTAGAGCAGCGCCGCATCGTCCTCCCCCACCTTCACCAGGGCTGCGCCGGAGGCCAGGCGCTCGAAGCCGCGCACGAACTCCGGCTTGTCGCTCATCATGCCCGTACGGGGGTTCGGGTCGACCGCGACCAGGACGCCCGCCGCGTCGACCGCCTCCGCCAGCTCGGCGGTCTGCTCGGGGTCGTCGAACGCGAAGCAGCTGATCACCACGAGGTCGGCATCGGCCATCGCCGCGCGCTCGGCGTCGCCGAACCGGATGCGGCGCTGCTGAGAGGCCTCGTTGAACTCGTACACCGGCTCACCTCCCCCGGACCGCGTGCTGACCGCCCGCGCCGTCCCCAGCAGCGACGGCGTCGCGATGAGGTCCACCCCGAAGTCCGCGAGATAGCGCCGCACGCGTGAGGCCGGCTCGTCATCGCCCAGCATCGCCACCAGCGTCGCCGGCACGCCCAGACGGGTGAGGCCCACGGCGACGTTCAGCGCGGCGCCGCCGGCGAACTCGCGCACGCCGTGGTCGTCGCGGAGCTCGTCGATGAGCGCGTCACCCACCACCACGACGGTCATCGCGGGACTCCCGCCGTCTCGAGGACCCGCCCGACGAACGCCTCGGTGCGGCGCCGCGTGCCGTCGATCTTGCGGTCGACGCTCGCCCGCACCTCGTTGGGCGCGAGCGGAGCGGCCAGCCGCACCGTCTCGTGGCAGGACAGATCCGCGCAGATGTAGGTGCCGACGCTGTCACCGTGCGCGCCCGCCTCGCCGGCCCTCCGCGCGGTGTACATCACGACTTGGTCGGCCGGCTGCATGGTGTGGCACAGATTGCACATCGCGGCCCGACCGCGGGATGTGCCCTCGGCCGCACGCAGCACGACGCCCGACGGCTCTCCGTCGATCTCGGCGATCACGTAGCCGCGACTGCGCGTGCGCGGATCGCGCCACGCGAGGAAATCGAGGTGATCCCAGTCGGTCAGCATGAAGTCATGCGGCAGGGCGACGAGTCTCAGCTCGTCGGGTGAGGCGTTCACGAACGACGAACGCACATCATCTTCGGTCAGCGGGCGCATGGCACCTCCTCGCCGACCCAGTCTACGAACGACGGATGCCGCCGCCACCCCGCGCGCTCGATCTCAGGGCGGCCGCGGCATCCGTCGGGCCGGTCAGCTCCAGCCGAGGCGTGCCGCCACGACGTCGGCGGCCCGCGAGGGGAAGTCCTCCCACCCGGGCTCCAGGATCCGGCGCGTGAGGCGGTACAGCTCGAAGGCGGTCTCCTCGATGGGCAGATCCAGCGATGCGGCGATGTCGGACCCCCACGCCGGGAAGTCGCGCTCGAAGCGCCGCACGGGATCGATCGCGTCGCGGAGGGAAGTGGATGCCGCGGCGAACCGTCCACGGATGGCCCGCACCAGCAGCTGCACGGCCCACTGCCGGATGAACGCGTTCCCGTTCAGAACCTCGCCGCGGCGCACCCGCCCCACGCCGATCAGCAGCTTCACGAGCACGAGCCGCGCGTCGTTCGCGGGGTCGAACCGGTCGTCCTCGGCGGCGCGCGCCCGCGACTCCGCGACCAGCCTCGCCGTGGTGCCCGCCTCGTCGTCGACGAGGACCGTCGCGTCGCCGGCGCGAGCGCCGGCGAGCTCCGCGGCGTCCGAGAACGCGAACTCGAAGACGTGCCCGTCGTCGTAGACGGCGACGAACCCGATCTCGCCTTCGCGCGCGGTGAGCACGAGACGATCCTGATCGGGCAGCCAGGACAGGTCGGGACGCACCTCGCTCCCGCGGCCGGCCGCCGTCAGCGCGAAGAAGTCGTGGTCCGACCACTCGTCGCGCCGCGCGCGCGCCTCGTCCGACGCCGAGCCGAGCAGCACGAGCCCGACCAGTCCGGGATGCGCGCGAACTCCGGCTGCCAGCCCCGCGCTGAGCGCGTCGAACCGCTCCGGCGCCGTCACTCCGGCTCCACCCGGGTCGGCCGGGGTCGTGTCCTGCGCCGACACGACGCC
The DNA here is from genome assembly GCF_053619935.1 of Microbacterium sp. NPDC055455. Classification (NCBI taxonomy): domain Bacteria; kingdom Bacillati; phylum Actinomycetota; class Actinomycetes; order Micrococcales; family Microbacteriaceae; genus Microbacterium; species Microbacterium sp. NPDC055455. The sequence continues at coordinate 202,489 of NZ_JBSHLB010000003.1, forward strand.
GCGCGAGACCTCGTCCACCCGGTCCATGCCCGCCTGCGTCACTTGACGCTGCCGGCGGTGAGTCCGCCCACGATGTATCGCTGCAGTGACAGGAACAGCGCCATCGGCAGGATCGCCGCAACCACGGCGCCCGCTGCGAAGACGCTCCAGTTCTTCGACTGCGCGTTGGAGACGAACTGATAGAGCCCGACGGCCAGCGTCTGGTTGGCGGGGTCGATGAGCACGACGGAAGCGATGACGAACTCGGCGAAGGTGGAGAGGAAGACGAGGAGGACCACGACGGCCAGGATCGGTGCGACCAGGCGGAGCACGATCGTGAAGAAGATCCGCGCATGACCCGCTCCGTCGATCCGCGCCGCCTCGTCGATGGACGTCGGCACGGTGTTGAAGAACCCGTAGAGAAGGAACGTGTTGACGCCGAGCGCACCACCGAGGTAGATCATGATGAGCCCGAGGAGAGAGTTCAACCCCAGAGCCGGGAAGACGTCGCTGATCGCCGACATGAGCAGGAAGATCGCGACGAAGGCGAGGAGCTGCGGGAACATCTGCACGAGGAGGATCGACAGCAGCCCGAACCGCCGTCCTGTGAACCGCATGCGCGAGAACGCGTACGCCGCGAGCGCCGACAGGAAGACCGCGCCGACAGCTGTCGACAGCCCGACGATCACCGTGTTCGCGAGCCATCGCCCATAGGGATAGTTCGGATCCTGGAACAGCGCGACGTAGCTGTCGAAGCTGATGTTCCGGAACAGCCCGTTCGCTGTCAGCAGCGTGCCGCCGGGGTTCAGCGAAGCCGACAGCACGTAGACGAGCGGGAAGACCGAGAACAGCACCATGACGATGCCGACGATGTGGCGCCACCCGGTCTCGCGGAAGTACTTTCCGAACGGACGCCGCGGCATCGGTGCGGTCGGACGCTCCTTCTCCGCAGCGGCCTCGAACCCGATGGCGAGACTCTCGGCGCCGCCCACCCTGGTCTGATCCGTGGACATGTCAGTTCAACTCCTCGAGCGCTTTGGTCTGCCGGAACGCGATGTACGAGATCGCGCCGACGATGAGGAAGATCAGGATCGAGAACGCGGCAGCCAGCCCCATGTCGCGCTGACCGCCCACGAAGGCCACCTTGTAGACCATCGAGATGAGGATGTCGGTCTGCCCGACCGGGATCGGCGCATCGGGGAACCTCGGCCCACCGTTGGTGAGCATGTAGATGAGGACGAAGTTGTTGAAGTTGAAGGCGAACGACGAGATGAGCAGCGGCGCGACCGAGACCAGCAGGAGCGGGAACTTGATGTGCCGGAAGATGCCCCACGCACTGGCGCCGTCGACCTTGCCTGCTTCCTGGATGTCGTCCGGGATCGACTGGATAGCCCCCGTGCAGACGAGGAACATGTAGGGGAAGCCCATCCAGAGATTCACGACGAGGATCGCGATCTTCGCGAGCAGCGGATCGGTCAGCCACGGAATCTGCGCGCCGCCGAAGAACCACTCGTTGATGATCCCGAAGTCCTGATTGAACATGCCCGCCCACACCAGTGCGGAAAGGAACCCGGGGAACGCGTAAGGCAGGATCATCGCCACGCGGTAGTACTTCTTGCTCTTCATCCGCGGATCGTTGAACGTGATCGCGAGGAACAGTCCGAGCGCGAACGTCGTGGCGACGGAGAGCAGCGCGAACACGAACGTCCAGATCAAGACGTAGATGAAGGGTCCGCGGATGGACTGCTCCGTGAAGGCGCGGACGTAGTTGTCGAAGCCGACCACGACCTGCCATCCGGGCAGCAGTTCGGTGCCGTCCTCGGCAGTGAACGCGCCGGTGCCGATGTCGCTGTACACGACGCCGGTGGTGGTGTCGGTCATCGTGTCAGCGACGGGATCCCACTCCAGCGACGAGGTGAAGAGATACGCGGTCGATCCGTCGGTCGTGCGAAGGTACCCGTCGTTGAGGTCCTCCGATACCGGAACGGCGAGCCCGGCGATCGCCTCCTGATTGGCGAGGATGCCGCCGAGATCGAGGGTGTTGTATCCCGGTGCGCCGGTGGCGGTGGCACCGTCGACCGGCTCCAGCGGCTGCTCCTCCCCGCCGACGACGAAGTCGCCGGTGTCGGGGTCGGTGGTCAGGAAGAAGAACTCGTTCGCGCGCTCCAGCACGGTGACGGGGAAGGCCGGCGAATCCTCGACGCGGGTCTGGGACTGGAGGAGGAGCGCATTGACCGCATCCTCTTTCGTCGAATTGTGCCCGGAGCCGTAGTTCGTGAAAGAGATGAAGACCGTGTAGACGATGAGGAAGATCTGGAAGACCAGCAGGAACAGGATGCCGGGCGTGAGGTACTTCGCGGGCAGCAGGCCCGGCACCAGATAGATGACGTTGACCGCGATGGTGACGACGGCGATGATCAGCGGCACGAGCCACTCGCCCTGGAACGCCAGGGTGAGGATGCCGTAGACCGCGAAGGCGTCGATGAGGCCGAGCAGGAGGATCTTGACCAGCCAGATCTTCCAGCCCTGTCCAGCCGCCTCCGCGACGCCCCAGAACTCCCACACCGATCCCATCTCGGGGATGCTCGGCATCGGGAACCCGGTCGCGCCGACATCGCCGAATCCCTTGATGATCGGGTCCTCAGCCGCCTTCTCGTACGCGGAAGTCAGCGCCGGAGGCCGGTTGCCCGCCTCGTAGAGGGCGTACTGGACCTCTTCGGTGCCGATGTAGTTCACGAGGAACTGGTTGGCCAGGAGCGCGTTCTCCGACTTGGCGTTCACGTAGAAGCCCTGCACGCCGACGAAGGGCGATGCGGTCTCGCCGCCCGCGGTCGGAATGGGGTCGATGGCGATGTTGATGCCCTTGGCCTCGGCGTCCGTCGTGTTCCACGGGCCGGTGAGGATGAAGGGCGACTCGCCCGCGTTGAACGCTTCCTTCGCGAGATCCTGCGTGAGGTTCAGGTTGATCGCGCCCGCCGCGCCCTGCTGACCGAGCCACGCCGCGAACGCCTGGCCGGCCTCGTCACCGACGGTGAGCTGAGAACCGTCGTACGAGCCATCGGCGTTCTGCGCGAACACGGAGTTGCCGAACGAGGTCTGGAAGCCGTACAGGTGGTACGGATCCGCGTTGGCCGGGTCGAGTCCGACGACGAACGGGTACTTGGTGCCCGCGGCGGTGCCGGCGGCGATCATGTCGTCGAAGGTGGCAGGCGCCTCGGACACGAGATCCACGTTGCGCATGAGCGCAACGTTCTCGGTCGCGTACGGCAGACCGTAGACCTTGCCGTCGTACGTGAAGGCGGAGATGGCCACCTCCTGGAATGCGGACGCGGAGTCGCCGAGCTCGATCGGCGCGACGAGGCCGTCCTGCACGAACGAGCCGAGCCAGTCGTGGGCGCCGATGGTGACGTCCGGACCCTTGCCGGTCGGCACCTGCGCGGTGAAGTCGTCGCGGATCTTCTCGTTCTGCTTCACGACGAGGTCGACCGTGACGCCGTTCTCCTCCTCGAAGTCCGAGATGGTGCCCTCGAGCGCGTCTGCGCGGTTCTGGTCGACCCAGACGGTCAGCGTGGCATCGCTTTCGCTTTCGCCCCCGCCCCCATCGGTGCTGTCCGCGCCGCCGCCGGCGCAGCCGGCGAGCAGCAGCGCGCTCCCTGCTATGAACGCGCCGGTGGCAAGCGCGCGCTTCATGTTCACCCTCATCGGTGTGTGCCTCTCTGGAGTGCTGGTGAGTTGAACCGGCCCTCGGCCGGTGCGGTGGCACCGATGAAGGCCGTTCTTCGGCTTGCACGAATCTGCAAGCGCTTACATTCTGCATCATGCGGTGAATCAGGACAAGGTGGGCGAAGCCAATCGATATCTCCTCGTGATCTTGCGAGAACTGGAACCGCTTCCAGCCGACGACTCGCTCAGCAACGCGCGCATGCCCGGAAAGCGGCATCCCACTCTCCGCCAGCCGTCCGCCCGCCGATAGACTTCCGGCCATGGCAGATTCCTCGTTCGACATCGTCAGCAAGGTCGACCACCAGGAGGCCGACAACGCGCTCAACCAGGCCCGCAAGGAGGTCGAGCAGCGCTACGACTTCAAGGGCACGGGCGCCTCGATCGAGTGGAGCGGCGAGGCCGTGCTCATCAAGGCCAACTCCGAGGAGCGGGCGAAGGCGGTCCTCGACGTGTTCCAGTCCAAGCTCATCAAGCGGGGCATCTCTCTGAAGAGCCTGGAGTCCGGCGACCCGGTCGCCAGCGGCAAGGAGTACCGGATCACGTCGACGATCAAGGACGGCATCTCGTCCGAGAACGCGAAGAAGATCTCGAAGATCATCCGCGACGAGGGCCCGAAGTCGGTGAAGTCGCAGATCCAGGGCGACGAGCTGCGCGTGCAGTCCAAGTCCCGCGACGACCTGCAGGAGGTGCAGCGCCTGCTGAAGGCCGCCGACCTCGACGTCGACCTCCAGTTCGTCAACTACCGGTAGTGCCCTAACCCGGCCGCGACCTCGTGTCAACACGTCAGGCGGCCACGAGCCTCCTGAAAGAATGGGGGCACCCGCGGCGAGACCGAGTGCTCGCCCGGACTGGGGCGGATACACAGTGATCGAGATCGCGGAGATGACGCGTGCGCTGCGGCGCGCGCTGAGCCGCGGCGAACTGGCGGCGTGGTTCCAGCCTCAGATCGACCTGAGAACGAACCGGCTGGTCGCCGCCGAGGCGCTCTGCCGTTGGCACCACCCGACGTGGGGCACGGTGGGCCCCAATGAGTTCATCCCGGTCGCCGAAGAGGACGGCACCATCCACGACATCGGCCGGTACATGACCACGCAGGCCATGGGAGCGATGACCGAGTGGGGCATCGATCTCTCGGTCAACGTCTCCCCCGCCCAGTTGGAAGGCGCCGGTTTCACCACCTGGATGGAACGGATGATCCACCGCATCCGGCGCCCTGCGCGGCACCTGACGCTCGAGATCACCGAGGGTCGTCGCATCGGCGACGCCCCCGCCCTCGTGGCACGGCTGGACCGGTTGCGCGGGCTCGGCATAGGCATCGCAATCGATGACTTCGGTGCCGGGCAGGCGTCGCTCACCCAGGCCAAGCGGCTGCACGCCACGGAACTGAAGATCGACCGGGCTCTCATCGTCGACGACTCCCCGGAGGCCTCCGAAGTGGTCTCGGATGCCGTGACACGTGCTCATGACGCCGGCATCCGCGTCGTCGCCGAAGGCGTCGAGACCGCCGAGCAGCTCGCCAAGGTGACCCGGCTGGGGTGCGACCGCGCGCAGGGTTACCTGCTGAGCCGCCCTATCCGCCGCACTGAGATGGCCCGCTTGGTGGCCAGCGCCTGAAGACAGGCATCCCGAGCCGCGAAGAGCCCTGCCGACGATGCCGCGGGTCGGTCAGTGCGCGACATGCTGCGCGAGGCGGTCCAGGAGCGCCTCGAGCGAGACCTCGAACTCCTCGTCGCTGCGATCCTCGCTGAGCAGGGCCCGCAGGCGGAACACTTCCGGCGCATCCTCGAGGGTGCGGGTGCCGTCCTGCTCGGGGATGGAAGCGCCCCCTTCGTCCAGGGGTTCGCCGACGGGGCCGGTCGCTGCTCCTCGGACAGCCGCCTCCAGCAGCAGCTGCCCCAGGAGGAAGCTGCTGAAGGACCGGTAGGCGTCGACGGCCTGCTGGTCGGTGAAGCCGTGCCCGATCAGCGCCGCGAGGAACGCATTGACCACCTCGATGCTCCGCAACGGCGGCCGCAGCCACGGCGCTGCAGGATGCCGCGACGCGATCAACGGGAAGACCTTCGGGTGCTTGATCGCGATCTGCCGCACCTGGTGGGCGGTGGTCTGCAGATAGCCCTGCCAATGCTCAGCGAGCTGGGCGTCCAGACTCGACAGCAGGTCACCCATGAGCAGGGCGACGACCCCCTCGAGGAGATCCTCCTTGCCGTGCACGTGACGGTACAGCGACATCGCCTCGACACCGAGCTCCTGCGCCAGCGACCGCATCGACAGGCTCTGCGCGCCGGAGACATCGATCTGCCGCAACGCCGTCTCGATGATCAGCTCGCGACTGAGCTTCGGCGCCGCGGTCTTCGCCGGCTGCGTGCTCCTGCTCTTGGCCACTGACCTATCCTTCCCTACCTGCGGTCGCCGGTTGAGGGGTTTACGTGAGATGCTTCTCGCTACGCTTACACCGTAAGCACAGACTCGCCCCGTCTGTGACCCGCCTGCCCCGAGAGGCCCCCCAGCATGCCCGCTGTCCCCGCCCGCGCTGCGTGCGCCGTTCACGCCTCCGAGAGTGGGCGGTTCCTGTCATGACCTCCACCGTAGACAACGACTGGTTCCACCGGGCCCCCTGCGGACTTCTTGCCACGACGTTCGAAGGCTCCATCGTCGAGGCGAACGACATCCTGCTCACCTGGACGGGCCGCACCCGCCAGGAGCTCTCCGGCGCAGGACTGACTGCGCTCCTCGATCCGGCCAGCACGCTCACCTACGAGACCAGCTACCGTCAGGTCCTCCTTCGCAACGGCTCGGTGCAACAGGTGACGCTCACACTCCGCACGCCTGCGGATGCCGCCGTGCCGGTGCTCGTCAACGCGGTTCGTGATGACGAAGCCGGACTCATCCGGTTCGCGCTCTTCGACGCCACCGAACGCGTCCGCTACGAGCAGGACCTCCTCGCCGCCAGGAGAACCGCGGAGCAGTCCGAACAACGCGTCCGGATCCTGCAGGAGGTGTCCACGATGTTCGACGTGAGCGCCACCGACCGAGACGTCGCCCAGTCCTTCGCGGCCGTCGCGCGGGACGCGTTCACAGCGACGGAGACCGCGGTCCTGCTCGCCCAGGACGACGGGCACCTCGTCCTCAGCGGCGGCACGAACCCGCTCGAGGGCAAAGTCGCGCCCGTGCACGCGCTGAGGGAGACCACCGAGGTGACGGTGGTGCACAACAACGACGCCGGGTATCCGGAACTCAGTGCTGCGATGCGGAGCAACGGTCTCGCCGCACTCAGCGTGATGCCGCTCGTCGCCGACGGGCAGCGCCTGGGGATCCTGGTCTGCTTCTACAACCGGCGCACCGACTTCGATGCGCACTTCTTCGAGCTCCAGCAGGCGCTGGGGCGACAGGCCTCGCAGACGCTGCTCCGGGTTCGTCTGCAGCGCACCCTCGCGCGGCTGGCCCTGCACGACCAGCTCACCGGTGCGGCCAACCGGCAGCTTCTCCAACTCACCCTCGACGAGGCGATCGCGGCGGCCGACGTCTCCGGCGAGCCCCTCGCCGTGCTCTTCCTGGACGTCGACGACTTCAAGGGCATCAACGACGCCTTCGGCCACGCCGCGGGCGACATGGTGCTCGTCGAACTCGCCACGCGCCTGCGAGGCGGCGTCCGCGCCGGAGACATGGTCGGGCGGATCGGCGGCGACGAGTTCGTCGCCATCTGCGCCGGCGCGGACGCCGACGCCGCCGAAGCCATCGCGCAGCGCATCCTCACCGTCTGCCGACTGCCCATCCCCGTGCCGGACGGGATCATCTCGGCGTCGGTCAGCGTCGGCGTATCCCTCTACCGTCCGGGAATCGACCCGTCCACCGCCGCGCAGCAGCTGCTCGTGCGCGCCGACGCCGCGATGTACGACGCCAAGCGGGCGGGCAAGGACCGCGTCACGATGAACGCGGGCTGACTCACTCGCAGATACTCGTGTGGCGGTGGACACCATGTCGGCGCCACGCACGACTCCGGCCCGGGCTGCGAAGATCCCCGGGCCGGAGCGGCCGTGCGTACGAACGGCGTGAGCGGTTACAGGCCCAGGCCGGTCAGAAGACGGTTCAGCAGCGCACCGATGCCCTGCAGCGGGCCGTCGCGGTCCAGGAGCCCGGCGACCGCGCACAGCAGGTTGCCGAGCAGGTTGCCGGCGCCCGGAACGGCGGTGATGTCGAGCTGCACCTCGTTCAGGTCGACGACGAGGCCGAGGAGGTCGAGGTGCAGCGGTCCGAGATCCAGGTCGAGGATCGTGCACGCGTCGTTCGCCTGCAGGTTGTCGATCGTCGTGGTGAACGGGGTGGCGGCGATCGGAACACCGTCAAGGGTTCCCGAGATCGTTCCGGTCAGCTGCAGCACGCCATCCACGGTGCGGACGGTCAGGTCACTGATCTCACCGACGAAGCCGTCACCTGTCACCGGCAACGACGTCGGAACAGCGGGAGCCTGGTGAACGACCGCGGCGGACGCGGTCGTCGGGGGTGCGGCGCTGGCCGCCATGGCAGGCAGCACTCCCAGTGTGGTTGAAAGGGCGAGGGCGACTCCGGCGCTGGCGATCTTCGTCTTGCGCAACATGGCTTGCACTTCCTTTCGTTGGGCTCGTGGCCGGGGCGCCGCGAGCTCAGGAATGTTCAAGCTAGGTCGCATCGTCTCGCCGAGCTTCTCGGTTCCCTTCGTCGCGTCCCGCGGGTATCATCCGGGTCCTTCAGCGCGCCGCGACCCGACCCCGGCGACCCGATTTCCGGGGAATTCGTCGCGTCGGCATAGGCAGGCGGCCGACTGAACCGGGTGCCCTCGACGATTGTGTTCGCCGCCCGCGAAACCGGCGTAATAGAAAGGCGCTTCGCCGTCGCTTCGCCGGAAAGGCTCCCCTCGGACGCCGGGTCACGCGTGCGCGGCGGTGGGCGCGAGGGCGTCCGCGATCTCGGCCGCCCACGTGTCGATGACGTCCCACTCGCGGAAATCTCCCTGCGGCAGGATGTCGCGGATCGCCGGCATCCAGGCGATGATGCGATCGGCGCCGCGGACCTTGTCGTGATCGTAGGCGCCGCGGAAGACCTGGGTCCCCCGCGGGTGCAGACGGTCTTCATAGTCGGCGAACTGCTTGGGCTCGGCACCCTTCAGCACGTCTTCGCCGTCCTTGTCGACCTCCTCGGTGCCGAGCGGCCCGCTGCTGAAGAGCCACACCGGGTGCGCGGCGAGCTCAGCCGCGTTGCGTTTCACGAACCGCCGCGCGTCCTTCCTCCAGTTGAACTCGTACGTCGCCGACCCGACCACGTACGCGTCGTAGCCGGTGGCATCGTGCACGTCTCGGCATCGGCTGACGTCGACAGCGAGACCCCGCTTGCGCAAGCAGTCACCGATCCGCTGCGCGATGCCCTCGGTTGCGCCGTACTTGCTCGAGTACGCCACCAGTACCCTCATTGCGCTCATCTCCTTCATCCCGGCGCTGCGATGCACCGTTCGACGTGCTCCCGGCCCTGAATCAGATCAGCCGGTCAGAGCGACGTGCTCTGCGGTGCCCTGGGTGGCTGGGCAGGCGCCGGCTGGCCGGGCGAGCGCAGTCCGCGCTGCCCCACGCCGAGGAGCACGGCTCCGGCGACGATGCCGGTCAGTCCTGCCACCAAGAGGATGCCGCCGAGCACGAGCAGCGCCGTAGCCGCCGGGGCGATGAGGTCGCTGCGTGCGCCGACGCTCATCTCCACGTCGATCCCGCGGGCGCCGTCGGGGTTCATGACGACGATCCCCCACTCGCCGGGCGTGAGCGTCCAGCGCACCTCCTGCGGCCCCGCGCCGCTCGCCGACGACACCCAGATGTCGAGATCGGCCGGCTCCTCCGACGGCGCCGAGCCGTCGTGCTCGCGGTAGCGCACGTCCGAGCGGAAGTCGAGCCGGCGCACCTCGCTGTGCGCGACGTCCGCGAGGTATCGATCGATGTCGTCCTGGGCGGCGATCCCGACGAAGACCGGCCCGTCCGCCGATTCGACGGTCATCCGCAGCACGGCGACATCGAACGGGAGGTCCGGCACGTCGCTGTCGACCGTGACCGCGTCTCGTGCGGGCGACGTGAGCGCGTACGAATCCGTCGACATCTCGATCGGGCCGGCGGAGATGAATCCGTCACGGCCCTGCAGCCCCTGGACCCCGGCGGCCGTCACTCCGACGAGAAGGACGGCACCGCCGCCTGCCGCGACGAGGAGGCCGATGATGAGCAGCACGATCCCGACGATCGTGGCGGTCGCACCGGGCTGCCGCGGCGGGGTGGCGACGCTGGGTGTGGTCGATCCGGTCATGTTCCCAGAGTGCGCGGCGGCGGTGGGATGCCACGGGGCGAAGGTCCCATGGCGGCGCGGCGGATCCCGGCGCGACCGCCCTACACTCGGGGCCATGCGCTTTCTCCGGGCACTGCTGTCAGCCGTCGTCGGGACGCTGCCGGTGCTGGCCATCCTGCTGATCCCCGATCTCGTCCGGGGCGACGCGGGGGGCGTCCCGCTCGTCGGCATCGGCAGCACGCTCCTCAACGCGGCGTTCATCGCCGCGATCATCCTGGTCCCGAAGGTCAATGGATGGCTCGACCCGGAGGCGCCCGACTGGACCACGGCGACCGCCATGGCGGCCGTCGGTGCCGTGTGGCGCAACCGCATCTGGCTCGCGCTGCTGGCCGTGCTGGCGCTGCTCGCGGTCTACGCCGCCGGGCAGACCGTCGCGTACTTCGTCGGCCAGGCGAACCCCGCCGTCACGGACGGCGCGCTGGACTACAGCACGTTCCTCGCGCAGGAGATGACCGTCTACCTGCTCGGGTTCGTGCTGTCGCTGACGACCTACCTGCTCATCATGCGGGCGCTGACTCGCCGGGCCGACTGAGACGCCGACGCAGCGGGACACGTAAAAGGCCCCGGGTGCTGGGGACACCCGGGGCCTGTCGTCGTCTGCTCTCGCTCACCAACCCCCCGGTTAGCGGCGCCCGACGACGGGATGGGAAGGATTCTTGGGGAGGGCCTTCCCTGAGATGCTGGGGACATCTCCCCTATATGTTAACCCGTCCGGCAAGTGGTCCGATGTCCCCTCTTCGGGGGACATCAGCCGTCGGACGCGACATACCCCCGCAGCCACCGGTCGAGCGCCTGATAAGCCGCGGCCCGGGGACCGGGTCTGGAGAGGAACACGTCGTGGATGGCTCCCTCGATCCGCGCGATCGTCACGATACCCCCGATGCGGGTCGCGGCGCGAGCGATGTCGTCGACGACCAGCACCGAATCCGTCGACGTCATCGACTCCCGCCATGACAGCGGCACGGTGGAGTGCGTCGAGAGCAGCACCATCGCCGGGCATCCCACGTCCACTCCCGCCGCGATGCGACGATGCCCGTCCATGACGGCCGAGAGCCAGCCCGGTGCGGTCGGGAACCCCCGGTCCGGCCGCCACCGCGCCCGCACCTCGTCAGCCGGCAGCGAGCCGATCTCCTGCTGCGCGCGGGTGTAGAACCCCAGGTCGACGGCGGGCTGCGCGCCGCGCGGGTCGAGGCGGGCGCGGATGTCGACCAGCGGCGCCAGCGCCTGGCGACCGAGCGCGCCCAGCTGCAGCTCGAGCCACGGGCTGTTGAGCACGACGGCGTCGGCCCGTCCCGGGTGCCGCGCCGCCCACAGAGTCAGCGTGAGGCCGCCCGTCGAGTGGCCGAGCAGCACGAGGCGGCGCCGAGAGGCGGCATCCGCTCCCGTGCCGTGCCCCATCGCCTCCAGCGCCGCGGCGATGTCGAGGTCGTAGTCCTCGAGGGAGTCGATGTAGCCCGGCGCCTCCCCGTCTCGCAGGCTGCGTCCGTAGCGCCGCAGGTCGAGCGCGTAGAAGCGCGCTCCCCGCGTGGTCCAGAAGTGCGCGAGCTCCCGCTGGAAGAAGTAGTCCGACCACCCGTGCACGTAGAGCACGTCGACGCCGCGCAGCGGCGCGAACAGCGTGGCGAGACTGTTCGGAAGGCAGCGCACGAGCGTCGCCAGCAGCTCGCCGTCGACGCCGGAGGCATCCAGCGGCAGCGTCAGCTGCTCGAACGGCTTCCCGAGGACGTCGGGGCTCCACGCGGCGGACGGCCCGGCCATGGCCTCAGCCTAGGGGGCGGCGGTCACTCCCCGCGGGAGATCGTCACCATCTCGTCGCGCGGCACGACCTTGACGCGGGCGCGCTCGTGCGGCGCGCCGAGCGCCATCTCGTGCTCGTCCAGGCGGTGCCAGCCCTCGAGGTCGGTCCACTTCACGCCGCGTGAGGCCAGCAGCTCGGGGATCGCCTCCTCGGACGGGTCGGCCGGCTGCCACCAGGTGCCCTGATCGTTGATCAGATGGCGGATGGTCTCCATGGCGTCGGACTTCGTGTGACCGATGAGACCCACCGGCCCGCGCTTGATCCAGCCGGTGGCGTACACGCCGTTCACGCGCTGGTTCGAGTCCTTGCTGAGCACCTGGCCCTCCCGGTTGGGGATCACGCCGTGCTTCTTGTCGAACGGCACGCCCGGCAGGGGCGAGCCGAAGTACCCGACAGCGCGGTAGATGGCCTGGATCGGCACCTCGCGCAGCTCGCCCGTGCCGACGACGCCGCCCTCACCGTCGGGCCGCGTGCGCTCGTAGACGAGGGCGGCGACGCGGCCCTCGGCATCCGTCTTCACCTCGATCGGCTTGGCGTAGAAGTGCAGATGCAGGCGACGGGATGCCGTGCCGCCGGCGTTGTTCACCGAATCGCGCTTGCGCCACGACTGCAGCACGCGGTCGATGACCATGACCTGCTTGTTGCTGGCGATGGCTGCGCGCGACGCCTCGTCGTAGTCGAAGTCCTCGTCGTAGACCACCATGTCGACGTCGCGCAGTTCGCCGAGCTCTCGCAGCTCCAGCGGGGTGAACTTCACGTTCGCCGGGCCACGCCGGCCGAAGACGTGGACGTCGGTGACCGGCGAGGCCTTGAGGCCTTCGTACACGTTGTCGGGGATTTCGGTCGGCAGGAGGTCGTCCGCGTGCTTGGCGAGCATGCGCGAGATGTCGAGCGCCACGTTGCCGTTGCCGATGACGGCGACGGATGCCGCATCCAGCGGCCACTCCCGCGGCACGTCGGGGTGCCCGTCGAACCAGCTCACGAAGTCCGCGGCGCCGTACGAGCCGAGGGCGTCCATGCCGGGGATGTCGAGGTCGGTGTCGCGGATCGCGCCGGTGGCGAAGATGACCGCGTTGTAATGGCGCTTGAGGTCTTCGAGGGTGATGTCCTCGCCGAAGCGGACGTTGCCGAAGATGCGGATGTCGCCGCTGTCGAGCACCTCGCGCAGGGCCGTGATGATGCCCTTGATGCGCGGGTGGTCGGGCGCGACACCGTAGCGGACCAGGCCGTAGGGCGCCGGGAGCTGCTCGAACAGGTCGATCGACACGTCGAACTTGCGCTCGGCCTTCAGCAGGATGTCAGCGGCGTAGATGCCCGCCGGGCCTGCGCCGACGATCGCCAGCCGGAGCTTGGTCATGGTGGTCCTTTCGGGGAGGAGCGGCTTCGCGTGCGGTCTTCGCCTGAGCGTGTCGAAGGGCTCGGGGCCCGACCCCTCGACGTGCTCAGGGACCGGGGATGCTAACTGGAGCGATCCGCGACGGCCTGGGCGAATCGGGTCAGGGCCTCGCGCACCGCGCCGTCGGGCAGCGGCGCGAGGGCGTCGATGGCCTGCTGCGACCACGCGTGCGCGAGGTCCAGTGTCGCGTCGGTCGCCTCGTGCTCGCGCAGCTGCGCGAGCGGCTCGTCCAGGAGCGACGGGTCGGCGCCGTCGGCGATGCGGGCGACGCCCTCGTCGATGCGCTCGCGCAGTGCGACCGAGCCGGCATCCGTCCGCTGTCCGAGCACCAGATAGGGCATGGTCGGCACGCCGGCACGCAGGTCGGTGCCGGGGACCTTGCCGGTCTCATCGGGGTCGGCGGAGAGGTCGATGACGTCGTCCAGCAGCTGGAAGGCGACGCCGGCCTTCTCGCCGAACGTCATCATCGGCTGCTCGAACTCCTCGGGGCCGTTGGAGAAGATGATGCCCGACTGGGCTGCGGCGGCGATGAGCGAGCCGGTCTTGTCGGACAGCACCTGAAGATAGAACTCGACGCGATCGTCGGTCTCGGCCGGCCCGACGGTCTCGTGCATCTGCCCGAGGACGAGCCGCTCGAACGTGTCGGCCTGCAGCCGGATGGCGCGGTCGCCGTGACGAGCCATGATCTGGCTCGCGCGGGAGAAGAGCAGGTCGCCGGTGAGGATGGCCACGCTGTTGCCCCACACCGCGTGCGCGCTCGGCACGCCACGGCGCTTGTCCGCGGCATCCATCACGTCGTCGTGGTACAGCGAGCCCAGGTGGGTCATCTCCAGCGCGGTGGCCGACTCGATCACTTCGTCGGTGGCCCCGTCGCCGAGCTGGGCGGTCAGCAGGGCGAGCATCGGGCGCACCCGCTTGCCGCCGGCGTCGTAGAGGTAGCGGCTCGTCGCATCGGCGAGCGCGTCGGTGACGCGGAGCTCCCGCTCGAGGGCGCTGTCGACGCGCTTCAGGCCCGCCTCCACCGTCTTGAGCAGGGTGCGCGAGCGCGCGCCCGCGAAGACGCGGTCGGTCAGGCCCAGCTTGCCCGCGATGCGCGAGCCCGGCGCGGTCGGTGTCACACGCCCAGCCTACCGGGGGTGCGTTCGGGCTCGGCTCGCGCGGGCCTCGGCCCGCTCACCGGCTCCGCGGCTTGGTGGCGCGATGCAGCGCCACGATGCCCATCGACAGGTTGCGGTACGCGACGCCGGTCCAGCCGGCCTCGCGGATCCACGCCGAGAGGGTCCTCTGATCGGGCCAGTCGCGGATCGACTCGTTGAGGTAGTCGTACGCGTCGGCGTTCGAGCTGACGGTCTTGGCGACCACCGGCAGCACCCGGTCGTTGTAGAAGCGGTAGAGGCCGTTGAACGCCTTCGACGGCGGGTGCGAGAACTCGCAGATCACGAGGCGCCCCCCGGGCCTGGTCACCCGCAGCAGCTCGCGCAGCGCCTTCTTCGGCTCGTTCACGTTGCGCAGCCCGAACGACATCGTCACGGCGTCGAACTCGTCGTCGCCGAAGGGCAGGTCGGTCGCGTCCGCCTGGACGAACGAGAGGTTCCGGATGCCACCGTGCCGACGCCGGCCCTCGGCGATCATGCCCGGGGAGAAGTCCGCCGCGACGACGTCGGCGCCGCGGCCGGCCAGCGCGACGCTGGATGCCCCGGTGCCGGCGGCCAGATCGAGGATCCGCTCCCCCTGCCGCGGTGCGACCGCCCGCGTGGTCGCGGCGCGCCACAGGCGGTCGTTGCCCATGCTGAGCACGGTGTTGGTGCGGTCGTACCCCGCGGCGACCTGGTCGAACATGCCGCTCACGCGCGACGGGTCCTTGTGGAGGTCGGCGCGGTTCGGCTCGTGATCGGACGGGTCGGATGCCACGGGTCCGAGTCTATGCCGCGTGCTCGGGTGGCAGCGGGACGGCGCCTCGACGGCCGGCGCGGGCGCCGACGCGCCGTCGCCGTCAGGACGCGCGGCCGAAGGCGGCGAGGCGTCCGAGCCAGTGCGCCGCGGTCGCATCGTCGAACGGCGCCTCGTCCGCGCGGGCGCGCCGCTCAAGGTCGAGTGCCACCGCCTCCAGCCGCTCGACGACGTCAGCGGGGTAGCCGTACGTGATGCGGTGCTCGTCCCATTCGTCACGGTCCTCGATGTAGACGTCGCCGGGCTGCCGCAGCACCCCCTCGCGATCGATGTACGGCGCGTCGGGCATGCGACGCACGACGTCGAGGTCCATGTCGATGCCCGTCGGCTCACCGGCGCTCCACCGCACGTCCCACGCGAGGTCGATGTACACGCGCGTGCGGTGCGGTGCCGCGTTGTGCGTGAAGGCGTACTCGCCGCTGGGCGGGACGAGCGTCACGTTGTCGTTCTCGGCGACCATGTCGCGCCCCGGACGCGAGCTGCGGTCGCCCGCGTGCTGCCCGAACCACTCCCCCCAGCGGTCGCTGCCGAGGTACACGCACTCGTGCAGCCAGTGGGGCGAGCCGTCCCACTTGCGCCAGCGGAACCACAACCGCGTCCCGGGATCCGGGCGCTCTGCGGAGCCTGCGGCGGGGGGCCGTGCGGCGGGGGGCGGTGCGGCGTCCTCGGTCACCTCGCGAGTCTAGGCTGGAGGGGTGACATCTTCGCACCGCCCGCTGGCGCTGGTGGTCGAGACGCGCGAGATCGACCCGGTCGACGACCTCCTCGCCTACACGTCGCCCTCTGCGCCCCTCGCCTGGCTTCGTCGGGGCGACGGCATCGTCGGGATCGGCGACCTGGGCGGCTACGAGAGCGGGCCGGCGGACGCGCGGGACGCGTCGCGATCCGAGAGCCCCGCCGACACCTGGCGGGCCATCGCGGCCGCCGCGCACGTGGACGACCCGCTGCGCCTGCCCGGCACGGGGCTCGTCGCCTTCGGAACCCTCGTCTTCGACGAGCGCTCGAGCGGAACCAGCCGGCTGATCGTCCCGGAGGCGATCGTCGGCCGTCATCGCGGCCGGTCCTGGATCACCCGGATCCGCCGCGACGACGCGTCGCCGCACGACCCCCTGCCCGTGGAGCCCACCGCCTACGGCCCCTACTGGTCGGCGACCCTCGGCCCCGGCACGCTCGACCCCGAGGGCTACCAGGCCACCGTGCGCCGGGCGGTCGAGGCGATCCGCGCGGGCGGCCTCGAGAAGGTGGTGCTCGCCCGCGACCTCGTCGGCACCATTCCCGGCGGCACCGATCTGCGGCGCCTCGTCCGCGCCCTCGCCGACGACTATCCCGACACGTGGACGTTCGCCGTCGACGGCCTGATCGGCGCGAGCCCCGAGACGCTCGTGACCGCGTCACGCGGAGTGGTCACGGCCCGGGTGCTCGCCGGGACGATTCCGCGCGGCACGGACGCGCACCGCGACACCGAGGCATCCGCTTCGCTCTCGCACAGCGCGAAGGACCTCGAAGAGCATCGCTACGCGGTGCAGAGCGTGCTGGATACGCTCGGCCCCCACGTCCGCGACCTGCGCGCGGATCCCGAGCCGTTCACGCTGAAGCTGCCCAACCTGTGGCACCTGGCCACGGACGTCGCGGGCGACCTCGCCGACCACGCCTCGTCGCTCGACCTCGTGGCGGCGCTCCACCCCACCGCCGCGGTGGCGGGCACGCCGACGGATGCCGCGGTGGAGCTCATCCGCCGGCTCGAGCCGTTCGACCGCAGGCGCTATGCCGGCCCCGTCGGGTGGATCGACGGGGAGGGCAACGGCGAGTGGGCGATCGCGCTGCGCTGCGCGCAGATCGGCTCGCGCTCGGACGCCCCCGCGCAGGGCGGCACGATCCCCGTCGTCGCCCACGCCGGCGCCGGGATCGTCGCCCAGAGCGACCCGGACGCCGAGCTGCTCGAGACGCGGGTGAAGTTCCGTCCGATCGTCGACGCGCTGGCATGACGGGGCCGCCCCTCCCGAAGGGGCCGGAGCGAGAAGCCTCGCTTCAGCGCGCGATGAGCCGTCGCAGCGGATCGAGCCCCATCGGACCCAGCGCCAGCGCGTCGCGATGGAAGTCCCGGAGCGAGAAGGCGGAGCCGAGCTGCTCCTGTCGAGCCGCGCGAGCCTCAGCCCACAGTCGCGCCCCCACCTTGAACGCGAGGGCCTGACCCGGCCAGCCGAGGTAGCGGTCCACCTCGAATCCGGCCAGCGCCGGTTCCACGAGCGCGAGGTCGATCAGCATGCGTCGTGCCAGCGCGGGCGTCCACTCCCGATCGGCCACCAGCGCATTCGGAGGAACCGGGCGCCCGGTATGGAGCCCGATGTCGGCGACGATCCGGACCGCTCTCCAGATCTGCCCGAGGAGAAGGCCCAGTCGCTCGGCGTCATCCCGGATGAGCCCCAGCTCGTCGGCCAGCTGCTCGGCGTAGTGGGCCCAGCCCTCGGCGTAGCCGTGCACGTGGCAGAGATGGCGCTGCCACGGATGCAGGTCCGGATACGACGCCGTCAGCACGAACTGCAGGTGGTGCCCCGGGACGCCCTCGTGGTGGACGCTCGTGACCTCCTGCCAGCTCGACACGACGGGCACGCCGCTCGGGATCGTCCACACCACGCGCCCGGGAGTCGAGCCGTCCGGGGCGCCCGGGGTGTAGTACACGACGCCGGAGGCGGCCTCCGAGACCAGGCACTCCACCTCCCGCACCGCGGCCGGCAGATCGAACGCCGGTGCGATCGCATCGATGGTCTCGTCGACGCGGGCGGCGAGCCAGGCCCGGATCGCCGCCGTGCCCTCCAGCCGGCGGCGAGGGTCGCCGTCGAGCAGGGCGGCCGCGGCCCGCACCGGATCGTCGCCGGTGCCCCCGAGCCGGAGGGCCAGCGAACGGGCCTCGGCGACGAGGCGCTCCAGCTCCGACCAGCCGTAGGCATAGGTCTCGGCGACGTCGATGCGCGCCCCGAGCATCCCGGCGGCGAGATCGGGATAGAGCCGCTCGCCGACGCCGTCCTCCACCGGCGCCGCGGGGCGCAGCTCGTCCCGGAGCAGGGTCACGAGCTCGCCGAGCGCGGCCCCGGTCTCGTCGGCAGCGCTGCGCACGCGCGCGGCGGCTGCGGCGTCCGTGCCCTCGGCAATCGGAACGGCGCCGAACCAGTCTCGGTCGATCCATATCTGCACCTGGTCCGCGAGGGTGTCGAGCTGGCGGACCGGCGCGACCCCCGGGCCGGCGAAGCGCGCTGCCTCGTCGCGTGACCACCGCAGCGCGGCGATGTACCGGCGCACGGCGAGCGGGGCAGCCTCGAGCCGGCGCAGCAGGGCCTCGCCCGCGGCATCCGGTGTCACCGTCAGGCCTTCCACTGCGTAGCGCACGAGGTGCACCGGGGTGGCGAGCCCCGCGACGAGCCGCGGGGTGAAGCCCGAGTCGAAGAGCAGTCGCTCGCGTTCGAGCCGCTCGCGCAGCGCCGCGCGCAGCACCTCGTCGCCGGCGGGCGCCGCGTCGAGGGCCGCCAGGGTCTCGCGCTGGAGCTCGTGCCTGCGCTGCAGCCACTCGGGACCGAGGTCGGGCAGCGCCGGACCCTCGAGCCCGACCGCGAGGGCGGCGTCGGGCTCGTGGCCGGCGAGCTCCCGGACGTAGGCGTCGGCGATGGCGCGGACGGGGTCGGTGTCTGTCACCGCACCAGGCTATGCGCCGTCCGCCGCGACTCCGCGCCGCGCGCCCGCGCCGCCCTGGGGCGCCATGCCGTCGTGCCGCTCAGCTCGCGGCGAGCCGCTTCTTCTCCTCCTCGACGTCGAACGTGGCCGTCGGCCACTGCGGGTCGATGTCCTCGAGGGCCTCCAGCAGCAGGTGCTGCACGGCCAGCCGCGCGTACCACTTGCGGTCCGCCGGCACCACGTACCAGGGCGCGTGGTCGGTCGACGTCCGCTCGAAGACCGTCTGGTAGGCGGCCATGTACTTGGGCCACAGCGCCCGCTCGTCGACGTCGCCCGGGTTGTACTTCCAGTGCTTGTCGGGCCGCTCGAGGCGCTCCATGAGCCGGTCCCGCTGCTCGTCGTGCGAGATGTGCAGCATCACCTTGACGATGCGGGTGCCGCTGTCGGCGATCCGCTTCTCGAACTCGTTGATCGCGTCGTACCGGCGCTCGATCTCGTCCAGCGGCGCCAGCGATCGCACGCGGCCGATCAGGACGTCCTCGTAGTGGGAGCGGTCGAACACCCCGATCATTCCCGATTCCGGCAGCCGCTTCTCGATCCGCCAGAGGAAGTCGTGCTCGAGCTCTTCGGGCGTGGGCTTCTTGAACGCGGCGAGGTCGACGCCCTGGGGGTCGACGGAGCCGACCACGTGGCGGATGACGCCGCCCTTCCCGGCGGAGTCCATCGCCTGCAGCACCAGCAGGACGGCCGCGTCCGTCGCGTCGACGCGGCTGCGGGCGTACAGGCGCTCCTGGTACTCGTCGAGCTCGGCCGCTCCCGCGGCGAGATCCTCGGCGGCTTGATCCTTGTCTTCGCCGTACCCGGGCGTGGCGCGGGTGTCGACGTCGGCGAGGACGAAGCCCTCCCCCACCTTGAGGAGATCGGCGACGTCGCCGCTCCAGTGCTTCTGACTCGACGCGATCATGGAGCCATCATGGCGTGCCGGAGCCTGCGACGGCCAGGATCGGCCGACGGGCGACGCCGAGGCTCAGCGGTCGAGGGGGACCTCGATGAGCTGGCGCCCGCCGACGGGCGAGGTGAGCGCCTGATCGAGTGCGGAGCGGGTCGTGACCCGCCGGTAGTCCCAGCCGTACGCCGCGGCGAGCTCCCCGAGGCGCACCGCGTGCGGCGTGAAGAGGACGCGATCCATCACCTCGCGGCCGGCGACCGACGCGACCTCCAGTCCGTCGAAGATCGTGCCGCCGCCGTCGTTGCCCACGATGACCTGGATCCGCGGCTCCTGCTCCTGCGGCGGCAGCAGCAGCGCCCCGACGTCGTGCAGGAGGGCGAGGTCGCCGAGCAGCACCCGGGTGACGCCGGGTCCGCCGCCGGCCTGGCTCGCCATCGCGATCCCCGTCGCCGTCGCGACCGTCCCGTCGATCCCGGCGAGCCCGCGGTTCGCATGCACCGGGACCTTCTTGCCCGGCAGCACCTGATCGGCCACTCGCACGAGACGCGACGAGCCGAAGACCAGGCGGTCGTGGGGCCAGGTGGCGCGCCATACCGCGTCGACGAGCCCGGCACGGTCGATCGGAGCCCGGATGACCGACAGCTCGGCGGCGATGGCCCCGAGGCGCTCGCCGGGCACCGCCGACGACAGGCCGTCGGCATCGGGCGCGGGCGGAGTGAGATCGACGGATGCCTCGCGCGAGGCGTGCATCCACGCGCCGAGCCACGCGCGATCGGGGTCGCCGGTCGCCACGGCGATGCGATCCGCGGCGAGGGTCGAGCCGTTGAGGTTGAGCGGCTCGCCGGGCCCGCGGACCGCGACGACCTCGATGTCGGGGTCGGAGAGCAGCGCGGCCGCCTCGCGGCTGAGTGTGGGGTGGCCGAGGACGACCGCCCGCTCCACGCGCCCGCCGAGCTCGGGGTCGCGCAGCAGCGCCCGGTAGCCATGCACGAGGTGCCGTCCGTAGCGCGCGCCGCTCACGATCTCGGCGATGAGCGGCCAGCCCCCGACGTGGGCGAGCTCTTCGGCGTCGGGGCCGGCGTCTGCGCCCGCGATCACCACCGTGCGGGGTCCGCGCTCCAGCACGTGGGGCGCGTCCTCGGGCTCGGTGGGGACGTCGGACTCGCCGATCCCGCCGCCGCCCTGGTAGAGCGCGCCGGATGCCTCGTCCTCCGGGTCGGCCGCCACCGGCGGGCCGTCCGGGTGCCCCACGACCGTCGCCCGGAGCTCTGCCGCCGGGACGCCCAGCCAGGCCGGGAGGACGCCCGCGAGCGGCTCGCGGTAGGGAAGGTTCAGGTGGACCGGACCGGGCGACCGGGTCCCGGCGCCGAGTGCGGCCGCGACGGCCTCCTCGGCGACGGCGCGCAGCATCGCGCTCTGCTCGGTGTCGCCGTCGGGATCGGTCGCCTCGGGAACGGGGACGTCGGCTTCGAACCGGACCGTCGGAGCGAACATCCCCGGCTGACGGGTGGTCTGGTTCGCGCCGACACCGCGCAGCTCCGGCGGGCGGTCGGCGGTGAGGAGCAGCAGCGGCACCCCGGCGTGGTGGGCCTCGAGCGCCGCCGGCAGCAGGTTCGACACGGCCGTGCCCGACGTGCACACGACGACCGCCGGCATCCGGGTCTCCCGTGCGATGCCGAGGGCGGTGAATCCTGCGACGCGCTCGTCGATCCGCACGTGAAGCGCGATCGAGCCGCGTCGCTCCAGCTCGGCGGCGACGAGGGCGAGGGCCTGCGAGCGCGACCCGGGGCTGAGCACGACGTGACGGACGCCGAGCTCCACGAGCCGGCACAGCAGCGCGGCGGCGGCGTCCGTCGCGGGCGCACCGCCGGAGGGTGCGCCGGCGGCGCTGCGGACTGTGCTCACGTCAGCCGATGATCCCGCGCTGACCGCGGGCGTCGTCGTCGCCGTCCGCGGGGCGGATCGGCGGCTTCGCGGGCGGGATGCCGGGCGCGGCCGTGCCTCCCGCCGCCGCGGTGCCCGGCGCGGGCGCCTCGTCGGATGCCGAGGGGGCGGCCGGCGGGTTGAAGCGCGGGTCGTCGTCCTCGGCGTCGAGCTGGGCGAGCTCCTCCTCGAGACGGCGGATGCGCTCGTCCTGGTCGCTGATGGTGCCGATGCGGCCGAGGAACTCGGGGTCGTCGTCGGGTGCCCGGCGGGCGGCGGCGGACGAGCCGCGCGCGCGGCCGACGATGAGCCAGAGGATGCCGCCGAGGACCGGCAGCAGCACGACGATGAGGAGCCAGACGGGCTTGCTGACGCCGCGGTGCCGGGTCGGGGGCTGCACTGCGCAATCGACGATGGTGAAGACCCAGAACGCGGTCGCCACCAGGGCCAGAATCAGCAGCACCCGAGGCATATCCCCATCCTAGGCGGGCATGGCCCGGCGCGGGCGGTTCGCGATCCGTCCGTGACTTAACCGTCGCCCGAGCCCCGGTCGCGGTGAAACGTAGGATGGACGGGTGAAAGCGCGCTCGGCCATCGTCTACTCGGTGCTGCGGCTGCTGGCGTTCCTCGTGCCGTTCGGCATCCTCATGCTGTTCCCGGTCATGCGGACGTACTACTGGCTCGCAGCGATCTTCGCCGCCCTCATCGGGCTGAGCCTGTCGCTGCTGTTCCTGCGCAAGCCGCTCGAGGACGCGACGTCGGGGCTCGCCGCACGCCGCACCGAGGCGCGCACCGCTGTGAGCGACGAGGACGCCGAGGATGCCGCGGCCGATGCCGCAGCGTCGCCCTCCGCGCCCGCGGCTCCCGCCCCGCACGAGGCGGAGCGGCCGGACTCCCGGTCCTGACTCGCTTCCCGCCGGGCGACGGAGGGGTCAGCCGATGAAGGCCCACATCAGGAACGCGCCGTAGGCCACCGAGGTGAGCGACGTCAGTCCCAGCGCGACGACGAGCTCCCGCGGGACCCGGTAGGTCCACACGATGAGGATCGCGGGCAGCGCCGCGAGCAGCGCGAGCAGCGTCAGCCACGCGATCGGGTAGCCGATCCACGCGAGGAATGCCGCGATCGCGAAGGGCACGAGGACGAACATCGAGAAGAGCCACCGCGTCGCGGTGCGCCCGATGAGCACCGTGAGGGTGCGCTTGCCGGCGGCGCGGTCCTGGTCGATGTCGCGCAGGTTGTTCGCCAGCAGCACGGCGCAGGCGATGAGGCCCGCGCCGACCGCTCCGAACCACGCCTCCTGGGGCAGCGCGAGCGCCTGCACCCAGGTGGTGCCGAGCGTGGCGACCAGGCCGAAGAACACGAACACGAAGACCTCGCCGAGGCCGTAGTACCCGTAGGGCCGCTTGCCGCCGGTGTAGAGCCACGCGGCGACGATGCACACCGCGCCGACGGCGATGAGCCACCACTGCTGCGTGCGGATCGTGATGGCGAGACCGGCGATCGCGGCGATCGCGAAGAACGCCAGCGCCACCAGGAGCACGGTGCGCGGCTTCGCCTTGCGGCTCGCCGTGAGCCGCGCGGGTCCGACACGGTGATCGTCGGTGCCGCGGATGCCGTCGCTGTAGTCGTTTGCGTAGTTGACGCCGATCTGCAGCGACACCGACACGATGAGGCAGAACAGGGCGATGACCCAGTGGAAGACATCGGTGACGAGGATCGCCGCGCCCGTGCCGATGAGGATCGGCGTCACGGCGAGCGGCAGAGTGCGCAGGCGCGCCGCGCCGATCCAGTCGGCCGCGGTCGCCGGCTGCACGCGGTCGGGGGCGCGCGACACGTGCGCCTTCTGCGGGTTGCCGCGCGGGTGCTGCTTCTTCCGACCGGCGGTGCTGCGCTTCTTGCTGGGGGTTCCTGCCACGAATGCACATCATAGGCGCCCCCGGCCCGGGCCCCTGTGCGCCACCCCCTCGCGTGGGCGCGGCGCAGCACGCAGGATGGGGCCATGCTGAGCATCGGATCGACCGTCCTGACCGTGGAGGACATCGGACGCGCGGGCGACTTCTGGCGGGCCGCGCTCGGATACGTGAACCGCCGGGAGCCGAGCGACGACTGGGTGGTGCTCGACCCGCCCGGCAAGGAGCACTGGGCGGCCCCGGGGGCGAGTCTCGCGCTCTCGGTGACGGGCTACCCGCAGCACTATCCCCCGCGCATCCACCTCGACCTGTACGCGGAGGACCAGGCGGCGGAGGTCGAGCGGCTGCTCGGCCTCGGGGCGCGCGAGGTCGACTGGAACGACTACCCGGAGGACGCGGACTGGATCGTCCTCGAAGACACCGAGGGCAACCGGTTCTGCGTCGTGCAGACCGGCCCCTACCCGCCGTCGGCCGCGCCCGGCGCCACCCGCTCGTGACGTGCGGCCGGTCGGCGTTCAGTGCAGCGCGAGGACGGCGCGCCGGATGGCCTCGCGGTCGGGCTTGCCCGACGGCAGCAGGGCCAGCTCGTCGACCAGCACGAGGCGCGACGGCCGCGCGTGCGGGCCGATCTCGGCCTGCACCGCGGCGCGGGCCTCCTCGAGCTGGACGGCTTCGCTGCGACGGAGCACCTCGCCGCGCGAGGCCACGACGACGGATGCCTCGCCCCAGCGGTCGTCCGGAACCCCGACCACGACCGCACCGGCAAGGCCCGGGATGCCGCGGACGATCCGCTCCACGCGGTCGAGCGACACGTTGACGCCGCCGGACACGATGACGTTGTCGATGCGGCCGCGCACGCGCAGCACGCCGTCCTCGAGCAGCCCGGCGTCGCCGGTGCGGTACCACCGGGTGCCGTCGCGTTCGCGGAGGAAGGCCGCGGCCGTCAGCTCCTGCGCACCGAGGTAGCCGTCGGCGAGCGTGGGGCCTGACACCTGGACCTCGCCGCGCTCGATCCGCAGGCCGACGCCGCGCAGCGGCACGCCGTCGTAGACGCAGCCGCCGCTGGTCTCGGTGGACCCGTAGGTGCGCACGATGCGCGCGCCGATCGCGTCGGCGCGTTCGAGGGTCGCGGCCGGCAGCGCCTGGCCGCCGATGAGGATGGTCTCGAACGAGCGCAGCGCGGCGAGCACCGCGGGGTCGTGCTCCGCCGCGTCGAGCAGCTTGGACAGCTGCGCGGGCACGAGGGACGTGTAAGTGGGGACTCGTTCGCCCCGATCGGTCGA
This sequence comes from Microbacterium sp. NPDC055455, assembly GCF_053619935.1. Classification (NCBI taxonomy): domain Bacteria; kingdom Bacillati; phylum Actinomycetota; class Actinomycetes; order Micrococcales; family Microbacteriaceae; genus Microbacterium; species Microbacterium sp. NPDC055455. The sequence continues at coordinate 227,418 of NZ_JBSHLB010000003.1, forward strand.
CACCATCATGAGCGCCGTTGCCGCGAATGCCTGCGGCGTGAACGCGCCCGAGAGGATCGCCGGCTCGCGGTCGGCGACCAGCGAGCGCACGAGCACCTGGAGACCCGCGACGTACCCCGCAGGGAGCGCCAGCAGCCACGCGCCGTCGCCGATGCGGTCGGCCGTCGCGAGCGCGCTCGCCGTGAGGGCGTCGCGGCTGAGCACCACGCTCTTGGGCACGCCGGTCGAGCCGGAGGTGGTGACCACCACGGCGGTCCCCGCGCGCACCTCGCCCGGAAGACCGCTCACGAGTCCCAGCCCCAGCGCGGGACCCGCGCCGTGGAGGGCACCGCGCAGGCCCCGCAGGATCTCGCGCGGATCGTCACCGAGGACGGGTACCAGCTTCATGGCGTGCAGCAACTCCTCACGCGCGAGCCCGACGGGGCCGACGCCGCGCGGGTCCGGCCCCGCTCGGGGCGATGCTGAGGAGTTCCGGTCATCGCCGCGCTCAGAAGTGCCAGGGGTAGGGCGACCAGTCCGGGTCGCGCTTCTCGAGGAACGAGTCGCGGCCCTCGACCGCCTCATCGGTGCCGTACGCCAGGCGGGTCGCCTCGCCGGCGAACACCTGCTGGCCCACCATGCCGTCGTCCACCGCGTTGAAGGCGAACTTGAGCATGCGAATCGCGGTCGGCGACTTCGTCAGGACGGTGCGCGCCATCGCGACGGCCTCGCGCTCCAGCTCCCCGTGCGGCACGACGCGGTTGACGGCGCCCATCTCGTACGCGCGCTGCGCCGAGTACTCCTCGGCGAGGAAGAACACCTCCCGCGCGAACTTCTGGCCGATCTGGCGCGCGAAATAGGCCGAGCCGTACCCGGCGTCGAACGAGCCGACGTCGGCGTCGGTCTGCTTGAAGCGGGCGTGCTCAGCCGACGCGATCGAGAGGTCGCACACGACGTGCAGCGAGTGCCCGCCGCCGGCCGCCCACCCGGGGATCACGGCGATGACCACCTTGGGCATGAACCGGATCAGCCGCTGCACCTCGAGGATGTGCAGGCGCCCGGCCCGTGCGGAGTCGATGCTCGCCGAGCCGCCCCCGGTCCCCGAGCCTGTCGAGGGTCCGGCCGCTTCGCCGGCCTCGGCGGGCGTCTCGTACTTGTAGCCGTCGCGGCCGCGGATGCGCTGGTCGCCGCCCGAGCAGAACGCCCAGCCGCCGTCCTTGGGACTGGGACCGTTGCCCGTGAGCAGCACGACGCCGATGCGCGGGTCCTGGCGGGCGAGGTCCAGCGCGCGGTACAGCTCGTCGACGGTGTGCGGGCGGAACGCGTTGCGCACCTCGGGCCGGTCGAACGCGATCCGGGCGATCCGGCCGTCCTTCGAGACGTGGGAGGTGATGTCGGTGTAGCCGCCCTCGGGGGCGCCGGGCGCCGGCATCCACTCGTCTTCGTCGAACAGTTGCGAAACGCTCACCCGGCCAGCCTACGGCGGGCCGCAACCGGGCGTCATCTGCCGTCGGGCATCCGCGCCGCGGCCTAGCCTGGATCGGTGACCTCGACTCTTCGTGCTGCGGCAGCTGCCGCAGCATCCGCCGCCCTCCTGTTCGCCCTCGCCGCCTGCGCATCGCCCGCCCCCGAGCAGGCCCCGACGCCCACGGAGACCAAGACGGTGGCCGTGCTCGACGAGGCCTGCGCCGAGGACGCGGGCGTGACGGTCGTCGTCGACGCCTCGTCGCTGGAGGACGGCGACAGCAAGACCTGGTGCGTCGGCACCGACGAGACGCTCGCCGCGGCCGATGCGCTCACGCTCGTGGGGGTCGAGACCGAGGGCACCGAGGAGTACGGCGACCAGGTCGTGTGCCGTGTCAACGGCGTTCCCGCCGAGAGCACCGCGCTCACCGCGGAGGACGGCTCCGAGTACTTCGAGACCTGCGCGTCGATGCCCGCGGCGTTCGCGTACTGGGCGCTGTGGGTCAAGCCCTCGGGCGACGAGTGGGGCTACGCGCAGGAGGGCCTCTCGACGCTGCAGCTCGAGCCCGGCGACTCGGTCGCACTCCTCTTCACGGTGAACGGCGAGCCGGCCGCTCCGGCGACGTGACATGACCTTCCGGCCCGGTCCCCTGCGGGCGGCGGCGGTCCTCGCCGCCGTGTTCGTGGCGGCCCGGGTGGTGTACCGCGTGCTGTTCCACGGCGCCGACGGCGACGGCGTCGTGCTGCTGGCCCTGCCCGAGATCCGGCTGCCCGCGCCGTTCGCGCACGTCGTGCTGCTCGGCCCGGTGACGGCGGACGGGCTGTGGGATGCCGCCGCCGGCGCGCTTCCGATCGCGCTGGCGATCCTCGCCTTCGGAGTGCTGAACGCCGTCGTCGACCTCACCCGTGTGTTCGCACGCGCCTCACGGCGCGGCCCGCTCCGAGGCGTCGCGCGAGCGCTCGCGATCGCCGCGGCCACGCTCCCGTCGCTCGCCGACGGCGCCCGGGCGGTGGGGTTCGCCCAGCGGCTCCGCGGCGAGCGCGCCGGACCGCGCATGCTGCTCCCCCTGCTCGAGCGCACCCTCGAACGCGCCGGGAACGTCGCCGCAGCCCTCGAGCTTCGCGGCTTCGCGGGGCGGGGGCTCGACGGGGACTGCCTCATGCCCGTCGAGGCTCACGACGTGGAGATCGGCTTCGGGCCTGCCCGCTCGGGCCGGGGCGGACCGGAATCCGCGCCGGATGCCGTCTCGCGCGCCGACGCCCCGCGCACCGCTTCGGCGATGGCGGATGCCGCGAGCCCCGGCATACGTCTCCCCGCCGAGCTCTTCCTCCACGCCGGCACGCTGACCCTGGTGTCGGGCGCGACCGGGTCGGGAAAGTCCACGCTGCTGCGAGCGATCGCCGGCCTGCACTCGCACACCGACGGCGGCTGGATCTCCGGGTCGCTGGGCGTCGTCGGGCACGAACGTGTCCCGGTGCCGCCGCGCGACCTCGCGCAGCGCGTGGGCGTGGTTCTGCAGCATCCGCGCGAGGCGTTCGCGACCGAGCTCGTTCGCGACGAGATCGGCCTCTCGCTCGAGCTGCGCGGCGTGGCGCCCGTGATCGCCGCCGCGCGCGTGGCCGAGGTCGCCGAACGGGTCGGGGTCGCGAGCCTGCTCGACCGCCCCACCCGCGGACTCTCGGCGGGTGAGGCGACGCTCGTCGCGATCGCGGCCGCGATCGTGGAGCACCCGATCCTGCTCCTCGTCGACGAACCCCTCGCCGATCTCGACGCCGACGCCCGCCGGCGGATCGCCCGGCTGCTCGACGCGCTCGCGCACGACGCCGGCATGAGCGTGGTCGTCGCCGAGCACCGCGTCGAGTCCCTGTCGGGGATCGCCGATCTGGTACTGCGCGTGCGGAAGGGCGAGGTCGAGCCGGTCGGGCGAGGCGAGGTAGAGCGGGGCGACGGGGCTGTCGAGCGAGTCGACGGCGCCGAGGTCGAACGGGGCGGGATCGAGCGGCTCGACGGGCCTGTCGACCGGATCGACCACGACGTCCATCCGGTGGGGCCGGCATCGGCCGGGGCGGCCTCTGCGCCGCCGACGTCGGGTTCGGGGCGCTCCATAGGCGTTCGGGGCGCACCGGATGCGCCCCGAACGTACGCAGTGCGCCCCGAACCCGAGGAAGCGCCGGCGACCCTGGGTTGCGCCGGGCAGGAGCCGGTGTTGCGCGCGCGAGGCATCACCGTGCGCCACCGCGACGCGATCGCCGTGACGGGGGCGGATCTCGACCTCTACCCCTGCGAGATCGTCGCGCTCGTCGGACCCAACGGCGCCGGCAAGTCGAGCCTGCTCGCCGCGCTCGCACTCCCCGAGCGCGGAGACCATGTCTCGACGCGCGGCCGCGTGGCGCTCGTTCCGGATGCCTCCGACGACCTCTTCGTCAGCGATTCCGTCCTCGCCGAGTGCGTGCGCGCCGACCGCCGCGCCGTGAAGAGGGCGCCCGACGCTGCGCGCGATCCGCGCCGGCACACGCGCCGCCTGTTCGCCGGCCGGAACGAGGAGAGCCGCCGGAACGAGGACGCCATCGGTCCCATCGATCCTCTGTCCGGCAGATCTCCTCTTCTCGTCGGCCACGGCGGCTCGTCGACTGCCGACAGGTTCGCCGGCTTCCTCGGCCTCGACCCCCGCGACGCCGAGTTCGTGGCGCGACTCGCTCGGCATCCGCGCGACCTCTCCGCCGGAGAGCGGCGCTGCCTGGCGCTGGCCCTCCAGCTCGCCGCCCGGCCCCTCGTGCTCATGGTCGACGAGCCGACCCGGGGACTCGACCCCGCCGCGCGCGAGATGGTGTGGGCCGCCCTCGCATCGGTCGCCGCCGCGGGCGCCGCCGTGCTCGTCGCGTCGCACGAGCCGGGCTTCACCGCGCGCGCCGACCGCACCCTCGCGATGCACGCGGGCGTCCTCGCCGGCGAACACGCCGCTGCGACGACCGCACCGACGTCGGAGCCTGCCTCGCACGCCATGGACGCGTCACCGGACGCGGCCTTCGAGAAGGCGTCCGGGCTCGCAACAGAGGCCGACGCGATGCCGGATCACGAAGCCGCGACGACACCGGCCGCCTACCGCGCCACTCCCGCGCGGAACGGCGACACGAGCGCGCCCCCGACGACCCTGGCCACCGCCGGAACGCCGCCGACGGCACCGCGCGGGGCTGCGGCATCCGTCCCCCTTCGGCCCCTTCCCCGGCAGCACAGCGGGCTCCGTCGGCTGCCGCTGATCGCGCTCGCGGCGGCGAACCTCGTCGCCCTCGGCGCGTTCTGCTGGCCGCTCGTCGCCACCGCGGTGCCCGAGCAGGCGCACGCCGCCGTGCCGGTCGCGGCGCTCGCGCTCGTGCCGCTGGCCGCGCTGGTCGTCGTGGCGACGCTCGACGGCACGGTGCGATCGGCGCATCTGCTCGCTCTCCTCGGCACGCTCGCCGCGATCGGCGCGGCCGTGCGCATCGCGGGCACCGGCGTCGGCGGAGTTGAGGCGGTGTTCATCCTGCTGGTCCTCGCGGGCCGCGCCTACGGCGCACTGTTCGGGATGCTCCTCGGCATGGCGACGATCGCCCTGTCGACGCTGATCACGGGGACCTTCGGCCCGTGGACGCCCTTCCAGCTGTTCGCGTGCGCGTGGGTCGGTGCGGTCGCGGGGCTCCTCCCCCGACGGTCGACCTCGACACGGCGCGGGCCTCGGCGCTCGATCCAGCATCCGGGCTCCGCGGAGATCGCGATGCTCTGCGTCTACGGCGTGGTGGCCTCCTACGTGTTCGGCCTGCTGATGAACCTGTGGTTCTGGCCCTTCGCCGTCGGGTACGGCACCGGCATCTCCTACGACGGCGAGGCGCCACTGGACGTGAACCTCGCCAGCTTCCTCGTGTACTCGCTCGTCACCTCGACCCTCAGCTGGGACACGCTCCGCGCGATCACGACGGTCGTCGGGCTGGTCGTCGTGGGGCGACCGATCCTCGCCGCCTTGCGCCGCACCAAGCCGCTCGCGTCGCGGACGCCCGCCACTCGCGTACCGCGAGAGCGCGCCCCTGCCCTATCGTGAAGCGGCGTGGGTGCACACCACGCCGCCCCCGGGCATCACGGTCCAGCTCACGACGGAATGACGCGACGGATGCTGCGGGCCGCGGCATCCGCTCTCCTTCGCGTCTCGGGTCAGACCGAGAAGTACTTCGCCTCGGGGTGGTGGAAGACGAAGGCGTCGGTGGACTGCTCGGGGTGCAGCTGCAGCTCCTCGCTGAGCTCGACGCCCATGCGCTCGGGGCGCAGGAGCTCGACGACCTTGCGTCGGTCCTCCATGTCGGGGCACGCGGGGTAGCCGAGTGAGAAGCGCGCGCCGCGGTACTCGAGCTTGAACAGCCCGGCCGTCTCGGTCGGATCCTCGTGCGAGAAGCCGAGCTCGGAGCGGATGCGGGCGTGCCAGAACTCGGCGAGCGCCTCGGTCAGCTGCATCACGAGGCCGTTGAGCTCGTAGTAGTCGCGATACTTGTCCTCGGCGAAGAGCTTGGCGGTCACGGAGTCGATGTTGGCGCCGGCCGTCACCAGCTGTACCGGCATCACGTCGACCGCGCCCGATTCGCGCGATCGCACGAAGTCGGCCAGGCACAGGTGGCGGTCGCGGCGCTGGCGGGGGAAGTGGAAGCGCAGCCGGTCGGAGCCGAGCTCGCCGCCCGAACCTCCATCGGGCGCGAGCAGGCCGGGCACGCCGAGCACGGCGGACGGGTCGTCGCCGTGATGCAGCACCACGACGTCGTTGCCGTCCGACACGACGGGGAAGTATCCGTAGGCGACCGATGCGTCGAGCATGCCCTCGGCGAGGATGCGGTCGAGCCAGTACCGCAGGCGCGGGCGGCCCTCGGTGTCGACGAGCTGCTCGTACGAGGCGCCGTCCTCGCCGCGGCCGGGCTTGAGGCCCCACTGGCCCATGAACGTCGCGCGCTCGTCGAGGAACGCGGCATAGTCCTGCAGGGCGATGCCGCGGACGATGCGCGTGCCCCAGAACGGCGGCGCGGGGACGGGATTGTCGGATGCCACATCCGACCGCGCCGGCATGGCCTCGGGCTCCGTGAGGGTGAGCTTGGACCCTGCGGCGTGTCGTCGCTTCTTCAGCGCCGGCAGCCCGACCGTGGCCGGGTCGGCGCCGCGCGCGATCCTCACGAGCGGCTCCATGAGGGCGAGTCCCTCGAACGCGTCGCGGGCGTAGCGCACCTCGCCGTCGAACAGCGACGCGAGGTCGTCCTCGACGTAGGCGCGCGTCAATGCGGCGCCGCCGAGGATCACCGGCCACTTCTTCGCGAGGCCGCGGGACTGCAGCTCCTCGAGGTTCTCCTTCATCACGACGGTGGACTTCACGAGCAGGCCCGACATGCCGATGACGTCGGCGTCGTGCTCCTCGGCGGCGGCGATGATGTCGGCGATCGGCTGCTTGATGCCGAGGTTGATCACGTCGTACCCGTTGTTGGTGAGGATGATGTCGACGAGGTTCTTGCCGATGTCGTGCACGTCGCCGCGGACCGTCGCCAGGACGATGCGGCCCTTGCCCGAGGCATCCGTCTTCTCCATGTGCGGCTCGAGCAGCGCCACGGCCGTCTTCATGACCTCGGCCGACTGCAGCACGAAGGGCAGCTGCATCTCGCCGGCGCCGAATCGCTCGCCGACGACCTTCATGCCCTCGAGCAGGTGGTCGTTGATGATCTGCAGCGGAGCCAGCCCGCCCTCGCGGGCGAGGTCGAGGTCGGCCTCGAGCCCCTTGCCCTCGCCGTCGATGATGCGACGCTCGAGCCGCTCGCCGACGGGCAGCGCCGCGAGTTCGGCGGCCCGCTGGTTGCGCAGGGCCGCCGTGTCGACGCCGGCGAAGAGGTCGAGCATGCGCGCGAGCGGGTCGTACGTGACGTTGCCGTCGGCGTCGTGCTCGCGTCGGTCCCAGACCAGGTCGAGGGCGACCTGGCGCTGCTCCTCCGAGATCGACGCCAGCGGCACGATCTTCGCCGCGTCGATGATGCCCGACGTGAGGCCGGCCTCGACCGCCTCGTGCAGGAACGCGGAGTTGAGCACGCTGCGCGCGGCCGGGTTGAGGCCGAACGACACGTTCGAGACGCCGAGGGTCGTGTTGATGCCCGGGTACTTCGCGGAGATCTGCCGGATCGCCTCGATGGTCTCGATCGCGTCGCGGCGCGTCTCCTCCTGGCCGGTGGCGATCGGGAACGTCAGGCAGTCGACGATGATGTCACTCACCCGCATGCCCCACTCGCCGACCAGCTCGTCGACGAGGCGCGACGCGATCGCCACCTTGCCCTCGGTCGTGCGGGCCTGGCCGTGCTCGTCGATCGTGAGGGCGACGACGGCGGCGCCGTGCTCCTTCACGAGCGGCATGATGCGGCCGAAGCGCGACGTGGGGCCGTCGCCGTCCTCGTAGTTCACCGAGTTCACCACGGGGCGGCCGCCGATGAGCTCGAGTCCCGCGGCGATGACGGCGGGCTCGGTGGAGTCGACGACGAGCGGCAGGGTCGAGGCGCTCGCCAGGCGCGACACGACCTCGCGCATGTCGGCGGCGCCGTCGCGTCCGACGTAGTCGGTGCAGACGTCGAGCAGGTGCGCGCCGACGCGGATCTGCTCGCGGGCGATCTCGACGCAGTCGTCCCACCGTTCCTCGAGCATCGCCTCGCGGAACGCCTTGGAGCCGTTCGCGTTGGTGCGCTCGCCGATGGCGAGGTACGAGGCGTCCTGCTGGAACGACACATGCTGGTACAGCGACGCGACACCCGGATCGACCGCGGGATGCCGCTCCCCCGCGCCGCGCAGCGGGCGCAGGCGCTCGACGACCGCGGCGAGATGCTCGGGCGTCGTGCCGCAGCATCCGCCGACGAGACCCAGCCCGAACTCGCGCACGAACTGCTCGTGCGCCGTCGCGAGCTCGGCCGGCGTGAGCGGGTAGTGCGCGCCGTTCGCGCCGAGCACGGGAAGCCCCGCGTTCGGCATGCACGCGACCGGCACCGTCGCGTGCTTCGACAGGTGCCGCAGATGCTCGCTCATCTCGGTCGGGCCGGTGGCGCAGTTGAGGCCGATGGCGTCGACGCCCAGCGGCTCGATGGCCGTCAGCGCCGCCCCGATCTCGGACCCCATGAGCATGGTGCCGGTGGTCTCGACGGTCACCTCGACGAAGATCGGCAGTCGGATGCCGCGGCTCACGATCGCCTGACGGCAGCCGTTGATGGCGGCCTTGGTCTGCAGCAGGTCCTGGCTCGTCTCGACGAGGAAGGCGTCTGCGCCGCCGTCGATGAGTCCCTCCGCCTGCAGCGCGAACGTCTGCTTGAGGTTGTCGTAGGAGGTGTGCCCGAGGCTCGGGAGCTTGGTGCCGGGTCCCATCGACCCGAGCACCCACCGCACCCGCCCGTCGGCGGCCTCCGCCGCCTCGACCCGCTCGCGCGCGATGCGCGCCCCCCGCTCGGCGAGCTCGGCGATGCGGTCGTCGATGCCGTAGTCGCCGAGGTTCGACCAGTTCGCGCCGAACGTGTTCGTCTCGACGGCGTCGACCCCCACCTCGAGGTACGCGTCGTGGATGGCCGCGACGACGTCGGGCCGGGTGACGTTGAGGATCTCGTTGCAGCCCTCGAGCCCTGCGAAGTCGCCCTCGATCGACAGGTCGTACCGCTGCAGCATCGTGCCCATCGCCCCGTCGGCGATGACGACCCGCTCCCGCACGCCGTCCAGCAGCTGCTGCGACCGCTCGGGCCTGGGCACGCCCTCGATGTCGAGGGCGAAGCGCGGGGCAGACGGTGCGGCGGTCACCCCCGCGATCTTAGCCGCGGCGCCTCGTGCGACTGCGGTTCATGACGGATGCCGCGACGCGGCGAGTGCGGTCGGTGCGCGGCATCCGTCCCCGCCGATATCGCGCGTTCTCGTCGAGAGACCACGTCGTCGTCGCCCGGGACGTGGTCGCTCGGCGAGATCACGGTTTCTCGGCGGGAAGGAGGTCAGCCGTTCTTGGCGTCGCGCCAGCGCAGCCAGCGCTTCACCAGGTCGTAGTCCCAGTCCGGGCCGTGGAACGCGAGCGTGAAGAGGCGCACCCCGGCGGCGTGGAGCTCGTCGGCGAATCCCTCGCCGCGCTGGTGCAGCTCGTTCGAGATCACGAGATCCGACGTGTCGCGCTGCTCGCGCTCGGCCCACCGCTCGATGACCTCGAGCTTGCGCGGCAGCTCGTCGGGGCGCACGAAGCTGTGCCAGATGTCGGCGTGACGGGCGACCAGGCGCAGCGTCTTCTGCTCGCCCTTGCCGCCGATCATGACCGGGATCTCTCGCGTGGGCGCCGGGTTCAGCTTCTGCCAGCGCGCCTCGATGCGCTCCAGGCCCGCCGCGAGGTCGTCCAGACGCGAGCCGGCGGTGCCGAACTCGTAGCCGTACTCCTCGTAGTCGCGGGCGAACCAGCCCGATCCCGTCGCGAAGATGAAGCGGCCCACGCCGTCCTTGGCCGAGATGTGGTCGACCGTGCGGGCCATGTCGGCCTGCAGGTCGGGGTTGCGGTAGCTGTTGCAGTTCACCAGGGCGCCGAACTCGACGCGCTCCGTCTGCTCGGCCCACGCGGCGAGCATGGTCCAGGACTCGAAGTGCAGGCCGTCGGGGTCCCCCGACAGCGGGAAGAAGTGGTCCCAGTTGAACAGGATGTCCACCCCCATCTCCTCCAGACGCAGGACGGCGTCGCGGAACGCGGAGTACGGGGCGTGCTGGGGCTGCAGCTGCACGCCGAGGCGCACAGGAGTATCGAGAAGGGGCATGGGAAAAAGACTAGGGCCGCCGCGAGGGGGCGGTCCCCGTTCCGGCGGCTCCTCAGCGCCGTGCCCGCGCCGCCTTGAGGAAGGAGTCGATGCTGTCCCACGCGGCGATCGCGACGACGCCGAACGCGAACCCGGTCGTGACGACGGTCGTGACGGTGCCGGAGGAATCGGAAGGGATCACCGCGTCGAGAAACTCCGGGTTGACCAGCTGCTGCTGGGACAGCAGCCACAGCGCGCCGCCTGCCACGGTGAGGTTGAGGAACAGGTTCACCGTCGCCGACCCGATGTCCCACCGGCCCTTGGCGTACACCGAGATCGCCAGGAGCGCCTCGAGCACCATGACCGCGAAGAGGCTGCCGATCCACCAGGGCCACAGGCTCGGGGCGAGGAACGACATCCACCCGGTCTCGGGCGTGTACACGAACCCGACGAAGTGGTCCCACAGGATCGCGCCGGCAGCGATCGCGAGGAACACCAGCGATGCCACCAGGTCGCTGAGACCGGTGCCCCGCTCCCGGGGCTCGGGCAGGTCGTCGGGCGTCCAGCGGCTCACGAGCCCGACGTCGGCGCTGTGGGTGGACCGCTCGACGATGAAGAAGACCAGCGTCGTCCAGAAGCCGATGTGGACGATCACGCTGAGCACGACGCTGATCACCGAGCCGATGATCTCGCCGAACTCGGCCCCCGACAGCGTCTGGCCCAGCGCCACGCCGAAGGCAGCGCACACCGGAACGATCGCCCACAGCAGCTTCGTGAGGCGCCACCACGTGAGGTAGTACCGCGGACCCACCAGCCACAGCGGCCGGTCGGTGTACTGCGCGGCGAGCTTGTCGGGGTCGCCGAGCTCGACGAGCACCGCGCGCTCGGCGTCCGGGCGGGGCTCGCCCTGCTCCACGCGCGCCTCGACCTGGTCGTCGATCGATGCCCGCAGCTCGGCGGCGAGGTCGGCGCGCTGGTCGTCGGGCACCGTGCGCATGGCGGCGTCGACGTAGCGGTCGGTGAGGGTGACGGGGGTGGCGTGCATGTCAGTGCTCCTCGGGGAGTGCGTCGATCGCGGCGGCGATCGCGTGGAAGTCGTCGATGAGGGCCGCCGCCAGCCGGGAGCCGGTGGCGCTGGTGCGGTAGAACTTGCGGGGCCGGGCCTCGTCGGTGTTCCACTCGCTCGTGAGGTACCCCTGCTTCTCGAGCCGCCGAAGCAGCGGGTACAGCGTGTTGGTGTCGGTGGCGAACCCGCGCTCGCCGAGCTGCTCGAGGAGCCCGTAGCCGTAGCCCGGCTGCTCGAGGAGCCGAAGGCACGCGAGCACGACTGTGCCGCGCCGCAGCTCCTGCAGATGGGTCTCGAGGACCTCGGATTCGCTCATACCCGACACGATACTGTGTGTCACACAGTATCGTCAACCACACATTGTTCTGACGGGACTGCCCCGCGCGCGGACGAGGAGAACGGGCAGGATGGGGGCGTGAGCACTCCCGCACCCCTCCCTCCGCTCTCCGAGATCATCGCCGGCGCCCGCGTCGTGGCCCTGCCGCTCGTGACGCGGTTCCGCGGCGTCGACGTGCGGGAGGCCCTCGTCTTCGAGGGGCCCGAGGGCTGGAGCGAGTTCTCACCCTTCCTCGAGTATGGCGACGACGAGGCCGCGACGTGGCTCGCTGCCGCGATCGAGGATGCCTGGATGCCACGACCGCAAGCCCGCCGGGATTCCGTCGGCGTGAATGCGACGGTGCCGGCGGTGGACGCGGCATCCGTCCCCGCCGTTCTCGCACGGTTCGACGGCTGCCGGACCGCGAAGGTCAAGGTCGCCGAGCCCGGCCAGCGCCTGGCCGACGACGTCGCCCGCGTGCGCGCCGTGCGCGAGGAGATGGGGCCGGAGGGCCGCGTGCGGATCGACGCCAACGGCGCCTGGAACGTCGACGAGGCCGAGCGTGCCCTCCATGCGCTCGCCGAGTTCGACCTCGAGTACGCCGAGCAGCCCTGCGCGACCGTCGACGAGCTCGCGGAGCTGCGCCGGCGCGTGAAGTACATGGGCATCCCGATCGCCGCCGACGAGAGCGTGCGCAAGGCGGCCGACCCGCTCGCGGTCGCCCGCGCGGGCGCCGCGGACCTCCTCGTGATCAAGGCGCAGCCGCTCGGCGGCGTGCGGCGCGCGCTTGAGATCGTCGCCGAGGCGGGGCTGCCGGCGGTCGTGTCGAGCGCCCTCGACACGTCGGTGGGCCTGTCGATGGGCGTCGCCCTCGCGGCGGCGCTCCCCGACCTCGAGTACGACTGCGGGCTCGGCACGGCGTCGCTCTTGGCGGCCGACATCGCCGACCCGCCGCTCACCCCGCGCGACGGGGTTCTGCACGTCGGCCGCGTGAGGCCCGACCCGTCGCTGCTGGCCGCGCACGCGGCATCCGCCGACCGCACGCAGTGGTGGCTCGACCGCCTCGCGCGGTGCCACGCGATCCTCGCCGCAGCGGCCTGACCGCGGTCAGGCCGGATCGACCAGCGCGGTCGCGAGCCCCGCGGTGCGGTCGTTCACGAGCCGGTGCGTCTCGGCGGCGTCGAGGCCGGTCATGACGGCGTACGCCGACGCGTCCTCCCAGGTCTGCATGATGAGGCCCGCGAACTCGGCGGCCGGGAGCCGCAGCCGGAACCCGTACGACTGGGCGAGGCTCTCGATGAACGAGCCGACGCGCTCTGCCATGCCCTGCTGCCAGGCCACGTAGGTCTCGGCCAGCCGCGGGTCGCGCATGGCGCGGGTGCGGATCTCGCTGGTCAGCAGGATGCCCTGCTTGCGGTCGAACGCCACGTCCAGCAGCTGGCGCACCAGCGCGCCGGCCTCGAGGTTCTCCCCGCGGGACTGCAGCTCGGTGACGCGCTCGGCCACGGCATCGATCTTCTCGCCGGCGACGCGCTCGGTGAGGGCGAGCATCAGCTCGTCCTTCGTCTCGAAGTTCGAGTAGAAGGCGCCGCGGGTGAAGCCGGCGCGCTCGCAGATGGCTTCGACGGATGCCGCGTCCAGGCCGAGCTCGGCGAACACCTCGGCGGCGGCATCCAGCAGCTTCTGCCGCGTCGCCTCACGCCTCTTCGAGGTGCCGGACGCCTCGACCACGGGGGTGTCGCTCATCGGTCCTCTCCTCTTTCACCAGTCTCACACGGACTGTTCAGCTTCGGGCGCGCAACCCGCCTTACGATACACTCATGTATCCGATACAGCGCTGTATCGACAGATCCCGATCTTCCCACCCGTGAACCGGAGGCGCTGTGTCGACTCTTCTCTATGCGCTCGGACGCTGGGCATACCGCCACCCGTGGCGCGTGCTCGTCTCGTGGGTGCTGCTGCTGGCACTGGCCGGCGGCGGCGCACTGGTGTTCATGAAGGGGACCGACAACTCCTTCTCGATCCCCGGCACCGAGGCGCAGGAGGGCATCCAGCTGCTCGATCGCAGCTTCCCGCAGGCCAGCGGCACCAGCGCGCAGCTGGTGATCGTCGCCGCAGACGGTGACCGGGTCGATCAGGAGCCGTACGCCGCGGCGATCGACGACACCGTCGCGCACCTGGAGGACCTCGACGGCGTGATCGCCGTCACCGACCCGTTCGACGAGATGGTCACCGGGATGGTGTCGGACGACGAGTCGGCCGCGATCATCCGCCTGCAGTTCGACGGCCAGGCCACCGACGTCTCGGACGAGACGAAGGCCGGCCTGGAGGACGTCGCCGACGATCTGCGCTCGGCGCTGCCGGAGGGCTCGCAGGTCGCGATGGGCGGCGACCTGTTCTCGACCTCGGTCCCCGCGCTCTCGCTCATCGAGGCCGTCGGCGTGCTCATCGCGCTGTTCGTGCTGATCGTGACGTTCCGCTCGTTCGCGGTGGCGTGGTTCCCGCTGGTGTCGGCGCTGATCGGCGTCGGCCTCGCGATCGCGCTCATCTACGTGTCGACGGCGTTCGCGTCGATCTCGTCGACCACCCCGATGCTCGCCATCATGCTGGGTCTGGCGGTCGGCATCGACTACGCGCTGTTCATCGTGGCCAGGCACCAGGACCAGGTGCGCGCCGGCATCGAGCCGGAGGAGTCGGCGGCCCGCGCGACCGGTACGGCGGGCTCGGCGGTCGTCTTCGCCGGCGTGACCGTGCTGATCGCTCTCATCGGCCTCGGCTTCGCCGGCATCCCGTTCCTCACGACCATGGGCGTCGCGGCCGCCGTCGCCGTCGCCATCGCGGTGGTCGTCGCGATCACGCTGACCCCCGCACTGCTCGGCTTCGCCAAGAGCCGAGTGGCCGGCTGGGGGCACGGCCGGAAGCGCCGGGGGATGCCGCTCCCCGGCCGCTCACGGCCGGTCGGCGCCGCCGCCACCCCTGCCGCCGACGAAGCGGCGCAGGCTCCGGGGCGCCAGGCAGACGGCGCCTCGCCCGCGTCCCCCGCGGTGGCCGTGAAGAAGCCCAATCGCTGGGTGATGCTGGTGACCACGCACCCGCTGATCACGACGATCGCCGTCGTGGTGACCCTCGGGATCATGGCGATCCCCGCCGCGAGCCTCGGCCTCGCGCTGCCCAATGCCGGCGTGCAGCCGGAGTCGAGCCAGGCGCGGCAGGCGTACGACCTCACGGCCGAGCACTTCGGCCCCGGTGCGAACGGTCCCCTCATCATGACGGGCACGATCGTGACCTCGACCGACCCGCTCGGACTCATGGAGGACCTGGCCGCCGAGATCGAGCAGGTCCCCGGCGTCGAGGAGGTCGCGCTGGCGACGCCGAACGAGACGGCCGACACCGGGCTCATCCAGATCGTGCCCGAGACGGCGCCCGACGACCCCGCGACCGCCGACCTCGTCCGCGCGCTGCGCGACCTCGCTCCAGAGCTCGAGGACGAATACGGCGTCGACCTCCTCGTGACCGGCTTCACCGCCGTGGGCATCGACATCTCCGATCGCCTGGGCGCCGCCCTGCTGCCGTTCGGCGTCTTCGTCGTCGGCCTGTCGCTGGTGCTGCTGATGATCGTGTTCCGGTCGATCTGGGTGCCGATCAAGGCGGCGCTGGGCTACCTGCTGTCGGTCGCCGCGTCGTTCGGGGTCGTCGCCGCCGTGTTCGAGTGGGGCTGGGGCGCCGACCTCCTGCACGTCACCCGCACGGGCCCGGTCATCAGCTTCATGCCGATCATCCTGATGGGCGTGCTGTTCGGCCTGGCGATGGACTACCAGGTGTTCCTGGTCAGCCGCATGCGCGAGGACTACGTGCACGCACGCCGCGGCGCCGGCGGTCACGCCTCGCACAGCCGTCGCGACATCGCCATCGGGGCCGTGCGGTCCGGCTTCACGGCCTCGGCCCGCGTCGTCACCGCCGCGGCGATCATCATGTTCGCCGTGTTCGCGGCCTTCGTGCCCGAGGGCGACTCGTCGATCAAGCCGATCGCGTTGGGGCTGGCGGTCGGCATCGCCGTCGACGCCTTCCTCGTGCGCATGACGCTCGTGCCGGCGGTGATGACGCTGCTGGGCGACAACGCGTGGTGGATGCCACGGTGGCTCGAGCGGATCCTCCCCCACTTCGACATCGAGGGCGAGGCCGTCGAGCGGGAGCTCGCGCTCGCGTCGTGGCCGGAGCCCCACACGACGGCGGTCGTCGTCGGCGAGTCCGTCGGCGTCCGTGCCGACGCGGGTGGAACGGCCGGCGAGGTGGTCCTGTTCGAGGATGCCGCGTTCCGCGTGGAGCCCGGCGGTACCCTGATCGCCACCGGCGACCCGCGCGCCGCGCGCGCGTTCGCCCTCACGATCGCCGGCCGCTTGGCCCCCACCGACGGGCGCCTCCGTGTCGCGGGACACCTGCTGCCCGAGCGCGCGGCATGGGTGCGCGCGCACGTGGGCCTCGCCCTCCTCGGCGACGGCGACGAGCGCGTGCCCGCGCTGCGACGCGCTCTCGCCGGCAGGGCGAGCCTCGTCGTCATCGACGGGGTCGACACCCTGGACGCCGCCGAGCGCGACCAGGCCGCGGCGCTCCTGCGCGACGCGACGCAGTCGCTTCTCGATGACGCCCGCCTCACCCTCGTCCTGACCGCGCGCACCGAGAGCGCCGCACTCGCGCTCCTCGCGGACGCGCACCGGCCCGACGTCGCAGCGATCGCGCTGCGGGCGGGCAGCACACAGACCACTCGCTCCGCAGAGGTGAACGCATGACGCTTCCCATCGAACGCTCCCGCACGCGCCGGCCCGTCACCTGGCTGACGCTCATCGGCGTGCTGCTGCTCCCCGTCGTCATCGGCGGCATCCTCGTCGCAGCCCTCTACAACCCGGTCGAGCGCCTCGACGCCCTCACCGCGGCCGTCGTGAACGAGGACGAGCCGGTCACGATCGACGGACAGATGGTGCCGCTCGGCCGCCAGCTGACTGCCGGGCTCGTCGAGGGCTCGGACGAGCTCGACAGCAACCTCACCTGGAGGATCTCCAACGCCGAGGATGCCGAGGAAGGGCTCGCCGACGGCACCTACGCCGCCGTCATCACCATCCCCGAGAACTTCTCCGCCGCGGCGACGTCGACGCAGCCCGGCGAGACGCCCGAGCGGGCCACGATCGAGGTGACGACGCCGCCGGACAGCCTGATCGTGGACGACGCCATCACGGCGCAGGTCGCCACCGCCGCCGCGGGCACGATGGGCGCGCAGCTGTCGACCGTGTACCTCGAGAACGTGTTCCTCGGATTCACCACGCTCGGCGAGCAGCTCGGCAGCGCGGCGGACGGCGCGACACAGCTCGCCGACGGCGCCACGCAGGCCGCGGACGGCGCCGCCGAGCTGCCGGGCGGGATCACGGCGCTCGCCGACGGCACCGCACAGCTCTCGGACGGTGCGACGCAGCTCGCCGGCGGCGCCGGTCAGCTCGCGGGGGGCGCGAGCTCGCTGCAGTCCGGCCTCTCGACCATCGCGGGCAAGACGCGCGATGCCGCGGGCGGCGCGCAGCAGCTCGCCGACGGCGTGACCGGCGGCGCGACCGAGCTCGAGCAGACCGGGCTCGTCCCCGACGAGCTGTACGCGGGAGCCGACATGACCGCGACGCTCGCCGGCGACACGGAGGCGGCCGCCGCGAAGACGCTCGAACTCGCGAACAGGTGCTTCGCCGTCAGCAGCGACCCGCAGCTCTGCGTGGACCTCGTCACCCAGGCGACGATCACGCAGAAGACCGCCGAAGGTGCCGAGCAGGCGGCCCAGGGGACGGCGGGCGGGCTGCGCGCCTTCGACACCGGCGCCACCACCGAGTTCGCCGCCCAGTTCCGCGAGATCGCCGCGAACGTGTCCACACTGAGCGGCGGCCTCTCGCAGCTCGCGGGCGGCATCGACCAGTCCGCCGCCGGCGCGGGTGAGCTCGCGAGCGGCGCCGTCGGCATCCAGACCGGCGCGAACGGACTCGCCGCCGGCGCGTCGCAGCTCGCCTCCGGCGCCGACCAGGCAGCCGACGGCGCCACCAGCCTCGCCGACGGCGTGGCTCAGCTCGCGGACGGCACCGGAGAGCTCGCGAGCGGGCTGGCGACGGCATCCGATTCCATCCCCACCTACAGCGATGCCGAGGCGACGGATCTCGCCTCTGTCGTGGCGGACCCGGTCGAGGCGGAAGGCGTGGGCACCTCGCTGTTCGGCGCGTCGGCCGTTCCGCTGCTGGCGACGCTGGCGCTGTGGTTCGGCGGCCTGGGCACGTTCATCGCACTGCAGGCGGTGTCACGCCGCGCACTGACCTCGCGGGCGCCGTCGGCGCTGCTGGCGCTGCGCTCGTTCGCACCGGCCGCCGGCATCGGCGCGCTGCAGGGATTCCTCGTCGGCGGCGTGGTCCAGCTCGCGGCGTCGTACTCGTGGGCGGAGTGGACGGTCTTCACGCTGGTCTGCGTCGTCGCGGGCATCGCGTTCGCCGCGGTGAACCAGGGCTTGGTTGCGGTGTTCGGCGGTGCCGGCCGGTGGGTCTCGGCGCTCGTGGGCACGTTGGCGATCGCGACCGGAGTGGTCTCCACGGTGCCCGGCGTCCTCGCCGGCGTCGCCGCGCTGATGCCCACGACGCCCGCGTACCAGGGCATGGTCGCGGCGCTCACGTCGGCGTCGGGGCTGGGCGCGGCGATCGTCGGGCTGGTCGTGTGGACGCTGCTCGGGCTGGGGGCGACGATCCTCGTCGTCGCTCGCCGCCGCAGCACCTCGGCGCAGGATCTGGTCAAGGCCGTGCCCGCCGCGGCCTGACCCGCGCGCACGAAGGCCCGCGACCCCAAGGTCGCGGGCCTTCGTCATGTCAGGGGTGCGTCAGCACCGATTCGCCGGGCGGGTCCTCGGGCCCGCGCTCCTGCCGCTGTCGCCGACCTGCTGCGCGGAGCCAGCCGGGTTGACATCAAGACGCCGGGAGGCGAGGGGCACGATCAGGGAGTCAGCTCAGGCCGGAATAGGCGTGGAGGCCCTTGAAGAACATGTTCACGATGGTGAAGTTGAAGATCACGGCCGTGAAGCCGATGATCGACAGCCACGCGGAGCGCGCCCCGCGCCAGCCGCGCGTCGCTCGGGCGTGGATGTAGCCGGCGTACAGCACCCAGATGACGAAGGTCCACACTTCCTTGGTGTCGAAGCCCCAGTAGCGGCCCCACGCGTCGTTGGCCCAGATGGAGCCGGCGATCAGGGTGAACGTCCAGAAGATGAAGCCGAGGATCGCGAACCGGTACGCCAGCGACTCCAGGGCGTCGGCGCTCGGAAGCGTGCGGAGGAACCCGGGGCCGGTCTTGACCGTCCCGCTCTCGCCGGCGCCGTCGCGCGCCGCACGGTCGGCGGCAGCCACCTTGCGCTCGCGGCGGCCCTGCATGAGCTGCAGCACCGAGAGCCCGAAGGCGAGGGCGAACAGCGCTGTGGCCAGCGACGCGACGAAGACGTGGATGACGAGCCACACCGACTTCAGCGGATCCATGAGCGGGACGATGTCGGTGTAGAACCAGATCGCCGTGCCGCCCAGCAGAATGACCGTGAGGCCGGTGATGAACGTCCCGAGGAACCGCAGGTCGTAGCGGAACAGCACCCCGAGGTACACCGCGACGATGAGGAGCGTGCCGGTGAGGGCGAACTCGTACATGTTCGACCACGGCACGCGGCCCGCCGCGATCCCGCGGGTGACGTCTCCGCCGAGGTGGAACAGGAAGCCGAGCACGGTCAGGGAGGTGCCGATGCGCGCCCACACGAGGCGCTGGCGGCGGCCGACGGGGGCGTTGAGCGCCGCCTCCGACGCGACCTCCTGATCGCGGAGCCGCTGGACGGGACCCGAGCGGTCCGCACCGGCGCCGCCGGCGGCGACGAGCTGACGCTCGCGCACGCTGCGGGCTGCGGCATCCCTCGAGTCGACGGCGACCGCACCGCGGCGGGCGAGGTCGACGGCGTACCCGATGAAGGCCAGCGCGTAGACCGCGATGGCCGTCCAGACCAGGAGCACCGAGACCGAGTCGAGCGAGAACGAGGAGGCATCGGGCATGGGCTCAGTCTACTTCCGGGGTTGATTCAGGCCTCGGGCTCCGGTCGGGCGCGGACGAGGCGGCGGGGGCGGCCAGCGACGCGAGATGCTGCTGGGCGAGCTGGGCGACCGCTGCGTCGAGGGTCGGGTCCTCGCCGCGGGCGAGGCCGGCGTACTCCAGCCGGACCGTGTGGCCCTCGGTCGTGGCCTTGACCCACATGCGACGGCGGGGGACGAAGAGGGCGGCGAGCAGTCCAGCGGTTGCGAGCGTCGCGAACACGAGCACCCAGGTCGCCGACGCGTCCCGGTGGATCGACAGCGACACGTAGCGCTTGACGGACTCCTTGAAGTCGGCGGCGCCCTCCCCGGACTCGTCGTCGAACGAGATCGAGCCCAGCCCGTCGGGCAGGTCCACCGTCTCGCCGGGCATGAGCGCCAGCGCCTGCGTACCCGAGTCGCCGCCGGCGAGCTGCGTCATCTCGCTCGGATCCAGCGTGTACACCGACCGGGGGACGCCGTCGTTGATGCCGAGATCGCCCGAGTACACCCAGAACGTGAGCATCGGGTACTCGAGGTCGCCGTACACCGACGTGAACGCGCCGTTGGTGAGCTCCTGCGCGGTCGGGTAGAAGAACCCGACCAGGCCGACCTGCTCGCGCAGTCCGTCGGGCACCTTCACGACGCCCTGCGAGGTCATGTTGTTGTCCTGCGGCAGGAAGGGCACCGGCTCGGAGAACACGACCTCGCCGTCGGTGTCGCGGATCGTGATCGTCGGGGCGTAGCCGTTGCCCATGAGGTAGATGCGGTCGCCGGCGATCTCGAGCGGATGGTTCACCCGCACCTCGCCCTGCGCGGCGTCGGCGTCGGGGAACTGCGTCGTCAGGTGCGCGACGAAGTCCCCGGCCTGCCCCGCGCCCTGCTGCCCCGGAGCCACGTACGACAGCGAGAACTCGTCGAGCGTCAGCGCGTACGGCTCGAGCGCGTCCTCGTCGACGAAGCGCCCGGGGTTGAAGGACGTGTAGTCGAGCATCGTGTTGACCCACGTGCGGCCTTCGATGATGACCGTCTGCCCGGTGTAGGTGAAGCCGCCGCCGATGCCGACCGCGAGCAGGACGCCGACCAGCGCGCCGTGGAAGACGAGGTTGCCCGTCTCGCGCAGGTAGCCGCGCTCGGCCGACACCGACGTCGTCCCGGCCGCGTCGTACCGCTCGACCCGGTAGCCGGCCTTGCGCAGCTGCTGCCGCGCGGCGTCGATCGCGGTCGACGCGCCGGCGGCGGCCTCCTCGGCACCCGCGAACTCCAGGACCTCGGAGCGGTGCGCGTCCAGCCGCGACAGTCGGGCGGGGGTGCGAGGCGGCTGAGCCCGCATGGCCTTGTAGTGGTGCTTCGTGCGCGGGATGACGCACCCGACGAGCGAGATGAACAGCAGGATGTAGATCGCCGAGAACCAGGGCGACGTGTAGACGTCGAAGAGGCTCAGGTTGTCGAGCACGGGCGCGAGGTCGGGGTTGTCGACGAAGTACTGGCGGACGCCGTTCGGGTCGGCGCTGCGCTGCGGCACCAGCGACCCGGGCACGGCCGCGATCGCGAGGAGCAGCAGCAGCACCAGTGCCGTGCGCATCGACGTGAGCTGCCGCCATCCCCAGCGGAGCCAGCCGACCACGCCCAGTGCGGGCTGCTCGACGTCCGAGGCCGCCGCCGGCGCGTCGCCGTCGGCGTGGTCCGAGGGACGCAGGGTCCCTTCGACGGGCTCGGCGGGCGATGACGGGCCCGCCGGCGACTCAGAGCGGGGCCGGGACACTCGCGAACACCCCCTGCAGCTGAGCCATGATCGCCGTCCAGACACCCGTCACCATCAGCAGGCCGAGCACGACCAGCAGTGCGCCGCCGACGAGGTTGACCACGCGGATGTGGCGCCGCACGAACGACACCGATCTGGTCGCCCACCCGAAGCCGAGAGTGAGGAGCAGGAACGGGATGCCGAGGCCCAGCGAGTACGCGACACCGAGGAGCGCGGCGCGCGCGGCGGAACCCGAGTCGAACGCCATCGTGAGGATGACGGCGAGCGTCGGGCCGATGCACGGCGCCCAGCCGATCCCGAGCGCGACGCCCAGCAGCGGGGCCCCGATGAGCCCGAGGTTGCCGCGCACCTGCGGGCGCGCGATCCGCTGCGCGACCCCGAGCCAGCCGATGAAGACCAGGCCCATGGCGATGATGACGACGCCCAGGATGCGCGTGATGACCTCGGCGTACTCGACCAGGAAGCGGCCGAGCGTCCCGCCGAGCATCGCGATGCTGACGAACACCACGGTGAAGCCCGCGATGAACAGGACGACGCCGAGCACGAGCCGGCCGCGGCCGGGTCCTTCGACGACGTCCGGCGCCGGCGCGCCGGCCGCCGCAGCGCCGGTCCCGGTTCCCGTCGCCGAGGCCGTCGAGGCTCCCACCGTCACCGCGGCGGGACGCGGGCTCACCGCGCCGCCGATGAAGCCGAGGTAGCCCGGCACGAGCGGCAGCACGCACGGCGAGAGGAACGAGATCGCCCCGGCGAGGATGGCGATCGGGATGGCGACGAGGAGCGACCCGTCGGCCACCAGCGCGCCGATGCTCACGTCTCCTCCAGCGTCTCGCGCACCAAGGTCTCGAGGATCGACGCGTCATCGATCTGTCCGACCAGGCGTGCCGCGACGCGGCCGTCCTTGTCGAGCACGAGCGTGACCGGGACGGCGTTCAGCGGCGTCTCCCCCGCGAACGCGAGCTTGATCGAACCGTCCTCGGTGGCCAGCGCGCTCGGGTACCCGACGCCGTACGTCGACGCGAACGCCCGCGACGCCTCCGCGCCGTCGTACAGGTTCACCCCGAGGAACGACACGTCCTGGCCCTCGAACGCGGCATCGGCGGCGGCGAGCTCGGGGGCCTCGACGCGGCACGGCGCGCAGCCGGCGTACCAGAAGTTCACGACGAGCACCTGGCCGGCGTAGTCGGCGCTGGATGCGGTGCCGCCGGTGTCGAGGACGGCCTCGAAGTCGACCGGGTCGGTGCGCTCCGCGGCCGGGATCTCGACCACGCGGAAGCCGTCGGCGGCGACGAAGCCCTTGTTGTCACCCGAGCGGTACTGCTCGGCCAGCGGGTCCTCCGAACACGCCGCCAGCCCGGCGATCAGCCCGATGGCCAGGAGCGCGGATGCCGCAGCCCGCGCCCTCGCTCCGCGACGCGTCGTCCGCGGCCGGTGCCCGGTGGTCATACCGCCCCCACATCCACGGCGCCGGCCGTCGACGCCGGCTCCGCGTAGGCGGTCTCGGTCCACTTCCCGTCGACCATCTCGAAGCTCGTCACGCTCGACAGCGCACAGCGTCGCGCGCGAGGGTCGTGGCGCAGCGGGAGGCCCGCCACGGCGAGGTGGGTGATCCAGATGGGCAGCTGGTGCGAGACGACCACGACATCGCCCCCGTCGGCCGAGTCCCATGCGTGGGTCATCGCCGAGTTCATGCGGCCGACGACGTCGGCGTACGGCTCTCCCCAGCTGGGCAGCGCGGGCTTGCTCAGGTGCCGCCAGTTCCACGGATTGAGGAGGGCCATCATCATGCGCTTGCCCTCGAAGACGTTGGTGGGCTCGATCACACGCTCGTCGAGCACCGGCTCGAGCCCGAACAGTTCGGTGAACGCCTCGGCCGACTCCTGCGTGCGCTGCAGCGGCGAGGAGACGAGTGCCGAGACGGGGCGTTCGAGCGACTGCAGGTACTCGGCCGCCTGGCGGGCCATCCGACGCCCGTCCGCGCTCAGCCCGAATCCCGGAAGTCGACCGTAGAGCACGCGTCGGGGGTTGTGGACCTCCCCGTGACGCACGAGATGGAGGCGGTCGGCGGGCACCGCACCAGTCTACGTGCGCCGGTTCTGTGGGGCGGCTGAGCGTCAGTCCAGGTCCGGCTCGGCGCTTCCCGCGCGCTCGCCGAGGAGCGCACGGATGCGCACGACGAGGAACCAGCCGACCGCGAGCACCGTGACGCCGATGACGACGTACTGGAGGAGGTCGGCGTACCGCTCGACGATGTGCCACGACTCTCCGAGGAAGTAGCCCGACAGCACGAAGATCGAGTTCCACAGCAGGCTGCCGGCCGCGGTCAGCAGCGTGAAGCGCCACACCGGCATCCTCGTGATCCCCGCCGGGATCGAGACGAGGCTGCGGAAGATCGGGATCATCCGCCCGAAGAACACCGCCTTGCCGCCGTGCCGGCCGAACCAGGCCACGGTGCGGTCGATGTCCTCGGGATGCAGCAGCGGCACCTTCGCGGCGATCGCGCGCAGGCGCCCCAGCCCCAGCCACACCCCCAGTCCGTACAGGAGGAGCGCGCCGATCACGGAGCCCGCCGTGGTCCACACGAGCGCCTCCACGAGCGAGAAGGAGCCTCGGCTGGCGGCGAGCCCGGCCATCGGCAGGATGACCTCGCTCGGAAGCGGCGGGAAGAGGTTCTCCAGCGCGATGGCGACGCCGGCTCCGACCGGTCCGATGATCTCCATGAGCGACACGGCCCAGTCGGAGAGCGTGGTGAGCCACGAACCGTCGGTCGTCGCTGCGGTCGTCGTCGCGGTCGTCATTCGTCGGATCCCGTCCGTCGGTGGCATCTGGTGGCGGCGGCCGCGGCCCGTCCGGGCGCGACTCCTCCACGCTACGGAAGGAACATGGGCGAAACCCGGGGGCTGGCCCCCCGATCGCCGTGGGGGATGCCTGAGCCGCCGTCAGACGCCGGCTTCGGGCACTCCCGCGGCGGTCACGGTGAAGGCCAGCACGAGGGAGAGCACGATGAGCGCCGCACCGGCCAGCGGCACCCAGAATGCGAGGCGGCGCTTGACCATGAGCACGATGGACACGATCGCGGTCGCCGCGAAGGCCACCCACGGCAGGATCATGCCCATGAGCCAGCCCAGCGTGATCAGATCGGTGCTGCAGTCGCGGACGCCGCACGGGTCCGACGCCATCACGAGGAACATCCCCATGAAGGACGCGAGGCCGGCCAGCACGGCGTCGCCGACCAGGAGGATGATGGTGATGACCACGTCGAGGGTCCTCACGGGCGGTTTCGCCGGTAAGGGGGCGGCGTGGGGCCCGCCGGGATACGCGCCTGTCATGCCGGACCTCCAGCCGTCTCGCGAACGCCTCGCATGGATCGGAGGATAGCTCCTGCGCGGGCGGGCGGGCGACCCAGGCGGTCGGCAGCGCATCGCACCCCGGCGACCCGGCGTCAGCGGGGCGGAGCGCCACCCCAGGACGCGACCAGGTCCGCGGTGGCGTCGTCTCCGGCCGTCCGCGCGCTCTCGACGCACGCTGCCGCCGCCTGAGCGAACACCTCGTCGAATCTCGCCGGGGCACCCGAGCGTGCGGACGCGACCGCCGCCTCCACCATCGCCAGGCTCCAGATGTTCGATCGGATCTCGCCCGAAGGAGCCGGCCCGCCCTCGAGCGCGTCGAGGAATTCGGCGAGGGCGGCGTCCAAGCCCTCGGGCTCGTCCGCCGGTTGCCGCATCCGCACCGGTCCATCGCCGTCCTGCGCGCGCACCGACGTCTCGCCGTCCCACTCCACCGAGCCGCCGGCCGCGCTCGCCCGCCAGGCGCCGTTCCACGACGTCGTGAGCCCGTCCGCGCACCAGCTGCCGGAGTAGCCGAACCTCGCACCGTCCTCGAAACGGAAGACCGCGTGGGCCGCCGCCCCGCCGCGGTACCAGCTCCATGGCGGCGAGAACTCGTCGCAGAAGACGGACTCCGGTTCGCTGCCGAGCACGAAGCGCGCCTGATCGAACGTGTGGATGGCCATGTCGACGAGCAGCGGCGATTCCATCTCGTCGCGGAAGCCGCCGAAGCGCGGGTTCTGGAAGAACGCCGCGTCCAGCTGGGCGGCGCCGCCGTATGCCGCCACGGCGTCTCTGAACGCCCGCAGCCCCGGCGAGTGCCGCCGGGACTGGCTCGTCGCCAGCAGCGTGCCGCACTGCTCGCTGATGGCGGCGAGCGCCAGCGCGTCGGCCACCCGCGGCGTCACCGGCTTCTCGCTGAGCACCGGGACCCCGGCACGCAGAGCGGCCTCGCTGACCGCGCGGTGGGCGTCGGGGACGGTGACGTTGAGAAGCAGGTCCGGCCGGTCCCCCGTCGCCAACGCCTCCTCGACGGTCGCGACGCACGGGACGTCCCAGCCGCGCTCGCGTGCCGCCTGCTGCGCCGACGCGACCGACAGGTCCACCACCGCACCGACCCGCAGATCCGGCCGTCGGGCGACCGTGTCCATCCACGCGCGGCCCATCGCACCCGCGCCGACCAGGACGACCTGCCTCATCGAAGCTCCTCCCCGTCCCACGAGCGGGGCGTCGCGAACTCTCCGGTGCGGTGCATGGTCAGGCGCGGAACCTCGCGCGGCCTGTCCTGGAACGCCCAGCCGGCCGCGTTGCCGAGCACGCGCTGGATCTCGGGCTGGTGGTAGACGGGGTAGTCCTGGTCACCGGGCGAGAAGTAGAAGATGCGTCCGCGGCCGCGCGAGAACGTCATCCCCGAGCGGAACACCTCTCCCCCGGAGAAGCTCGAGACGAACACCAGCTCGTCGGGCGCCGGCACATCGAAGAACTCGCCGTACATCTCCTGCGCCGGAATGACGATCGGATGCGGCACGCCGGCCGCGATCGGATGCGTCGGCGCGACCGTCCAGACCAGCTCGCGGTCCTCGCCTTGGCGCCAGCGGAGGCTGCAGGTGGTGCCCATGAGGCGGATGAAGATCTTCGAGAAGTGCCCCGAGTGCAGCACCACGAGCCCCATGCCGCCCAGCACGGCGCGATGCACCCGTTCCACGACCGCGTCGTCCACGGCGTCGTGCCGCGCATGCCCCCACCAGAAGAGCACATCGGTGTCGGCCAACCGCTCCTCGGTGAGCCCGTGCTCGGGCTGGTCGAGCGTCGCCGTGTCCACGACGGCGTCGGCGCCGAGGACGGCCCGCAGGCCCGCGGCGATCGTCGCGTGCATGCTGTCGGGGTACAGGCGCTGCGTCGCCTCGTCGTGCTTCTCATGGTGGTTCTCGCCCCACACCAGGACCTTCATCGGACGCGACTGCGTCATTCCGTCTCCTCCGGCTCGATACCGTCCACATGCCACACCGTCGGCGGAGCGCGGCCGGGGACGACACGCCGATCTCCTCGCTGAGAGATCTCGGTACGCTCGTTCCTCGCTACTCGATCTTGACCCGCTGCGGGTCAACGTAGACTTGTCGACCGTGACTGAACGCGTCCTCGTCAACCAGCTGCAGGGTCTCTCCGACGGCCCCGTCTCCGTCTCCGGGTGGGTCGAGACCGTCCGCGACCAGAAGAAGGTGCAGTTCGTCATCCTTCGCGATGAGACGGGCGCGGTGCAGCTGGTGAATCCGGCGACGCGCCCGGCGGAGGACGGCTCGGAGCAGGATGCCGCGGCCCTCGCCCTCACCGAGACGATCTCGAACCTCGCGACGGGCACGTTCCTGACCGTCCGCGGCGAGCTGAAGCACGACGAGCGCGTCAAGCTCGGCGGCGTCGAGATCAAGATCTGGAGCCTCGACATCGCGGCCGCTGCGCTGCCCGAGACCCCCATCGCCGCCGACAGCGGCATGGACAAGCGCATGGACTGGCGATTCCTCGACCTCCGTCAGCGCCGCAACAACCTGATCTTCCGCGTGCAGACGACCCTCGAGCACGCCTTCCGCACCTACTGGATCGAGCGCGACTACATCGAGGTGCACTCGCCGAAGCTCATGGCCTCGGCATCCGAGTCCAATGCGGAGCTCTTCTCGCTGGAGTACTTCGGCGAGCAGACGGCGTACCTCGCGCAGTCCCCGCAGTTCTTCAAGCAGATGGCCCAGGTCGCCGGCTTCGGCAAGATCTTCGAGATCGCGCCCGCCTTCCGCGCGGACCCCTCGTTCACCTCGCGCCACGCCACCGAGTTCACCTCGATCGACGCCGAGATCAGCTGGATCGACTCCCACGAGGACGTCGCCCGTATGCAGGAGGAGCTGCTACAGGCAGGCTTCCAGGCCGTCAAGGACAAGCACGGCGCCGAGATCGAGGAGCTCTTCGGCGTCGAGGTGCAGGTGCCCGCGATCCCGTTCCCGCGCATCCCGCTCGCCGAGGCCCGCGAGATCGTCAAGAGCCGTGGCTACGAGATCCCGCGCACCGACGGCGACCTCGACCCCGAAGGCGAGCGGCAGATCTCCGCGCACGTCGAAGAGACGTACGGCCACCAGTTCGTCTTCATCACCGACTACCACCCCGAGATCCGCGCGTTCTACCACATGCGCGACGAGGAGACCGGGCTGACGAAGTCGTACGACCTCCTGTTCAAGGGTGTCGAGATCACGACCGGCGCGCAGCGCGAGCACCGCGTCGACGTGCTCATCGAGCAGGCGCAGGAGAAGGGCCTCGAGCCCGAGCACCTGGACTTCTACTTCGACTTCTTCCGCTACGGCGCCCCGCCCCACGGCGGGTTCGGCATGGGTCTCGCCCGCGTGATGATGCTGCTGCTGGGCGAGTCGTCCATTCGCGAGGTCACCTACCTCTTCCGGGGCCCCACCCGCCTCGCTCCCTGAGGCGGATGCCGCGGCTCAGCCGGCGAGCGCCGCGCGCAGGCGGTCGGGCGACACGCGCCAGTGGCCGTGCAGCTCGCCGTCGATGAGCACGACCGGGATCTTCTCCCACCACTGCGCGTACAGCGCCGGGTCGTCGGCGATCGACAGCTCCTGGATGTCGACGGCGTCCTCGGGCAGCTCGGCGACGACGGTCTCGACCACCTCGCGGGCCACGTCGCACAGATGGCAGTCGGGCTTGCCGATGAGGGTGACGGTGGTCATGCCGGCCGCTCAGCGCTCGACGGGAAAGCCCGAGGCGACCCAGTCGTTGGTTCCGCCGTCGACGTTCGTGGCGTCGTAGCCGCGAGCCTCGAGGGCCTCCACGACCCGGCCGGAGCGGCCGCCCACCGCGCAGATGACGTCGAACGCGCCGTCGGGGAGTTCGTCGAGCCGGCCGCCGATGGCCGACATCGGGATGTTGATCGCGCCGGGCACGTGGCCGGCGGCGAACTCGTCGACCTCGCGGACGTCGATCAGCGGAACGCCGGTGCGCTCGCGCAGCTGCTGGACGGTGATGGACTTCATCGATGCCTCTCGGGACGCGGATTCCGGATACACGAAGCGCCCCCTTCCGACGGTTGCTGGGCTTGTCGAAGCGCAGCGCCGTGGGGGCGCTTGGTGCGGATGCCGCTTACTTCTTGTTGCGGCGCTGGTGGCGAGTCTTGCGAAGCAGCTTGCGGTGCTTCTTCTTCGCCATGCGCTTGCGGCGCTTCTTGATGACAGAACCCACGGAGAACCTCACTATGTCGGGGTCTGGGCGCGGCGTGTGCGCACCCGGGAACGGGCAGATACGGAAAATGCCTCGGAACAGTCTAGCCGACGTCGGCGATCGGCCGTTGCAGGGCCTCGGTCACCGCCGTCTCGGGCACGCGATAGCTGCGACCGAACCGGACGGCCGGCAGTTCGCCCGAGTGGACGAGGCGGTAGACCGTCATCTTGGACACCCGCATCAACTCGGCGACCTCGGCCACCGTGAGGAAGCGCACATCAGGCAGTTCCGCCATGTCGATCCCCTTCCCCAGAAGTACTGCGATCACTTTAGACCGCCGCGGACCGGCGTGTAAACCGGGGCTGCTGTGAACTGCTGTGACGGATGGTGCTGGTGAGCGCCGTCATGCATCGGAGCGCTGGCGGGCGCGACGATCCCGCGCCTCGCGCGCGACCTGCCGCTCCATCTTCCGGGCATCGCGCAGCGCCTTCTCGGCCGCCCGCACCGCCCGCTGCGCCTCCCGGTACCGCTTGTCGTCGACGAGATCCGCATCGTCGGGAGCGAACCAGGACTCGCGGGGCGGGCGCTGCCCCTCCCCGATCGCCTGGATGTAGCCGCCTACGCCGTCGAGCCCGCGCGCGAGCGCGAACGAGAACGGATCGGACTCGTCCAGGAACGCCCCGGCCTCGATCGCGGCGCGCAGCTCGGGATACGCGTCGGCCGTGATCAGGGCTCGGAACAGCGCGTCCTCCTTGCGGGCGATCTCGTCGTCGCGAAGTCCCTGCTCGCGCTCCACCCGCGCGTAGGCGGCCAGCACCGTCCCCGCCCAATGCGCGGTGCCCGTGACGAGCAGCATCACGGCGAGGCGCTCTTCGTACGACAGCGGGGTGTCGGCGAGCGCGCTGAGGCCGGCATCCATCCACGCGGCGCTGTTCGGCGTCGCCGGCACGCCCGAGATCGGGATCTCGAGCACCCAGGGGTGGGCGAGATAGTGCTGCAGCTGCTCGCGGTACAGCGCCTCGAGCCGTTCCCGCCAGCCCCCCGCGGTCCGCGTCGCCTCCGAGGGTGCACCGGTGGCCTCCTCCTGCATGAGCAGCATGAGGTCGTCCTTGGCGCTGACGTAGCGGTACAGCGACATGGGCGTGAATCCGAGGCGGGACGCGACCGCAGCCATCGACACGGCGCCGAGACCGTCGGCGTCGGCGATCTCCACCGCCGCCTCGACGATGCGCTCCACGCTCATCTCGCGCTTCGGCCCCCGCTGCGGACTCGCGGCGATGCCCCACGCCAGGGCGATGCCGCGCGGGAGCTCGGGCTCGACTGCGTCCGTCATGCGGTCAGTCTAAGACTGTTTATGTTGTACACCTCATGATCGTGTGATACACAGTTAGTCGCATAAACAGTTTACGACGTACTCGAAAGGAACCTCATGCACTCCCCTGCCGCTCCGCCGGTCATCGTCGCCGACGGGCTCCGCAAGACGTTCGGCCGCGAGCGCGTCCTCGACGGCGTCAGCTTCGCCGTGGGCCGGGGCGAGGTCTTCGCCCTCCTGGGTCCGAACGGCGCCGGCAAGACCACCACCATCAATGTGCTGACGACGCTCGTCCGCCCCGATGCCGGCACGGCCGGCGTCGCCGGCTTCGACGTGACCCGCGAGCCCGAGCAGGTGAAGCGGCGCATCAGCCTGACCGGCCAATCCGCCGCGGTCGACGACGCCCTCACCGGCACCGAGAACCTGGTCATGCTCGGCCGCCTGTCGGGCCTGAACCGCCGCGCTGCCCGTGCCCGCGCCGCCGAGCTCCTGGAGCGATTCGGATTGACGGATGCCGCGACCCGCCGCGTCGGCGCCTACTCCGGTGGCATGCGACGGCGGCTGGACCTGGCGCTCAGCTTCGTCGTCGCGCCCGAGGTGCTCTTCCTCGACGAGCCCACGACGGGACTGGACACCCGCAGCCGTCGCGAGCTGTGGGACGTCATCCGCTCCCTCGCCGACGCGGGCACCACCGTCTTCCTCACCACCCAGTACCTCGAGGAGGCCGATCAGCTGGCCGACCGCGTCGCCGTGCTCGACGGCGGTCGGGTCGTCGCCGGTGGCACCGCCGCAGCGCTCAAGTCCCGCATCGGCGGCGACACCGTCGAGGTGCACGACCCGCAGGGCGCCCTCGTGCGCGAGGTCCCCACCGACGGCTCGGTCTCGGGCCTCCGCCGGGCCCTGGACGTGCTCGACGAATCCGGCGCCGAGGGCATCGTGACCCTCCGGCGGCCGAGTCTCGACGACGTCTTCCTCGCCCTCACCTCGCCCGACGGCCGCGGCGCACCGGGCGTCCGGCACTCCGACACCGCCAAGGAGCTCGCATGACCGCCCTCGCCCCTGTCCCCGCCCTCCGCTCCCGCATCTCCGGCCTGACCGCCGAGAGCGTCTTCGTCGGCCGGAGCCTGCTGCACTCGCTGCGGGACGGCGAGTCGCTCGTCATGGCGATCATGCTGCCGGTGCTGCTCATGGTGCTCTTCACCTACGTCTTCGGCGGCGCGATCGATCCGACGGGCGGCTACGTGGACTACGTGGTGCCGGGCATCATCCTGCTGTGCGCCGGCTTCGGCGCGGCGTCGACGGCGGTGTATGTCGCCAACGACATGAAGGCCGGGATCATCGACCGGTTCCGCACCATGCCCCTCCGGGCGAGCGCCGTGCTCACCGGCCACGTGGTCGCCAGCCTGCTGCGCAACCTGCTGGCCACCGGCGTCGTCATCGGCGTCGCGCTCCTCGTCGGCTTCCGTCCCACGGCCGGCGCGTGGGGCTGGGTGGGTGCGATCGCCCTCATCGCGCTGTACATCCTCGCGATCACCTACCTGTTCGCCGCGATCGGCCTGGCGGCAGGCAGCCCAGAGGCCGCGAACGGCTACGGGTTCATCATCCTGTTCGTGCCGTACCTCTCGAGCGCCTTCGTGCCGGTCACGACCATGCCGGAGTGGCTGCAGTGGGTTGCCGAGAACCAGCCGGTGACGCCCATCATCGAAGCGCTGCGCAGTCTGCTGCTGGGCACGCCGATGGACGACAACGCCTGGTGGGCCGTGGGCTGGTGCCTGGCGATCCTCATCGTCTCGTTCGCCTGGGGAGCCTGGCTGTTCCGGCGCAAGGCAGGACGGCGCTGACCGGCGCTGCGCCGGGCGACGACCGACGGCGGCCTCAAGGTTTGTCGCAGGTCACCGACCGGGCAGACGCTTGAGCGCGTTCTCCAGGGCGTGCTTGGCCGACGCCGCTGCGCGGCCGACGACCTCCGCCGCGTGAGCAGCGCTGTCCGGCAGCGCAGCGGCGGCGCCGTCGTCGGGCACGGCGGCGCCGTTGTCGTCGAGGAAGGGGACGAGCCAGTCATCGACCTCGTCGAGCGGGGCGGCGGACAGACTGTAGTAGCGGTGCTGGCCCTCTTCGCGCACCGACACCAGGTGCGCGTCGCGCAGCACCTTGAGGTGCTTCGAGACGGTCGGCTGGCTGGCTCCGAGCTCTGTGACGATGTGCGAGACGCTGGTGCCCCGGTCTCCGGCGGATGAGCGGTCGAGGAGGAGTCGCAGGATGTCGCGACGCGTTCTGTCCGCGATCACGTCGAAGATGTCCGCCATAGGCTCAGAGTAGTCGGGACCCCAGCGGAGTACCATGATGGCGCCCCGCGCCCGTCGACATGGGGTCGCACTGCACGAGGAGACCACATGACGGATGGCAGGCGAGGCGCCGCCGTCACCCCTGCGGCCCGGCTTCGCAGCGCCGGCCGCGGTGTCAAGGAGTACTTCCGCGAACTGACCCAGCGCTCCCCGGCACGGTTCGCCATCATCATCTTCCTGTCGCTGATCCTCGTCTTCACGGGCCTCTTCTCGCTGCCGATCGCCTCCGCGACCGGCGAGGTGACGCCCTTCGCCGACGCGTTCTTCACGGCCGTCTCGACGATCTGCGTCACAGGCCTGGCCACCGTCGACATGGCGACGCACTGGTCGCCGTTCGGCCACGTGCTGGTGTTCGTGGGCGTGCAGATCGGCGCGCTGGGCGTGCTGACGATGGCATCGATCCTGGGCCTGGTGATCTCGCGCCGTCTCGGGCTGCGCGCGAAGCTGATGGCCGCGAGCGACTCGAACCCGCTGCGCACCCACGGCGGTCCGGTCAACGAGGGCCAGACGGTGCAGCTCGGCCAGATCGGCAGCCTGCTGGCCACCGTGGCGCTGTCCACCCTCGTCATCGAGGCGATCATCGCCGTCCTCCTCTTCCCCGGCCTCATCCTCGCGGGCGTGCCGTGGAACGCGGCACTGTGGGAGGCGCCGTTCTACGCGGCGATGGCGTTCACCAACACGGGCTTCACGCCCAACGCCGAGGGCCTGGAGCCGTTCCGTCACGACTACTTCTTCCTGACGGCGCTGATGGCGGGCGTCTTCCTCGGCTCGATCGGCTTCCCGGTCATCTACACGCTCCGCCGCGAGCTCTGGCACGTGCGCCGCTGGTCGCTGCACGCCAAGCTGACGCTCATCACGACGGTGCTGCTGTTCTTCCTGGGCGGAGCCGTCTTCCTCGTGCTCGAGTACGACAACCTGCTGACCCTGGGCACCGAGGACGCCTGGGACACCACGTTCCAGGCGTTCTTCCTCTCCGCCATGACCAGATCCGGCGGGTTCGCGATCCTCGACATCGGCGAGCTCAACCAGTCCAGCCTGCTGGTCGGCTGCATGCTCATGTTCGTCGGCGGCGGCTCGGCGTCCACGGCAGGCGGGATCAAGGTCACCACGCTCGCGGTGATCGCGCTCGCCGTCGTCTCGGAGGCCAAGGGACGCGCCTCCAACCAGGTGTTCGGCCGGCGCATACCCAGCGACGTGCTCCGGGTGGCGCTGTCGGTCGTGGCGTGGGGATCGACGATCGTCGCGCTCTCGACCATCATCATCACGCAGATCACGAAGGCCGATCTCGGAGACGTGCTGTTCGACGTCATCTCCGGCTTCGCCACCGTCGGGCTGTCGACGGGGCTCACCGCGGAGCTGCCGGATCCGGCTGTGTATGTGCTGGCGATCACGATCGTCATGGGACGCGTTGGTACAGTGACTCTCGCAGCGGCGGTGGCCGCGGCATCCCGTTCGCAGTTGTACTCGCTTCCTGTCGAAAGGCCGATCGTTGGTTGAGCGGATCAGGGGCGACGCGCCCGTCCTCGTGATCGGACTCGGTCGCTTCGGCGCCGCCTGCGCCGGAGAGCTCGACCGCCTCGATCGGGAGGTGCTCGCGATCGACGAGAGCCTGGACCTCGTGCAGAAGTGGTCCGAGCGCGTGACGCACACCGTGCAGGCCGACGCCCGCAACATCGATGCGCTCAAGCAGATCGGCGCCCAGGAGTTCCAGGTCGCCGTCGTCGCCGTGGGCTCATTGATCGAGGCCTCGGTGCTCATCACGGCCAATCTCGTCGACCTGAAGGTGCCGCAGATCTGGGCGAAGGCGGTGTCGCAGTCGCACGGCAAGATCCTCGCCCGCGTCGGCGCGAACCACGTCATCTACCCCGAGCGCGAGGCCGGCGAGCGCGTCGCGCACCTCGTGAGCGGCCGCATGCTCGACTTCATCCGCTTCGACGACGACTTCGCGCTGGCCAAGCTCTACCCGCCGAAGTTCATCCGCGGCGTCGGACTGAACGAGTCGGGCGTGCGCACGAAGTACAACGTCACGGTTGTCGGCGTGAAGAGCCCGGGCAAGCCGTTCCGCTACGCGGAGGCCAACACCGTGGTCACCAACCACGACCTGATCATCGTGTCGGGCACGAACTCCGACATCGAGAGGTTCGCCGCGCTCGAGCGCTGATCCACGGCGGTCCCGCACTCAACCGCGCGACCTCTCGGCATCGCGCTCACGCGCCGGCGGCGAGCTCCTTCGCGCGGGCGAGTGCGGCATCGGTCGCGTCCGCGAACACCTCGTCCAGGCGCGCCTCTTGCAGGACGGCGATCGCGCGCTCGGTCGTGCCCTTAGGGCTCGTCACGCGCCGGCGCAGCTCGGCCGGATCGTCGGCGGATGCCTCGAGCAGGGCAGCCGCACCGATGAAGGTCTGCTCCGCCATCACCCGGGCTTCGGCCTCGGCGAAGCCCTTGCCGATCGCGGCCTTGGTGAACTCCTCCACCAGCAGGAAGAAGTACGCCGGGCCCGACCCCGAGATCGTCGACAGGGCGTCGATCCGGGACTCCGGGACCTCGACGACGGTTCCGACGGTCTCGAACAGCCGGCGTGCGACGTCGAGGGCGGCGGCGTCCGCGCGGGGCCCCGCCGCGAGCCCCGTCACCGCGCGGCCGACCACCGCCGGGGTGTTCGGCATCGATCGCAGCACCGCGATCCCGGTGCCGAGGATCTGCTCGAACGTCTCGATGGTGACCCCGGCGGCGAGGCTCACCACGATCGTCCCCGGGCGCACGGCCGGCGCGATCTCACGCAGCAGGTCGGGCACCATGGCCGGCTTCACGCCCACGAGGATGACGTCGGCGGCGGCCGCGGCATCCGTGTTCCCCGTCGCGTCATCCTCCAGCGCGACGCTCGTCACCGCCTCGAGCCCGTCCAGCTCGGCGGCCTTCGCGCGCGAGCGGTTCGTCGCGGTGACGCCCGCCCCGGCGAGCCCCGAGCGCGAGAGACCGCGGGCGATGGCACCGCCCATCGAGCCGGCGCCGAGGATCGCGATGGGAGGGAGTGCCGGAGTGTCGGATGCCATGGCGTCATCCTACGAGCGCAGGCCCGTGGGCGGGCGGGCACGAAGATCACTGTTGACTTATATAAGTTCGCGCGCAATGATGGAGCCGTGCACGCGCTCGACGTCCTCGGCGATCCGGTCCGCCGACGCATCCTCGAACTCCTCGCGGAGGGCGAACTCAGCGCCGGCCGGATCGGCGAAGAGGTCCAGCGCGAGTTCGGCATCTCGCAGCCGGCCGTCTCGCAGCACCTCCGCGTGCTGCGAGAGGCGGGATTCACGACCGTCCGCCCCGACGGCACGCGGCGCCTCTATGCGATCGACCCCGCGCCGCTGGAGGACGCGGCGGCGTGGTTCGACCCGTTCCGTCGCTTCTGGCAGCCGCACCTGGACGCGCTGGCGACGGAACTGGCGCGTGGTCGCAGAGAGCGGCGCCGCGCCGCCGCAGGGACGGACGCCGCGGAGCCGGATGCCGAACCCGGGCAGTCCGAGAAGGCAGACGAGTCAGGAACAGACGAGAAGGAGGACTGACATGGTCGACGTACAGGCGCAGGTCGCCGCAGTGACGCGAGAGGTCGCGAGCGAGGAGATCGACGGGTTCCCGTCGCGGGTGCAGACGCTCGCGCAGACGTACCCCTCCCCCATCGATGACGTGTGGGACGCGGTCACGACGGCACCCCGCATCGCCCGGTGGTTCCTCCCGGTCTCGGGCGACCTCGCGCTCGGGGGCCGGTACCAGCTCGAGGGGAACGCCGGCGGCGTCGTGCAGGAGTGCGCGCCGCCCTCGGGCGGCCGGGCACACTTCAAGGCGACGTGGGAGTTCGGCGGCGGCGTGACGTGGCTGACGGTGCGGCTGACGGCGGAAGGGGCGGATGCCACCCGCCTCGAGCTCGAGCATGTCGCCCGCACCGAGGACGTCCCCGAGGGGTTCTGGGAGATGTACGGCCCCGGCGCGACCGGCGTCGGCTGGGACGGCGGGATGCTGGGCCTGGCCCTGCACCTGGCCGGAGCCGGCGACGGCCCGACCCCGGAGCAGGCGGAGGCCTGGGCGGTCACGGACGAGGGGCAGGCGTTCTACCGTGCGGCGGCGGACGGCTGGGCCACGGCGCACGCCGCCGACGGCGCGGACCCCGAGACGGCCCGTCGCGCCGCCGACAGCACGTTCGCGTTCTACACCGGGCAGAGTGCCGGCGGCGACGGAATGGCGTGAGCCCGGCACGCGCTCGTGCGCCGGCGCGCGCGTGTCGTGGCATCCGCACGCCGAAGTCGATTGCGCGCGGCGCGGGCCGGTCTATTCTCATGAGTGCGGGGACGCAGAGGCCCCCGCAGGACGTGGGAGGCACCCGACATGACCCTCTTCGACGGCATCACCGCACGCCGCGTCGAGACGCCCGATCTGACCGTCAACGTGCTCGAACGCGCCGGCGACGATCCTGCGACGCCTCCCGAGCGGACGGTGGTCTTCGTCCACGGAAACGTGTCGTCGTCGCTGTTCTGGCAGCAGACCATGCTGGATCTGCCGACCGATCTCCGCGCCGTCGCGATCGACCTCCGCGGCTACGGCAGCACCGAGCACGCTCCGATCGACGCGACCCGCGGCGTCCGCGATTTCAGCGACGACGTCCGTGCGACGCTCGAGGCGCTGGAGATCCCGACCGCGCACTTCGTGGGCTGGTCGATGGGGGCCGGGGTCATCATGCAGTATGCCCTCGAGCACCCGGTGCTGAGCCTCACCCTGGAAGCGCCGATCTCGCCCTACGGGTTCGGCGGCACGCGCCGGGACGGCAGCCGTCTGACCGACGACGACGCCGGCTGCGGCGGCGGCACCGTCAACCCCGACTTCGTGCAGCGGTTGATCGATCACGACACCGGCGACGAGGCGCCGACGTCGCCGCGCAGCGTGTTCCGGTCGGGATACGTCGCGCCGGGCTTTGCGACCGAGCATGAGGACGTGTGGGTGGAGTCGATGCTCACCACGTCCACCGCCACCGGCAACTACCCGGGCGATTCGATCTCCAGCGAGAGCTGGCCCGGATTCGCCGCGGGCGGGATCGGCGTGCTCAACACGATGACGCCGGGCCACTTCGATGTGTCGGGGATCGTCGACCTCGACCCGAAGCCGCCCGTGCTGTGGATCCATGGCCGTCTCGACCCGATCGTGTCGGACTCGTCGTTCTACGACTACAACAACCTGGGCAAGCTGGGGATCGTCCCCGGCTGGCCGGGCGACGAGATCGCACCGCCGCAGCCGATGGTGTCGCAGACCCGCGACGTGCTGGCGCGGTACGCCGACGGCGGCGGGGAGGTCATCGAGCTCGACCTCGAGGACGTCGGCCACACGCCGCACCTCGAGCGTCCGGGGCAGTTCCGGCACGCGCTGCTCGAGGTGATCGGATACGTCGGGCACCCGAGCGACCCGGCCCCGCCGACCGAGGCCATCATCCTGCGCTCGTCCGACTGACGCGAGGGGCGCCGGCCACGCAGCCCCTCGGCTCGCCTGACACGGAGCGGGGCGCGACGCAAGGGGTTCGGGGCGCGGCGTGCGGCGTCCGTAGACTCGTCGCATGAGTGCTTCCGGCGGCGGCAAGGCCATCATGGCCGCGTTCCTGGCCAACATGGGCATCGCCGTGGCGAAGTTCATCGCGTGGTTCCTCTCGGGATCCGCGTCGATGCTCGCCGAGGCCATCCACTCCGTCGCCGACTCGGGCAACCAGCTGCTGCTCCTGCTCGGCGGCCGGCAGGCCAAGCGCCGCGCGGATCGGGAGCATCCGTTCGGCTACGGACGCGAGCGCTACGTCTACGCGTTCGTCGTCTCGATCATCCTGTTCTCGGTCGGCGGCCTCTTCGCCATCTACGAGGGCGTCGACAAGCTGAGGCATCCGCACGCCCTCGACGAGCGCTGGTGGTGGCTGCCCATCGTCGTGCTCGTCGTCGCCATCGGCCTCGAATCGTTCTCGCTGCGCACGGCCATCGTCGAGAGCAACCACGTCCGCGCCGAGGGGCAGTCGTGGGTCTCGTTCGTCCGCCACGCGAAGGCGCCCGAGCTCCCCGTCGTGCTGCTCGAAGACATCGGGGCGCTCACCGGCCTGGTGTTCGCCCTCTTCGGCGTGGGGCTCACCGTCATCACCGGCAACACCGTGTTCGACGCCATCGGCACGCTCATGATCGGCACGCTGCTGATCCTCATCGCGATCGTTCTCGGCATCGAGACGAAGAGCCTCCTGGTCGGCGAAGGGGCGACGGATGCCGACCACCGGCGCATCGTCGACGCCATCGAGGCCGGACCCGAGGTGCAGCGGATCATCCACATCAAGACCCTGTACCTCGGCCCCGACGAGCTGCTGGTGGCGGCGAAGCTCGGCTTCCCCTCGGACGCGCCGCTGGCGCAGGTCGCGTCGCACATCGACCGGGTCGAGCAGCGGGTCCGGGCGGCCGTGCCCACGGCGCGCGTGATCTACTTCGAGCCCGACATCTACCGCCCCGATGACAGTGCGGCCCCGCCGACGTCCCAGTTCGTGATCAAGTCCGCCGACTGATCCGCCGCCCCCTCCGGCCGGCATCCCGGCCGCAGCGCGGCTCGACGCCGCCCGGGGCCGCCCGTCCTTCATCCCCATGCGAGGAGCACCCATGCCGATCGAGTACTGCGTCTTCACCGAACCCCAGCAGGGAGCGAGCTACGACGACCAGCTCGCGTTCGCGCAGGCGGCCGAGCGGCTCGGTTTCGACGGGTTCTTCCGCTCCGACCACTACCTCCACATGGGAGACGGCGACGGACTGCCCGGTCCCACCGACGCGTGGACCACGCTGGCCGGCCTCGCCCGCGAGACCTCGCGCATCCGGCTCGGCACGCTCGTCTCGTCGGTGACCTACCGCGTGCCCGGCCTGCTCGCGATCCAGGTGGCGCAGGTCGACGCGATGTCGGGCGGACGCGCCGAGCTCGGCCTCGGCACCGGCTGGTTCGCCCGCGAGCACGAGGCGTACGGCATCCCGTTCCCCGCCAAGCGGTTCGACATCCTCGAGGAGCAGCTCGAGCTCGTCACCGGCCTCTGGTCCACCCCTGTCGGCGAGACCTACAGCTTCGACGGGGCGCACTACCGGCTGACGGATGCCCCCGCGCTGCCGAAGCCGGTCCAGCAGCGGGTGCCCGTGATCGTGGGCGGCGGCGGCCCGCGGCGCACCCCCGAGCTCGCAGCCCGCTTCGCAACCGAGTTCAACATCGGCTTCCGCTCGGAGGCGGAGTCGGCGGAGAAGTTCGCCGGCGTGCGCGCGGCGTGCGAGCGGATCGGACGCGACCCCGCGTCGCTGAAGCTCTCGGTCGCGCTGCCCACGCTCGCCGGGGCATCCACCGCCGACCTCGACCGGCGCGCCGCCCGTATCGAGCGGACCGTCGACGAGCTGCGCGGCGACGTGAACATCGTCGGCGACCGCGACGAGATCGTCGCGAAGGTCGAGCGGCTCGTGGCGCTGGGGGCCCAGCGCGTGTACTTCCAGCTCATGGACCTGCAGGACATCTCGCACGTCGAGTATCTCGGCGAGGTGCTGCCGCACCTTCCGCGCTGACGCTAGCGGCGCGCGTCGAAGAAGGCGCGCAGGAGAGCGGATGCCTCGTCCTCGCGCACACCCGCCACGACCTCGGCGCGGTAGGGCAGGCGCCGGTCGCGGACCACGTCGTACATCGACCCGGCCGCCCCGGCCTTCTCGTCCCACGCGCCGAACACCAGTCGCGAGATGCGGGACTGCAGCACTGCGCCGGCGCACATGACGCAGGGCTCGAGCGTCACGACGAGCGTGCAGCCCTCGAGGTTCCAGGATCCGCGCGCGGCGGCGGCTGCACGCAGCGCGACGACCTCCGCGTGCGCGGTGGGGTCGTGGTCGAGCTCGCGCAGGTTGCGGCCCTCGGCGATGACCGCGCCGGAGGCATCCGTCACCACCGCCCCCACCGGCACGTCGCCCGACTCCCCCGCCTGGGCGGCCAGCGCGAGGGCGCGCTGCATCGCCGCGAGATCGGCGGTGTCGGGGTGCACACGACGAGCGTAGCCGCGCGGGCCCACATCGGCCCGGCGCCCACGGCGGGACGCACTACCCTTGGGCGTATGCGCCTGCACGTCGCCGACCACCCCCTCATCACCCACAAGCTCACGGTGCTGCGCGACCAGCGCACGTCGTCGCCGGTGTTCCGTCAGCTCACCGAGGAGCTCGTGACGCTGCTCGCCTACGAAGCGACCCGCAACGTGCGGGTCGAGCAGATCGAGATCCAGACGCCGGTCACCACGACCACCGGCGTCAAGATCGGCGACCCGCGTCCGCTCGTCGTACCGATCCTGCGTGCGGGGCTCGGGATGCTCGAGGGCATGGTCAAGCTCATCCCGACCGCCGAGGTCGGCTTCCTCGGCATGGTGCGCAACGAGGAGACCCTCGAGCCGTCCACGTACGCCGAGCGCCTGCCCGACGACCTCAGCGACCGCCAGTGCTTCGTGCTCGACCCCATG
The DNA here is from genome assembly GCF_053619935.1 of Microbacterium sp. NPDC055455. NCBI lineage: Bacteria > Bacillati > Actinomycetota > Actinomycetes > Micrococcales > Microbacteriaceae > Microbacterium > Microbacterium sp. NPDC055455. The sequence goes on from NZ_JBSHLB010000003.1 coordinate 268,601, forward strand.
CTCGCGACCGGGGGCTCCCTGGGCGCGGCGATCGAGTTCCTGTTCCGCCGCGGCGCACAGGACGTCACGGCGATCTGCCTCCTCGGCGCCCCCGAGGGCGTCGCGGCGATCGAGAAGCAGGTCGACGGACGCGACGTCACCCTGGTGCTCGGCGCCCTCGATGAGCGGCTCAACGAGAAGGGCTACATCGTGCCCGGCCTCGGCGACGCCGGCGACCGCCTCTACGGCACCGTCTGACCCTCCGGCGCACGCAGCTCGACTCTCGGGAGGGCGGTCGCGCCCGTCACCGCACCGCCGTCGACGACCGCGACCGGCGTGAACGGGCGCCCGTTGAACCGCGTCGCGGTGACGGTGGTGTACGCGCCCATCGTCGGGCTGACGAGGAGGTCGCCCGGCTGCAGGTCGGGCAGCAGCACCTCGCGCGCGATGACATCCGACGAGTCGCACGTGGGGCCGGCGAGGGTGGCCCACCGGTGATCCTGCGGCCTCCGGCGGCGGCCGTCGTGGCCGGCGCCGCCGAGATCGCGCTCCGCGAAGACGAGCGGGTGCACGTCCTCGGTGAGCACGTTCGAGTACGACCCGTAGAGCCCGTCGTCGAGGTAGTACCACCGCCCGTCGGCGCGCTCGGCGACGCCCACGACGCTCGTGATGAGGCTCATCGCCTCGGCCACCATGACGCGACCCGGTTCGGCGATGATGTCGAGCCGCCGCGCGTGCGGGGCGAGGACCGGCCTCAGCGCGGCGGCGACCTCGTCGATCCCGGACGCCTCGCTGTCGTACGACGCCGGCAGCCCGCCCCCGATGTCGAGCGTGTCGAACTGCACGTTCAGTCGTCGCTCGAGGATCCCCATGAGCTCGAGGGTGTCGGCGGCCGCCGCGGCGAAGCGCGGCGGGTCGTCGAGCTGGCTGCCGACGTGATAGCTGAAGCCCGCGACCCGCACCCCCGACGCCAGCGCGCTCTCGACGAGCCGCGCGGCCTCGAACGGCCCGACGCCGAACTTGCTGGACAGGTCGCTCTTGGCGTGAGGGCTGCGGTAGGCCAGGCGCACCAGCAGCCGGGTGTCGGCCGGGGTGCCGTGGAACTTGGCGATCTCGGCCTCGTTGTCGACCACGAACGTGCGGACGCCGGCTGCGAGCGCCTCGGCGATCTCGGCCGGCTTCTTGATCGGGTGCGTGTGGATGATCCGCGTCGCCTCTACGCCGCGTCGGGTGAGCAGCCGCAGCTCCTCCCCGGTCGCGACATCGAACCCGCACCCGGCGCCGTCGAGGACGTCGAGCACCGCCTCGTGCGCGAGGGCCTTCACCGCGTAGTGGAAGCCGACGAACGGCAGCGCGGCGCGCAGACGCCCGTACTGCGCCTCGACGCGCGCCGGGTCCAGCAGCAGCACGGGAGTGCCGTGCACGGCGATGGCGGCGCGTGCAGCGACGGTGGACAGGAGAGCGGATGCCTCGGCCCGGCGACGGTCCTCGTAGGGGCGGGTGGTGCGCGGCTCGCGCCGCAGCGCGCCGAGGTTCATGACGCCACCGCCCTCGCGTGCCGGCCGTCGCGCAGACCGGACCTGGCGGTCACGGTGAAGGCGCCGGCGGCGATGGAGTAGAAGACGACGTCGGCGGCGATCTTGCCGGCGAGCATTCCCCACAGCGGGTCGGGGATCAGCCACACGCCGAGCAGGAGCGCGGCGGGACGGATCACGAAGGTGTCGAGCAGTTCCGCCGCACCGAACTCGGCGAGCAGCAGCATCGCGGTGCGCGCCACGGCACGCCGCCGCGTCGCCGACACCCGCGCCTGCTCGCTGTAGATGGTGACGGCGAGCACCAGGTAGAACCCGAGGATCTCGCCGCCGAGCGCGGCCAGCGCGATGAGGGGCGCGGCGTCCGTCCACATGGCGGCGAGGAGTCCGCCGAACACCATCGCGGCGGTGCCCGCCAGTTCGGCAGGGAGGTAGCGGACGATCCAGAAGACCAGCCCGCGGCGCCGGGCTGCGGCATCCGTCCGGCTGTCCTCCGTCGCCGACCCGGTCCCGGCGAGCCGGTGCTCGATGGTGCTCATGTCGTCCTCCTCGGTGTGGAGGAGGAGGGGGCGCCGGGGGTGATACCGCACGAATACGGCGCGGCATCCGCCCCTCGCCGAACGGATGCCGCGCCTCTGCGTCTATGCGACGCATGCCCCACCCAATCACGTGGGAGAAAGACCCCCAACGGGGTTGACATCGGCGAGCCGTTTGCTTACGGGAGGCGTGGCCGCGCCGGCCCGGTGCGTCAGTCTCCGAGCGGCTCCTGCGGGTTGCGGCGGCCCGTCTCGCGCTCCCAGAACTCCAGCTGCTGGGTCAGCGCCTTGGCGAGCTCGAACACCTGGTCGGGCGGGATGCGGATCCGGCTCACCACGCGGGCGGGCACGACGGTGTGGCGCTGCCCGGTCTCGGCGTCCACCTGCTCCCTCGGCGGCTGGGCGAGCGTGAGGAAATCCATCACGAACACGGTGGGCGTATGCCACACGTTCGCGAAGTCGGCGTAGGCGCCGCCGATCAGTTCCGGCGGGAGATCGATCTCGAACTGCTGGGATGCGTCGTCGGCCATGCGGGCTCCTCTTCGGGCGTCGGGTCTCGCGGCGTGGGACCGGGGCAGGACGCGCCGGTGCTGTCTGTGCGACGTGTGCGCGAGTCTACGCGGCGCTCAGCCCCTGCCGACCAGTCGCGCGAAGCCGCTGAGACGGGCCACCGCCTCCGGCGTGTACGGGAGGTCGTCCAGCAGCCCGGGGGAGTACACGACGTAGGCGGTGTGCATGGCGCGCGAGATCGCGACGTTCAGCCGGTTGCGCAGGAGCAGGAACTCCAGGCCCCGCGGAGCGTCCCGCCCGCTCGATGCGGCCAATGACACGATCGCGACCGCTGCCTCCTTGCCCTGGAACTTGTCGACCGTGCCGACGGGGACGTCGGGGAAGCCGGCGGCGGCGAGCGCGGCCTCGACCGCGACCTGCTGCGCGTTGTACGGCGTGACCACGATGATGTCGCCCTGCTCGAGCGGGCGCGGCGGCAGGGCCACCGACGTCCCGTCGGCGTCCGCGGTCGCGGCGTCCGTCCAGTCGCGGCCCACCAGGTCCGATACGAGGCGAGCCACCTCGGCGGCCTCCTCGAGGGACTGCGTGGCGTTTCCTCGATGGCGCAGCGGAACAGGAACGAGGCCCGGACGGATGCCGTCGATGCGGCGCAGCGCGGTCGACGGGTGCGCCTCGAGCTCGCCCCGGTACGACAGCGTCGAGACGGGCGCGGCCACCTCGGGCCGCATGCGCCGGGTCTGAGCGAGGAAGTAGCCGTACTCGGGCGGCACGACGTCGGCGCCGTCCATGACCCAGCCCAGGGCCGACGTGTCGACGGGCGCGGGGTGCGTGCCCTGGCTCACCTGCGGCAGCTGCTGGGGGTCGCCCAGCAGCAGCAGGCGGGGGGCCGCCAGCGACACCGCGATGGTGGACGCGAGCGAGAACTGCCCCGCTTCGTCGACGACGAGCAGGTCGAGGCTCCCGCGCGGCACGCGCCCCTCGTGGCTGAAGTCCCACGCCGTGCCGCCGATCACGTATCCGGATGCCTCGTGCTCGGCCGTGAACGCCGCGACGCCGTTCTTCGGGAGCACCGTGAACGAGTGGGCCGACGACGCGTCCTTCGGCGCCTTGCCGACCTGGACGGCCGGGACGCCCGCGGCGATCACGCGGTCGAGGAGCTGCTCGATCGTCGCATGGCCCTGGGCGACGACGCCCACCCGGTAGCCGTGCTCGCGGACGAGGCGCGCGATCACGTGGGACCCCACGTAGGTCTTGCCGGTGCCGGGGGGTCCCTGCACCGCGAGGTAGCTGCGGTCGAGGTCGCGGACCGCCCGTGTGATCGCGTCGACGATGTCACCGCCCGCCGCGGGCAGCAGGCCCGACAGGGTGCGCGGCGGACGACGGCAGAGGATGTCGGTGGCGGGGCCCGGGGGAAGTTCCGGTGCGGCGGCGATGACGGCATCCGCCCACGCGTCGATCGCCGCCTGCTGGTTTCCTGCCGCCGGCGGCGCCTGAGGGGTCAGCGCCAGGGGCAGGTCGGTCCAGGTCACGCCGTCGACGGCCGTCTCTTCGACGACCGCGCCGTCGTCGAGCACCTCGAGGACGGTCACCGAGCGGTACGAGTGGATCCACCGGGGCGACGGCTCGAACGGGTAGGGCGCCGGCAGCTCGTACAGCGCGAAGGGGTTCGTGCCCTCGCTCAGCCGCGTTCCCGGCGCGAGATCGCCGCGCAGTTCGACGATGCGGCGCTCCCCGCCGCGGCCGCTCTCGGCGAAGTGCCAGTCCTCGCGCACGCGGCTGCGCGCGGGATCGATCGTGACGACGTCGCGCGTCTCGTCCCAGAGCGACACCGGCTCGCGCAGCCGGAGGAAGTGCGTCGCCCAGAACGACTTCGCCTCGCGGGGGTAGTAGTCGATCGCGGCGGCCCCGAGGCGCAGCGATCGCGCGGGGACCGAGTCCTCCGGGTGGCGGTGCGCGAGGGCCTCGAGCGTGGTCGCCCGGGGCGACGGCTCGTACGCGCGCTCATCGGGCTCGGGATTGGGCGAGGGCACCAGGGCGGCCTCGCGGGCGCGGTCGACCAGCCAATCGCGCAGACGGCGCGTCGACACGCAGTCGTAGCGGTTGTAGTCCGCGAGATCGTCGAGCACGAGCCGGGCCTCGGCGTCGTCGCCGTCGTCCTGCAGCGCCCGCGCCTGGACGTACCGCACGATCGAGTCGTCGCCCTTCTGGACGTCGCTCGTGCGCACCTCGTCGCCCATGTAGAGCGGTTCGAGCTTCTTGATCGAATACGAGCGCGATCCGACCCGCAGCGCCCGGCGCACGATCGGGTAGAGGTCGACGAACACGCCGTCGCGCAGGAGCCGGTCGACGTCGGCCTCACGCACGCCGTGCCGCGCGGCCATCGCCAGCAGGTGCGTGGGCTCGTAGGGGGCGTAGTGGTAGATGTGCATGCCGGGGTGCTGCTGCCGGCGCAGGTTGACGATGTCGAGGAACGTCTCGAGAGCGCGCTTCTCGTCGGCGAACGAGTGCGCCCACAGCGCCGTGTACTGCTCGCGGCTGTCGACCCATCCGAACAGGTAGTCGATCCCCCACTGCGTGGGCTCCCCCGGCAGCGACGGCTCGGTGTGCAGCGGATCGCCCTCGAAGTCGAAGAAAAGGTCGCCGTGGTCGGGACGCGGCAGCGCCCCGAGCGCCTTGGGCGCCACGACCTCGAACACCGGGACGGGCGGCGGCTCGGGCGCCGCAGCCGGCACCTCGAGGACCGCGGCCAGCGTCACCGTCCCCTGCGCCGCGACGCCGCCGTCGGACGCGACGATGCTCTCGGCCGCCGGCGCCTGCGGTCGGGCCGGCTTCGGCGCTGTGAGCGGCGGCGTGCCGGCCGGGCTCTCGAGCTGCAGCCGCGCCTGCGTGCGCAGGGAGGCGAAGACGTCCGGATTCATCCCGACGGGACCCACTGCGGCGTGGGCGAGCTGCTCGATGGTCGAGATGCCCGCGGCGCGAAGGCGCTCGCGCTGCACCGGGCGCATCCCCGCCACGAGGAGCAGATCGCGGGATGCCACCACCTCGGCGTCGCACGTCGCGCAGCGCCCGCAGGCGACGACGGCGAGGTCGCCCCGCGGGTCTCCCCACGGGACCGGCTCGCCCGCCGCCCCGAGGTCGAGCCGGCGGTCGGCGATGAGCGCCGCGAGACGCTCGCGCCGCAGCGAGAAGACCGGGAGCAGGTCGTCGACCTCGTGCTCGCTGACGCTGCCGTCGCCGAGCAGCAGCTGCACCCGGTCGGAGCGCGGAACGGCGAGCCGGTCGAGCTGGTCGACGTATGCCGCCAACTGCATGAGGGCGGTCACCCGCGCGTGGCGCGCGAGCTTCGTGTCCTGCACGAGCCACGGCCTCGTCGCCCCCGCGCCCGACGACGGGTCGCGCACGAGGAAATCGGCGAAGCCGACGAACGAGTCGGTGGCGAAGGCGGCCTGGTAGACCACCTCGGCGTCGGAGTCCAGTGCCGCGTTGGTCAGGGCGACGGCCTCCGCGAGGGCAGCGGCGTCGGACGAGCGCGTCTCGGGGATCTGGACGACCCGATCGCCGTAGCGCCGGACGTAGTCGGCGAGCACGCGCTGCTCGTGCACCGTGCCGAGGCGCCCGGCCCGCTCGAGCGTCAGATCTTCGGGCTCTTCCACGGCGGCGATGCGCCCGAGCCGCGCGTCGATCGCCCGCAGCCACGCGAACTCGCACTCCGCGGCGGCCTTGAGATCGCTCGCGCTCCAGACGATCCGGCCTTCGTCCTCGATGTATCGCATGCCCCGCCCTTCCCCATCGACCCTAGCCGCGGCATCCGACACCCCCGGCACGACCCCGGACGGCCCGCGGGGGCACCTGACAGACTGGTGCGCATGAGCCTGCCCTTCGAGAGCGCATACCGGCACGGATTCGCCCGCGTCGCGGCCTGCACCATCCCGATCTCGATCGCCGATCCGCAGTCCAACGCCGAGGCGGTGCTGGCATCGGCCCGGGAGTGCGACGCTGAGGCGGTCGCCGTCGCGGTCTTCCCCGAGCTCTGCCTGACCGGCTACAGCATCGAGGACCTCGTCATGCAGGACGCCGTGCTCGACGCCGTCGTGGCGGCGATCGAACGGCTGGTCGAGGCATCCGTCGATCTGCTCCCGATGCTCGTGGTCGGCGCGCCGCTGCGCCATCGCAGCCGGCTGTACAACTGCGCCGTCGTGATCCACCGCGGCGAGCTGCTGGGCGTCGCGCCCAAGTCGTACCTGCCGACCTACCGCGAGTTCTACGAGCGGCGCTGGTACGCCGCCGGCGACGACCAGGGCGGGCAGGACATCCGGGTGGGTGCTCTCGAGGCGCCGTTCGGCCCGGACCTGCTGTTCGAGGCGCTCGACGTGCCGGGGCTCGTGGTGCACGCGGAGGTGTGCGAGGACGTCTGGGTCCCGATCCCGCCGTCCTCGGCCGCGGCGCTCGCGGGCGCGACCGTGCTGCTCAACCTCAGCGGCAGCCCCATCACCATCGCGCGCGCCGAAGACCGCAAGGACCTCTGCAAGTCGCAGTCGCTGCGGTGCCTGGCCGCCTACGCGTACGCCGCCGCGGGCGACGGCGAGTCCACGAACGACGTCTCGTGGGACGGCCAGACGATGATCTACGAGGGCGGCAACCTCCTCGCCGAGACGGAGCGCTTCCCCGACGGTCCCCGCAAGTCCGTCGCCGACGTCGACCTCGACCGGCTGCGGCAGGACCGGCTGCGACAGGGCACCTTCGACGACAACCGCAGGACGACGGGGGCGGATGCCGCGTTCCGCACCGTGCACTTCGAGCTCGATCCGCCGCAGGCCGACGTCGGCCTGCGGCGCGTGCTCGACCGCTTCCCGTTCGTGCCCGACGACCCGGAGCGCCTCGCGCTGGACTGCTACGAGGCCTTCAACATCCAGGTGTCCGGCCTGGTTCAGCGCATGCGCGCGATCGGCGGTCCCAAGCCCGTCATCGGGGTCTCGGGCGGCTTGGACTCGACGCACGCGCTGCTCGTGGTTGCCCGCGCCATGGATGTGATGGGCCGCCCGCGCAGCGAGATCCTGGCGTACACGATGCCCGGCTTCGCCACCAGTGAGCACACCAAGTCCAACGCCATCGCGCTGGCCGAGGCAGTGGGCGCCTCGATCGAGACGATCGACATCCGCCCGCTCGCGATCGAGATGCTCGAGCGACTGGATCACCCGTTCGCCGACGGCGAGCCGGTGCACGACATCACCTTCGAGAACGTGCAGGCGGGCCTTCGCACCGACTACCTGTTCCGGCTGGCGAACCACCACGGCGGCATGGTCATCGGCACGTCCGACCTGTCGGAGCTCGCCCTCGGCTGGGCGACCTACGGCGTCGGCGACCACATGAGCCATTACGCCGTGAACGCCGGCGTGCCCAAGACCCTCATCCAGCACGTGATCCGCTGGGTGATCTCGCACCGCGGCGACGAGGGCGGCTCGGCCGATCTGAGCGATCGCGCGCGCGAGGTGCTGCAGTCGGTCCTCGACACCGAGATCTCGCCCGAGCTCGTCCCGGCCGGACAGGACGGCAGGATGCAGTCCACCGAGGATCGCATCGGTCCGTACGCACTCCACGACTTCGCGCTGTACCACGTGCTGCGCTTCGGGTTCCGGCCGTCGAAGATCGCGTTCCTCGCGGCCGCCGCGTGGGGCGACAAGGACGCCGGCGCCTGGCCGCCCGGCTTCCCCGACGAAGACCGCTACGCCTACGACCTGCCCACGGTCGCGAAGTGGCTGCAGGTGTTCCTGAAGCGCTACTTCGCCTTCGCGCAGTTCAAGCGCTCGGCGATCCCGAACGGACCGAAGGTGTCGCCGGCCGGCTCGCTGTCTCCTCGCGGGGACTGGCGGGCCCCGTCCGACGGCAACGCCCGCGCCTGGCTCGCGGAGCTGGAGGCGGCGCTTCCCGAGCTCGTCGAGGAGTGACGACGGATGCCGCGGGTCAGCTCGCCGGAGCGTGGGTGTACGCGAGCGTGATGATCCAGCTGTCGCGCGAGAGGTCGGCCAGCTGGTAGAAGACCTTGCGATCTGGGATCCAGCCCTTCGAGAGCGGGCTGTCCAGGCGCACGTGGTCCGCGGCGACGCGCGCGCCGCGCCCGTCCGCGTCGCGCACCGCCTGGACCCGCGTCCAGTGGGCGAGGAGCTTGCGCAGGTCGTCCTCTTCGAACAGGTGCGAGTGCCGCTTCATCAGGTGCAGCTCCGCGTCGTCCGGGTGTGCGTCGCGCAGGTCGAGCCCCAGTGCGGTGTCGGCGTCGCTGACGGCCACGACCGTGGCGGCGCGGAAGCTGACGTTCCGGATCTTCAGGGGCACCTCGGCGCCGTCCACCTCCGCGATGAGCTGGGTGTGGAACCCGAACGTTCGGGGAGCCTCCCGCTCGACGCGCACGCTCTCCGGCTCGACACCGAGGCGCGTCGCGACGAGCTCCTTCGCGAGGAGGCGTTTGCGGTCATGCTCGGGCAGCTTGGGATCCCAGCCGAGCCGGGCCGTGATCCCCGTCGGAGTCTCCAGAAGCACCGATTCCATGATCCACACCCCATCCCCGCGGGCCGTCCGCACCTCCATCCTGGCGAAGCACCGAGCGGGGTGGTAGACCGCCACGCGGGCGTCGCGCAGGGGGCGCCGTCCGCGTGAGGGCGTCCGCGCGTCAACCCCCTGCCGCGCGCCCGGTCCGTGTCGCAGGATGGCACCATGAGCGGGCGGGCGGCGGAGACCGAGGCGTGACCGCGGGCACAGCTCACCTATGGACGGTTTCGCGGCGGTCGACTTCGAGTTCGCGCGGCAGGTGCTCCAGCGGGGGATCGCCGCGCTCTTCGTCGTCGCCTTCGTCTCGTCGCTGAACCAGTTCCGGCCGCTGCTCGGCGAGCGCGGGCTGCTCCCGGCGCCCGAGCTGCTGGACTGGGCCAGTTCGTCGGCCCGGGCAGGGCGCCTGCTCCGCCCTACGCTGTTCCGGTACGTGCGGTACACCGATCGCCGGCTCGTGGCGCTCTGCGCGGCCGGCATCGTCGTCGCGGCCGCGCTGGCGGCCGGCATCCCGCAGCTGGGCCCGCCGTGGGTGCCGATGGCGTGCTTCCTCGCGCTGTGGCTGGGATACATGTCGATCACGAGCATCGGCCAGACCTTCTACGGCTTCGGCTGGGAGATGCTGCTGCTCGAAGCGGGGTTCCTCGCGGCGTTCCTCGGCTCGGACGACCAGCCCCCGCCGACGGCGGTGATCGTCCTGTTCTGGTGGCTGGTGTTCCGTCTCGAGTTCGGCGCCGGCATGATCAAGATCCGCGGCGGCCGCGAGTGGCGCGACCTCACGGCGCTGATGTACCACCACGAGACGCAGCCGATGCCGGGCCCGCTGAGCCGTCAGGCGCACCTGCTCCCCCGCTGGTTCCACCGCGGCGAGGTGGTGGGGAACCACTTCGCACAGCTCGTCGTGCCGTGGTTCCTGTTCGCTCCGCTTCTCGGCACCGTCGTGCCCGGCCCGGTGCCGGCCGTCATCGGCGCGGTCGCGGCCGCCGTCGTGATCGCGACGCAGGCGTGGCTGGTCGTCACGGGCAACTTCGCCTGGCTCAACTGGATGACGATCGTGATCGCGTTCTCGGCGATCGGGCTGCCGGGGATCGGGAGCGACGCCCGCCCCGCGGCATCCGCCCCGCCCTGGATCGTCGACGGGATGCCGCTGTACTGGGTCGTCGTCACCGGCGCGGTCGGCGCGCTCTACGCGGTGCTCAGCTGGTGGCCGCTCCGGAACCTCTTCGCGCGACGGCAGCTGATGAACGCGTCGTTCAACCGCTGGCAGCTCGCCAACGCGTACGGCGCCTTCGGGACGGTGACGAAGGAGCGCATCGAGATCGTCGTGGAGGGCACGATGGACGACGATCCGGATGCCGCGACGTGGCACGAGTACGGCTTCAAGGGCAAGCCCGGAGACGTCCGCCGGGTCCCCCGCCAGTACGCGCCGTACCACCTGCGCCTGGACTGGCTGATGTGGTTCCTTCCGCTCGGACGGTCGCTTGATGACTGGTTCACGGCGTTCCTGGTGCGATTGCTGGAAGCGGATGCCCCGACCCTGCGCCTTCTCGCGCACGACCCGTTCGCGGGCGAGCGGCCGCGGTGGGTGCGGGCGGTCTCCTACCGCTATCGCTTCACCGGCCGGGAGGAGTTCCGGCGGACGCGAGCACGGTGGACGCGCGACCGTCGGCGGCCCGTCCTCGGGCCGGTCTCGCTGCGACGGTGACGCGGCGGGCGTGCGGTGGTCAGGGCACGGGGTCGCCGCCGCCGCCGCTGCGGTCGGCGGCCCGGCTGCGCCGCGCCGTCAGATCGACGATCGCGACGAGGAACGCGATCCCGAGGAAGACGCCCACCGACAGCATCCCGAATGCGTAGGCGTCGTGGTACACCACGAGCTCGTCGGCGGTGCCCGACTCGCGGTAGATCGCGGAGTAGAACAGCGACAGCCCCACCGCGGTGCCCACCGCGGCGCCGATGCGCTGCCCCAGCTGGCCGACCGAGCCTGCGAGCCCGCCCCGTTTGACCGGGATGTCCGCGAGGGTGAGCGCCTGGTTCGGCGCGATGACCAGACCCCCGCCTGCCCCGCCGACGGTCATCATGGCCGCCGCGAGGTAGGGCGTCCACGCCGGATCGCTGTACAGGGCGATGAGCACGAGGCCCCCGGCGCACAGCAGGACGCCGACCAGCCCCCACACCACGACGACGCGACCGTGGGCGCTGACGAGGTTGCCGCCGATCCACGAGGTGGCGGCGCTGGCCAGCGCGAAGCCGATCGACACCATCCCGGCGAACACCGGCTCGAGGCCGAGGCCGATCTGGAGGTAGAGCGTGGTGAGCAGGAACAGCGCGGGCAGCGCGGTGAAGTAGGCGGTCTGCAGAAGCGTGCCGTTGCGGTACGACGCGATGCGGAACAGACCGAGCGGGATGAGGGGGTTCCGACCGCGGGCGGCGTAGCGGCGCTCCCACGCGATGAACGCCGAGGCGAACAGCGCGAAGCCGACGAGCAGCCACCACCGCGCCGGGTCGTCGGTCGGCGCCCCCGTGGTGAACAGGAAGGGCCACATCAGCGACACGATGCTCGCGCCGAACAGCAGCACGCCGATGGGGTCGAGCTGTACGGGGCGCTGCGACGGGGTGCGCGTCTCGGGGAGCAGCCACAGGGCGAGACCGATCGCGGCCAGGCACAGCGGCACGTTCATCCAGAAGATCAGCCGCCAGCCGTCGGTCGGGCCGCCCAGCGCGATGAGCAGACCGCCCAGCGTCGGGCCGAACGCCGTCGCCAGCCCGATCGTGGCCCCGAAGAGGCCGAACGCGCGGGCGCGCTCCTTGCCCTGGAAGAGCTCCTGCGCCATGCCGAGCACCTGCGGCATCTGGATGCCGGCGGCCACGCCCTGCAGCAGCCGCGCGACGAGCAGCACCTCGGCCGTCGGCGCGAGCGCGCACAGCACGCTCGACGCGGTGTACAGCGAGAGGCCGACGACGAAGAGGGTGCGCCGCGAGCGCTGGTCGCCGAGGCGCCCCATCGGGACGAGCACCAGTCCGAACGTCAGCACGAAGCCCGACACGATGAGCTGCAGCTCGGTCGATCCGGCGTCGAGCACCTCCCCGATGGAGGGCAGCGCGACGTTGACCTTCGTCATGTCGAGGATCGTGATCGCCGCGACCGACACGCAGACCCAGAACGCCCGCCACCGTGCCCCGGCGGAGAGCGGGATCACCGCGGTGTGGGCCGGCGCGGGCCGGGCCGGCGCAGGACGGCCGGCACCGGGCGAGTCCGTGCTCGCCGTCTCCGAGACTGTGCTCGAGGACTTCAGCGGTCGCGACTCTTGCCCAGGCATCGTGCCCAGGCTAACCCCCTCCCGCCCCGGCTCGGGTCGATCGGGTCGGTCCCCGCGGGCGTGCAGGACGGGAAGCGGGAGATGATGGAGGGGTGAGACTCCTCGTCGCCGCCCTTTCCTCCGAACTCGTCGCGTTCCCCGACGACCTCCCCGGATTCCACCGGCTCGTCACCGGTCCCGGCAAGCTCCAGGCGACCTACGCCCTGACGCGCGCGCTCGATGCGACGGCCTATGACGAGGTCGTGGTGGTCGGCACCGCGGGCGCCATCGACGCGCGGCTCGAGGCATCCGTCTACGAGATCGCCGCGGCGCTGCAGCACGACGTCACCGACATCGACGGGATCGTCGGCCAGCACGTGTCGCTGCCTTCGCTGGTGGAGCTGGGCGCCGAGGGCGTCACCATCGCGACCGGCGATCACTTCGTGGACGACGCTGAGGCCGTCGAGGTGATCCGCCCGCTGGGCGCGGGCCTGGTGGACATGGAGACGTACGCGTACATCTGGGTGGCGCAGCGGTTCGAGGTGCCGATCCGCGTGCTGAAGGCGGTGTCCGACCGCGCCCAGGACGGCGCCATCACCGACTGGCACGCCGCGGTCGCCGCGTGCAGTCACCAGCTCCGTGAGCGCATCCGCGCCGACTACGGCGTCTGAGCCGCCCTGCACGCGGCATCAGACGCCGAGTCGGAGCCGTCGATCAACGACGGACTCAGGGGACCATCCACTGCGTCTTCGGCCAGGTGATCGCAGCGAGATTCGCCTGGCCCGACAGGGACGGGTGGAAGTAGTCGCGCGTGGAGAGGTCGGACCGGGCGAACGCGTAGTCCGCCACGGCGAATCCGTCGAACCGGCACTTCGCCGTCGCCGCGCACGCGTCCGAGAGCGCCTGGTTGTATTCGTTCACCCGCTGCTGCACCGCCGCTCGGCGCTGCACGTCGGCGGCCGCGGTGCTGGACGGGTTGGCCAGCATCGATCGGCACGTCTGCAGCAGGCCCCACGCGAGCCGTGCCGAGAGGCTCGATCTGTTGAGCTCGTACAGCCGCTGCAGGCTGGGAATGCTCGCGACGAAGATCTCCGGCGACCCAGGGCTCGCCGCCAAGGTGGTCAGCGCCGCGGTGACGTTCGCCGCGAAGGCGGCCGTGGGCGTCATCGCGCCGACCGTCCGGGTGCACGCGTCGTTCGCGCCGACGTCGATGGTCACGTACTGCACCGTCTGGGTGGCGGCCGCGTGGGCCTGGGCCGGGAGCGACGCGGAGGCGGCCCCGGAGGTCGAGAGGTTGTACGCGGCGAGCCCGGTCGCGCCGAGCGCGCGAAGCCGGAGGAAGTGGGAGTTCACCGTTGTGCTGGAGCCGGTCGACCAGCTGTTCGCGGGGCACGACGTGAGGCTCGAGCACGTCATCGCGGCCTGCGAGATCGAGTCGCCCAGCGCCGCCATGCGGACGATCGGGGCGGTGGCGGGCGCGGCGCCGGCGGCGGGGGCCGAGACGAGCGTGCCGGCGAGCAGGAGCGCGGATGCCGCGAACGCGGCGACGGCGCGGCGCGCCCGGGTGCTGGAACGCATGATTCCTCCGTACGTCGACGTGACGGATGGGTGCGGCACGGCGCCGCGGCGGGATGCCGGCGGGTCGAACCGGATCGCGGATTCCCCCAGGAATCCGACGGCGTCGGGTCACTGCCGCGAACGATACTCCTCGGCCCGGGTCTGCGACAGGGCGAAGCGGACGCCCCCTGCCCGAGCCGTCAGGCGGACGCGACCGCGTCCTGCGTGATGACGCTCGGCCCTTCCGGCGTCGCCTCGACCGCGAGCTGTGCGGGCAACTGCTCCTTCATCGCGGCGACGTGGCTGATGACGCCGACCGTGCGACCGCCCTGGCGCAGCTCATCGAGGGTGCGCATGGCGAGATCCAGGGTCTCCTCGTCGAGCGACCCGAACCCCTCGTCGACGAAGAGCGTGTCGAGACGGATGCCGCCGGCACGCGCCGTCACCACCTCGGCGAGCCCCAGCGCGAGAGCGAGGGAGGCCAGGAACGTCTCGCCGCCGGAGAGGGACTGGGCGGGACGCGCCTGCCCCGTGTAGGCGTCCATGACCTCCAGGCCGAGGCCCGACGCCGCACCTCTGGCCGCGCGGGCGTCGGTGTGCTGCAGGCGGTAGCGCCCGGAGGACATGTCGGCGAGGCGCACGTTGGCGGCGGTGACGATCTCTTCCAGCTCGGCGGCGAGGACGAACGTCTCGAGGTCCATCTTCATCGTGTTGGGTGCCCGACCGGCGACCGTGTCGGCCAGCCGCGTGACGGCCTCCGCATCGGCGGCCTTCGCGGCGATCCCCGCGTACGAGTCGTCGATCTGCAGCGCGAGGTCCCGCAGCGCCTCGACGAGCGCATGAGCATCGCGTTCGGCACGCAGCGCCGCCGTGCGCGCCGCGTCCGCGGCGTCCAGCGCGGCCTTCGAGCCGACGGTGTCGGCAGGCCCCTCGGGGGCGCCCGCGAGCTCCAGCTCGAGGTCGAGCAGCCGGGCGCGGGTCGCCGCGAGCTGCGCGTCGTGCGTCGCGATGCGCTCCGCCAGCGCTTCGGCCTCGCGCGGCTCCAGCAGTGCCCGCCTCGCCTCCTCGGCGTCGGCGAACGCGGAGGCGCCGATCCTGTCGTCGGCATCGGCGAGGCTCTCCGCCGCCGACGCGGCCGCGCGGGCGGCCTCGGCACGCGCGTCGTGCGCGCGCCGGGCGGCATCCCGGACTCTCTTCGCCTCGGCGACGCGGTCGGCCACGCTGACGTGGTCGCCGCGGGCGTCGTCGACGGCCCGCCGGGTGGCCTCGACCGTCGCGGCGAGCGCGGCCGCGCGCGTCCGGGCGGCCGCGAGCAGGTCGGCCAGCGCGGCACGGGATGCCTCGGCCTCGGCGTCCAGTGCCGCCAGCTGGGCGTGCTGCGTCATCACCTCGTCGCGGCGCTGCACCGCGCGCTCGGCCGCGGCCAGCTCATCGGCCGCCTTGTGGAGCGCATCGCGCAGCATCTGGACGCCCTCGCCGCCGGCGCGGGCCGCAGCGTCGCCGTGGCGCTCGCGCGCGGTGCGCGCGGCCTCCGACGCGGACCGCTCGCGTGCGAGCGCCGCGTCGCGCTCACGCTCGGCCTCGGCGACCATCTCGTCGGTGACGGGCTCGTCGGCGGGACCGGCCGGTGCCGGGTGGGAGGTCGCCCCGCACACGGCGCACGGCTCCCCGTCGACGAGGACCGCCGCGAGCTCGCCGGCGTAGCCGTCCAGGCGGCTCTGCAGCAGCGCGGCGACGCGCGCGGCAGCCGCCGCGGCCGCGGCGGCCTGGTCGCGGTGCGCCGCCTCGCTGTCGCGCCGGACGACGGCGAGGCGCTCGGCCTCCTCCGCGGCGGCCAGGCGCTGCACCAGCTCGTCGTGGCGGGTGCGGGCGGGATCACGGCGAGCGGCGCGCTCGCGCAGCGGCTCGAGCTCGCTCTCGAGCCGCGCGAGTTCCGCCGGCACCTGGGCCCGCTGCGCGTCGAGCGCGGCGACGTCGCCCTCGAGCCGCGACGTCTCGGCCTCGGCGGCCGCCAGCTGCGCCTGCTCGTCGGCGAGCGCGGTCTCGTGCGCCAGCGCCGCCGTCCATACGGCGAGCTCGCCGGTGACGCGCTCGACGACGGCCTCGAGGTCGGCCGCGGCGTCCTCGCCGACGCGCTCGGCGATGCGCAGCCACGCCGTGTCGGCCTCGGCCGCCGCCGCCGCGGTCGCCGCGGCGGTGCGCTCGGCCCGCTCTGCGGCCTCGAGCGGCGCGCGGAGCGACTCGGCCGACCGGGCACGATCGAGCCGGTCGCGGTCGGACGCGATCCGGCTGCCGTCGGCCTCCAGCGTCGCCAGCCGCTCGCGTGCACGCGCCAGCTCGGCCTGCGCCTTCGACAGCGCGACGAGCTCCGCGTGCGCGGCCTCGGCCGCCGAGCGCGCGGCGTCGGCGGCCGTCCGCTCGTGGGTGAGCGTGTCGAGGCGGTACGCCGCACGCTGCCGGCCGAGCTCGACGGCGTCGCGGCGGGCGCCGAGGTCCGGCGTCGCGGCGACGTCAGGGCCGGCATCGGCGCCCTCGGTGTGCTCGGGGTCGTCGGCCTGCGCCGCGATGAGCCGCTCGGCCTGGGCGAGCAGCGTCCGCGCCCGCTCGGCGAGCGCATCGACCTCGCGCTGCGCGGCCTTGCTGCGTTCCCCGAGCTCGCGGGCGTACTCCTCGTAGCGGCGCGAGCCGAAGAGCGCGCGCAGCAGCGACTGCCGCTCCGCGCCGGACGCGAGGAGGAAGCGCGAGAACCGGTTCTGGGCGAGCAGGATGACCTGCTGGAACTGCTGAGCGCTGAGCCCGAGCACCTCGTCCAGCAGCAGGCCGACGTCGCGCGGCCTGGCCGCCCGGCCGATCCAGGTGCCGTCCACGAGCTCCTCGAGCTCTGCCCGGGTCGGCTCCGCCGTGAGGCCGCCGCCCCGGCGCGACGGCCGCTGGTACTCGGGGGCGCGGGTGACGCGCCACCGCCGCTCTCCGACGGTGAACTCGAGCCGCACCTCGGTGGGGTCGTCGGGCTCGCAGTGGTCGCTGCGCAGCCGCTTGTCGCCGGACTCGTAGCGCGGCACGCTCCCGTACAGGGCGAAGCAGACGCCGTCGAGGATGCTCGACTTGCCGGCCCCCGTGCGCCCCGCGATGAGGAAGATGCCGTCACGATCGAACGCGTCGAAGTCGACGCTCTGACGCTCGCGGAACGGCCCGAACCCGGTGAGCTCGAGGCGATGCAGCCTCATGCGCCGGCCTCCACCCGCGTGCGCTCCTCGAGGAGGTCCCTCACGAGGTCGGCCTCGCGCGCGGACGCCCCCTCGCCCTCGCGCACGTGCGCGAGGAACGCGTCGACGAGTTCGGCGTCGTTGCGTGCGGCGCGCACCCGCTGCGCATACGTGCGGACCTCGCCGGGCCGGGGCGCCGCGGGGGCGTGCCGGACCTCGGCGCAGAAGGGGAAGCGCGCGAGCAGGCGGCGCATGGGGTCGCGCTGCGGGAGGGCGTCGGTGTACTCGGCACGGACCCAGTGGCCGGCGTGCGCTGCGAACCGCTCGTCGGCGAGGAGCTCGTCGAGTGTGGCGCTGACGGTCGCGAGGGCCCGCGGCACCGGGAGGGGGAGCCACTGGACGTCGGCGAGTCCGTCGGCGTCGAGCTCGACGAGCCAGCACCCGCGGGGCTTGTCGCCCTCGTCGAAGCTGTAGTGCAGCGGCGCGCCGGCGTAGCGCACGCCGCGCGCGAGCTGCTGGCGACCGTGGATGTGACCGAGCGCCATGTAGTCGACACCGTCGAAGGCCGACAGCGGGACCACGTCGAGACCGCCCTGCTGGATGTCGCGCTCCAGGTGGGGCGTCGGCGCGACCCCCGCCGCGAAGCAGTGTGCGACGGCGACCGACCGGCCGCCCCGGCCGCGGGCATCGGCGCGCACCAGGTCCATCGCGCGGGTGACCACGTCGGCCTGGGTGCGCACCCCCGGCCATACGGTGCGCAGGAGCACGGGCTCGAGGTAGGGGATGCCGTAGATGTGGACGGGGCCGTGCTCGTCGCTCACCGTCACCGGCGTGCCGACGGCGGCCGGATCGGTGACGACGTGGATGCCGTCGCGCAGCAGCGCCGACTGGAACCCCAGCCGAGCGGCGGAGTCGTGGTTGCCGCTGGTGACGACGACCGTCGCTCCCGCGTCCGCGATCGCGCGCAGCGTGTCGGTCAGAAGGGTGTAGGCCGGGGCGGCGGGTGCGGCCGAGTCGAACACGTCCCCCGCGACGATCACGGCGTCGACGGCATGCTCGCGCACCTGCCCGACCAGCGCTTCGAGCACGCCGCGCAGCGCGTCGAGCGTCGAGTGGCCGTGGAACGACCGCCCGATGTGCCAGTCCGAGGTGTGCAGGATGCGCATGCCCACACGGTACGTTCGCCTGCCGACATCGCCGGTGAGGCAGGCCGGGCATCCGGGGATCGCGCGGGCCTGCACGGTCCGCGGCGGGCGCCGGGCGTACCCTCGACGCATGTCCTTGCCCGAGGTCTGCGTCGTCTATCTGCTGCGGCGCGGGCCTGGGGGCACGGAGGTGCTGCTCGGCGACAAGCGGACCGGTCTCGGCCAGGGGAAGGTCGTCGGGATCGGCGGCAAGCTCGACCACGGAGAATCGGCCGAGGAGGCCGCGGTCCGCGAGGTCGAGGAGGAGATCGGCGTGCGGATCGAGGCATCCGCTCTGCATCTCGCGGGCACGATCGACTACCACTTCCCCACGCTGCCCGCCTGGTCGCAGCGGTCCACGGTCTTCGTGTGCCGCAGGTTCCAGGGCGTGCCCGTCGAGACGGCGGAGATCACGCCTCGCTGGTACGCGCTGGACGCGGTGCCGTACCCGCGGATGTGGGACGACGCCTCGCGATGGCTGCCCGGCGTGCTGCGCGGCGGCACCGTCGACGCCCGCTTCACGTTCGGGTCCGATCTGTCCACCGTCGTGCTCACCGCGGTGTGAACACGCGAGCGGCGCACTCCCGCTCCGGGGTCGCGACGTCTTATCGTTGAGCATGGCGCTGACCGCAGACACCGCTCCACGATCGACCGTCGTGGCACTCGTCGGCGCGGACAGCGACGAGCTGCTGACCGGCTTGGCCGACGTGCCGGCCCTGGTCGCGCTGTCGCTGCGCGAGGCCGAGCCGGCCGTCGCGGCGCACCTCGTCGCGTCGGTGTCGATGCCCTACGTCGTGCACGACGCGGATCCCCTCGAGCACGTGGCATCGGCGTGGGTCGAGCTCTACGAGGAGCGCTCGACGCTCGGGTCGCTCGAGACGGAGGTGGGGGCGCTGCTCGACCTCTTCGCCTCCGGCGAGGCGGTCATGCCGGACTACTACGTGGTCGCCGGCCCCGAGGCGATCGAGGGGACGTGGCGGCACTGGTGGCTGGGCGCGCTCGCGCATCGTGCCCCGTCGCGGGTGCTGCCGGTCGAGGCATCGGGGGCGGCCCTGCGGGCGCGGCTGCGCAGCCTGCCCGCGTCACGGCCGTGGCCCGATCCGTCGGCATGGCTCCCCCGCGTCCAGTTCGACATCCCCGATCGGGTGGGACTGCGGGACCAGAGCGGCGCCGCCTGATCGATGGCGACAGTGGAGGAGTTCGCCTACGCCGGCGCGTCGATCGTCGCCGAGCGGCGTGGCAGCGGCACGCCGCTGTACGTCCTGGTGCACGGGATCGGAATGGGGCGCAGCGTCTTCGACGATCTGGCACACCACCTCCGGGACGGCGAGGTGATCATGCTCGACCTGCCGGGGTACGGGGAGGCTCCCGAGCCCCGCCGCGTGCTCACCATCGAGCGCACCGCCGACCTGGTCGCGGCGTATCTGCGCGCGCGGGTGGGCCGGCCCGCGGTCGTCATCGGCCACTCGATGGGAGCCCAGATCGCGCTCGAGGTCGCAGTCCGGCACCCCCGCGTGGCCGAGCGCATCGTCCTGGTGGGACCGACCGTCGACCCCGCGGCCCGCAGCGCCCCGCGCCAGCTCTGGCGCCTGCTGCGCGACATCGCGATCGAGAGCCCGCGGGTGATCGCGCGTGGCGCGCGCGAGTACGTGCGCGCCGGACCGCACCTGCGCGCGAAGTTCCGCGCCATGCTCGTGCATCGCCCGGAGGACGTCCTCGCCCGCGCCGGCGTGCCGGCGCTGGTGCTGCGCGGCGAGCACGACCTCGTCGCTCCGCCGCAGTGGTGCCGGAGGATCGCCGACACCCTCCCCGACGGCCGGCTGCGCGAGGTGCCCGGGCACGGTCACGAGACGATGATCCGGGATGCCTCCTCCGCCGCCCGCCTCATCCGCGAGTTCGCCCGGGAGGGGTGATCCGCAGTGGCGGGACTGCCTGGTGGCGGTGGATTCCTGCCATGTGCGGCCGACCCGGCAATGTCCGACCCCCGGCGTAGGTTCACTCTGTCGGAACCAACGGAGGAAACCATGTTCGCTGTCTATGCCGCCGAGCACCAATACCGTCACGACACCTGGGCGCGGGAACGCGACCGCGCGCTGCTCGCCTCGATCCGTGAGCGGACCTCCGCGCGGGCGCCGCACCCCGCGACGCGGGCCGTCGTGCCCGCGCCGGCCCGCGCGCAGCGCGCGCCGTGGGCACGCCCGATCGGCCTGCACAACGGCGCCGAGTGCACCCCTGCGTGCGCACCCGCCTGATCATCCGCGGCCGGCCGCGCGTGTCAGCCGTGTGAGCGGCCGCGCTCAGCGCGGGCCTGGCTCGGGCGCGGCGGTGCCGGCGGCCTGGCTCGCAGCGCGGTCCCGCGCGACGGCGTCGCCGACGACCTGACCGCCGCTGCGGAGGATCGCGCGACGCCAGGGCAGGGTGCCCTCGATCTCGATCTGGATGGAGATCGACAGGATCGTCCGGATGAGGACGATGAGACCCAGGATCGCCGCCTCCTCGAGCGAGGGCTTGGACGTGATCGTGCGGATGAGATCCGCGGCGACCAGCACCTCGAGCCCGAGGAGGATGGCGCCGCCCAGGGTCGTCCGCAGCACGGTGAACGCGGTGCGCCCGCCCTCGTGCCGGCCGAGGGACCTCATGCTCAGCACGAGCGCGATGACGAAGCCGACGATCATCGCGCCGGCCCCGATCGCCTCGAAGCCGACGGCGACGACGGTGAACACGTCCTCCATGGGCACGCGCTCAGCCTAGGGCCGAGCGGTCCGTCGCCGCCGCCGGATCGCGGAACTCAGCGCGAGTCTTCGCGCCCCGATTGGGCGGGGGTGTCCGCATCGCCGGTGGACACCTGCCGCGCCAGCTCCTCGACGTCGTGCTCGGGCAGGTCGATGCCGGACTGCGTGAGCCGCTGCCGCAGCACCTCCGCGATGCGCTCGAGCGGCTCGGCACCGACGTCGGAGCGCGTCTGCGCGACGATCCCGGAGACCTTGTCGACGTCGGAGGCGTTGTTCTGCGCCATCGCGGGCAGCCGCTGCTCCTGCTCCGCACCGAGCGCTCCCGGCGTGCGCTGGGCCTCGCTGACCGTGAGCGTGTCACGGCCGCCGTCGTGGCCGTGATGATCCCCGCCGTCGATGACGCCGATGCCGACCGCCTCATGACTCGGCTCGCCGCTCAGCGCGCCATCCGACGGCACGGTCGCGGCTGCGCCCTGCGCCGGCTCGGCGGGCGCCGCGGTGGCCGCTGCCTGCTCGGCCGACCCCGCGTCGGCTGCATCCGCACGGCCGGTGTCGCCGCTCTGATCCGGCGCACTCGTCGGGGGCGGGGGCGCCGCGGCGCCCGCGCCGCCCTGCTCGGGCGCCTCGGTCCAGGTGCCGGCGGGCTTGGAGTCGGGGGCGGGCTCGCCCAGGGCGGGCGGCGCCTCCGGCTGCTCGTCACGCGTCGGCTCGTGGGGCGCCGGGGTCCCTTCCGCCCCCGCGGCGTCGCCGCGATCGGGCTGGTTCACACCGGGCTGCTCGTACTCATTGCCTGTCGTGCTCATCTCAGGGCTCCTCTCCACGCTGTGCATCGGATGCGAGATCGGGGTCGGCGCCCTGGCGGGCCGCCTCGCCCTCGACGGGATCGTCCGGCGCGAGGGCGGCGTCCGTCAGCAGGTCGCCCTCAGAAACTGCGGCGCTGCGCTCCCGCGACTCGACGTCGTCCACCTGATCCCAGCCGCCTTGCCGGTCCGCGTCGATGACGCCTTCGGGAAGGTCCTGATCCGACCGATCGCGCTCCATGTCGCGCTCCTCTCGTCCTTCCCCAGCATCCCCCGCCCGCCTCGGGGCGTCATGGGGTTGACAAGATGGGCGGGCGTCGGGACGCGCGTCAGGAGCGGGACTGCAGCATCCCGCGGTGCGCCGGGTTCTCCTCGAACCAGTCGGCGACGTACCAGCAGACGGGCACGATCTTCCGGTCGCCCGTCTGCTCGAGCTCCTGCACGGCCCGGCCGACGAGCTCGCCGGCATAGCCGTGGCCCCGGAACGTCGGCACGGTGTAGGCGCGTGTCATGGCCACCGTGCGTCCGTCGTCGCGGTAGTCCAGCACGCTGACCAGATCCTCGCCCCGGTGCAGCGTGTAGCGCGAGGAGTCGGTCTCTTTGGTGAAGCGGAGCTCGGTCACCCGCACAGGCTACGCCCGCGGGCTCGGGCGGGGCGGCTGACCGGGCGATATCGCGGCATTCCTTGAGCAGGCGTCCTGCCGGCCTTCAGGGACGGCGCCGCCCGGGAGCCTGCCCGGCGCTCGCGTCAGACTGAGCAATCTGTCACATTCCTTCATGATCGAGCCTCGACATCCGTGCGATTTGACGTTTTCCGACAAACTCCGTCATAATCGGCCACATGACTGACAACGCGCTGTATCTGTCCGCCCGGGAGGCGAACAGGACTGCCGGCATGATGATGGCCGGCCGCGTTGTCATGTGTTGTCGAATGTGCCACTAGCACGGTGACCCCCGTCGGACTCCTCCTCCGCTTCTGAAAACGGATCGCACGGAGTCCCCCGAAGCACCGGTTTCGTGCGTCGATCACGCGCACCCGGATCCGCTTCGCACATCGCCCAGCGTCGGGCAACAGGCCATCACCCGGCCGACGGCCCTCGCCTCCGACGACATGGGCCGCAGCACACACCAACCCGGCTCCGCCCCCGGGTTCCTCCCGCAAGGACCATCATCATGTCGAACACCGCTCTCCTCGACCGCCCCGCCACCGCTCCCGTCCGCCACCTCCGCGCCGTCGACCGCCCGGTCGGCGTCCAGCCGCCCGCGCCGGAGCCGGCCCAGCCAGCCGCGCGTGCCCTGCCCGCCGGCACCGCGCCCCGCGGCTTCGCCCTCTACGTCGGAATCGACGAAGCGAAGGCCGCTGCGTCGGGAGTGAGCCTCGGCGTGCTCGTCGACGCACTGCGACGCACCCTGGCCGACCTCGCGCCTTCCGCCGAGACGTACGCCACCGTGGCCCTCGCGCCCGTCGGCTCCGGCGGCCGCGACGTGGACGTCGTGCGGCTGGCCCTGCACGAGCCGTCCGCCGTGGCGCGCACGAAGCAGGACGAGCCCGAGGACGAGGAGATCGCCGCCGGCGGCGTCGTCGTCGACATCTCGCGCAAGCGCGTGCTCATCGACGGCGAGTCGGCCGCGTTCACCTTCAAGGAGTTCGAGCTGCTGCAGTACCTCGTGCTCCGCGAGGGCCGCACCATCGAGCGCACCGAGCTCGTCACCTCGCTCTGGCAGGGGACCTCCGACGACGACGCCCCGGGCGAGCGCACGATCGACGTGCACGTGCGCCGCCTCCGCGCGAAGCTCGGGCGCTACGAGGACATCGTGCGCACCGTCCGCGGGGTGGGCTACCGCTTCGACCGTCACGCAGACGTCGTCATCCGCTACGGTCACGGCACGCCTTCGCCCGACCGCTTCTGAATCGCGCTCCGACAGCGTGTCGGAGGCGGGGGCGTAGGGTGGGCGGCATGGCCACGTCGCTCTCGCGCACTCCCCGGACGAGGGATGCCGGGCGCTCCGCGACGCGCGCCGAGCCTCGCGATCCGCGCCCCGATCACGGGCGGCCGCTCGAGACGGAGTACCGCCCCCGTCAGCCTCTCGACTTGCGTCGCACAGTGCTCTTCCAGCGGCGCGGGGCTGCTGACCCGACGATGACGGTCTCCGGCGCCGTCATCTGGCGGGCGAGCCGGACTCCGGCCGGCGTCGCGACCCTCGCGATCCGCGAGACCCACCCCGGCGTCGTCCGAGGAGCGGCGTGGGGCCCCGGCCGGGAGTGGGCGCTTGCTCAGCTGCCGGCGCTGTGCGGCGCCGACGACGACCTCACCGGCTTCGACGCGGCGCGGCATCCGCTGATCGCCGGCGCCCACCACCGCAACCCGGGCCTGCGGCTCTCCCGCACGGGGCTCGTCTTCGACGCGCTGGCCGGCGCGATCTTCGAGCAGAAGGTGACCGGCATGCAGGCGTTCGGCGCGTGGCGCCGCATCGTGACGTGGTGCGGCGAGCGCGCGCCCGGGCCGACGCCTATGCCGATGTTCGCACCCCCCACCATCGACGGCTGGCAGCACGTCCCGTCCTGGGTCTGGCACCGCGCGGGGCTCGAGCCGCCGCAGTCGAAGACCGTGGTGCGCGCCGCCCGCCGCGGCGATGCGCTCGTGCGCGCCGTGCTGAGCGCAGAGGATGGCGAGGCCGTCGACCGTGTGCTCCTCAGCCAGGCCGGGATCGGCCCGTGGACCTCCGCCGAGACGCGCATCCGGGCGCTCGGCGACCCCGATGCCGTGAGCGTCGGCGACTTCCACGTCGCGCACGAGGTCGGCTACGCGCTGACCGGGCACCGCGTCGACGATGACGGGATGCTGCAGCTGCTGGCCGCCTGGCCTGGCCACCGCCAGCGCGTGATCCGCCTCATCGGCGCGAGCGGCGTGCGCGAACCGCGACGCGGTCCGCGGCTGCACCCGGAGGACCACCGCGACCGCTGACCGACGCAGGACGGCGTCGGCCCGGCACGCAGGCGCATCGCCCGGAGACCCTCTTGCCGATGTCGGAGGCCCGGACGACACTGGGACGCGCCACGCGGCCGGGCGCGGCATCCACCATCCGTCTTCAGGAGTTCGACATGCCCAGCCTCAACCCGTATCTCTCGTTCAAGAACCAGGCCCGCGAGGCGATGACGTTCTATCAGAGCGTCTTCGGGGGCGAGCTCGACATCTCGACCTTCGGTCAGTTCGAGGGCATGGTGCAGGACCCGGCAGAGGCCGACCTGGTCATGCATTCCCAGCTCACCACCCCGGACGGCTTCGTGCTCATGGCCGCCGACACCCCGACCGGCATGACGTGGCAGCAGCCGGCCGGCGTGTCGGTGTCGGTGAGCGGCGACGATGAGGCGCCGCTGCAGGGCTTCTGGGACAAGCTGGCCGACGGGGGCACCGTGACGATGCCGTTCGACACGCCGCCGTGGGGCGGGCGGTTCGGCATGCTCACCGACCGCTTCGGGATCGACTGGATGGTGGCGGTCAACGCTCCTCAGCAGTGAGCGCCCGCCGCCGTCGCGTCAGGCGTATTCGCTGTCGTCGACCGGTGACGGAGCCGGCCCGAGCGCGTCCAGCTCGGTCCACACCTCGTCGGGGATCGGCGTGGCGGCGAGCTCGTCGAGCTGCGCGAGCCGGCGAGCCGACGAGATGCCGACGATCGTCGAGTCGACCAGCGGCGAGCGCAGCGAGAAGTGCAGCGCGACCGCGGGAAGAGCCACGCCGTGCGCCGCGCACACCTGCTCGAGGCGGGCCACCCAGTCCTGCAGAGCAGGCGGTGCAGGGCGGTAGCCGTACATCGCCCCCTCCCGGGCGCCGGTCGCGAGGATCCCGGCGCCGAACGGCGCCGCGTTGAACACCGTCATGCCTCGCTCCCGCGCGTCGGCGAACACCGGTGCGGCCGACTGGTCCACGACCGTGAACCGGTTGTGGATCAGCACCGCGTCGAAGACCCCGGTGCCCACGTAGCGGGCCATCATGGGGGCGGGCCCCGCGGCGACGCCGATCGCGTCGACGCGACCGGACTCCCGCAGCTCGATGAGGCCCTCCACGGCCCCGCCGCGTGCCATCGCCTCGTCGAAGGTCACGGTGTACGGGTCGTGCAGGTGCAGGAGCGGCAGGCGGTCCACGCCCAGGCGCGCCGTCGTCTCGTCGAACGACCGCAGCACCCGCTCGCGATCGAAGGCTCCCGTCTCGAGATCGCAGTCGACCTTGGAGATGACCCGGGTGGCGGCATCCGGGCCGGTCCGCGCGATGGCGAGCCCGAGCACCGCCTCGCTCCGGCCTCCGGCGTAGTTGTTGGACGTGTCGACGAAGGCGTGCGTGCCTGCGAAGAGCTGCTCGGCGAACGCGACGGCGGCCTCCTCTTCGGGCGAGCCGGGCGCGGTGTCGCGTCCGAGGCCCGAGGTGCCGAGGGTGAGCGGGCTGACGTTGAGGGTCATGGCATCCGTTCCGTGTGGGGGCGTTCTGTCCAACCTACCGAGGCGCGATCGGCGTGGGCCGCAGGCCCGGCCGCGCTCTAGGCTTTCGGCATGGCGACGACGCGCAAGGGCTGGACCCGCGGACACTCCGGATGGGCGCTCGGCACCGCCCTCATGTTCACCCTCGGGATCATGTTCGGGCTGATCTGGGGGAACGTGCTGCTGGGCGTCCTGCTTGCCGCGGCCGTGTCGATCGGGTGGCTGATGGCCTACGAGTCGTGGCGGGGTCGCAGCGTCGGTCTGGAGGATCGCGACGACGACGGGGCGCGCCTCTGACCGGACGCAGCGTCGGCTCTACCCCTCGCTGCCCGCCCGTCGTATCGTGTGCGCCAGGAGGTGGTCCGCATGCAAGCGAGCGTCGGGGACCGCGTGGTCATCCATGGCCGCGTCGTCGGAGCGGTGGAGCGCGCCGGCGAGGTGATAGAGGTGCGAGGCAGCCAGGAGAACCCGCTGCTGGTGGTTCGCTACGACGACGGGCACGAGGCGATCCTGTCGCCCGGCAGCGACTGCGAAATCCGTCACGTGTCCTGATCGGGCGCGCGAGCACCGCCGGCCGCTGGGGCGCACCCTATCAACACCGAGCCTGAGCACAGTCAGGCTAGCCTCACCTGCATGGACAACCGAACTTCGTTCAGGCTCGAGCCCACCGGACTCGAGCTGCGCTTCCGCCGCGCCACGTTGGCTGCCCGCGAATGGCTCACGCCCTCGTACGTGCGCGTCCGGCTGCAGGGCCCGGAGCTGACGGGCTTCCGGTCGCTCGGCGCCGACGACCACCTCCGCCTCTTCTTCCCCGAGGGCGCCCCGGAGACCGTCGAGGATCTTCGCGCCGCGTCGAACCGGGAGTACACGCCGCTCGCGTGGGGCGAGGACTGGCTCGAGATCGAGTTCGCCATCCACGGCGACCCCGCCGACGGGACCGCGGGGGTCGCCGCGGCGTGGGCGGCGACCGCCCCCGTGGGTGCCGTCGCCGGTGTCGGCGGCCCGCGAGGCTCGAAGGTGCTGACCGGCCGTCCCGACGCGTGGCTCCTCGCCGGCGACGAGACCGCCGTGCCCGCGATGCGCCGCTTCGCTCAGGCGATGGACGCCGACGCCGTCGGCAGCATCCACGTGGAGGTGACGGATGCCGCGCACGCGCTGCCCATCGATGCTCCGGCCGGCGTCCGCGTCGAGCAGGTGCACCGCGGCACCGGTCCCGCCGGCGTCGCTCTCGCCGCCCGGCTCGACGCGCTGACGGCCGAGGACCGGCCGACGGGGTCGGTGTTCGGCTTCGTCGCGGCGGAGCAGTCGATCGTCAAGCCCGGGCGCGCGCTGCTGCTGGACCGGTGGAGCCTCGCGCCGGAGCAGATGATCGTGAAGGGCTACTGGAAGCGCGCCGAGATGGAGTACCACGCCCCGCACTGACCCGGCGGGCTACCCCAGGAGCTCGGGCCGCTGGAACTCCTCGCCCCGCAGCTGCTCGGCGAGGAACGCGAACACCGTCTCGTACCAGATCACGGCGTGCTGCGGCTTCAGGACCCAGTGGTTCTCGTCGGGGAAGTACAGGAAGCGGTGCGGCATGCGGCCGTCCTCGTCCGCGTGGTGCTCGGCCAGGTCGGACCACAGGCGCAGGCTCTCGCCGAGCGGCACGCGGTAGTCCTTGTCTCCGTGGACGACCAGGAGGGGTGTGCGGATGTCGCGCACGAACCGGTGCGGCGAGTTCTGCTCCATCGCCTCGCTCGTGAAGATCCGCTGCCAGTACTCGGAGTTGTCGGTCGTGCCGGCGAACTGGTCGAGCGCCCACAGGCTCGCGTGCGTGACGATCGCCCGGAAGCGGTCGGTGTGGCCGGCCACCCAGTTCGCCATGTAGCCCCCGAAGGAACCGCCCATCGCGGCGGTGCGGGTCTGGTCGATGTCGTCGCGGGACTCCACCGCCGCCGTGATCGACAGCAGGTCGGTGTAGGGCTTGCCGCCCCAGCTGTTCCAGCCGCGCGCGATGAAGTCCAGGCCGTAACCCGTCGACAGCGCCGGATCGGGCAGCAGCACGGCGTAGCCGCGGGCGACGGCGAGCAGCGGCGCCCAGCGCCAGCTCCACGCGTTCCAGCTGTTGAGCGGGCCGCCGTGGATCCACAGCAGCAGTGGCGCCGGGGCATCCGCGGACGCGCCGTCGGGCAGCAGCAGCCAGCCTCGCACGCGCGCGCCGTCCTCGGCCGTGGTCTCGACCTCGGTGATCGACCCGGGTGCGACGGGCGCCGCGGCCGGTGTCGCGAGGGGGGTCACGTCGCCGTCCCGCGCGATGCGCACGGGGTGGGGCGGCACCACCCACGACGAGCGAAGGGCGACGAGGTCGCCGGTGCGGCCGTCGACGGCGACGTTCGAGTACGCGAAGTCGTCGGCGGTGAGCTTCTGGGCCGAGCCGCCGTCGAGAGGGAGACGCCACACCGGTCCGCGGCCGTCGTCATCGGCGGTCGCGATGAGGGCGGCGTCGCCGGCGTCGAAGGCCAGCGACGAAGCCCAGCGATCCCAGTCGGCGACCACGCGACGGGCGCCGGCGCCGTCGATGCCTGCGGTCCAGACCTCGTAGTCGGTGGGGGCGTCGGGCGTCGACTTCACCGTGCGGAGGTACGCGATCCGGCTGCCGTCATGGCTCACCGCGGGCATCTCGTAGTCGACGCCGATCTCGTCGAACAGCGTGCGCCGCTCCCCCGTCGCCGTGTCGATCGCCACGATGACGCGGCGTCCCGCCCGCTGCTCGCGGTGCTCGAGCGAGACGATCAGCGTGGCGCCGTCCGGGGTGAGCGCGGCCTCCGCGTGGTCGGCGGAGC
Organism: Microbacterium sp. NPDC055455; assembly: GCF_053619935.1. Lineage (NCBI taxonomy): Bacteria > Bacillati > Actinomycetota > Actinomycetes > Micrococcales > Microbacteriaceae > Microbacterium > Microbacterium sp. NPDC055455. The sequence goes on from NZ_JBSHLB010000003.1 coordinate 297,769, forward strand.
GGCCCGGCCGCGGCGTGAGATCGCGCGGGCGGGGCAGCGTGGCGGGGTAGGGCGTGCCGGCGGAGCTCGCCGGGGCAGCCCTGCCGTCGCCGGCCGCGGCATCCGCCTGCTCCTCCTCCTCGGCGGCGGACTCGGCCACCGCGGCGGCGATCGTGTCTTCGAGGGCGCCCGTGTCGACGGCGAGCAGGTGCGGTTCGGCGGGTCCGAGATCGTGGTCCCAGAAGCGCACCGGGTACGCGTCGTGCAGGATCGCCGAGACCTTCTTCTCCTTGCGCCGGGCGCGCAGCGCCGCCTCGCTCTCGAGCGTGTCCCCGCCCGGCAGGAGCGATGCCGAGAGGACGACCACGTCGGACGCCTCGGCCGTCGCCGCGATGCCGTCGACGCCGCCCGCGAGCCGCGTGACCGGCCGGCCTTCGCCACCCGCGGCCGGAAGCAGCCACAGCTGACCCGACTCGTCGTCGGCGTCGCCTTCGGAGTCGGGCCGCGCCGACACGAAGAGGATGTCGCCGCTCGCGGTGAACGCGGCGCCCGCCTCGCCCTTGGCAGATCTGGTCAGCCTGCGGGGCGTTCCTCCGCCCGTCGCGGGCACCGCCCACAGGGCCCGCTCGTAGCCGGTGCCGTCCTTCTTCAGCGCGGCCACCGTGAGCACGGCGGTCGCGCCGTCGGGCGAGAGAGCGATGCCCTCGACCCTCGGCAGTGCGATGTAGTCGGTCAGCGAAGCGAACGCAGTGGAGCCGGTGGGGGTCGCCATGCCCTCCACGCTAACCGAGGGCCGGCCGCCGCCTCACGACCACTGCGTGAGCTTGTCGGGGTTGCGCATGATGTAGACGTCCGTGATGCGGCCGGCGCGCACCCGGAGCGTGAAGTGTGCGCTCGGCTCGTCGCGGAGCGTCGCCAGGAATCCGAGGCCGTCGGGCGTCTGGACCGCGTGGAGGACGGCGTCCGGCTCGAGACGCGGCAGCCCGAGGAGGAACCGCGCCACGCGATCGGCGCTTGCGACGGGCCGCAGCGCCGCCGAGGCGCGCCCGCCGCCGTCGGAGCGCAGCACCACGCCGGGATCGAGCACCGAGACGAGCGCGTCGAGGTCGCCGGTGGTGGTCGCGGCGGCGAAGGCCCGCGCGACGGCATCGTGCTCCGCGCGCGAGGCGTCTCCGGCGCGCCGCTCCTGCACCCTCCGCCGTGCGTGCAGGGCCAGCCGGCGGACCGCGGCGCTGCTCCTGCCGAGCGTCGCGGCGATCTCGTCGAACGGCACGCCGAAGACGTCGTGCAGCACGAACGCCACCCGCTCGGCGGGCGTGAGGGACTCGAGGACGACCAGCAGCGCCAGTGAGACCGAGTCGTCGAGCGCGACGCGGTCGGCCGGATCGACGGGAACGGATGCCGCGACCGGCGAGTCCTCCGGCACCGGCTCGGGAAGCCACTCCCCCACGTAGCGCTCACGCCGGGCGCGCGCCGACCCCAGCATGTCGAGGCAGACGCGGCCCGCGACGCGCGTCAGCCACGCTCCGGGGTTGCGGATCGCGGCGCGCTCCTCCGCGGGCAGCCGCAGCCAGCGGACGTACGCCTCCTGCACCGCGTCCTCGGCGTCGGCGACCGTGCCCAGCATCCGGTAGCACACGGCGAGCAGGTTCCCCCGCTCGCCGTCGACGTCGATGGGCGGCATCCGTCCTCCTCACGCGGGTCTGCGGCGCGACATGTCACATTCTGTCGTGCTGCGTCGTCGAAGAGGCGAGAGGTTCCCGTCGACCGCGCGGGACGAGAGGAGACATGTCATGAGGATCGCAGTCGCCGGAGGCACCGGGACCGTGGGCGTCCACGTCGTCGACGCGCTGAGGAGCGACGGCCACGAGCCCGTCGTGCTCAGCCGCAGCAGGGGGACGGATCTCACCACCGGCTCGGGGCTCACCGCCGCGCTCGAGGGGGTCGAGGCGATCGTGGACGTCGCGAACGTGTCCGCGCTGTCGGCCGAGGCGGCGACCCGGTTCTTCCACGCCGCCACCGGCAGCCTTCTCGACGCGGCGCAGCGGCTGGGCATCGCACGGCTGGTCGTGCTGTCGATCGTCGGGATCGAGCGCATGCCGCACGACTACTACGCCGGCAAGCTGGCGCAGGAGCGGCTGGTCGAAGCGGGGGACGTGCCCTGGACGATCCTGCGCGCCACGCAGTTCCACGAGTTCGCCGCGCAGCTGTACGACCGCGCGACGCTGGGCCCGCTTCATGTGGCCCCGCGGGCGCGGGTGCAGCCGATCGCCGCCCGGGAGGTGGGAGCCCGCCTGGCGCAGCTCGCGACCGGCCCTGCGCGCGGCCGCGTGGCCGACTTCGCCGGGCCGCGGGAGGAGCGACTCGACCAGATGGTGAAGGCCTATGCCCGCCGGGCCGGACATCGAGGATGGGTCCCCTCGGTCTCCCTCCCCGGGGCGCAGATGAAGGCCATGCGGGCGGGCCTCGGCCTGCCGGGCCCAGGAGCGGACCGCGGCACCCTGAGCTTCGCCGACTGGCTCGAGGACTCGGCCGACCTCGCGCGCCGCTGACACGGCGTCGCGGCGTCACGACGTCGCCGCGGCTGCGGCGCGGCGGGCTCGGGGCGGCGGGCTCGGGGCCTCGCGGCATCGGCCGCCGTCGGTCACGATGGGGAGTCCAGACGACCCGCACCCGAGGGGGATCCGTGAGACTCGCGATTGCCGGCGGCACCGGCATGACCGGCGCGCACATCGCCTCGGTCGCGCGCGAGCGGGGTCACCGGGTCGTCGCGCTGTCACGCAGTGCCGGGATCGAGCTGCTGAGCGGCGCGGGGCTCGGTCCGGCCCTCGAAGGGGTGGACGCGGTGATCGACGTCACGAACGTGGTGACGGCGAGGCCGGACGTCTCGGTGATGTTCTTCGCGGGGGTGACGAAGACCCTGCTCTCGGCGGAGCGCGCGGCCGGCGTGCCGCATCACCTCGCGCTGACGATCGTGGGGGCCGAGGCGGCGCCGGACGGCTACTACGCCGGAAAGCTCGCGCAGGAACGGCTCGTCTCGCGCGGCGCGGTGCCGTGGACGATCCTGCGCACGACGCAGTTCCACGAGTACGCGGCGATGATGTTCCACCGCACGCACGCCGGCGCCCACGTCGCCCCGACCGGACGCGTGCAGCCGATCGCGGTGCGCGAGGTGGCGCGACACCTCGTCGACCTCGCCGAGCACGATCCCGCAGGTCGAGCCACCGACCTCGGCGGTCCTCGCGAGGAGAGCCTGGCCGACATGGTGCACCGGTACGCGCACGCGATCGGCTACCGCGGCCCGCTGCCCGAGCTGCACACCCCCGGCGCCCTGGGGCGCGCGCTCCGCTCCGGTGCGCTGCTCCCCGGCCCCGACGCGCTGCACGGCACACAGACGTACACCGAGTGGCTGGACGCCCTTCCTGACGCCTGAGAGGGTGAGCCGGCTTACATCTCCTCGTGCGTGAGGGGGTCGCCGTCCCACAGCCGACCGCGCTCCAGACCGCTGATCGCGGCGAGCTGGTCGTCGGTGAGGGCGAAGTCGAAGATGTCGGCGTTCTCCCGCTGCCGGTCGGGGTCGACCGACTTCGGGATGGGCGTGCTGCCGATCTGCGTGTGCCACCGCAGGACCACCTGCGTGGGCGTCACGTCGTGCACGGTGGCCAGCTCCTGCACCAGCTGCTCGGTGAGCAGCTCACTGCGACGCGCGAGCGGGCTCCAGCTCTCGGTGCGGATGCCGTGCGTGGCGTGGAAGGCGCGCAGCGCCTCCTGCGGGAAGTACGGATGCAGCTCCACCTGGTTCACGGCGGGGACGACCCCCGTCTCCTCGATGAGCTCGGTGAGCATCTCCTCCGTGAAGTTCGAGACGCCGATCGAGCGCACCAGCCCCTGCGTGCGGGCGTCGATCAGGCCCCGCCACGTGTCGACGTACCGGCCGACGCTCGGGTTCGGCCAGTGGATGAGATGCAGGTCGATGCGGTCCAGCCCCAGGGCGTCCAGCGACCCCTTGATGCTGTCGACGGCCTCCTGCCGCCCGTGGTGCCGGCCGGGGATCTTCGACGCGACGAGGATCTTGTCGCGCGCGACGCCGCTGCGGCGGACCGCCTCGCCGACCTCGCGCTCGTTCTCGTAGTTGACCGCGGTGTCCAGCAGCCGGTAGCCGGCTTCGATCGCGGCGACCATGGCCGTGATCCCCTCCTCGCCCCGCAGGTTGTAGGTGCCGAGGCCGAGTTCGGGGAACCAGGCTCCGTCGTTCAGGATCACGGTGGGGATCGCGCTCATGCTTCCATCCTGGCGTGGATCCCGCACGGCGGGGCGGCCGGGCCGGGTGTCGTCACGGGAGCTGATCCGTGCCGATCTCCCCCTCGCGCGCTGCGCGCTCGTCGGCTTCCGCGCTGTCGACCTGGTCGTCGTCGATGTCGGAGTCCAGCGGGCGATCGTCGTCGTCCGGGCGCAGCAGCGGATCGAGGATGGTGTCGTCGTCGCGGTCGTCGTCCATGGGACCGTCATAGGGCTGGCTGGTCATGGTGCCCTCCTTCCACTGCCCCGACCGTACGACCGGGTCGCCCTGCGGTTGGAGGGGCTTGCGCCGCGGCATCCGCTCGCGGTAGCGGGCCGGGCGACGACCCTCGTGGTGCCGGCGGCTCGCGCATGGATATCTTCTCTAGTGATCACTGGACGCTCACGGATGCCGCGCTGCGGCGATCGCCGACACGAAGGGACCCGCGACGATGGCGTGGAGGATGCCGCACGAGGGCGATCCGCACGAGCGCACCTGGATGGCCTTCCCGAACGAGGGCCCCACCCTGGGCGACGATCCCGCCGAGCAGGAGCGCTTCTACGCGGCATGGAGCGACGTGGCCAACGCCGTCGCCGGCTTCGAGCCGGTCACGATGCTCGCCGATCCCTCCAAGGCCGAGCGCGCGCGGCGCATGCTGGACTCCGCGATCGAGGTCGTCGAGACCCCGGTCGACGAGTTCTGGTTCCGCGACCACGGCCCCACCTTCGTCGTCGACGACGAGCGCCCGGGCGTGCTCGGAGCGGTGGACTGGGTGTTCAACGGGTGGGGAGCCCCGGCGTGGGCGTCGTGGGCGAGGGCCGCCGAGCACGCCCGCTTCACGGCCGAGCTGGTGGGGGCCGACCTCGTCAGTTCGCTGCTGGTGAACGAGGGCGGCGGCATCCACGTCGACGGCGAGGGCACCGTGCTCGTCACCGAGACCGTGCAGCTGGACCCTCGCCGCAACCCCTTCGCCGACAAGGCCCGCGTCGAGGCGGAGCTTCACCGCACCATCGGCGCCACGACGGTGGTGTGGCTCCCCCGCGGCCTCACCCGCGACTATGACGCGTTCGGCACGAACGGGCACGTCGACATCGTGGCCACGATCCCGACGCCCGGCCGCGTGCTCCTGCATGTGCAGCAGAACCCCGAGCACCCGGACTTCGGGGTGTCGCGCGAGCTGCACGCGTTCCTGTCGGAGCAGACGGATGCCGCCGGCCGCACATTCGAGATCATCGACCTGCCCGCCCCCGCGACCCTCCGCGACGACGAGGGCTTCGTCGACTACAGCTACGTCAACCACCTCGTCGTCAACGGGGGTGTGATCGCCTGCGGCTTCGGCGAGGAGCGCGCCGACGCCCAGGCGCGCGAGATCCTCGGGGCGGCGTATCCCGGTCGGCGCGTCGTGACGGTCGACGCCCGCCAGATCTTCGCCGGCGGTGGCGGCATCCACTGCATCACCCAGCAGCAGCCGAAGGTCGTGGCCCCATGAGTCCCAGGTGTGACACCTGATGTACCCCGTGGTCGAGAAGACGATCGCCGAGCTCCGCGAGGCCCTCGAGTCCGGCGCCGTGACGAGCGTGGAGCTCGTCGACGCCTACCTCGCCCGCATCGACGCGTACGACGCCACGGGCACCGAGACCGCCCTCAACGCCGTGGTCGTGCGCAACCCCGACGCGCGGGCCGAGGCGGCGGCATCCGATCTCCGTCGCGCCGAAGGCCGCACGCTGGGTCCGCTCGACGGCATCCCGTACACCGCCAAGGACTCGTTCATGGCGAAGGGTCTCACCGTGGCGGCGGGGTCGCCCGCGTTCCAGGATCTCGTCGCCCAGCGGGACGCCTTCTCGATCGAGCGCCTCCGCGGGGCCGGCTGCATCCTGCTCGGGCTCACCAACATGCCCCCGATGGCGAACGGAGGCATGCAGCGGGGCGTGTACGGGCGCGCCGAGAGCCCCTACAGCGCCGACTACCTCACCTCGGCGTTCGGCTCGGGGTCGTCCAACGGCTCGGGCACCGCGACGGCGGCCTCGTTCGCGGCCTTCGGCCTCGGCGAGGAGACCTGGTCGAGCGGCCGCGCGCCCGCCTCGTACAACGCGCTGTGCGCCTACACGCCATCGCGCGGCGTCATCTCGGTGCGCGGCAACTGGCCGCTCGTGCCCACCATGGACGTCGTCGTCCCGCACACCCGCACGATGCGCGACCTGCTCGAAGTCCTCGACGTCCTGGTCGCCGACGACCCAGAGACCCGGGGCGACTTCTGGCGGGCGCAGCCCTGGATCCAGATCCCGGATGCCTCGGCCGCACGCCCCGCGTCCTACCCCGCGTTGGCGGCGCCCGACGCGGATGCGGCGCGGGCCGCCCTGGCCGGGCGCCGGTTCGGCGTGCCGCGCATGTACATCGGCGCCGACCCCGAGGCGGGGACCGCCGGGGGCATCGGCGGCCCCACCGGAACCCCCATCGAGACGCGCCCGTCGGTGCTGTCGCTGTGGGAGCAGGCGCGCCGCGACCTCGAGGCCGCCGGCGCGGAGGTCGTGGAGGTCGACTTCCCCACGGTCACGAACTACGAGGGCGACCGCCCCGGCGCGCCGACCATCAGAACCCGCGGCCTCGTGCCCGAGGAGTTCCTCCGGCGCGAGATCGTCGACCTCTCGGCCTGGGCGTGGGACGACTTCCTCCGGGCGAACGGCGATCCCTCGCTGGACCGGCTCGATGACGTCGACGGCGCCGCCATCTTCCCCCACCCCGAGGGTGCGCTTCCCGACCGCTACACCGGTTTCGACGACGACATCGCCACGTACCCGGCACAGGTGCGAGAGCACCCGTTCGCGTCGTTCACCGACATCCCAGAGATCGAGCGCGGCATCCGCGGTCTCGAGGAGACCCGCCGCCTCGACCTCGAGGAGTGGATGTCGCAGCAGGGATTGGACGCCGTGCTCTTCCCGGCCGTTGCCGACGTCGGCCGCGCGGACATGGACGTGAACGTGGCATCCGCCGATCTCAGCTGGCGCAACGGGGTGTGGGTCGCCAACGGGAACCTCGCGATCCGCCACCTCGGCATCCCGACGGTGACCGTGCCGATGGGCACGATGGCGGACATCGGCATGCCCATCGGGCTGACGATCGCCGGGCGCGCGTACGACGACGCCGCGTTGCTGGCGTGGGCGTCCGCGTTCGAGGTTCTGCGCGTGCGCCGGACACTGCCGCCGCGCACGCCCGAGCTCTGAGCTGCCTCCGGGGAGCCGTCGCGCGATCAGCGCAGGCCCGAGCGCAGATCCTCTCCGGCCTCGCCGATCGCGTCGAGCGTGCGGTCCGGTCCCCCGGCCCCGTCGTCCTCGTCGCGCGGGCCGAGGGCCGACGTACCGTCGTCAGTGGCCAGCGACGGCGGGGCCGCGGCGTACGCGGCGGACAGGTCGCGGTACGGCTTGGAGAAGAAGGCGAGCAGCACGACCAGGAGCAGCAGCAGGCTCGCGCCGACGAACGCGAGCGCGATGCCGCGGGCCTCGCCGTCGCCGAGGAGCCAGCCGAACCTCTCCTGCCCCTGCGGCGACTCCATGTACGGGATGAGCCAGAACTGCGCGACCGGCCCGATGATGAATGCCGACACGGGCGCCGCGGCGGACTCCACGCTCGCCGCGAACCCGAACACGCGCCCCTGCTTGTCATACGGCACGACGCGCTGCACGATGGTCTGCTCCGAGGCCTCGGCGATCGGCATCAGGCTCATGAAGATGAGGATCCCGAGGGCGTACAGCCACCACCACTCGCGGATCGCGAAGGTCATGCCGAGCAGCGCGATGCCGATGTTCACGAGCAGCAGCGTGCGGACCGGGTTCCTGCCCAGACCGAACTTTGCCACCAGTGCACCGCCGATGATGAAGCCGAAGCTCGTCACGCCCAGCACGATCCCCCACAGCTCGACGGAGAACAGCGTCAGACCGTACGGGTCCATCAGAGCCATGAAGACGCCGCCCACGAGATTGTTGAAGGTGGCGAACAGGATCAGGGCCAGCAGACCCGGGACGGCCATCACCGCCGGGATGACGCCGCGGAAGCCGAAGCTCTTCGGCGCCTCGCCCTCGACGTGCGCCACGCCTCGCTCGGGGATCGGCACGAAGAGCAGGTGAACGAGCGCCACGCCGGTCGCCGCGATCGCGATCGCGATGGTCCACCCCATGCCGAGGAGTCCGATCGACAGGCCGGAGAACACGCTGGTCACCATGAACGCGATGCCCTGCACGGCGCCCACCAGGCCGTTGGCCCGGTCCCGTCGCTCCGCCGGCACGAGCAGCGTCACGGTCGTGGACAGCGCGATGTTGCGGAGGTTCTCCACCACGCCACCGAGGAGGATCACGCCCGAGAACACCCAGAACCACGGCCCCTGCCAGTCCAGCAGCGTGCTCTCGGGGAACGCGAGGAACAGGGCGCCGGCGACCAGGTAGGCGGCCGTCGTGACGACGCTCGACAGGAGCATCACGGCCTTCTTCTTCATGCGGTCGACGATCACGCCGAAGACCACGCCGAACACGGCGACCAGGAGCATGTACGAGCCGCCGATGATCGCGGTCGCCAGCACCGACCGGGTCTGGAGGTACACCCAGAACGTCAGGGCGAACCAGAGATAGCTCGTCGTGACGTTGGCCACCGCGGTGTTGACGAGCACCTGGTAGAACGCGCGCAGCGTGCGCTCACCCGGCGTGTGCTGCGCCATCTCGTCGGAGCGCGCGGCACGCCCCGGGGTCGGCTGGCTCATGGGTCCTCCGGCGTGTTCGCGGTGGGGGGCTGGGGGTGGGCGATACAGTGAATGTGGACACCGTTCACATGGAATGTTCACACCGTACACACCCGAGCGGGGCGGCGCAATGATCACACCGCGCACCTATCATCACGGCGACCTCCGACGTGCGCTCATCGCGGAGGGGCTGCAGCTCGCCCGCACCGGCGGCCCGGGCGCCGTGACGCTCCGGGAGGCGACGCGCGCGGCGGGCGTGTCGCCGAACGCCGCGTACCGGCATTTCCGCGACCGCGACGCCCTCGTGCGAGCCGTCGCCGCCGAAGCGCAGCTCGCCCTCGCCCGCGCCATCGCCGACCGCGTCGCGCTCGCGCCCGCCGACCTCGCGCCGGCCGACCGCGCGATCGAGCGCCTCCGCCGCGTCGGTCTCGCCTACATCGACTTCGCCCGCGCCGAGAACGGGTGGTTCGAGACCGCCTTCTTCACGCAGGACACGCACGCCAACGACGGCATCGTCACGCTGGACGACGAGATCGTGGCGCCGTTCCGGCTCTTGATGCAGACGCTCGACGAGATGGTCGACTCCGGCGCGCTGTCGGCCGATCGCCGCCCCTACGCCGAGTGGGCCTGCTGGTCGTCCGTGCACGGATTCGCCGAGATCGCCGTGCACGGTCCGGTCCGGTGGCAGCCGCCGGGCGTGATCGACGCCCTCGCCGCGAACGTCGTCGAGGCGGCGATCACCGGCGTCCGGGGCGCACCCGCGGGCACGGCACCGGCCCACCCCACCGCTTCACCCTCCTAGACTTTCGCGCATGGCGGCCACTCGCGAGGCGATCCCGACCGCGCGGCACTCGCTGGTGCGCCGAGGGCTGTGGTGGGCGGCGGACTACGCCTACGCGGCGCGACGCCAGCTCGCGGTGCTGTCGCTCCCGTGGGCCATCGGGCGTCCCCGCCCCGCTCCGGCCGCGTGGAGCCGGGACGACCCGGAGCTGCCGGAGGTGTATCTGCTGCCCGGCGTCTACGAACACTGGACGTTCCTGCGCCCCCTCGGCGACGCCCTCGCCCGCGCGGGGCACCGGGTGCGGGTGGTGCACGGCCTCGGCGTCAACCGACGCGGCGTCCCCCACACGGCCGAGATCCTGGGCCGGATCCTGAGCGACACGCCGCCTCCTCCCGCGGGCCGGGTGCTCGTGGCGCACAGCAAGGGCGGGCTCATCGGCAAGCACCTGCTCGTCTCGTCGGGCGCGGCGGCGCGTGCGGCGGTCGAGGCCGCCACCGGCGGCGACCCCGCGGCGGCGGCCGCCGCGACCACCGAGGACGGCCGCCCCCTCGGCGTGCTGGGTCTCGTGGCCGTGGCGACCCCCTTCGGCGGGTCGCGGCTGGCGGGTCTCTTCGTGATCCCGAGCATCCGCGCCTTCCGCCCCGACGACGAGACCATCGTGACCCTCGGGCGCGACGCGTCGGTGAACGGCCGTATCGTCTCGGTCTTCGGGCCCTGGGATCCGCACATCCCCGAGGGCAGCGCGCTGGACGGCGCGACGAACATCGTCGTGCCGACGGCCGGCCACTTCCGTGTCCTCGGCGCCGCCGCGACGACGCGCGCGGTGCTCGACGGCATCGCGCTCCTCAGCCGCGGAGGTGTCTCCGAGGAGTAGATCCGGGGTGCGATCGCCGGTGTCCTCCGCCGTTCACGCGACCGATCGGTGCGGCCACCACGCGGGAAGCAGCGCGGTGTACACGCGCAGGAAGTCCTCGACCCGCGGATCCGGATGCCGCAGCCAGCCGCCGATGACCCCGACCGTGCCGTCGGCGAGGAACCGGGCGGCCGCGTCCGACACCGTCGCGGCGGGCATGTCCTTCACCGGCAGGTCGAGCTCGATGCGACCGCGCGCGAGCAGCGTCTCGGTGGTGCCTCGGAAATGGCGGCTGAGCATGGCGTGCAGGGCTCCGCCGCCGTCGGCCAGCTCGCGGCGGTAGATGTCGGCGTGCCGCAGGATGTGGCGGAGCACACCCTCGGTCACCGTCGCGAGGGCGGTCGCGGCATCCGACCGGTCCTCCATCAGCTCACGCCGGAGAGCGTCGAGCTCGGCCATGAGTGCCTCCTCGACGAGCCTCTCCGGCGAGTCGGCGTGCTCGTAGAACGTCGAGCGGTGCACGCGCGCGGCTGCGGCGATGCGGGTGACCGTCAGCTGCGAGATTGGCTCTCCCGCGGCGAGGTCCAGCGCCGCGGCGAAGAGGCGATCGCGGCTGCGTCGCTTGCGGGGATCCATCAGGCCTCCGGGAATGTTTTCCGACAGGTGTAGGTTAGGGCATGTATAGCCGACACATGTCGGAAAGTCACAGGGCGCCACGCAATGACGCCACCAACGGAGGTAATCATGGCTACGTACGATGTCGCGGAGCGTTCCGCCATCGTCACGGGCGCCGGGTCCGGCATCGGCCGGGCGGTCGCCCTCACCCTCGCGGCGAACGGAGCGGCCGTACTCGTCGCCGACGTGCGACAAGAAGCCGCCGACGCCGTGGTCGCGGAGATCGCCCAGGCCGGCGGCACCGCCGCGGCGTTCGTGGGCGACGTCGCGGACCCGGCCGCCGGACAGGCAGCGGTGGACGCCGCCCAGGCGATGGCCCCGCTGCGGATCGCCGTGAACAACGCGGGAATCGGCGGCGCGGCAGCGCCGATGGGCGAGTACCCGATCGACTCGTGGCAGAAGGTCATCGATATCAACCTGAATGCGGTGTTCTACGGCACGCGGGCGCAGGCCCCCGCCATCGCCGCGAACGGCGGCGGGTCGATCGTGAACATCTCATCGGTGCTCGGCTCGGTGGGCATCCCGATGTCGTCGGCGTACGTCACCGCCAAGCACGGCGTCGTCGGACTCACCAAGAACGCCGCGCTGGAGTACGGCGCCCAGGGCGTGCGCGTCAACGCCGTCGGGCCCGGCTTCATCCACACGCCGCTCGTCGACGCCAACCTCGACGCCGACGCGCAGGCCGCCCTCGCGGCCAAGCACGCGCTCGGTCGCCTCGGGGACCCGCAGGAGGTCGCGCACCTCGTCGCGTTCCTGTCGTCGGATGCCGCGACCTTCGTCAGCGGGAGCTACCACCTCGTCGACGGCGGGTACGCCGCGCAGTAGCGGGCATCCCCGCGGAGCGACCCGCGCGACCCGGACGCGCGGGCCGCTTCGCACACCCCGGCGGGCCGGGGGTCGATGCTCAGGAGCGCTCCGGAGCCTCAGTGCCGGCGCGTCAGCCCCCCGGCGCGTCGGCCGGCGCCTCGACCACCGTCGCCGATGCCCGCCACGCGGCCAGCACCTCGATGTGACGGAGCAGGAAGGCCCGCTCGTCCAGACGCTTGCGACGCAGCCACCCCGTCACCTCGTCGTTGCACTTGCTCGCGTTGCACGAGCGGCACGCCGGCACGACGTTCTCGAACGTGTACCGGCCGCCGCGCGAGATCGGCAGCACGCAGTCCTTCTGGAACGGGCCCACTGCCGTGCCGCAGTAGGCGCACGCGCCCCACGCCTCCAGGAGCGCCCGCCACTCCTGGACGCTCAAGTCGTTGTCGGCCGCGGCGACGCGACGGGCACGTCGGCGCGCCGCTCGAGCCCTCCGGGACTGACTCACCGCCACGCCGCAACGCTACCGAGCCCGGACGGACGATCGCGTCGGCACACCGTCGAGCAGCGGGATGCGGCACGTCCGGGTGGTCCGGAAGCGCACCGACGGACGGGAGGCCGGACTCACAACGCACACGATCCGGCCGTGAGCAACACGAAACCGTGCCGCCGACCGGCGCGAGTACGGTAGTGGCGTGACTGCTCCCGTCGATGCCACCGCCACGTCCGCCTGGGCCGAGCTCAGCTCCCTCCGCGACTCGTTCGCCCCCGACCTGCGCGAGTGGTTCGCGATCGATCCCCGCCGCGCGGAGCGTCTCAGCTTCGAGCTGGCCGACCTCCACGTCGACCTGTCGAAGAACCTCGTCACCGACGGGATCCTCGCCGCCCTCGTGCGCCTGGCGGAGCAGACGGGGGTGGCCGAGCGCTACGCCGCGATGATCGCCGGTGAGCACATCAACACCACCGAGGACCGCGCGGTGCTCCACACGGCGCTGCGGCGCCCCGCGGGCGCGCAGCCGGCCCTCGTCGTGGACGGGCAGGACATCGACGCCGACGTCCAGTCCGTGCTGACGGCGATGACCGCCTTCGCCGACCGGGTGCGCTCCGGCCAGTGGAACGGCGTGACCGGCAAGAAGGTCACGCACATCGTCAACATCGGCATCGGCGGATCGGACCTCGGTCCCGTCATGATCTCGGCCGCGCTCGAGCCGTACGCGACGGCCGGGATCCAGGCCCGCTTCGTGTCGAACATCGACCCCTTCGACCTCGCGAGCAAGACGAAGGACCTCGACCCCGAGACGACGCTCTTCATCGTCGCGTCGAAGACGTTCACCACGCTCGAGACGCTGACGAACGCGCGCCTCGCCCGGGACTGGCTGTGGGCCGGGCTCGAGGGTTCCGGGGCGATCGACGGCACCGAGGAGCAGAAGACGGATGCCGTCGCCCACCACTTCGTCGCGGTCTCGACCGCGCTCGACAAGGTCGCCGCCTTCGGCATCGACCCGGTGAACGCGTTCGGCTTCTGGGACTGGGTGGGCGGCCGCTACTCGGTGGACTCCGCCATCGGGCTGTCGCTCATGATCGAGCTCGGACCCGACGTGTTCCGCGAGCTCCTGGCCGGCTTCCACGCCGTCGACGAGCACGTCCGCACGACCCCCCTCGAGCGCAACGTGCCCGTGCTGATGGGCCTCCTCAACGTCTGGTACTCGAACTTCCTGGGCGCGCAGTCGCACGCGGTCCTTCCCTATGCCCAGCAGCTCAGCCGCTTCGCCGCCTACCTGCAGCAGCTCACGATGGAGTCCAACGGCAAGTCGGTCCGCTGGGACGGCTCCCCCGTCACCACCGACACCGGCGAGGTGTTCTGGGGCGAGCCGGGCACGAACGGGCAGCACGCGTTCTACCAGCTCATCCACCAGGGCACGCGGCTGATCCCCGCCGACTTCATCGCCTTCGCGAACCCCGCGTACCCGCTCGAGGACGGCGGCCGGGACGTGCACGGGCTGTTCCTGTCGAACTTCCTGGCGCAGACGAAGGCGCTCGCGTTCGGCAAGACCGCAGCGGAGGTGGAGGCAGAGGGCACGACAGGCGCGCTCGTGGCGGCCCGCACCTTCGCCGGCAACAAGCCGACCACGTCGATCTTCGCGCCCGCGCTGACCCCCGCCGTGCTCGGTCAGCTCGTCGCGCTGTACGAGCACATCACCTTCACGCAGGGCGTCATCTGGGGCGTCAACTCGTTCGACCAGTGGGGCGTCGAGCTCGGCAAGCAGCTCGCTCTGCAGATCGCGCCCGCGATCGAGGGCGACGAGTCGGCGATCGCGGCTCAGGATGCCTCGACCCGCGCCCTGCTCGCATACTACGCCGCCCACCGAACGGTCTAGCGAAAAGCGTCGGAGGGGCGGATGCCGGGAGGATCGGCATCCGCCCCCTCTTGTCTGATCCCCTGGCGAGAGGTGGATTTCCGGCGTCCGGACCAGCACTTCTGCGGGAAACCGCTCTGAGGTTCCGTTCAGCAAACGGCCGGGAGTCGTCCAGACGGGATGAGGCAGACTCGGGGACTTGTGTGTCCGACCCGAGGGCGCACGGGCGCCGGTACCCGCGGCGCGATACCCGAGAGATTCGTTACGTTCCCCATGCATACAGACCAGTCGCCTGCTCCCTCCCGTCGCTCCCTCCGCCGCCGTCACCGACTCTTCGGCCCGGCCGTCGCCACCGGCACCGCCTTCGGCATCATCCTGACCGCGGGCCTCACGCTCGCCTCCCCCGCCCTCGCGGCCGCCGCCCCGCTGGCCGCCACCGCGATCGCCACCGCCGCCGCGCCGGATGCCGCCGCCGAGACCCTCCGCGACATCCGCGTCGAAGCCCAGGGCACGCTCCTGGCCGCTCGCGTCGCGCAGACCGAGGCCGATGCCCTCACGGCCGACATCGAGGCCTCGGGTCTCGACATCGGCGTCGAGGACACCACGATCGAGACGTCGGCGCTGCACGATGCCGCCGAGCGCCTCTCGAAGCTCGACGTCGTGCCCATGCTGCTCATCCCCGGTCTCGCCGCCGACGCCACGGCCGTCACCGCCGAGGTGCAGGAGCGCGTCGCCGACCTGCGCGGGCACCTCGACGCGGCCAAGGAGAAGAAGGCCGCCGAAGAGGCCGCCGCCGCAGCCGCCGCTGCTGCCGCCGCCGAGGCGCAGCGCCAGGCGGAGGCGGCCGCTGCCGCCGCGGCCGCGCTGGCCGCCGCCAACACCGTCGACGGCGCGAAGGCCACGGCCCGCCAGATGGCGGCGTCGCAGTACGGCTGGGGCGACGGCGAGTTCTCGTGCCTCGACTCGCTGTGGGACAAGGAGTCCGACTGGAACTATCAGGCCTACAACGGCTCGAGCGGCGCGACGGGCATCCCCCAGTCGCTCCCGGGCGACAAGATGGCCAGCTTCGGCTCCGACTGGCAGACCAACGCGACGACGCAGATCGCGTGGGGCCTGGATTACATCAAGCGCGCCTACGGCACACCGTGCGCCGCGTGGGGACACAGCCAGGCCACGGACTGGTACTGACCGGCGCGCGCTGATCGGCGCGCTCGGATGACGGATGCCGCACCCCGGCCGCAGTCGCGGGGTGCGGCATCCTCGTCTTGAGGCTCAGTCGCGACGGGCCGAGCCGGCTCCGTAGAGCTCTGCCACCTGCTGCGAGCTGAGCCAGCCGTCGAACGTGTCCGATCGCGGCCAGCCCTCCGGAGAGTCCTGCCAGGACTCCTGCCGTCCGAACGGGAGGAGATCGATGAGCGGGAAGGTATGGCTCAGCTGCTCGGTGCCGCGGCCGTCGGTGTGCCACGTGCGGTACACCGTGTCGCCGTCGCGGAGGAAGACGTTCACCGCGAACCCGCCGCCGGCCGGCGCATCCATGTCGGCGCCGAACGGGCTGTCCGCCGTCGAGAACCACTCCATCCGGTTCCCCGTCCTCTCCTTGTAGGCCAGCGCCTCGTCGATCGGCCCCGTCGTGACGATCACGAAGCGCGCATCGTACGGCTCGAGGAACTCCAGCCGGGTGAACTGCGAGGTGTACCCGGTGCAGCCGGGGCAGTGCCATTCCTTCCCCTCGAACCACATGTGGTGGTACGTGATCAGCTGCGTCCTGCCGTCGAAGACGTCGACGAGCCGCACCGGCCCGTCCTTCCCGACGAGCAAGTAGTCCGGCAGCTCCACCATCGGCAGGCGCCGCCGCTGCGCGGCGATGGCGTCGAGCTCACGAGTGGCTGCCTTCTCGCGGACACGGAGCTCGGCGAGTTCTCGGCGCCACGACTCGGCGTCGACGACGGGCGGAAGAGCGTGGTCGGTCGTGCTCGGCATCGGAACCTCCCAGTGTGCGGATGCGTATGTTCACACTGTACACATCCCGACGCCGTGGTCAAGGGCCGCGTCGCTCGGCTCGGCGCGGATGCGCGGCCCGCACTCTCAGCGAATTCATCACAAGAAGATAACGGCGAAAGCTTCCCTCTGTTACCTCGTCGTTATAGAGTGCTTGCACGGTAGTTGTTTTGCTGTGGCAGCTGCCGGCATGTGATTGCAGGACACTCTTGGTGCAAGGGACAAGGGCCGGTCGGTAGCCTCTCCGACCGGCCCTCACCCTGTGCGGACACATCCTCCCACCCCTGGCCGCGATCCATCACGAAAACATAACGACGAATGCTTGCCACCGTTACCTGGTCGTTATAGAGTGCTTGCACGGTAACTGTTTTGCTGTGGCAGCTGCCGACATGTGATTGCAGGACACTCTTGGTGCAAGGGACAAGGGCCGGTCGGTAGCCTCTCCGACCGGCCCTTACTCTTGCCGCGACCCGGATCAATGCGACGAAGGAGCGTTGATGCGGGTCACACTCCGCCTACACTCCGCCGCCACCGCCGCCGCCCCCGCCGCCGCCGGCGGACCCGCCGCCGGACGAGCCGCCGGAGGACGACGAAGACGCGGCCGAGGCGGAGAGGGTCGAGATGCCCGCCGAGAACGCCGCGGCGTTGAAGCCCGAGGTGCCCGCGTACCAGGTCGGCGAGTTGCCCTCGCCGTAGAGGACCGCGAGCTCCTTCGACCACTCCTTCTCCTGCCCGAACACGACCGCGTACGGCAGGAGGGTCTCGTAGAGCTTGAGCTTCACACGCGGATCGGAGATGTCGACCGCAACCCGCTCCGCGCCCTGCGGCGACTGCAGCATGCGGATGCGGTCGGCCTCTGCCCATTCGATGAACTGCTTCAGCCCCCCGAGGTGGTCGCGCGCCTCGGCCCCGGCGGCGGTGAGCGGCCTGCGCGCGACCATCGCCCCGACGATGATCGCGACGAACGCGGCGGCGATGATCAGCATGATCGGCCACAACGGATTCACGAAGGCGGCGAGTGCGCCGAGGCCGAACAGGAGCACCAGCACCGCCGAGCCGATCGCGATGACGATCGGCCACACCCGGGCCTTGAGCGGCACCGCACGTCGCAGGCCGCGCGTCCCGAGCTCCGAGGCGGCCGCCTTGAGCACCTTCTGTGCGGTGGTGGAGAACCGCGTGTCGGTGCGGCCGAACTCGAACTCCTCCCCCGGCACGCCACTGGGGAAGAGGCCGGGCAGCAGCATCCGTCCATCCCCGTCCGCGAGCGCGGGGTTCACCAGCACGGCCCTCAGCCGCGTGCCGCCGAACCACTTCGGGGGACCCTCCTCGATGCGGATGCTGCCGACCACCGCCTGCTCGAGCACCTCGGCCGGGATCGCCTTGGTCGTGCGGCCCAGCAGCACGGCGCTCTCGAGCGCGTCGATCCCGCGCGGCGGCGTGTACTCAGCGATGATCACGGGTCGCCCCGGATCGTCGCGCAGGTGACGGACGCGCGCGACCGCCGCGAGCGCGAGCGCGCTCCCGAGGCCCACCAGCGCGACGCCGGCCTGCAGCCAGCCCCACGGCGACGCGAAGTACGAGGAATCGAACTCGATGAACGTGTCGGGTTCGAACCCGATCGCGATCGTCATGGTCTGGTACGGCTGAAGACCCTCGACGGATGCCACGACCGCGCCTGCCTCGTCGCGGATGGGGCACGTCTGGTCGTCGCCCTGCTGCCCGAAGTAGCACGCCTGTGCGCCGGTGCGTGCGGCGGCGAGCTCGTCGGGCATCGTCACGCGCGCCGTCACGCGACCGAACGGCTGCGGCCACGCGGTGCCGTTGACGTCCCAGTAGAACTCGTCCGCGCCGGTGTCGGCGAAGTACCGCGTGACGTTCTCGAGCGTGTAGGTGAAGACGTACGTCTGGACGCCGTGCACGTAGCCGTCGGCTCGGGACGTCATGATGTAGAACCCGTCCTCGGACTCCGCCTCCGCCGCCCGCTCGGCGCCGCTCTCGTCGGTGATCGACACGAGCTGCGGGTTCAGTGGCGCCCCTTGATACGAGTCCGGGATGATGCGGCGCATCCCCCTGTTCTGGTCGATGTCCGGGAACCGGGCGACGAAGGTCTCGACGACGGTGAGCGTGCTGGTGCCGTCGCCTGTGCGGTCGAGCTGGTACTCGACGTCGAGGCTGTCGAACGAGAAGTCGTCGACGCCGGCGTGCACCGGTACCGGCACGGCGAGCGCGAGCAGCAGGCCGGCGAACACGGCGAGCGCGAGGCCGGCGATCCCGAGTCGCCGTGCGCGCGAAGGCACGGCAGCAGAAGTCCCCATGGGGCCAGCCTAGGGTCGACCCGAGGCTCTAATCTGGACGCTATGACCGATCGCCGCCTCGCCATCGACGCCTGGGAGAGTCTCTTCCGCGCGCAGCACGAGGTGTTCGGCGACATCAACGACGACTTCCACGACGACAGCCTGAGCCAGGCCGAGTACGACGTCCTGCTCACGGTCACCCGAGCCGCCGACATGACCGCGCGCCTGCGCGACGTGACGGCGAACATGCTCATCAGCCAGCCCAGCGTCTCGCGACTGGTCGACCGCATGGTGACGCGCGGGCTGCTCACGAAGTGCGCGGATCCCGACGACGGCCGCGGAGCGCTCGTCACCGCGACGGATGCCGGTGCGTCGCTGTTCCGCCGGATCGCGAGCGCGCACGGACGTGCGATCGCCGAGCGGATGTCGCTGCTCTCGGACGACGAGCTCGCTCAGCTGCGCGACCTCACGGCCAAGCTGCGCAAGAAGCAGCCCAGCTGCTGAGCCGCGGGCCGGTCCGTCACGGTGTGCGACGGCGGAGCGTGAGGGACGCCAGGATGAGCGAGCCGACGGCGAACGCGACCACGACGAGCAGTGGCCCGAACACGTCCCATCCCTCGTCTCCGGCCGTCACCGCGTTGATCGTGTCGATCGCATAGCTCAGCGGCAGCACCTTCGAGATCTGGTACAGCGCGTCGGGCATGTCCTCGCGCGGCATGAACAGGCCGCCGAGGATGATCTGCGGGAACACGATCAGCGGCATGAACTGCACCGCCTGGAACTCCGTCCGCGCGAACGCGCTCGCGAACAGTCCGAGCGCGCTGCCCAGGATCGCGTCGACGACGGCCACGAGGCCGAGCTGCCAGAGCGGTCCGTCGACGTCGAGCCCGCACACCCACACCGCGAAGGTGACGGTGACGATCGCCTGCAGGGTCGCCATCAGCCCGAAGGCGAGGCCGTACCCCAGGATGAAGTCGGTCTTGCGGATCGGGGTCGTCATCAGGCGCTCGAGCGTGCCCGACCTGCGCTCGCGGAGGGTCGTGATCGAGGTGATGAGGAACATGACGATGAACGGGAAGAGCGCCAGGATGGGCCCCCCGAACTGGTCGAAGACGCCGTCCAGATCGCTGAACAGCCACGCGAACAGCCCGACCAGCAGGCTCGGGGCGACGAGCATCAGGGCGATCGAGCGCGGGTCGTGGCTCAGCTGCCGCAGCACGCGGCCGGCGGTCGCGACTGTCAGGGTGCCGTTCACGGCGCACCCCCGTCCTTCGCGCGTCGCGCGGGCGCGTCCGCGTTCCGGCGTGCCTCACGGCGGGTCAGGGCGTGGCCTTCGTGGGCGTCGGCCGGGGCGTCCTGCGCCCGCCGCAGCGCGTCCTGCTGGACGAGCGCGAGGAACGCGGCATCCGGATCCGTCTCTCCGGTGTCGGCGAGCAGACCGCCGGGGGTCGTGTCGGCGATGATGCGCCCTGCCCTCATCAGCACCAGCCGGTCGCACCGCAGCGCCTCGTCCATGACGTGACTCGACACGATGAGCGTCGCCCCTGCGTCGGCGAGTGCGCGGAAGACGTCCCAGAGCTCGGCGCGCAGCAGCGGGTCCAGGCCCACCGTCGGCTCGTCCAGCACGAGGACCTCCGGCGCGCCGAGCATCGCCACACCGAGCGAGACCCGCGTCTCCTGGCCGCCGCTGAGGGAGTCGATGGTCTGATCGCGCTGGTCGGCGAGCCCGACCTGCTCGATGACGCGGTCGACGTCCGAGCGGTGGGCGCCGACGAGCCGGGCGAAGTACCGCATGTTCTGCCGGATGGTGAGGTCGCCGTAGACCGAGGCCGCCTGCGTGTCGTACGACACCCGCCGGCGCAGCGCCGCCGATCCGGCCGGCTCCCCCAGCACGGTGACGGTGCCGCCCTCGACCTTCTGCACGCCCACGATCGCGCGCATCAGTGTGGTCTTGCCGCAGCCGGACGGTCCCAGAAGGCCCGTGATCTCTCCGCGCGGAACTTCGAGATGAAGGTCCCTGAAGACCTCGGTGGTGCCGCGCCTCACGTGCAGCCCGCGCACCGTGACGGCATCCGCTGCAGGCATATTCATCACGTGTGAACAGTGACCCCGCGGCGGCACGCCGTCAAGAGGTCCGGAGACGCAGGCCCGGAGTCCGGGCACCGCGTCCGGGCATGGGCAGCCGTAGGGTGGGCGCCATGCACACACGCAACCAGGCCAGGCTGCAGGTGGTGGCCGGTCCGATGTTCGCCGGCAAGTCCGAGGAGCTGCTGCGGCGGGTCCGCCGCGCGCGCATCGCCGGGCTGTCGGTCGAGGTGCTCAGCCATGCGCTCGACGATCGGCGCGGCGAGGGTCAGGTCAGCTCCCATTCGGGACTCAGCGTGGCGTCGAGGCCGGTCGCCGACGTCGCCGGGCTCGTGTCCGCCGTGCGCGGCAGGGACCTGGATCTCGTCGCCGTCGACGAGGCGCAGTTCTTCGGTCCCGAGCTCGTCGGCGCCGTGGACGGGCTGGTCGCCGACGGCGTGGACGTCGTGGTGTCGGGCCTGTGCGTCACGTTCGACGGGGAGCCCTTCGAGCCCCTCCCGTCGCTGATGGCGATCGCCGAGGACGTGATCAAGCTGACCGCGGTGTGCGCCGTGTGCGGGGAGGACGCCGCATTCCATCAGCGGATCTCGGCAGCGGATGCCGGTGACGCCAGGATCCCGACGCGCGCGCAGATCGGCGGCATCGAGTCCTACCAGGCCCGCTGCCGCCGGCATTTCACCGGCCGCGGGAGCCGGTGAACGAGGGCCGCAGTGCCAGGATGAGGCATGACCTTTGGGCTGGCGCGCGATGTGATGCGCCCGACCGACTCGCCGCGCGCCGACCGCGTCACCTATGTCGAGCTCTTCTTCGACCTCGTCTTCGTGTTCGCCCTGACGCAGCTGTCGAGCTATCTCGCCGAGCACCAGAATCCGGCGGGCCTGCTCGAGGGCGTGATCATGGTGTGCGCCCTGTGGTGGGCGTGGGTCTCGACCACGTGGGTCACGAACTGGCTCGACCCCGTCGCGCTGCCCGTGCGTGGCGTGGTGATCGGCCTCGCCTTCGTGGCCCTGGTGATGAGCGTGGCGATCGCGGAGGCGTTCGGCGAGCGGGCGTGGGCATTCGCCCTCGCCTACGTCGTGCTGCAGATCGGCCGCACGGCGTTCATCGTGTGGGCGACGCGTCGCCATGACCGCCAGGTGTCGCACGACTTCACGCTGGTGCTGGTCTGGACGGCTGTGGCCGCGGGCCTGTGGATCGCCGGGGCACTGCTGCCGCTGTGGTGGCAGCTGCCGCTCTGGGCGGCCGCCCTCGCCGTGGAGCTCCTCGGCACCATCCTCGGCTTCCCCGTCCCCGGACGCGGCCGCGTGCTCATCGGCGCCTGGGACCTCTCCGGGCCCCATATCGCCGAGCGCACGGCCCTGTTCGTCCTCATCGCCCTGGGCGAGGGGCTCCTGGTCACCGGGTTCGCCTTCGTGGCGAAGGAGTCATCGGCCGAGTCCATCATCGCCATGGCGGCGGCGTTCGCCGCCGCGGCCGCCATCTGGTGGATCTACTTCGATCACGGCGAGCGCTTGGGCTCGGAGGCGATCGAGGCGGCCGACGAGCCCGGCCGCCTCGCGCGGACGGCGTATACCTGGATCCACCTCGCCATCATCGGCGGGATCGTCGCGCTGAGCGTGGGCGACAAGGAGGCCCTCGCCCATCCGCGGGCAGCCGGCTTCGCGCCCACGGTCGCCGTGCTGCTGGGCCCGCTGCTGTTCCTGATCGGCTGCGTCCTCTTCCGGCGCGTGCTCGAGCAGCGGTGGGCGCGTGCCCAGCTCGCGGGCATCGCGGCGCTGCTGGTCGTCGGCGCGGTGGCGCTGGCCTCGGGCGGGATCGGTGCGCTGTGGCTCACCGTCGCCGCCTCCGTCGTGCTCGCCGGAGTCGCCGCGGGCGAGACGCTCGATCGCGTCCGCCGCGGCCGCCGCAGCGGAGGCTGAGCGGGCCCGGACCGGCTGCTGCGGCCTCGCTCCCGGGCCGTGCGGAAAGACGGGATGCCCCGTCCCCGACGTGGGGACGAGGCATCCGTCGATCGTGTGCGGCTCAGCCGGTCACTGCTCGATGGGCTGCGGCGCGTCCGAGGTGGACTCGTGCGCCTGGATGGTGGGCGACGACCCCTCGGTCGTCACCTCGACCTTGCGCGGCTTCGCCTTCTCGCTGACGGGGATCGTGACGCTCAGCACGCCGTTGTTATAGCTGGCGGAGATGCTGTCGGTGTCGATCCCCTGGCCGAGGTTGAGCTGCCGCAGGAAGCTCGCGGCCTCGCGCTCACGGGTGATCCACTTGACGTCTTCGCCGCTGTGGAGGGTGCGCTCGGCGCGGATGGTCAGCAGCTGGCCGTCCACGTCGATGTCGACGGATCCCGGGTCGATGCCCGGCAGATCGGCGGTCAGGACATAGTGGTCGCCATCGCGGTACAGGTCCATCGGCATGCGGCGCGGGCCGCGTCGCGTGTCGAAGAGACTCGACGCCAGACGATCGAGATCACGGAACGGGTCATACGTAGCCATGGTTGTCTCCTCTCGTTCTTGGAGTTGAGTCGAGTCGACTCAACTAATCACAGATTAGCACTCGAGGGGTGCGAGTGCTAGATCCGCCGTTCGCCGTGAACGAACGCGTCAGCACTCGATGACGTTGACCGCGAGCCCGCCCTCGCTGGTCTCCTTGTACTTGTGCGACATGTCGATCCCCGTCTGCCGCATCGTCTCGACCACCGCATCGAGCGAGACGTAGTGCGAGCCGTCGCCGCGCAGCGCGAGCCGCGCCGCAGTGACGGCGGTGGACGCCGCGATCGCGTTGCGCTCGATGCACGGAATCTGCACCAGCCCGCCGACCGGGTCGCAGGTGAGGCCGAGATGGTGCTCCATCGCGATCTCGGCCGCGTTCTCGATCTGGCGGTTGGTGCCGCCCATCACGGCGGTGAGCCCGCCGGCGGCCATCGCGCACGCCGACCCGACCTCGGCCTGGCAGCCGCCCTCGGCCCCCGAGATCGACGCGTTCGCCTTGAAGAGAGAGCCGAGCGCCGTCGCGGTGAGGAGATACCGACGGATGCCGCGGCGACGGTTCGCCTCGGCGACCTCGCGCTCGTCCCACCCGGCGATCGCCTCGGGCGCGGCGGCATGCCCGTGGTAGCCGAGGAGGGCGCTGCCGACGAGCTCGCCGTACGGGGTGACCGCGTTGCCGGCGCCGAGCCCCGAATCGGCGAGGAAGCGCCACCAGTACATCGCCACGGCGGGCACGATCCCCGCGGCGCCGTTCGTGGGCGCGGTCACCACGCGGCCACCGGCGGCGTTCTCCTCGTTGACCGCGAGCGCGAAGGCACCGAGCCACTCCCCCGGGAGTTCGCGGCGACCGTCCGCTTCCGCCGTCTCGAGCTGTGCGCGGATGGCAGCGGCACGCCGCTTCACGCCCAGCATGCCCGGCAGCACGCCGTCGGCGCGCAGACCGGCCTCGACGCAGGCGGCCATCGCATCCCAGATGGCGTCCAGCCCCTCGGCGACCTGCTCCTCGCTGCGAAGCGCCGTCTCGTTGAGGCGGGCGGCCTCGGCGATCGTGAGGCCCCGCTCATCGCACAGCGCCAGCAGCTGCTCGGCGCTGTCGAAATCCATCGGGTACACAGACGCTGACGCAGTGGCGCCCGCGCCGGTCGACGGGTCACCCTCGCGGCGGATGAATCCGCCTCCGACCGAGTAGTACGTCTCGCGGGCGATGAGGCCGGCACCGGACACCGGCTCGATCTCGACCGTCGCGGCGGACGCGCCGGTCTCGCGGATGCCGGGACCGCTCAGCGCGCGTGCCGGGCCGTCGTCAGCGGATGCCCACGCCTCCAGCGTCATCGCGTTCGGGTGCGCGGGCAGCCTGGTCCGCGGCGCGAAGACGACGTCGTCGCGCCGGAACGGTACGGCGTGGACGCCCGCGACGGCGAGCGTCTCGCCGTCGGGCCATCCGCTCCACGCCGCACGGACGGCATCCGGATCCACCGTCTCGGGTTCGTGTCCCTGCAGGCCTGCGACCACCGCGTCCGGCGTGCCGTGGCCGATGCCGGTCGCGCCGAGCGAGCCGTAGAGCGTGCAGGTGACCCGCCGCACGCGGGGCAGCGCACCGCAGGCGCGCAGCCGCACGGCGAAGTCGTGGGCCGCCCGCATGGGGCCGACCGTGTGGGAGCTCGAGGGTCCTACGCCGATGGAGAACAGCTCGAACGCCGAGACGTAGGCGCTCATCGCCACCAGGCTAAAGCACGCCCCGTGCGATCTGCAGGGCGTTACCGAGTCGATAGGAGCACGATGCGCGCATCACGGCGATTCCGCGAGGCAGTCTGTCGACTCACGCCGAAGGCCGGAACGAGACGAGCCCTACCGTGTTGCCCTCGGAGTCCTTCACGAAGGCCTGCCACTCGTCGTGCCCGGCGGGCCCGAGCGTGTCGTCGGTGTGCGTGAAGATGACGTGCGGGGGCGAGACCACGTCCGCGCGACCCCCGAGCCGCTCGAGTGCCCTGTCGACGTCGTCGACGCGGAGGTAGAGGAGAGACGGTGGGGCCGCGCGATCGAGCAGGAGTCGCACCCCGTCGAGGTCGAAGAAGAGGAGCCCGGGCGGATCGAAGACAGCGGTTGCAGGCGCTTCGAGCAGTGCGGAGTAGAAGGCCGCAGCACGCTCGAGATCCTCGGCGTGCTGCGCGACCTGCACGAGTCTCATGGCGTCATTGTGGCCCGCCCGTACGCGACGTGCCAGGCCGCACGCAACCCCCCTCGCGCCGGAGCGAATCGGGGAGTATTCAGGAGGGAATCGACCTCTGGAGGTGGACGATGCTGTTCGTCATCTATCTGATCCTGCTCATCGGCGGGATGGTGCTGTTGGGGATCTCGTTCTCGCTGCCGATCCTCTCGGCACCGGCGTTCGTGCTCGGCGTGCTGATCGTCTGCGGCGCGGTCGCGGTGCCGATCACGGCAGGGATCTTCGAGCAGCGGAGGTAGCGCGCGCCGTCTCCGCCAGGGCGCGTCGACGTACGCTGGGTTTCTTCCGCGAAGGGGGCTGCGATGTCCGTCCACGATGAGCACGTACCCGCACACCGGGTGCCCGGGCCCGGCGAGCCGGACATCCCGGAGATCGAACTCGACGAGACCATCGCTCCTCGGCCCGAGGAGGAGGCCGCCGACCTGCTGCGGGCGGAGCCGGACGTCGCGGATCACCGCGACAGCGCGCACGATGACCGAACACAGTCGTGACCGTGGGGTCTTGATGGTGACGCCCGGCTTACTCCGGCACGTACTTGAACGACAGCTGGATCCGGGTGCGGAACAGCAGCGCGCCGTCGTCGCCGACCACGACGTCCTGTTTCGTGACCTCCGCCACGCGCAGGTCGTGGAGCGACCCGGACGCTGTAGTGATCGCTTCTCGGGCCGCCTCCTCCCACGAGGACGCACTCGTGCCGACGACATCGATCACTCGATACACGCTCATCTCGACCTCCATCGCTCGATGCGGACAGGTCCATGATGATGGCGCACACGCCCAGAGGGAAGGGGCCTCAGGATCAGCGCGACGTCGTCTCCGGCTGCGGTCCGGGATCGTCCGCATCATGAGGTCGATGGGGAGATGTTCGGGCTGCCTTCGTTGCGCCTCGCCGGGCCTTCGTAGAAGCGCGCCTATCGTGATGTCATGCGGAGAGTCCTGGCGCTGACGACATCGCTGCTCCTGCTGACCGGATGCGCCGCCGTTCCCGCGGATCCCCAAGGCACACTGGATCGCGTGTCGGGCGGCACCCTGAACGTCGGCGTGTCCCCCAACGGCGACTTCACCTCCGTCACCGGAGACGCGGTGGCCGGCTCAGAGGCTGCGCTTGTCGAGTCGTTCGCCGAGACGGTCGACGCGGAGATCGAGTGGACGGTCGGCTCCGAAGAGGCACTGGTGCGGGCGCTGGAGCGGGAGGATGTCGATCTCGTGATCGGCGGGCTGACTGATGCCACGCCGTGGGCGGACAAGGCGGGCGTGACGAGGCCGTACGGCGAGTTCACCGACGAGGACGGGAAGAGGCACAAGCTCGTGATGCTGGTCCCGATGGGCGAGAACGCGTTCCTCACCAGCCTCGAGACCTTCCTCACGCACGAGGCTGCGAGGTTGCGATGAGCATCAGCTTCGGCAGGACCAAGCTGCCTGAGAAGCAGGTCCAGGTCCTGCATCGGGCCATCCGGCTCGAGTGGATCACGATCGGCTTTCTCGCCGTCAGTGTCATCCTCGTGTTCCTCGTGCTCGGCAACTCGCAGGCGATGAAGGCCGCCTGGCTCGAAGACCTGCTGTCATTCATCCCTCCGATCGCTTTCCTCATCGCGGTACGGATCAACCGGAGGCCACCCACTCCCGACCATCCCTACGGCTTTCACCGGTCGGTGGGGGTCGGGCACCTCGTGGCCGCGGTGGCGCTCACAGGGATGGGAACCTTCCTCATCATCGATTCGGGTACGGGGCTCCTCCGCGGCGAGCACCCGACGATCGGAACCGTCGTGCTGTTCGGCCAGGTGATCTGGCTCGGGTGGCTGATGATCGGCGTCATGGCCGTCATCGCCGTGCCACCCGTCATCATCGGGCGGGCAAAGCTGAGGCTCGCACGCGAGCTGCACAACAAGGTGCTCTACGCCGACGCCGACATGAACAAGGCCGACTGGATGACAGCGGCCGGTTCCATCGTGGGCGTCGCCGGCGTCGGCATCGGGCTCTGGTGGCTCGACTACGTCGCCGCACTCTTCATCTCCGGGAGCATCCTCTACGACGGCTTCCGCAATCTGCGCGCCGCGACCCTCGACCTGATGGATGAGCGCGCGACCACCTTCGACGACAAGAAGCCGCACCCCGTCGGCCGAGAGGTGGAGAAGTACCTTCGCGGACTGCCGTGGGTCGCCGAAGCGGGGTGCCGTACGCGCGACGAGGGGCACGTGTTCCACATCGAGGCGTTCGTCGTCCCGCGCGAGGGTCAGCCGCCTTCGATGGATCACCTCGAGAGCGCCCGGCTCGCGTGCATCGAGATCGACTGGAAAGTCCAGGACATCGTGCTCGTGCTCGTCCCCGAACTCCCGGATGTCGTGCAGCCGGAACCGGCCGTCTGACCCGGTCGCGCCACTCGCCCGCATGGCTGCAGCCGGACGGCATGAGGAACAAGAAGGGAGGCGAACTGCAGCAGAAACGAGAAGAGGGGCCCTGGCGCCGATCGTGTCAGTCGCAATGCTCAACGGCCTCGCACCTGGGCGCTCCGCACTGGGGAGGCTGCCTGGATTCGCCGGCTCGGCCCTCGACCGGCGATCGCCACGTATGCGCGCTACCCGGCGGACATGCGTGCGCTGCGGCCGTTGATCTCCCTGAACGGGTGCCCGAAGGAAGTAGCCGTGCCTTGGTCTGCGCGCGTGGCGCTGGCTACGCTCCTTGATCGTGATCTATCAGGACCCTCTTGCATATCTGCTCGGCATCGAAGGGTCCGCTCTGCTCGACGCATGGGCCGGTGACCACGATCAAGCCTTCGTCGAAGACCGGGTCGCCGAGATCCGCCGATTGCTCGCCGACGGGAAACTCCAGAATCGCGGGGTGCTCGCGGAGCGCGTGGCCGCTGACGTCGCCTATCAGCAGCAGGCATCTGATTACGACGCGAATGCGGGCGGTGGCCTCTTCGCGATCGACGAGCCGGTCATCACCGAATGGCTGGCGCACCGCGAGGGTGGCGTCGCCCTGGATGCCGCGTGCGGCACAGGCCGATTCGCGCGGATCCTCGCCGACCTCGGCCACACCATGATCGGCGTCGACGGGTCACAGGACATGCTCGAACTGGCCCGCGAGCGTGTCCCGGAGGGCGACTTCCACCTGGGATCAGTCGATCGACTGCCTCTCGCCGACCGATCGGTCGATGTGGTCGTGTGCGCGCTCGCGCTCGTCCACATCAGCGATCTCGGCCCGGTGTTCGCCGAGTTCGCCCGCGTGCTGCGCCCGGGTGGCGCGCTCCTCATCTCAGACGTGCATCGCGAGCTCACCACGATCGGCTCGGGCATCAAGGGTCTGGGACCCGACGGCGAGCGCCGCCTAGCCCCGGCATTCCGGCATCCCCTCGGCGACTATCTTCGGGCCGCGCTCGCCGCGGGACTCGAGCTGCGCGCCGTCGAGGAGCCCGCCCTCCACTGGGACGACTCGCCGCTGCCGAGGCCGAGCGCCGAGATCGGCGACTGGCCGGCGTGGCCATGGTCCCTGTTGGCATACGTACCTGACGCGGCGCGCGCGGTCTCCGGCCGTCCGCAGCTGCTCCTTCTGCACTTCGCTCAGCCTGCGTCTTGAGCCTGCGCCCTGCCCCCGGGAGAGTTGACCCTGGAATGACCGAGACCACGCCTCTGATTCAGCCGGGTGCACAGCTGGAGCGCCTGTACACCGGTATGGCGTGGGCCGAGGGACCGGTCTGGCTCCCGGATGCTGGAGCCGTGCGCTGGAGCGATATCCCGAACGACAGGATCCTGCAGTTCGACGCCGCGACCGGGGGCGTAGACGTGTATCGAGCCGGAGTCGAGTTCACGAACGGTCGGACCCTCGATCTCGAGGGTCGGGTCGTGCAGTGCTCGCACGGACTGCGCCGGATCGAGCGCGACGTCGACGGGGTCGTGACGCCGATCGTCGATCGGTGGGACGGTGTGCGCTTCAATTCGCCGAACGACGTGGTGGTCGCTTCGGACGGCGCGATCTGGTTCACCGATCCGCCCTACGGCATCCTTTCCGATCACGAAGGACACGCCGCGGCGCCCGAGTACGAAGGATGCTTCGTGTTCCGCTTCGACGAGCGGATGGGAGAGCTGCGGCCGGTGATCACCGATATGGTGCATCCGAACGGACTCGCGTTCTCACCGGACGAGACGGTCCTCTACGTGTCGGACACGGCAGGGGCCACGCAGCCGGGCGTCCCCCACCACATCCGCCGCTACCGCGTGCACGACGGCGCATGCGATCAGGGAGACACCTTCGCGCTGATCGAGGACGGAGTGTGCGACGGCCTGCGCGTCGACGCCCGCGGGCGCGTCTGGGCATCCAGCGCCACCGGCGTCGTCGTCTTCGATGCGGAGGGTGCCCGTGTCGGCGCGATCCCCGTTCCCGAGATCGTGTCCAACGTCTGCTTCGGCGGCGAGGACGGTACGACGCTTTACATCACCGCATCCACCAGCCTCTACCGCATCCACATCCACCTGTAACGCCGAGGACCGCGAGGTCCACTATGCGGATCGTCGTGGTGGGGGGCGACCTGGCACGTCGGGGATATCTGATCCCTGGGCTGGTCACAGACGGCGGTCGCCGGCCATGTCCAAGGACGAAGGGGACCGCAGCCTACGATCGCCGGGGTCGGCGATGGACCCTCGTGAGCGACCGCAGTCGGTGGCACGATGCATCGTGAACCGTCTCGGCCCGATCCGGACACTACTTGGTATGAGCGCAGACAACGAGATCATCAAGCGGTCGACCGACATCCCTTCCGCCGCTGCCGAACCATTCGAGGGAAACGGGAAGGTCGTCGGGGCGTTCCCCGCCTGGCGGGTCGGCGCGGACGCGGCGCAATCGAATGCCTTCGAGGCCTACGCGGACTTCCCTCGAGCTTCGGGAGACGCCGTGGCAACCATCGACCGGCACGCGGTACGCACCGTGTCCGCCCTCGCAGGCGTGGCGCTCCTCGTCGTGGCGCTCGCCGCCTGCGCGAAGCCACCCGAGGCTTCCGTCAGCACCCCGCCGACCGCATCCAGCCCACCTCCGCCGAGGGGGACTCCTTCTTCGTCTGCCGCCCCTTCTGACGATGGGGCGACCGCCCTGGTGCTTCCGGGAGCGTGCGCAGACATCTACTCCGACGCGATGTTCGCCCACCTGACAGCCACGGCGCCGCCGCTCAACGATCCCCTGCATACCACGCCGTCCACGGAGCTGGCGGCCGGCCGGGAGGTACTCGAAGAGGCCCCGACTCTCCGGTGCACCTGGGGCGGGGCATCCGAGTACGGACTCTCGACCAACGTCACCATGGTGGATTCGGGGCAATCGACATCAGTCGCGCAGGCCGCCGTCGAGTCCGGGATGACGTGCAAGCAGCACGCCGAGGGCACGATCTGCCGGACCCGGGAGGACGTCTTCGTCGACGGGGAACTCTACGCCACCGTGGGAGAGACGCACTACTTCCGGGATACCGGCTGGGTCGCCACGCACTGGACCAACTTCGCGCCGGACGGTTACACGGAAGACATCGTCGCCACGTTGTGGCCGTCACTCGCGCCGACCGAGTAATCAACCGCGCGGCGCCGACGCTCGATCGTCGGATCCTGACTCCGTCGCCGCCAACCCGGCGATGGACCGCAGGAACAAGAAGAGCGCCGGCGAACCGGCGCTCTTCTCGAGGTCACTGTCTCAACACAGTGCGCGCCCGAAGGGACTCGAACCCCTAACCTTCTGATCCGTAGTCAGATGCTCTATCCATTGAGCTACGGGCGCATGTCGTTCGCAGCAGCGCACAACGTCGTCAAGAATACCTCACGGCCACCCACGGCGCGAATCGGCGGGAGGATGCCGGATTCCCGGGCGTGTCCGCCCCTCGCCGGCCGTCGCGCTGGCGTCAGGAGTCGAGCTCGCTGGCGTCGATGCCGGAGATGCGCGGAGAGGGAGTCGGGGTCGGGCCGGAGGGCGCGGCATCCGTCTTCGCATCCTGATGGCGCTTGTGGGACGCCAGACGCGGGAGGTCGACCAGGCGGATCGACTGCATGCGCGCGGCCCGCATGCGGTCGTAGTCGGGGTCGAGCTCTGGTCGCATGCCCTCGACGCGCAGCCTTCGCTGGAGGTTGGCCTCGACGTCGCCCCAGGCGGCGTCGCGGGACTGCTCGATGAGCGTGCGCACCACGTGCGGGTCGTCGGCCATGCGACGCAGCGCGTGGGCGACGCCGGCGTACTGACGGCCCCTCCGGCGCAGGTTGCGGGTGTCGCGGTCGCGGTAGTCGTGCGTGCCGTCGGGGTCGGTGAACTTGCCCCAGGCCTTCTTGCGCTGGCTCCTCACGAGCGCGGCCGCCTGGTCCTGCTCGTCGGCCAGCGCGATCAGCGTCTCGTGGGCGAACGGCGTGAACGTCGCCACGTCGAACGGCGCGTCGTGTGCGATCGTCTCGACGAGGATCCGGTTGCGGATGGCCAGCCGAGCGGCGGCGGACGCGATGGACACCCCTTCGGCGATCGCCTCTGCGGTCTTGCCCATCGCACCTCCCTCGAAAAGGCTAGCGTCCGCCGGGCGTTCGCGAGTCCGGAAGAACGAGAGGCCGCGGGCGACGACGTCGACTCCCCTGCGCTGCCGCTCTAGCGGACCCGGGCCGGGGAATCAAGGCCCCCCTCTGAAAGCGGGGGTCCCACGTAGCGTCGGAGTCACATCCCTCTCGAGAGGAGTGACCGATGGGATTCATGGATGACGCCAAAGAGACGGCCGAGGCCGTCGGCGAAAAGGTCAAGCGTGGATTCGAAGACACGACAGATCGCATCGGCGACAAGGTCGACGAGATGAAGGCGGATGCCGAGGTTCGCAAAGCCGAGCGCGAGCGAGACTCGGTGAAGACGCGCAACGACATCAAGGAAGACCTGCGGGACAACTGACCCGCACCTGAAGAAGGCGGAGCCGCCCGGGGGGCCGGCTCCGCCTTCGTCATGTCACGGCAGAGATCAGTCGATCGCGGCGATGCGCCAGGACGCGGTGACGGATGCCGCCGGCTCGATCTCGATGAGACCGGCGTCGTAGTCGTACGACGAGGCGTTGAAGGCATCCGGTGCGCACGTCATCGGCTCGACGGCGAGCCCGAGACGGCTCTGCGCCGGGTCGGGCTTGTCGGCGGTGTGCACCTGCACCCAGGGGCACGTGGCATCCCACGTCATCTGCACGCCGGAGCCGGCGGCATCCGTCACGCGAACCGTGGCGTAGCCGTCGGCATCGCGGATCAGTCCGGAGTACGCGTGGTCGATCTCGGCGGAGCCGATGACCCGCGGCGAGCGGAAGTCGAACCGCTCGGGGTCGTCGGCGTCCACCGCGACCAGGCCGGTGGGGATGAGGCGGTCGGGGGTGACTGCGAGCACCTGAGCGGCGGGCAGCTCGAGAGTCCAGCCGTCGACGCGACCGTCCCCGGCAACGAGGTACGGGTGCGGCCCGGTCCCCCAGGGCGCCGGCTGCTCGCTCTCGTTGAGGGCGGTGACCGACTGCGTGAGGCCGTCAGGACCCAGCGAGAACGTCGTCGTGATGACCAGGCGCCACGGGTAGAACGTCTGCGGCTGGATGACGGCGGCGAGCGTCACGTGGTCGCGCCCCTTGTCGACGGCCTCGAAGTCGAGCCACGTCGCCAGGCCGTGCAGCGCGTGCGAGCGCGCCGGCTCAGTGAGGGGCAGCTGGAAGTCGCGGCCGCCGAACGAGTAGGTGCCGTCGACCACGCGGTTGGGCCACGGTGCGAGGGTCGCACCTCGATGCGCCGGACGCACCTCGTCGGCCTCGAACGGCACGACGAGGTCGCGGCCCCGGTAGGTGAGCGAGCGCAGCGTCGCACCGACGCTCGCGACGACGGCCTCGTAGTCACCCGCACGCAGCGCGTGCTGGGTTCCGGAAGCGGGGGGACGTGCCATGTGGGCTCCTTGCGGAAGGGGGGCGGATGCCGCCAACCAGAGTAGCGGCGAGGTTCGGGGCGCTCGAAACCGGGGATTACGAAGGTCAGAGCCCCTGGGCGAGGCGGTAGTACGCCTGGTTCCAGCGCAGCTCGCGCTGGAAGCCGCGCACGGTGGTGTCCTCGTCGATGACGACGAGCTCGGTGGCGGCGATGTCGGCGAAGTCGCGGAACACCTCGATGCCGACCGCGGTGGTCATCACGGTGTGGTGTGCGGCGCCGGCGGCGAGCCAGCAGGCGGCGCTGGTGGCGAAGTCCGGTGCCGGCTTCCACACCGCCCGGCCCACGGGGAGCTTGGGCAGGTCGGGGGCGTCGACGTTCTCGACGACGTTGGCGACGAGGCGGAACCGGTCGCGCATGTCGCTCATCGCGACGACGAGCGCGGGGCCGGGGTCGGCGGTGAAGACCAGGCGCACCGGGTCGTCCTTGCCGCCGATGCCGAGCGCGTGCACCTCCAGACGCGGCTTCGCGGTGGTCAGCGACGGCGAGACCTCGAGCATGTGCGCGCCGAGGATCTTCTCGTCTCCGGCGACGAGGTCGTAGGTGTAGTCCTCCATCAGACTCGCCCCGCCGGGGAGGCCCGCGCCCATGACGTTGGCGATCCGGACGAGGATCGCGGTCTTCCAGTCGCCCTCGGCCCCGAACCCGTACCCCTCGGCCATGAGCCGTTGCACCGCCAGGCCCGGCAGCTGCTTCAGCGCGCCGAGGTCCTCGAACGACGTGGTGAACGCGCCGAAGCCGCCCTCCTCGAGGAACGACCGCAGGCCGAGCTCGATGGCGGCGCCGTCGCGCAGCGACTGGTGGCGGTCGCCGTCGGGCCGCAGCTCGGCCGCGACGTCGTACTCATCGAGGTAGACCTGCACCAGCGCGTCGACGTCCGCGTCGGTCTGGGCCTCCACGGCGGCGACGAGCTCGTTCACGCCCCACGTGTTCACCTGCACCCCGAACCGCAGCTCCGCCTCGGTCTTGTCGCCCTCGGTCACCGCGACGTAGCGCATGTTGTCGCCGAAGCGGGCGAGCTTGAGCGACCGCGACGCCGCCCAGCCCGCGGCGGCGCGCTGCCAGTCCTCCACCTGCTGCCGCACCGCCGGGTTGGAGACGTGACCCACGACCGTCTTGCGCGCCACACCCAGACGGGTCTGGATGTACCCGAACTCGCGGTCGCCGTGCGCGGCCTGGTTCAGATTCATGAAGTCGAAGTCGATGTCGGCCCACGGCAGCTCCACGTTCGCCTGCGTGTGCAGGTGCAGCAGCGGCTTGCGGAGTGCGTCGAGTCCCGCGATCCACATCTTCGCCGGGCTGAACGTGTGCATCCACGCCACGACGCCGATGACGTCGTCGCGGGCGTTGACGTCGAGGGCGAGGCGGCGGATCGAGTCCGAGTCCTTCAGAACCGGCTTCCACACGACCTTGACCGGGAGGCCGGCCAGACCCTCGGCCACGGCCTGGGACTGCTCCGCGACCTGGCGCAGGGTCTCTTCGCCGTAGAGGTTCTGGCTGCCGGTGACGAACCAGACCTCGTAGGTGTCGAGCGAGGTGGACAGGGGCGTGCGGGTCATCGTTGTTCCTTCGGGTTTCAGAGAGCGGTGACCGCGGCGGCTTCGACGGCGAGGCCGGCTCGGTAGCGGTCGAGGTAGGCGGCGAACCCGGCGACGTCGGCGGGTTCCGGGTCGGCGGTCTCGACGGCGGCGTCGGCGAAGACCCGCGCGTCGAGATAGGACGACAGCGAGATGACGGATGCCTCGGCCGAGGCATCCGCGCTCGCCACCGCCCGCGCGTACGCGGCCAGCACGGCGATCCCCCACGCGCCGCCTTCGGAGGCGGTGTCGCCGACCGAGACGGGAGCGCCGAGCGCGCCCGCGAGGAAGCGCTGCGCGACGCCCGCGGTGCGGAACATGCCGCCGTGCGCGAACATGCGGTCGAGGCCGACCCCTTCGTCCTCGAGCACGCGCATGCCCAACGCCAGCGTGCCGAAGACGCCGTAGAGGTGCGCGCGCATCGCATTCGCCAGCGTGAGTCGACTGTCGGGCGTGCGCACGAACAGCGGACGCCCCTCGGCGAGCCCGGCGATCGGCTCGCCGGCGAGGTGGTTGTAGGCCAGCAGCCCGCCGGCATCGGCTTCGCCTTCGAGCGCCTCGCGGAAGAGCGTCTCGTACACGGCGTCGTCGGCGAGCGGGCGACCGGACGCCTCGGCGAACCGCGCGAACATCCCCGCCCAGGCGGCGAGCTCGCTGGCGCCGTTGTTGCAGTGGACCATGGCCACCGCATCGCCGGAGGGGGTCGTCACGAGGTCGAGCTCGTGGTGCACGCGCTCGAGCGGCCGCTCGAGCACGACCATCGCGAAGATGCTCGTGCCCGCACTGACGTTGCCGGTCCGCGGGGCGACGGCGTTGGTCGCGACCATGCCGGTCCCGGCGTCGCCTTCGGGGGCGCAGAACGGGATGCCGGGGCGCAGCGCTCCGGACGGGTCGAGCAGCGCCGCCCCTTCGGCCGTCAGCGCGCCGGCGGCTTCTCCGGCGACGCGGATCTCGGGCAGGAGCTCCGCGACGCCGGCCACCGGCAGACGACCGGCGGCGAGGTCGTCGTAGCGTGCGAGCAGCGCGGTGTCGTAGCCGGATGTCCCGGCGCCGATCGGGAACATCCCCGAGGCGTCTCCGACGCCGAGCACCTTCTCGCCCGTCAGCTTCCAGTGGACGTAGCCGGCGAGTGTGGTGGCGAACCGGAGGGCGGGGACATGCGCCTCGCCGTCGATGACCGCCTGGTGCAGGTGTGCGATCGACCACCTCAGCGGGATGTTCACGCCGAACGCCTCGGTGAGCTCCGCCGCCGCGGCGCCGGTGTTCGTGTTGCGCCACGTGCGGAACGGCACGAGAAGCGCCCCCGCCTCGTCGAAGGCGAGGTAGCCGTGCATCATCGCCGAGACGCCGATAGCCCCGAACGTCCCGGGCGCCACGCCGTGGCGCTGCCGGGCGTCGGAGACGAGCTCGGCGTACGCGTCCTGCAGCCCCGACCAGACCTCGTCGAGCGAATAGGTCCACAGGCCCGACTCGTAGCGGTTCTCCCACGCGTGCGAGCCCACGGCGAGCACGTTCGCCGGGTCGTCGGCATCCACGAGGCACGCCTTGATGCGGGTCGAGCCCAGTTCGATGCCGAGCGCCGTGCGCCCGGCCCGGATCGCGTCCGCGCTCACCGGCCGGCCTCTTCCGCACCGTCGTCGGCACCGCTGCGACGCTCGTCCGAGCTCTGGCCGTAGACGTTCTGGTACCGGTCGTAGAGGCGGTCGATGGCCTCCTGCGGGATGGGGATGAGCGGGCCGGCCTCGCGGGCGTAGTGCA
The DNA here is from genome assembly GCF_053619935.1 of Microbacterium sp. NPDC055455. NCBI lineage: Bacteria > Bacillati > Actinomycetota > Actinomycetes > Micrococcales > Microbacteriaceae > Microbacterium > Microbacterium sp. NPDC055455. The sequence goes on from NZ_JBSHLB010000003.1 coordinate 334,585, forward strand.
CCGTGCGGGCGACGTCCTCGACCATGACGGCGGCCTTGACGGCGTCCTTCGCCGACACCCCGATCGTGAACGGTCCGTGGTTCTGCATCAGCACGGCGCGCGAGCGGTGTCCGGTGAGGGTCTCGACGATGCCGCGGCCGATGGAGTCGTCGCCGATGATGGCGAACGGCCCGACCGGGACGGGCCCACCGAACTCGTCGGCCATCGCGGTGATGACGCAGGGGATCTCCTCGCCGCGCGCGGCCCACGCCACCGCGAACGTCGAGTGGGTGTGCACGACTCCCCCGACCTCGGGCATGTGCCGGTAGACGTACGCGTGCGCGGCGGTGTCGCTCGACGGGCTGCGGTCGCTCCCCGGCGTTCCGGGGATGACGTCACCGTCGAGGTCGCAGAGGATCATGTTCTCCGGCGCGAGGTCGTCGTACGAGACGCCGGACGGCTTGATGACGAACAGGTCGGCTCCGGGCACGCGTCCCGACACGTTCCCGCCCGTCCACACGATCAGGCCGTATCGCACGAGCTCGGCGTGGAGCGCCGCCACCTCGGCACGGACGGCGGCGATGGATGCCTCCACCTCGGCGGAGAACGAGGGCGGCGGCGTCGCCGGGTCGGGGCTGGTCACGGGGTCCTCCATCGGGTCTCGTGTCGAGAAGTGGGGCAGAGCATCGCCCGGGACGCCATGTTACCGGTAACACCGACGATTCGCACCGGTGGTTCGACGCCCGCGTTCAGCGGGGCGGCGCCGTGGACGCCCGGACGACCAGCCGCGGGGGCGCGACCGCCGGCGCCGGTGCGCCGAGCACCTCGGCGACGGCACGGCGGGCCTCGCCGGCGAGGTCGAGCCCGACCGTGGTGAGCGCGGGGCGATAGAACGCGGCATCCGGGTTGTCGTCGAATCCGGCGACGCTCACGTCGCCCGGGACGTCCAGCTGTGCGTGGCGCAGGCCCGCGATGAGCCCCAGGGCCATCTGGTCGTTGGCCACCGCGATGGCCGTCGGCCCCTCGGATGCGCTGACCGCTGCGGCCACCTCGCCCGCGATCGCCGCGCCGGCCGCGGCGGTCCAGTCACCGCTCCATCGCCGGCCGGGCTCGATCCCCGCCTCGGCCAGCGCCCGCAGCGCGCCGGCCTCGCGAGAACGGGCCTCGAGCCAGTCGTCGGGACCGGCGACGCGTGCGATGCGCCGGTGGCCGAGGGCGAGCAGGTGCGTCACGGCGAGCGCCGCCCCCGCCTCCTGCGGGGAGGCGCCCTGCCCGGAGTGCAGTGCCGCGACGGCGATCCCGGCGTGCGCGTCCACCAGCGCGGGCAGCGTCGCGGCGTGCGGGGCCAGGACGATGAGCCCGTCGACCCCCTGCCCGAGCAGGCGATCGGCCGCGTCGCGGACGGATGCCTCGTCCGAGGCATCCGCGTATGCCGTCGCGATCCACCGCCCGGACTCGCGTGCGGCCGCCTCCAGCGCGGCGATGCCGACGGCCGGCCCGTACAGCGTCGCATCGGACGCGATCACCCCGAGGGTGCGCGTGGTGCGCGTGCCGAGCGCCCGGGCGGCGTTGTTGACGCGGTACCCGAGATCGGCGATGGCGCGCAGGACGCGGTCCCGGGTCTCGGGCCGGATGTTCGGCTGCTCGTTGATGACGCGCGACACCGTCTGCGTCGAGACCCCCGCCGCGCGGGCGACGTCGCGCACGCCCACACGGCTGGACGACGGGGCACTCGCTCGCGGCTCGCTCATCGCGCTCACCCTATCCGCCTCGCCGCGCGGGCAGCCGCTGCCGCCGGTCGCGCGCCCAGCACCCTTTGCGACAGATGTTATCCCTCACTTCAACCGTTGCGCGAGGCTGTCCGGCCGGAGACGCATCTCATGCGCGGCTCTCGCGTTATGGAACTGTTACCGCTAACATCTTGCCAGCGACCGGAATGTGAGGGCTAACATCTCCAGCGTCGGAGTCGCACAGCAGCGACCCGCATCACAACGAGCCGGCAGCGATGCCGGACCAGAACGAGGAGGTTTTGGAATGAGCAGGAACAAGCTTCTCGCCGGGTTCGCGCTACTGGGGGCCCTGGCCCTCACCGCGACCGGCTGCGCGAGCGGAGACGCTGACGGGGGCGACGCCGGGAGCGGCGGCGACGAGGTCATCACCGTCGGCTTCGCCCAGACCGGTTCGGAGTCGGGCTGGCGCTCGGCGAACACCGAGTCGATGAAGGAGGCCTTCTCGGCCGACAACGGCTTCGAGCTGGTCTTCAACGCGGCAGACAACGACACCGCTGCCCAGATCGCCGCCGTGCGCGATTTCATCAACCAGGGCGTCGACGCCATCGTCATCGCGCCGATCGTGGAGGACGGCTGGGACGACGTGCTGCAGGAGGCGGCGGATGCCGGCATCCCGGTTGTCCTCGAGGACCGCACCGTCTCGGCGCCCGACGACCTCTACGCGAGCTGGGTCGGCCTGGACTTCAAGAAGGAAGGCGTCATGGCCGGGGAGTGGGCGGCCGAGACGTTCGGCGACACCCCGACGAAGATGGTCGTGCTCGAGGGCACGACGGGATCGGCCCCCGCCAACGACCGCGCGGCGGGCTTCGACGAGGCCGTCGAAGGAACGGCGATCGAGAAGATCGACTCGCAGACGGGCGACTTCACCCGCGACGGCGGGAAGACCGTCATGGAGGGCTTCCTCCAGAAGTACGGCGCCGACGGCATCGACCTGGTCTATGCGCACAACGACGACATGGCGCTCGGCGCGATCGAGGCCATCGAGGCGGCGGGGGCAGAACCCGGCGTCGACATCCAGATCGTGTCGATCGATGCCGTCAAGGACGGCATGCAGGCGCTCGTCGACGGGAAGATCAACTTCATCGTCGAATGCAACCCCCTGCTCGGCGACCTGGCGGCGGGACTCGTCAAGGACGTGCTCGCCGGCGAGGAGGTCGAGAAGGAGGTCTACGTCGAAGACCAGACCTTCACCCAGGAGCAGGCCGCCGAGGTCATCGACAGCCGTCCCTACTGATCGCCGGCGCATCGATCCTGTACCAAGGTAGGTCGAGAGCACCCCGCCGGGCGGCCCACGGGCCCCCGGCGGCGTGCCGACGATGAAGCCCGGAAAGGCAGCTGAGTCACATGTCCGCGGACACCGCAGTCCCGCCGGTCGTCGAGATGACCGGGATCACCATCCGATTCCCCGGTGTGCTCGCACTGGACGGCGTCGATTTCTCGCTGCGCCCCGGCGAGGTCCACTCGCTCATGGGCGAGAACGGCGCAGGGAAGTCGACTCTCATCAAGGCCCTCACGGGGGTGTACCCGGTGGATGCCGGCGAGATCGTCGTCGGCGGGCGGCCGCGCCGATTCACCAGCACGGCCGACGCGCAGGACGCCGGGATCTCCACGGTGTATCAGGAGGTCAACCTCTGCGCGAACCTCTCCGTGGGAGAGAACGTGATGCTCGGCCACGAGCCGCGCACGGCCACCGGCATCGACTGGAAGGCCGCACATCGGCGGGCAGCCGACCAGCTGGAGAGCCTGGGGCTGAACCTCGACACCCGCTCCGCGCTGTCGAGCCATTCCATCGCCATCCAGCAGCTGATCGCGATCGCGCGCGCCATGGTGCTCGACGCGAAGGTCCTCATCCTGGATGAGCCGACGTCGAGCCTGGACCGCGGCGAGGTGGAGCAGCTGTTCGACGTGGTGCGGGAGCTGCGCGCCAAGGGTGTCGCGATCCTCTTCGTCAGCCACTTCCTCGACCAGATCTACGAGATCTCCGACCGCATCACCGTCCTGCGCAACGGGCGCCTCGTCGGCGAGTACGCGGTCGACGAGCTTCCGCGGGGCGAACTGGTCAGCAGGATGATCGGCCGCGAGCTCGACGAGCTCGCCGCGCTCTCCTCGGTGGCCGATCGCTCCATCGATCGCTCGGCGACCCCGGTGCTGCGCGCGACCGGTGTCGGCAGACGCGGGTCGCTCGAACCGGTCGACATCGAGGTGTACGAGGGAGAGGTCGTCGGCGTCGCGGGCCTGCTCGGATCCGGGCGGACGGAGCTGGTCCGACTCCTCTACGGAGCCGACCGCGCCGAGAGCGGCCGGATCGAGGTGAACGGCCGCCCGGCGAAGCACGCCACCCCGCGGCACGCCATCGAGAATCGGATCGCGTTCTCGTCGGAGAACCGCCGCGCCGAAGGCATCATCTCCGACCTGACGGTGGCGGAGAACATCGTGCTCGGCATCCAGGCCCGCCGCGGCGCGATGCGACGGATCCCCCAGAGCGAGGCGGATGCCATCGTCGCGGAGTACATCGCGGCCCTCGGCGTGCGCCCGGCCGATCCCGACATGCCCGCGGGGAACCTCTCCGGCGGCAACCAGCAGAAGGTCCTGCTCGCCCGGTGGCTCGCCACGGCGCCGGAGCTGATCGTCCTGGACGAGCCCACGCGGGGCATCGACGTCGGCGCCAAGGCCGACATCCAGCGCAAGGTCGCCGAGCTGAGCGCCCGAGGACTCTCCGTCATCTTCATCTCGTCGGAGCTCGAAGAGGTGCTGCGGATCGCGCAGCGCATCGTCGTGATGCGCGACCGGCGCAAGATCGGGGAGCTCGACAGCCGCGAGGTGGATCTCGACGGACTCATCGACTACATCGCCCACCAGACCGAGGAGAGCGCCGCATGAGAGCGATCATGAAGCACCGGCTGTTCTGGCCGGCGGCCGCGCTGGTGATCCTGATCGCGATCAACGCGATCGCGCGGCCGCAGTTCATCCTGGTGACCGTCCGGGACGGCGAGCTGTACGGGGCGCTCATCGACATCCTGCGCAACAGTGCGCCGCTGATGCTCGTGGCCCTGGGCATGACGATCGTGATCGCCACGCGCGGCATCGACCTCTCCGTCGGCGCCATCATGGCGGTCTCCGGCGCGGTCGCGCTGACCATCATCGACGCCTCGCCGGACCCGGGCGATCTCGGCACGGTGCTCGTCGCCCTGCTGGTGTCCCTCGCGGTCGCGCTGGTGCTCGGCGTGTGGAACGGGTTCCTCGTCGCGGTCGTCGGCATCCAGCCGATCATCGCCACCCTCGTGCTGATGCTCGCCGGACGCGGGGTTGCCCTGCTGATCACGGAGGGATTCATCACGACGGTGAACAGCGAGCCGTATGAGTTCATCGCCACCGGCTACCTGCTCGCCCTGCCCTTCGCGTTCCTGATCTGGGTCGCGGCCGTCGCCGTGACAGGCCTCATGGAGCGGCGCACCGCGCTCGGCGTCTTGACGGAGGCCGTGGGCATCAATCCCGAGGCGAGCCGGCTGGCCGGCGTCCGCGCGCGCGGCATCGTGTTCGGCGCGTACGTGGTCAGCGGCCTGCTCGCCGGCATCGCCGGTGTCATCTACAGCTCCAACATCCGCGCAGCGGATGCGAACGCGGCAGGCCTCTTCATCGAGCTCTACGCGATCCTCGCGGTGGTGCTCGGCGGCACCTCTCTCATGGGAGGCAAGTTCACGATCGCCGGGACGGTCATCGGCGTGCTCACGATCCAGACCCTGGAGGCGACCATCCTGTTCCTCGGCGTGCCCTCCGCGCAGAGCCCCGTGTTCTTCGCCATCGTCGTCATCGTCGTCGTCCTCGTGCAGTCCCCGCGCCTTCATCGCTGGGCACGGGGGGCGCTGCGCGCGGCGCGCGCCCGCAACAGATCCGCGGCCGACGACCGGACGGGGGTCACGTCATGACCCGGAGCCTCGAGATGACGGCGCGTCGCACGGCGACCCCGTCGCGCTACGCCACCTTCATGAGCCGGCACGCCTCGCTGATGCCGACCTTCGCCGCCGTCGCGATCCTCCTCGTGCTGCTCGTCGGCGCGCAGTCCCGCTTCCCGCGCTTCCTCAGCCCCGGGAACATCTCCGCGCTGCTCCTGGACAACGCCTATCTCGTGGTGCTGGCCGTCGGCCTGACCTTCGTGATCCTCACCGGCGGCATCGACCTGTCGGTGGGATCGGTCATGGCCTTCACCGGCATCCTGGGAGCCAGCCTGCTCTCGCAGGGGGTGCCGGCGGCGATCGCGGTGCCGATCATGCTCGTCGCGGGAGCCGCCATCGGCCTGCTGATCGGCGTCCTCGTGCAGTACTTCGACGTCCAGCCCTTCATCGCGTCGCTCGCGGGCCTGTTCCTCGCCCGCGGCCTGGCCTTCGTGGTGAGCCTCTCGTCCATCCGCGTGGAGGATCCGGCGGTCCTGTGGCTGCAGCGCACGCGCTTCAGCCTCGGCGGGTGGTACATCACGCCGACCGGGATCATCGCGCTGGCCACGGTCGCGGTCGCATTCGTGGTGCTGCTCTGGACGCGCTTCGGCCGCACCGTCTACGCGATCGGCGGGAACGAACAGTCCGCGCGACTCATGGGCCTGAGCGTCGCCCGCACGAAGATCGTGGTCTACGTGGTCAGCGGCGTCTGCGGCGGACTGGCCGGCCTGCTGCTCACGGCCTACTCCGGCGCCGGATACCCCCGCAACGGCATCGGCACCGAGCTCGACGCGATCGCGGCCGTGGTCATCGGAGGCACGCTGCTCACCGGCGGCACCGGCTATGTGCTCGGCTCGCTGATCGGCGTCTTGGTCTACGGCACGATCAAGAAGCTGATCTCGTTCATGGGCGCCGAGCAGGCGTGGACGCAGATCATCATCGGGGCGCTGCTGCTGGTGTTCATCGTGGTGCAGCGGGTGATCGTCGCACGCTCGCAGCGCCGAAGATAGGCGGTGACACCACGTCCGCGCACAGCGGTCGCGCCCCTCTCCGCCGGGATAATGGCCTGATGGAGATGGCGCGGCCGCTGCTGCAGCTCTCCGGGGCGACGGTGCGCTTCGGAGCGGATGCCGCGATCGACGGCGTCGACTTCCGGCTGTTCCCCGGCGAGGTCCATTCACTGATGGGCGAGAACGGCGCCGGGAAGTCGACCCTCATCAAGGCGATCACGGGCGCCCTTCCGCTCGACGCCGGCGTGCTGACGCTGGGCGGCGAGGTGATGCGCTTCTCCTCGCCGCACGACGCCCAGCGCGCCGGGATCAGCACGGTCTACCAGGAGATCGACCTTCTCCCCAACGTGTCGGTGGCCGAGAACATCGCGCTCGGCCGGGAGCCGCGCAGAGCCGGGGCGATCGACTGGCGCCGCATGCGCCGCGAGGCCCACGATGCGCTGGCCGACCTCGGCCTCGACATCGACCCGGCGTCGCGGCTCGGCACGCACTCGCTCGCGGTGCAGCAGCTGGTCGCGATCGCGCGGGCGATCTCCGCCGACGTGCGCGTGCTCGTGCTGGACGAGCCGACGTCGAGCCTCGACCTGGACGAGGTCGCCGAGCTGTTCCGCGTCGTGCGCGATCTGAAGCAGCGCGGTGTCGCGATCCTGTTCGTGTCGCACTTCCTCGATCAGGTCTACGAGCTCTGCGATCGCGTCACGGTGCTGCGTGACGGCCGGTTCATCGGCGAGTACCTCACCCGGGAACTGCTGCGCATCGACCTCGTGCAGGCCATGCTGGGCCGGAGCGCCGCCGCCCTCACCGCCGCGCCCCGCGCGGAGGGCGCGCTCGAGGAGCGGCATCCGTCCCTCACCGCGCGAGGCGTCTCGGCCGGCGCGGGCATCCGCGACGCGGACGTCGAGCTGCACGAGGGCGACGTCCTCGGCGTGGCCGGGCTCCTCGGCTCGGGACGGACCGAGCTGGCGCGCGCGATCACGGGCATCGACCGGATCGACAGCGGCGTCATCCGCATCGAGGGGTCCGGCAAGGCTCCGACCGGCCCCCGCTCGGCGATGTCGCTCGGCGTGGTCTACTCCTCCGAGAACCGCCGGACGGAGGGCATCATCAGCGAACTGAGCGTGCTCGAGAACATCACGCTGGCCCTGCAGGCCGACCGCGGGATGATGCGTCGCATCCCGCCGGCGCGGCAGCGCGAGCTGGCGGCGAGCTGGGTCGAGGCGCTCGACATCCGGCCGCCGGATCTCGATCGCCCCGCCGGCACGCTGTCCGGGGGCAACCAGCAGAAGGTGCTGCTCGCGCGCCTGCTCGCCCTCTCGCCCCGCGTGCTCGTGCTCGACGAGCCGACACGCGGGATCGACGTCGGAGCGAAGGTCGAGATCCAGAACCTGGTCGGGGAGATGGCGGCCAACGGGCTCTCGGTGATGTTCATCTCGGCGGAGCTCGAAGAGGTGCTGCGCGTCGGGCACCGGGTCGCCATCCTGCGCGACGGGCGCATCGTCGACACGCTGCCGTCCGACTCGCTGACCGTCGACTCCCTGCTCGCGCTCGTGGCCCGACCGGAAGAGCTCGATGACTGACCCGCGGGTGACGGCCGACGACGGATCCACGCGGGCCGCGAACATCTTCGACGTCGCCCGCCTCGCCGGCGTGTCGCACCAGACGGTGTCGCGCGTGATCAACGACCTGCCCAACGTGCGCCCGGCGACCCGAGCGCGCGTGGAGCAGGCCATCGCGCAGCTGCGCTACAGCCCCTCCCCTGCCGCCCGCGCCCTGGTCACCCGCCGGACGCGCACCATCGGCCTGGTCACGCCGGGCGTGCCGGACTACGGCCCCACGTCGATCGCGACCCACTTCAACTTCGCCGCCCGCGCCGCGCGGTACAGCGTCGACACGGTCAGCGCCGTGGATCCGGACCCCGCCGCGATCAAGGGCGTGGTGGAGGGGCTGCTGCGGCAGCGGGTCGACGCGATCGTGCTCATCGTCGTCGACATCGGGGTTCTCGAGGTGGTGCGCGGCCTGGATCTGAGCATTCCGCTCGTCGCGGCGACGGCCACCGCCCGGCGCAGCCCCCACATCGTCTCGATCGACCAGTACCGCGGGGCGAGGTCGGCCGTGCGCCATCTCGCGGAGCTGGGCCACACCCGCATCCTCCACCTCGCCGGCCCCACCCGCGCACCCGATGCGCTGGAGCGCATCCGCGGGTGGCGCGACGAGCTGGCCGAGCGTCGGCTTCAGATCGTCGAGCCCCGGCACGGCGACTGGTCGGCAGCCAGCGGGCATCGGGTGGGCCTGGACCTCGACATCACGGCGGGATCGGCCGTTTTCGTGGGGAACGACCACATGGCGATCGGGCTCATGTCGGCGCTGCGGGAGCGAGGGCTGCGCGTGCCCGAGGACGTGAGCGTCGTGGGCTTCGACGACGTGCCCGAAGCGGGCTATCTCTACCCGCCGCTGACCACCGTCCGGCAGGACTTCGGCACGCTCGGCGAGCTGATCATGCAGAAGGTGCTGATCGCGGTGGAGGAGCCCGACAGCGTCACCGAGGACACCCCGATTCCGACGCACCTCATCATCCGGGAGTCCACCCGGGCGCCGTCCGCGTGAGCCCTCACCGCCGCGGGCCGTGGCACGCTGGAGCCATGCGCGCACGATCTCGGACCGCCGGCCGGCAGACGCTCCGCGCCCGGCTGCTGACGGCGCTCTCGGGCGATCCCGACGGCACGCCGGCGTGGGTGCGCGCCCTCGCCGACGGCGACGATGCGGGCTGGTTCGCGGACGGCGGCGCGGTGTGGACCGTGCACGCGGGAACGGGGACGTTCGTCGCCGGCATCCGTGCCCTGCTCCTCCAGGCGCTGCATCCGGGAGCGATGGCGGGCGTCCACGACTTCTCGCGCTACCGGGACGACCCCATCGGGCGCCTGACCGGCACAGTGCGGTGGATCATCTGCGTCACCTACGGATCGACCGCGCAGGCCGCCCGCGAGACGGGCCGCGTCGCGCGGCTGCACGAGCGCGTGCAGGGCTCGTACGAGTCGGCGTCGGGCACGCGATCGTACTCGGCGGCGGACGCCGATCTCGTCGACTGGGTGCACCTCGCCTTCACCGAGGCGTTCCTCGGCGCGCACGAGCGCTGGGGCGGCCCGATCCCGGGCGGGCCGGACGCGTACGTCCGCGAGTGGGCGCAGGCCGGTCGGCTCATGGGGCTCGACGACCCGCCGCTCACCGAGGCCGATCTGCACGCCCGCATGGGGGGCTACCTCGCGCGCGGCGAGCTGCGCCGGGACGAACGCGTGGACGACGTCGTGCGGTTCCTCAGACGCGCGCCCTTCACCGGCATGATGCGCATCGCGTACCGGGTGCTGTTCGCCGCAGCGGTGGCGAGCCTTCCCGTCCGGTACCGGCGCCTGCTCGGCCTGCGACGCACACCGCTGCCGGTCGTGACGGCGACGCGCCTCGTGCTGGCGGTCTCGGCGCGGGCGCTCGCCCGCGGTCCCCGCGCACAGGACTTCGCCCGCGACCGCCTGCGGCGTCTCGCCGGCGAGGAGTCGACGACTGCCGCCGCCCGGACCCCCGCTCCCTGACCGACTCGCTCCCATCCGCCCCGGTGGCACGCGGCGCATGGCACTCTGGGTGCATGCGTATCGCCCTCACCGGATCATCCGGAAAGCTCGGCTCGGTCGTCGCCCGCGAACTCCGCGCGGCGGGCTACGACGTCATCGGGATCGACGTCGTCGGCTCGCGCGGGCCCGACTTCGTGCAGGTCGATCTGACCGACTACGGCCAGGTCGTCGACGCCCTCGCCGGGGTGAACGACCGCCACGACGGATTCGACGCCGTGGTGCACCTGGGTGCGATCCCCGCCCCCGGCATCCGCTCGGATGTGGCGACGTTCCACAACAACATGAATGCGACGTTCAACGTGTTCTGGGCAGCCGTGCGGCTCGGCATCCGTCGCATCGTGTACGCGTCGAGCGAGACGGTGCTGGGTCTGCCCTTCGACGTGCCGCCGCCCTACATCCCGGTCGACGAGGAGTATCCGCCGCGCCCGGAGTCGGTGTACTCGCTCGTGAAGACCCTCGAAGAGCGCATGGCCGTCGAGCTCGTGCGCTGGCACCCGGACCTGTCGATCACCGGCCTGCGGTTCTCGAACGTGATGGTCCCCGAGGACTACGCGGAGTTCCCGTCGTACGACGACGACGCCCGCAAGCGCAAGTGGAACCTCTGGGGCTACATCGACGCGCGCGACGGGGCGCAGGCCGTGCAGCGCGCGCTCGAGGTGGCCCCGCCCGGGTTCGAGACGTACATCATCGCGGCCGCCGACACCGTGATGTCCCGCCCGAACGCCGAGCTCGTCGCCGAAGTGTTCCCCGGCGTGCAGACGCGCGAGTTCGCGGAGCACGACACGCTGCTCTCCATCGACAAGGCCCGCCGGCTGCTCGGCTACGAGCCCCGGCACTCCTGGCGGGACCACATCCCGGGATCATGACCGAGGGGCCCCGCGAAGCCGCAGAGCGCTACCGCTTCGAGAAGTGGCAGCGCGAGCACGGCCTCCTGCCCGACGAGGCCGAGGCGACGGATGCCACAGGTCAGCGGTCCGCGGCGACGCGGGCGTATTCGGCCGCCGACCGGGCGGCGGTCGTCGAGACCGCGATCCAGCAGGCGATCCGCCGGGGCGAGTTCGATGACCTGCCGGGCGCCGGCAAGCCGATCCCCGGGCTCGGCGAGAGCCATGACCCGGACTGGTGGATCCGCCGCAAGATCGAGACCGAGAAGCTCACGGGTCTCGGGCCCCCGGCTCTCACCCTGCGCGTGGAGAACGTCGAGCTGGACGACCGGCTCGACGAGCTGGCACGCGAGCAGGACGTGCGCGAGGCGGTCGAGGACTTCAACCGCCGCGTGATCGAAGCGCGCCGTCAGCTGCTCGGCGGTCCGCCTGTCGTCACCCCCACGCGCGACGTCGAGGCCGAGGTGGCCGCGTGGCGCGAGCGTCGCGACGCCCGCCTGGCGCGCTCCGAGGGGGTAGCGGATGCCGCGCCCGTGCGCCGTCATCCGTGGTGGCGTCGGCGGGGTCGCGAGTAGCGCTCCCCCGCCGGGCGCGGCGCGGTCAGCCGTTCGGGTTCGTGGCCATGCCGTCGAGCCAGAGGGTGTTCGACGGGTCCGAGTGCGTCGTGTCGGTGCCGACGTGCTTGTCGCTGATCTGCGGTCCCTTGGTGATCACGTGCACCAGGGCCATGGCGTGACCGCGACCCAGACCGTAGTCGGCCGCGAGCCACTCGACGATGGGCGTGGCCTTTGTCGTCTCGTCGAAGCCCTTCTCGCGGGCCTTCTCGATGAGCTGCCGCGGGGTGAGGCCCGTCTTCTTCTCGATGTTGTCGAGGTATGCCTGGAACGACATGCGTGCTGTCCTTTCAGCGTCCGGTCGGGATGTCGAGCACTCCGGGAGCATCCTGCCACTCCTGGATGATGCGGTCGGAGGCGTGGATGCAGAGGATCCGCAGCCGTGTCTCACCGCAGTTCTTGAACCCGTGCCACTCCCCCGCGGGTGCGGTCGCGGTGTCGCCGGCCACGGCGTGGCTGACCTTGCCGGCGATCATGAGACGCGCCTCGCCCTCGAGCACGACCCACGTCTCGGCATAGGGATGGCGGTGGATGTCGGGACCCTGGCCGGGCTCGTTGTCGACGAAGAAGTACGACACCGCCGCGCCGTGCTCGGCGCCGACGAACATGCGGTTGCGGCCGGCTCCGACGCGCAGGTCGGCGGCGCCGACCACGGCGGGAATCGTGGTGCTCATGGGGTGCTCCGTTCTGGTCAGCAGGTGCTTTCAGCATCGTCATCCGCAGCCGCGCCCCCTAGAGTTTCGATGTGGATCGAAAGTTCGTCGACTTCGTGCTCGCGCCGGACGATCTCACCGCCATCCGATTCGGCGTCTCGCCGGGCCACGAGCTGTGCCATGCCGTGCGAGCGCTGCTGCGTCCCGACGAGCACCCTTTGCAGTGGGGCTGGCTGCGCACGACCCGCGGCGCGGTGCCGCGCGAGCACTTCGAGGTGCTCGCGCTCCTGATCAGGGAGGACGGGTACTTCCCCGACTTCCTCACGACGACGCCCTCCTGGGAGCTGACGCCCGATGCCGAGGCCGAGCGGCTCCGCGCCATCGACGACGAGCGGTTCCGCGTGGACATGACGAAGGTGCTGGTGCGCACGGACGGCGCGCGCAGGGTGGCGGTGCAGCACATGCTCGATCAGCCGGATCGCGCACGGGAGATGATCGCGCAGGCCTGGCTGGAGGTGTGGAATTCCGCCGTCGCGCCGGTGTGGCCCCAGCTGGAGCGCCTGCTGCGCGCCGATATCGCCGTGCGCTCGCGCCGGATCGCGGAGAGCGGCATCGGCGCGATGATCCAGACGCTCCACGATCGAGTCCAGTGGAGCGACGGCATGGTCCGCGTCACGATGCGCATCTGGAGCGAGGTGGTCGACTGCCGCGGCAGCGGACTCGTGCTCGTGCCGTCGGTGATGGGATCCACGGGCTGCAACGTGCTCACCGAGCCGCCCGCGCAGCCGACGCTCTTCTACCCCGCGCACGGGGTCACCGCGACCTGGGCGCGGGACGCGTCCGACGCGACGGCGGCCCTCGGCGCGCTGCTGGGACCTGCCCGCGCGCGGATCCTGCTCGAGGCGCACGAACCCCGGACGACCTCGCAGATCGCGCGGGACACCGCCGTGGCCCTCTCCACCGCTTCCCACCACCTCACCGTGCTGCGCGACGCGGGTCTCGTCGCGAGCTCGCGGGACGGCGCACGGGTGCTGCACCGACGCACCCCGCTCGGCGAGGCGATGGTCGGCGCGGCGCTCTGACCCGGTCGGTCTCGGTGGTTTGGGGCGCGTGCCGGGCGTTCGGGGCGCACGGCGTGCGCCCCGAACGTCCGCAGCGCGCCCCAAACCCGGAGAAGTGAGGCAGCGAGCCCGGTCAGGGGCCGCCCAGGTAGCCGACGGTAGGATGGCCGTGCCATTTCGATGTGCATCTACCTGCCCGCGCGACCTCCGCGCCGGGCAAGGCGGCACGATGCGCCGCCGCAGGCGGCTTCCGAGCCTGGAGAAAGATGCACACGACCCTCGTCGAGACCGATACGTCCGCCCGCGCGGCCGTGCGCCGTCCGAGCCTCATCCGCGAGGCCGGCTACGCCTATTTCCCGGTGGCCCTGGTCGCGCGCCTCCCCTTCGCCATGATGGTGGTCGGCATCCTCACCCTCGTCGTGTCCGCGCGCGGGTCGCTGGCCCTCGGCGGCGTGACCAGCGCCATGACCGGTCTCGGCACCGCACTCGTCGGGCCGCTCCTCGGGGCCGCCGCCGACCGGTTCGGCCAGCGCCGGGTGCTGCTGGTCGCCGGGACGGTGAACAGCGTCCTGCTCGTCACGATGGCGGGGCTCGCCTTCACGCCGGTTCCGGATGCCGCGCTCCTCGCGGTCGCGTTCTTCATCGGCGCGTCGATGCCCCAGGTCGCACCGCTGTCGCGGAGCCGCCTCGTGGCGATCATCGGGAGGGTCTATCCGCGCGACCGGCGCACGACCGTCGTCAACGGCGCCATGGCGTACGAATCCGCGGCCGACGAGATCGTGTTCGTGTTCGGCCCGGTGATCGTGGGCCTGCTCGCGACGACCATGACGCCGGCCGCCCCGGTCATCGGCGCCGCGGTGCTCGCACTGGTGTTCGTGACCGCGTTCGCGCTGCACCCGACCGCGGCGGCGGGCCCGGCGCGCGGCGCCGCCGATCGCCCGGCGCAGGCTCCGGTCCGGGATCTCGTCCGCGTCCGGGTGCTCGCGCCCGTGGGGGGCGCCCTGGGGATGGGCCTCTTCTTCGGGGCGATGCTGACGTCCCTCACCGCCTTCATGGCCGAGCGCGGCGTGCCCGAGCAGGCCGGGCTCGTGTACGGCGCGATGGGGATCGGATCCGCGGCGCTCGCTCTGGGCGTCGCGCTCTTCCCCGCGCGGTTCTCGCTCTCCGCCCGCTGGCTGACGTTCGCGGCGGTCCTCGTCGCCGGCGCGCTCGCGCTGCCCCTCGTCGACTCGGTCACGGGGATGGCGCTGTGCCTCCTCGTCATCGGCGTGGGGATCGGGCCCACCCTCGTCACGCAGTACAGCCTCGCCGCCGCGTTCAGCCCGCTCGGCCGGTCGGCGACCGTCATGACGATGCTCGGCTCGGGTGTCGTGGTCGGCCAGTCCGCGGCATCCGCCGTCACCGGAATCGTCGCCGACGCCCTCGGAGCCTCCGTCGCCCTCCTCGCGCCGGCCGTCGCCGCCGCCGTCGTGCTCGGCGCCGGCGTCGTGAACGCGGCCGCCGCGCGCCGGTGACGTCTTAGCGCGGCGACTCGGCGAGGATGCGCCGGATCTCGGCCATCGCCTGCTCGGACTGCGCCAGCAGCGCGCGGACTCGTTCGGCCGCATCGCCGGCCACCGCACCACCGCCGGCCGTGGCCGACTCCGCGAGCGCCGGGTGGGTCGTCGTCGCAGGCATCCCCGCGCTCGCCTCCGCACCGGCGTCGACCGCACCGGCCACCGCACCGGCGGCGACCCCCTTCGCCGCGTGCGTCGCCAGCGCAGGCTCCGCCGTGTCCGGCCCTGCGTACGCCTCGACGAGCGCCTCGGCCTCCGCATCCGCGTCTGCGTTCCCGTCCGCCGCCTTGCGGGGCCCGAGGAAGAGGTTCGCGAGATAGCCCGTGAACGTGCCGAAGATCCCCACCCCGACGACGATGACCAGGGTCCCGATCAGGCGGCCGGCGTTGGTCACCGGGAACTGGTCGCCGTAGCCGACCGTGGAGATGGTCACGAGGGTGTACCAGAGCGCGTCCGAGGCGGATGTGATGTTGGCGCCCTCTGCGTTCTCCTCCACGGCGAGCACCGAGATGCTCCCGAACTGGAGCACCAGGACACCCATGAGGAGCAGGGTCATCAGCGCGCTGTTCGCGCGATCCTTGATGAGGGTGCTCCACACCGTCCGCGGCCCGAGTTCGCGCAGGAGGCGGAAGACGCGCAGCAGCCGGAACAGCCGCAGGATCTTGAACTGCGGGAACGGAAGGCTCGCGAGCAGGTCGGCCCAGCCGAATCCGCGGAAGAAGTAGCGGCCGGCGGACGGCGCCGTGGCGATCCGGTAGATGAAGTCGCCGAGGAAGATCGCGCTGAACACCGCGTTCATCACCGACAGCACCAGCTCGAGCGCCGAGTCGCCGGCCACGAGATACACCAGCAGCAGGTTCACGATCGACAGGATCGACAGCGCGCCGATGAAGATCTCGTACGCGGTGTTCTTCAGCTCGGCGCGTGCCGCCGCGCGTGCCTGCGCGCGGGCACGGGACCGCTCGCGGATCTGTGAGAGAGGCCGGGCCATGACGACTCCTCGAATCGGGTCATGCCGGACGCGTTCCGGCTGAGCCTCATTGTCCTCTCTCCCGCCCGCGGGGAGCGACGATCACGCCCGGGCCCGCGCGGACAGCGTGGCAGGATCCGCACCTCGGCGGCCTAGTACTCCTCGGGAGCCAGGTCGCCCTGTCCGCTCTCGCCGAGCTCGGCGATCTCGGGCGACAGGTCCTGCGTCTCGGGCTGGAGGTCCTCCACGGGCATGTCGAAGCGCGGCACCTGGTCCTCGGCCGACGGCAGGTGGGCGGGGTCGTCCCCCGTGGCGGTCACCGGATCCTCGGAGACGTCGTCGGGCGCCTGCCCGCTCGTGCGCTCCCACTCCGCCTGAGCCGGGTCCAAGGTCGGATCCGGCGCGATCGACGTGTCCTGGTCGCGCAACGGCTGCGCTCCGGCGCCCCCGTCGGCGGCGCGGGGGATGTCGTCGGGAAGGTTGTCGGACATGACGGCTCCTCTCGTCTGGCGAAGAGCCACCGTACGAAGCTCCGCCCGCATCCGGCACGGGGTTGACTCCCGCGCCGGAGGGGAGGTACGCAGACGGATGCCTCAGCGGAGCCGGTAGACGCGGATGCAGACGTGGCCGGGGTCGGGGCGGGCGTATCCGACGAACTGCCCCTCCGTCAGCCACCGGTGCGCTTCGGCGCCCGTCTGGAAGACGAAGGCGGTCCGGTAGTAGAGATCGTCCTCGCCGACAGGCTCTCCCGCTCGCAGCCGGCGCTCGACGACTTCGCCGGCGTGCCAGTAGCCGCGGTTGACGACATCGATCGCGGCGCCGTCCTCGGCCTCGATGACATAGCGTGCGTCGAGCTGCGTGGTCGCTCCCCGTGTGACCCACCAGTCGGCGCCCACGGGGAGCACGCGCCCGGTCAGGCGCGGTCCGGTGATCTCGCCGCCGACGATCGGCGTGACGTTGAGATCCTCGGAGGCCGTGCGCCCGACCCTGATCGGGTCGGCGACCGCGACGCGGAGCTCGAAGACGAACTCGAGTCCCGGCTCGAACGCGGTCACGCGACGGCCGTCCGGGCGCGCGCGTCCACGGGTGTGACGGTACCGAGTGCAGCCTCGACCGCGCGAGCCGCGGCGAGCGCGACATGATCGCCGTTGCGCGGCCCGATGAGCTGCACGCCCGTCGGCAGGCCATCGTCATCGAGCCCCGTCGGCACCGCCACCGACGGCAGTCCGAGGAAGTTCACGGCCACCAGCAGCCGGTGGTCGCGCCACAGCTCGGTGGTCGCGGCGGGGCCGGAGAGGTCGAAGCCGACCTCGGGCATGCGCCGTGCCGAGACCGGACCGAGCACGATCGGGTGCTGCGACTGGAACTTCTCCCAGGCCGCCGCGATCACGGCCCGCCGGGCCCAGGCACCGCCATACTCCTCGGCGGAGCCCAGAACCTCGGTCTCTTGCGCGTTGTCGAGGAAGTACCGGGTCGAGCCGTCCGACAGCGGCATCGGGAGCGCGCCCGGCAGGAAGGCGCCGACCATCTCGTTCACCGAGATGCGGCGCCAGAGTCCGGCCGCCTCCTCGATGAGCGGCGGCTCGATCTCCTCGACCTCCCAGCCGGCCGCAGCGAGCGCGTCGGCCGCCCGGCCGACGGCGGCGGCGACCCGCGGATCGACGCCCCAGCCCAGCGGATCCCGCGCGACGGCGACGCGTCGCGGGCCGTCGTAGGAGGTGGGGTGCTCGACGGTCAGCGCCATCGGATCGCGGCCATCGGCGCCGTGCATGAGTGAGAACGCGATGTCGAGGTCGTCCACGCGGCGCGCGATCGGACCGTTCACGGCGAACAGCTGCAGCGAGAGCGACACCGGCTCGGTGATCTCAGCCATCGGCGCCGGAATCCGTCCGGCCGACGGCCGCAGCGCGCACACTCCTGCGGCATAGGCGGGGAGCCGGAGGGAGCCACCGTAGTCGTTGCCGAGGCCGAGCGGCGTCATGCCGGTCGCCACGGCCACTGCATCGCCGCCACTGGATCCACCGGGCACGCGGAAGGGGTCCCAGGGGTTCAGGGTGCGGCCGAAGAGGTCGTTGTCGGTGTCCCAGCGCAGTCCCCAGTCAGGCATGTTGCCGCGCCCGATCGGGATGGCGCCCGCCTCGAGCAGACGCCGGACCATGGTGGCGTCCTCTCCGGGAACGGCATCGGCCATGAAGGACCAGCCGCTCGTCGACGCCGACCATGTGAGGTCGATGTTCTCCTTCACCGTGAACGGCACGCCCGCGAGCGGGCCCACCGGGTCACCCGCGTCCAAGGCGGCGTCGACCTGGTCGGCGAGTGCGCGAGCCCGATCGTGGAACACGACGGTCAGCGCGTTCACGGTCGGGTTGACCCCCTCGATGCGCTCGAGGTGCGCGTCGATCACCGCACTCGCGGTCGTGGCGCGCGAACGGACCGCCTCGGCGAGTTCGCCAAGGCCGAGCTGCCACAGCGGTCGATCTGTCATTTCTCTCCTCCGGGGGTGATGATGCGGGTGGTCCTGGTCGCCACCGTCGGCAGGGCGGACGTGCGCGCGGGCAGCCGTCGGCGCGGCACCCATCCGCTCCGCGGGATCGAGTCCAACAGCGTACGCGTGTACTCGGCGCTCGGGCGGTCGAGCACGTCGGCGATCGGGCCCTGCTCGATGACCGCACCCGACTTCATGACGACGACGTGATCGCATACGCGCCGCACGGTGGTGAGGTCGTGCGAGATCATCAGCAGCGCGACGCCGGTCTGGCGGCGGATCCCGTCGAGCAGCGTCAGGATCTCGACCCGGGTGGTGACATCCAGCGCCGACACGGCCTCGTCGAGCACGAGGATCTCGGGCTCAGCCGCGAGCGCACGGGCTATGGCCACCCGCTGCCGCTGTCCGCCCGACAGGGAACGGGGCCGCTGCCCGGCGAGGTCGGGTGCGAGCTTCACCGAGGCCAGCAGGCGGTCCACCTCGGCGTCGATGTCCGAACGCCGGTCGCGGCGTCGATGGACGGCGATCGCCTCGGCCAGGCACTGCCCCACCGTCTGGCGGGGATCGAGCGACTGGTAAGGGTCCTGGAACACCATCTGCGCGACACGCGCCCGCGCTCGGCGGTCGCCGGCCCGCCGCGCCGGTCGCGTCCAGTCCTCGCCCTTGACGACGACCTCGCCGGCATCGGCCGTCTCGAGGCCGCAGATGATGCGAGCCGTGGTGGACTTGCCGGACCCCGATTCCCCGACGATGCCGAGGGATCCGCCACGCGCGAGGGTGAAGCCGACCCCGTCGACGGCGACGAACTCCTCCCGACCGCCACGGGGCGAGCGGACCTGGAACGTCTTGCGCAGTCCGGCGACCGTCAGCACCTGATCCTCGGCCGACCCGCCGGCGGCGACCAGGGCGCCCGGCAGCGTCGCCGACAGCAGCCGCTTCGTGTACGGGTCGGCAGCATCCGTCCGCATCGTCGCCGCGCGCAGCGTCTCGATGGTGCGGCCGTGCTGCATCACCGCGACCCGGTCGCACACCGCACCCGCGAGTGCCAGATCGTGGGTGATGAACAGCAGCGCGAGGTCGCGGTGCCTGCGGAGGTCGGCGATCACGGCCATCACCTCCTCCTGCGTGGTTACGTCGAGCGCCGTCGTGATCTCGTCGGCGAGGAGGATCGGCGGGTCCATAGCGAGGGTGGCGGCGATCATGACACGCTGCAGCAGCCCGCCCGAGAGATCTCCCGGGCGCTGCCTCATGCGGCGGGCGGGGTCGGGGATGCCGACCTCGGCGAGCAGGTCCTGCGCCCGGCGGTCCGCGGCATCCGCCTTCTCCCCCGCCACCGCGACGAGCGCCTCCGTCATGAAGTCGCCGATGGTGCGCAGCGGGTTGAGGTGGGCGCGAGGCGTCTGGAAGACCATGCCGAGGCGGCGGGCGCGGATGTCGCGAAGCCGCCTGGCCGGCAGGGTCGAGATGTCCTCCCCGTCGATGCGGATGGCGCCGCCGACGGTGAAGCCCTCCGGGAGGAGACCCGCGGCGGCCCGGACCGACAGTGTCTTGCCCGAGCCGGACTCGCCGACGAGGCCCAGCGCCTCGCCCGCGCGAACGCCCAGCGTGCAGTCGTGCACGAGGGTGCGCGGCTGATCGCCGTCTCGGCCTGCGCCGGCGGCCGGTGCCGTCACCGAGACGTGGTCGAACTCCAGGACGTACGCGGTCATCGGCCGCTCCCTTCGGCCCAGGCCGTCACTCGGCCACCGACGATGTTGACCGCGAGCACCGTCACGACGACGAGCGCGGCGGGGAACATCGACTGTTCCGGGGCGCCGACGAGCAGCGACGGCTGCCCGGCGGCGATCATCACTCCCCAGTCCGACGACGGCGGCTGCGCGCCGAGCCCCAGGAACGAGATCGCGGCGAGGTCGAGCATCGCGTAGCCGAAGCCGACGGTCGACTGGGCGAGCACCGCGGGCAGGAGCGCCGGCACGAGGTGCCGGAAGCAGATCGCGAGGGAGCCGACGCCCTGGATGCGCAGCGCCGCCATGTAGGGCTTGGCGAGCTCCTGCCGCGCGGAGGCGCGTACGAGCCGCGCCACGATCGGGATATAGGCGATCGACAGCGCCACGATCGGCGCGATGAGACCCTTGCCGAACATCGACACGGCCAGGACGGCGAGAACCAGGCCGGGGATCGCGAAGATCACCTCGATGAGCCGCGAGCTGACGCCGTCTACCCACCCTCCGAACCACGCCGACGCGATGGCGATCGCGGTGCCGAGGGCCGTGGCGGCGACCACCACGGCGATCGGTGCGAACACGCTGGGCCCGGCGCCCACGAGTACGCGCGACAGGATGTCGCGCCCGAGGTCGTCGGTTCCCATCCAGTGGGCCGACGACGGCGGACCGGATACGGGGCCTACGTAGAGCTGATTCGGGTCGTACGGCGCGAGCCACGCGCCGAACAGCGCCATGACGAGGATGCCGATCATCACGACCCCGGCCGCGATGGCCAGGGGATCACGCACGGCGAGGCGACGCGCGAACGTCGGGACGCGGCCTCCGGCAAGCTGGGCGACGCTCATGCGGTCCTCCTAGGCTTGACGGAGTCGGGGTCGATCAGCGCGATCGCGACATCGGCCACGGCGTTGAGCACGACGAACAGGATGACCAGCAGCAGCGAGACGACCTGCACGACCGGCAGGTCCTTGCGTGCCGCGGCCTCGGTGAACAGGGACCCCAGACCGCCCAGCCCGAACGCCTGCTCGGCGATCGCCGATGCGGCGAACAGGCCCGCGACCGTCGCGCCCGAGATCGCGAGGATCTGTGGCGAGGCGTTGAGGAACACGTGGCGCCGGAAGATCTGCGCACGCGGGATGCCGCGCACCCTTGCCGTGTCGACGTGCTCGGAGTGCAGCTGACCCACGACGGCGCCGCGGGTGATGCGGCTGAGGTACGCGATGTAGAGCACAGCGAGCGAGATCGCCGGGAGCGTGAGGTGGTGCAGCGTGTCGATCACGCCGCCGTCACCGGCGCCGTACACCGGGAACCAGCCGAGCACGCGGCCGAACACCCAGATCAGCAGGATCGCGACGACGAACGTCGGCAGCGCGACCCCGAACGACGTTGCGACGAGCACGGCGCGATCGGCTCCCTTTCCGCGCGTGCCGGCCAGGATGCCGGAGCCGACGCCGAACACCGCGATGAGCACGAGCGTGTACAGCACGAGCATCAGCGTGATGCCGAAGCGCGGAGCGATCAGCTCGACCACGGGCGTCTTGTAGACGAAGGAGGTGCCGAGGTCTCCGGTGAGCACGCCGCCGACCCAGTACAGGTACTGGATCCAGATCGGCTGGTCGAGATGGTGCTCGGCCTTGATGGCGGCGATCATCTCGGGTGTGGGCCGCAGGCCGCCGGCGAGCGCGACGACCGGGTCGCCGGGCGTGAGCAGCACCGCCGAGAAGATGACGATGCTCGACAGGAACAGCGTCAGCAGGAGCCCGCCGAGCCTGCCGGCGAGCTGTCTGACCGTGCTGGCGTTCATCGTCATCCCCTCCCGTTCCCGTTGACGGCGGTCACTCGCCGCCGAGGCGCAGCGCCCAGGGGCTCGCGTAGGCGGCCACCGACGTCACGATCCCGGTGAGCTCGTTGCTCAGGAACGCCGTGTGGTACGAGCCTGCCAGGGTCACCTGCAGCTGATCAGGAGCGAAAACCTCCTGCGCCGCGATGTAGGCTTCCGCAGCCGCGACGGGGTCGGGTGTGGTGCGGGCGGCCTGGACCCCCGCGACCACCTCGGGCACGGCGTAGCCGCTCCAGTTGAAGATGCCCCCCTGGTCGGGCGGCAGCACGAACAGCTGCGGGTAGGTGAGCACTCCCGGAGTCTCGGTGTAGCCGCTCGTCGCCACGAAGTCGATGTTCTCGCGCGGCCCCGGATCGGGCAGGAAGATCGCGCCGAAGTCGGCCGCCTGCCGCTCGTCGATCTCGACGGTCAGGCCGATCTGCTCGGCGGCGCTCTGGACGATGGCGGCAGTCTGGGACAGCTCCTTGTTGCCTGCGGGGATCGCGATCCGCAGCGGCACGGAGGTGTCTTCGCCGGATTCCTCGACGAGCTTCTTCGCGCTATCGAGGTCCACGCGCGGCGCCTCGAGATCGTCGTACCCGTCCTGATAGTCCGCCGCCGCGGGCGAGCCCGACCACGAGAACGGTGCGACGAACGTGCTCTGGGGCTGGCCGAGCCCGTGCAGCACGGTGGCGATGTACTGCTCGCGGTCGATCGCGAGGCTGAGTGCCTGACGGATCATCGGGTTCGCTCCGGCACCGGACTCGCGGGTCGGGCCGAACGAGAACGACGCGGTGGACGGACCGATGACCAGGCGCCCGGTGTCGGAGGACGCGAACGCCTCACGGCTGCCCGGGGCGACGTTGAACGCGCCGTCGACCTCGCCTTCCAGGAGCGCGTTGGTGAGGGTGGTGCCGTCGGGGATGAACCGGAAGGTCAGCTGCTTCACGAGCGGGGCGCCGTCCCAGTACTCCTCGTTGGCGGTGAGCACGATCTCACGTCCCGGTGTCCAGCTCTCCAGCTCGAACGGGCCGGCGCACATCAGCTCGCCTCCCGAGGTGCCCAGCGCCGAGCCCTGGGCCTCGCTCACGGCCTTGCTGAGCACGGCCCCCGCGCCGCCCGAGAGGGCGTCCCGGAACGTGGAGTCGGGAGCGACGAAGCGGACCGTCACCTGGTTCTCGCCCGTGATCTCGATGCCGTCGGGCGCGACGAGGACGAAGGCCCCGTAGAACGCCGACGTGACGTCGGAGTGATGCCGTTCGAGGCTGTAGACGACGTCTTCGGGCGTCACGGGGGTGCCGTCCCAGAAGGTCACCCCAGGCCGGATGTCGATGACGAACGTGACAGGGTCGACCCAGTCCGCACTCTCGGCGATTCCGGCCTCGACCGTGAAGTCGGGCTGCACGCGCAACAGGCTGTCGCAGAGGTTGGGCTGCACGAAGTTGTAGTCGGCGCCCGGTACGAGCGAGCGCGGCTCGCCCTCGACGAGCGCCCAGGTGACCTCGTCGACCGCCGTCGTGGCCGCGGGAAGCGCGTCGACCAGCTCGATCGGGCCGGAGGTCGCGTCGCCGGTCGGCGACGCCTCGGTGTCGCGGGGGGTGCATCCCGCCAGCAGCACGAGCGCTGCGCCTGCTGCGGCGACCGCGGCGGCCTTGCCTCGGATTCTCATCTCGTTTCCTTTCGGGTCGGTCCCGCAGGACCACAGATCGCGACGTCGTCGGCGCGATCAAGGCGGTGGGGCATCAGCGCACCACGAAGACCCGGACGCACACCTGGCCGTCCTCGTCGCGCGCGAGCCCGATGAACTGGTGCTCGGCCAGCCAGCGGTGGGGTGCGGCATCCGTCTGGAACACCGGCGCAGTGCGGAAGTAGTACTCCTCCTCCGGCACGTTCTCGCCGGACTCGACCCGGGCCATCACGTCGGCCGACGCACGGTAGTAGCCGCGGTTGAGGATGTCGATCACGGCGCCGTCGTCCGCTCGCAGCAGATAGCGGGCTTCCAGCTGCGCCGTGCCGGAGCGCTCGACTGCCCAGTCGCCCCCGCCCGGCAGAACCTCACCGCGCAGCAGCGGACCTGCCACCGTGCCGCCCGAGATCGGAGTGAACGTCAGCTCTTCGTCGGCGCTGCGCCCGATCCGCAGGTGCGGCTCGATGTCGACGCGGATCTCGAAGGCGAATTCCAGGACGGGGTCATTCATGAGCGGGCCTCCTCGGCATGCGCGTCGGGCAGAACGGACAGGATGATGCGCAACGGCTCCGCGCCGCCGAGCGTGATGCGCTGCCGGTTGACCGCGGTGCCGACCGCGCCCCACGGCTCCTCTCCCGTCCCCGGCTGCGGGATGAACTCGGGGAAGTCGCTCGAGTGCACGAGCAGGCGCAGTCGGTGCCCCGCCCGCACGCGATACCCGAGCTGGCCGAGATCGATGTCGACGGGCGCCGGGTCACCGGCATCCGTCACATGCACCTGACCACGGGCGATGCGCAGGGCACTGCCGGACGGTGCCACGTCAAGCAGCCGGGCGAAGACGTCCATGACGGGGCCGTCGGACGACACGGATGCCGCGACCCGCACCGGCCCCGCGAGGTCGACGTCGCGTTGGAAGACCTCTGTGGTGAACGACAGCACGTCGGCCCGCGCGCCGAGCGCGGACTCGTCGGGCGCATACAGCAGGAAGGCGAAGGCGTTCGGCACACTCGACGGCACGAGGTCGTCGGGGTCGTGGAGCCACTCGAGGTCGGCGGAGCCATCCGGCATGTCGGGCGACAGACCGCCTTCCGGCGTGGCGTACAGCGTGCGTGCCGATGCGCCCGAGGGCGGCCAGGTGTCGCTTCGACGCATCCCCGGCGTACCCGCGAGATTCCAGCTCACCCGCGGGATGTCGGATGCCTGGCCGTGGCCCCGCACGAACACCTCGAAGAAGTCGACCGCGGGCTGCAGCATCCGTTCCAGCTCCGAACGGATCTGCTCGTCACTGCGCTCCTCCGTGCGCGCGGAGGCGGGGTCGTCGAGGTAGTAGGACTCGTGGTCCATCGACTCGATCCGCAGGAAGTGGTTGAGCGCCCACGCCGGTCGCTGCTCGATCTCGGCGACGTCGGCCCAAGAGAGCGGCGCGCAGTTGTCCCACCAACCGATCGTGTGGAGGGTCGGCACCGGGCGGGCGTCGAACGGGCTCTGCAGGGGGAAGCGCGGCAGATGCACCGCACGTGGGTACCACTGGTCGTACGAGAGCGAGCGGGCGCCAAGCTGCGCGACGACCTCCTCGGCCTGCGCACTGAACGGCCGGCGCGAGGGGTCGAGGTCCCAGAAGTAGGCATCCTGCGAGTGGAAGTAGGTGAGGGGGTACAGGTAGGTGATCGCCCACTCGACGCGGCGGGTGCGCTCCCCCGGCACGACGCGCACGGGCTCACCGAGCATCGTGCCGGTCACGCGCGGCGCGATGGCCTTGAGCGCGGGATGCTGCGACACGACCGCCGCCCACTGCGTATAGCCGTAGTAGCTGTCGCCCCACATCGCGACGCGGCCGTTCGACCAGGGCTGCTGCACGATCCAGTCGATGGTGTCGTAGCCGTCGTCGACCTCGTTCACGAACAGGAGCGCGTCGCCCTCGGAGCGGAACTTTCCGCGCACGTCCTGCGCGACGACGCGGTAGCCGCGCGCCGTGAAGTACTCGGCGATCAGCGGGATGAACGTGTACTCGCCGCTCTTGTCATAGGGCAGCCGGATCAGAACGGTGTCACCGGGATTGTGGTCGGGGACGGCGGGTGCGCCCGGGAGGTACACGTCGGTCGCGAGCCGCACGCCGTCGCGCATGCGCACGCAGCTCTCGCGGGCGGCGGGGCTGACGGGCGCTGGTCCGACATGCACGATCTCCGGCACGGGTGACTCCTCTTCGAGCTGATGGAAGCAACGGTAGGGATTCAGGTGTTCTTAGTCAAGTCTGACTAGACAATAAATCGACTAGGATCGTGTCCGAGGCGAAATGGAGGTTCCGATGGCCCGACCGTCCGTCGCAGAGGAGCGCACGCGGCAGATCGTCGACGCGACGATCCGCACCATCGCCGCGCACGGCATCACCGGCGCGAGCCTCGAGCGCATCGCCGAGGAGGCGGGGATGTCTCGCGGTCACGTCCGCCACTTCGTCGGCAACCGCGAGGAGCTCCTGCGCGAGAGCGCCCGCCGGTTCTACTACGACGACACCGAGGGCGAGTCGATCCTCCCTGTCGGGACGCGCGACGTCGCCGGCGCCCTCGACTTCCTGTTCAGCGCCGAGTTCGCCGCGCCGGGCAACGAGAACGCCGTCGTGCTCGGATTCGTGGAAGCCGCACGCTCGGACCCCGTGCTCGCGGGACTCCTCGTATCTGCCTACCAGGGCACGCATCAGGCCCTGGAAGTGCTGTTGACGGCGGAGTATCCCGGCGCCGAGGCGGGCGCCTGCGCATCTGTCGCTTACGGCGTCGTCGGCATCGCCCTGCACAACGTCTTCCTGAGCGACATCGCCTCGGCGGCCACGGGCACCGCGACCGCCCGCGCCGCCGCCGAACGGCTCATCGCGACACTGGGCTGACTCTGCGAGACCGCAGACGCTGTCGGCCGCGCCGCCTAGTCTCGTCTCATGCGCGGGTCTGCGGAGGCGGAGTCATGAGCGACGGCGCGAGGGGCGGTCGTTGGGTGCTGCACGTCGACCTCGATCAGTTCATCGCCGCCGTCGAAGTGCTGCGCAACCCCGCCCTGGCGGGCAAGCCCGTGATCGTCGGCGGTCGCGGAGACCCCGCCGAGCGGGCGGTGGTGTCGACGGCGTCGTACGAGGCGCGGAAGTACGGGGTCGGATCCGGGATGCCGCTGCGCATCGCCGCCCGCAAGGTGCCGGACGCGGTCATCCTGCCCGTCGATGCCCCGGCCTACCTGGCCGCGTCCGACGAGGTGATGGCGACGCTCCGCGAACAGCCCGGCGCGGTGGTGCAGGTGCTCGGCTGGGATGAGGCGTTCATGGGGGTCACGACGACCGACCCCGAGGCCTATGCACGACGGGTGCAGGCGGCGGTGCTCGATCGCACCCGACTGCACTGCAGCGTCGGCATCGGCGACACCCTGGTGCGGGCCAAGAACGCGACCGACTTCGGCAAGCCGCGGGGCGTCTTCCGGCTCACGGCGGAGAACTGGCTCGAGGTCATGGGCGACAAGCCGACGGCCGCACTGTGGGGCGTCGGCTCGAAGGTGTCGAAGCGGCTCGCGCTCCTGGGCGTGACGACGGTCCGCCAGCTCGCCGGCGCGGACCCCGGCGCGCTGGCGGGCGAGTTCGGGCCGAAGATGGGCCCGTGGTACCGGCAGCTGGGTCGCGGTGACGGCTCAGCGGTGGTGGACGACACCCCCTGGGTGGCGCGCGGACACAGCAAGGAGACGACCTTCCAGGTCGATATCGTCGACCCGCAGGAGATCGAGGATGCCGCACGCCGGCTGCTGGATCAGGTGCTCGACGAGGTGGCCGGCGACGACCGACCCGTCGTCGGCCTCGGGCTCAAGGTGCGCTATGCGCCCTTCCTGACGAAGACGTTCACGAAGAAGATCCCCACCACGTCCGACCGGGCGGTCGTCGTGGAGCGGGCGCTCGAGCTCGTGGCGAAGATCGAGCCCGGGCGCCCTATCCGCCTGCTGGGTCTGCGGGCCGAGATGGCGATGCCCGACGACGCCCGCGAAGGCCACACCCCGACGCGCAGCGGGTGGTGACGACGCCCGCGGCCGCGGCGTGAGGCCCTCTGGTGCCGACCCCGCCGAGGGTGCATCATTCGGGTATCCGCCCCACGGACGGGGAGAGACGATGACCGCGTCGCGCCTGACGTTCGACGACCTCGAGCTGCGCTTCGACCGCGAGCAGGAGGGGACCTACCGCGTCGTCGTGACCTCGAGCGACGGCCCCGCCACCACGGGCACCTTCTCGCGTCCCTTCACCGACGAGGAGCTTCACGCCTTCGTGCAGCGCGTCGGCCTCGTCCGCAGCCGAAGCGCGAACCCCGACCGGGACGAAGAGATGCGGGCGTTCGGGGCACGGCTCTTCGACGCCGTGATGACCGACCGCGTCGGCGCGCTCTACGAGGCGGCCCAGTCGCGGGCGGATGCGAAGGATGACAGAGGGATGCGGCTGACCCTGCGCCTCTCGGGCGCCCCCGAGCTCATGCGGCTTCCGTGGGAGCTGATGTACCGGCATCCGCGTTTCATCGCGCAGTCGGAGCGGACCCCTCTCGTGCGCACCCTCGATCTGCCGTCGGCGCACAAGCCTCCGCCGCTCACCGGACCGCTGCGGATCCTCGGGATCATCAGCCACCCGTCCGGCTACGCGCAGCTCGACTCCGAACGCGAGCGCCGCAACCTCGAGGAGGCGCTCGGGCCGCTGCTGCGGAGCGGCCGCGCAGAGCTGACCTGGCTGGAACGGGCGACGATCGCCGAGCTGGAGCAGCGGATCGCCCAGCCCGACGAGGTCCACGTGCTGCACTACATCGGGCACGGGGCGTACGACGAGAAGACCGACGCCGGCATCCTCGTGCTCGAGACGCCGCAGGGACGTGCGGACGACGTCAGCGGCCAGCGACTCGGAACGATGCTCCAGGATGAGCGGAGCCTTCGACTCGTCGTCCTCAATTCCTGCGAGGGCGCCCGCACCTCGATCGTCGACCCGTTCTCGGGAGTCGCGACGCGCCTGCTGGAGTTCGACATCCCCGCTGTCGTCGGCATGCAGTTCGAGATCACGGACGCGGCTGCCATCGCGTTCAGCCGGAGCCTTTACACGGGAATCGCCAACGGCGCATCGATCGACGCCGCGATCGGCCCGGCGCGCCGGGCGATCGACGCCGCCGCCAGCAGCTCCGAGATCGGCACACCCGTGCTGTTCCTCCGAAGCAAGGAGACGCGCCTGTTCGACGGCGCCGCCCCTGTCGGGAAGGAGACCGGACACGACGTCCCGCCTGCACCCTCCCCGCCGGACCCACGCCCGGACGGCGGCGGCGCCGGCTCCGGCGGCTCCGGCGGCGGCTCGCCTCCGCACGACGTCACTCCCCCGGCGCCGTCGCCGCCGGTCGTCCGCCCTTCCCCTGACGGCGGCGGCACGAGCCAACCCGTACCGGGCGCGGTCCGTGCGCTCTGGGCCCTCATCGCCGTGCTGGCGGTGGCCGTGTTCGCGTTCTTCGCCTCGCTCGTCGCGCAGAACGTCTTCGGGGTGGACGTCCCGTGGATCCCGGGCACCGGCAGTTCGCAGGTCACGCCGTCGGACGACGCGCCGCCCGATCAGGCTCCCACGGAGGGCACGGTCCCCGACGTCGCCGGGTCGGCGGTCGACTTCGCCATGTCCGCGCTGCGTGACGCCGGGTTCGACAACGTGGCCGTCGAATATGTCGACTCGGCCCAGACCGGCAACACCGTGGTCGCGACCGACCCGCCGGCCGGCACGACCCTCGGCTTCGACCAGCTGATCACGGTGCAGATCTCGAACGGCTTCGGCTGACGGGCACTGCCAGAGCCTGTCACCGCCGTGCGCCGCCCCGTAGCGTGGAGGCATGGCTGACATCCGTGCGGAGGTGAAGGAGTTCCTGAGCTCGCGCCGCGCGCGGCTGACGCCCGAGCAGGCGGGCCTGCCTGCCTACGGCGGCAACCGGCGGGTCGCGGGCCTTCGCCGCGAAGAGGTGGCGATGCTCGCCGGCGTCTCGGTCGACTACTACGTGCGCCTCGAGCGCGGCAACCTCGCGGGTGCCTCGGAAGGCGTGCTGGACGCCGTGGCGCGCACCCTCCAGCTCGACGAGGCGGAGCGGCAGCACCTGTTCGATCTCGCGCGCGCCGCCGGGCCCGCCCGCAGGTCGGCCCGCCGCGCGCCGTCGGTCGTACGGCCCGCCGTGGGACAGGTGCTCGACGCGTTCACCGAGGCACCGGCGTGGGTGCGCAACGGCCGGCACGACATCCTCGCCGCCAATCTCCTGGCCCGCGCGCTGTACTCACCCGTCTTCGAAGATCCACGCCGGCCGGTGAACACCACGCGCTTCGCGTACCTCAATCCGGCGGCCCGTGACTTCTGGCGCGACTACGACCAGATCACGCACGACTCCGCGGCGATGCTCCGCATGGAGGCCGGTCGCAGCCCGCACGACCCCGAACTCATCCGGCTGGTCGGGGAGCTCTCGACGCAGAGCGAGCTCTTCCGCGAGCGGTGGGCGTCCCGCGACGTGAAGTTCCACCGCAGCGGCCTCAAGCGGCTGCACCATCCGGTGGTCGGGGATCTCGATCTGAACTACGAATCCATGGAGCTCCCCAGCGAGCCCGGGCTGGTGCTGAACGTGTACACCGCCCCGGCCGACTCGCCCTCCGCGGACGCCCTGAAGCTCCTCGCGTCCTGGGCCGCCACGCAGGCCGCCGAATTCGCCGCAGCCGATGCGACCGCCGCCGGAGCGGATGCCCCCGGGAGCGTCAGAGGGGCATGACCACCAGCGTCGTGGCCGCGGCATCCGGTCCGGTGATCGGCCGGACGTACGCGACGCCGTAGCGGTCGTACTTCGCGTGGAGCGCGGCATCCAGCTCGGCGCTCACCGCGGGGTCGGCGAGCGAGAACGTCACGTCCTTCTCCACGCCGCCCGCCGCCACCCGCCCGACGCCCGCGCGCAGCGCGCGTCGGAACCAGCCGTTCTCGGGGCCGTGGGCGGACCGAACGTAGAGCGCGTCGCCGACGGCTGCGTGCCAGATCGTCACCGGCGGCCGCAGCGACCCGTCCGGCCGGCGCGACGAGATGCGCAGCTCGGTGGCGCCGCCGATGCGGCGGAGATCCGCGGCATCCCACGCCGTCACGATGCGTCCTCGGCTGTCGGTGTCTGTGTGCTCGCGCTCATGTGTCTCGCTTCCGTTCCCCTCAGAGTCCGACCATGGCCATGCCGGCGTCGTCGTAGCGGTTGCCCGCGACGGCTGCGGCGAGCGCGTCGAGGGTCGAGATGTCGTCCGCCGACAGCGCGACGGCGGTCGCCCCGGCGTTCTCGTCGACGCGCTCGCGCCGGCGTGTGCCGGGGATCGGGACGATGGACGGATGCCGCGACAGCAGCCAGGCGAGAGCCACCTGGCCGGGCGTCGCCCCGCGCGCCGCGGCGACCCCGCGCACCCCGTCGACGACGGCCTGGTTGGCGCGGAGGTTGTCGGGCTGGAAGCGCGGCACCCGGCCGCGGATCTCGTCGGCGCCGAACGTCGCGTCCGTCCCGACGTCGCCGGTGAGGAAGCCCTTGCCGAGCGGGCTGAAGGGCACGAAGCCGATGCCGAGCTCGACGCACGCCGGCAGCACCTCGGCCTCGGGGTCGCGGGTCCACAGCGAGTACTCGCTCTGGACGGCGGTGACCGGGAACGCCGCGTGCGCACGCCGGATGGTCGCAGCGCCGGCTTCGGAGAGGCCGAAGTGCTTCACCTTGCCCGCTGCGACCAGCTCGCCGACCGCGCCGGCGACGTCCTCGATGGGCACGTCGGGGTCGACGCGGTGCTGATAGAAGAGATCGATCGCCTCGACGCCGAGCCGCTGCAGCGATGCGTCGGCGACGCGGCGGATCTGCTCGGGCCGCGAGTCGGTGCCGACCATCCTGCCGTCGACGATGTCCCACCCGAACTTCGTCGCGACGACGACCTGCTCGCGGATGGGCGCGATCGCTTCACCGACCAGCACCTCGTTGTCGTAGGGTCCGTAGACCTCGGCGGTGTCGATGAAGGTGACGCCGTGATCCACTGCGTGGCGGAGGACCCCGATCATGTCGTCGCGGTCGCCGGGGTTCGGGCCGTAGCTCATCGACATGCCCATGGCGCCGATGCCGACCGCCGAGACCTCCAGGCCCTGGCCGAGCTTCCTGGTGTGCATGAATCCTCCTTGTGCCGCGGAGCGCTCGCCGGCGGCATCCTCCATCCCACTCCGTTCAGCCTGCCCCGGGGAGTCCCTCGCGTGACAGGTACCGCGAGAACCCCTCGCGCGGGCTCAGCGCAGGTCCGCGAGCGCCCGGTGCACGGACGCGACGGCGCTGGATCCCTCGCCGACCGCGGCGGCCACGCGCTTCATCGATCCGCGGCGGACGTCGCCGGCGGCGAACACGCG
This sequence comes from Microbacterium sp. NPDC055455, assembly GCF_053619935.1. Classification (NCBI taxonomy): domain Bacteria; kingdom Bacillati; phylum Actinomycetota; class Actinomycetes; order Micrococcales; family Microbacteriaceae; genus Microbacterium; species Microbacterium sp. NPDC055455. The sequence continues at coordinate 366,776 of NZ_JBSHLB010000003.1, forward strand.
CGGAACGGACGTCTCGAACGGCAGCGGTTCGCGGCCGAGGCCCTGCCAGCGTTCGAGGGACTGCACCGACACGTCGGTGCCGGTGCGGAGGAATCCGTCGGCGTCGCGGTCGAGGTCCGCGAGCCACGACGTCGCCGGCTCGGCGCCGATGAAGCAGAACAGTCCCCTCGCCTCGACGTCGCCGATGGAGTCGATGCGCACGCGCTCGAGAGACGACGAGCCGTCGAGCCCGACGACCCGCGACCGGGTGTGCACGTCGACCCGTGGCTCCTCGAGGAGCCGGTCCACCAGGTACGACGACATGCGCGTGCCGAGGTCCGACCCCCGCACCACGAGATGCACCGGGCAGCCGTTGGCGGCGAGGTAGAGCGACGCCTGGCCGGCGGAGTTCGCGCCGCCGACCACCACGACGGGCGACTCGAACACCTGGCGCAGCTCGAGCGGAGTCGCGGCGTAGTAGATGCCCGCGCCCTCGAACTCGCTCCAGCGGTCGAGGTCGAGCGTGCGATACGCCGCGCCCGAGGTGACGATCGCAGTACGGGCGCGGATGACCCGGCCGTCGGTGAGGGTGATGTCGAGGTCGTCGCCCGCGGGGCGGAGGTCGACGGCCTCGCAGGGCGCGTACACGCGGACGCCGAACTTCAGCGCCTGGAGGGACGCCTGACCGATGAGGTCGCCGCCGCTCACACCGAACGGGAACCCGAGGAAGTTCTCGATACGCGAGGTCGCCGCCGCCTGGCCGCCGGGGGCGACGGCGTCCAGCAGCACGGTGCTGAGGCCCTCGGATGCCCCGTAGATGGCCGCGGCCAGGCCCGCCGGCCCGCCGCCGATCACCACCAGGTCGACGACCTCGTCGGCGCGGGCCTGATAGCTGAGCCCGAGGCGCTCGGCGACGGCGCCCGGAGTGGCCCGCGCCATCGGCTCGCCCTGGATGAAGGCCACCGGGAGGTCGTCGAGCGTGATGCCGTGCTCGCCGAGCGGTCCGAGGTCGCCGGGCGGCAGCTCGATCGCGGTATGGACGAGGTCCACGCGCTCGGCGAACCGGCGAAGCGTCATGAACTCTCGCGACGAGCGGGGGCCGACGAGCTTCAGCGTGAGGGCCGCCGGCCCGCGACGCAGCATCTCGCGCCGCGCCCACAGCGCGTGCAGCACGATGTCGCACAGCTCGTCGTCCTCGGCCATCAGCAGGCGCAGCCGGGCGCGGCTGACCCGCAGCATCCGTCCCGCGACCGACGCCCGCGCCGACAGGAACGCGCCCTGGCCGTTGAGCAGGCCCAGCTCGCCGACGAAGCTGCGCGGCCCCATCCGGCCGATCGGCGTCTCGCCGACCCACCCGAAGGAGACGCGCACGAGCTCGATCTCGCCGGAGTCGACGAGGATCAGGTCGTAGTCGAGGTCGCCCGCCTCGAACAGGTACTCGCCCTCGGCGACCTCCTGCGGCTCGCCGAACGCGAGCAGGCGGCTCCACTGCGCATCGGTGAGGGGCGGCTTCATCATCCGCTCGAGATCGGCCTGCGTCATGCTCGAACCACCCATGTAATGAACCCCTCGATCGTCAGTGGATCAGCGTGCGCCAGTCGGCCGGCACCCTGCCCGCCGGTCCGGGCGTCGGCTGGGTCAGCGGGCGAGCCTCGGGCGGGGCGAGCGGGGGCCCGTCGACGTAGTCCCCGGCGACATAGTCCCAGAACCAGCTCTCCCCCGGCTCGAAGCTGCGGACGTAGCGATGCCCGGTGGAACGGAAGTGCGCCGTCGCGTGCTGCGCCGGCGAGGTGTCGCAGCATCGGATCCCGCCGCACACCGCGCACCGCCGCAGGTGCACCCACCAGCCGCCGACGGCGTCGCAGTCGGCGCAGCCCTCGCCCGAGGGCGCACGGGTGGGGTCGATCTCGTCCAGGCTCATACGCCTTGCTCTCCTCACGCACGTTCCGTCGGTGCCGATGCTAACGCGCCCCAGCGGCGCCGCGCCCCTGGGAGAGATCGGCCCGCGAGCGCCGAGGACCTCCGCGGCTGTGCGAGTCTGACGTGATGGCAGAGGTCTTCCGCGACGCCCTCGGCATCCCCCACATCCGCGCGCGCGACGTCGGCGACCTGGCCGAGGCCCAGGGCGAGGTGACCGCGCGCGACCGCGGTTGGCAGATCGAGGTGGCGCGTCTGCGCGCGTCCGGCAGGCTGTCCGAACTGATCGGGGAGGCGGGGATCGCGTGGGACGTGTTCGCGCGGCGTGCGCGCCTGGACGACACCGCCCGCCGCGCGTACGCGCGGCTCGATCCCGACAGCGCCGAGTTCGTCCGCCGGTACGCCTCCGGCGTCCGGCGCGGGATGGCGACGACGGGCGGTGCGGCGGCCGAGTTCCGCAGCCTCGACGAGGCGTTCACCGACGCCCGCCCCCTCGAGCCGTGGGAGGACCACGATCCGCTCGGCGTGCTGCACGCCGCTCATGCGCTGTTCTCGCCGCTGCCGGTGCTGCTGTCGCGCGAGCACGTCGCGGCGACCCTCGGAGAGGAGTGGGTCGATGTCTTCGCCGGCTACGGAGACCTCGGCGAGGAGGCGGTGTCCACCTCGGGAAGCAATGCGTGGGCGCTCCACGGCGCGAGGACCGGCAGCGGGATGCCGCTCCTCGCCGGCGACCCGCACCGCACGTTCGAGCTGCCCGGCGTGTACCAGCAGGTGCGGCTCGCCTGCGACGAGTTCGACGTCGTCGGCCTGACCTTCCCCGGAGTGCCGGGCGTGCAGCACTTCGGCCACACCGGCGACGCCGCCTGGGGCGTGACCAACGCGATGGCCCACAGCGTGGACGTGTTCCGCGAACATCTGCGCCGGACGGCGGACGGCTGGGAGTCGCTCGGCCCGGACGGCTGGCGCACGGCGGACGTGCAGCGTTCGCTCGTGCGGGTGCGCGGCGGCGCCGACGTCGAGGTCGAGGCGATCGAGACGGAGCGCGGCACGATCGTGTCGGACGTGTGCGAGCGCGACGGCGAGCTCGTCGGATGGAGTGTGCACATGCCCGCGCGGGCGGGTGCAGACGTCGGCGCCTCGGCGCTGCTCGGCCTCCTGCGCTCCCGCAGCGCGGACGACGTGATGGCCGCCTTCTCGTCGTGGGTCGACCCGGTGAACCGGGTCCTCGCTGCCGACCGGACGGGGACGGTGCTGTCCGCCACGGTCGGCGTGACCCCCGACCGGGCGCGCGGCGAGCGGCGCCGCGCGCTCGACGGCGCCACCGCCCGTCCGGCGCCGAACCGGCCGCCGGCCCCGGTGGTGCGCGTGACCGACAGCGCGGTCGACGCCAACGAACGCCCCGCCCGCTCCGACGTCGACCTGGGGTGGGCGTACCCGCCGCCGCATCGGGCGTCGCGCATCCGGCGACTCCTGGAGGAGCGGCGGCCGCGCACGGCGGACGAGTTCGCAGCGGTCTGGGGCGACACCGCGGGCGGCTCGCTGGCGGCCGCGCTCCTGGCCGCGTTCCGTCCGCCCGACCTCTCGCCCCGCGCGTCGGCGGCGCTCGAGATGTTGCGGGCATGGGACGGGCGGATGGATGCCTCCTCCGTCCCCGCCGGCCGGTACGCGGCCTGGCGCGCCGGCGTCGCACGCCGCGTCGCGGCGCATTCCGCGCTGGCGGCGCTCCGCGCGCCGCACCCGTTCGGCCGCGTGTTCGACGCGTGGATCGGTCGGGACGTCCAGGTCGCCGCCGCGCTGCCGCGACTGCTCGACCACCCCGCCCTCGCCGGTGAGATGCCGGCGATCGTGACCGAGGCGTGGGAGGAGGCATCCGTCGCCCCGGCATGGGGCGAGCCGCACCGACTTCTCCCGGCGCACGTGCTCTCCGCCGTTCCCGGCGTCGACGCCCCGGATGCCGGGCTCGCAGTGGAGCTTTCGGGGGACGCGGAGACGGTGCGGTGCACGGGGTCGACGCCGGGCGTGACCCATCGCGGCTGGCGCGGCTCGGTGGCGCGATGGGCCTGGGACCTCGCGGACCGGGAGCGGAGCCTGTGGAGCGTGCCGTTCGGCGCGTCGGGAGACCCGCAGTCCCCGCACTACGCCGACCAGCTGCCGGGCTGGGCCGCCGTGCAGCCTGCGCGCGTCGTCACCGACTGGTCGCGCCTGACGCCCGACTCGGCGACCGGAGCGTGAAGCGCCGCGGCGGGCGGCTGACCGGTCAGGCCGCCGCCACCGCGAACGCGGGAAGGTCGAGGGCTCGCTCGCGCGCCGATTCGACGGCGGCGCGGACCGCTCCCAGCGACACGATGTCCGCGCCCAGCGTCGACGCGACGATCTCGGGGACCGGCAGGTCGAGCTCTCGGGGCAGCGCGGCGCGGGCGGCCTCGATCACCGGCGCCGCCCCCGGCGCGACGGCCCCGGAGACGATGATGCGACGCGAGTCGAAGAAGCTGCCGAGCACGCCGGCCACGACGGCGAGCGTCTCGCCCACCTGACGGGCGACGGCGAGCGCCGCGTCGTCACCCTCCGCGGCGAGCGCGAGCACCGTCTTGCCGTCGATCCTGTCGTCCGGCAGCTTCCGCAGCCCGCTCGTGGCGGTCACCGAGCCGTCGGCCAGCGCACGCCGGGCCAGGTCGGCCGCGCGATAGCCGAGACCCCACGCGCCCTCGACGCCGGCGACATGATCGAACGCCACCATCTCGGCCGCCCCGCCGTGCGCACCGCGGAGCGGCCGGCCGTCCACCCAGACACCGGCACCGAGACGCTCGCCGGCAAGGAGCGTGACGAAGTCGTCGTACCCGACGGCCGCACCCACCGCGCGCTCGGCCACCGCGGCGAGGGACGCGTCGTTCTCCACGCGCACGAGCGGAGCCCACGCACCGAAGAGGCCGGCGAAGTCGGGGTTCATGCGCCGCCAGAAGTCGTCCCGATGCGGCGGTGAGGCGCCGTCGCGATCCACCGGCGCCGGCACGCCTACGCACAGGGCTGCGACGGCGGATCGCCCCATCCCCGCCGCCGCCAGCGCCTCGTCCACGACGCGCGCGGCATCGCGCCGCCGGCCGTCGGGCGAGTCCTCGTCCGGACCCACCTCGAGACGGCGCACCGTATGCGCTTCCCCGCGCAGGTCGGCCACGGTCGCCGTGAGATGGGCGCGTCCCGCGTCCACGCCGATGACGCACCCAGCGTCGCTGCGGAACGCGAACCGCCGGGCTGGCCGCCCCTTGCGGTAGTCCCCCGCCGCGCGCGCATTGGGGAGCTCGGCCAGCAGCCCGCGCTCCACGAGCTCGCCGATGACGTCGATGGCGGTCGACCGGGTCAGGCCGACGCTCTCGATCACGTCGGATGCGGTGAACGCCTCGGCATCCCAGGCGAACCCGAGCACCGCGTCGAGGCTCGCGCGGCGGAGCGTCGTGGCAGTCAGCAGCGGTTGTGACGTCAAGGGGTTGACCTTTCGCGGGTTCCTTCTGCATTATGGTCCACAACAACTTGATTCGATGCCTAAATCTACTCATCGAAGCAAAGTGGCTCCGACCTCACGGAAAAGGACAACGTCGTGCCTGCAGCATCCGTCACCGTCCGCCGCGCCTGCGCGGCCGTCGCCGCCCTCGCGCTCCTCGGCACGTCGCTGGCCGCGTGCGCCGGCGCGTCGTCCGGCCCCGCCGAGGTGCGCTTCCACCTCAGCAAGCCCGAGGCCATCCCGTACTTCCGGGACCTCATCAAGGAGTACAACGCCGGCCAGGACGAGGTCGAAGTCGTCTTCGACACCTCCTCGAACCTGCAGGCGGGGTTCCTCCGCGGAAACCCGCCCGACCTCGGGCTGCTCAACTACAACATGGAGATGGCGCGCTTCATGGAGCGCGGCGCCCTCAGCGACCTCGGCGACATGCCGGAGGCCGACCGCATCCTGCCCGAGGTGCAGGATCTCGTCGACCAGTACGCCACCTACCCCGGCCGCACGAGCGTGCTGCCGTACTCGGTGATGGCGGCGTCCGTCATCTACAACAAGCGCATCTTCGAGGAGCAGGGGCTCGAAGTGCCCACCACGTGGGATGAGCTCATCGCCGTCTGCGACGCGCTCCAGGCCGCCGGGATCACGCCGTTCTACGCCACCTTCAAGGATCCGTGGACCGTCGGGCAGGGGTGGTTCGACTACACGGTGGGCGGCGAGATCGACGTGGACGAGTTCTACGAGCAGATGAACGAGCTGGGCACCGAGGTCGGTCCGAACTCTCCCGTGTCGTTCCAGAAGACGATGCTGGACCCGGTCGAGCGGATGGTGCAGCTCACCGAGAACTACGTCAACGAGGATGCCGCCAGCCGCGGCTACGGCGACGGCAACCTCGCCTTCGCCAAGGAGGAGGCGGCGATGTACCTGCAGGGGCCGTGGGCCTTCGGCGAGATCGACAAGACCAACCCCGACCTGGACCTCGGCACCTTCCCGCTGCCGATGACCGACGACCCCGCCGACAACAGGGTGCGCGTGAACATCGACCTCGCCGCGTGGATCCCCGAGGCGTCCGACCAGAAGGAGGGCGCGCGGGACTTCCTGAGCTACCTCTTCCAGAAGGAGGTCATGGACGAGTACAACGCGGCCTTCCTCGGCTACGGCACCACGACCGACTCCGCCCCCGTCACCGACGAGCGCATCCTCGGGATGAAGGAGTACTACGACGCCGCGCAGTTCTACCAGGGCGCCTCGAAGGCGATCCCGCTGACCATCCCCACCGACAACTACATGCAGGGCATCGTGACCGGCGCCGACCCCGAGCGCACGCTCGCGAGGCTCGACGCCGACTGGGCCCGCCTGGCGCTGCGCCAATAGCGCGACACGAGAGGAACGCACTCATGGCAACCACCACGGCCGCCGTCACGGCGCCGAAGACGGACCGGCGCTCCGGCGCGGCGACGATGCCGCGCACGCGCCGCAAGGTGGACGGGGTCTACTACCTCTTCCTCCTGCCCGCGCTGATCCTGTTCACGCTGGCGATCACGATCCCCGCGGTCATCGGCATCTTCTTCAGCTTCACCAACTCGATCGGATTCGGGGACTGGGAGTTCGTCGGCATCATCAACTACATCGCCGTCTTCACCGACCCGGCGATCCTGCAGAGCTACCTGTTCACGTTCGGCTTCGCCGCCGTGACCGTCGTCGTCGTCAACGTCCTCGCCTTCCTCCTCGCGGTCGGGCTGGTGTCGCGGGTGCGGCTGAAGACGGGGCTGCGGACCATCTTCGTGATCCCGATGGTGATCTCGGGCATCATCATCGCCTACGTCTTCAACTTCCTGTTCTCCAACTCCGTGCCCACGCTCGGCCAGCTGTGGGGCATCGGGTGGCTGAGCGAGAGCATCCTCGCCAACCCCGACCTGGCCTGGATCGCGATCGTCATCGTCACCGCGTGGCAGGCGATCCCCGGCACGCTCCTCATCTACATCGCCGGGCTCCTGTCGATCCCCGGCGACGTGTACGAGGCGGCCGACATCGACGGCGCCGGCAAGTTCCAGCAGCTGACGCGCATCACGCTGCCGCTCGTCGCCGGTTACGTCGTGATCAACCTGATCATCGGCTTCAAGGACTTCCTCAACGCCTACGACATCATCGTCGGCCTCACCAACGGCGGCCCGGGCACCGCGACGCGCAGCATCGCGATGACGATCTTCACCGGCTTCTCCGGCGGCGACTACGCCTATCAGATGGCCAACGCGACGATCTTCTTCCTCATCGCGCTCAGCCTGGCCCTCCTCCAACTCCGTCTCACTCGCGGAAGGAACGTGTTCTGATGACCACGCAGCCCGCCCTCGCTGTCGAGGACATGACCGCCGAGCGCGTGCTCGCCGGCGACGAAGCCCGGAAGCCGGCCCGCTCCCGTTTCGCGATGGAGCGCGTCAACTGGCCGGGGACCATCGTGCTCGCCCTGTGCGCCATCACGGTGCTCGTCCCGCTGTACGTGACGGTGATGATGGCGTTCAAGACGCAGTCGCAAGCCGTCGACGGCAACGCGTTCACGTGGCCGTCGCCGTGGAGCATCGAGGGATTCGTCACGGCGTGGGAGCTGACGAACTTCCCGCGCGCGTTCCTCATCTCGCTGCTGATCACCGTCTTCACGGTGGGCGGCACGATCATCCTCGCGGCGCTCGCCTCGTTCGCCATCTCGCGCAACTGGGACCGGAAGCTCTTCCGCTACTCGTTCTACTACCTGCTCGCGGCGATGTTCCTGCCGTTCCCGGTCGTGGCGCTTCCGCAGATCCAGCTGACGGGCCTCACCGGGCTCGACAATCCCGCCGGCGTGATCATCCTGAAGATCATGTTCCAGCTGAGCTTCAGCATCCTGCTCTTCACGGCGTTCCTGCGCTCGATCCCCGCCGAGCTGGAGGAGAGCGCGCGCATCGACGGCGCCAGCACCAACCAGACGTTCTGGCGGCTGATCTTCCCGCTGCTCGCCCCCATGAGCGCCACCGTGGGCATCTTCGCCTTCCTGGCCTCGTGGAACGACTTCATGATGCCGTCGCTCATCATCTCCGACCCGGCGCTGCAGACGCTGCCGGTGGTGCAGAACATCTTCCAGACGCAGTTCAGCAACAACTACAACGTCTCGTTCGCCTCGTACCTGATGGCGATGGCGCCGGCCATCATCGTCTACCTCTTCACCCAGCGATGGGTCGTGGAGGGCGTCACCCAGGGTGCCGTGAAGGGCTGAGCCCGCGGCATCCCGTCATCCCACCCGACAAAGAACACCCGAAAGGAAACGCGTCCCCGTGACGACTGTGCACTCCGCACCCCTGACCAACAAGCTCAACGACCTCGAGCTGCCGGCCTGGTGGCGGCAGGCGGTGGTCTACCAGGTGTATCCGCGAAGCTTCGCGGATGCGAACGGCGACGGCATCGGCGACATCAAGGGCGTCACCTCGCGCGTGCCGTACCTCAAGGAGCTCGGCGTCGACGCGGTCTGGCTGAGCCCGTTCTACCCGTCGGCGCTCGCGGACGGCGGCTACGACGTCGCCGACTACCGCGACGTCGACCCGCGGCTGGGCACGCTCGACGACTTCGACGAGATGCTGGCGGCGCTGCACGCGGCGGGCATCAAGGTGGTCGTCGACATCGTCCCGAATCACACCTCCGACCAGCATGCATGGTTCCAGGAGGCTCTCGCGGCGGGGCGCGGCTCGGCCGCCCGGGCGCGGTACATCTTCCGCGACGGCACGGGCCCCGACGGGTCCGAGCCGCCCGCCGACTGGGTGTCGGTGTTCGGCGGATCGGCGTGGGAGCGCGTGGCCGACGGGCAGTGGTACTTCCACAACTTCGCCAAGGAGCAGCCCGACCTCGACTGGTCCAACCCCGAGGTGCGCGCCGACTTCGTGAAGACGTTGCGCTTCTGGTCGGATCGCGGCGTCGACGGCTTCCGCATCGATGTCGCCCACATGCTCACGAAGGATTTCGTCGACCCGCTCCCGTCGCAGGCCGAGCTGGACGCCATGCCCCGTGACGGCAACCACCCGATGATCGACCGCGACGACGTGCATGAGGTGTACGCCGAGTGGCGCGAGGTGTTCGACTCGTATGACCCGCCGCGCACCGCCGTGGCCGAGGCCTGGGTCGAGCCGTCGCGCATCCCGCTGTACGCACGCGCCGAGAGCCTGGGCCAGGCGTTCAACTTCGACCTGCTCGAGGCCGACTTCGACGCCGCCCAGTTCCGTCGGATCGTCGGCGACAACCTCGCTCTCGCCGCGAAGTCGGGGTCGTCGACGACGTGGGTGCTGTCGAACCACGACGTGGTTCGTCACGCCACGCGGTACGGCCTTCCGGACGCCGAGCGTGACGAGAAGGGTCGTCCGACGCGCAAGCACGGCAACGAGTGGCTGCTGTCGGGTGGGACGACGCCGGTGCTCGACCGCGAGCGGGGTCTGCGCCGCGCCCGCGCCGCGTCGCTGTTCGTGCTGGGGCTGCCGGGTTCGGCGTACGTCTATCAGGGCGAGGAGCTGGGCCTGCACGAGGTCGCGTCGATCCCCGAGTCCGAGCGCCAGGATCCCACGTTCTTCCGCAGCCCCGGCGAGGACATCGGGCGTGACGGATGCCGCGTCCCGCTGCCGTGGTCCGCCGAGGGCTCGTCGTTCGGCTTCGGCTCGGGCGGTGCGCACCTGCCGCAGCCCGCGTGGTTCGCCGAGTACGCCGTCTCGACGCAGGACGGCGACCCCACCTCGACGCTCGCGCTGTACCGCCAGGCGCTCGCGTTGCGCCGCCTGCTGCAGACCGAGGAGTCGCTGCAGTGGATCGAGACCGGCCGTGACGACGTCCTGGCCTTCCGCCGCCCCAACGGCTGGACCGTGGTGACCAACTTCGGGCAGACGCCGTATGCGCTTCCCGCCGACGGCGCGCGGTCGCTGTCGAGCCGTCACTTCGAGGGTGACGAGCTTCCGCCCGAGACCACCGTCTGGCTCACGGGCGCCTGATCAGGGGCCTGCTCCGCGCGGGCCGCGCTCAGGCCGATGAACACCGCCGCGGCGAGAGCCACCGCCGAGATGCGGGGTGAGAACCCGGTCAGCCCGGACGCGAGAAGGGCGAGCGCAGCCACCTGCAGCCAGCGGTCGCCGAGTCGCCACGGCCGGCTGCTGCGCAACGCGAGGACGATGACGGCGACGGCGAGTCCGAGACCGACGAGACCGTACTCCAGCGTCCACTGCAGGATCTCGTTGTGGGCGGACGTCGTGACTCGCGAAGCGGGCGACGCGATCCGGAACGCTGCGGCGGGTGCACCCTCGCCGGTGATCGGAGCCGCGGCGATGCGCTGCAGCGCCTCGAGCCAGAGGTGGGGGCGGTCCTCATTCGGCTCCACCGCCGTGCGCCAGAGCACGACGGCCGTCCCGACCCCGAGGGTGGACACGACGAGGACGTGGCGGGCGCGGGCACTGCCTACGGCCGACCGACCCGCGCCCGCCCGCCACCGCGCGGTGCGGAGAGCCAGCCACGCGCAAACGACGATGGCCCCGATCAGGATGGCGGTCCGGCTGCCGGTGGCGAGGATGGCCGCGACCTGCAGCAGGAGGGCCGCCGGCAGGAGGCGTCCGCCACGCCGCCGCTCGATCTCGCGGAGGGCGACGATCGACGTCGCCACGAGCAGGATGCCCAATCCGTTGGGGAAGCCGAGAAGCCCCTCGGCTCTGGCGGGGCCGGATGCGGACCCGGCGGCGAGCACCGCCCACGAGACGAGCGCGATCGCTGCCTGCAGCGATCCGACGACGACCAGGCCGGCCAGGAGCATCTCGCGCTCCGAGCTGCGCATCCTGCCGACGACGATGACCGTGAGAGTCACGAGGACGACGAGGATCGGGACTCGAACGCTCTCCAGCGACCAGCCCGTGCGCAGCGGTCCGTTCGCGATCAGCCACACGATCACCGCGCCGATCGCGGTCCACAGTGCCGGGTCCCGCCGGGGCCAGGCCCGCGCGACGACGACGGCAGCGACGAGCAGCGCGAGCAGCACGGCCAGGTCGCGGAGGTCGGTGGCGCCCCGCGTCGCGACGGCCCACGCGATCGCCGTCAGCACGAGGCAGGCCGTCATGACTCACCGTCCCTCGCGCGTCCCGCCGGCCGGACGTCAGCGGCGTCGTCTTCGACCGCGTCATCCCCCTCGTCGTGCTCGTCGGCCGCAGCCTTCTTGTTCGAGCGGTTGCGCAGCATCGCCCACAGCCCGATCGCACCCGTGATGACTGCGATGATCGCGCCCAGCACCGTCACCGGGCCACGGATCACCTCCCACACGGGCTCCGGCGGATCCTCGGCCCGCGCGGCGATGGTGCGGGGCACGTCCCGACTCAGCTCCTGACTTCCCGCCGTGCCGCCGACGTGAACCGTGAAGACGAGGGAGACCGGACCCGCTTCCTCTGGGATCACGGTCCAGTGGCGCTCCACGACATCGTCGTCGGCGGTTCCGGCGGCCGCTCTCGCTACTGCCTCCGCCGGCAGGATCGTCACCCTCACGGAGTCCTCCGCGGCCGTCAGGCCGATGTCCGCGCGCACCGTGTCACCGTTGCCCGCCATCGACAGCGTCGCGGAGACGTCGTGCTCCCGTCCCACCGTCATGTCGTCCGGGACGTCCGTCTCCATCGCAGCGACCGAAGACACCACCTCCTCGAAGTCCACCTGCGCCGGATGGACCTGCACCGTGACGGCGACGGGGGCGTTGACGTCGCTCAGCTCCTGCCGGACGCCGTTGACGAACGCCTGCGGGATGATCTGCACGTTCAGCTTCTGCTCGCCGGCGATCAGCGGTGTCACGTCCCACGTCCAGGTGAGGGCGAAGCCGCCCTCGGGTCGCGCCGTCCCCGCGTTGAGGAACATCACCGACGGCGAGGTGGGCGTGATCGCGAAGGCGTCGGGCGACTCCGCCGTGAGCGCGGCGGCGTTGCTCTGCGCGACCTGGATGGTGAAGAGCTCGGGGTCATCGACCGGTGCGTCGTAGATCAAGGTCGCATGGAACGGCAGCGTCTCGAACTGCGTGACCTCGGCCGCGCCGAACCCTGCGTCGATGTCGGCGGGGATGAGAGCCTCGGCGAACGTGTCGACGTCCAGATCGGGGTACGCCGCCAGGTAGAGCGGCATCGCCGCCGTCGGCAACGCGATCGCGAGCGCGGTGGCTCCCGCGACGATCAGCCCTGTGCGCCACCAGCGCGCGTGCGTGGATTCGCCATTCATCAGCCCCTCCCTCGAGCGCAGTCGCCCAGGGGTGATGGCCGCCATGTTAGCCCCGGCCTGCCACAGCCGCCAGGGGGCGCCCTCGCCCGCAGTTCTGCTGCCCGACTCCTACGGGGTGCGCCCCGGCGGGGGTGATACGGGTGGGACCGTCGACGACGGTGCGGATGCCGCGGCCGCGAGTCCGCGGCATCCGTTCCCGTCTGGATGCGCCGGTCAGGGCATGCGCTCGAAGATCTCTCGTGCGCGCAAGGAGCGGACCCTCGTCACCGGACGGGTGGCCAGCACGATCTTCCCCCTCGCGTGGAGCTTCGCCAGGTCCTCGAAGGCGTCGACGATGTCGTCGATCGGGTACAGCCCCGACACGAGCAGGCGGAACGCCCCGGCCGCGGCGAGATCGACGACGCGCTGCAGCACCTGGGTCGCATGCGCCGTCGACTCCGGATCGTCGCGCAGCAGGCGGAGCTCGACCTCGCGCCTGTCCGCGCTCGAGCGATACCGCTCGTCGGGCACGCCGAGCGCGTCGGCGACCGCGCGGCCGTCCTTGCCGTAGTTGTCGATGTACGCCGTGACCGGTCCCCCGGCGACGCGCTGGATCCGTTCGGCCATGCCGTCGTCGTAGCTCACGGGCGTGATGCCGAGCTGGCGCAGATAGTCGAAGTTGCGCGCACCGCAGGTGCCGATGACGCGAGCGCCACGGTGCTTCGCCAGCTGCGCCTGGATACTGCCCACACCGCCTGCGGCGGCGGAGATCACGACGGTGTCGGAGCTGTCGATCCGAAGATCGTCGAGGGTGTCGAGCGCCGTCGCCCCGGCGAGGAAGAGGCCCCCGGCCACTTCCCACTCGAGGTTCCTGGGTTTCCGCACGAGCTGGGCGGCGGGAACGACGATGTGGCTGCCGTGCGCCCCCGTGCGGGTGTGCCCGACGACCTCGGCCGCCGCGCGGAACGCGGTCACCCCGGGACCTGCTCCGCGGACGATCCCCGCGAAGTCGCATCCGGACGCACGCGGCCACGGATCGTCGTGCCACGTGTCCTCCTTGCCGTTGCGCAGGAACGCGTCCATGTGGTTGATCGACGTGGAGATCACCTCGACGAGCACCTCGCCGGGGCCCGGGGAAGGCAGCGGATACCGGTGGCGCTTGAGCACCTCGGCGTCGCCGTAGTGGGTGTAGCGGTAGGTGAATGCCTCCGTGGGTGCTCTCATCGCGATCCCCTCCAGCCGTCCGGGCCCGAGGCCTGCGCCGGCCTCGAAGAAGTATTCCGGCCGAAGCGCCCGGATGGATGCACCCGGGGGTTCCGCGTCAGCGCAGCCGGACGCGGTGCCAGACCACCTGGTGAGCGGCGAGCACGAGCCCGTCCCGCAATGACACCGGTCGTCCGAGCACGAGGTCCTCGGCGTCAGGCTCCATCCCCGACAGCGTGAGCGCGGCGACCTCCACCGGGTGATCGCCGACGTTGGCCAGCACCAGGATCGCGGAGCTCGGGCCGGGGCGGAGGAAGCCGACCACGTGGTCGTCGTGAGCGTCGAACGGCCAGAGGTCGTTGCCGGCGAGTTCGGGGGCGTCGCGCCGTGACGCGATCAGCGTCGTCAGACGCGAGAAGACGCGGCCGGCGGCGGTGGTGGGGTCGGTTCTGTGCGCGTAGGCATGCTCGGGCCGATGCGGGCGATGCACCCACCGACTGTCCCCGGCTTGCGCGGGGTCGTTCTCGTAGGAGTAGTCGTTCAGCTGCGCCACCTCGTCGCCGAGGTACAGGAGCGGGATGCCGCCGGTGGAGAGCGCGAGCGCGTGGGCGAGGATCACCCGGTCCTCGCCGCCGTCGTCGCCCGCCTCGATCCCCGCCAGCGAAGCAGTGGTTCCGGTGACGCGCGCGTCTCCGGAGCGCGGGTTCTCCTGGAACGGCACGCCGCGGGCGAACGACCCGGCGACCCGTCCTACGTAGAAGTCGTTCAGGAACCTGCGGTGCGGGTAGCCGTAGATGCCGAGTTCCGCGGCATCCTCGTCGGCGAACGTCCAGCCGATGTCGTCGTGACTGCGCACGTAGTTCACCCACGCCGTGCCCTCGGGCAGCGCATGGCGACGTTCGAGCGCCTGTTGCAGCATCCGCCCGTCCCGTGTCGCGAGCGCCTCCCAGGTGAGGGCCATCTGGAGCGGGTTGTACGAGAGCTGACACTCGTCGGGCGAGATGTACTCCGCCACCTCGTCGGGATGCACGATGGCCTCGGACTTGAACAGCAGGCTCGGCGCGGCCATGCGCAGCACGGCGTTGAACGCCTGCAGCAGCAGGTGGGCCTCGGGCAGCGACTCGCACGCGGTGCCGAGCCGCTTCCAGATGAAGGCGACGGCGTCCATGCGCAGCACCTCCACACCCTGGTTCGCGAGGAACAGCATCTCCCCGGCCATCGCCTCGAAGACGGCGGGATTCGCGTAGTTCAGGTCCCACTGGAACGAGTAGAAGGTGGCCCAGATCCAGCGCCCGTCCGGCAGCTGCACGAACGAGCCGTGATGATCGTCGGGGAAGATCTCGCGGGTGGTCCGCTCGTACGCGTCCGGCATGGTGCGGTCGGGATAGATCAGGTAGAAGTCCTCGTAGCCGGCCACTCCCGCGACCGCCTTGCGGGCCCACTCGTGCTCGTTGCTGGTGTGGTTGAAGATGAAGTCGACGACGAGCGAGATGCCGGCCTGCCGCAGCTCGGCTGCGAGGTCGGACAGCTCGGCCATCGTGCCGAGCCTGGGGTTCACCCGCCGGTAGCTGGAGACCGCATAGCCGCCGTCGCTGTTGCCCTCCGGACTCTCGAAGAGCGGCATCAGGTGCAGATAGGTCAGGCCCAGTTCACGGAAGTACGGGATGCGGTCGCGGATGCCGGCGAGTCCGCCGGCGTACCGGTCGACGTAGCAGACGCCGCCCAGCATGCGCTGCGACTGGAACCAGTCCGGATGCCTCTCCCGCTCTCGATCCAGCTGCTTGAGCGACTCCGGCCGGGCATGCCACGACTCCGCGGCGAGCGCCACCACCGACCGCAGCCTGTCGAACGCGTCCGGGCGGTCGCCGTAGAGACGCCCGAAAAGTCCGTGGAGGCGCGGCAGGTGCCGGCGGACACGGGCCAGGAGCTCCGCATCGGCACCGGCCACCACCAGGTCGTCGAGGATGCCGGCGACGTCGGCGGCCTCGTCAGCGAAGGCGAACACGATGCCCACTCTTGCGCACCGGATGCCTGCGGTCCATCCCCGTCCGGCGCCGGCTGCGCTGCTCACCGTGACGCGATGTCCGCGGTGTCGAGGTGGCGGCGGGCTGCGGCCATGGCGAGCCGGGCGTGCTCCTTCCCGCCCACCTGGGCCACGAGCATGGCCCGTGGGATCTCGAGCGCGAACGGAAGACCCGACGGCAGGGCGGCGAGGATGCCCAGCATGTCGATCCCGCCCTCGCCGGGGAAGAGCCGCTCGAAGCGCGCGGTGTGGATCAGCTCCGCCGTCGCGTCGGGGATCTCACCCGGCGCATCGCACACGTGCACGTAGTGGAACCATTCGCGCGGCAGCCCGCGCAGCTCCTCCACGCTGGATCGCGACCGGGCGAAGTGCAGCAGGTCGACGAGAAGTCCCGCATTGGGCTGATCCGCCGCGCGGAGCACGCGCGTGGCCTCGCTCAGGTCGGGCGTCTCGGTCCAGGACGGGAACTCCAGGTCGATCGTCAGCCCCAGCGGTCTGGCCAGCTCGCACAGCTCCGCGAACCGGTCGGTCTTGCGGGCGAAGTCCGAGTCCGGCAGCTGCGCGATGACGTGGCGGGCGCCGAGCTCGGCCCCGGCCTCGAGGAACCGCAGGTAGTCGCGCGGACTGTCGCCGGACGTGATGCGCGCGAGCTCGATGTCGAGTACCTCGACGCCGGTCGCGGCCAGGTGCGTCTTCGTCGCGCGCATCAGCGCCGGGTCGTACGCCAGCGGGTAGTGCGGCTCCTGCGGGGTGACCCGCGTCATGCGCAGGCCGACGTAGCGGTAGCCGCCTGCGGCCGCGGCATCCACCAATTCCGGCGGAGACAGGCTCAGCGCCGTGAGATGAGCGAGCGAGTAGTCGTGCCGGTGCGCCACGGGTGCCTCGGCCGGGTCGCTCGCTAGCGTGCGCATGCGCTGCCGGCGGTGTGCGGCCATGCGCAGGGGGACGCTGCGGGCGTCGCCGAAGCCGTCATACCCGTCGATCCGCTGCACGACTTCGAAGAACACCCGCGAGCCGAGCATCTCGGTGAAGAAGTGGAGGAACTCTCCGCGCTCGTCGCGGTCGTAGAGGATCGAGTTCTCACGGAGCGCGGCGAGGATGTCGCCGGGGAGAGCGACACGCGCCTCGAGATCGTCGTAGTAGTTGGCGGGGATCTCGAGGACGGGCGCTCCCCGCTCACGGAGCGCTCGCGCACAAGCGATGGCATCGTCGGTGGCGAACGCCACCAGCTGCGGGCTCGACACCCCCGGCGACCAGTCCCCGCGCCGCAGCGGGTTGGTGCTGAGCGCGATCCGCACGCAGCCGTCGGAGCCGCTGGCCGACCACGTGCGGATCAGGCCGAAGGGCGCGGTCACCTCCGTCGGTTCGCGCGGGACGAGGCCGAGCACCGAGTGGAAGAAGAGCGCGGACTGGTCGAAGTCGTCGATCGACTCGGTGACCGCGACATGGTCGATCCGGGTCAGCAGCGCCGACGAGCCGGCCTCGGCGCCGGTGGCGGCGAAGTCGTCCATCCAGCCGGGGCGTCCGTCGGCGTCGCAGAAGAACAGGGCGGTGCCGTCCGGCGTCGCCACGGCGGCGAGGTCGGTCTCGCCCGGTGTCCGCCGGCGGGCGAGCTTCGGAGCCAGCAGGCTCTGGGCGCGCCGCATCGATGCCGAGGCGTCGGCGGTCTGCACGCCCAGCGCGCAGATCGCCGAGGTCGCGGGATCGATAGATCGCTCCGGGGCCGAGTTGAGGAGCACGCGGGCGTCGCCCTGCTGCCACAGCTGCACCGGCTCGGAGCGATGCTGCCCGACGTGGGCGAAGCCGAGACGGGCGAGGGCCCGCGAGAGGAGCGGCCCCGAGACCTCGTCGACCGCCAGCTCGGCGAACGCGAAGCCCTCGAGCCGCGGCGCCGGCGGGAGCTGCTCGCCGCTCAGCGGCGCCGGCGCATCGCCGGATCCGCGCGCCGTCACGGTCTCGGCGAGCGCGCGCAGCGAGCGCATGGCGTCGACGGCGGCGTGCCGGGGATCCTCCTGCTGATAGACGTCGTTGAAGACCTCGAGCGCGATGGGGCCGCGGTAGCCCGTCGCGAGCACGCGTGCGAGGAAGCCGGCGACGTCGAGCGCACCCTGGCCTGGGAACATCCGGTAGTGAAGGCTCCACTCCCGCACGTCCATGTCCACACGCGGGGCGTCGGCGAGCTGCACGTGGAAGATCTTCTCGGCGGCCACCCGCGAGACGGCGCTCGCATCGTTCTCGGCCGACAGCACGTGGAAGCTGTCGAGGCAGAGGCCGAGAGCCGGGTGATCGATCTGCTCGATCAGACGCCACGCCTCCGCGTGTGTGCGCACGCGCCCCCAGGGCACGGCCTCGTACGCGAGCCGGATGCCGCTGCGCGCGGCCCGCTCGGCCAGGGCGTGCAGCTGCGCCGCCGTCAGGCCGTCGTCGTCGACACCGTTCTCGGTCCGCGACGAGCAGCACACGAGGACGCGCGCACCGAGGTCGGACAACAGGTCGAACTTGCGCTCGGCACGGCGCAGGGCGCCGCCGAAGAGGTCCGGCGACACGGTCTCGACGTGGAAAGGCTGGTAGACGTCGATCGACAGGCCGAGGCCGGCGGCCTCCCGGGCGAGACGCCCGGGAGACCACGGCGACATGATGAGGTCGTACTCGAGCATCTCCACGCCCGAGAACCCGGCCGCGGCGGCGGCGCGAAGCTTGTCCTCGAGCGTGCCCGACAGGCACACGCTCGAGATCGAGACGTCCAGCACACCCTGCGCCGTCTCCATCTCGGGGTCCGCCTCGCATTCTGTGCGCCCGCGGGGGCGACGGGTCAGTGGGTCGCGACGTGCTCGATCGCCCGGTCGGGCGAGTAGATGTCGAGGATGTTCCAGTGCCCCGTCGTCGGAGTCGGGACGTTCACCATCGACACGTCGATGACGACCGGGCGCCCGAGCGCGACCGCACGTTCGAGCGCGGGCTTGAACTCCGCTGCGGCGTCGACCTTGATGCCGGTGACGCCGTACGCCTCCGCGATCGCGGCGAAGTCGGTGTACATCGGGTCGTCCGCGCTTCCGAACACCGTGCCGTACGTGGTGTCGAACGCGGCCTTCTCCAGCCCGGCGATCGTGCCGAACGCGTTGTTGTTCATCACGACCCACACCACGGGCACGTTCTCCTCGCGCGCCGTGGCCAGGACCGCCGGGTTCTGTCCGAACCCGCCGTCGCCCACGAGCGATACGACCACGCGGTCGGGGTGGGCGATCTTCGCACCGACGGCAGCCGGCGCACCGAAGCCCATCGTCGCGAATCCGCCGGGGGTGAGGAACGTGCCGGGCGTCAGGATGTCGAACTGCTGGCCGACGCCGTTCTTGTTCCACCCGACATCCGTCGTGATGATCGCGTCAGCAGGGAGCACCTCCCGGGTCTCGGCGAGGATCCGCTCGGGCCGCATCGGCCACGCGTCGGAGACCTGGGCGTCCGCGTTCTGCAGCTTCACGGTCGCCCGGTTCGCGGCGATCTGCGCGCGGAGCTCGCCACGGTCGACTCCGTCCGGCGCCATTCGGCGCGCGACCCGGATCAGCACGGTGAGCGCGGCTTTCAGGTCGGCGAGCGCGCCGACCTCGAGAGGGTAGTTGCGGCCGAGCTCGGCCGGGTCGATGTCGACCTGCATGAGCTTGGTCCCGGGGATGTCGAACGTGTACTCCGCGTACCACGAGCTCGAGTCGGCCTCCGCGAACCGGGTGCCCAGGGCGAGGATCCAGTCGGCCGTGCGCGTCGCCTCGTTGGTGAACGCGGTGCCCCAGAAGCCCGTCATGCCGAGCACGAGCGGGTTGTCGTCCGGCACGGCGCCCTTGCCCATCAGGCTGTGCGCGACTGGCAGTGAGAGCAGTTCGGCGAACTCGGCGAGTTCGGCCGCAGCGTCGGCGGCCACGACGCCGCCGCCGACGTAGAGCACCGGGTGCGAGGCATCCAGCAGATTCCGGACGATCTGCTCGGCGACCCTCTCGTCCAGGGACGGCCGCGCGAGCGAGCGGGTGTTTCCCATCACCCTGTCGAACAGGGCGACGTCGACCTCCGCGGAGAAGACGTCCATCGGCACATCGACGAGGACCGGCCCCGGGCGCCCGCTCTCGGCGAGGGTGAAGGCCTTGTCGAGCACCTCGGCGACGAGGTGGGGCTGGTCCACACGCCAGGCGCGCTTGACGAACGGGCGGTAGATCTCGTACTGGGCGGCATCGGCGTGGAGGTTGATCTCCTGGTGGGGATGCTTGCCGAAGTAGTGCGTCGGCACGTCCCCCGCGATCACGACCAGCGGGATCGAGTCCAGCGCGGCGTTGGCGACGCCGGTCGCCGCGTTGGTCAGTCCCGGCCCGAGGTGCGTCAGCACGACACCGGCCCGCTTGGTCACCCGGGCGTACCCGTCCGCGGCGTGCGAGGCGATCTGCTCGTGGCGCACATTCACGAACGAGATGCTCTCGCTCTTCTCCAGCGCCGCCAGCAGGGCGATGTTGGTGTGGCCGCAGAGCCCGAAGACGTGCGCGACGTCGCGGGCCTCCAGGTAGCGGACGATCTGGTTGGACACCAGGTCCTTCATCGGGATGTTCCTCTCTCATCGAGGTCGAGCGGGACGGACCTGTGAGCCGGTCCCGTGTACGTGTAGCCGATCGACTTGGGCAGCGGTCCCTTGATCCGCCCGCCCTGCGTCATCTGCTCGGCGGCGTGCGCCAGGATCCCCACCGAGCGCGCCAGGATGAACACCCCGCGCCCGAGCTCGGGAGTGAATCTCAGCTCGCAGTAGATGACGGCTGTCACGCCGTCGACGTTCATGGGGATGCGCCGGGGCCGGCCGGCGCTGATGGCGTCCTCCACGGAACGGCCGATGGCGGCGAAGCGCCCGTCGATGACCCCGTCGGCCGCCGCGGCGTCGACGAGGGACAGCAAACGCGGCGTGCGCGGGTCGAGCGGATGGAAGCGGTGGCCGAAGCCGGGGACGTAGGTCACGCCGGCCTCGCGCTGCCGCTGCAGCACGAGCCGCGTGGCCTGCTCGACATCACCCGTCCGCTGCAGCTCCTCGTCGATCGCGAGGTACACCTCCATGCACTGCTGGCCCGGACCGCCGTGCACGTCGCCGAGCACGTTGATCGCCGAGGCCATCGCGGCGTTGACCGGCACGCCGCACGTGGTGGCCATGCGGGCGATCGCGATCGACGGCGCTTGCGGGCCGTGGTCGACGGAGGCGACGAGGGCGGCCTCGAAGAGGGCCGCCTCCGCGGGGGACGGCAGCTCGCCCCGCAGCATGAGCCAGATCGTCTCGACGAAGCCGACCCGTCCCAGGAGCTCCTGGATCGGGTAGCCGCGCAGGGCGATCTCACCGGGCTGGACGTCGATGATGTCGGTGCTCCACCACTGTCGCGCCTGCGCGACGAGGTCTTCGGCCGACTCGCCGCTCATCGCTGCGCCCTCTCCGTCGCGGCCGTCGCTGGTCTCGCACGTGCCGCGGCCGCCGCGGCCGTCACCGGGTCACCGCCGTCGCCGCCGCCGCTGCCGACTCGAGCGCGGCGTCGTAGAAGTCGCCGAACAGCTCCTCGTCCGAGGGGCGGTCCTCGGCGATGGCGCGCGAGACCCATGTCGTGTTCAGGTAGTGCCGCAGCGAGACGTTCTCGGAGGTGATGTTCCCGCCCCAGGTGCCGCAGCCCATCGACGAGGTCATCGGCATCCCGTTCGTGAAGGCCCCCGCGTTCGCCTTCGAGTTGGGCTGTCGCACCATGATCCGCGAGACCGGCATGTGCTGCGCGAAGTAGTCGATGTGCGCGTCGTCGGTCGACGCGATGCCGCACGAGTGCCCCTTGCCGCCGATGTCGTACAGCCGCTTGGCGACCTCGACGCCGTCCTCGAAGGTGCCGTCGTACGGGTGCACCGCCATCAGCGTCGTGAGCTTCTCCTTGCAGAACTGCCGATCCTCGGCGATGCCGTCGCCCTCGACGAGGATGAACCGCGACTCCGCGGGGATCTCGAAGCCCGCCGCCTTCGCGAGCGCCTGGGGCGAGATGGCCACCGTGTCGGGCAGCCGATGCCCTTCGTCGTCCCACATCACGCGCTGCAGCGCCGACCGCTCGTCGGTGGACGCCAGATACCCCCCTTCGGCCTGCAGGGCCTCGAGCATCTCGCGGTAGCGCGACGCCGGCACCAGCACGTTGCCGTCCGCCGAGCACCCCGAGCCGAAGTCCGAGGTCTTGGAGATCATGCAGTTGCGGGCGGTCTCGCCGATGTCGGCCGTCTCGTCGACGAACTCCGTGGCGTTTCCCGCGCCGACCCCGTACGCCGGGGTCCCGGAACTGTACGCGGCGCGCACGAGCCCCTGACCACCGGTGGCGATCACGAGGTCGGAGCGCGCCATGATCTCCTGGGATGCGGCGAGGCTCGGCAGGGTGATGCACTGCAGGATGTCGGCGGGGGCGCCCTCCGCCTCGAGGGCCTCCCGCATGAGCCGCACGGTCTCGAACGTCGTGTGCTTCGAACGGGGGTGCGGCGAGAACACGACGACGTCGCGCGCCTTGATCGCGTAGATCGCGTTGCCCGCCGGGGTCAGGTCGGGATTCGTGGTCGGCACGATGCAGCCGATGATGCCGACCGGCTTGCCGTACTTGACGAGGCCCTTCTCGGCGTCCTCCTCGATCACGCCGACCG
Organism: Microbacterium sp. NPDC055455; assembly: GCF_053619935.1. NCBI lineage: Bacteria > Bacillati > Actinomycetota > Actinomycetes > Micrococcales > Microbacteriaceae > Microbacterium > Microbacterium sp. NPDC055455. The sequence goes on from NZ_JBSHLB010000003.1 coordinate 389,272, forward strand.
AGGGGCTGCGCAGCGCGTCGCGGAGCACGCCGCGGATCTTCATGCGCTTGTTCATCCGGCTGTCGAAATCGCCGAGTCCCGACTCCTCGATGCCCATCCCGACGAGCCGGTGAAAGGTGGAGCGGTTGGCCACCGCCCACGCGACGGCCTGGATCAGGCGGTCGACGCGCGCCTGGTCATAGGTCTCGATGACGGCGAGAGCCGCACGCGCGCGGGCGAAGACCTCGTCGAGTTCCTGCTCCTGTTCCGGCGACAGGGATTTGGGTGCTGAAGCAGCCATGACAACTCCGTCCATGGGCGTGGGGTGCCGACTGCCGCATGCTATGCACGCCCGGTCACCGCCGACAAAGGGCGTCCCACTGGGCAGTAAGCCCACGGCACTCCGGTCACCGGGCCACCCCGCCACGAGAGGTTGTGCCACTCGATGGGCCGCAGGGTTGTCCCGCCGTGTGCCCGGGGTTAGCGTCCGAGCGCCGACCGTTCGACCGATCCCTCGGATCGGGAGTCCGGACGGCATTCCCCACGATGGCTCCGGGCGGGCGCGAGCCCGCCCGGGGCCGGATCGAAGACGATCAAGGAGCAAGGGATGCGCAAACGACTGACCACGAGGTTGGGAGCTGCGGGGATCGGGGCGCTGGCGCTGGCGCTCGCCGTCGCCGCCTCACCCGCCTACGGACTGGTGAGGCCCGCCGAGCCGGTCCCCCCTGCGGGACTGACCGGCGTCGACCCGACCGGCGCCGACATGCCGACGGTGGGAGGGAACCTCGGCAATCAGCACTACTCCGGCCTGACGCAGATCACGAAGCAGAACCTGAAGGATCTGGCGCCGGCGTGGCGCACGCACGTGTCGGCGGTCGCGCCCGCGAGCGACGACACGGGCCAGCAGACGACCCCCATCGTCGTGGACGGCGTCCTCTACCTCGACACCCCGAGCGGCGGCGTCATCGCGGTCGACGGCGTGACGGGCGATCCCGTCTGGAAGTGGGAGAACACCGTCTACGGGCTGTCGGGCACCCGCCGCGGCGTGTCGGCCGGCGACGGCCTGATCTTCACGCTCGCGGGCGGCAATCGCGTCGTGGCCCTGGACCAGGAGACCGGCGCCGAAGTCTGGGCTGTGCAGCCCACCGGCGCGAACGGCGAGGACCTCGGGCGCGTCGGCAAGGTCGCGACCGTGTACTACGACGGAATCGTCTACGCCCACGCCGCCGACGGCGACCGGGGTGCGGTCGTGGCGCTGGACTCGAGCGACGGCTCGTACCTGTGGCACTTCTTCGGCGGCCCCAAGCGCGGCGAGCAGTTCACCGGCGTGGACGGCGTCACCTTCGACGCCTCCGAGACGTGGGGCCCGGTCCTTCCCGACGGCACGGACTGCGCCGAGGAAGGCGGCGCGACGTCGTGGATCCACGGCGCCGTCGACCCCGAGCTGAACTTCTACTACATGACGTTCGGCAACGCCCGCAGCTGCACGTCCTCGCAGAACGGGTCGCTCCGCCCCGGCGACAACCTGTTCTCGACCACCATGGTGGCGGTGGATGCCTCGACCGGCGCCTACAAGTGGCACTACCAGTCGATCCACCACGACGTGTGGGACATGGACAACGTGCATCCGCCGACCCTCGCCGACATCGAGATCGACGGCGCGGAGCGCAAGGTCGTGTTCTACGGCAGCAAGTCGGGTCACCAGTTCGTGCTCGACCGCACGAACGGCCAGCCGGCGCTCCCCGTCACCGAGAAGGAGATGATCACCGACTCGCGGCAGCTGCACTCCGAGACGCAGCCGTTCCCGGAGCACCGCCTGCTGCCCGAGTGCCTCGTGTGGCAGAAGCTCGACCCCGACAACATCCCGGGCGACCCGTGGCGTGCGGTGCCGAACTACAACGGCTACCAGCCGGACGCCGAGGGCAACCTCGTCTTCAACCCCGACAGCTACGTCGCGGTCGACGAGCCGTACCTGACGTACCCGGAGGGCCACGTCGGTCACCGCGAGGGCTGCATGTACGACCCGCAGTGGGACGTGCCGATCCTGTCGACGACGAGTCAGAACGGCGGCGGCGACTGGTCGAACAACTCGTACAGCCACAGCACGAACCTCGTGTACTTCCCGTACGGCACCAACCCGGTGGCGCACTGGAACGGCGCAGCGGCCAACGGCCAGCGCGCGATCGGCCAGTACCAGACCGGCGGCATCCTCGCCTACGACGCGTCCACCGGCGAGGTCGCGTGGCAGAACCACCTCGGCACGGACATGTCGCACGGCCAGGGACCGATGACCACGGCATCCGATCTGCTCTTCGTCGGCCAGATCGACGGACGCGTGCTGGCCATGGACGCCGGGTCGGGCGAGGTGCTCTGGGAGTTCCAGACCGGCTCCGGCATCGCGGCGGCGCCCGTCACCTACGAGGTCGACGGCGAGCAGTACGTCGCGGTCTTCGCGGCCGGGTCGACGAACCCGTACGGCAACTCGGTCACCCAGGGCGACTCGCTGTGGTCGTTCAAGCTCGGCGGTCGCTACACCACCGAGTCGGGCAGCCAGGAGGGGCCGATGACCGCACCGCTGTCGATCCGTCGCCCGGTGAGCGGCGCGGCCGTGGAGGGCGCCACGGTGAACAACACCGTGCTGCTCGCGCGGTCCAGCCGAACCGCCGACACGGCCGCGGCACGCGACAGCGTGGCGCAGGCCGGCATGCAGCCGACCAACCTGCGGGTGCCGGTCGGCACGACGGTGACGTTCCGCAACCCGGGGGCCGAGACGTTCCCGAACTTCCCCAACCTGAAGCCGCACTGCGCCACGCAGTTCTTCGAGGGCGAGTTCAACGTCAAGCTGCAGCCGGGAGAGACGTACCAGCACACGTTCACGCGTGCCGGCGAGTACTTCTTCAACGACTGCACCGACCCGCGGCCGACAGGCAAGATCGAGGTCTACCTGGCTCCGCAGGACCAGCCGGGCGCCCTCACCTTCACTCCGGGCACGCTGCAGCTGGGGTCGGGCACCGGGCTGTTCACCGGTGTGAACGGCAAGGTCACGGCGCAGTTCGACCTGCCCGCCGGGTACACCTATGACAGTGGCGCGGTGCTCGTGACGCCGCTCTCGTCCACGCCGGTGGACGCCTCGAAGGTGACGGCCAACAAGAACCGGATCATCCTCCAGTTCGACGCGACTGAGGTCGACAACAACGTGCCGACCGGGGAGGCGAGCCTCACCGTGAGGGTCAACGCCCTGAACCCCCAGGGGGTTCAGGAGCAGCTGACCTCGACGGCCGCGGTGACCGTCGTCAAGTAGTCCGCTCCGCACCTCGCACCGGCCCGCCCCCGTCGCCCGCGACGGGGGCGGACCGGCGTGTGCGGCCCGTGTCCCATTCGGCGAAACTCGTCTTTGCAGGCAGGCGCGCGGCGGCCAGAGTCGCAGGGGCGGTGCACGTTCGACCCCGCTTCGCCCCGCATCGACAGAGAGGTTGGCAATGCACCAGCAGACCGTGGCGGTGACGCCATGACAGACAAGCCCGGGGAGGAGCCCGACCGGGGCCCGGCACCCGACCCCGACCGGTCCGCCCCCCGCCCGGCGGAGCCGGGGGTCGGGGACTCGATCTACCCCCACACCAACACGTACTACACCAGCCCCAAGCTCAACCAGGGCGTGCCGGCGGACCCGATGTTCATCCGGATCCTGTCGACGATCGAGATCACGATCGGCGTCGTCCTGTTCGCTCTCATCGTCTTCGGCGTGATGTACCAGGTGCTCGGCCGCTACTTCCCCTCGATCAGCTGGGTCGGTGCCGGTGAGGTCGCGCTGCTGTCGATGATCGCGCTGACCTTCATCACGACCGGCTACCTCGTGGGACGCAACGGCCACATCGTGCTCGAGATCTTCGACGAGCTGCTCGCCGGCACGAAGCTCTTCGTCGCGCTGCGCGTGATCTCCGCGGTGATCATGGTGGCCACGTGCCTCGTCCTCGCCTACGAAGCGTGGGTGAAGATCGACGTCGAATGGGGCCGGCTCAGCGCCGCGATGCACGTGCCGATCGGCGTGCTGTACGTCTTCGCGCTCGTCGGCTTCGTCTCGGCGGCGATCCACTCCGCGTTCAAGATCCCGTACGCGAACCGCCCCGAGCGCAAGCTCGACATCGGCGAGATGGAAGGCTGACGAATTGGATCTCTGGCTCTACATCCTGCTGTTCGTCGTCCTCCTGCTGCTGCGGGTGCCCGTCGCGTTCTCGATGATCGCGGCGAGCATGCTGTACTTCTACAGCCACGGCCTGTCGGCGGGATATGCGATCACCTCGGTCGTGAACGGCATCAACAGCTTCCCCCTGCTAGCCGTCCCGCTCTTCATCTTCGTCGGCACCATCGCCAACCACCTCGGCATCGCGACGCGGCTGTACGACCTCGCCCGCGCCCTGCTGCCGCGGCTGCCCGGCAACCTCGCCTACGTCAACCTCGGCACCGCGATCGGGTTCTCATGGATCAGCGGCTCCGCCCTGGCCGACGCCGCCTCCACGAGCAAGGTGCAGATCCCGCAGATGCTCAAGGCCGGATACCCCTACGGGTTCTCCGCGGGCCTGACGGCCTCGGGATCGCTCATGAGCACCGTCATGCCGCCGAGCATCCCCGCCGTGCTCTTCGCCGCGACGGCGTCGATCTCGACCGGCGCGCTGTTCGCGGGCTCCATCATCCCCGCCATGCTCATGGCGCTCGGCCTCGCGCTGTACATCTTCATCTGGGTCAAGCGCCACCCGAAGGTGGCCGTGGCCCGGCCTTTCGACGGCTCGATGCTGGCGAAGGCCTCCGTGCGGGTGATCGGTCCCGCGCTGCTTCCGGTCATCATCCTCGGCGGCATCTTCAGCGGATGGTTCACCCCCACCGAGAGCGCGGGCATCGCGGCGGTCTACATGCTCCTGCTGGGTTTGATCTACCGCACGCTCACCCTGCAGGTGTTCTGGAGGGCCGCGAAGGAGACGGTCGTCATCTCGGGCGGCATCCTGCTGATCCTCGGCGCGTCGAACCTCATGGGACAGGTGCTCGCACGTGAGCAGGTTTCGCGGGCGCTGGGTGAATGGCTCACCGGGCTCACCGACAACCCGCTGCTGTTCCTGCTGATGCTCAACGTCCTGCTCATCCTGCTCGGCATCCCGCTCGAGGCGCCGCCGGTGATCCTCGTGCTCGTGCCGATCCTCATGCCGATCATCGGGCAGTTCGGGATCGACCCGGTGCAGCTCGGCGTCATCATGATCCTCAACCTGATGATCGGATCGCTGACACCACCGGTCGGCGCAGTGCTGTTCGTCGTCGGCTCCATCACCCGAAGGCCGATGGGCGAGCTGTTCCGGGGCATCCTGCCGTTCCTGATCCCGCTGGGAGCCGTGCTGCTGCTGCTGACGGTGTTCCCGGTGATCGTCACGTTCCTGCCGACACTGCTCGGCCTGATGTAGCTCGGTGATCCTGGCCGGCGGGTCTCACGAAGCCGATCCGTGGGACCCTTCGGGCAGGATGCCGCCGCAGAGAGGAAGCAGCATGACGAACAGGCTCTTCGTGCTCAACGGCTCCAACCTCAACATGCTCGGCATGCGGGAGCCGGAGCTGTACGGGACCGCCACGCTCGAGGATGTGCGGGCCGACTGCGAACGTGTCGCCGCCGAGCTCGGCTTCGAGCTGCTCTTCGCGCAGACCAACGCCGAGCACCAACTCGTCGAGTGGGTGCACGAGGCGTTCCGTCAGCAGGCGGTCGTCGTGATCAACCCGGCAGGTTTCAGCTTCAACTCGGTGCCGCTGCTGGATGCGCTCCACATGCTGACGACGCCGGTCATCGAGGTGCACATCACGAACATCCACGCCCGCGACGCCGTCCACCAGCACTCCCTGATCTCGACCGTGGCCCGGGTCGTCATCGCCGGAGCGGGCGTCTACGGGTACGAGCTGGCCATCCGGGCCGCCGGCCGGCTCACCGCCCGCGCCGGCGACGACGGCTGAGCGCCTCGATCAGGCGGCCGCGATCGAGTCGGCGGCGGTGACGCCGAAGACGAGCGCCTTGGTGAGCGCCGTGCCGGTCATATACGACGCGCCGTGGAATCCGCCGGCGACCTCGCCGGCGGCGTAGAGGCCGTCGATGCGGGTGCCGTCCACGCGCAGCACGCCGGCATCGGGCGCGACGCGCAGCCCGCCGAAGGTCGAGGTCATGGCCGTCACGGCGGCGTACGCGTAGAACGGCGGCGAACCGAGCGGGGTGAGGGCCCCCACGCCGTTGACCAGGCCCGTGCGGCCGAAGGGGTCGCCACCGGACGCCGACACCGCACGGTTGTATTCCGAGACGGTGCGCTCCAGGCTGCGCGGCGGGATGCCGAGCCCGGCCGCCAGGTCCGGGATCGTCGGGGCGCTCACGAGGTGTCCCAGCTCCTCGAGGCGCTCCATGTCGGACAGAGGCACGCCGGGCCGCGAGCGCGCCCGCACGACGGCGTCGAAGATCTGGAAGGCGGTGCGGCCGGGCTGGCTCAGCACCGCGGCGCCGAGCACCTTGTACGACTCGGACTCGTCGGCGAAGCGCTCCCCGAGCGCGTTCACGAGGATGGCGCCGAGGTAGTTGGCGGTGAGGAGCTCATGCTCGTCGTCAGTCGCCTCGGCGTGCTGTCCATAGGTGCCCGAGACATGGCCGATGTCGGCGAGGCCGGCCCCCAGCAGCCATGCCATGCGCAGCCCGTCGCCGGTGTTGCCGACGCCGCCGTACGGCATGGCGGCGGCCTGGGCGGGGACGAAGAGGTCCAGCAGCTCGCGGCTGCGCGAGAAGCCCCCGCTCGCGAGAACGACGCCCGCGGGGGCCGGGAGCACCTCGCCGGCCGACTCGATGCCGACGACCCGGGAACCCTCCACGATGAGGCGTTCGGCGGCGCGGCCGGGAAGGATCACCGCTCCGGCGGCGGCGGCTTCGGCCTCGAGATGCGCCGCCAGGTCCCGGACGCGCACCAGGTGCGCCCGCGCGACGGACATGCCCGCGCTGACCTTGAGCTCGTCCGTCCACGCGCCGGCGCGGTCGATCGCCTCGACGGCGTGCGCCTGGCCGGCGACGAGCGCGCGCAGCAGCGACTCGTCCGCGAACCCGCCGCCGGTGTCGCGCATGTCGGAGAGGAAGAGATCGTCGGAGTCGGCCACCGCCGCGCGTCGCTGGAGCGCCGTGCCCGACAGCGCGAACCACCCGCCGCTGAGCGCTGTGCTGCCGCCGAGGTGGGAGCGCTTCTCGACGAGGGCGACGCGCCGGCCGCTCGCGGCGAGGCGCTGCGCCGCCGCCACTCCCGCGAGCCCACCGCCGACGACGATCGCGTCGAACTGCCCGCCGCCCCGCTGCGTCATGACTGCTCCCTTCCCCGCGCCCGCCCGGGTCATTCCCGTCCCGCTTCCACGTCAGTGCGGAACCGCGCGACGTCGACGGTGCGCCGCGTGCGCGCGGCCAGCGCTGCGGCCTCGACGAGCGCGAGCGTGCGCGACGCGTCCTCGGCCGAGACGAGGGGCTCCGCCTCGCCGCGGACGACGTCGGCGAAGTGCTCGAGCTGACGCTGGAACGATCCGCGCGGCACGACGGGCAGGTAGGTGCGCGACAGCGGCGAGTGCCAGTCCGGCTCGACGGACGCGTCGTACGCGTACCGCGCGAGGTTCGGCACGGAGAGCGCGGCCCGGGTGCCGACGAAGCGGTAGGCGACGCCGTCGGGCAGGAAGGGGAACGCCGCGGTCTCCTCTGTGGCCTGGTCCCATCCCCACGGCGAGACGCCCGCGTCGGAGGCGAGGAAGCTGCCCACGACGCCGTTCTCGAACCGGAGGCTCAGCGACACCGTGTCCTCGACCTCGAGACCGCGCGCGTGCGAGCTCTGCATCGCCTGGATCTCGACCACCTCGCCGCAGAGATGCCGCAGCAGGTCGAGGTCGTGCACCACGTTGATGAGGAGCACACCGGCGCCCGGCCGGCTGTGCCACGGCATGTCGGTGAAGTACGCGTCCTCCTTGCGAGCCGACCACAGTCCGCTGACCGCGACGACCTGGCCGAGCTCGCCGTCGCGTATCGCCGCGCGGGCCCGTGCCACGGCGGGGTGGTGGCGCCGGTGGTGCCCGACGAGGAGTCGGCCGCGCCTGCGCTCGACGGCCTCGACCAGCCGCAGCGACTGGGCGTAGTCCACCGCGGCGGGCTTCTCCAGCAGCACCGCGACGCCCGCCTCGAGGCACTCGAGGGCGGTGTCGACGTGCAGCGCGTTCGGGTTGGCGATGATCACCGCGTCGACCTGGCCGGCATCCAGCATCCGCTCGGTCGACTCGTGCACCGCGCACCCGAAGGCGTCCGGCGGCAGCACCGGATCGGCGACCGCCGTGAGCGCCATCCCGGGCGCCGCCCGGATGAAGTCGATGTGCTGGCGTCCCATGAAGCCGGCGCCGACCACGCCGAGCCGGATGATCGCGGGATCGGATTCGGTCACCGGGCCTCCCTGCATGCTGACCGTCGGCGGGTGCGGACCGAGCGTACGACACCGGCGACCGGCGCTCGCGGCGCGTTCCATTCAGCGGTGAGGAGCGCAGCGGACAGCGCCGCATCCGCCTGTTCCACTCGACGGGACATCGCTTTGCCAACGGTTCGAAGTCGGTCAGAGTCGGCACTGCCACCGGGCCGAAACGTGACATCGTGGTCGACGACGAACTCCCGTGCGAAGGCGTCGATCCCGAAGTCCCGCTCCGGCCATCGAATGTCACGTCAGACCTTGCACGAGGACGTGCACAGAACAGAGGAGAGTCCCATGAGCACAGCCCGCTCGACGCGCCGACGCCGATTCGCCGCGTCGGTGCTCGCAGCCACCGCCCTCGTCGTCACCGGCTGCGCCGGCGGCGAGGCCGCGCCCGACGAGACCGGCGACGGAGCCACATCCGAGAACAGCCCGGTCACGCTCACCGTCGCCACGAGCCAGAACGAGCAGACGCCGAACTACTTCTGCGGTGTCGAGCTGCTCAAGGAGCGACTGGAGGAGGCAGACATGGGCTTCACCGTCGACCTCTACCCCGCCAGCCAGCTCGGCCCGGACGCCGACCGCTTCCCGCAGGTGCAGGCCGGCGACATCGACATCGATCTGCAGGGCGCGTCCGCGCTCAGCGCCACCTACGAGCCCATCGGGGTGGTCGACGCGGCGTACGCCTTCGACGACGTCGACCACGCGTTCCAATGGATCGACGAGAACTCGGAGGACCTGTTCACGGGCTTCCACGAGGCGACCGGCGTCAACATCGTGGACGGCTGGTTCTTCGGCAACCGCACCTTCACCACCAAGGACGTCGAGGTCACCAGCCCCGACGACCTGGCCGGCGTCCCCATCCGGTTCCCCAACTCGCCGATCTTCCTCGCCAACGCCGAGGCGCTCGGCGTGACGAGCCCGGTGTCGGTGGCGGTCGAGGAGGTCTACACCGCCCTGCAGCAGGGCATCGCCGTCGGACAGGAGAACCCGATCGTGGCGACCCGCTCGTCGAGCTACGACGAGGTGCTCAACACCGCGATCTTGAACAACCACAACGTCGGCATCCACTGGATCCTCGTCAGCGACAAGACCTACGAGAAGATGAGCGACGAGCAGACCGCGCTCCTCGAGGAGACGATCCGCGAGATCCGCCCCGAGAACCGCGACTGCGTGGACGAGGCGACCGAGGAGATCCTCGACGAGTACCGCGGTGACGACAACTTCACCGTGGTCGAGACGGAGGACGTCGACATGGACGCCTTCATCAGCCAGGCGGAGGAGTTCTTCAACGGCTACTTCACCGGTGAGAACCTCGAGGCCTACCAGGCGATCCGCGAGACCGCGGGCTGATCTGACGCAGACGACGAACGGGGTGGGCGCCGGCGCCCACCCCGTTCGTCGTCGCCGGCGGGTCAGGCGTCAGGCGTCGTGTCCAGCCGGCGGCTCAGCGTGAGCGCGGCCGCGCGCACGGCCGGCGCGAGGCGGTCGGGCGCCGCCTCCGATGCGGGGGCGGTCACCGAGATCGCCGCGACCGGCTCGCCGCCGTGGCCCAGGATCGCGGATGCCACGCACACGCGGTCCTTTGAGCACTCCTCCGTGTCGGTGGCGACGCCGAGCCGCCGGACGTCGGTGAGTTCACGCGCCAGGACCGCGGGGTCGGAGATCGTGCGGGGCGTGCGCTGCGGCAGCCCGTCCTTGAGTCGCGCCACCCCCTCCCGGCGCGAGAACGCCAGCAGGACCTTGCCGAGAGCGGTCGCGTGAGCGGGCAGGCGTCCGCCGATGCTCGCCGGCGGCGCGCAGCCGCCCTCCGCGCGAACGATCGCGAGGATCACGACATCGGCGCCCTCCAGCACGGCGAGGCTCGCCGTGCGACCGGTGACATCGCGCAGCTCGGTCATCACCGGGTGCGCGAGGTGCCGCAGGCGGCGCGGCTTCTCGACGGTCTGCGCCAGCTCGAACAGCCGGACGCCGAGGTAGAGCTTGTCGCCCTCGCGGTCGAGGAAGCGCTGCGCCACGAGATCGCCCGCGATGCGCGACACCGTCGACTTCGGGAGGTTCGCGCGGCGGGCCAGCTCCGACACCCCCAGCCCCTCGTCGTGCTCTCCGAACGCGTCGAAGACCGCGGTCACACGGTCCAGCACGGTGACCGAGTCGGTCCATCCTGCGGTGCGCATGGAGCTCAGGCGGCCGTGAGCCGGCGGCTCACGTTCGTTCCGGCCGCGCGCACCAGCGGGGCCACGCGCTCGGGGTCCATGGCACCGCTCGGGCCCGCGATCGAGATCGCGCCGAGCACGGCACGGTCGTTCGAGAGCACCGGGCTCGCGACGGCGAGGATGCCGGGATAGGACTCGCCCATGTCCAGCGCGACGACGGAGTGGCGCACATGCGAGAGCTCGTCGCGGAAGTGGTCGGCGTCGGCACGGGCGAGCGGCGCGCTCACGCGATCGACGATCCCCTGGTCGCCGCAGAACGCGAGGTAGGCCTTGCCGCTGGCGGTCGTCAGCGCCGGGGTGCGCATGCCCGCGCGTGTCGGGAGCATGGGGACCCGGCCGGCGACCGTCGCGATCGAGACCATGTCGGTGCCTTGCTGCACCCAGAGGCCGACGCGTTCGCCGGTGACCTCCCGCAGTTGACGGATGACGGGCGCCGCGGCGCCGAGGAGCCGGCGAGGAACGCTCGCACGGGCGCCGAGCTCGAACAGCCGCAGCCCGAGGGTCACTCCCTCATCGGTGCGCTCGAGATAGCGCTGGCCGGCCAGCTCGGCCACGAGCCGGGAGACGGTCGACTTCGGCAGGCGGGTCAGGGCGGCGAGGTCGGTGACCGAGAGCGACCCGCCCGAGTCCTTCACCGCGTCGAGGATGCTGATCATGCGGTCGAGCACGGACACCGGTGCGTCGTGGCGAGCCGGACTCGTGTTCCATTCGGCGAGACTCTCCATCGAGCATCCCCTCCCAGCGGCTTGAATCGTCGTCGATCGCGCTTCGCTTCGAACGTACTAGTTAGTACACATCCATGCAATGCTGTTCCGAGAATCACGCGGGCACCAGCGTCGGTGCTCCAGAAAGGCGCCATGCGCACCTCGATCGCCACGGTCTGCCTGAGTGGCACCCTCGATGAGAAGCTCGTCGCAGCGCAGGCCGCGGGCTTCGACGGAGTGGAGATCTTCGAGCCCGACCTGGTCGCCTCCCCGCGGTCCCCGGAGGAGATCCGGGCGCGGGCGGACGAGCTCGGATTGACCCTCGACCTGTATCAGCCGTTCCGCGATTTCGAAGGTGTGGGTCCCGAGCTCCTCGAGCGCAACCTGCGCCGCGCCGCCGCGAAGTTCGGCCTCATGAACCGCCTGGGGATCGACACGATCCTGCTGTGCAGCAACGTCGCGACCGCTCGCAGCGGCGACGAGCAGCTGGCGGCGGCGCAGCTGCGGCAGCTCGGCGATCTGGCGCAGGGCTTCGGCGTCCGGGTCGCGTACGAGGCGCTCGCCTGGGGCCGGTTCGTCGACAGCTACGAGACCGCGGCGCGCATCGTGCGCATCGCCGACCATCCCGCCATCGGGCTCTGCCTGGACAGCTTCCACATCCTGTCGAAGGGGCACAGCCCCGAGGCCATCGAGACCATCCCCGCCGAGAAGATCTTCTTCGTGCAGATGGCTGACGCGCCGCTTCTCACGATGGACGTGCTCTCCTGGAGCCGGCACCACCGCGTCTTCCCCGGCGAGGGCGGCTTCGATCTCGGCGCCTTCATGGCGCACCTCATCCGCACCGGCTACGACGGCCCGGTCTCGCTCGAGATCTTCAACGACACGTTCCGCCAGACCGACGCCCTCGCCACGGCGATCGACGGGCGCCGCTCGCTGCGCTGGCTCGAGCACGAGGCGGCGGCGGCGCTGGGCTCGGGCGCGGGCGGCGGCGCCGCCCGCATGCGGACGAGCCGGCTGCCGGGCGTCGCGTCCCCCGCCGACGTCAACTACGTCGAGCTCAGGACGACCGAGCTGCCCGAGCTGCGGCGCCTGCTCGGGCAGCTGGGCTTCCGCTCGCACGGCGCGCACCGCAGCAAGGCCGTCGAGCTGTGGTCGCAGGGTGCCGCGCGGGTCGTGCTCGGAGCGCCCGACACCGATCACCGGCAGCCGACCGTCGCCGGCATCGGCTTCTCGGTGAGCGACCCCGCCACGGCCGTGCGTCGCGCCGAGGACCTGTTCGCGCCCGACGTGCCGCGACCGGAGGGTGCAGGCGAGGAGCCGCTCGTGGGGGTGCGCACCCCGGACGGGTCGGAGGTGTTCTTCGGCGCGGACGGCGGCGGCGAACCTCGCTGGGTCGGCGAGTTCGGGCGCCCCTCGGACCCCGATGCGGGACTCATCGAACGGGTGGACCACATCAACCTCGCCCAGCCGTGGCAGCACTTCGATGCGGCCGTGCTCTTCTTCCTCTCGGTGCTGGACCTGCACGCCGAGGCATCCGTCGAGGTCGCCGCACCGGTGGGGCTCGTGCGCAGTCAGGTGCTGCGCAGCGCCGACGGCATCGTGCGGATCGCCCTCAACCTCGTGCCGTCGGGCGCCCGCGACGACGCGATCCTGCCCCAGCACATCGCCTTCGCGAGCAGCGATGTGCTCGCGCTGGCGCGGGCCGCGCGCGACCGCGGGTTCGCGCCGCTGGACATCCCCGCGAACTACTACGACGACATCGAGGCGCGCTACCTGATCGACCCCGGGCTGCTCGCCGACCTCCGGGAGCTGAACGTGATGTACGACCGGGACGACTCCGGTGAGTTCCTGCACTTCTACACGCAGCCGGTCGGCACGGTGTTCCTCGAAGTCGTCGAACGGCGCGAGGGGTACGCCGGGTACGGCGCGCTCAACGCCCCGGTCCGCCTCGCCGCCCAGTATCAGCATCGGCGCGCGGCCCGAGAGGAGGCCGCCCGATGATCCGGCACGTCGCCGTGTTCCGGTTCGTCTCCGCGTTCACCGCGGAGGAGCGCCGCCACTGGATGTCGCTCCTGCGGGCGCTGCCCGCGCAGATCCCCGAGCTGCGCAGCATGAGCGTCGGCGAAGACGTGCTCGCGGGTCCGGCGTCGCACGAGCTCGCGATCGTCGCGGACTTCGACGACCTGGACGGGCTCGCTGCGTACACACGTCATCCCGCCCACGAGGAAGTGCTGCGCATCTCCGCGCCGGTCAAGGCCTCGCTCGCCACGGTCGACTTCGAGATCCCCGACGCGACGTGACCGATCAGACACCTCGCCCCGGATCGTCGCCCCACCCGCCTCGGGGGCGCTACCTCGTCGGCCTGATCGGCGAGGGGATCGCGGCATCCCTCACTCCCCCGATGCACGAGGCGGAGGCGGCCGCGCTCGGACTGGACTACGAGTACCGCATCCTCGACCTCATCGCCCTGGGACGGCCGGCCACCGACGTCGGCGACCTCCTCGCCGAGGCGCGGTCGGCCGGGTTCACCGCCATGAACATCACCCATCCCTGCAAGCAGCTCGTCGTCGACCTCGTCGACGAACTCGACGCGGATGCCGCGCACCTGCAGGCGGTGAATCTCGTCGTTTTCGACGAGGGCGGCCTCGTCGGCTACAACACGGACTGGATGGGCTTCCGGGAGGGCCTGGACGCCGGTCTCCCCGGCGTGGCGTTCGACCGCGTTGTGCAGATCGGCTGCGGCGGCGCCGGCGCGGCGACCGCCTACGCGCTGCTCTCCCACGGCACGTCGAGACTCGACCTCTTCGATGCCGACCCCGCCCGCGCCGACGACCTCGCCGCGCGCATGCGCGCCCACTTCCCCTCGCAGACCGTCGCCACCGCCATGCCGGACGACCTCCCCGGGATCATCGCGCAGGCCGACGGTGTCGTCCACGCGACCCCGCTCGGCATGCTCCACCACCCGGGCGTCGCCTTCGACGTCGGGCTGCTGCAGCCGGGCGCCTGGGTGTCGGACGTCGTGTACCGGCCGCTCGAGACCGAGCTCATCCGGCGAGCGCGCGAGCGCGGCCATGCCGTGCTCGACGGCGGACGGATGGCCGTGGGTCAGGCGTGCGCTAGTCTCCGAATCATCACGGGCGTGGCGCCCGATCGGGAACGGATGGAGCGACACTTCCGTGCGCTCATCAGCGCTGAGGAGGACTCCAGCGCTGGAGGGAGCCCGCGATGAGCGACGAGGCGAGCGAGCTGCGCGACGGCGGGACGACCGAGCGCGCCGCCAGGACGCAGGACGACATCCTCGAGGTGGCCACCGCCGAGTTCGCGGCGAACGGATACGCGGGCGCCCGCGTCGACGAGATCGCGGCGCGGACCCGCACGACCAAGCGCATGATCTACTACTACTTCGGCTCGAAGGAGGGGCTGTACCTCGCCGTCCTCGAGCGCGTGTACGCCCAGATCCGGCGGGTCGAGCGCGGCATCAACATCGAGAAGCTCTCCCCCGCCGACGCCCTGCGCACGGTCGCCGAGGCCACGTATCACCACCACACGACGCACGAGGCGTTCATCCAGCTGGTGAGCATCGAGAACATCCACCGGGCGGAGCACGTCCGCCAGTCCCAGACGATCCTCCGCGAGAACGCCACTGCCATCACCCTGTTGCAGGAGGTCATCGAGCGGGGCGTTCAGGACGGCTCCTTCCGCGATGACGTGGACGCGGTGGACGTGCACATGATCATCAGCGCCTATGCCTGCTTCCACGTCGCCAACCGTCACACCTTCGCCGCCATCTTCGGGCGCGACATGCTCGATCCGTCCCTGCAGGACTCCCACCGGCGCCTCATCGGCGATCTGGTGGTCGCGACGATGACCGATCGCGGAGCCGCCCGCCCGCAGCCCTGAGCCACGCGGATCGCCGCGCGCGGACGAGGCCGGACCGCTCACCCCCCGCGAGCGGCCTGCGCGATGCGGCGCGACAGGGACAGGGCTGCGGCGTCCACCGCCTCCGCCGCCCGGTCGAGATCGAAGGCGTCTGCCGCGCCCGACACGCCGATGGCCGCCGCCACCGCCCCGTCCGGTGCGAAGACCGGGCTCGCCACCGCCCAGACGCCCGCCGTGGACTCCTCCAGCTCGACGGCCGGCCGCCCTTCGCGGATCGAGGCGAGCTGGCGCCGGATCTGCGTGGGATCCATGACGGTGGCGGAGACGGATGCCGTCGGCGCCGGCCCGAGGGCGGCATCGACGTCTTCCGGCTCGGCGTGTGCGAGCACCGCCTTGCCGAGGGCCGTAGCGGCCACCGGGAACCGTCCGCCGGTCCGGATCGCGAGCGGGGTTCCGGCACGCCCGCGCATCGCGGCGAGGCACACCATCTGCCCGCCGTCGCGGATCGCCAGGAGGACGTTCTCCCCCGTCGCATTGCGCAGCCCTGCCATCACCGGCAGGGCGGCGATCCGCAGCTCGCGGGGCTCCTCCGCGAGCTGGCCGAGCTCGAACAGCCGCAGCCCCAGGTGGATCCGCCGCCCATCCCGCTCGAGGTACCGCTGTCGCACGAGCGTCGCGACGAGGCGCGACACCGTCGACTTCGGCAGGCCCGCGCGCGTCGCCAGCTCCGACAGCCCCAGGCCACGGTCATCCTCGTCGAAGGCGTCCAGGATGGCCGTCATCCGGTCGAGCACGCCGAGCGCGTCGGTGGAGGCATCCGCTGCCATGCTCAGGCCACCTGCGACGCCAGCCTGTGGGTGAGCGCGAGCGCCGCGTGGCGCACGAGCGGCGCGATCCGCTTCGGATCCATGTCGCTCACCGGACCCGCGACGGAGAGCGCGGCGACCGGCAGACGCTCGGGCGAGAGGATGGGGCTGGCCACGCCCACCACGCCCGGGAAGGTCTCGCAGCGGTCCACGGCGATTCCGTCCGAGCGGACCGCCGCCAGCTCCTGCTCGAGCCTGCCGCGCTCGTACCGGTCGGAGCCCGCCATCACCGCGTCGATGACGGCGCCGTCGGGCGTGAACGCGAGCACCGCCTTGCCGAGGGCCGTCGTCGCCGACGGCACCCGAACCCCCGCCCGGGACGGCACCGGCCGCAGCCGGCCGCGGACGGAGATCACAGAGAGCATCTGGCATCCCTCCCGAACGGCGACGTTGAGGTGCTCACCTGTGGCATGGGACAGCTCGGCGAGCACGGGAAGGGCGGCCAGGCTCAGCCGGCGCGGGGTGCTGGCGCGCGCCCCGAGCTCGAAGAGCCGGAGCCCGATGACCACGCCGTCCTCTCCGCGGGTGAGGTACCGCTGGCGCACGAGATCGGCGACGAGGCGCGAGACGGTGGACTTGGGAATGCCGGTGGCGACGGCGAGCTGGGTGATGGTGGTCGAGCCGTTGGACTCCCGGACGGTCTCGAGGATGGCGAGGATCCGGTCGAGCACGGAGACCGGCTCGTCTCTGTGGGCGGATCGCATGTGGGCAGTATCCGTCCAGTTCCGAAGGCCCGGCAAGCAAACCGGCCCCTCACCCCGCGATGGTCCCGCCCAGTGGAACAGCGCCCGCGCAGAACCGTCGGTGCACGGCGGAGGGGCCCGAACCCGCCGCGGCCGGCGGGTTCGGGCCCCTTGTGGAATCACTCTTCGAGGGGCTCCGCGGGTGTCAGGCCGTGCAGAACGGCTTGATCCCCATGACGCTCTCCAGGCCCTCCACCACGTGCTGCTGGAAGAAGTCGTCGCCCGTGAGCGGCGCATCCGTCCAGGCGGCGACGTCGTGTCCCAGCGTGGTCAGCCACGAGCGGCCGCCGTCGTAGTACTGGCACCAGCTCACCGGGTGGTGCTCACCGTGGCCGGCCACCGTGGCCTCGCTCGTGGCCTGGTCCACCTCGAGGAGGACGTTGACGAAGCTCGGGTACGGCGTCAGGTTGTACCACTCGTCCTTGAACCCCCACGTCTCGGGCATGAACGACGTCGAGACGTCCCGGTTGTTGACGGTCTCGACCGTCCCTTCGCGGTTCGGGCCGTGGTTGTAGAAGTTCGCACCGCCGAGGAGGCCCTCGTAGTGCTCCCAGTGGTACTCGGCGCCGAAGGCGTTGTGGATCCCGACGAAGCCGCCGCCGCCGCGGAGGTACTGCATCAGGTTGGTCTGCGCCGTGTCATCGAGCGTGTCGCGGTTCGAGCTCAGGAAGACGACGGCCTGGTAATTGTTCAGGCGGGTGAAGCTGGCCAGATCCTCGGTGTAGTCCACGGCGATCCCGCGCTCCTCCGCCCACGCCTTCAGCGCCGACTGCGCGACGTTGTTGGCGTTGAGCGGCGGGTTCATCCCCGGGCCGAGCGCGGTTCCGAGGTGCGCGTGACGAGGTCCGGCGGTGCGGCTCCAGATCAGGATGCGCTTCTGCTCACCCTCCTTCCAGCCGTTGCCCCACTCGTTGTAGCACTCCGGGTCGACGCCGCGGCACACGCCGTAGTCCTTGATCTCGTCGAGGTAGATCTGGCTCGCGGTCGCGGGCTGGCCGCCGAGCCCGTTCCCGTTGTCCTTGCTGCTCAGGGCGGCCGATCCGACGACCATGCCCGCGCCGAGCGCAGCCGCGGCGACGAGAGCGACTCCGGAGCGTATGAGCGATTTCATGTGATCTCCTTTGATCGTTGCTGCAGATTCCTCGGGTGCGCGAGACGCCGTCCGCCCGGGGCTGGTGCGAATCTAGGCGGGGCCCGTCGCGGCGGGCAAAGCCCGTTCCACCCAGTAAGCCGCGCGCGAGGATCGACGCGGCATCCGCTAGCGACATCTCCGCGCGGAGCGAGTACAAAGGAAGCGAAACGGGCGGACGAGTATCGGCGGTGATGGCGTCATGCAGGACACGAACGATGCGGTCGTGACACTCAGCGAGGAGCGGTGCTGGAACCTGCTCGCGCGACGCGAGCTCGGTCGTCTGGCTTTGGACGCCGACGGCGAGCCCGACATCTTCCCCGTGAACTACGTCGTGGACGGGTCGCGGATCCTCTTCCGGACCGCGCCGGGCTCGAAGCTGGCGACCCTCGCAGTGAGCCCTCGCGTCGCCTTCGAGGTGGACGAGTACGACGACACGTTCGCAGCGAGCGTGATCGTCAAAGGCGTGGCGGAGCGCCTCGACCGTCAGCGCGACATCGATGACGCCGACGCGCTGCCGCTGCGGCCGTGGATCCCGACCCTCAAGTACCGCTGGGTGCGCATCACTCCGACGCAGATCAGCGGGCGGTGGTTCCGGCGGACTCCCGAGCCCGACCGCTACCGGGCGTCGGCGGACGACCACACCACCTGAACCGCGCACCCGGTGTCCGCGGTCGGTGCGACGATTCGCACGACGGGGTGAGCGGCGGGAGGCGGCATGAGGGGCGAGGCGACCGTGCTGCACGCCGATCTCGACGCCTTCTACGCGTCGGTCGAGCAGCGCGACGCGCCCGCCCTCCGCGGCCGACCGGTCATCGTCGGCGGCGGGGTGGTGCTCGCCGCGAGCTATGAGGCCAAGGCGCGGGGCGTGCGCACCGCGATGGGCGGCCGCCAGGCCCGCGACCTCTGCCCGGATGCGGTGGTGGTCCCGCCGCGGATGGACGCCTACTCCGCCGCGAGCAAGGCGGTCTTCGCGATCTTCCGCGATACGACCCCCCTCGTGGAGGGCCTGTCCATCGACGAGGCGTTCCTCGAAGTGGGCGGGCTGCGCCGGCTGGCCGGCACCCCCGAGCAGATCGCCGTGCGACTGCGCCAGCGGGTGCGCGCCGAGGTGGGGCTCGCGATCTCCGTCGGCGTGGCGAGGACCAAGTTCCTCGCCAAAGTGGCCAGCGCCGTCAGCAAGCCCGACGGCCTGCTGGTCGTCGAGCCCGAGCAGGAGCAGGCGTTCCTCCTCCCCCTCCCGGTCGAGCGGCTCTGGGGGGTCGGGGCCGCGACGGCTGCTAAGCTGCACGGCCTGGGCATCCACACCGTCGGAGAGCTGGCGGATCTGGAGTCGTCGACCGCCGAGCGGCTGCTCGGGAGGGCGGCGGGTTCGCATCTGCACGCGCTGGCGAGACTGCGCGATCCACGACCCGTCGACACCACGCGGCGTCGCGGGTCCATCGGCTCCCAGCGCGCGCTCGGGAGCCGCCCGCGCACGGCCGAGGAGCTCGACGTGATCCTCAGTCAGATCGTCGACCGGCTCGCCCGCCGTCTCCGCGACGGCGACCGGGTCTGCCGCACGGTGGTGCTGCGCCTCCGGTACGGCGACTTCGCGAAGGCCACCCGCTCCCACACCGTCCGCTCCCCCACCGACCGCACCGCGGTGCTCCTCGCCGTGGCTCGAGCGCTGCTCGCCGGGTCGCAGCCCGAGATCGACGAGCGCGGCATCACCCTGATCGGCGTCTCGCTCTCTCAGCTCGGCCGGGCCGACAGCATCCCCCCGGAACTGCCGATCGACTGGGACGACGGCGCTCGTCTCGACGTCGCACTGGATGCGGTACGCACCCGCTTCGGCGCGGGCTCGGTCTCGCGAGCGACCCAGCTGGGGCGTGATCCCGGGTGGTCGACACCGCTCCTGCCCGAGCACGAGTGACGCGTCGAGGGTCGCGCTCCGCGTAACGACGACCGTTTCGCGGACCTCCCGTCACAACGCGGCCGCGAGCTCCTCGCCCCACCGGCGGGCCCGCTCGAGCTCGCCGTCGGCGACCGGGCCCGAGTAGCCGTGCACGCCGAACGTCTGCGGTTTGGCCGCGGGCCGGAAGCCGAGTGCGACGAGGCGCTTCATCGCCTTCTTCGCGGCCGATCCCGGCAGGCGCGGGCTGGTGACGCGGGTGTCGAACGTCGCGACCGGGATGTCGCGACCGGGCGAGGCCAGCGATGCGATCCATTCACGGATGCCTCGGGGCGGGATGTTCTCCGCCCCCTGCTGCTGCGCCGACTCCCTCGTCTTCTCCGTCGACATCGAGAACGCGTGCGTCGGGCCGCCCACGACGAGGAGGTCGACGTCGCCCTCGAGCACCGCCGGGGCCGAGACGGCGTCGACCACGTCCGTGGATTCGAGCCCGAGGCCGGCGGCGATCTCGCGGGCGAGCTGCTCCGTGTTGCCCCAGAGCGTCTCGAACACCACTACTGCATGCATCATGCCTCCTTCGCGCCCGCGTGGTGCGGCCGCCTCATGGGATGAATGGTTCTCTTCAGGGCCGATCGCCCGGACGCTCAGCCGGCGCCGTCTGCGCATGGAGCGGCGAGCGGACCGCGCGGATGAGGCGGACGAGATACACCACCATGCCGGCGATCGCGACGAGGACTGCGAGCCGATAGCCCCACAGGAGTACGAGGACCCCGCCGCCCAGCGGGTTCGCCACTCTGCCGTCCACGGCCTCGGGTCGCGAGGCGAAGATGGCGAGCGCGAGCGTCGTCACGCCGAGCACGATCGCGGTGAGCAGCGGGATCCAGGTCAGCTTCGGAAGGGGCACCCGTGAGACCAGCCGCGCGACGACCAGCAGGGCGGTGGCGGCCAGCAGGGCAAGGCCACCCTCCAACGGATCGATCAGGCCGAACACCATGATCACCGCCGCGACCACTGCGAGTGCGATCGACGTGATCGTCCGGGCTCTCGCGGTCATCGTCGCCTCCTGCATCACCTGCCGTACGGCACCAGCGTCACCCCTGAGCCTTCGCTCGCCGGCGTGCCTGACACCAGTCTCGACAGGCCAGCGGCGCGCATCCGGGCCTTTGGTCCCGCGTCGGCCGACGAGCCCTGCGGAAGGTCGAACCGCTCTGCCCGGCGACGGTCGACGACACCGGTATCTCGAGCCGGCGTCAGGCGCCCTTGCCGCGGCGGCCGGCCGCTCGGCGCACGAAGCCGAAGATCAGCGTTCCCACGAAGAGGATGGCGCCGATGATGCCGAGCCAGAGAAGCCCTTCGAGAGCGAATCCCACGACCGCGAGGACCGCCCACACGACCAGGAGGATGATGATCGCCGTCAGCATTTCCTCATGCCAGCGACCCCACCCAGGCACGGATAGGCCCCTTCTCGCTGCGGGGGGCACGAGTCCCTCTTCGAACGGCTCGGCCGTGCGGCCGAACCTGTGAGGCGTACATGTTGGGGGCGTAACGTCCGGTTATGGACACACAGACACGAACGAGCGGTGCGGATGCCGCGACGCTGGGCCTGGGATCGGTGCTGGTGGGTTCGTTGCCTGCCGAGCTGATGACAGACGACGCCCCGGACCGTTACACGGTCGAGGCGGTATTCACTCGCCGACCCGAGAAGGACGAAGTGAGAGAGATCCTGGGGACCGGGACGCGCGACCATCTCGCGAACGCCGGGTATCCGACGGTGGAACTGACCGTCGCCGACCGTCGCCTGGTGATCGAGAACACGAACCTCGAAGAGCTGCGCGATGGGCTCGCCGGCGTCATCGCGGACATGCTCGCTGGGATCAGCACGATGCTCCACCAGAAGCAGGAAGCAGCCGCGATGCTGCTGCAGGAAGCCGCATCGAGCGAGCACGACCGGGCAGCGGCTGTCGAGACCCTCGCGGAGTCGATCGCGTTCCGGACCACGCAGAGTACGGGCACTCCCGCAGGCCTGTCGGCGGATGCTGTCGCCGTCGACGACGGCACCCAGCTCGCGGGCTGGGGCAGCGAGGGGGGACGTCACGAACCTGCTTCACGGCAGGAGTGACGCATCGATGGGGCTTGCGCTTCACCGTTGGACAGCGTGAGAAGAGCGCCGTCCTCAGCGTGCGACAGCTCCCAGATGCCGGTACCGCTGGGCGACCGCGCCGGACCGGAAATCGCGGCGATCCACGAGCTCGAGCTGGAGGCGCTCGCGAAGGCCGGCGAGCAGCGTCGGCCCGTGTCCGGCGACGATGGGCTGCACCACGAACAGGTACTCGTCGATCAGCCCCAGGTCGGCCAATGCGAGCGGAAGCGTGACACCGCCCACGAACAGGCCTTCGCCCGGCTCCTGCTTCAGCCGGTGAACGGCCTGTCCCAGGTCGCCTTGCAGGAGTTCGGCGTTCCAGTCGACGTCTCGCAACGTGCTCGACACGACGTACTTCTTCGCCGGGTCGATGGCCTCGGCGAACGGGGTCTCCCATTCCCTCATCCAGTCAGGCCAGGTGCCCGTCGCCGGCCGCCGCCACGCGGACCGCATCATCTCGTACGTCACCCGGCCGAAGAGGAGGGCGTCGGCTCCTTCGATCTCCGCCGTCCAGTAGCGCATCGACTCCTCGTCGGGGGCGAGTCCGGCCTCGTGGTGGCAGCAGCCGTCGAGCGTGACGTTGATCGCATATCGAAGCGGCCTCATCGTGTTCCCCCGCATGTGGTGGAACACCCGCAGCGGACGGCCACCGACCCAGCGGCACCGAAGACAGCGAGGACTCGCGTCGGAGATTTCACGCTGTCACCGTAGCCGGATCGGACGGGCGATGTCAGGTCCGTTCATCCAGCGCACGTGAGATCTGCCGGAACTCGTCCGGGGTGATCTCGCCACGCGCAAGGCGTTCTTCTGCGATCTGACGGGCCGTGTTCGCCGACGGCGTCCACTGCTCCCGGCGCGGGGAGGAGCCCGACGTCCCGGCACGGATGATCAAGATGATGAGTGCCGCCAAGATGAGCAGCAGCATGACGCCGCCGAACCACATCCAGCCCCACCCGAAGCCATTTCCGTACATCATGAGCCGACTGCCCCTCATGCCCGACCAGGTGGTCGGTCCTCGCCTTCATGGTGCGCCGGGACGGCACTATCCCGTTGGGTCGAACGTCCCGCGCTGGTGGGATCTGTCGTCAGGGGCCGGCTACCGGGCGCAGCCGGCCCCTGACGATCACAGTGTCGTCAGAATGTCCTCCATCGTGGTGATCTCGGCGGTCTGCGAGGCGATGATGTCCTCTGCGAGGGCGATCACATCGGCGTTCTCACCGTTGTCGACCTCGGCCTGCGCCATGTCGATGGCGCCCTCGTGGTGGACGATCATCTGCTCCAGGAAGAGGCGGGATGCCTCCACTCCGGTGGCGTCCTCGAGGGCCTGCATGTCGGCGCCCGACATCATCCCCCCGTGGTCCATTCCGTCCATGTCCCCCATAGGGGTGCCCCAGTCATCGACCCACGACTCCATCAGCTCGATCTCGGGGCCCTGGGCGGCCTTGATCTGCTCGGCCAGGGTGATGACGCGCTCGTCGATGCCGTCTTTCGCGAGGATCATGTCGGCCATCTCGACGGCCTGTTCGTGGTGCGGGATCATCATCATCGTGAACTGCATGTCGGCGTTGTTCACGTCGGCGGCAGGGGATGCCGATGGGCCCATTCCGGGCATGTTGTCCATCCCGCCGTTCCCGGCGGTGCCGGTGCACCCGGCGAGGGCGAGCAGGGCTGCCAGGGTGATCGCGGCGGTCGCCGCGGCACGGTTCTTCACTTGGTTTCTCCTCAGTCGTCTGTGTGGCGCGCAGGATCGTCTGATCGAGCGCGGAAGCTTGCTGACCTCCACGAAGGCCGGCGAGTTGCCGTCACGTACGACTGATGCAGAGAACGAGAAGAGACGGTGGCCGGCACCGCGCAGTCCGGCCGACGAAAAGGCGGGGCCCGGCCCGACCGAGCCCGGCAGTCCAGCTGAGGCCCGCGCGAGGCAAGACGAAGAGGAGCGACACGACGAGCAGGGCGAGCACGCACGCCATTGCGAGCATGGCGTCGTGCCCGCCGCAGTCCGCGCAGCCGGTATCGGTCTGTGGCATGTCGTGGCCGTGGCCCGCGCCGGATTCCAGCACCGACACAACCGCGGCAGGCTCGGCGTGGGCGGTGGGCGCATGCAGGGTGTGCATCGCCAGCAGCCCGGCGATGAGGGCGGCAGTGAGGGCGATGAGCAGCAGCACAGAACGGCCGAGCCCGGACGGACTGCGACGAAGATGCTGCGCGAGAGCGATCATCGAGATCCCACCTCCTCAACTCGAGGGTAATCGTCCGCATCCCTCGGCGCTCAAGCCGCCTGGCAGGACCGCGACGAAGACGGATACCTACGGGCGAACTCCCTGTCGGAGGTCGGTCGTCGCAGGACCGGCCGGTACGGCGGAAATCCGAGGCCAGGTCCAGGCGGAGCGCAGGATGAAGGCCAGCAGCAGCACCTCGATTCCGATGGAGAGGCCGTAGAAGAAGGTCCACTCCCAGGTGGCCCCTGCAGCGTTGAACACCGAATAGGGGATGTAGAGCGATGCCGCGACGAGGTTCACGGGGCGGCTCACCCGGGCGGGCAGCGTCATGGAGAGCATCACCATCACGGCCGGGATGGCCACGGACGCAAGCATGACGGTCAGCAATGCCGAGCTGACCTCGAACCTCCAGACGAGGCCGTTCAGGATGCCGTCGACGACGCCGGGTTTGTAGAAGTTGAGGATGTCGACGTAGACGTACAGGAACATGAAGCTGGTCCACGCGGCGGCGAGCTTGGCTCGCACGGGGACCGGCGGGGCGTCGAGCAGGTTCGCGGTTGTCATTCGGATGGTCATCGTTCCTTCTTTCGAGAGGGGCGGTCCGTCCGCCGGACTGGCGGCAGGTGGGAGCGTGCAGACGCACAGGTCGGTCGTTCGGGTCGGCTCGGTCGTCAGACGGTGACGACGACCTTCCCTCGGGTGTGGCCGGACGCCTGCCCGGTCGCGATCAGGTCAGCCAGGGCGAGCAGGTCCTCACGCTTCTCGACCGACGTGAAAGGCCTCAGTCGCTGACGGGTGAACAGCGAGAGCAGGCGCGCTCTGACGATCCGGAGGAGGGGGCCGAGCCACCGGCCACCGCGCCCGCTGTTGGGAATGAGGACCCCGGTCGACGTCAGCGCTCGGCGGACAGCCGCCAGCGGCTGGGCTTCCACGTTGTCGAGGATGACGTCGTAGCGCTTCTCGCCGCAGGTGAAGTCGGTCGTCGTGTAGTCGACGACGTGGTCGGCCCCGAGTGAGCGGACCAATTCGACGTTGCCGGCGCTGCACACCCCCGTCACCTCGGCGCCGAGAGCCTTGGCGATCTGGACGGCGAAGGAGCCCACACCACCCGACGCGCCGGTGACCAGCACCTTCTGGCCCGGTCGGATGTCCGCGATCCTGCGCAGCGCCTGCAACGCCGTCAGTGCCGACGTGGGCACCGCTGCCGCGTCCACGACCGACACGTTGGCGGGCACCGACACGAGGTGGTCCGCCGGGACGCAGGCATACTCGGCGAGCGTTCCCGTGGTGCTCCAGCCGAACACCTCGTCGCCGGGACGGAGAGCGGTGACGCCCGCCCCGACCGCCTCCACCGCGCCGGCGAGGTCCCTGCCGGGGATGCCGTGGCGCGGGCGGCGGAGCCCGAACACGAGGCGCACCACGTACGGCTCGCCGGTCATGACGAAGTAGTCGCCGGGATGCACCGAGGCCGCGCGCACCCGGACGAGGACATCGCCTCGACCCGGCGACGGGATCCCGACCTCGCGCACCTCGAGCACGGACGGCGGGCCGTAGCGGTGCTGGACGGCGGCCCGCATCGTCGCCGCCCTCGATCGCTGCTCGACGTGCACGGATGCCTCCTTCACGGTCGAACAGCGACCCTCGCTGTCTCGTACACCGTACTAGTACGCTGTACGATAGGCGTACGCTGTACGATTGTCAAGCCGTTCGAGCGACCGAGGAGACCCATGCCTGCGAGAGGACGACGCCAGGCCGCTTCAGCCGCGGGTCTGAGCAAGCACAGGGTGGTGCTCGAGGCGATCCGGCTCGCCGACCGCGAGGGAGTCGACGGGCTGAGCATGCGCCGGCTCGCCGACGCGCTCGAGGCGGGCGCGATGTCGCTCTACCACTACGTGGCGAACAAGGATGAGCTGCTGGATGCCATGACCGACGTCGTCTTCGAGGAGATCGAGCTCCCGTCCGAAGAGACGGACTGGCAATCGGCGATGAGACGGCGGGCGGTATCCGCCCGCCAGGCTCTCGCACGCCACCCGTGGGCGATCGGCCTGATGGAGTCGCGGACGTCGCCGGGGCCCGCGAACCTCCGGCACCACGAAGCGGTCATCGCCTGCTTGCGCAAGGCCGGCTTCTCCGTCTTGATGGCCACGCATGCCAACTGGCTGCTCGACAGCTATGTCTACGGCTTCGCACTGCAGGCCTCCAGCCTGCCGTTCGACACCGCCGATGAGCTCGCGGACATGGCCGAGGACGTCTACCTCCCCCAGCTTCCTCCCGACGAGTTCCCCTACCTCAACGAGTCCGCCGCGGCGCTTGCCGCTGCCGGCTTCGACCCGACGGAGCAGTTCACCTTCGGCCTCGACCTCGTCCTCGCCGCCCTCGAGCCCCTGAGAGCCCCCGCGTAGCGACGCCCCCGGAACGTTCTCGGGTCGTCGCCCGATGACGAAGAAGCGTCGGCACGGGGCGACGGTCGGTTGCAGCCGCGGGCCGGAGGCCCTGCAGGGAATCGAGCGGCCGCGGTGCCGCGGGGCTCGGCCGTCTCATTCCCTCCTCACGCGCCGCCACGGCGGCGGCTCCAGAAGCGTCCGCGAATCTGCACAAGCGCCGGGATCTCCGCGCCGACCAGGTTCTCCAGGTCGCTCAGCGAATCGTCGATGACATCGCTCACCGCGCGCGGCGACGCGCCCCTTCGGCATGTCACGGTCACGTCGAGCATCGGCGTCGTGCGCACGCGGTACGCCGACACGTGCGAACCGACGAGGTCCGGCTGGCTGGACAGCGCGTCGGTGAGGACATCTGCGGCGAGAGCCGTGTCGACGACTGTGGTGCCGTCCGTCCGTGAACCAGCCGTCACGAGACGATCGGTGCGTCCGCGGCCCTGCCGCAGGACGAAAACGGCGAGGAGGACGATCAGCAGGACGAGGGCCGCGACGGCGAGGACACCCGCGAGGAGCCAGTTCGGCTGCCCGGTGGTGCGCGCCTGCAACCATGCCTCGACGTCCGCCAGGATCTCGGGCGCCCGCCGGTCCCACGCGGCGGAGAAATCCGGGAACACGGAGAGTCCGATCGCCGTCGCGCCGAGAGCGAGCAGGACGAGACCGACGAGCAGGAGAAAGAGGCGGTTCGCGACGCGATTCGTACTGTTCATGCGCCCACCCTCCCCTGCTCGGCGACGGACAGCCTCGGGGGCTCCAGCGCAGGCTCGAGTCGGTAGGAGTCGAGTGCGTCGCCCACCACGTTCAGCACGGCCGCGCGGTCGATGGGGAAGCCTGACGTCGGGGTGAGGTGCACATCGACCCGCCGACGAGAGACGGTGACGCGTGCCTGGTCGGGGCCTACGCCTGCCACCGAGGCGGCGTGCCGCGCTATCGCCGATGCGACGACGTCGTCGTCGACGACGACCCTCCGCGGTGACTCCATGAGGTGCCGGCCCCTGCGACCGGGAGCGACGGCGAGGGCGATGAGCACGGCTCCGATTAGCGCGATCAACAGCCCCGCACCCATGAGCATCGCGCCGGGAACCGACGTGACGGCGACCAGCGCAGCCGCCATCTCGGCGGGTGCCAC
This sequence comes from Microbacterium sp. NPDC055455, assembly GCF_053619935.1. NCBI lineage: Bacteria > Bacillati > Actinomycetota > Actinomycetes > Micrococcales > Microbacteriaceae > Microbacterium > Microbacterium sp. NPDC055455. The sequence continues at coordinate 417,094 of NZ_JBSHLB010000003.1, forward strand.
GAGGAGGGGCGGCAGGTCGAGCATCGCGAGCACGATCTCGACGGCCAACCAGGCGAGCGTCGCCATCACGACGACGGCGAGCGTGATGGCGGCCACCGATCGGGGGGAGCGGGTCTCGCGACGACGGATCCGCTGGTAGGTGGACCGTCCGCTGCTCATCTGACGCGGGCCTCCGGCCGCATCGTCGCTCCGGTGAATCGGATCGTGATGCTGCCGACAGTGGAGCCGGTCAGGGCGGCGACGCGATCGCGGAGCAACTGCCGGGCATGCTCGGAACGGTTCAGGAGCGACGCTCCCGGCCCTTGGAACGCCGGGCGATGAGCACCCGGGATGCGCCACTGTGTCACCGGTGCGCCGGTGCTGATGTTCACAGCGAGCGCTCCCCGTTCGTCCCGGAGTTGCACCCGTACGGATTCCACCGGAACGCCGAGGCCTTCGGCGGCCACCGCGGAAACGACCCGGCTCAGCGCGCGCGGCGTGATTCGCGTTCGGCCCCTGGGCCGTTCCTCAGCAGAAACCTCCCGGACGGTCATGACGATGAGCGCTTACCCCGCACCGCGTCGACGACGCCGCGGATGTCCAGCTTCCCGTCTATGACGCGGCCGACGAGGCCGCCCACGAGCATCGCGCCCGCGACGAGGACGAACGCCCAAATCCGAGAACGATCCACGTCAGGGCGAGAACCGCCCCGACGAGTATCCCGACTCTGGCGGACGAGATCATTGCACTCGGGCCACCGTGTCGGCGGCGCTCTCCGACGCGATGTAGACGTCGTTGATCGTGATGTTCACTTCGGTGACTTCGCTGCCCACCTCGTCAGCAGAGACGACGGCGAAACCCAGCTGAGCATCTTGGACGAGGTCGTCACGTGCGTAGAGGGGTCCGCGCGTTCCCACGTGCATACAGGCGGCAAGGTCGAGCAGTCCCTCTTCCGAGGCTCGACGGAACGGAGTGCCGTGCGTGACGGGGGCGCCGAAGTAGGTGTCCCACGTGTCCAGATGAGCGTCGAAATGCACGACGGCGACGGGGCCGCCGATCCGCGCAGAAGCGGCGCCGAGATCGAACTCGTCCACGTGATCAGCGGATCGGTGCGGATCGAGTTCAGCGACCGCTCGTGGAACCTCGACCAGGGAGACACCCTCACCTTTGAAGCGCAAGAGCCCCATAACTGGCACGCAAGCTCCACTGTCGGAGCGGACCTCGTGTGGGTTCTGGTGCCGGCCGCCTGGACACCCTGACCGGGTCCGCTAGCGTCAGTCTCTTCGCGCGCGTGCGGAAGGACCGGACAGGAACGGAAACCGCCTGAAACGCCTCAGAAGGACGTCAGATCGGGCGAAAAGTGGCGGAGACGGAGGGATTTGAAATCGCGCCGATGGCGAATGAAGTCAGCTGAAACCGCGCAATTCCGCGGATTGTGACGTCGATGACGTCGTGCTCGATCAGGTCGGCCGGATTTGATTCGTGGCAAGAACGTGGCGGGTATCGGGCGCTCATCAGGCGGCCGCGCCCGCGCGCCAGGCGTGCGACCTGAGGCTACGCGGACGCAGCTTCGACCATCATCTCGACGGCTTCGATCATGCCGTACCGGTCCCGCAAGGTGTCGAGGATCTCCTCGACGGTGAGTACTGCACCGTGGCGGCCAGAACGGCTGGCGATCTCCTGCACCGCGGCGAGCGCGCGCCTTGGGTTGAGTGCGACGGTGTTCTTCGCAAACTCGCGCGCACTGAGCACTTGAATCGTCGGCGGAATCTTGTCTGCGGGGAAGTCCTTAAGGTTCTCAGTGACGATCGCGCCGGCTCCTGCAATGACGGCCGCGGCGACCACGTGCTCGTCGTCCTGATCGGGAAGACCGAACGTGCCCTCCAGCGGTTCCCACCCTTCGACCTCCGCATCAGCGAACTCGCGCCGCATCGCTGCAATGAGGGTCGCTGCGCGGCCTGCAGCCTCCGCTACGGGGATTCCCCGTTTCACGAGCTTGGCTTCCTCGTGATACTCGAGCTCTTCCAGGATCGCCGAGCTCCAGGTCGGTCGATACGCGCCCTCGACCGCGAGGGAAAGGAGGAAGTCACGTTGCAGGCTCGGCCACAGCACGCTGGTGTCGAGGGTCGCCGTGAACACGACCCCCATCCTGTCAGGCTGCGGAGCTAGAGGCGGGCAGCCCGCCTCGACGCGACCGCCTTCCTCGCCGCTTTGAGGTCCTCGAGCGTCTGTTCGACGTTGTCTTCGTCGACAGCGTCACGCGTGGCAGCGAGCATGTCGTACTGACGCTCACGACGGCGCTCCCGATACTCGAGCAGATCTGCAAGGAGAACACGGCGATGCGTTCCGGCCCTCTCGAAGGGGATCTCGCCCTCGTCGAGGAGCTTTACAACGGTCGGGCGGCTTACGTTCAGGAGATCCGCTGCTTGCTGAGTGGTCAGCCGCGTCGTCTGCGGTACAACCGAGACGGCTAGCCCGCTTTGCATCGCATCAACAATCTTGCGGAGTGCAAGGTAGACCTCTTCCGGGAGTTCTACCTGATCACCTGGACGCGCCCCCGCAAGGAAGTACCTTGGCTCGGGAAGAGCTCTACCGGCAGCCTCATGGGCGGTGAGGAAGTCCAGAACAGGGGCAAGCTCGGAGCCCTTGCTGGGAAGGTACGTCTCTTCAACGACTGCAGCGCGAGACACGGGAATCACCTCAATACAGGTAAACGCAGGGGATTGCGTTTGTTGCGATTACGGTAGCACGTATCCCCGACAGATCGATAGGAGGATGCTGGGCTAGTAGCTCGACTGCCCGGTCAAGACACTCCGAGTCGCGCGAGCGCGTAGCTCCACGGGATGCGCTCCTGCTCGAGGCGAATGTTCCCCTCCGCGCTCAGCGACTGAAGAGTCGCGCGCTCACCGCGCGTGAGCAGCTCGAGCACGCCGACATTCGGTTCTGGATCGGTCCCCCACAGATCCCGGTGGTCGAAAAGAGTCCCGGAATCCATCAACGCCGATGTCGCCTCGACTCCCCTGGCTCGTAGTCGGTTGAGGATGGCGAATCCATGTGAGTCGAGATCGCCCCAGTAGGTGACGGTCTGCGCCCATGGCAGGCGAGCGACGAGGTCGACTCGGTGACCGCCGCCGTGCACAGCGATCGCGTCCGGCACGTTCGGCATGGCGAGCACCGTGGCAAGGTTCTCGAAGACGAAGACTCGTTGAGGCCGTAAAGGGATCGATGCAAGTTCGTCGACGGGCGCTGACACATCGGTGAGCCTTTGGAAGGAAAGAGATGCATCGAGTACACGGATCCGCACCAGCGGCGACGGCTCGCGAAGCCCCAGTCCGGATGCACCGGTTCCAGCTCGATGCAACGCCTCTACGACCCCTCGGCGGGACTCGATCCATTTGGAGTCGATGCCGCGAATCGGAAGCTCCCTGATGAGGCGGTCAGACGCCGGGTTGTCACGCAGCCAGGTCAGCACGTCGACGAGTCTGTGAAAATCAGCGTCATCGAGGTCGGCAATCGAGTGGGCGTAGGTGCGGAGCACTACCTGCGCGTCGGGCCCAACAAGAGCCCTCAGCTCGTCGAGGCGTTCCACCAGACGCCGCCACACCGCTGCCTCACCTGCGACTCCAGCGATCACCTCTGGGCTACGCACGATGGCGCGCACGGGGACCTCCTGTGATCCGACGCGTGACCAGTTTCGGACGGCCCACTCGAGCTCGATTCCCGAGGCTTCGCTCACGCCGCGCCAGGACTTGACCCACTCTCGAACACGATTCAGGTCGCTCAGCGCCTCCCGCTCTGTCGGCGGCCGCAGGGGCACATCGAGCACGACACCGGTCTGCTGCTCGGCCGCCCACGTGCGCGCATCGCGGTCAAAGAGCTTCTTCGCGCGCGCACGCACGTCCGACGGCGTGACGGGCGTCGTCACGCGCGCGACTCCGCATGCGGCGTAGAGGTGGCCTCCGGGTCACCGACCGCGAACACCACGTTCGCCAGTCGTGACGTGTTGCGGTCGGGGTTCGATACCGACGTAATCGCGCCCACGTACGGTTCCAGTGTCTGCAGCAGCTTCTGAGGTGTCGCGAGGATCATGTGGAACCCGAATTCCCGGAACACTTCCATCGCGTTGCGCGTGTATCGACTGTCGGCCTTGTCGAATGCCTCGTCGAGCACGATCGACCCGAACCTCGGGACCTCGTCCTCTTCCTCAGTGAGCTGATAGCGCAAGGCCGCGGCGAGGCAGAAGATGACAAGCTTCTGCCTCTGACCGCCCGACAACCCCTCGGCGGAGTCGTACACTCGCACGACCCGGCCGGTGAGGTCCTTCTCCCGCGCAAGGAAGCTCACGTGAAGCCTTGTGTCGAGCACACGATTGCGCCAGTCGATGTCGATGCGGTCCTTGGAGCCGAGTCGACCGATAACGCGCTGCAGGACGCCGAAGCGCTGCTCCGCGCCGGCGGCGGACTCGTCGGCCCAGTTGCGTTCGACGATACGGCGCAGGTCGGTGAGGAACTCGTCGACCTCCGGCGTCCGGGTCGTCTTCACATCGATCTCGAGGAAGCGATCCGTCCCCTCGAACGGGGACCGTCCGAGGGATGCGTTCACGGGAAGGATCCGCTCCCGGATGAACCCCGGGGCGTCGCGGAGGTCGCTGAGCAAGTGGGCGACGACATCCTGCGAGCGCTCCCGCAACAGCTTGCGGAACTCGGTCTCCTTCTCGGGCAGGCCGCGGGCGAGGATCCCCTCCCGAAGTTCGCGATACCCGTAACGGTCGCGGATGTCGGCGGCGAGCTCGGCGGATGCTGCTGGCCACCCGAGTCGGAACTCCGCCGCACGTCCCGCGAAGCTGGCTTCAGCGTCGGCTGCACGGCCGGCTGCGACGTCCTTCTCCTTCGAGAGCGCCGACTGAACCTTGCGTGCGACCTCGTCGACCGTTTCCAGGCTGACGGAGCGTCGCTCGGCGCGGAATCGTTCTTCCAGCGAATCGGCGATGGGTTCGTCGACCGGCGTGTGGGGCGCGGCCTCGAGTTCGGCGATCTGTCCGGTCGAGGAAGTTCGTCAAGGCGCTCAAGCGTCACAACCTCATCGGATCCATGGGCCGGGTGGGTGCGTGTGCAGACAATGCAGCGATGGAGAGCTGGTCCTCGCTCCTGCAGAAGAACGTGCTCGACAGAAAGCACTGGGCGACGCGGCAGGAGCTTCGCCTCGCCATCGTCCACTGGGTCGAAGGGGTCTACCACCGCAAACGCCGGCAACGCGGACTCGGGAAACTAACCCCCATCGAGTTCGAGACCATAATGATGGAAGCCGTCACCCTGGCGGCATAACCCCGGACTCAATCAAAGCCTCAGCAGACCCTGTCGTTGATGTTCCCACCGGTGATCATCATCCCCAGTGGCCTGCCACGCCCGTCGCAGACCAGGTGCAGCTTGGTTGTCAGCCCGCCGCGGGATCGGCCGATCCCGTGATCAGGCGGCTCGAACCCCGGATTCTTGTGATTCGGTAGAGCCCCCTGTGTCGCGGGCGAGGGTCGCGCCGTGCTGATGCACACGCGCGATTGTGGAGTCGATCGAGACCACCCAGTCGATCTTCCCGGCAGCGTCGGCCCGCTTCTGCACCTCGGCGAGCATCTTCTCCCAGGTGCCGTCCCCGGCCCACCGGTTGAACCGCTTGTAGATCGAGTTCCACTTCCCGAACCGCTCCGGGACATCCCGCCACGGCGCGCCGGTGCGGTACTTCCACGCCATGCCCTCCACAGCACGTCGATGATCTGTCCACGGCCGCGACCTCCCGGTCACGGTCGGCATCAATGGCTCCAACACGGACCACACCTCGTCAGAGATCTGATTCGCCCTGAGTTTCGTTCCTATCGGGCGGCTTGGGAGACGTGTGTTCCCAAGGGTGTGTCGAGGCCAGCGTAGTGGTCGGCTTCAACCTCGGCGGGGGTGCGCATGTCGAGCTCTCCGTGGAGGCGCTGGTTGTTCCACCACCACACGTATTCGAGCGTCGCGAGTTCGACCTGCTCGACCGTGCGCCACGGGCCGCGGCGGCGGATCAGTTCTGTCTTGTAGAGCCCGTTGACGGCCTCGGCCATCGCGTTATCGAAACTGTCGCCGACGGTTCCGGTCGACGGCGTCGCGCCGAGTTCTTCGATGCGGTCCGTGTAGACCACGGCGAGGTAGTTCGACCCGTGGTCGGCGTGGTGGACGAGTCCGTCGAGGTTCCCGTCCGCAGCCCATGCCGCCATGTTCAACGCTTGGAGCGGCAGGATGTCGGCTTTGAGCGTCGAGGCGACGTTCCACCCGACGATGCGGCGGGAGAACACGTCGGTGACGAACGCGACGTAAGCGAACCCGGACCACGTCGCGACATAGGTCACGTCCGCGACCCAGAGCCTGCGGGGCGCGTCGGCGGTGAACCGCCGCTGCACGAGATCCCTCGGCTTCTCGTTCGCCGGGTCGGGCTTCGTGGTGAAGACCTTCTTCGACCGTTTCACCCCGTGAACCCCCGCGATGCGCATCAGCCGGCCGGCCTGATCCCGACCGATGATCCAGCCCTGCCGTCGCAGCCACGCATGCATCTTGCGGACCCCGTAGACGCCGTAGTTCTCCGCATGCAGGCGCACGATCTCCGTGACCAGCAACTCGTCCCGCAGTTGCCGGGCTGATGCGGGACGCGCTTTCGCGGCCCGGTATCCGCGGGCGGTGAGGAACCCCACCTCGGCTTGCCGCATCACACGGCAGACGAGCTCGACCCCGAGACGATCACGCATCTTGTCGACGAACGCGATCATCTCGACGAGGGGCGGCCGAGCTCGGTCGCGAAAACACGCTCGCTGATCGGAGGATCTCGTTCGCCTTCTCCAACTCGGCGATCTGCTTCTTCAACCGCTTGATCTCCGCCTGCGCCTCACTCGAGGTCCCCGGCTGGCGGCCCTCGTCGACGTCGAGGCGCTTCTTCCACAATCGCAGCGTCTCGGGGTTCACACCGAGCCTCCCGGCGACGTGCTTGATCGCGGCGTGATCGGTCTTGTGATCGGGGCGAGCCTCACTCAGCATCCGCAGCGCGCGCTGACGGAACTCGTCCGGATACGGTCCTGGCATGAATCCATCCTCCAAAAGGAAAGGACGGAACGAAACTCAGGGCGAATCAGCCATCGTCGTTCGCGCCGATCGAGACCGCATGGCGGCTCCGCGTCAAGCCGACCTGGGGACGGTGGGAGGTCGCCGACATCCGGCACACCGACGTGCGCAGCTGGGTCGCGAAGCTCTCGAGCGAACTCGGCGCGACGGTGACGATCCGGACGTTCGGCGTGCTCGCCAGCATCCTCGACGACGCCGTCTACGACGGACGTATAGCGACGAATCCTGCCCGCATGGGGCGGATTGGGCTGCCGAGGAAGTCCCGCGGCCGACATGGGTACCTCACCCACGAGGAGGTCATGCGACTCACGCGCCACTCCGGTGATCGGGCGGTGCTCGTACTCCTGCTCGCGTACACCGGCATTCGTTGGGGCGAGGCGACGGCCCTGCGCGTTAAGGACATCGATGCCACCAAGGGCCGGCTGCACATTCACGCGAACGCGGTCGAGGTTCATGGCGAAATTCACGTGGGAACAACGAAGTCGCACAAGGGGCGGCTCGTTCCGGTACCGGCGTTCCTCCTCGAGGAATTGCTCAGCGCGACCGCGGGGACTCCGCGAGATGGGTTGGTGTTCCCGGCGCCCGACGGAGGCTTCATGCGTCGTACCCGTACCAGCGATGGATCTCGGTCGTGGTTCAAGACGGCGCTTGCAAAGGCCGAGCTGCCGTCCATGACGGTCCACGATCTGCGGCACACCGCCGCGTCGCTCGCGGTGCAGTCGGGCGCAAACGTGAAGACGATTCAGCGGATGCTAGGACACACGTCGGCGGCGATGACGCTGGATGTGTACTCGGATCTGTTCGACGACGACCTCGACGCAGTAGCCGCTGCGCTCGATTCTGCCCTGCGCTCTGCGCGCGCGACCCCCACCCCGATGTAGGCATCGCCGCCCGTTCAGTCGGCGACAATCTCGTCCTCGAGTTGCCATCAGCGCCTGGTCCGACGGGCCAGGTGGCTCGCGCGCTACTGCTCGCCGCATCGCTCGGGCGACAAGAGGCATGCGAGATCCTAGACTCCGAACTTTCGACCAGCGCGAGCGAGCTTTGGCTCGATGACCGAAGCCTCGTCAGGCACAATGTGCCGAAGTTCACGAAGGCCTCGCTTCCAGTAGGGGCCGCGCGTAAGCCAGTCGTCCCGGCTGATCATTGATTCCTCGTAGGCTGGCATTGCGGCGCGCAGGTATTCCAAACGCTCCTCCGCACTCCTCGAGGCGACGGCCATTGCGTGCAGCGCCATCGAGCGCGTGATTGCGCTATCGCTGGTCGCGAGTGGGCGAGCTACGCGGACTAGACGGAGCCGAGCAGCATCGTCGTCCTCCGCCAATACCTCGGCGAAGCGGAGCAGAACCTCCGCATTGTCCTGACCCCTAGCGACTGACTCCGACAGGACGTGTTGGCGGCGGCCCCGAATCGCGTTACGGTCAGCGGCACTCCCCTTCTCGATCTTGATCAGTTCGTCGTCAATCAAGCAGGCCAGGGAGCCATCTGGATTCGCCAATGCTCGCGAGAACTCCCAAGCCGTCTCCCAAAGTGTCAGCCTCCTGCTCAGCGGCCAAGAGAAGACTTCACGTGCAACGAATGTGGAGTACGCGTAGACCTGTCCCGCGATGTCGCCCTCCACTCGGAGTCGCTGCCACGCCTGCAGCACTGCTTCGGCAATGTCGTCTACTTGCTCATCGTCCAGTTCACGGCGCTTCAGAGTCGACAGACCAAGCGACACGAATTGCGCGTAGAACTGGGCGTCCGGCCAGTTCTCACCCAGCATCGGCAAGAGAGCCCGCACGTCGCGCAGGTCGTCAACGTCCTCGCCACGGCTTCGGCGGACGTCTCGCTCAGCGAAGACACGGCGGTAGCGGACCTGGGAAGCCAACGGAGAGTCGGCGGGCGCCGCCGCTTCCGCTCGCTCGAGCAAGTCGGTGACTTGCGCGAGCAAGAACTCGGTGTTCGCTTCTCCGCTCAGTCGGGCGGGAAGCAGTCTATGCAGCGCGTAGGCGAAGGCGAGGTAGTCACCCGCCATGGTGCCGATGGATCGCTTCACCCGCTCCCACGAGTCACGGTCTTCAAGGATCGCTGAACGGAGTGCGGCGCGAAACCGTGATTCGGGCCGTCGTCGTTGGTCGGGTATGAGGGACCGCGTCTCGTCGAAGATCCGCACGGAGTTCAGAAACAGCTCACGCGCCTCACGACTGAAGCTGGCGGCGTCAACGACTCTCGCCATCACGTGAGCAATTTCGCGGTCTGTTGAGGCGTCCTTGTCCTCGACGATGAGCTTGCCAATCATCTCGTGCCGCGCACTGTGGGTTCCATCCAAGTCGCGTTGCCATGGCGTTCCACCACTCGCGCGTTCGATGTCGGCATCTGAGCATATGGATTCCAACAGACTCTCGGAGATACCGCCTGACCCGCTAGTGGCGAGGCTCACGACGAGATACGCCTCACGTTCGGCTGGCTCCAAGTCGGTGTACTCGGCGATCAGCCGGCGGATGAACTCCTGACCATACGCAGCTCGGAGCAGTGACCCGACCAGTGACTCTCCCTGCAAGAAGATCGCGAGCCGGCGTGCTGAAGGCTCCGACAAGAACCGACCGAGATTCGGAAAGCGATCAGCCGTCCATGCTGGACCCTTGGCCTCGAGACAAGCTGTGTAGGCATCCGTCAGCTTCTCGATAAGGAGTTCAGCTTCCGCCTCCGACAAGGGCACCAGCCGCATGGTCTGGCCTGTAGAAACCCCTCGGCGGATCCGGTTAAGCCAGGCAGGGCGGCCCGCCAACACCAGCGAGATTCGGGGTGGGGCAAGTTCCGCCGGGATGCCCTGCACAATGTCGATCAGCGCGTCCTCGTGCTCCCGGGTGAGCTTGGTGGCGAACTCACCGACGACTATGACGGGCAGTTCGTCGACCCCATTCGCCGAACTCAGGGATTCCACTGCCTCCCGAAACTCCTGGAGCTTCGCCCAATCTAGGTGGCCCGAGACACGCCAACGGAACACAATTGCGCGCGGCGAGAGGGCCGCACACAGAGCGTGAAGGTACGTTGACTTACCTTCTCCCGCGCCAGAGATGAGATACCCGACCATTGACTCTTGAGCTAGCCGCGAAGCGATGCTGTCGACATCGAACTCGTCCCCGTCGACTTCCACCCGCCTCGACACGGCGTACTCGCCGACCTCCGCACCGTTGAGGCTGGCCCCCGACAAGAAGTGTGCTGGGTCCAACGTGCTAGTTCTCGTCGCTACCACGGTCAAATCCGGCGGCATGCTTACCCGACGCGCGGCTTGCTCGATTAATGCCTGAAGGCTGCGGTCCTGCCGATTGAACGGTATGGAGGTCGGTCCGGTCAACTTGTCCCCGGGACGGCGGACGGATCGCCCCTCCTCTGCCGGGATCACTCCGTTGTCGGTGCGCGTGGTCGCGACGGTAGCCGACCGGTTGTCTTCAGCCTGGGGTCGGGACGGCTCGACCCGGGACTCGGTGTCCGCGGGTGCATCGTTGGGCCAACGTATCAACCTGATCAACTTGCCGTGTTCATCGGTTGTAGCCCTGAGAGTCGCACCGCTAAGGCTGATCTCACGGCTCCGGTCCTCGGCGTTGACAATCGACTGAGCCATCAGGACCGCGAGTCGCGCGCCTTTGCTGCGGAAGGAATACCCGGATCCGAGACCCTTCGCGCCCTCCTTGATGCGAGCGGTCCACACCATCTTGGCGAAGTCCCTACTCTTGCCCGGCACCTTGATGTCGGCGGAAACGACCTTCCCTCCGGCTACCGGGATGTCTTGACCAGACGGTATGGGAAGGAGCGGCCGAGCGTCATTCGCTTCGAGGTTCCAGTAGATCTGCGCAAGCATCCGCAGTTCCACCTCGGTGAGCGCTCGGTTCTTGTTGAGCTTCTTGCGCGCACCATAGTCCCGGGACAAGTCCACGCACGCTTGATAGAGCCGGCCTCGTAGCGAATCCGAGTCAATGGAGGATGCGCCAGCCCCCATGAAGTAATCGACCGCCGCAGCCGCCGCCGTCGGCAATTCGATGCGATCGAGCTGGATATCGGGCAGATCGCGATGCTCCGACAGGCCGTAGTCCTTCGCGAGGGCGTAGAGGAAAGCAGCCAGGACGAGCACGGGATCAGGGGTGTTCGGCTCCGCACCGACTATGTCCGTGATCGCAGCAAACAGCTCCGTGCCGATCTGCATCTCCGGCGCGTCCGACATGTCTCGATCATGCCAGCCGGAGGCTGGGGGCTCTGAACACAAGCACCGTGGCGACCGCTCGGTGCGGGCCGTTAGGCATCGCTAGGCACTTACCAGCTGGATGCCTCGCGTGCCTAAGCGCAACGTTGATCTCGTCGCCACACGGCGCCACGACGAGAGGAAATATGATGAATGCCGCCCGGATCAAGACCGAGTTCGGTACACGACGCGCCGGCTCGGCTCGCTCGCACAAGCTGCCAATCTGCGATGCCACTGGTCTCGCTCGCTACCGCGACCGCCATCAGGCATTGCAGGGAGCGCGCACGATCCGCGCGGGCTTTCGCGATATCAAGATCGCCACGTTCGCATGCCCCTACTGCCGCGGCACCCACCTCGAGACGATGTCGTCGAAGGGGCCAACCGCGGTCGTCGACGCCGTCGAGCCGGTACCGGCGTTCACCGCGTCGCTGGGGTCCCGGCGTCGCCGGTACATCCTGGTAGACATCGAGAACCCCACCCGCGGAGCGAAGGCTACCGGCGAGGAGGTCGCCCGATTCTGGGAGATCCTGAAGCAAGAGGCTCCCGGGATTGCCCCACACGACCATGTGGTTGTGGGCGCTTCCCGCCGTGTGGCTCGCAAGTACCGCGCGATGATCACCGGGCCGAACGTCAAGTGGGTCATCGGGGCCGATGCACCCGATGGTGCAGACCGTGCCCTTCTCGCCGCAATTGACCTGTACCAGGTTGCTCGCGACTACGACGAAGTCGTGATCGTGTCTGGAGACCATGTGTTCATCGATCTCGCCGTTCGTGCAAAGTCACGGGGGCTCAGCGTTCAGGTGATCACAGCCGAACAGCCCGGCGGTCGTTCCATGCTGGCTCGCGGCCTGGCCGATGCGGCGGATACTCGCACGCTGGTTCGCCTGGCTCCGCTCAAGCGAACCGTCGCGAACCTCACACCGATGATTGCCGCGCGCCGCATCCACTCTGCGTCCATAGCCGCGTGAGAGTCACGCTCGCGATCCGGGCAGACGTGCGGCCGTCGGCGCCGGAGCGCAACCCGCCCCGGCGCTGACTGTTCCGAGTCACGGCGACTTCCGCGGCAGACCTGCCGAACTGCCGCAGCAATGCAAACAACCACATTCGAGATGAAAGCCTTACATGACCAGCATCAATTCCTCACCTACCACCGATGTGTCGCCGACTTGGCTCATCGTCGGACTCGTCCTCGCAGGCGGATCGATCGGCTGTCTCGCGCAAGTGCCACAGGTCCGCGAAGCGGCGCGCTGGGCCGCGCGCAACGTCGATCACATCGCCACCGTAGTGGTTGGCGTCGGCGGCCTCACCCGTGGGAACCACGGGACTTGACCCCCCCCGCGGCTGACTCCCTGCACGCCGCGGCGAAGTAGTCGTGAGCACTAAGGGACGTGCTCCGATCGCTCGCAAAGCCCGGCGTTCGATCGTGTTCGTTCCGACAGCGCCAACGGGCGGCTCGCTGGAACATCGCGCCGCGCGGCGCCTAGCGCGCACTCGTGCGAGGATACGTCCGAGCAGCCCGATATCAGGACCACTGCGAGTCGGTCCTGCGCGCCTTTACGCAATCCTTAGGCAAATCGCGTTTCTATGAGAAAGCTATGGCCCGCGATCCCAGTGTTTTCAAGGGATTGCGGGCCAGGAAGTTCGGCGGAGACGGAGGGATTTGAACCCTCGGTCCCCGTAAGGGGACTCCACCTTAGCAGGGTGGTGCACTAGGCCTGACTATGCGACGTCTCCAGGCATCCGACCGCATGGGCACGGATGCACCCAGCAATCATAACCGAGTCCCGTGGCGCTTCTTGCACGCGATCGGCCGGCCCCTCCGGCGCGCCGGTATCACCGCAGCCACCGGGCGGCTCTTCCAGACATGCCGTTCACACAGTACGGAGTCCTCAGCGGAACCCTCGTCGCGCACCACCGCGACGACCCCGACGACTTCGGGCGCTGGCGGCACGTCAACCTCAGGGTGCGCAGCGGCGGGCGCGACTTCCGGGTCGCCGTCGACGTCGACAGCAAGGACTCCGCGGTGGGGGTGCAGTGGAAGGTCGTCCGCGCGGGCGGGGCGGCGCTCGGGTGGCCTGCGGCACCCGCGTCCGGGTTCACCGCGCTGGCGTCGGCGCCCGGGACGGGCGCGATCGACGTCATCCGGCATCCGGCTCTGCGCGTCGTCGGGGTGCGGCGGTTCCTGCTGCGGCTCCTCCGCGTGAGCGGCGCCGTGCCGGCCGCACGCTCGTGGTTCTGGATCCCGGCCCTCCGGCCCTGGCGCTCGGGCGATCATCTCGAAGCCTCGGAGGCGCTGGAGACGACCCTGCGCCCGGGTGCGGTCACCCTCGTGTGGGGAGAGCCGTTCCCCGAGGGCGCCGCGCCGACCTCGATACAGGGCATGCACAACGTGCACCAGAACCAGGGCGACCCCGCCGGATCCCCGTGGTGGGCCGAGAACGGCATCTGGCAGGACGGCGCCGTGGCGACGCAGCAGTCCGACGGCAGCTGGCTCGTGTTCGTCTCGAAGTTCTCCACCCAGCGCGATCACACCGACGCACAAGGGCACCCGCTCTGACTCACCGGAGCCCGCACCCGCCGAACGAGCCGACCGCGGGCTCAGTCCGCGATGGCCACCTGATTGCCGCCGCTGTTCTTCGCGGCGTACATCGCCTGGTCCGCACGCCGGATGAGGCGGTCGACGTTCAGCAGGCCGTCGCCCACACGGGCGGTCGCGACGCCGATACTCGCGGCGATCGGCAGCGACGCGGGCAGGAACGTGTACTCCTCCCCCACGGCGGCGCGCACCCTCTCGGCGATCTCGACGGCGGCTGCGGCATCCGCCCCGCACACGACCACGAACTCGTCGCCCCCGTAGCGGGCCACGACGTCGCCCTCGCGGAGGTTCTCCTGCAGCCGGCGCGCGACCTCGCGGAGCACCTCGTCGCCACGGTCGTGGCCGAGGGTGTCGTTGACCTCCTTGAAGCCGTCCAGGTCGATGAAGATCACCGACGCGGGCGTGTGGTCGCCGAGCGACGGCAGATCCTCGAGGCTGCGCCGGTTGGGGAGGTCGGTGATGTCGTCGTGCATCGCCGCGTGCTGCAGGCGGCGCTCCAGCCTCAGCGTCGCGAGCTTCTGCGCGGCCTGGCCCGCGAGGGCCTCCGCGAGAGGGGATGCCTCGTCGTCGAACACGCGCGGATGCCGGAAGAAACACGCGAAGAGGCCGAGCGAGACGTCCTCGAGGTGCAGCGGCGCGACGATCGCCGCCTGCACGCCGGCCGTGCGCATCGCCTCCGCGAGGGAAGGGGAAAGGCGCTCGGCGTCGGCCTCACCGCTGATCTTCACGACCTCGCGCATCTGCCGCACGCGTGCCGAGATCGTGAACTCGGGGATCGTGTGCTCGAACGGATTCGTGCCGGCCGTCCGCCGCAGCACCCCGCTCTCGGAGAACAGCATGACGGCGGACTCCTCGGCGCGGTACGCCTGCGACGCCGTGTCGGCGAGGACCCGGCTGAGACGCTCCTCCGTCGTCGCGGCGGCGAAGGCGATGGACGCGTCCATGATCAGCTGCAGTCGGCTCTGCGTCCGGTCGGCGAGGCCGTGCATGTTCCGCAGACGCGTGCCGGAGGCGTACCGGTCGGCGGCATCCATCACCGTCAGCACCGTGCCGTCGCGATCCTCAGCCCGCGCGACGAGGACCGCGCGCTCCGGATGCTCGGGGCACGACATCATCCTGGAGGAGCGGCCGGCGCCCTCGAGGAAATCGGGGACCGGGACCAGGATCTCGCTCAGCAGCCGGCCGGTGGGCTCCTCCGCCAGCCATCGACGGAACCAGGCGTTGGCCTCCACCACGCGCTCGTCGCGGTCCACGCGGACGACGCCGACGGGCAGCGCATCGATCTCCACACCGCTCATGGGCATCCTTCCCGCGCCGGGCACGCGGCATCCGTCCGAAATGTATCGCATCGCGCGATGCCCTCGGGACGACAGGAAGGAAAACGCAGTGCACGCACCGGATGCACAGCGGTCAGTTCTCGGGCAGCGTGCACGTCGTCTGCGCTGCCGTCTGGCCGGCGATCTCCGAGGGCAGCTCCACGCGCTCCTCGGCCACCGGCGCCTCGGCTGCCGGGGTCTCGACGGCTTCACCGCCCGGTGCAGGCGTGGCGGCGGCATCCGGCTTCACGGCCTCGCCGGTGACCTCGACGCCGTAGCCCTGGCTGGCCTCGCCGGTGAGGGTGAGCGGCTGGTTCGCCCGCAGCGCCTCGAACAGCACGTCCGCGGCATCCGTCACCGGCATCACGCGACTGGCGCCGTCGCCAGACGAGTAGCGCGTCGGGTACTGCACGAACACGATGTCCTCGTAAGGCACGTCCTTCATCGCCATCGCGATCTGCACCATGAGGTTCGGATTCGTCAGCCCCGAGCTGAGCACGAGCTGCCCCTGCTGCACCTGGTTCACGGCCGTGGTCGCGAGGTTGAGGAGCGTCGCGGGATTGGCCAGCACGGCGTCGGACTGCAGCTTGCGCACCATCGACGACATGAACTGCTGCTGGTTCGAGATGCGCCCGAGGTCGGATCCGTCGCCGATGCCGTGGCGGACCCGCAGGAACTGCAGCGCCTCGACACCCACGAGCGTGTGGGTGCCGGCGGCGAGGTCGAGGCCGGTGTGGCGGTCCCGGATGTCGCCCGCGACGCAGACGTCCACGCCGCCGATCGCGTCGGACATGTTGATGACGCCGGTCCAGCGGATGGCCGCCGCGAAGTGGACCTGCTCGCCCGTGAGCGCCTCGACGGTGCGCACCGTGCAGCCCAGCCCGCCGTACATGTACGACGCGTTGATCATCTGCTGCGACATCGCCGGGTGGTCACCGCTGCCGTCCTCCTTGGCGCACGCCGGAATCGGCACCAGCATGTCGCGTGGGAACGAGACGACGGTGACGCGGCGCGGTTCGTCCGAGATGTGCACGAGCATCGTGACGTCGTTGCGCTCGCCCGGCGAGTCGTCTTCGGCGCAGCGCGGGAACAGCGCGACGTCCTGACCCTCGCACGAGTCCGAGCCCACCAGGAGCACGTTCACGCCGCCCTCGATGGCGCCGAGCGACGGCGGCAGCGGCCTCTCGTCGTCGAGCACCACCGCGTTCGCCGCGATCGCCCGCGTGGCGTCCCACACGTTGTACGCCGCGATGCCGGCCGCGCTCACACCGAAGACCGCCACCGCGACGCCGAGCATCGAGATCAGGGTGATGAGCGGATGCCTCGTCGGCAGCACTCCGTGGCGCGCGAGGGGCCCGCGACCCTCCGTCGAGGGTCGCCTGGTCGCCGGCATCAGCCCTCGGCCCTGACGTTGCCGGCGGAGCAGGTCTGCTGCGCGGCGTTCTGGCCGGGGATGTTCTCGGGAAGCGCCACCGCGGTCTCGCTCGGGGCGGGGGTCGCGTTCGGATCGGCGCTGGGGGTGGGGTCGGCGGGCGCCTCAGTGGGCTGCGGGTCGGCCACGATCACTCCTCCGGTCAGATCCTGGTCGTGCGTGACCTCGATCGGCTCGTTGGCGGCCAGGGCCGCCCACATCTGCTCAGCGGCATCGTAGTCGGGAACGACGCGGTTAGGATCGGCCGGGTCCTCGAGCACCGGGTACTGCAGGAACACGATGTCCTGGAAGGGCACGTCCTTCACCGCGAGCGCGATCTGCGCGAGCGTCATCGGATTGGTCAGCCCCGCGCTCGGAGTGATGTTGTCCACCGCCGTGGTCGCCAGCTTGTACAGCGTCGCGGGGTTGGAGATGACCTCTTCGCTCACGAGCTTGCGCGCGAGGCTCGACATGTACTGCTGCTGGTTGCTGATGCGCGCCAGGTCGCTGCCGTTGGCCAGGCCGTGACGCGTGCGGAGGAACTGCAGCGCCTCGACGCCCTGGACCGTTCGAGCCCCGGCCTCCCAGTCGATGCCGGTATAGACGTCCTTGATACCGCCGTTGCCGATGCAGACCTCGACGCCCCCGATCGCGTCGGTGATGTTGATGACGTTGCCGAAGCTCACTTTGGCCGCCAGCGGCACGTTCTGTCCGCTCAGCTCCTTGATCGTCTTCGCGACGCACGAGAGCCCGCCGTCGCCCCACGCGGAGTTGATCTGGGCGTACGAGCTGCCGGCGGTGGTCGTGCCGTCCTCGCTCGTGCACGACGGGATGGGAACCATCAGGTCTCGCGGGAACGACACCACGGTCACCCGGCGCGGGTCGTCCGAGATGTGGACGAGCATGTTGACGTCGTTGAGCTGCCCCTCGGCCTCGGGCCCGGTGCAGCGGTCGCCGAAGATGTGCGCGTATTCCGGCTCGCACTCGTCGGTGCCGACGAGGAGCACGTCGACGCCGCCCTCGATGGCGCCGATGTCGGGAGGAACGGTCCCCTGGCCCTCGAGTTCGACGGCGTCGTCGGCGAAGCTGGAGGTGAGGTCCGACAGCGCGTAGGCGGCGACGCCGAACCCGGCGACGAGGGCGACCGCGGCGATGACGCCGACGAGCTTGAGCACGAACGCCAGCGGCCCGGGAGACGACAGCTCACCATGGCGCGCCACGGTGCGGCGGCCCTGGCGGGCGGGTCGACGGGTCTGGCTCACTCGGTTCCTCTCCGGGATCTGCTCTCAAGCCCCCGGCACACGCGTTCTGCGGAGGGTGTGGGATTCGAACCCACGGGACATCGCTGCCCACTGGTTTTCAAGACCAGGTCCATCGGCCGCTCGGACAACCCTCCCGAGGATCCCGGCTCGCAAGGAGCGCGGCATCCGTCGAACAGGCGTCGAGTCTAGCCGACAGCACTGTCGACCCATTCTTCCAACAGCGGCTGGCAATCCTCTGAAGGACGCGCTCGAGCGCCGTGGGTGCCCGTCAGAGCGCGCGCAGCACCGCTGCCACGCCGCCGGCCTGCACCGAGCCGGTCGTCTCCCCCGCGGCGTCCCGCACCTCCTGCGGGCCCTGCTCCATCGCCACGGCGCGGCCGCCGTGCTCCAGCGCCCATCGGAACATGCCGACGTCGTTGCGGCCGTCGCCGATCACGAGGACGTTCTCGGCCTCGATCCCCAGCTCGGCCCGCACGCGTTCCAGCCCCGTGCTCTTGTCGACGCCCTGCGGGGCGATATCGAGCCACGCCGTCCAGCCCACCGCGTACGAGACCTCGTGGAGCCCGATGTCGCGCACCAGCTCGAGGTAGTCCTGCTCGTCCTGCTCCGGCGAGACCACCACGACACGGCAGACGCGCTGGCGCCCCAGCTCCTCGAAGGGCACGCGGCGGGCATGGACGAGGTTCCAGTCCTCGAGGTACTCGGTGTACAGGCGCACGCCGTCGGGCAGCTCCACGAGGTATCGCGCCTGCGGGAGATGCTCGCGCAGCAGCGTCAGCACCTCGCTCGGGTCGAACGTCTCGACGTGCCACCGCTCGTAGATCAGCTCCTCGGCGTCGACGCGCTTGAGCACGACGGCGCCGTTGGAGCACACGACGTACTCGGGAGCGAGCTCGAGCACGCGCAGGATGCCGCGGGTGCCCTCCCAGCTGCGACCGGTCGCGATCATCACCTCGTGGCCCGCGTCCTGCGCGTGGGCGACCGCCTCGACGACGCCGGGGCTGAGCGACTCGTCCTCGAGCAGCACCGTGCCGTCGATGTCGAGCACGATGAGCATGCGGGCCACGGACACGCCGGGCGCCTCGGTCTCGCGCGCCAGCTCGTCGACCAGCTCGGCCGCGTCCTCCTGCGGCTCGACGTCGATCCGGCCGGTGTCGGGCAGGGCCTCCTCGACGGCGGGGTCGGTGTCGATGTCGTCGGCGGTGCGGGCCAGGTCGCCGATGCCGTCGTGGGCCTGGTTCACCCGACCGGCTCCATCACCTCGAGCCCGCCGAGCAGGGGCCGCAGCACCTCCGGCACGGCGACCGACCCGTCCTCGCGCTGGTGGGTCTCGAGAAGGGCGACGATCCACCGGGTGGTGGCGAGCGTGCCGTTGAGCGTCGCGACCGGCTGCGTCCTGCCGCCCTCCGGGCGGTGGCGGATGTCGAGGCGGCGCGCCTGGTACGTCGTGCAGTTCGAGGTCGACGTGAGCTCGCGATACGCCTGCTGGGTCGGCACCCACGCCTCGATGTCGTACTTGCGGGCTGCGCTCGAGCCGAGGTCGCCCGCGGCGACGTCGATCACGCGGTACGACAGGCCCAGATCCTGGAGCATCCGCTCCTGCATCTCGACCAGGCGAAGGTGCTCGGCCTCCGACTCCTCGGGCGTGGTGTAGACGAACATCTCAAGCTTGTTGAACTGGTGCACGCGGATGATCCCGCGGGTGTCCTTGCCGTACGACCCCGCCTCGCTGCGGTAGCAGGTCGACCACCCGGCGTAGCGCTTGGCGCCCCGGGTCAGGTCGAGGATCTCGCCCATGTGATACCCGGCGAGCGGCACCTCGCTGGTGCCGACGAGGTACAGATCGTCGTCCTCGAGGTGGTAGACCTCGGCGGAGTGCTTGCCGAGGAAGCCGGTGCCCTGCATCACCTGGGGACGCACCAGCGTCGGCGGGATCATCGGCGTGAACCCGGCCTGCAGCGCCCGGTCGAGCGCGAGGTTCATCAGGGCGAGCTCGAGGCGGGCGCCGATGCCGGTGAGGAAGTAGAAGCGGCTGCCCGACACCTTCGTGCCGCGCTCCATGTCGATCGCGCCGAGCCGCTCGCCGAGCTCGAGGTGGTCGCGCGGCTCGAACGCGAAGGCCGGGACCTCGCCGTGCGTGCGCAGGGTGACGAAGTCGTCCTCACCGCCGGCGGGCACGCCGTCGATCACGATGTTCTCGATCGCTGCGAAGGCCGCGGCGGATGCCTCCTCCGCGGCGGCGACCGCGTGCTGGGCCCGCTTCACGCGCTCGCTGAGGTCTTTGGCCTCGGCGACGAGGGCCGCCTTCTCCTCTCTCGGAGCCTGCGCGACCTTCTTTCCGTGTGCGTTCTGCGCGGCGCGGAGCTCTTCGAAGGCGGTGATCGCGGCACGGCGTGCGCGGTCGGCCTCCAGTGCGGCGTCGACGGTCTCGGGCGACTCGCCGCGCGCCCCCTGCGAGCGCTTGACCAGCTCGGGATTCTCGCGGAGCAGCACGGGATCGATCACCCTGCAAGCTTAGTCGGCGCCCGCGCACCGGCATCCGGCTGCCCGGTCGCGCACCGGTTTGCACCGCGCGGACCATTCCGGGACCTAATCTGTACGACATGGCAGCGGTATCCGGATCGGGCGAGGGCCCTGCGCGCGACGACGATCTGACCCCTCACCCGGCCGACGCCGTCTACGCCGACGGCCCCTCGACCGAGGAGCTCGATCTCGCCGATGTGGCAGCCGACGGGACGGATGCCGCTGCGGCCGACGCCTCGGCCACGGCCGACGCGGGCGAGGAGAATGCGCCCGACCCGGCTCGGGCGGCCGAGCCCGACGATGTGATTCACGAGCCGCAGGACGTCGAGCCCGACACCGCCGATGGCGAGCCCGGCGAGGCGCGGCGCGTGGGCCCGGAGGGCGAGCCACGCCCGATGGAGGAGGGCGCCGAGCGTCCGTCCCCGAAGGCGGCCCTGGTCTACAACCCGACGAAGGTCGACGCCGACGCCCTGCGTCAGACGGTGACGCGGCTTGCCGCGGAGGCCGGCTGGTCGGAGCCCCTCTTCTACGAGACGACGGTCGATGACCTCGGCGACGACGTGACGCGCCAGGCGCTCGATGAGGGCGTCGACGCCGTGCTGGTGGCCGGCGGCGACGGCACCGTGCGCGCCGTGTCCGAGGCCATGAGCGGGAGCGGCGTGCCGCTGTCCATCGTCCCCAGCGGCACCGGCAACCTGCTCGCCCGCAACCTCAGGCTGCCGCTGGCCGAGCCCGAGGCGATGGTGCGCGCGGTCTTCGACGGCGACACGATGCCGATGGACGTCGGGTGGAGCGAGCTCGCCCGGCCCGACGGCACGACGGCCGAGCACGCGTTCGTGGTGATGGGCGGCATCGGCCTCGACGCCGCGATGATCGCCAACACCAACCCGCAGCTGAAGAAGACCGTCGGATGGGTCGCGTACGTCGACGGCGCGGCACGGGCACTCCCCAGCGCCAAGCCGTTCCGCGTCGTCTACGAGCTGCCCGGACACCGCCTGCACTCGTCCCGGGTGCAGAGCGTGCTGTTCGCCAACTGCGGCAAGCTACCGGCGGGACTCGAGCTCATCCCCGAGGCATCCGTCGCCGACGGCGCTCTGGACATCGTCATCTTCCAGCCGAAGGGGCCGTTCGGCTGGCTGTTCGTATGGCGCCGGGTGGCGTGGGACAACAGCTTCCTGCGACGCTTCCGCACCGGGCGCCGCGTGCTGTCGCTGCGCACCAAGGACAACTCGGTGCTGTACTCGCGCGGCGCGGGCATCGAACTCGCGACGCGGGAAGCGCAGCCGGTGCAGCTGGACGGCGACGAGTTCGGCGAAGCCCTCTCGGTGAAGACCCGCGTGGAGCCGGCGGCGCTCCTGGTCGTGGTGCCCAAGGGCCACTCCACCGACGACCTCTGAGCCTCCGCGTGAGCGCGGACCGGCGCGAGGCGATCTTGTCAAGACCGCCTCGCCGGCTCCCGCGCGGGGCAGGATGACTCCCATGCCCGGACCCTCGATCGTGTGGTTCCGCGACGACCTGCGCCTCGCCGACAATCCGGCGCTGCGCGCGGCGCTCGACCGCGACGAGCCCGTCATCGGCCTCTACGTGCTCGACGACGAGAGCCCCGGCGTGCGCCCGCTCGGCGGCGCCGCCCGGTGGTGGCTGCACCACTCCCTCGCCTCGCTCGGCGAGCGCCTGCGGGAGCGGGGCGGGACACTGGTGCTGCGGCGCGGTCCGGCCGACCGCGTGGTGCGCGAGACGGTGACGGATGCCGCGGCCGGTGCCGTCTTCTGGAACCGGCGCTACGGCGGACCGGAGCGCGACATCGACGCGGGGCTCAAGGCCGCCCTCCGCGACGACGGCGTCGACGTCGCATCGTTCGCCGCGTCGCTGCTGTTCGAACCGTGGACGGTGAAGACCGGGGCCGGTACGCCGTTCTCGGTGTACTCGCCGTTCTGGCGCGCGTGCCAGGCCCTGCCGTCACCACGGGACCCCCTCCCCGAGCCGCGCGAGGTGCCGGGGCCGCGCCGGGCCGCGGCATCCGACGCCCTCGACGACTGGTCGCTGCTGCCCACCGCGCCCGACTGGGCGGCCGGGCTGCGCGACACGTGGGAGCCCGGCGAGCCCGCCGCGCGCCGGCGGCTGCGCGAGTTCCTGCGCGACGACCTGGCGAGCTACGACCGCGCCCGCGACGAGCCCGCTGCCGGTGCGACGTCGCTGCTGTCACCCCGGCTGCGATGGGGCGAGGTCAGCCCGCACACGGTGTGGCACGAGACTGTCGCGGCCGGGAACGGCGGGCGGTTCCTGTCGGAGCTCGGCTGGCGGGAGTTCGCCTGGCACATCCTGTACCACCACCCCGACCTCGCGACGAGGAACCTGCGCCCCGAGTTCGACGCGTTCCCGTGGCCGCGCCTGAAGCCCAGCGCCCTGGAGGCCTGGCAGCACGGCCGCACCGGCGTCGCCCTCGTCGACGCGGGCATGAAGGAGCTCTGGCGCACGGGCTACATGCACAACCGCGTGCGGATGGTCGCGGCATCCTTCCTCATCAAGAACCTGCTCATCGACTGGCGGCGCGGCGAGGAGTGGTTCTGGGACACGCTCGTCGACGCCGACGGCGCCAACAACGCGTTCAACTGGCAGTGGGTCGCGGGGTCGGGCGCCGACGCGGCGCCGTACTTCCGCATCTTCAACCCCGAGCTGCAGGCGAAGAAGTTCGACCCCGACGGGCTCTACGTGCGCGAGTGGGCGCCGGAGCACCTCTCGGGCGACGCGCCCGCGCCGATCGTCGACCTCGGCGAGACGCGGCGGGCGGCGCTGGACGCGTACGAGCACGTCAAGCGCGCCGCCCGCCGCTGAACTCGGGCGGGGCTTCGGCGGGTGGGTGCCGTGGCGGGTGGGCTGCCGGGGCTACCAGGCGTAGGCCTCCGGCGCCTGTCCACCCGGGCCGGGGAACAGCTCGTCGAGCGCCTGCAGGTCGTCCTCGCTCAGCCGGATCTCCAGCGCCGAGACGGCCGACTCCAGCTGCTCCACGGTGCGCGGGCCGATGATCGGCCCGGTGACGCCCGGCTGGTGCAGCAGCCACGCGAGACCCAGCGCCGAGGGCGTCCAGCCGCGCTCCTGAGCGAAGCGCTCGTAGGCGTCGAGCTGGTCGCGGCGCTCCTCGCGCTGCGAGGTGATGCGCTCCCCGGCCGAGCGCGCCTTCGCGTCGGTGGACCCGCCGCTGAGCAGCCCGCCGGCAAGCGGCGACCAGGGCAGGATGCCGAGCCCGTAGTTCTGCGCCGCCGGGATGACCTCGAGCTCGATCGAGCGCTGCACGAGGTTGTACAGCGACTGCTCGCTCACCAGGCCGAGGAAGTGGCGCTGCTTGGCGATCTCGTTCGCCTGGGCGATGTTCCACGCCGCGAAGTTGGAGCTGCCGGTGTAGACGACCTCGCCGCGGGCGACGAGGACCTCCATCGACTGCCACAGCTCCTCCCAGGAGATGTGGCGGTCGATGTGGTGGAACTGGTAGAGGTCGATCCGGTCGGTCTGCAGGCGCCGCAGCGAGCCGACGGCCTCGCGCCGCACCTGCCACGCGGACGCGCCGCGGGCGTTCACGACGTCGCCGTCGGGCGTCGGGTCGACCATCGGCGAGTGCACCTTGGTCGCCAGCACGATGTCGTCGCGCACGCCACGGCGGGCCTGCAGCCACCGCCCGATGATCTCCTCCGTCCGCCCGCGGCCGCCGGCCCCGCCGTAGCCGTTCGCGGTGTCGAAGAAGTTCACGCCGAGCTCCAGTGCGCGGTCCATGATCGCGAACGAGTCCTCTTCCGAGGTGCGGTCGCCGAAGTTCATCGTTCCCAGCACGATCCGCGAGACGGAGGTGCCTGTTCGTCCGAGGTGCACGTAGTCCATTCGGACATCGTCACACGGCCGGGCGGCGTCCGGGCCGGTTTGCGGAAACGTTTCCCGGTTACTTTCCGGGTCGTCGGCGGAATGGGCGGAGGCTCCCCGCGGTTGCGGGCCGACATGACAACGATCGGAATCATCGGTGCAGGACACATCGGCAGCGCGCTCGCCCGCGCCTTCTCCGGACTGGGCTACGACGTCGTGATCTCGAACTCGCGGGGCCCCGAGACCCTCACCGGCCTCGTGGCCGAGCTGGGTCCGAAGGTCACCGCCGCGACCGCGGAGGAGGCGGCCGCCGCCGCCGACATCGCCGTCGTCACGGTGCCGCTGAAGGCGCTGAAGGACGTGCCGGTCGAGCCCCTGGCCGGCAAGATCGTGCTCGACACCAACAACTACTACTTCGAGCGCGACGGGCACGTCGACGCCCTGGACCGCGGCGAGACCACCACGTCGCAGCTGCTTCAGGACCACCTCCCCACGTCGAAGGTCGTCAAGGCCTTCAACCACCTCTACGCCTCCGACATCAACGCCGACGGTCTGCCGGCGGGCGACCCGGACCGGCGCGCGCTCGGCACCGCGAGCGACGTCCCCGAGGCCGTCGAGTTCGTCACCGGCGTCTACGACGCGCTCGGGTTCGACACCGTGAGCGCCGGCCCGCTGAGCGAGTCCTGGCGCCTGGAGCGCGATCGCCCGGCCTACGTCGCCCGGCAGACGGCGGCCGAGCTGCGCGCGAACCTCGCCAAGGCGAACCGGCTGCCCTGACCCGCCACCGCGCGGCGCGCGGGCGCCGCTGCGGATCCGGCGCGCGTCCGGCGCGGCTACGGCACGGCTCCGGCGCGGGCGCGGCTCCGGAAATCGGACTTCTCGCCGGTTTCCGGAGTCCTCGGGCCCTACGGCTCCGGAATGCGGGCGATTCTCCGATTTCCGGATCCGCGGGAGGGCGACCCGCGGGGAGCGGAACGCCTGGGACCGGAGACACGGCCGCGCCGCGGAAGCCCGAGGGCTCCCGCGGCGCGGCGTGCGGATCGCGTTACTGCGCGACCGGGATCGACTGGGCCTCGAGCGTCGAGATCGTCGACTCCTGCGCGGATTCGAGCGCCTCGAGCAGCGTGCCCTGACCGGTGACCGCCTTCTGGAAGCCGTCCGAGACGTCGGCGTACGTCTGCGTCATGGTCGGGCCCCACACGAAGTCGGGGTTGACCTGCTCCGCGGCCGCGGCGAACACGTCGTAGATCTTCTGGCCGCCGTAGAACTCCACGCCCTCCTGAAGCGACGGCAGCTGCAGGCCGGCCGTCGTGGCGGGGTAGATGTTCGCGGACTGGTTGAGTGCGGTCAGCGCCTCATCGGAGGTGTTGAGCCAGAGGGCGAACTTGGCCGCCTCGTAGAGGTGGTCTGTGCCCTTGAAGACGGCGATCGAGGAGCCGCCCCAGTTGCCGGCGCTCTCGCCGCCGGCCTCCCACTGCGGGGACGGGGCGACGGCCCAGTTGCCGGCGGTGTCGGGTGCACCGGACGAGATGGAGTTCGCGCCCCACACGGCAGAGTTCCACGTCCAGACCTCGCCGGAGTTGTACGCGTTGTTCCATTCCTCCGTCCATGCCGGGTACGTGGCCACGAGGTCCTCGTCGAGGAGCTGCTGCCAGTAGTCGGCCACGGTGGTGGACTGGTCGCCGGTCAGATCGACGGTCCACTCCTCGCCGTCGTTGGAGAACCAGTCGCCGTTCGCCTGCCAGACGAAGCCCGCGAACTGGTTGATGTCGGCGGTCGAGAAGTTGGTGATGTAGCCGCCCGCGGCGCGCACCGCCTTCGCTGCCTCCTTGTACTCCTCCCACGTCGTCGGCACGGCGATGCCGTTCGCCTCGAAGAGGTCGGCTCGGTAGAAGAGCGCCATGGGACCGGAGTCCTGCGGAACGCCGTAGACGCCGTCGCCGCCGAGCGTCACCTGGCCCCACGTCCACGGGATGAACTCGCTCTCGGCCGCCACGACGTCCTCGCACGCCGACAGATCCTCGAGCCCGTCCTGCACGCGGAAGCTCGACAGCGCGTCGTACTCGATCTGGCCGAGGTCGGGCGCGTTGCCGGCCTCCAGCTGGCTGAAGAAGCTCTGGTAGGTGCCGGAGTTGCCGTTGGGTCCGGTCTGGACCTCGACCTGGATGTCGGGGTTCTCCTCGTTCCACAGCGCGACGACGTCTTCGATGCCGGGGATCCATGACGTGAACTCCAGCGTGACGTCCTCGCCTGCGGGGGTGCAGGCTGCGGCCTCCGCGTCACCGCCTCCGGTGCTCGCGGAGGTGCATCCGGCCAGCGCCAGCGCGCTGAGCAGTGCGACGCCGGTGGCGACTGCCCTCTTGGTGTGCTGCATGATCTTCCTTACTTGGTGGGTGGTGCGGGATTACAGGGATGCCGGTGGGCGGCGCCCTCCGGCGGGCTCACTTCACGGACCCGGTGCCGAGTCCGTTGCGCCAGAAGCGCTGAAGGAGGAGGAATGCGATGATGAGCGGCACGATCGACAGGAACGAGCCGACCAGGACGTAGGTGCGCAGCTCGGGGATCTGGTTGAGCTGGGTGTTCCACGTGTAGAGGCCGTAGGTGACCGGGAAGAGCTCCTCGCTGCGCAGCATGATCAGCGGCAGGAAGAAGTTGTTCCAGATGGCCACGAACTGGAAGAGGAAGACCGTGATGAGCGCGGGCATCATCAGGCGCATCGACACGGTGAAGAACGTGCGCACCTCCCCCGCTCCGTCGATCCGGCCTGCTTCGACGAGCTCGTCGGGAACGGATGCCGCGGCGTAGATGCGGCTCAGATACACGCCGAACGGGCTGACGATGCTGGGCAGCAGCACCGCCCAGAAGGTGTTCGTCAGGTTCACCTGGCTGAACAGCAGGAAGAGGGGCAGAGCGAGTGCCGTCGCGGGGACGAGCACGCCGCCCAGCACGACGTTGAAGTAGACCTCGCGGCCGCGGAAGCGGTACTTGGCCAGCGCGTAGCCGCACATGCCGGCGAACACGGTCGCCAGCAGCGCGCCGAGCCCCGCGTAGCCGAGGCTGTTGAGGATCCACCGCAGGTAGATGCCGTCGCCGAAGGACAGGAGATCCCCGATGTTCGCGAAGAGGTTGAGATCGGCGAACCACAGCGGGTTCGTGCTCAGAAGGTCGCTGCGATCCTTGGTCGACGCGATGAACAGCCACCAGATCGGCATCAGGAAGTAGAGCGTGAACACGCCCATGACCAGCAGCGCCGCACCGCGCGAGAGGATGCTCTCCCGGGGCCCGCGCGAGGGGGCGAGGTCATCGGCGGTCGCGCCGCGCGTACGTGTCAGCAGGCTCATTGCTCGGCCTTCCGCTGGGTGAACTTGAGGAACGCGAACGACAGCACGAACGTCGCGAGAGCGAGGACCACCGAGAACGCGGCGGCCAGATAGGGGTTCGGGATCGAGTTCGTCGCGTAGATGGTCATGTTCGGGGTGTACGTGGACGAGACCGCGGCGCTGAACGACCGGAACACCTGCGGCTCGGCCAGCAGCTGCAGCGTTCCGATGATCGAGAAGACGGTCGTAAGGATGAGCGCGGGGGCCACCATCGGAATCTTGATCGACCACGCGATGCGGATCTGCCCCGCACCGTCCAGCCGTGCCGCCTCGTACACCTCGGACGGGATCGCCAGGAGCGCCGAATAGATGATCAGCATGTTGTAGCCGACGAAGACCCACGTCACGACGTTCGCGATCGACCAGAGCACGAGCTCCGGCGAGAGGAAGTCGATCGTCCGGGTCACGTCCGTGAACGGCGACAGGTTCGGCGAGTAGAGGAAGCCCCACATGATCGCGGCGATGACGCCCGGCACGGCGTAGGGGGCGAAGAACGCCAGCCGGAAGAACCTCTTGCCCTTGAGAGCCGGGGAGTCCAGGAGCAGTGCGAAGAGCAGGGCGAGCCCGAGCATCACCGGCACCTGCACGACACCGAACAGCAGCACGCGCCAAACGGATTCCCAGAACGGGGCGTTCTGGAACACCTGGACGTACTGGGTCAGGCCGCCGAAGACCTCTCGCGGTTCGCCGTAGAGGCCGTCGCGCTCGACGACGAGCAGCGACTGGTAGACGGCGTAGCCGATGGGGATCAGGTAGAACAGCAGGAACAGGATGCTGAACGGACCGGTGAAGATCGCGATCGCGCCCTTGTGCGGCGTCCTGCGACGCGGCGGCTTCCCCTCGCGCGGAGTCTTCCCGCCCCGCGTGACGAGGACCTCTGTGGCGGTCATGCGGCCGCCTCCTCTCTGATGATGCGCACGGCGCCGCCGGGCACGCTGACGCATCCGGCAGCCGGCATCCCGGTGACGAGCTCGAATCCGGTCGCGGTGAGCTCCGCGTCGGACTCCGAGTGGTTGACGATGAACAGGTACGAGGCATCCGCTCCCCGCCGGCGCACGATCTCCACGGCGCCCTCGGGTCCGCGCACTTCTGCCGCCGGACGCACGCCCGCCCGTTCGGCGATGCGGGCGAGCAGTGACCGGTAGTCCGCGGGATCGGGCAGCGTGGCGAGATACCACGCCTCTCCGCCGCCCCACGTGTTGCGGGTGACGGCGGGATGGCCGGCTGCCGGCCCGTCGACGAAGGATGCCTCGATCTCGGCCGTGGTGGTGCGCGAGCGCTCCGACCACAGGCGGGCGGTGGCACCGTCCGAGAGGGCGAGCGACGCATCGGGTGCCACCGGCGCGAACTCCTCGATGCGGATGCCGAGCGCGTCCCGGAAGGGCCCGGTGTAGCCGCCCGTCCAGACGCGGTCCTTCTCGTCGACCGTGCCGCTGTAGAAGGTGACGAGAGCGGTGCCGCCCGCGGCGATCCAGTCGGTGATGACCGCCGCCTCGCCGGCGCGTACGAGGTGCAGCCCGGGGACCACCACGAGCCCGTAGGCCGAGAGGTCGGCGCCCGGTGGCACGACATCGACCGTGAGACCGAGCGCGTGGAGCGCTCCGTAGGCGGCGTGGACCTGGTCGAGGTAGCCGAGCGCCTGACTGGGGCGGGACTCGGTCTGGGTCGCCCACCACGATTCCCACGAGAAGACCAGCGCGACGTCTGCTTCGACGCGACTGCCGGCCACCTCCCCGATGCGATCGACGATCCCGCCGAGCTCCACCACCTCGCGCCAGACGGCGCTGTCCGTGCCGGCGTGCGGGAGCATCGCCGAGTGGAACTTCTCGCTGCCCTGGACGGAGGCGCGCCACTGGAAGAAGCACACGCCGTCCGCGCCCCGCGCCACATGGGTCAGCGAGTTGCGCAGGATCTCGCCCGGAGCCTTGGGCTTGTTCAACGGCTGCCAGTTCACGGCGCCCGTCGAGTGCTCCATGAGGATCCAGGGGGCGCCCCGGCCGAGACCGCGTGAGAGGTCGGCCGCGAACGCGAGCTCCACGGTCGGGGTCGCGAGTCGGTGGTCGAGGTAGTGGTCGTTGGCGATGACGTCCATGTCGGCGGCCCACGACCAGTAGTCGAGGTTCTCGATGTGCGCCGTGACCATGAAGTTCGTCGTGATGGGCACGTCGCTCACCGCCCGGATCGCGTCGGCCTCGGCGCGGTAGTACGAGAGCAGTTCGTCGGAGCTGAAGCGGTGGAAGTCGAGGAACTGCCCGGGGTTGCGTGTCGAGATCGTGGCGCGGGGCGGGAGGATCTCGTCCCAATCGCCGTAGGTCTGGCTCCAGAAGGCGGTCCCCCACGCATCGTTGAGCGCGTCGAGCGTCGTGTACTTGCGACGCAGCCAGCCGCGGAACGCGGCGGCGCTGTCGTCGCAGTAGCACAGCGCGTTGTGGCAGCCGAGTTCATTGGAGACGTGCCAGAGCTCGACGGCGGGGTGGCTGCCGTAGCGACCGGCCACGGCATCGACGAGGCGGAGCGCGGCGGCACGGAAGACGGGCGAGCTGGGGCACCACGCCTGACGCCCGCCCGGATACCGGCGGGTGCCGTCCTCTGCCATCGGGAGGATCTCGGGGTGCGACCGCGCCAGCCACGCCGGCGGTGAGGCGGTCCCCGTGCCGAGGTTGACGCGGATCCCCGCCGCATGGAGCCTGCTGATGATGTCGTCGAGGCGTGCGAAGTCGAACTCGCCCTCCCGCGGCTCGACGTGCGACCAGCCGAAGATGTTGATGGCCACGAGATCGACGCCGGCCTCACGCATGAGGGTGATGTCTTCGTCCCATACCTCGGGGGTCCACTGTTCGGGGTTGTAATCGCAGCCGAACGCGATGCCCTCATGGGCGAAGGGGCGGGCGGGGACCTTCATGCTCTCCTCGGATCTGTGAACGTGCACAGATCCGAGCGAGATTCCTCTGCGCTGAGGTTCTGTGAACGTGTACAGAGTATGCAGGCCCGCGTGTCTTGTCAATCGGGTCCTGCAAGTGTGTGCGCGTGCACATACGATGTTCGCGTGGAGACCACGGGACGCAAGCGTCGGGCGACGGTGAAAGACGTCGCGATCGAGGCCGGGGTGTCGCGAGGCACGGTCAGCCGCGTGCTCAACGGGCAGCCCTACGTCTCGGACGAGGCCCGCACGGCCATCGACGCCGCCATCGCGAAGGTCGGCTTCGTTCCCAACCGCGCGGCGCGCAGCCTCGTGATGCAGAGTTCGCAGGCGATCGGGCTGATCGTCCACGAGCCGCATTCGCTCTTCGTCGAAGATCCGAACATCGGGTCGATCCTGCTCGGCGCGAACGCCGCCCTCTCGGATGCCGACTACCAGCTGTCGTTCATGATCGCCGACACCACCCGCGACATCGAGCGCCTCGCCCGCTACCTGAGCGGCGGACTGATCGACGGCGTGATCATCGTCTCGGCCCGCGTCGGAGACCCCATCACGCGCGCGATCGCCGACCTCGGACTTCCCGCCGCTTTCGTGGGTCACCCGCGGGACATCGGGGATGCCGCCTACGTGGCCATCGACAACCGCGGCGCCGCGCGCGAGATCACCAGCCGCCTGGCCGCGACCGGGCGGCACCGCATCGGCATGATCGCCGCAGCCCTCGACCGGGACTCGGGCTCCGATCGACTTGCGGGCTTCGTCGACGCCCTCGGCCATCGGTTCGACCCTCAGCTCGTGCAGAGCGTTCCGCTGTACTCGTACTCCGACGGCCAGGCGGGCATGCGGGCGCTCCTGGACCGCGTGCCCGACATCGACGGCGTCTTCGCGTCCAGCGACGCGGTGGCCGCCGGGGCGATGGACGTCCTCCAGTCCGCGGGCAAAGTCGTGCCCCGCGACGTGGGCATCGTCGGGTTCGACGACAGCTCCTGGGCTCTGCGCTGCGACCCGCCCCTGTCGACGGTCCACCAGCCGGCGAACGAACTCGGGCGGGCCGCCGCGGAGTCCGTGCTGCGCCAGCTGCGCGGCGAGGATCCCGGCACAGGGGGCAGCGTCCTGGCGTGCCCCGTCGTGTGGCGCGAGTCCGCCTGACCCGGATTGCGCCAGCCGGCTCGCTGCTCCGGAAATCGGACTTCTGGCCGCTTTCCGGAGCCCTGGGACCCCGAGGCTCCGGAAAGGCGCGGAATGCCCGAATTCCGGATCCGCGAAACCCCGGGCCGGAGGCCTGCGGCCTCGAACGCGGCACGCGCGGAATGCGACGGCCGGGGCGGAGGTTGGCTACAGCGATGAGCACCGCCACCTCCGCCCCGGCCCTGTCCGTCCTCGACCTCGTCCCGGTGCGCACCGGGCAGACCAGCGCACAGGCGGTCGCGGCATCCCTCGCCCTCGTCGACGCCGCCGACCGGCTCGGATACCGCCGCTACTGGTTCGCCGAGCACCACAACATGCCGGCGGTGGCTTCGACGACGCCTCCGGTGCTGGCCGCCGCAGCGGCGGCGCGCACGTCGCACATCCGGCTGGGGTCCGGCGGCGTCATGCTCCCCAACCACTCCCCCCTCGTGGTGGCCGAGCAGTTCGCGGCGCTCGAGGCGCTGGCTCCGGGTCGCATCGACCTGGGTCTCGGCCGCGCGCCGGGCTCCGATCCCGTCATCAGCCAGCTGCTCCGCCAGAGCGGCACCACGAGCGACGTCGAGCGCTTCCCCGACCTCGTGCGCGACATCCTGCGCCTCGTCGCGCCCGACGGCGCCGCCCTGCGGTTCACCTCGGGCGGCACGTACGACGTGCACGCGACGCCCGCAGCCACGACGACGCCCGAGGTGTGGCTGCTGGGCTCGAGCGACTACTCGGCGCAGCTGGCCGCGGCGCTGGGTCTGCCCTACGTGTTCGCCAACCACTTCTCGGGCGAGGGCCTCGAGCGCGCCCTCGACCGGTACCGGTCGGCGTTCGTGCCCTCCGAGACCCTCGCCGCTCCACGCACCTTCCTCACCGCGAATGTGCTCGTGGCACCCACGCAGGGCGAGGCCGATGAGCGCGCGCTCCCGAACCTCCGCATGACGGCACGGCTGCGCACGAACCGTCCCTTGGTCGCCCTCGAGACGGTGGAGCACTCGATCGCGAACGCCGCCGAGTTCGCCGGCCTGGGTGAGACGTTCATGGCGTCGGCGCGCGCGAAGTGGTTCGTGGGGACGCCGTCGGCGGTGGCATCCGATCTCCGCTCCTTCGCCGCACAGCACGGCGTCGACGAGATCATGATCTCGCCCATCGCAGGGTCGTACGAGGAAGAGCCGATGGATGCCGCGCCCGGCCGCCTGCAGACCCTCGAGCTGCTCGCCGCCGAGTACGACCTGGGGTGACCCGGCCGAGCCGGTCTCAGTCCTGCGTCTCCGGCTCTCCGGAGATGAGGCCGCGCAGCCAGTCCCGCGCCTCGACGAACACGTCGTCGGCGTAGCGCTCGGGGTAGTGCACGACGGCGCGGTCCGCGCGCGGGTACGAGCCGAGGAACGTGACCCTCGGGCTGAAGCGGCGCAGCCCGAGGAGCGCGTCGGCCATGCGCTCGTCCTCGAGGTGGCCGTCGGCGTCGACGACGAAGCGGTACCGGCCGAGCTCGTCGCCGATCGGACGCGAGGCGAGCAGCGAGAGGTTGATGCCGCGGGTCGCGAACTGCTCGAGCATCTCCAGCAGCGCGCCGGGATGGTCGTCGGGCAGCTCGACGATCAGCGACGTCTTGTCTGCACCGGTGGGGGGCGGCGGGACGACCGTCCGGCTCACCAGGACGAAGCGCGTGACCGCGTTGGCGTTGTCGCCGATGTTCGAGGCGAGCAGTTCGAGCTCGTGGTGCTCGAGGATCCCCGGAGGCGCGATCGCGGCATCCGCGTCGCTCGACCCGTCGAGCAGCCCCATGGCGCTGGCGACGTTGCTCGCGGCCGGGACGTGCGCATGGGCCGGCAGCGCCCGCGAGAGCCACTGTAGGCACTGGGCGTATGCGACCGGGTGCGCGGCGATGAGCGAGACGTCGTCGAGCCGGGTGCCGGGGCGGCCCACGAGCACGAACTCGACGGGAACCAGGTACTCCCCGACGATCCGCAGGCCCGGCACCGTCGCCAGCGCGTCCTGCGCGGTCGAGACGCCGCCGTCGACGGAGTTCTCGATCGCGATCATGGCCGCGTCGGACCGGCCGTCGACCACGTCGGCCAGGGCCTCGCCCACGTTGCGCACCGGCCGCCACTCGTGTCCGCGAGCCTCGGGCACCTGCGCGAGCGCCGCCTCGGTGAACGTGCCGGCGGGACCCAGATAGCTGTAGGTGCGGCGGGCGGGAGCGGATGCCCCGGGGGCGGCGGCCTCGGAAGTCACGCGTGCCAGCCTATCCCGGTGCGCGCGACCAGCTGTCGGCCGCCGGCGGCGTACCGTTCGCAGGACCGGAGCCGTTCGGATCGGCCGTCGGCCGCGGAAATCCGCGGCCTGGGAGCCGCGCCCCGAGGACCGGTCCTGCGTACGGTACGCGTCATACCGGGTCAAGCCTGTGCAGCGGGACCGGCGGGCGGGCAGACTGGGACGCATGAGTCGAGCAGGACAGCCCGCTGAAGCTTCCGACCTCATCGACATCGATGAGCTGATCGCCGCGTACTACGACGTCGTACCCGATCCCGCCGCTCCCGAGCAGCGCGTCGTGTTCGGAACGAGCGGGCACCGCGGCTCCTCCCTGTCGGGAAGCTTCAACGAGACCCACATCCTCGCCACGACCCAGGCGATCGTGGACTACCGCCGGGCGCAGGGCATCGAGGGGCCGCTCTTCCTCGGCCGCGACACCCACGGTCTCTCCCTGCCCGCCGAGCGGAGCGCGATCGAGGTGCTCGTGGCGAACGGCATCGACGTCCGCGTCGACGCCCGCGACTCGTGGGTGCCCACGCCGGCACTCAGTCACGCCATCCTGACCTACAACCGCGGGCGGGATGCCGCCGACCCGGGCCGCGCGGACGGCATCGTCGTGACGCCCAGCCACAACCCGCCGCGCGACGGCGGCTTCAAGTACAACCCGCCGAACGGCGGACCGGCCGACACGGACGCCACCGGCTGGATCGCGGACCGCGCGAACGAGCTCATCGCGGCCCGCCTCGAGGGCGTCGAGCGCACGCCGTTCAAGGACCTCGACGGCGACACGCTCGGCCAGTACGACTTCCGTGACGCCTACGTCCGCGACCTCGCGACCATCATCGACGTCGACGCGATCCGCTCGGCCGGCGTGCGCATCGGCGCCGACCCGCTGGGCGGCGCGTCGGTCGAGTACTGGGCGCTCATCGCCGAGGTGCACGGCCTCGACCTGACCGTCGTGAACCCCGACGTCGACCCGACGTGGAAGTTCATGACCCTCGACTGGGACGAGAAGATCCGCATGGATCCGTCGTCGCCGTCGGCCATGGCCGGGCTCATCGGCCGCCGCCACGAGTACGACATCCTCACCGGCAACGACGCCGACGCCGACCGGCACGGCATCGTCACCCCCGACGCCGGGCTGATGAACCCCAACCACTACCTGGCCGTCGCGATCGACTATCTCTACTCGCATCGTCCGGAATGGCCGACGGATGCCGCGATCGGCAAGACCCTCGTCAGCTCGATGATCATCGACCGCGTGGCCGGGTCGCTGGGCCGCGCCCTGCTCGAGGTGCCGGTCGGGTTCAAGTGGTTCGTCCCCGGGCTCCTGGACGGCTCCGTCGCCTTCGGAGGCGAGGAGTCGGCGGGCGCGTCCTTCCTCCGCAAGGACGGCACCGTCTGGACGACCGACAAGGACGGCATCCTGCTCTGCCTCCTCGCCGCCGAGATCCTGGCGGTGACGGGCAAGACCCCTTCGCAGCGCTACGCGGAGCTCGAGGCCGAGTTCGGTGCGTCGGCGTATCAGCGCGTCGACGCCCCGGCCTCCGCCGCGCAGAAGGCGGCGCTGGCGAAGCTGGCGCCCGAGTCGGTGTCGGCGACCGAGCTCGCCGGCGAGCCGATCACCGCCAAGCTCTCGCACGCGCCGGGCAACGGCGCCGCGATCGGCGGGCTCAAGGTGCAGACCGAGCACGCGTGGTTCGCCGCGCGGCCGTCGGGCACCGAGGACGTGTACAAGCTCTACGCCGAGTCGCTGCGCGGTCCCGAGCACCTGGCGCAGGTGCAGGCCGAGGCGCGCGAGGTGGTAGCCGCTGCCATCGCCGGCGCCTGACGCCGGCCGCTCCCCGGGCGGCACGTCGCCGGCGCCTGACGCCGGGCTCCCCGGACCGAACGACGCCGGGCAGCCCCCGCGGCGAGCCCCCACGACGCCGGGCCGAGGATGATCAGGGACAAGCCCAAGAGAAAGAGAATAACCAACAAGATCAAGGCGGCTTGCCTCATGAAG